>JBMHCD010000011.1:0-115485 GCA_049890095.1 Flavobacteriales bacterium | reverse complement strand
AGTCTCGTCCAGACCGCCAATTTCAAATAAGCCCTTGTGAATCAAAGTTTTACAAGGGCTTATTTTATTTATTCAACCGAATTTGAAGTTGTCATCACTTACATAAAAATATTTAAAAAATAAAAATGTGTATTTTAAATTAAATTTATAATTAATAGAATTCTCTAAATTTCTATTGTAACACTTACACATATTTCAACCAAAACTTACTGTTATTTTGTTCATTTATTTTAAAAAATATACATTTGAAAAAAATAACATTATGAAAATCATACACTTAACCTTAATTTTAGCATTAATTTTCTCAAGTTGTTCAAATCGTTTATACACAGGAAATGGTGCATTTCATAACGCTAGTTTCACAACTGATCAATATGAAATAGAAGAATTAAACATTACTAAATCTGGATCTTCATTCTTTGGAATTCCGATGAATCAATCAAAAAATAATACAAGCGGATTTACATTTAGTTTTAACGGAATAAATATTTCAAAAGTTCCTCAGTTTTTTCCAATTTTGACCTTTGCTGCCCTAACATGGCAAAGTGCTAATATAATGACTGCAATTGGAGTAGGATCTAAAGTTTACGACTCATATGTTTATGATACATTTACTGGGACTTTCGTATTAGACCAAAACGGATCATTTACTAGATCTCCTAACATATTATCTTATGTATTAGGTTTACCAATTTCAGCTACCTTTAATTCATTAATTTGGAAAGGAGCATCAAAAGGAGCGGCAGGATCAGAAATTAATACGGAAATGCTAGAGCAAAATCCGGATGTTGACATGTTTTTGTTTCCAAAATATAGCATTCAAACGGAAGGGTTTTACAAAGAATCCTCTACCGTTAAGCTAAGAGTAAAAGCAGCAACACTAAAAGAATAAATATCTTCTTTTTTATAGATCTTTAAACCTTCATTATTAAATGAAGGTTTTTTTGTGATTATTTGTTTTCTAAACATTTATTTTAAAATTTTTAGAAAACCTGTTTTTATATATATTAACAATTCTAATTTCATCATTAGATGGGAAATCAATATTATAAGTGCTTTTTCCTTTTACTCCGAACTTAACTACCTTGTTGTTTTCAATATTAACGTATGTCTTCACTCCTTCAATATCGAAAGTTAAACAACAATCTTTTGGATTGTTAAAAATTTGAGAATAACTCAATTCATATCTAGTATTGTAATCTTCTATACTTTCCATTTTTATACAAGCACCATTACATTTTTTTAAATGATACTGAAAACACATTTTTGAGGACTTGTCTAGTTTATTGATTTTTTCGCAAAGCTGAAACTTTGAAGTTAGTTTAGTCAAAAAAGACTTGGCAGCTTTCAAACTCATAAAATCAATCAAGGAATCATTTTGTTGATCTCTTCCCAAGTAATAATAGCTATAACCAGAGTAGTTTTTGCATGAGTATAAAGAAATTACTTGTTTTGACTTTCTTAATCTTCTATTAAAAATTGGCTTATGTTTTTTTATTTCTTGAGATTCAAACAGTAATGCCTCTAATTCGGAGTGCATAGGAACAACCCTAATTCTACAATAGGCAGACAACAAACGTTTTCTTCCTTTATATAAATGTTGTGAAATACGTTTTTTAACATCAATACTTTTTCCTATATATAAAATTTTATCTGAAGAATCCAAAAAATAATAGACACCGATTATTTCAGGTGGAATATATTTATTTAGTACATCATCTTTTTCAAAAGTTAAGGACATAAAAAAGCAAAAAGCTAATCTTTTTGTGGTAAAGAATCGATTTTTTGTAAAATATCAAAAGCTTCTTTTTCAAGCCTATCACTTTCTTTTCTATTTGACTTCGATAAAACAAAGGCTTGTTTTTTCTTTTTATTGTACTGTTCTAGCAGTTTATCCTTCTCTGATTTCTTTTTAAAAAACCCAAACATATATTAAGATTAAAGTTAGGTACAAAGATAAAAAGAATGACCCACAAAAAGTGGTGTAAATAAGCATTATGAAACAGCATTTTTTAAAACTTCAAAAATTTTAACCATTGCTAAAGTATCAAGCTTACAATATTCCAATAGATTTTTTCTAATTTCTAAAACCTCATTTTTATCTTTTACATTAGATAAATCGTAAAAAGATTGACTTGCTAATATTCCATTATTGATTTTTAAACTATCATATGAGAATCCTGGTACTAATGCAGGCAATACATTTTTTATAGAATTTTTTCCTTTCATTTTAGAATTATAAAACCACCTTTCTTTAAATGGAATAATTAAATCAATCATTCGATTTATAATTTTATCAAGTTCATCTTTATACTGAGGAAAAGCTTTTGAAAGCTCTACTAATCGACCTCTTTCAAACGAAATATTATATACTAAAATATCGCCTTGAAAAGATAAATCTTTAATTAATGAACGTATAAACTGTTCTCTATTATCTCCACTTGTATCAGCTAAAAAATCAAAATGTTGGAGCTCTTTATTTTCATCTAAATAATGTGCTGAATATTGAAAAGGAATTTGTTGATAAGGTTTAGTTCCATAAAAATCTGGAATAGCAGATTGATAAGTTTCAAAATCTAAAAAATATACCTTTGATGATATGGAAGAAAGGAACTTTTTTAAGGATTCTACATCTACGAATGATTTGTCATTAACATAGGCATCAATCTCCATTTTCTGTTTTTCATTTAATGTAGAAGAAATAGGAACATCTTCCAACTCAACAATATAGTTGCCATACATCTCCCACTTTATTTCAGGAGGCAATCTAGAAATATCGAAGATGCTATATTCTGGTATATTTTTCCAGCAGTGAGATTTAAAAATACAATCATGTGGAGAGGAACATTTTGGACCTATATCTTCACTTGGAATACTTTTTTGTTCTTCAAGAAGTAACAATTCCGAAATTGTTTTATCAATTTGCTTTTGCATCAAAATAATTGACTCATGCAAGGACGTGATTTTAAACATTTTTTCTAAAAACAACTTTTCTTTTCTTACATAAGAATTATCAATATTTATAATAGATGCATCATCTATTGTTAATCCACATTTAGTTAAAACATAATATTGAAATGCTAAATCAGAAATATTTGATTTTGAAATTTTGGTTGCACTTTTAACCTCATAAATATGCCATTTGTCTTCTTTTTTAACCAAAATATCTACATAACATACAAGTTGATTAAAACAGAATGCAGCCTCGTAAATTACTTCAACTCCTTGATTAATTAATTGTTGCGTAAAAGCAATTGGGTCATCATTATTTACCGAGCTATGACCGTTTTTGAATAGTTTTTGTGCTAATAAACCTATTTTATTACCTGAATTAAAAATATTTTTTTGATGTTGAGATATAGGAGTTGAAAGATGATTATGATGATTTTTTAAATAAAGTGCCTTTTTGCATTTTAACCCTAGAAGGAAAGAAGACTTAGACAACTTGTTCATCCTATCGAATCATTTTATTTCGTTTATGAAAATAGGATAACAATACATTTTGAATATCTAAATTAATATCCACATCAATAAAATCAATTTTATATTGTGCACAATGAAGTTTTAAATCTTGTAATGCTTTCATCTTATTTTCTTTATAAACCGATTTAACAGAATTAGGAGATAACTTTAACTCCTCTCCTGTTTCCATATCTACAAATTTATATGGTCGATTGTCATAATCAAATTCTATTTCTTTTTGCTTATCGTTCAGATGAAAAATAATCACTTCATGTTTATTAAATCTCAAATGTTGTAAAGCTGAAAACAAACTTTCGGATTGATCTGAGTTGTCC
This sequence comes from Flavobacteriales bacterium, assembly GCA_049890095.1. GTDB lineage: Bacteria > Bacteroidota > Bacteroidia > Flavobacteriales > UBA7312 > JABAYQ01. Next base: position 111,688 of record JBMHCD010000011.1, on the reverse strand, counting down.
ATCATATCACTGAATAACATCACTAACGAACGCTGATTAATGTTTTCTGCAATTTGATGAAGTGCTTCAACAGCAAATGTAGTTTTAAGGTTTGAAGAATCTTTTAATAAGCTATACAATTCATTATTAAGTTGCTGATGATGTTTTGTAGTAGTTTTTTCGGAAGTATGAAGTTTAATTTTGTCCGAAAATACACTTAATCCAACCGCATCTCTTTGTTTTTTAAACAATTTCATCAATGCCATTGCACTAAAAACACTGTAAAAAATTTTATTTGGATTGGTTAAAGATAATTGATCTTGTACAGGAAAATGCATAGATGATGAATTATCAATTACAATTCTACATCTTAGATTGGTTTCTTCTTCGTATCTTTTAATAAAATACTTGTCTGTTCGAGCAAATAACTTCCAATCTATATGTTTTGTGCTTTCCCCGTCGTTATATTGTCTATGTTCAGCAAATTCAACAGAAAAACCATGAAAAGGACTTTTATGTAAACCTGTAATAAATCCTTCTACAGCTTGTTTTGCTAAAAACTCTAAATTTTCAAAAGGTTGTATTTCTTCTTTGAAGTTCATAAAAAAAGGGCTTTTTAAAGCCCTTTGAATTTAAGTTATTACAGTTGAGCATCGAGCTTTTCAGCTAACACATTTTTTGGTACAGCACCAATTACTTTATCAACGATTTCACCATTTTTGAAAATCAATAAAGCAGGTATGTTTCTAATGCCATATTCAGAAGGAACGGCAGAATTATCATCAACATTTACTTTTCCTACTACTGCCTTGCCTTCATAGTCGTTGGATAATTCATCTACAATTGGACCAACCATTCTGCATGGACCACACCATGTAGCCCAAAAGTCTACTAAAACTGGTTTGTCAGATTTTAAAACTACCTCTTCAAAATTTGAGTCTGTTATTTCTAAAGCCATAATATTTTAATTTAAATTGATTTACAAAATTAATTTTTTTAATTGATTTCTAATTCAATATTGGGGATTTGTTTTAAACTATTTAAAAAGTTATCATCTAGGTTAACTTTGTACTTTTTTGACTTCAAACTTACTTGATAACCCTCCGATAAATCGTTAATCATAAACTTCAAATTATGCTTTCCTTTATTTTGTTCACATAAATTTGAAATATTTTCAAAATGATCATTTTTTAAATGATCTAATTCCATTTTGAGTACAACAGATCTTTTCGTTTTTTCTTTTATCTCAGAAAGCAATTCTAAACTTACAATTTTAATTTCTAATTGTCCTTCTTGCCATTTTCTTTCTTGAACTCTACATTGTGCATGCAAAAACCACCCTTTTGTCATGTATGGTTTATATTTTGGATACTCTTCACCAAACAAGAAAAAAGTTATATTGTCATGATAATCTTCAATAGAAATTGTTCCGAAAGGCTTACCTTTTTTAGTAAAACGATGTTCAACTTCAGAAACCATTCCAGCGATACGAATATCTTTTCCTTTCATTAAATCGAAATCTTTTATTTCTGAAATATTGAAATTACAAAAGCTTTTCATTTCTAATTTATAATCGTCCAGCGGATGACCAGAGATATAAAACCCTACAACTTCTTTTTCATTATTTAGTTGAGTTAATGTAGGCCATGGATCACAATTAGGAACTTGAGGTTCTAAAAGTATTAAATCAGCACTCTCTCCTCCAAATAATGAAACTTGTGAAGAATTAGAGTTTTGTTGATGTTTTTGACCATACTTAACACCTTTTTCCAAAAATGTGATATCATTTTCTTTGTGAAAATAAGAAGATCTTTCATGACCAAAGCTATCAAATGCTCCTGCATAAGCTAAACTTTCAAATGCTCTTTTGTTTACAGATTTTAAATCTATTCTTTTAGTTAACTCAAAAATTGATGGATAACTACCATTTTCTTTTCTTTCTTTAACAATTGCTTCAACCGCTCCTTCACCAACTCCTTTTATTGCTCCTAAACCGAATCTAATTTCTCCATTTTTGTTTACAGCAAATTTGTAAAAGCTTTCATTTATATCCGGACCTAAAACTTTTAACCCCATTCTTTTGCATTCTTCCATATAAAAAGTTACCTTTTTAATATCATTCATATTATGGGTAAGATATGCTGCCATATATTCAGCCGGATAATGAGCTTTTAAATAAGCAGTTTGAAAAGCAATTAGAGCATAACAGGTAGAATGAGATTTATTAAATGCATAAGCAGCAAATGCCTCCCAATCTTTCCATATTTTAGAAGCAATCTCTACATCATGACCATTTTGTTCACATCCACTTAAAAATTTCGGCTTTAACTTTTCTAGTAAAGCAAATATCTTTTTACCCATAGCTTTTCGTAAAACATCGGCATCACCTTTTGAAAAACCAGCTAAAGACTGCGACAATAGCATAACCTGCTCTTGATACACTGTTATACCATAAGTATCTGATAAATATTCTGCCATTTCTGGCAAATCATAAATTATTTCTTCTTTTCCATGCTTTCTAGCTATAAAATCAGGAATATACTCCATCGGACCAGGACGATAGAGTGCATTCATAGCAATTAAATCATCAAACTTATCAGGCTTTAATAACTTGAGATTTTTCTGCATACCGACGGATTCGAACTGAAAGATTCCATTTGTCTCTCCTTTTTGAAATAGCTCATATGTTTTTTCATCATCTAAAGGAATACTATCAACATCGATCTCAATGTTATGTATATGCTTAACTATTTTACAACAATCCTTAATAATAGTAAGGTTCTTTAGCCCTAAAAAGTCCATTTTTAACATCCCGGCGTCCTCTACTACACTATTATCAAATTGAGTTACTAATAAATCTGCATCTTTTGCTATAGTGACCGGAACAAACTTTGAAATATCATCAGGTGTAATAATTACTCCACAAGCATGAATACCAATATTACGTACTGAACCCTCTAAAATAGTTGCCTGATTCAAAGTTTGAGACTTTAGACTTTCAGTCTTGGAAAGTTCTAAAAGATCTTGTGCTTGTTGATATTGTTCTCCACTTAGCTTTTCTTTGAGTTCTTTATCATCAAAATTAAAAAGCTTATTAAGTTTTATATCTGGAATTTTTTTGGCTAATTGATCGGCCTCAGACAATGGCAAATCTAAAACTCTTGCCGTATCTCTAACTGCAGACTTAGCCGCCATAGTACCATAAGTAATAATTTGTGCTACCTGATTTTTTCCATATTTATTTACAACCCATTCAATTATTTTATTTCTTCCTTCGTCGTCAAAGTCTATATCAATATCTGGTAAAGAAACACGATCTGGGTTTAAGAATCGCTCAAAAAGTAAATCATATTTTATTGGATCGACATTTGTAATTTCTATACAATAAGCTACTGCCGATCCAGCAGCAGATCCTCTACCAGGTCCAACTGACACACCCATTTCTCTTGCCTTAGAAGTAAAATCTTGAACAATTAAAAAATAACCTGGATAACCAGAATTTTCAATTGTTTTTAACTCAAAATTTAATCGATCTTCAATCTCCGGTGTTATTGTTTTATATCTTTTTTTAGCTCCTTCAAAAGTTATATGTTTCAAATAAGCATTTTCACCTCTTTTACCTCCATCTACTTCGTCTTGATCTACAATAAACTCTTTAGGAATTTCAAATTTTGGTAGCAGAACATCTCTTTTTAACTCAAAATTTTCAATTTTTTCTAAAACCTCTTCTACGTTAATAATTGCATCTGGAATATCTTTGAATAATTTTTTCATCTCTTCTTGAGATTTAAAATAATATTCGTCATTACTCAGACCGTATCGAAATCCTCTTCCTTTACCTTTTGGAGTAGATTGCAATTCGCCATCCTTTACACAAAGTAATATGTCATGGGCGTTTGAATCATCTTTTTCTAAATAGTAGGTTTCATTAGATGCAACTACCTTTACCTGATGTTTTTTAGCAAAAGATAACATTACTTCGTTTACTTTATCTTCATGCTCTAGTCCATGTCTTACTAACTCAACATAAAAATCTTCCTTAAAAGTATTTTTCCACCAAATAAAAGATTCCTCAGCTTGAGTTTCTCCAACATTTAAAATCAAATTAGCAATTTCTCCTCTAGGTCCACCACTTAATACAATTAAATCATCTTTGTATTGCTCAACTATTTTCTTATCTATTCTTGGCACATAATAAAACCCATCAACAAATGCAATGGAACTCATTTTAGATAAATTATGGTAACCATTTTTATTTTTACATAAAAACACCATTTTGTGACCATTATCTTGTTTAGATTTATCTAAATGATCTCTACAAATTGACAATTCACACCCAAGTACTCCTTTAATTTCAAATTCTTTAATTTCAGCATTTAATTCACCTTTTTGAACTTTTTTATTATGCTCAATTATTTCTTTATTGGCTGGGTGATCATATATATTTTTTAAGAAATGAAAAGCACCATAAAAATTTGAATCATCGGTCAAGCCTACTGCTGGCATTTGAAACTCATGAGCTTTATTTATCAGCTTTTTTATTTCAGTAGTTGACTGTAATACAGAGAATTGAGATCTATTATGTAAATGAGAAAATGAATAATTTGAAAGATCAACATCATTAGAAAAATCTTCTAACTGTTGTTTGTCTTTATCTTTTATTTTTAACTTTTCACTTTCAGATTTTAAATTGACATGAACAATTGAAATAGGTTCTGTCAGCGAATTATTTATTTCTTGATATTTTAAAATATAATCAGAGTCTTTACCTAATTCTTGATAACTAAACAACCCTTTTCTAATTAGCTCTAAAAAACATCTAGTTGTGGCAACAACATCTGCTGTTGCATTATGAGCTTCATCGAAATCTGATCCAAATAAAAAAGAATGTAATTCAGTTAGGTTTGGTAATTTGAACTTACCTCCTCTACCACCTTTTAACTGACACATATTGGCCGTTTTTTCTGAACAGGTGTCTAGAACTCTTAAACTCTTCAGTGTAGTGTTTATACTTAAACGATAGAATTCACACAACATAATATTAATATCAAAACCAACATTATGCCCAATAATAAAATCTGTTTTTTCTATTGCTTGATTAAATTTTTCTAGAACAAAATTTAAATCTTCTCCTTTTCGATTTGCTAATTCAGTAGATATCCCATGAATCTTTTCTGACTCATATGGAATGTTGTAACCATTTGGTCGAATTAAAAAGTCATTTACTTCGATTAACTCACCAAATTCGTCATGTATTTGCCACGCTATTTGTACACATCTTGGCCAATTATCCGTATCAGTGATTGGTGCCTTCCAATCTCTAGGTAAACCTGTGGTTTCTGTATCAAAAACTAAATACATTAGCAAAAAAAAATAATTAAATTCTAAGGTAATTGTAAATCTACAATTTTATAGTTTCATAAAATGAAGTTGTTAATAAGTATTAAAATTTTAATTTTTCTCATATATATTAAATAAAAATCGCATATTTGCAGCCTTATTTATTAACCAGAATTACTACAGAGATAGTTCAACTGAATTAAAAATTATGCCAACAAAAATTAGATTACAAAGACACGGACGTAAAGCAAGACCAATTTTTATGATTGTAGTAGCGGACAGTCGTGCAAAAAGAGATGGAAAATTTATTGAGAAATTAGGACAATACAATCCTAATACAAATCCTGCCTCTATTGAATTAAATTTTGATAGTGCTGTTGATTGGCTTCTTAAAGGTGCACAACCTACAAACACTGCTCGTGATATTTTATCACAACAAGGTGTTTTAATGAAAAAACACTTGCTTGCTGGTGTTGCAAAAGGTGCATTCAATGAAGAAGAAGCAGACAAAAGATTTGATGCTTGGTTAGACCAAAAAGCAAAAAAGAATATTGCAGCTCAAGAAAACATTCTTAAACTCAAAAAAGAATCTGAAGAATCAAAATTAAAGGCTGAGAAAGCTATTAATGAAGCAAGAGCTTTAGAACTTGCAAAAGCAAACTCCGAATTGATTGAAGAGGCTCCAGAAGCTGAGGAAACTGCAACTGAAGAGGCTGAAACGATTGAAGAAGCACCAGCTGCTGAAGAGGCTGCAACATCTGAAGAAGCACCTGCAACTGCTGCAACATCTGAAGAAGCACCTGCAACTGAAGAAGCTGTAACATCTGAAGAAGCACCTGCTGCTGAAGAAGATAAAAAAGAAGAAGAATAATCTTCCTAAAATGAAAGAATCCGATGTTTTTCTATTAGGAAAAATTAGTAAGAAACACGGGTTTAAGGGCGATTTAAACATTAAAATATTTATTGAACCCTTCAAAAAATTAAAGGAACTAAAATTTTTATTCATCAAAATGGATAACAGTTTAGTTCCTTTTTTTTTAAAAAATATCGCATTCAAAAACAAAAAATTTATTGTTGTATCATTTGAAGATGTCGAAAATGACTCGCAGGCTAATGAACTAATTAATAATGAGGTTTATATTCCAGCTGATTTTTTACCTGAAGAAATAAATGATCAAAAAAATGATTTAACAGGCTATGTATTAATCGATAAAAACTTAGGAGAATTGGGGATTATCGAAAATATGTTGTCAAATAATGCACAAGACTTGATTCAAATTAGTATTAATAGTAATCAAGTATTAATTCCTTTTGTCCAAGAATTTGTTGTAGATATCAATAAAAAAAGTAAAACTATAATTGTTAAAACACCTAGTGGATTAATTGACCTTTACCTGCAATAAAGTTATATTTACTAAGTGAAATTATATTTGTTTTTAATACTATTGATTACATATAAATGCTACAGTCAGAATGACAGCTTACAAATACGTCATCTAATTGTTAGTAATGAAGACACCTTAGTCTTGTCTAGTATAAAAGAGGTTGAAATTTTAAATTTCAAAAAAAAGTCTGATCAAATTTATTTTAATCAATTAAAAAAGAAAACTCTTAAAGTCTATCCATTTGCACAATTAGCCTCAAAAAAACTTGATAATGTTAAAAGTGATCTCATTGTTATTTCTAAAAGAAGAAAAAAACGCAAATACATTAAATCGATAGAAAAATGGATAAAAAGTGACCTTGCAGATGAACTAAAAAAACTTAGTCGCTGGGAAGGAAGAATTTTATCAAAACTAATTTACAGAGAAACAAATATCAGTACATATAACATTATAAAAGAACTTAGAGGTGGGCTACATGCATTTTTTTGGCAAGGAATGGCAAAGGTTTACGATAATAATCTAAAAGTTATTTACGAGCCAACAAAAAATAAAGAAGATAAACTAATTGAGTTCATTATCACTCAAGCAAAAGAAAACGGAACCATTAAATAAATTGCTTTGAAACAGTTTTATTTCTTGGACCATCAGAATAATCATAAAAACCTTCGCCTGACTTTACTCCTAGTTTACCAGCAGTCACCATATTTACCAATAACGGACAAGGAGAATATTTAGGGTTTCCAAAACCTTCATACAAAACATTCATAATAGATAAACAAACATCTAGACCAATAAAATCTGCTAAATGTAATGGTCCCATAGGATGAGCCATACCTAACATCATAACTGTATCTATTTCTTGTACACCAGCAACTCCTTCGTGCAAAGAAATAATAGCTTCATTAATCATTGGCATTAAAATTCTATTGGCTACAAAACCAGGGTAATCATTTACTTCAACTGGAATTTTTGATAACGTTTTGGATACATTCATAATAGTATCAGTAACATCATTAGAAGTAGCGTATCCTCTTATTACCTCAACCAATTTCATAATTGGAACTGGATTCATAAAATGCATTCCAATTACCTTATCAGGTCGATTAGTAGCAGCCCCTATTTTAGTTATAGAAATTGAAGATGTATTAGTTGCAAGTATGGTATTCTCATCACAAACATCATCTAGTTGTTTGAAAATTTTTAATTTGATATCAATATTTTCTATTGCTGCTTCTATAACTAAGTCAGCATTTTTAACAGATGAAACTAAATCAGTACTTATTGTAATGTTAGATAAAGTAGATTCTTTATCATTTTCAGAAATTTTTTCTTTAGAAATTTGTCTATCTAAATTTTTTGAAATAACAGCAATAGCTTTGTCTAATGATTGTTGAGAAATATCAATTAAACATACTTCATATCCACTTTGAGCAAAAGAATGAGCAATACCATTACCCATTGTTCCAGCACCTATAACACTAATTCGTTTCATTTTTAGTTATTTTATATTGTTCGCAAAAATAATAAATCGCTATGTCTTATTTGGTAATAAAGGCACAAAACTAAACTTTCCTAATGTTTTTGTTGAAAATTCATTGTCTGAATTTCTAATAATTAATTTCATTTTTTGTTCATCTTTATTACCTACCGGAATTACCATTTTTCCACCAACTTTTAATTGCAATAAAAGCTTTTTTGGTATTTCAGTTGCACCAGCAGTTACTATAATTTTATCAAAAGGAGCAAAACTATTTAACCCCTTGTAACCATCTCCATAAAAAAACATAGCTTGATATCCAATGGAAGGTAAAAAATCGCTTGTTTTTTCATATAATTCTTTATGTCTTTCAATAGTAAATACATTTGCTTTAAGTTCTAATAATACAGCTGTTTGATAACCAGAACCTGTTCCAATTTCCAACACCTTTTCATTCGGATTAATTTCTAATATTTGAGATTGAAATGCTACAGTATATGGATGTGAAATAGTTTGACCACACCCTATTGGAAAAGCCGTATTTTCGTAGGCAAATTCAACAAAAGCTTTATCTATAAATAAATGGCGAGGAATTTTAGAAATTGCCTTTAACACTTTTTGATCGGTTATACCTTTTTCGGATAAAACAGAAACCAAATTCATGCGCATTCCCTGATGTCTAAAGGTATCTTTCATTTAACGATCCAAAATTAGAAAATTTAATTATTATATTAGCCTGATTTAATAAATGTATGATAAAAATAGGAGTTATTGGTGTTGGTCATTTAGGCAAAATTCATTTAAAATTATTAGATGAATTAGATACTAAATTCGAAATTGTTGGTTTTTATGATACAGATAAAGAACTAGCTAAAAAGTTAAACAGGAGTCTACGAATTCAGTCTTTCAAAAAAATAGACGAACTTATTGAAAATTGTCATGCAATTGTTATTTCATCTCCTACTCTGTCTCATTTCGAATATGCAGAAAAAGCTATAAAATCACACAAACATGTTTTTATAGAAAAACCTATTACCAATACACTAGAAGAAGCAGATAAGTTAATGAAACTTGCATTAGAAGCTGGTATAAAAGTACAAATTGGTCATGTAGAACGATTTAACCCTGCTTACTTAGCTGCACAACCGTATATTGATTCACCTCTTTTTATAGAAGCACACAGACTATCTGAATTTAATCCCAGAGGCACTGATGTACCAGTTGTATTGGATTTGATGATACATGATATCGATATAATACTAAGTATTATTAAATCCAATATTAGTAAAGTAAGTGCTAGCGGTGTTGCTGTCATTAGCGATAGTCATGATATTGCAAATTGTAGGTTGGAGTTTGATAACGGAACTGTTTGTAATATTACTTCTAGTAGAATGTCATTAAAAAAAATGAGAAAACTAAGAATTTTTCAAAAAAACGCATACATATCTATCGACTTGTTGGATAAAAAAACTGAAATAATCAAATTAAAAAACCTCAGTCCATCGCAAGAAGTTGATCCATTTGCAATGATTCTAGATGTTGGTAAAAACAATAAAAGAAAACAAATTTATTTCGAAAATCCGGAAATAAAAGAAACCAATGCAATAAAAGAAGAATTAATCAGTTTTTACGATTCCATTACAAATAACACCGAACCAAAAGTTAGTATTTCTGATGGTGTTCGAGCTTTAGAACTTGCACACCAAATACTTGATAAAATGAACTCCAGAAAACTATCTTTGAAGCTTAAATAATATGTCTAGGTTTTTTATTTTTATACTTTGCGTTCTTTTTGTCTCATGTGAAATAATAAATCCTGAAGAAGAACTATCTTCTCAACTATTCATTGATGAGATTTTATTTGACACTACTCAAACTACAAATAGTTTTTCCTCTAAAATTACAGATGCTTGGGTTTATTTTGACGATGAATTTATTGGTGTTTATCCCATACCATCGGTAATTCCAGTGCTCAAAGTTGGGACAAAAGATATAATTGTTAATGCCGGAATAAAAAAAAATGGAATATCGGCAAGTAGAGTGAGTTACCCTTTTTACAAAAGCTTTAACACCACAAAGCTGATTAGCCCAAATCAAATATGTACAATTTACCCTACAGTTAGCTACAAGATAAACAACTTTTCATATGAAGAAAACTTTGAAGGTAACGGAATAACTTTAAATGTTTTAACAGATTCAATAAACCATACTATTGAAAAAATATACTCTAATTTGAGTGACTCTATCTTAGGCAATAATTTTGGCAAAATATCTATTAATGGTCAGAATGGAGAAATTTTCGAATGTAAGACTAACAATATTTCTTTACCAAAAGATAGAGAAGTTTATTTAGAACTTGAATATAAATCGAACGCCACATTTGTAGTCGGTATATACGCCAATTACGAACAATCCAATTCAAGTAAATCAGCAATAATTTATATAAACGAAAAAGAAGACTGGAATAAAACATACCTCTCGCTTTCAGAAACCATTAACTATTATGGAAATAGTGTTGTTGACTATAATATTTTTATTGGAATGTCCAGAGATACTTCTTTAGTTTCTAACGATTTATTTATTGATAACCTTAGAATAGTTCATGAATAAACAACTCAGAACGTTTAAATATATTTTTTTTGACTCTTTAAGTGCGATTATTGCATGGTCAATATTTATTTACTTTAGATCTGAAAAAATTGAAAACGTTGAATTTTCCGCAAATTCAACATTCTTTATGAACCTTTCTCTTGAATTAATTTTTTGGTTAATTATTTATTTTTTTACTGGTTTCTATAAAGATATTTACAAAAAATCTAGACTAAATGAATTAGTTAAAATTTTGGGATGTAGTCTAATTGGTGTTACTATCCTTTTTTTTGGAGCTCTTTTAGATGATGTAGTTATAAATTATACTCAATACTATACTTTATACATAGTTTTATTTTCACTTCATTTTTCCATAACTGCTTTTTTTAGATTACTTTTTGCCAATCAAACAGCAAAGTTAATTCACCAAAAAATAATTGGTTTTAATACTATTATAATTGGAAATGGAGGCAAGGCACTAAAATTAATTGAAGAACTAAAAAATGAAAAAAAATCTAGCGGTCATAAAATTATTGGATACCTTGATTTAGATGGAGTTAAAAACAAACAATTAGATTATATTTCTAGAAATCTTGGAAATTATCAATCAGTTCTTGAGGTCATTAAAAAATATAACATTGAAGATGTTATTATAGCGTTAGATAAAAATGAACATTCAAAAATCGAACAAATTCTTCATAAACTAGAACAAACGAATGTTTTTATAAAAGTAATTCCTGAAATGTACGATATTTTAATTGGCAGGGTTAAACTTGATTCAATACTTGGAACCCCACTAATTAAGTTAAATAATGACAGTCAACCTGAATGGGAAAAAAGAGTTAAATTATTGTTAGATTATTTTTTTGCTTTTTTATGCGTTGTAATTTTCTTTCCTGTATTTATAATATGTGCCATCATTATAAAATTTGAATCACCAGGACCGATAATATACAAACAAAAAAGAATTGGAATAAATGGTAAAATTTTCACCATTTTAAAATTCAGATCCATGTATTTAGATTCTGAAAAGGATGGACCAAAATTATCTAGTATGTCAGATAATAGAGTAACAAAATTTGGTCGTTTTATGAGAAAAGTAAGATTGGATGAGACATTACAATTTTTTAATATACTTAATGGAGACATGAGTTTTGTGGGTCCTCGACCTGAACGACCATTTTATGCAGATCAACTAACAAAAATTACAGCTCACTATTCTAAGCTTTACAAAGTAAAACCAGGAATTACATCATTAGGAATGGTAAAGTATGGTTATGCTGAAAACATCGACCAAATGTTGGAAAGATTGAAATATGATTTGATTTACATTAAGAATAAATCCTTACTAATAGACTTAAAAATATTGATACATACCATTGTAATAATTGTTGAAAGAAAAGGAAAATAGAGCTATCTATTTTTTTTCCATTTACTAACTGAACTATGATTAGTATTTACAATTAAATTAGCTTTTGTCTTACTTTCAATCAAATATTTAGATAATAAAGCTGCTACTTCAGCTTCATCTTTTTGATGACTGTTTAACTCATCACTTTTAAAGAAATTTTTAACAAAATGGGTGTCAAAATTACCGCTTTTAAATTGACTGTTATTCATTACAAATTTACCAAATGGCAGTGTTGTTTTAACACCGATAACTTTAAAATCATCAATTGCTCTTATCATTCTTTCAATTGATTCTTTGCGATCTTTTCCATAGGTTATTAGCTTACATAGCATGGAGTCATAAAATATTGGTATTTCCATACCTTCTTCAAAACCACTATCAACTCTTACCCCAATACTTTCTGGTAACTTGTATCTTTTTAAAACACCTATGTCTGGAGCAAAATTATTTTGTGGATCTTCTGCATAAACACGAACCTCCATTGCATGACCCTCAATTTTTAAATCATTTTGATTAAAAGAGAGCTTTTCTCCTCTGGCAACTTTTATTTGTTCTTTTACTAAGTCGATACCTGATATCAATTCTGTAACAGGATGCTCTACTTGCAACCTAGTATTCATTTCAAGAAAATAATAATTATTATTTTCATCTAATAAAAACTCAACAGTTCCTGCTCCAACATAATTACAAGATTTTGCAACATTTATAGCACACTCTCCCATCTCATCTCTAGTTTTAGCATCTAACACTGAAGAGGGAGCCTCTTCTACTACTTTTTGATGTCTTCTTTGTATTGAACACTCTCTTTCAAAAAGATGAACAAAATTTCCATGCTTATCAGATAATATCTGGATTTCAATATGTCGTGGTGAGCCTACATATCTTTCAATAAAAACGGAACCATCACCAAAAGAAGATTTAGCCTCACTAATTGCTAAATTCATTTGTTCTTCAAAATCAGTTTCGTTATTTACAATTCTCATTCCTTTACCTCCACCACCAGCTGCAGCTTTAATTAAAATAGGATAACCAATTTCATTTGCTGTTTTCTTACCTTTAGTAATATCAATAAGCTTTTCATCAGTACCTGGAACCAACGGAACATCATACTTACTAACTGTTTCCTTTGCTTTCAATTTATTACCCATCATTTCCATTGCATGAGCTGAAGGACCAATAAAAATTATATTTTCTTTTTCAACTTTTTTTACAAATTCTGCATTTTCAGATAAAAAACCATATCCTGGATGAATACCATCTACATTTAAATCTTTGCAAACTTTAATGATTTTATCCATATTTAAATACGATTCGCTAGATGGAGAAGCTCCAATACAAACAGCCTCATCAGCATACATAACGTGAGGAGATTTTCTATCCGCATCAGAAAAAACAGCAACCGTTTTCAAGCCCATTTCCTTAGCCGATCGCATTATCCTCAATGCTATTTCTCCTCTATTTGCAACTAATATTTTTTTCATAGATCAAAATTATAAAATGAAAAAAAAAGCAGTCCTAAGACTGCTTTATTATTTTAAAATTGTATTTATAATACTTCTTTTACTTTGTCAGCAGCCTCTTGTAACAAAATAGCTGAAACTACTTCAAGCCCACTTTCATCAATTAAATTCTTTGCTTCAACTGCATTTGTTCCTTGTAATCGAACAATTATTGGAATATTTATTTCTCCAATATTCTTGTATGCATCAACAACTCCTTGTGCAACTCTGTCACAACGAACAATACCTCCAAAAATATTTACTAATATCGCCTTCACATTAGAGTCTTTCATTATTATCCTAAAAGCTTGCTCTACTCTAGCAGCATCTGCAGTACCTCCAACATCTAAAAAATTAGCTGGGTTACCTCCAGCTTGTTTAATGATATCCATCGTCGCCATAGCTAAACCAGCACCATTTACCATACAACCAACATTGCCATCGAGCTTCACAAAATTTAGACCATATTCTCCAGCTTCAACTTCAGTTGCATCTTCTTCTCTTTTATCTCTAAGTTCAGCATAATCTTTATGTCTATATAATGCGTTTGCGTCAAGTGCAACTTTAGCATCAACAGCAAGAATTTTATCATCAGATGTTTTAAGAACAGGGTTAATCTCAAATAAAGAAGAATCAATTTGATCATATGCAGTGTACAAACACTTAACAAATTTTGTCATCTCTTTAAATGCTTTACCACTCAAACCTAAATTAAAAGCAACCTTACGGCACTGATAATCTTGCAAACCAACTTTAGGATTTATTTCTTCATTAAAAATTAAATGAGGAGTTTTTTCAGCAACTTCTTCAATATCCATTCCACCTTCAGTAGAATACATAATCATATTTCTTCCTGTAGATCTATTCAACAAAACAGAAATATAAAATTCGGAAGTCTCATTTTCTCCAGGATAATATACATCTTCTGCAATCAATACCTGATGAACGGTCTTTCCTTCAGCAGAGGTTTGTGGTGTTATAAGCTGCATACCCAAAATTTGAGATGAAATTTCTTTGACTTCATCTAATGATTTAGCAAGCTTAACTCCACCTCCTTTTCCTCTTCCACCAGCATGAACCTGAGCTTTTACTACCCACCAAGATGTTCCAGTGGTTTCTTGTAATTTTTTAGCAGCATCTACTGCATCTTCTGGTGTTGAAGCAACTATTCCTCTTTGAATTTGAACTCCAAAACTATTTAAGATTTCTTTTCCTTGATATTCGTGTAAATTCATTCTGATAAAATTAGGTTGCTAAAGTAATGTCTTTAACGCAATTTTTAAAATTTTGAAAGACTTAAATTTAATAACTTTGCATCCCTTTTAAACTAAATTTAATGAGAGTATTATTTTTCCTTTTTGTTTTATTGTCTTACAATTCGTTTTCTCAATCTTTATCACAGAGAAATTATTCCATAACAAAAACTCAAATCGCACCAAAAATTGATGGGTTAAATGATGATAATGCATGGGAAAACTCAAGTTTTAGTTCAAACTTTATAAGTGAAAAACCAATTAACGGAGAAGCCGAACGAATTGGATTTGAAACTTTTTGGAAGGCCGTATACGATAATCAGGCTATATATTTTCTTGTTTTAATGAAAGATCCTACCCCCGATAGTATATTAAGTCAATTATCTCAGAGAGATAAACTAAATAGTGCAAATACTGACAAAATTGAAATTAGAATAAACCCATTTAATGATGGCCAACTAGATTATTCTTTCAGCGTTTCGGCTTCAGGAGTACAACAAGATGTAAAATTCTCCTCCAATGGAAATGAAGAAATAAACTGGAATATGGTATGGAATTCTGCAACTAAAATTAATGATGATGGTTGGATAGCAGAATTCGAAATTCCATATTCTGCATTAAGGTTTCCACAAAAAGAAAATCAAAATTGGAATTTCAATATTCGACGAACTATTCGTCGATTTAGACAATCATACACTTGGAACTATGTGGATAATAGCATGGAAAACACGATAGACCAAACAGGTATAATTAGTGGTTTGTCTAATATCGAACCTCCTACAAGATTAACTCTTTTTCCTTACATATCATCTGTAGGAATAAATAATGGAGATACTATTTTGAAAAAAATAAATGGTGGTTTAGACATTAAATATGGAATCAATCAAAGTTTTACACTAGACATGACTCTAATTCCTGATTTTGGTCAAGTTGGATTTGACAATCAAGTATTAAACCTATCTCCATTTGAGATTCAGTATGATGAAAAACGATCTTTTTTTAATGAAGGAACAGAGCTTTTTAATAAAAGTGGATTATTTTACTCCCGAAGAATAAATGATAATTTACTAAATGCATCCAAAATAACTGGAAAAACAAACAACAATTTAGGAATTGGTTTTTTAAACGCTATCACCAAAAATACGGATGATGAAAATGATTTACCTCAATCAAATTATAATGTTTTGGTTTTAGACAAAACATTAAAAAATAGTTCTTCAATAACGTTTACCAACACAAATGTGCAACGAAAAAACAATTCTGGTTCAGAGGCAAACGTTAGTGGATTGAATTTAAATCTAAAAAATAAAAAAAGATCTATCCAATTAAAAACTAATTATAAATACAGCTTAGTAAGAGAAAACGAAAATTTAAAAACAGGTTTTAGTTCTTTAATTAATCTTGAAAAAATTTCTGGAAAATTTCAATATGGTATCTACAACTTAATTGAGAGCGACACCTATGACCCTAATGATTTGGGATTATTATTCAATAACAATGAAATAAGTTATTCTGCATATATAAATTATAGAACACTTAGACCCAACAACATATTCATAAATTTTTATAATAGTTTTGAAACTAACTATAATGAACTATACAATCCGAAAAAGTTTGTTGATTTTTCAATGTCCTACAGACAAAGAGCAACATTTAGGAATTATTTAACATGGGGCTTTAGAACGTCTTTAAAACCAGTCAATCAAAATGACTATTTTGAAGCAAGAGCAAGCTTAGATAATGTTTTTATTCGATCAAAGAGTTTTGAAGCAAGAACCTTTCTATCTAGTGACTACAGAAAAAAAATTGCTTTAGATTTTAGTTTAAATGGTGGGATTTATAATCTTTATGAAGCAAAAAAAATAGGATACAGAATTTCTCCTCGCTTTAGAATAAATGATCATTTTTTTGTTAGTTATGTTTTCTCAACTGAATCCACAAAAAATGATTTTGGTTATCACCAACTTTTGAAACATCAAACAAATAGCGAAAATGATATTATTGTTTTTTCTAACAGAGATCTAAATTTTTTCACAAATGTATTGAAAGGTCAATACGTAGTTAACAACAAAATTAGTTTTGACATAAAATTTAGACATCATTGGCAGACTGTAAAAAACAACTCTTTTCATCAAATTGATGATTCTGGCTTTAAATTACAGGATGAACTAGAATATAATTTAAATGACTTCCAAAACAATAGTGATTATAATAATGACATATATTATAACACTAATTTTAATGCATGGAATATTGATCTAAACTTTAATTATTGGTTTGCACCAGGAAGTGAACTATCTATTGTTTGGAAAAATTCTATACTTACTAATGGAGATAAACTTCAAAACTACTATGTTGAAAATTTAATCGATTTAATTAATAATCAACAAGAGAATAGTATATCTTTGAAAGTAAGATATTATTTAGACTATCAAAGACTCAAAAATTGATTGAATTAATAGACATTAAAAAATCTTATGGGAATTTAGAAATTCTAAAAGGAATAAATCTAAAAATCTCCAAAGGAGAATGTGTTTCTATTGTTGGTGCCTCAGGAGCTGGAAAATCAACTTTGCTTCAATTAATTGGTGCTTTGGACACTCCTAATCACGGAAAATTAATTATTAACGACGAGGATATAACCAACAGCGATAATCTTTCAGAATTTAGAAATAAATCTATCGGATTTATCTTTCAATTTCATAACCTTCTACCAGAGTTTACTGCACTAGAAAATATATGTATTCCAGCTTTTATTTCAGGTACCAAAACAAAAGTTGCTCAAAAAAAAGCTTTCGAATTGCTAAAAAAACTTGGCTTAGAAAATAGAGCATCTCACAAACCTTCTCAACTTTCTGGAGGTGAACAACAAAGAGTTGCTGTTGCCAGAGCTTTAATTAATGATCCAACAATATTACTTGCTGATGAACCATCTGGAAATTTAGATTCTAAAAATGCAAATGAATTACATGAGTTGATTCTCAAAATAAATAAAGATTTTAACCAAACATGCATCATTGTTACCCACAATATGGAGTTTGCTAATATGGCAGACAGAACATTAACCATTAGTGATGGATTTATTTCTTAATTAATTGAAAGGATTAAATATTAGGCTTGATTAAAAAATTATTTTAATTTTGCTTTTTGATGAAATTCCTGTACCCACAGTTCTTATATGCATTTGCTCTTCTAGCAATTCCTATTTTAATTCATCTTTTCAATTTCAAAAAATACAAAACAGTTTCTTTTAGTAATGTTCGTTTTTTAAAGAACATAAAAGAAAAATCACAAAAGCAATCAAAAATTAAACATTTATTAATTCTAATTTCACGAATTCTTGCTTTTTCATTTATCATTTTAGCTTTTTCTCAGCCATATATTCCCGAAAACAAAAATTCTGAGAAAGTAAACAAATATGGTGTTAGTATCTTCATAGATAATTCATTTAGCATGGATGGATTGTCAAAAACAAGCAATTTGCTAGATTTAGCTAAAACTAAAGCTACAGAAATAGTTAATGCATATGATCAAAATGATGACTTTCAATTGTTAAATCATAATTTTAATGGAATTAATCAAAGGCTTATAACTAAAGATCAAATTAACAAACAACTAACTAGTGTTAGTATATCTGCAAATAATCGCTCGTTAAATCAAATCATCAATAGACAAATTGAGGCCTTATCTGTTTCTGATGCAAAAAGGAAGGAATTGTATATTATCTCAGATTTTATTGGAATATCATCTGATTTATCTAAGCTTAATTTAGACAGTACAATTAACGTTACATTTATACATCTTGAAAATGAAAAAATAGCCAATATATTTATAGATAGTTGTTGGTTAGCAACACCCAATATTCAATTAGAAAAAGAAAATACTCTTAATGTAAGAATAAAAAAAACAGATTCATTATTAAGAGAAAACTTATCGCTAAAGTTATTTATTAACGAACAACAAGTTTCATTAAATAATTTCGATTTAGAAAATGAAAAAATTATTGAAGTTAATTTTGTAAGTAATCAATTAAATTGGAATAAAGGAGTTGTTAAGATTCAAGATTACCCAATTACTTTTGACGACAATTACTATATTTCTTTTCAGGTCAAAGAACACATTAACATACTTAATATTTTTGAAAAAGAATTTAGTAAGTCGCTAAATAAACTATTCAATAATGAAACCTATTTTAAATTCAATAATGTAAACATTAATAAATTATCATTCAATCAATTAGAGCAATATGATTTAATTATTTTAGATCAAATAGAACTACTATCTACTGGAGTAATTAATTCTTTAAATAACTATGTTGGTAATGGTGGCAGTCTTCTTATTTTTCCAAGCGTAAACATGGATATTAAAATATTCAATGAATTAAATAATAGTTTGAACATTGATAATTATTTAGCAAAATCGCATGGTATTGAATTAACTAATTTGAATTATAAACATCGAATTTTTGAAGCTGTTTTTGAATCAAAAAATGATAATCTTAATTTTCCGAAAGTAAAATCCTATTTTCAAATTGAAAATTCTAAAAACAACACTAGTTCGTATATAGATTTTATAAATAAAAGTTCATTTATTAATCAATATAATTATAAAAATGGAAAAGTAATTTTATCAAGCGTTGGATTAGATAAAGAATTTGGTGACTTTACTAAGCATGCAATATTTGTACCTTTAATGTATAACATCGCCTCTAATTCTGGTGGTATTCAAAAATTAAGCTATGAAGTTGGAGCAGAAAAAATTGAAACTAATATCAAATTAAATCAAAGCAAAGTATTAATCAAAAATGATGTTTTTGAATTTATACCACTTACACAACAAAAATCAATTTGGATAAATGATCAAATTACAAAGGATGGTCATTATAATTTATTTGATAAAGACTCTATTGTATCTGTTTTATCATTTAATTACAATAGAAGTGACAGCAAACTTATTGAGGTTGAAAACGAAGAGTTTAAAAATAAACTTCGTTCAAATTTTGAATTCAGAACATTAAAAAATATTTCAGAAAATTTAACAAATAAAATACTTAGTATAAATCAAGGTTTTTCATTGTGGGAAATTTGCATTGTTTTATCTGTTTTACTACTAGCTATTGAAACACTTTTATTAAAATTAAAATGAAGCTATTTATTAAAAAAGTAAAAATTATTGATCCACAATCTGATTACAATAATCAGATTATAAACATTTTAATCGAAGATGGGATAATTAAGGATTTGGGTACTAATATTAGATCACCCGAAAATGTTAAAATTATTGAAATTGAAAACCTACATGCTTCACCTGGTTTTTTCGACTTAAAATCAAATTTTAGAGATCCAGGATATGAAACAAAAGAAGACATTCATAGTGGTAGCTTAGCAGCTCAAAATGGTGGATTTACTGGCGTTTTACTTATGCCTACCACTAATCCTTCAATAGATTCAAAAACACAAGTTAGCTATATTAAAAATCAATCTAAAAACAATCTTGTAGATATTTATCCAGCAGGAAGCATAACAAAAAATAATTTAGGTAAAGAATTAACTGAAATGTATGATATGTATTGTTGTGGTGCAAAAGCTTTTACAGACGATACAAATAGTATTCAGAAATCAGGAATTCTCAAGTTGGCATTAGAGTATAACAAACAATTTGATGGTTTAGTTATCAATCAACCAAATGAAAAAAGTTTAAACAATGGTGGCTCAATAAATGAAGGAATTACTAGTACAAAATTAGGATTAAAAGGAATACCTTCTATTTCTGAGGAATTGATGATTCAGCGTGATCTTGAACTAGCCGAATACACAGACTCTAAAATACATGTAACTTGTATTTCAACAAAAAATAGTGTTGATATTATAAGAAAAGCAAAAGCAAAAGGTGTAAAAGTTACCTGTGACGTATCTATTAACAATTTAATTTTTGACGATAATTACTGTCATGAATTTGATACAAACTATAAAGTTTTTCCTCCCTTGAGAACAAATAGCGATATTTTAGCTCTTATTAATGGATTAAACGATGGAACTATCGACGCTATATGTTCTGATCATCGACCAGAAGATATTGAACATAAACAGTCTGAATTTGAAAATTCTGAATTTGGCATTTTAGGATTACAAACTTTATTTCCAGCAGCTTGTTCAATAAAAAAGTTAGAATTAGAGAAAATAATTGAAAAAATTTCAATCAAACCAAGAGAAATTCTACAGCTAGAAAAAATACATATTTCTAAAAATCATGTTGCAAATATTTGTTTCTATAATCCGAATGAAGATTGGATATTTAAGGAGAATGATGTTGTATCAAAATCCAAAAACAGTCCATTTATCAATAAAAAATTAAGCACTAAAGTTATTGGGATTATAAATGGGTTAAAAACTAATTTGTAAACCGTCGTAAGCAATCTCTACATTTTTAGGTAAATTGATACTAGAATGTTTTCCCATCAAGTGACTTATATGAGTCAAAAATACTTTTTCAGGTTTTACTATTTCAGCAAGTTCCAAAGCTTCTTCCAAATTAAAATGAGAGAGATGTTTTTCTTTTCTTAAAGCATTGACAATTAATATATTACACCCTTTTACCTTTTCTAACTCATTAGTGTTAATAAAGTTAGCATCTGTTATGTAAACCAGATCGTTAATTCTGTATGAAAAAACAGGTAATTTGTAATGCATAACCTCTAAGGTTTTAAAATCAATATCTCCTATTTTAAACTGAGAATTTTTATCAATTAAATTCACATTAGCTCGTGGTACCCCTGGATACTTGTTGTCATTAAAAATATAATAGAATTCTCTTTTTAAGGCAGTTAAAACTCTTTCAGAGCAAAATACTTCCATATCCTTTTTAGATTTAAAATTAAATGCTCTTATATCATCAAAACCTGCCACATGATCTTTGTGCTCATGAGTAAAAATTACCGCATCTAATTGCTGTTGATTACAATTTAACATTTGCATTCTAAAATCTGGACCTGTGTCAATAACAACAGAGGTTGTTTTTGATTCTACAAGAACCGAAGTCCTGAATCGTCTATCTCTAAAATCTTCCGATATACAAACACTACAATTACAACCAATTACAGGTATTCCTTGAGAAGTTCCTGTACCTAAAAAGGTTAATTTCATCCTACTTAAAAATTTAATTAAAAATAATACATATTATGTTGTCTTTTTAAATTGTGTTTATAATTTTGTTAAAAATTGATTTATGAACGAAACGGTTGTCTTATCACCCACACAAAAAGCCTTACAAATAAATTTAGATAGTTCGATTTACGGAACATTTGCTGAAATCGGTGCTGGTCAAGAAGTTGTTCGTCATTTTTTTCGAGCAGGTGGAGCATCAGGCACAATCGCTAAAACAATGTCTGCATATGACAAAGATTTTAGCGATGCTATTTATGGAAAAGAAGTTGATGGAAGATACGTTTGTAAATCAAGGTTAAAAAAGATACTTACCCAAGAGTATGGACTTATTGAAACAAGATTAGATCGCTCCCAATATCCAGAAACACGTTATTTTACTTTTGCGAATACCATTACAACAATTAACTATACTAAAACCAATAACGGTCATGGTTGGATTGGTTGCAAATTTCAAATTGACCCAAATAAACCTGCAAACGAAGTTATTTTACATGTAAATTTGAATGATAAGGATTCAAAACTTCAACAAGAGGTTATTGGAACTATGGGGACTAATTTAATTTATGGATGTTTTAATTATTACAATAATCCTAAATTATTATTAAAATCACTTTACGACAATCTTAGCAGAGATAATGTTGAAATTGACATGATTCAAATGGAAGGTCCAGACTTTGAAAAAGTGGACAATCGATTATTAAGCCTTACACTAGTAAAAGAAGGCATGACAGACGCTGTTATTTTTGGTGCAGATGGTAAAAACCAACAACCATCTGATGTACTATATAAAAAAAATATCCTAACCATCAGAGGAAGTTTTCGCCCTGTTACAAAAGTTAACTTAGACATGATGCAGAATGGATATGATGCATTTATTCAAGAAAACAGAGTAAAAAAAGAAAATGTTTTATTGTTGTTTGAAATTACTCTCAATAATCTTAAAATGGATGGAGATATTGATGAAAAAGATTTTCTTGACAGAGCAGATATTTTGTGCTCTTTAGGACATACGGTATTAATTTCAAACTATAAGAAATATTATAAATTAGTTGAATACTATTCTAATTTTACTAAAAATAGAATGGGACTTATTATAGGTGTAAATAATCTTTTAGAAATTTTTGACGATAAGTATTACAGAAATTTAAATGGTGGTATTTTAGAAGCTTTTGGAATTTTATTTACCAGAGATTTAAAAATTTATTTATATCCTTATCAACCAACTCAAAATCAAGAGTTATTGAACAGTAGTAACATTCCAATACACCAAAAACTTAGACCTCTTTACAAGTATTTATTGAAAAACAAAAAAATTATAGACTTAGAATATAAAAAGTCTGTACTTCAAATTTTCTCTAGAGATATTCTATCTCAAATAAGCGAAAATAGTGAGTTATGGGTCAAAGGGGTTCCTAAAGGAGTAGATGAGATTATCAAAAAGAAAAAACTATTTGGCTATAAACAAAAAAGCACCTAAAATTAGGTGCTTTTGAATTAACTTTTTAAGTCTGTTTAATAATTTACCGGAACAGAAAATTGCACTTTAATTCTAACCAATTCATCACCATTCATCCCTGGTGACAAAAAAGAAATACTATTTGCTAATTCTAATATTTTAGAGTCTAATTCTGATTGTAATTGACTATTCTCAGGGTTAAGATAAACGCTTCTTACAAGATTAATATCAGAGATAGAACCATCAGTTTCAACAATAAAGCTCAACACTCCTTTTGAAGTATTTCCTGTTGGATTATCTATTTGAACATTTTCTAAAAAATAATTTGAAAGTTGTGTAATCGTACATGAATATGGATTATTTTCAAAACCATCCAACTGACATTGCTGAAAAACAGGCATAACATCAGCTCTTCTATAAACAGTATCATCACTTGATGATTGAGAGAAAATTGGCAAACTAAAAAGTGCCATTGATAAGATTAAAAGATTTTTTTTCATAATAAATAATGGTTTTTAAAATATGAAAGCCAATTTACAAAATTATTTAATAAGAGAGTAACTCATCAATTACTTGTTTCATTCGTTGTTTTGGTAAAAAATTATTTTCTAACGAATGTGCAAATGGAACAGGAGAATTTAAACTAGCAACCCGTTTTATTGGAGCATCTAAAAATTCAAAACAATGTTCAGTAATAAGAGCCGATAATTCGGCTCCATATCCACCCACTAAACAATCTTCATGAACAATAACCACCTTAGATGTTTTTCTAACAGATTTAAAAATAGTTTCTTCATCGAGAGGTACTAATGTTCTTAAATCTATCAAATCAGCAGAAATATTGTTATTTTCTTCTAAATATTCCAAAGCCCAATGTACTCCCGCTCCATAAGATATTATTGTGATATCATTTCCTTCTTTTATACATTTTGATTTACCAATTTCTAGGGTATAATATTCCTCATGAACATCTTCATAAACACTTCTATACAATGCCTTATGTTCAAAAAACATAACTGGATTAGGATCTTCAATAGAAGCAGCTATCAAACCTTTTGCGTCTGAGGGAAAAGCAGGATAAACAACTTTTAATCCAGGAGTGTGAGTAAACCAAGCCTCATTAGATTGAGAATGGAATGGTCCTGCCCCAACTCCTGCTCCAGTTGGCATCCTAATTACCACATCTGCAGGTTGCCCCCATCTATAATGTACTTTAGCTAAATAATTTACTATTGGATTAAAACCTGAAGAAACAAAATCTGCAAACTGCATTTCCATAACAGCTTTATATCCATTTATGGATAATCCCATAGCAGCACTAACAACAGCAGATTCACAAATTGGAGTGTTTCTTACTCTTTCCTTGCCAAATAAATCAATAAAGCCATCGGTTATCTTAAAAACACCTCCATATTCAGCAATATCTTGCCCCATAATTATTGATTTATCATATTTTAACATGGATTGACGCAAACCAGAAGAAATAGCATCTACCATTCGAATGTTGTTTTTCTTATCACTTACAGGAAGTTCTTTTTTAAATTCAAATGTTTTAAAAATATCATTCAACTCGGTAGTTGTATCAGCGATTATAGACTCTTCTTCAAATGCTAACTTCAAACAAGAATTAATTTCAGTTTTTATTTCTGTTTTATAATTTGAAATAATTTCATCAGACAAAATACCTTTTTCAATTAAGTAATTCTCAAAATTTATAAGTGGATCTTTTTTAGACCATTGCTCAAACAATTCGTTAGGAACATATTTTGTTCCAGAAGCTTCTTCGTGACCTCTCATTCTAAATGTCATACATTCGAGCAGTACAGGTCTCGGTTTTTTCTTTAGTTCCTTTTTTATTTTTTGAATAGAATTATATACTTCTAAAATATTATTTCCATCTATGGTATATGATTCCATTCCATAACCAATTCCTTTATCAGCAATTTGTTTGCATTTAAACTGCTCTGAAGTAGGAGTAGATAAACCATAACCATTATTTTCGATTATAAAAATTACTGGCAAATCCCAAACAGAGGCTAAGTTTAAAGCCTCATGGAAATCACCTTCTGAGGTTCCTCCTTCTCCAGTGAAAACAGCAGTTATTTTTCCATTTTTTTCTATCTTGTTGGCTAGTGCTATTCCATCAGCAACTCCTAATTGTGGACCTAGATGAGAAATCATTCCAACAATATTATACTCTTGTGTACCAAAGTGAAAAGATCGGTCTCTTCCTTTTGTAAACCCATTATTTTTTCCTTGAAACTGTGAAAATAAACGATCAAGTGGTATACCTTTAGTTGTAAATACGCCTAAATTTCTATGCATTGGAAGAATATATTCATCTTTATCTAGTGCATAAGTAACACCTACAGAAATAGCCTCCTGCCCAATTCCGGAAAACCATTTTGAAATTTTTCCTTGGCGAAGTAAAATCAGCATTTTTTCTTCAACCATTCTTGGTTTTAAAATAGATTTATAAAGACCTAATAAATCTTTTTCACTTGTACCACTGCTATTAAATTTCATTTGAATTTGTTAAGTATTGATGCATAAAAATAATTAGTTTTTACAATATATTTGTACAATGGAGTGGGAAATTATAATTATACTTTTGTTGGCTTTTTTTTCATTAGTTTATTTGATCAGAAAAAATACTAAAACAAAATCCAGTTGTAATGACAAAAATTGCAATTGTAACTAAAATGAAAATCAGATTTATTATAAATCCTATTTCTGGAACTGGTAATCATTTACCTATTGTAAAATCCATTATACATAAGCACCTTAATAAATCTAAATTTAAAATAGAAATTTTCGAAACCGAGTACCCAAAACATGCAACTACTTTAGCCCAAGAAGCTGTAGATAAAAATATAGAAATTGTTGCTGCAGTAGGTGGAGATGGAACAATGCACGAATGTGCTATAGCAACTAGAAATTCTAATACTGCATTGACCGTTATTCCTTGCGGATCTGGAAATGGATTTGCGTATCATTTTGGAATGAAAAAAAATATAACCGATTCTATTTTACTACTCAATCAATCTACATTTTCTTATATCGATAGCTGCACAGCAAATAACATCCCTTTTTTTAATATTTCAGGAATTGGCTTTGACGCACATATTGCCAATTTATTTTCTAATCTAAAAGTTAGAGGATTTTTAAGTTACATTAGGTTAGTTCTGAAAGAGTGTTTAAGTTATAAAGCTCAAGATTATACTATAGAATATGATAATAAAATTGAAACTCATAATGCTGTAATAATAAGTTGGGCTAATACTTCTCAATTTGGAAATGATGCTTATATTTCTCCAAATTCTAGTCCTACAGATGGATTAACAGATATTTGTATACTAAGGGATTTCAATAGATTACTAGTACCAATTTTAATATACAAGTTGTTTTCTAAAAATATTCATCAATCGAAATACATGAAAATTATTAGAACTAAATCTGTAAAAATTTCTTCTACAAATGGAGCATGTCATTTAGATGGAGAAGTTTTAAGTTTAAAAACTGACATTCATATCGAAACTCACTCTAAATCTCTAAAAATATTTTTTCCAAATGGCTAAAAAAAAGAAAAAAATAGGAATAATGTATTCTACAAATTCAAACTTTGAATTTGAATACGAAAATGAACAAGAAACATTAGCTAATAATGAGCAAAAACTTGAAGTTTGGCTTGATAAAAAAAATAGAGGTGGTAAAATAGCTACCATTGTTAAAGGTTTTATTGGAAGTGCTGATGACTTAAAAAACCTTGCTAAAATTTTAAAGACATCTTGTGGTGTTGGAGGTAGTTCAAAAAATGGAGAAATTATTATCCAAGGAAACTTTAGAGATAAAATAATGGTCCTTTTACAAAAAGAAGGATATTCTTGTAAACGAGTTGGAAGTTAAACTAAAGAGTTATAAATTTCTTTGTAAAGGGGAAGTATTTGATTGATATCAAACTTTTTGGAATGATTTAAAGCGTTTTTGC
This sequence comes from Flavobacteriales bacterium, assembly GCA_049890095.1. Lineage (GTDB taxonomy): Bacteria > Bacteroidota > Bacteroidia > Flavobacteriales > UBA7312 > JABAYQ01. The sequence goes on along the minus strand of JBMHCD010000011.1, from coordinate 84,148 downwards.
TAAATGTAGCTATACTCTGATCATTTTCTAAAATATTTAAAGTGTTTTTAGCCATTTCTTCTATATCTCCTAATTTTGATAAAAAACCTGTTTTTGAATGAATAATAACTTCAGGTAATCCTCCAACATTTGATGAAATTACAGGAACTCCAGCAGCCATGGCTTCAAGTGCAACTAATCCAAAGCTTTCCTTTTCAGAAGGTAGCAAAAAAACATCCGAAACAGACATTAAAGTTTGAATATCTTTTGTTTTGCCTAAAAACTTAACTGAATCTTCTATTTTTAAAGCTCTGCATAAAGCTTCCATTTTGACACGCTCTGGACCATCACCTACTAATAATAAATTACTCTTAACATGTTTGTTAACTAAACTAAATACCTTTATAACATCGTCTACTCGCTTTACTTTACGAAAATTCGAAACGTGAATTAAAATACGCTCGTTATTAGGACTTATATAGTTTTTAAAACTCTCGTCAAATTTATTAACATACAAATTAGAATCTATAAAATTTGGAATTACTTTAATCTCATTTGAAATTGAAAAGTTGTCTAATGTATCCTGTTTTAAGCTATTAGAAACTGCCGTAACAACATCAGAATGATTTATTACAAATTCAATTACAGACTTAAACGATTGATTATTACCTAATAAAGTTATGTCTGTTCCATGTAAAGTTGTAATGAATGGTAAATCAATTCCTTTTGATTTTAAGATTTGTTTAGCAGAATATGCTGCTGAAGCGTGAGGTATAGCATAATGCACATGTAAAAAATCTAATTTTTCATGAATTGCGACATCAACCAACTTGCTTGTTAAAGTTAATTCATAAGGGGTATGTTCAAACAAAGGATAATCAGAAACATCTACCTCATGGAAGAAAATATTTTTACAAAATACATCTAATCTTACAGGCTGTCTGTAAGAGATAAAATGTACTTCATTTCCCAGATCAGCAAATGCCTTGCCTAATTCTGTTGCAACAATCCCACTCCCTCCATAGGTAGGATAACATACTACCCCTATCTTCATTTATTATTTTTTGATCTTATAAAATTATAAAATTCATGCATAATTTCTGTTCGTATATTTTTTTCCAATATTTTTTTATTGTCTGCACTTGGATGAATTCTATTAGATAGAAAAACATAAACAAAGTCTTCATCAGGATCTACCCAGGCTAATGTGCCAGTAAAGCCACTATGTCCAAACGAATTTAATGATGGACTACAGTCACATGCTGGTCCTCCAATTTGATTTTCTAATATTGGCTTATCAAAACCTAGACCTCTCCTATTATCATCGTCACAATAAAAACAACTTGTATACTTATCAATAGTTGTTTTTTCTAAATAACGTTCATCACCATAAATTCCTTTCTTGTTTAACATTTCTAAAAAGATTGCTAAATCATTAGCATTAGAAAATAGTCCTGCATGGCCACCAACTCCACCTAACATAGCAGCACCCATATCGTGTACATCACCTACAAGCAGTTGACTTCTAAAATAATAATCTAGTTCTGTAGGTATAATTCTACTTGTATCAAAATATAACTTAGGAAGATACCCTATTGTTGAGGTCCCTAACTTATTATAAAAGGTGTTTTTTATAAACCAATCTAAGCTAGATTGAGATTTTTTTTCGATAATTTCTTTTATAAAATAAAAGCCCAAATCGCTGTATTTGTAGGATGAATCCTTCAATAAGTCAGACCTATCGATTTGTAATAAAATAGAATCTTCATAATGTTTATGTAAATAAATTCCTTGAGCTACTTGAATAGAAAACGTATCAGATTTTTCAAAAGAATACAGTGTATCTCTTAAATTTCCATTTGTATCTATTGTAGATTTGTAAAAAGGAATCCATGGCTTTAAACCTGACTGATGGGTAAGAATATCTTTTAAAAGAAGATCTTTCTTATTTGATGTATCCTCTAAAGAAATATAGTCAGAAAGAGATAAATGAAAATTAAATTTACCTTGTTCGTCTAACTTCATTAAGGATAGAACAGAAGCTGCTATTTTTGTAATTGATGCAATATCGTACAAATCTGTATTTAGAACCTTTTTCTTTTTTTTATACGTGTGATAACCAAAAGATTTATTATAAAAAACTTCCCCATTATTAATAGCAATTATTTGACAACCAGGAAAAGCCTTTTCTTTTATTGAGTTTTTTGCAATACTATCGACTTTCTTTAAAAATGTATTATCTAAATATTTATTTTCATTATAAGTTAAGCGTATTTTTTTGCTTTGAATAATACCATCACCATATTTGAAATGTTTATTGGAAACTGGTAATTTACCGTGTAAAGGTATTCCTCCAAAAATAGACTGAGCAACTTTAGATTGAGTTATATGAGAGTTTTGATATGCCATTATTAATCCATCAAAAGCATAGGTAACTAATAAATCACTTAGTGAATAAGGGTTAGCAAATACACTTAGTATTACTTTAGACTGTATAGCCAATGTTTGCAAAAACAAATCAACATCTTGATTAATATTATAATTTTTCCAAGGGTTTTTATTTGATTTATGAACACTTGCTAAAACTAGATTGTAATCAGATAACTTTATAAGTAAATCTTTTCTTTGCTGTGGTGTATGATTTTCGTTTAAATAATAAAAATCAACAGGTGCATAGTTGTTAATTGTATTCTGATATAATGTAAAGTTTTCACCAATACAAACTGCAGCTATTTTTAATGTGTCTAACCTTTTTAATGGAATAATATTTTTACTATTCTGTAATAATGTAATTGATTTTTCAAATAATTTATTTTTTAACTCATGTGCATCATTAGTATTTAAGTCATCAATTAAATTTTTACTAGAAATTGGTTTGATTTTAGATAAGCCTAAGGAATATTTAGCCTTTAAAATTTTTTTACATCTTCTATTTACTTCCGATTCATCAATAATACCATTTTCAATAGCCTTCTTAATTTTATCAATTGCAAGAGGAACATCTTGAGAGAATAATAATATATCATTTCCAGCTAAAAAAGCTTTTAAATCTACTTCACCAGGAGAATAATAATCGCTTACACCTTTCATATTTAAAGCATCTGTAACTATTAAGCCATTAAACTCTAGTTTATCTTTTAAAAAATCAGTTACTATTTTTTTAGATAATGAAGAAGGTATGGAATCTTTATCATCTAATTCTGGAAAATAAAGATGTGCTACCATAATTGCACCAACATCATTATTAATTAAATGTTTAAAAGGGACTAGATCAATACTATCTAATCTTTCTAAATTATGAAGAACAGTTGGTAATGTTTTATGAGAATCCATGTCGGTATCTCCATGACCAGGAAAATGTTTAGCACATGCTATAATATTTCCGTCTTGCAAACCTTGCATATATGCATTCGATAATTTTGCCACATTAAAAGGGTCTTCACCAAAAGATCTATTATTAATAATTGGATTTTTAGGATTAGAATTAACATCAACAACAGGAGCAAAATTAATATGTACTCCTATCCTTTTACACTGCCTTGCTATTTCTAAACCCATTTGATAAATAAGTTTTGTGTCCTGAACCGCTCCCAATGTCATTTGCCATGGAAAACGCATTGTACTATCAATTCTCATAGACAATCCCCATTCAGCATCTTGAGCAATCAAAAGAGGAATATCACTCTCTTTTTGATATTTATTTGTAAGATGAATCTGTCTTTCCGGGCCACCTTGCATGAACATTAATCCACCAATTTTTTGATTTATTACTAAATCTGAGATCTGACTTATATGTTTTTCACTTTTGTTAGAATAAGCAGCAACCATAAAAAGCTGTCCGATTTTTTCTTCAATTGTTAAATTTTTCATTAGACTATCAACCCAGATATGTTGAGCTAATGAATCATTTAAATGATTTGTATTTGCAAAACAAAAATGAACACTTAAAAAGATAAAAAGAAGAAAAAATCTCATAATTTATCGCAACCCAAATGTTGATGTATCTTTTTTATCAACAGGACGTACACTCATTACTGGTATATCAGAATGCTTTATAATATAGTTAGCATTTGAACCTAAAAAGTTAAGGGTAAACTCATCCTCTTGCTGAGTCATTATTATAATTAAATCAGCATTAACAGATTTGGAATACTCTACAATAGTTTGAAAAAATCTAGAAGATGAACCACTAATTATTAATTCAGAGGTACAAACTATATTTTGATCAGAAATAAATTTTTTGACTTGATTTAAATTTCTCTCAAGTTTATTTCTCACAAATTCATCGGTATCTTTTAAAACTGAAACAACTTTAATTTCAGAATTCCAAAGTTTAGAAAACTCAATAGCTATTTTTACCTTTTCTTTTGTTTCTTTTTGCAAATCTAATGGGAGTACAATTGTTTTACAACCTTCTCTAAATTCTTTTCCTTTAATAGTAATAACTCCACAGGGAGCTGTTCTAATTACTTTATTTGCATTAGAACCAATAAGCTTATTACGAGAATTTTTATTTGATCCATCTGTACCCATAACTATTAAATAGGCATCAATCATTTTGGCACAATTGACAATCTCAGTGTATATTTTTCCAGAGGAGACTACCGTTTCAACATTATTAATCTCAGAACAATATTTTTCTCTTAAATCATTTAGCCTATTTCTAAGTTTATTTTTTAATTTGTCAACTTCACTTTCATAATCAATAAATAGTTTTTTTATTGCAGAAGGTAATTCAACAACTGAAATTAAATATAAATCAGAGTTCGTTATTTTAGCAATTCGAACTGCTTGTTGTAGTGCAATTATAGATTGATCTGTGAAACCAATTGGCACAAGAATTTTTTTTGAAGAATTTGTCATGATTTAGAATTTATATTACAAAAGTAATAAATCAATATGTAAGTGATTAAAAATAGTAAACTTGTTTTAAACGAATATATATTAATTTAAATCATCAACCCAAACAAATTTAAATTTGATTTTTCATAGCCAAAAATTAATTATTAAATGAAAATTAAGGAAATAAATGCTCTTATATCATTACTGGAAGATCCAGATCATGAAATATATGCTCAAGTAAAAGGAAAATTAATTGAGTTCGGCCTAAAGTCTATACCATATCTTGAAAAAGCGTGGGAGCTAAATTTTGATAGTTTAGTTCAGGTAAGGTCTGAACAAATTATTCAAGAAATCTTATTCAAGAAATCAAAAAAAGATCTTTCTGATTGGCTAGAATCAAATAAAAAAGACTTATTTGATGGCTGGTTAATCATTACAAAATATAGATACCCAGATTTAGATGTTGAACAAATTAAAAAGGATTTGGATGATATTCAAAAAAAGGTTAGCTCTGAATTAGATCAGCCATTAAAATCAATTCAAGTTGTAATGAAATTTAACAAAGTACTTTTTAAATATGAAAAATTTAGAGGGAATTTTAAAAATTATCATTCACCAAAAAACTCCTTTATAAACGATGTATTAAATCTAAAAAAAGGTAACCCTTTGTCGTTGAGTCTAATTTATATTATAATAGCTCAACGACTTGGAATACCGATTAAGGGTGTAAATTTGCCTAAACATTTTATTTTAGCTTTTACATCAGAAGATTTAACAAACATTGACCCTGTTGAATTTTATATTAATCCATTCAGCCTCGGAGCAATAATTGACAGAAAAGATGTAGAACATTTCTTAAAAAAAGAAAACATTCCATTAAATAGTGAATACTTTGATGTTTGCAGCCATAAGATGATACTTAAAAGACTGATTAACAACTTATTAAACTCATATACAAGAAAAGGAAATAAAAATGAAGTAGATAAAATGTTAGAACTTCTGGACCTATTTAACTAATCTATATTATTTAGCAAAGTTTACTGCTCGAGTTTCTCTAATAACAGTTACTTTTACTTGACCAGGATATGTCATTTCTGATTCAATTTTTTGAGAAATATCATAAGACATTTTTTCAGCATCTATATCAGATACCTTTTCACTTTCTACAATAACTCTTAATTCCCTACCGGCTTGAATTGCATACGAATTAATCACACCTGGATAATCAAGAGCAGTATTTTCTAATTCTTTTATTCTTTTTATGTAGGATTCAACCATTTCTCTTCTAGCTCCTGGTCTAGCACCCGAAATTGCATCACAAACCTGAATAACAGGAGATATCATAGTAGTCATTTCAATTTCATCGTGATGAGCTCCAATCGCATTACAAACATTATCCTTTTCACCGTATTTTTTAGCAAGCTTCATACCTAAAATTGCATGTGGAACATCTGGCTCATCATCAGGAACTTTTCCGATATCATGAAGTAAACCAGCTCTCTTAGCAGCCTTAGAATTAAGACCTAATTCAGAAGCCATTGTAGCGCACATATTTGCCACTTCTCTTGAATGTTGCAATAAATTTTGCCCATAAGAAGATCTGTATTTCATTCTTCCAACCATTCTTATCAATTCTGGATGTAAACCATGAATACCCAAATCTATAGTAGTTCGCTTTCCTATTTCAACAATTTCCTCTTCAATTTGTTTTTTAGTTTTAGAAACTACTTCTTCAATTCTGGCTGGATGGATTCTTCCATCAGAAACTAGTTTGTGTAATGAAAGTCTGGCTATTTCTCTACGAACAGGATCAAAACAAGAGAGCAAAATTGCATCAGGAGTGTCATCTACAATAATTTCAACACCCGTAGCTGACTCTAGAGATCTTATATTTCTTCCCTCTCTTCCTATAATTCTTCCCTTAACATCATCACTATCAATGTTAAAAACAGAAACCGAATTTTCTATAGCATGCTCTGTAGCAACCCTTTGTATAGTTTGAATAATAATTTTTTTCGCTTCTTTGTTGGCAGTAAGCTTTGCTTCTTCCATAATATCTTGTATATGGACCATCGCTTTAGTTTTTGCTTCATCTTTAAGCGCTTGTACCAACTCTTTTCTAGCATCATCAGCAGACAATCCAGAAATAGTTTCCAATGCTTCAACTTGTTTGCTTAAAGCTTTATCAGCCTCCTCTTTTCTTTTAGTTAGTGCATCTTTTAATGAATTGGCTTTGTTTGTTAAATCATCTAGATTTTTTTCTTTTTTGTTAACGGAAGCAAGTTTTTTGGATAAACTAATATCTTTTTCTTTAATCTTATTTTCAATATTAGAAATCTTCTGATTTTTTTGATTAATTACAACTTCGTGTTTAGTTTTTAATTCTAAAAACTTTTCTTTTGCCTGTAGGATTTTATCCTTTTTTATCTGATTAGCATTCTTTTTTGCTTCTAAAATAATTTGACTTCCTTTTCTTTTATTAGTGATATAATTTAATATATAGGTAAATAGTACCCCTGCAATTAAACCTAATAATGTAAATAATATTTGATTCATTTTTTTTTAAAATTAAAAACCCACATCAATCAAAGAGCATTTAAACTCCTAAAAAACACGCTGAGGCTGCTGCACAATCGCAAACTTCCACTGTTTATTTATAAAATAAACCCATAAAGGGTGAGGCCTGTTTTTGAAGGCACAAGTCAGTTCCTCAATTAAAACTTGTTGAGTTTAAAAACTGGATTGATGCGGGAATATTGTATTAGAACGTTTTTGTTTAATTAACTTTATCAATTAATGATTCTAATTTTATAAGTTCACTTTCTATGGAACTATCAACCTTTACTTTCTTTTCGTCAGCCAAAAGTTTGATAGACATTTCTAAAAGACACATACTTAATAAATCTTGAGTGTCTCTAGCTTCAAAATTTTGCTCATAAACTTTAAGTCGATCTTCAATAATCTTTACAGCTTTTCGAATATCTTCTTCTTCCGTACGTTTTATCGTTAAAGGATAAACTCTATTAGCAACAGAAACTTTTATTTTTAAACTCTCCATAGAGTAATATTAAAATCATTTATTTAACATAGCCATGCATTTGTCTATTTCCCGCACTAGCTCATTAATTTTCTTTTTAGAAGACTTATTTTCATTTTTATCTGAACTGATAAAAGACGAAATCTTAAGAATTCTATTTTTTTCTTCTAATTCATCAATATACTTATCTTTTTGGTCCAACTTTTTACGACATTCTGTTAGTAAATTAGATAATTCTTTATTCTCTTTATTTATTTGATTAAATCTAGAAACAAGATTTTCTAATTTTAAATATAGTCTGTCAATAATAACCTTCATCAAAAAGTGAATTGAACAATTAAAATCATTAAACAAAGTTAACATTGATATAAATATTTACAAAATATAATGTTATTATTTTATGTTTTTATTTTTGTAAAAAATTTAAACACTTACAATTAACAACATGCGATCATTTTTTTTTCTTCTATCACTCATTTTATTAATCTCTCAACAAATATTTTCTCAAGAAAATGAAGAATTAAAAAATTATTTCCGATCTCCTTTAGATATCCCTCTTATTCTTTCAGGAACTTTTGCAGAATTACGACCCAACCATTTTCATGCTGGAATAGATATAAAAACTCAAGGGGCTTCAGGTCATAAAGTATACGCTGTAGCGGACGGATATGTATACAGAATAAAAATATCTGCTACAGGATATGGCAAAGCCCTTTACATAAAACATCCTAACGGATATTCATCCGTATATGCACATTTATCAAAATATAATGATCAATTAGAAAAAATCATTAAAAAAGAACAATACAGTAAAAAATCATTTGAAGTCGAGATATTTCCTAAAGAAGGAGAAATTCAATTTAAGAAAGGAGATTTTATTGCTTTTTCAGGCAATACAGGTGGTTCTTTTGGCCCACACTTACACTTTGAATTGCGTAATTCAAAAACTGAATATCCACAAAATGGCTTACATTTTGGTTTTGATATAAAAGATGATATTAAGCCTATTATCAAAGCAGTTAAATTATTTGAAAAATCATATAAAAGTGGATTATACCATTCGATAAAAGAAAATGTAAAAGGAAGTAATGGAAATTATTACCTTGAAGAACCATTATATGCCGATACAACTTTTAGCTTAGCTATTTCAACTTATGACTTATTAAATGGAGCAAATAATAAAAATGGAATATATCAAATCAAATTAATTACAGATTCCAATTTAATTTTTAGTTTTAAAATGGATGAATTTGGTTTTCATGAAAGTAAATACATCAATTCTCATCAAGATTTTGCTGAAAAAACATTTTCTAAAGAAAAATTTCATAAGTGCTTTATTGATCCTTACAACAAACTATCAATCTATGATAGTATAGTTGATAATGGGTTTATTAATTTTAAAAACAAAAATGAAATTGATGTATTATTTATGGTAAGTGATTCTTACAACAATACATCTACTCTGAATTTTAAAGTTAAAAGAATGACTAAAACCTCCATTGAAGAAAAAGACACTACATTTTCTAAAATTTTTGTTTTTGGTGCATATCAAACATTTAAAAATGAATTGGTAGAAATAAAGACAAATTCAAAGTCATTCTATGATCTTGTTTATTTCAAGTACGAAAATTTGAACGATACCTTAAAAAATTGTTTTTCTAGTACGCACAGAATTCACCATAAAAGCACTCCTATTCATAGTTTTGTTAAATTAAAAATAAATGTAAACCAGATTGATAGTGCAATTATGGAAAAGCTGTGTATTGCTAGAGTTGAGGATAATAAATTTTACTATAGCGGTGGAGAATATAAAAATGGACAAATAAATACAAAAATATATTCGTTTGGTGATTATACTGTAACTGCAGACACTCTAGCTCCTGACATCAGAGGGTTAAATATTTTTAGTGGCAAAACAATGACTTCTAAAAGTCTTAAAATGATAATAAAAGACGACTTTAGCGGTATTAAAAGTTACAATGGTAAAATTGATGGAAAATGGGTTTTGATGGAATATGACAAAAAAAATAACCGACTTACCCATTATTTTGAAGAATCCTTAGAAAAGGGAAAACACGAATTTGAACTTGAAGTAATCGATAACAAACAAAATATAAATACCTACAAAGCTATTTTTTATTATTAAAATTCTAAATCTAAACAGTATTGTTTTATTTGATTACAAACTTTGTTGTAAACTTTATACTTCTCTAAATCATTTCCTTTTGCATTAGCTGGATCCTCAAACGAATGATGCAAACGATTTTTTGTATCTTTAAAATAAGGACAATTGTCGTTTGCATGGTCACATAATGTTATCACATAATCAAAAACTAAATGTTCATATTCGGACATCATATTAGAAGTATGGCTATCAATATTTATTTTTTGACCCTCCATCACTTTTTTCATAAATGGATTAATACCATGAGCCTCTAATCCAGCACTATAAACCTCAATTTTATCAGAATGAAAGTGCCTCAACCAACCTTCAGCCATTTGAGATCTACAAGAATTTCCCGTACATAAAACCAATACTTTCTTTTTCATAATATATTGCCTAATGTTAAGTTTATAATAATATCTTAGTTACAAATATAGTATTTGGATTAAATTTGTAAATTAAATAATGTGCTTTTAATGAAACAGTTTTGTTTTTTATTCTTATTTCTTATATCAATACAATCTTATTCTCAAATAGTAAGTGGATATGTAATAAGCGATAAGGGTGAATTATTAGAGGGCGTAAATATTTCTCTTTCTGGCACCTATATTGGTAGTACCTCAGATAAAATGGGAAAGTTTTCCTTAACAACTGAACCAAATCGTTTTCAAGAATTAATTTGCTCATTTATTGGCTATCAATCTAAAAAAATATCGTTGCCAATGCTTAAAAATGGACAGACTTATGAACTTAACATAGAACTTTCAACAATTGGGATTGATATTGATAACATAAATATTGAAGATCAGCTTAATAGAAATAATACCTTTGAAAATATTGATTCTAAAAATGCAAAAATAATTCCTAGCTCTAATGGAGGTATAGAAAGCCTAATCAAAACATTACCTGGTGTAAGTTCTTCTAGTGAACTCAGCTCCCAGTACAATGTTAGAGGTGGAAACTTCGACGAAAATTTGGTTTATGTAAATGGTATTGAAGTATATAGACCTTTTTTAATTCGATCTGGTCAACAAGAAGGATTATCCTTTATAAATTCAGACTTAGTATCATCAATTGAGTTTTCTGCTGGAGGTTATTCGGCAAAATATGGAGATAAAATGTCATCTGTTTTAGATGTAAAATATATTAAGCCTACAGAAACAAAAGCCTCAACTACTTTTAGCCTGCTTAATCAAAACTTACACTTTCAAGGGATAAGCAAATCCAAAAAATGGTCGTATATACTAGGAGCAAGATCAAAATCCAATAGTTATCTTTTAAATAGTTTAGAAACACAAGGAGAATATAAACCCAAATTTTTTGACTTTCAATCATATATAAATTACGATATTAACGATATATTCTCAATGAGTTTATTGACAAATTTTTCAAAAAACATTTATCAACATACTCCTCAAACAAAAAAAACAAGGTTTGGAACTATAAGCACTCCCCTAGAACTATTTATTTATTTTGAAGGTAACGAAATCGATCAATACGAAACAACATTTGGAGCTTATTCTTTAAAAAGTCGACCATTAGAAAATCTAAATCTTAATTTAAATATTTCTGCTTTTCAAACTTATGAAAGTGAAACGTACGATATTTTAGCTCAATATTATTTGTCGCAAGTTGATGGTGATTTAGGCTCAGAAACTTTTGGAGAAGCTACACAAAATATAGGTGTTGGTACTCATTTAGATCATGCAAGAAATTATTTAAATGCTAAAGTGTATAGCATGGAACATAATGGATCATTTTTTTTAGATAATTTTAATTTTAAATGGGGTTTTAAAACGCAAATTGAAGAGATAAGAGATCAAATAAATGAATGGGCTCTTATTGATTCATCAGGCTATTCTCTTCCTGTTGCTGAAAATCAACTTGGTCAATCCATAAACGAAGCAACAAACTTTGAACTAAATAGTTTTTTAAAAACAAATATTGAGTTAAACTCAATGAGATATAATGGTTTTGCACAAATAGAACACAAAATTGGTCGATTTAATTTAAACTCTGGAATTAGGACATCATACTGGGATTTAAATGAAGAACATTTGTTTAGCCCCAGAACATCTATTTCTTATACTCCACTTTGGGATAGAGATATTATTTTCAGATTTTCAACTGGATATTATTATCAAACACCATTCTACAGAGAACTTAGAAACTTTGATGGTGAAATTAATCGTGATATTAAATCTCAACAATCAATTCATTATGTTTTAGGTACCGATTATAAATTTAAAATTTGGCAAAGACCATTTAGAATTGTTTCTGAACTTTACTATAAAAATTTAATAAATTTAATTCCTTATGAAATTGATAACATAAGAATTAGATATTATGCCACTAATGATGCTGTCGGATATTCAAAAGGATTTGACTTCAGAATTAATGGAGAGTTTGTAAAAGGAATTGAATCATGGGCAAGCCTATCTCTATTAAAAACAGAAGCTGACATACTAGACGATAACTTTTTAAATAATGAGGGAAACAATATTACTCCTGGTTATTATGCAAGACCAACAGATCAAAGACTCAATTTTTCTTTATTTTTCCAAGATTACTTACCAAAGAACCCAAACTACAAAATGCATCTTAATTTAGTATATGGCTCAAGAATACCGTTAACTCCTCCTGGTTCATATAAAGGACAGTATGACTTTTCTATTCCTAGTTATAGAAGAGTAGACATCGGTTTTTCAGCAAACATTAAAAAAGAAGGACAAAATTTAAAAAAATACAATCCATTTAAATATAGTAAATCAGCTTGGGTAAGTCTTGAAGTTTTTAATTTATTGGATATTGATAATACCATTTCTTTTCTTTGGATAAGAGACACTAGTGGTCTTTTATTTGGTGTGCCTAACCGTTTAACCTCAAGACTTATAAACCTTAAACTACATCTAGATTTTTAGATTTTCATATATTTACACCCCTTTATTATTAAATTTTTTCAAATGAAATTTCATTTTATTATCATTCTTAGTATCCTAAGTTTTTTTTCTTATGCACAATCAGCATATGACCCAGTAAGCAAACCAAACACCTACAGACAAGCAGATAATCCTAATTATTGGAAAAATAAGGCACCTGCTGGCTATTGGCAACAAGATGTACACTATATCATTAAAGCTAATATTAATGAAAGAACAGATATTATTGATGGTGAACAAACTTTAGTTTATTGGAATAATTCTCCTGACGATTTAAATGAAGTATATTTTCATTTATATCAAAATGCTTTTACTCCAGGCTCATATTGTTCTGAATTACATCATCAAAATAATAGTGATCCTTATTATGGAGAATATGAAGCTCAAGGCTTGGGTACTGAAGTAGAATCTATCAAGAGTAATGGCAAAAATTTAAAAACTGAACTAGATAATACCATTCTTAAAGTATTTCTTAATGAACCATTGAAAAGTGGAGAAAAAATAAGTTTTGAAATCCAATTTAAAACCTATTTCGACAATGGATCTTTAAGAAGAAGAATGAAAACATTTAATGCTTTTGGATACAAACACTATGATGGTGTGCTTTGGTATCCAAGAATTGCAGTTTACGATCATAAATTCGGATGGACCAAAGATCAACACCTAGGAAAAGAGTTTTATGGTGACTTTGGTACCTTTGATGTAGAACTAGAATTTGCATCCAACTTTGTTGTTGAAGCAACAGGTAAGTTATTGAATAGAGAAGAAGTTTTACCAAAATCACTTCGTGAAAAACTTGATATTAAAAACTTTGCTGATAAAGAATGGAACTCCCCTCCTTCTATCATTACACCATATGATAGTTTATCAAGAAAAACTTGGATTTATCATGCTGAAAACGTACATGATTTTGCATTTACAGCAGACCCTACTTATCGAATTGGAGAAGTTGTTTGGAATGGAATAAGTGCTATTTCTCTAGTTCAAGAACCTCATGCTTCAAAATGGCAAAATGCTGCTTCTTTTGCTTCTGATGTTATTCGAATTTTTTCTGAAGATATTGGTATGTATACTTACAACAAAGTTATTGTTGCTGATGCAAGAGACGGTATGGAATATCCAATGATTACATTAGATGGTGGAAGTGACCCAGGGTATAGAGGATTATTAGCTCATGAAATAGGACACCAATGGTTTTATGGTCAAGTAGGTTCTAATGAAACTTATAGAGCAGCCTTAGATGAAGGTTTTACTCAATTTCTAACTGCTTGGGCTTTGAATAAAATTGATGGAGAATATCTTGTTACGGAAGAAAGTGATAATAAGTATCGAAAAAAGTTTAAAAAGCCTGTTAAAGCAATTGACTCAAGAGTGTATTATGCGTACATGAGAGATGCTACAAAACACAACGACCCAAGACTAAATACTCATTCTGATGACTTTGGAAGTTCTCTTGGTCATGGTGGTGGATATAGGCATGTTTATTACAAAACAGCTGCTATGTTGTATAATCTACAATATGTTCTTGGAGATGAATTATTTTTAAATTCTATGAAACACTATTTTCAAAAATGGAAAATGGCTCATCCATATTTAGAAGATTTTAGAGAATCTATTATTGAGTACACAAAAGTAGATTTAAACTGGTTTTTTGATCAATGGTTAGAAACAACAAAAACGATAGACTATTCAATTAACTCTATTAGTTACAAGGGCAATAATATGTATGAGTTAGAATTTGAAAGAAAAGGTCAAATGCAAATGCCAATAGATTTTATTGTTATAGACAATAACTCTGATACAACTCATTATCATATTCCTAATCATTGGTTTGTAAAAGAAACCGAAGCAACGGTTTTACCAAAATGGCATGCTTGGGGTAAAATATTTCCAAAATATACAACAGTAGTAAATTCTAAGGTTGGTATTTCAAAAGTTGTAATTGACCCAACATATCGATTAGCAGATATGTATATGTTAGATAATGAATCGAAAATGCCTACATCCTATTCCTTTGATTCTAAAATATGGAATATGCCTGATTGGAAAAAATATGAAGTATTCTTAAGACCAGATTTATGGTATAATTCATATGATGGATTCAAAATTGGAGCACATATTAATGGTAATTATCTTAATTATCATCATAAAATAGACGGTAATTTCTGGCTTAATAGCGGAATCTATAAAGATGAAGACTTGGATGATAATTATGATCCTGTTTCATATCGATTTAATTATAAAACTGGTTTAGATAAAATAAGTAAACATCTTTCCATTTCAGCTCATTCAAGATATTTAGATGGTTTATCCTTAAACAAATTATATCTAGAAAAGTTTGATTATAAAAAAGACAATCTATTTTACGCATACTACAAAAGTATGTACAGACCCTCTAGATCTTCGTTAAATTATAATTTATATGACTCATGGGAGCATTCTAAATTTAATAATACCGCAACCTTTGGTTGGTCACATTTTTATGATTACAAAAAAGGATCTGGTGAATTAAATTTTGAATTATTAAGTTCTGCTGTAGGTTCTGATTATAATTATTCTGCGTTAAAATTTAAATCTATTAATAGAACAAATCTAAATTTATTTAAATTAAATACACGTGTTTTTGCTCAGTATGGATCTGGTAATAATTGGGCCTCAGAATCTCAATTATATCTTGCGGGTGCCAATCCTGAAGAATTAGTCGAAAATAAATTCACCCGTTCAGTTGGATTTATCCCTTCTGAATGGCTAGGATTTGGATCAACAACAAATAAATTTCACAAAGGAGGTGGGCTAAATCTTAGAGGTTATTCTGGATATTTAGCTCCAGAATTAGATATCAATTCCAATTATTTAAACAATTTTAAAAATAACTCCGGAGCTTCTATAAATATAGAATTAGAGTTTCACAGAGCTCTTTCATTTTTGAGATATCAAAGAAATATAAAAGCTTATTTATTTGCAGATGCAGGAATTTTAAATCACACAGCATTAAACAGAACTAATTTTCAAGATGCCTTTACAGATATAAGAACAGATGCAGGAATTGGTTTTACCTTTTCTTTCAATAACTGGGGAACTTTGGATATGGTAAGACCATTAATTTTAAGAGTAGACTTTCCAATTTTGTTAAACAGATATCCTAATGTAGACGAAAGTCATTTACAAACTAATAGATTTATCGTTGGTATTGGAAGAGCTTTCTAAGTGCTAACTTGTGATTTTATTTAATAAGTCAGCTAATTTTTCTGTTTGCTTATATCTACTGTACTTAGATATGTGATTCATTTTATATTCTCTTTTTTTAAGATTAAAAGAGTCTAAAATAGTGTTTTCTATTTCTGAGACATTAGTATAATCAATCATAGAAAAATGATTTAACTTTTTTAAAATTTTAGAAGCATCACCTTCAATTGGTCCTATAGATAAAATATCATTACCTGTAGCTAAATATTCAAAAAGTTTGCCTGTTATGATTTTAAAATTATCCTCAGAGTTTGGGATTACAAACAATAATAAATCAGAATTAATCATGTGTTTTACTGATTGATGGTGATCAACAAAACCTACTTTTTTTATATATGATTTTAAGCCAAATTGTTTAATTGATAAATATACAGACGGATCAATATTTCCTACTAGTTCTAAAACTATTTTCTCTTTAAAAATTTTATTTTTATTTATTAAATTAGATAAGGCAGCCCAAAAAGATTCGATATTTTGATTAGACATTAAATTACCAACATAAGTAATTTTAAATTTATCAATAGACTTTCTCTTTGTTATATTAAAATCAGATTCATCATATCCATTATATATTAAACTAATGTTTTCATTTCTAGATTGAAATTCAGAAACTAAGCCTTCACTAACTACAGTAATGGCATCAGCAGATTTTACAATTCTATCTTCCATTCTTTTGTCTTTTAACTTAGAATTTTCTGTTCTAGGAAAAAGACTGTTGTAAAAAACAGTGGTCCATGGATCTCTTAAATCGACTATCCAAGGAAGATTAAAATTATTTTTTATTCTCTCTCCAATTAAATGTGTGCTTTGTGGAGGTCCTGTTGTAATAATTGCATCTATTTTATGCTGCTTAAAAATCTTTTTAGCCACCCTATATGCAAGTCTATTCCATCCTATTCTGGCATCAGGTATAAAAAAATTTGCTCTAATATATAATGCTATCTTTTGAATAACTGATTTATCTCCGATACCAATTGATCCTGCGGTAGAAGAATTACTTTTTCTTTTCAAAAGCA
Source organism: Flavobacteriales bacterium (assembly GCA_049890095.1). Classification (GTDB taxonomy): domain Bacteria; phylum Bacteroidota; class Bacteroidia; order Flavobacteriales; family UBA7312; genus JABAYQ01. The sequence goes on along the minus strand of JBMHCD010000011.1, from coordinate 66,925 downwards.
AATTATACCAATAAAATGGCTCTAAAGAATATGATCTATAAACAGGTGTATTATTTGGAATATCTTCTAAAAGAGTATGATCTATTGATGTAAAATTTCCATTTTTTACTGTCAATATTACTGGTTGCCATCCAAAAGAGTTTAAATATTTTGTAAATTTTAAAAACCGTTGAACACCAGAACCAGATCCTGGAGGCCAGTAATATGTAATAATTAAAACTTTTTTCATTTTAACTCTCTATATGCAACACCTAAAATTAATAAAATAAGTGTAATAGAAGATGCTAATGAAATTTGTTCTCCTGTTCTATATGTTTTTGGTTCAAATTTAAAAACTATGTTATTTTCGCCTTTGGGAATATTAAGTGCTCTTAATATAAAGTTTGCTCGGAAATGAGGTACTAATTCTCCATTAATATATGCATTCCATCCTTTATCGTAAAAGATCTCAGAAAAAACTGCTAATTGACTAGTAGAAGACTCAGAGATATACTCAAGTTTGTTGGCTTTATAACTAATTAAATCAATTGTCGCTAAAGAATCAAAAGTAAAGTTAGTTGAAAATTGACTGTTTTCATTAACTACAGCAACTTCAGTCAAGTTTACTTTGCCAATTTGTTCAATCTCTTGATCCGCATTTTCAACACTTAAAATTTCTTTTACAAACCAAGCATTTCCATATGCATTCGGATTTGACTGAACAATTGGTAAATTATTTTGATTTCTAACAATAAAGTATTTTGTATTTAACATGTTAAAAATTTCCAACTTACCTAACGAAAGATAGCGATCAATAATCTCTTGATATCTTTTTAATTTTGCACCATGATAGCCCCCTATCGATTTATGAAAATAAGAAGTAGATGCATCATTGAATGGACTAACTGTTGTGTTGTATACTCTAAAGTTAGGGTCTTTATCCTTCAAAATTTCTTTATCAGCACTAGTCAATTGATAAGGTTGTTCTATTTTTCTTTTAGAAACAAAATCATCATTATCAAGATATCTTTTGTTTATTGACCACATATCGCCTATTATTAACAGACCTAATGCTAAAATCAAATGATTTTTCTTGATTACATTAGATAAAAATAAAAAAATACTTGTTGCTGCAATTAAAATTAAAACTAAAGATCTAAAAGAATCTGAAACAAATAACGAAACCCTATCATCAATTATAGCATCTATAGGAAAACCACTTGGATATTGACTGTCGCTTAATCCTTTAAAGTCGAAAAAAGCGGTCGGAAACAATGCAAAAAACAAACATAAACCACCAATAGACATTACACTTGTCTTTAATAGCTTTATCATTTTATTATTCTGTTCTTTATTAGAATCTATCAACTTCTGTAAACCAAGAATTGCAACAAACGGTATAAGTAATTCTACAATTACTAAAGTTGTCGAAACTGCTCTAAACTTATTATACGCAGGAATGTAATCTAGAAAAAAATCAGTTAGAGGCATAAAATTCTTACCCCAACTCAACATTAACATTAAAATAAAACTTATCAACACCCATAATTTTGTAGTTTTATTTATAAGGAACAATCCCATTATAAATAACAAAAAAACAACTGCACCAGCATAAACTGGACCAGAAGTAAATGGTTGATCACCCCAGTAAAGAGGCAATCTCTTAATAATTTTTTTTGCCTGATTTGAACGACCAAAAGCTTTGAAGGTCTCTGAGTCAGTGTCCAATTCTCCAGAAGAAGAACCACCATGAAAATTTGGTATCAATAATGTAAATGATTCTGCGATTCCATAACTCCATTGAGTAGCATAACTTTTTTTCAAACCAGTTGTTTGATCTTCAATATTTGATGTTAAATCAGATTTACCTCGCATACTTTCAGCTCCATACTCTGAGGTTGTCATAAAGCTGGAAATATTAGTTAAGAGCCCTAAAGCACCAGCAACTAAAAGAATTCCAACTTTTTTAAAAAAAGAAGCAAATGATTTTTCTTTATAAGCCTCATAAAACTTTACAAAACCTAGAATTAAAAAAACCAAAACTAAATAATACGTTATTTGAAAATGATTAGCATTTAACATTAACGAAGTTGTTAGAGCTGTCAAAACTCCTCCAAGAAGAATTTTTTTACCTCTAAAAACCATTAACACGGATGCTAAAACTGGAGCTAGATATCCTATAGCATGGGCTTTTGTATTGTGTCCAGCTTCAATGATTATGAAAAAATATGACGAAAAAGCAAAAGCAATTGCTCCTAAAATTGCCAACCTATAATTTATGCCTAAACTAACAAGTAGAAAGTAAAAGCCAAGTAAGTAAAGAAATACAAAACCGGATGGAGAAGGTAGAAATAACTGAAAAAGATTTGCAGCTTTTTTTATCAAATTTCCTGTGTATAGTACAGAAATTTGGTACGCTGGCATTCCTGAAAACATCGAGTTTGTCCATAAAGGCTCCTCATCATACAACTCTCTGTGATCAACAATTTCTTTAGACATGCCCTTAAAATGAGTAATATCTGATTGTTTTAACTTCTTTCCATCAAAAAATATTGGAGAAAAATATACAGAAGTTATTACTAAGAAAATGAGAAGTGCTATTGCATGAGGTGTAAAAGACTTAAATTGAATGTTTTTCATGATATTTTATTTTTAAACTATAGAAAATTATTCGTTTTCATCAATTTCTTCAAAATCAACGTATTCACCTACATTTTTAGATGTTGTTTTTGTTTTTTTAGATTTAGATACAAAAACTTCTCCTTCTTGAGTTTTATATTGTTTATTTGTTCGTTGTCTAAATTCAGCTTGACTACTTTTTTGTGCTTTCTTAAACAGATATCTAATTAAAAAAGGAGCTAATATTCTGGATATTATTTTAAAAGAATAATAGAATAGAAAAATAAAAAATAATGTTTTTAAAAAACCCATCTTTATCTACTTAAATATAAACTTCTTTCTGAATAAACCTTTTTAAAAAATGAATCTTCTAAATCTTCGATAAAATGTATAGCTTCTCCTGTTGATTTCATTTCTGGACCAAGTTCTTTATTAACATTTGGAAACTTATTAAAGGAGAATACTGGAACCTTAATTGCATAACCTTGCTTGAAAGGGTTAAAATCAAAGTCTGTAACTTTTTTATCTCTTAACATTACTTTAGCTGCATAATTTACATATGGCTCTTTGTATGCTTTAGCAATAAATGGTACTGTTCTAGAAGCTCTTGGGTTAGCTTCAATTACATATACCTTCTCATCCTTAATTGCAAACTGAATATTAATTAAACCAACAGTTTTTAGCGCAACAGCTATTTTATTAGTAATATCAATCATTTGTTGTCTTACATTATCACTCAAATCAAAAGTTGGTAAAACTGCATTTGAATCTCCAGAATGAATACCACATGGTTCTATATGCTCCATCATTCCGATAATATAAACGTTTTCTCCATCACATATTGCATCAGCTTCTGCTTCAATAGCTTTTTCAAGATAATGATCTAATAAAACTCTATTTCCTGGAATATCCTTTAAAAGATCAACTACATGCCTTTCTAATTCAGTTTCATTGATTACTATTTTCATCCCTTGACCTCCTAAAACATAAGATGGTCTAACTAAAATTGGAAAATCAAGTTTTTTTGAAAGATCAATCGCTTCTTCAGCTGTTTCAATAACTCCAAATTCTGGAAAAGGTATGTTGTTATCTCTCAACAAGTTAGAAAAACGTCCTCTATCTTCGGCAATATCTAGAGCTTCGAAACTAGTACCCATTATTTTGATACCATATCTTTCTAGTTTTTCAGCTAATTTTAAAGCTGTTTGCCCTCCTAACTGAACAATTACTCCTTCAGGTTTTTCATGTTGAATTATATCATAAATATGTTCCCAAAATACAGGCTCAAAATATAGTTTGTCTGAAGTATCAAAATCTGTTGATACAGTTTCAGGATTACAATTAATCATAATAGTTTCATAACCACATTCTTTTGCTGCCAAAACTCCATGAACACAACAATAATCAAATTCAATTCCCTGCCCTATTCTATTAGGTCCAGAACCTAAAACAATAATTTTCTTTTTGTCTGATTTTATACTTTCATTTTCAGAACATTTTTCTCCTCCTACAAGTTGTTTTTGAAATTCAAAAGTAGAATAATAATAAGGTGTTTTAGCTTCAAACTCAGCAGCACATGTATCAACTAATTTATAAACACGTTTTATGCCCTCATTTATTCTTTTACTATGAACCTCACTTTCTAAGCATCTTAAAAGATGTGCAATTTGTCGGTCCGCATAACCTTTCATTTTAGCTTCTAATAAAAGATCTTTAGGAACATTATCTATATGATATTTTTCAAGTTCGTACTCCAATATTACAAGTTCTTCTAATTGACGCAAGAACCAATAATCCATCTTTGTATATTCATAAATAGTTTTTAGAGATATACCTAATCTGATAGCATCATAAATTCTAAAAACTCGATCGCCACTAGGGAATTTTAGACTGTGGAGAATATCATCTTGATTTGTCCATCCTTTTCCATCAGCTCCTAAACCATTTCTTTTGATTTCTAAAGATTGACATGCTTTTTGTAGTGCCTCCTGAAATGAACGGCCAATTCCCATCACTTCACCAACAGATTTCATTTGAAGACCTAAAGTTTTGTCTGCTCCATCAAATTTTTCAAAATTCCATCTTGGAATTTTAACAATTACATAATCTAAAGTTGGTTCAAAATAAGCAGAAGTAGATTTAGTAATTTGATTATTTAGTTCGTCTAAAGTATATCCGATTGCTAATTTTGAAGCAATTTTAGCAATTGGATAACCTGTAGCTTTAGAAGCTAAAGCTGAGGACCTGGAAACTCTTGGGTTTATTTCGATAGCAATTATTTCTTCTTTTTCATCTGGGGAAACAGCAAATTGAACGTTACAACCACCTGCAAAATCACCAATTGCTCTCATCATTTTAATTGCCATATCTCTCATTCTTTGATAAGTCGTATCAGATAGAGTCATTGCAGGAGCAACTGTTATTGAATCACCGGTATGTATTCCCATTGGATCCATATTTTCAATAGAACAAATTATAATTACATTATCATTCTTATCTCTAAGTAACTCTAATTCATATTCTTTCCATCCCAACAAAGCTTTATCAATCATCACTTCGTGAATAGGAGAAGCTTCCATACCTCTTTTCAACAGCTCATCAAACTGCTCTGGCTCGTGAACAAATGAGGCTCCACTTCCTCCAAGGGTAAAAGATGGACGAATACACAAAGGGAAACCAAATTTCTGGGCTATTTCTTTTCCTTTCAGATAAGATGTAGCGGTTTCTGATGGAGCACAACCAACACCTATCTTTTCCATCAATTGCTTAAATTGTTCTCTATCCTCTGTTATATTAATTGCATCAATATCAACACCTATAATTTTAACATCATATTTTTTCCAAAGACCTTTTTCATCGGCATCAATACATAAATTTAATGCAGTTTGTCCACCCATTGTTGGAAGGACTACATCTATTTCTCTTTCTAATAAAATTTCTTCCAGAGACTCAACAGTCAGTGGTTTGAGATATACGTGATCTGCTACAACAGGGTCAGTCATTATTGTAGCCGGATTAGAATTAATTAATGACACTTCTATTCCTTCTTCTCTTAAAGAACGTGCGGCTTGTGAGCCAGAATAATCGAATTCACAAGCCTGACCAATTACTATTGGACCACTTCCAATTATTAATACCGATTTGATTGAAGTATCTTTTGACATATGTTTATATTTTAGGCTAAAATAATTTATTTCAATTTTTTTATATTAATGTTAAAAATAAACTATTAACAAAATTTAGTGTTTTTTTAACAGAATTAATCAAAAAAAAGGTGTTGCAATTGCAACACCTTAAATGATTTATATATTAATTAACGTTTGTGTCTCGGCTCATCCGAAACTGTTAATCTTTTTCTACCTTTTGCTCTTCTGCTTGCAAGCACCTTACGACCATTAGCAGATTCCATACGCTCACGGAAACCATGCTTATTTCTTCTCTTTCTATTTGATGGTTGAAATGTTCTTTTCATTTTATTCTTGATTAAAAAGTGGATGCAAACTTACAATCCTTTTTCTTTTATTCAAACAAATTTATTAATTTATTTTTTAATTATTTTTTCAGTTAAAACTAAATTATCTGTAACTATCTTAATAACATAAATTCCAGAGTTCAAATTTGATAGATTAATATGAGAAGTTTTAGTTGATAAATCACTTTGTATAAGTTTTGAATGTAAGTCGTATATAAAGTAATCATAACTTTCATTTAACTCTATATAAACAACATCGACCGTTGGATTAGGATAAATATTCAAATCACTAGGTTCAATATCTTTTACATTTATTGACTCAAAATCAATTTCTAGAACATACAAGCCTGTTTGCATGTCAGAAACTAATACATTTCCAGAAGGTAAAAAGGGATACACACCCCATGCTCCCATATAACTATCATGATGATTTGGATCAAAAGTATCATAAAACGCAACTAAATATGGATAATGCGGATTTGAAATATTATGCACATACAAACCATCGTGATAATACGCAGTATATAAAAAATCTCCTCTGATGATTTGATTGTGTGGTATTGAATTTTCATCAATATTTGAACTTATAAAGGATATAACTTCAATATTTGAAAGATCAGTCAAATCTAAAACTTTCATATCTAATCCCCATGTTTCATCGGCCATTACATAATAATTACCATCATCCGTTAGCCAACCAGAATGATTATATCCTTGTTGTGGGTAATTTAACAAGGCACCTATCTCATTGTGTGTTTGATTTTCTAAACTAGTTTCTCCAAAATCAACAATTTTGAATGAAGATCCTTTATTTATATATGCAGTATCATTTCTTACATACATATCATGAGCATCCAAAATTGAATTTTGATAAATTAGTGTTGGATTTATTGGATCTTCAAGAGAATACAAGGTTCCATTTGTTGTATACATTTTGGCATTTAATGTATCTATAAATATGTTATGAGCTCGTTGGAATAGAGAATCAGAATCATAAACCAAAAATGCCGTATCAGGTAAATTTGAAATATCAACAATCTGTAAAGAACTCTGCCCTTCATCACATACGATATACAAAAATCCTCTATAATCATGATAATCTCTATGAATAATTTCAGGACCTTGAACTTTACCCTCGATAAATGAAACCATTTCAGAATTTTCAGCATCTGTTACATCAAATATATGTGTTCCATCTGTAGAACCAATCACAGCAAACTCCTTACCATTTTGCACAAAGCCCCATACCTCATTATAAATGTTGTCAAATGCAGTTGAGCCTTGTAAACTTTGATCATTCCAATTAAACAACAGATTAGTATGAAGTTGTTCTTGAGCTAACAAACAAAATGGCATCAAAAAGAATAATACTCTCATAATAGGTTAATTTATTGTTTTGATTAATTGTTTAAATAACATTGAAAGTTTTGGTTGAGCATCTTGAGCTACTAACTGAATGTCCTCATGACTAACCTTTTTAATTTTTCCAGGCACACCTAAGTCAGTTATTACAGAAACAGCAAAACACCTAAGCTCCATATGTCGGGCAACAATTACCTCAGGAACTGTTGACATACCAACTGTATCTGCCCCAATAACTCTTAAATAATTATACTCTGCGGGTGTTTCCAAACACGGACCAGTAACAGCTGCATAAACACCTTTATGAATTTTATAAGAATGTTGATTAGCTATTGACAATCCGTTTTCAATTAATTCTTTGTCATATGGAATACTCATATCAGGAAAACGAGGCCCCAAATTATCAATGTTTTGCCCTATCAAAGGGTTAGGAATTAAATTTATATGATCTTCTAAAATCATTAAGTCTCCTATCTCATAATTTGGATTAACTCCCCCACTTGCATTTGAAATTATAATTGTTTCAACTCCCAATAATTTCATTACTCTTATAGGAAGTGTCACATCAAACATTGAATATCCCTCATAAAAGTGAAATCTTCCTTGCATAGCAATCACCTCTTTTCCAGATAATTTTCCTAAAATAAACTTTCCTGTATGTCCTTCAACTGTAGAAATTGGAAAATTAGGAATATCTGAATAATTTATTTCGACACTTACTTCAATTTCATCTACTAAACCACCAAGACCAGTGCCAAGAACAATACCAACAGACGGATTTAATAATATTTTACTTTGTATAAATTCAGTTACGGAAATTATTTTCTTCAACATATTCATTGATTAATGAATTGAAGTTCGTTTTACCATGAAATTTCACTTGTATTGGAATAAAATAAATTGGTATTCCATCAAAATACTCTTTATATTTTTTCAAACGAACAGCATCCTTTTCAGTTGTTAAAATTAATCTATCTGAATTAGAAATTGAAGAAAATGATTGAATAATTTTTTTAATATCTTTTACTTTATAATTGTAGTGATCTCTAAAATTATGGTGATGTTTGATTTTACCTTTTTTACTTTCAATGTATTCTATTAAAGAATGGCTGTTGGCAATTCCTGTAACTAAAATAATACTACTATTTTCAAGTGTTTTTTTATCATCTATAAATAATGACTTTGGTTGTAAATACTTAAAATAAGAAAAGCAAACTTTTTGATAGAACATTGGGGAAATTTGCTCCACCAGCCTATACTCATCTAGTGCTAATAATGGGTTTGGCGTATCAGTTACAACAATTAAATCCGCTCTTAAATAACACGATTTATGTTCTCTTAATCTTCCTAATGGAATCAAATTATCATTAATAAATAAATCGTTATATTTTGTAAGGAGAATGTTAAGACCTGGTTTTACCCATCTATGTTGAAAAGCATCATCCAATATAACAACATCATTTTTTTCTTTCAATAACTCTTTAATACCAAAAGATCTTTTTTCGGAAACTGCTACGCTAGTAGTTGGAAATTTTAAAGCAATTTGTAAAGGTTCATCCCCAACATCTAAATAATCTGAATCAGAATTGACTTTAAAAAACCCATTTGTTTTACGACCATATCCTCTACTCAAAACAGATACGGATTTACTTTTAATCAAAAGATCAACTAAATATTCGACATGAGGAGTCTTACCACTACCACCTACACATAAATTTCCAACAGAAATAACTGGTATTTTGAACTTTGTTGAGCTAAAAAAACCGTAGTCAAAAAGAGAATTTCTAATATATATAAAAAGGCTATATATAAAATAGAAAGGAAGTAATAAAAGTTTCAACCAAATCATTAACTAAAGGGTCTATTTGCACAAATATAATAAATTTACGGTATTTTTGACAATTAAGTTATCACAACAAATGAAAGTATCAGATATTACTTCTTTTTTAGAAAAAAAATTTCCATTGGAAATTCAAGAAAACTATGACAACAGTGGTTTGTTAATCGGATCCTTTAATCAAAATATAAATAATGTTTTAGTTAGTTTAGATTGCACTAATGAAGTATTAGATGAAGCCATTAAAAAAAAATGCGAACTAATTATTTGTCATCATCCAATTATTTTTAAAGGACTTAAAAAAATTACCGGAAAAAATTACGTCGAAAGAATAATTTTGAAAGCAATAAAAAATAATATTTCTATTTATGCCATACATACAAATTTGGACAATCATTATGAAGGAGTAAACAAAAAAATTGCACAAAAAATAGGCCTTTCAAATTGTAAAATACTAGCACCAAAGAAACATCTTATAAATAAACTAATTGTTCATTCTCCTTTAGAAAGTGCTGAAAAAATAAGAAATGAACTATTTGAAAATGGTGCTGGTGAAATTGGCAATTATTCAAATTGTAGTTTTAGCTCTACTGGAGATGGAACTTTTATAGGAAATATTGATAGCAACCCAAATAAGGGAAATAAATTAGAGTTTAACACAGAAAGAGAAGTCAAAATAGAAGTTATTTTCCCTATCTACAAAACCGCAAAAATTTTAGATTCATTACTACAAGTTCACCCCTATGAAGAAGTTTCATATCAAATTAATACTTTAGAAAATATTCATCAAAATATTGGTTCTGGAATGTTTGGTGAATTAGAAATACCAGTTATAGCAGAAGAATTTATTATTCAGTTAAAACAAAAAATGAAAACTAAATGTGTTAGACATACTAATCTAAATAAGAAATATATAAATAAGGTGGCGATCTGTGGTGGTTCAGGAAGCTTTTTAATCGAAAATGCCAAAAAGATTAATGCTGATATTTTTATTACCTCAGACATAAAATATCACGATTTTTTTGAAGCTGATAATCAAATAATTTTAGCAGATATTGGGCATTATGAAAGCGAACAATTTACTTCTGAATTATTAGTCAGTATTCTTAAAGAAAATTTTACTAAGTTTGCAACCCATTTATCAGAAACATATACAAACCCCATCAACTACTCATAGTAAATATGGCAAAGAAAAAAACAAAGAAAGAGTTTTCAGTAGAAGAGAAATTAGCTGCATTACATCAGTTACAAGTAATAGATTCTGAAATTGACAAAATTCGTACCGTTCGAGGAGAACTTCCTCTTGAAGTTCAGGATTTAGAGGATGGTGTATTAGGTCTTGAAACTAGAGTTTCTAAAATAAACTCTGAATTAGAAGAGCAAGAAAACTTCATTTCAAAAAGAAAATTAAAAATCGATGAAGCTAAAGAACTTGTTAAAAAATACACTAAGCAACTTGATACTATAAAAAATAATAGAGAGTACGATTCTTTAAATAAAGAAATTGAATTCCAAAATTTAGAAATTGAATTGGCAGAAAAGAAAATTAAAGATTCTACTGCTAAAATAAGTCAATTTAAAGAATCTAAAACTTCTATTGACGAACTAATTAGTGAAAAGAAAAGTATCTTCAACGAGAAAAAAGCAGAATTAGAAAGTATTATTTCTGAAACTGAAAAAGAAGAAAAAGAACTTCTAGCAAAATCTGAGAAAGCTCAGAAAGTTGTTGATGAAAGATTATTAACTGCTTACAATAGGATAAGATCTAATTCCAAAAATGGTCTTGCCGTTGTTTCTGTAGATAGAGATGCATGTGGTGGTTGTTTTAGTAAAATACCACCACAAAGACAACTTGATATAAAGGCACACAAGAAAATTATTGTTTGTGAGCACTGTGGAAGAATATTAATTGATGCAAATATATTTGCTGCTGAAGAAGCATAATTTGTAAATTAAACTTAAATTTGAGGGATTTCTAATAAGAAATCCCTTTTTTTTATGAGATTTTTTTTATTCTTTTTTTTTATTGTGCTAAACAATTATGCTATTGCAGATTTTAATTGGAATACAAATTGTAATGATGCATATCTAAAAATCATATCGTTAGAACTAGAGGATGCTACACTTTTAATTAAAAAGGAAAAAAAAACAAATCCTACAAATAAAATTGTTCACCTATTAGACAATTATATAGATTTTTTTAGCATACAAATAGGAGAACAACATTCTAACTATTTATCAAGTAATGATTTAGAAAACTTCAGAATTGAAGAAATCAAAAAGGGAAATATAAATTCTCCATGGTATAATTACTGTCAAGCTGAAATTTACATACAAAATGCGGCTAGCAAACTAAAATTTAACGAATATTTAAAGTCTGCATATAATTTAAATTCGGCCTACAGACTACTAAAGCAAAATGAAGAAAAATTTCCACATTTTATTCCAAATCAAAAAAGTTTAGCGATTCTTGAAACACTTATTGGAAGTATTCCTCAAAAATATCATTGGATTTTATCAATTATTAATATTGATGGCTCTATTAGTTTAGGAATCAAAAAACTTGAAAATATCGTAGAAAATTTAGAATCAAACAATGATTTTAATCATCTAATTACAGAAACATATTTTTATTTATCATTTCTAAAACTTAATCTTCAGAATACACCATCTGAATTAGAAAAGTTATTACCAAAAATTGAAAATAGCTCTTTTCTGATTTTAAATTATGCCACACATAGAATATGTAACAAAATTGGAAGATATCAACAAGCTATTAGTATTTTGGAAAATAGAATTATTTCTGAAAGTAGTTTTAAATTTTACTATTTAGATTACTTATTAGCAAAAGCAAAACTAAACCAATTAGACTACGATGCGGAAATTTATTTTAAACATTTTTTAGCCAACTTTAAAGGAAAAAACTACATAAAATCTTCTCTTATGTATTTAAGTTGGATAGCTTTACTACAAGACAATATGTCCCTTTTCTATGAATATCAAAACAAAATAAATATAATGGGAGATACATTTGTGGATGCAGACAAAGAGGCACAAAAACAATTTGATAATAAGACTAAACCAAATAAATTTTTACTAAAATCAAGACTTCTTTTTGATGGAGGAAAGTACCGAAATTCATTATCTCAATTGGATTCTATTACTGAGACTAACAAATCAATCAAATTAGAAATTCTGTACAGAAAAGCAAGAAACCATGAAAAATTAAAACAGTTTCAACTTGCTAAAAAATATTATAATGACACTTATAATCTGGGAAATGATATGAATTTTTATTTTGCCGCGAAATCTGCTTTACAACTTGGATTATTATACGAAAATGAGGGATTCAACGAAAAGGCCATTGAATATTTTAATAAATGTATAAATCTTAAAAACCATCAATACGAACAAGGTATTGAACTAAAAGCAAAATCAGGTTTAAACAGAATCACCAATTAAAGTTTCCAACCCATAGTCAGAATTAAGCCAAAGTTTGTGTCAACAACTTTTGTTGGGGAATTATAATTAGCATTATACAGCCATGTCGTTCTAGAAACTTCTGAAAAAACAAAAGCTAAATCTATATAATTAAACTTATTTCTTCTTCCAATACCAAAGGAGTACATTTCTTTTTCATTGCTATAAACATCAGCAAGAGGGTTGTCCGAAGTAATATCTCCAGAAAGAGGATTGCCAAATGTAGCATAACCACCTCTTAATAATATTGAAGATAAGTTTAATTCGGCACCTAATTTAAAGTTAGAAACTTCACTGTATCGATTTTGAATTATTCTATTTTGATCATCAAAATAATCATTATCATTTTTTTGACCGTCAATTCTCATTTGTGAATAATCGACAAGCTCAAAATCAGTACTAATTATGAAGTTTTTATTTAGGACAATTGCTCCACTAAGCAAAATCTTTGAAGGGGTTGTTACTCTATAATCATATATACCATATGGTGAAGATTTAGAATAAGTATAAGCTGAATCATTAAAAGAATGGTTAACATCAAGAACATTTTCATATTCATCGGACAAAGAAATTATAGTTGGTGTATGATATGCCAAACCTAATCTTAAGTTATCATTTGCTTTATAAATTGCCCCAAGCTTTAGTCCAAGTCCAGCTCCAGATGTATATTGATACTCATAAAAATCTAATGTCTGTACGGTTGAAAGAGTATCATCAAAATTATATTCAGCATATCTTGAACTCTTAATATATTCGAGAGTAGTTATTGACAAAGAAGAACCCAAATATAATTTTTCTTTATATGATGCCCCATAGCTGAGTACCATCTCTCCTATTTGTCCATCTGTAACAATTTGCTTGTACTGATTCTGACCACTATCTACTATCCTGAAATATTCTCCATTATCGATAAAGTTTCCTGATGTATCTACATCTAAATCGATTAAATAAGTATCAAATGCTGAAAGTTCAAAAAAACTATTTAACTCATTTAGAGGTTTACCAATTGCCTGATCATAGAAAACATCTACAATAGAACCTTCATCATATCCATAAATCAATGTATTGGATTTAAAGTGCTTAGAGTTATTATATGCTAATCCAAAATTAGAACGTTTCCAATCGTCATTTTTAGAAGTTTTAACAGGAAAAACAATTCCTATAGAATTTAAATTAAAGTCACCAGTGTTGTTAAAAGTTTTAAATCCATTATAATAAGAAGTATTTTCTTTTACACCTATGTCTAAGGTAAACGAAAAATCCATCGATTGATACAAACCTATGCCAGCAGGATTAGTGCTTAGGCTTGAAATATCTGCTCCTAGTGCTCCAAATGCACCCGCCATAGATGCTGTTCTTGCGGTACCTGCAATTTGAACATCAGAAAATTGTTGAGCATCTAAATAAGTTTGAGCATATAATTGACTACTTAGTATTATCAGCGTATATAATATTTTGTTTTTCATAATTATCTTGGTCTTCTGGAATTAGATGGTCTAGATCTAGATGGTGAAGAGTTTGTTTTAAAACTCGGTTTTCTAATTGGTCTACTAAAATTATTTGAAGAATTATTAACTCTCTGTGGTTTTGCCTCCCTTACAGGCTTTGTAGCATTTATAGGTCTAGAAATCTCACCATTTGAAGGACGTTTATAACCAGAATTTATAAATTCATTAAAATTATTTTTAGAAGGTTTGTTATTATTATTCTTAATATTTGTTTGGTTAAAATTTACCGGCTTTCTGTTCGAAAAACTCGAAATTGTTGTTGGTTTATTTCCCTTATTGTTAAGGGGTTTAGAAACATTTAATATAGGAAGGTTAGTTTTCTCAGTTGCATATCTGTTTGCAAAACTCTCTGGCGTTTTTTGTAAAATAAAATTTTCTCTTGGACCATAATAAACGCTGTTATTATCGTACGAATTATAGTATGTAGGATATGACCAACCTCCTGCAAAATGATGTCCATAATGATTATGATAAGCATGATAATGAGGATAAAACCCATGATAAAAACCAAATGGATGGTGATAAAAAGGGTCATAATAAGCTGGTGACCAAAAATTATATCCATAGTAAATACTCACACCATAATCGTATGGGTTATAATTATACCAGTAAGAATTGGTATAGTAATTGTTATAATAACCAAAACCAATAAAAGGACTATGAAATCTTCTTATTCTTGACGCATATCCGTAATCATAATAATCATCAAACTGATATTCATCAGATTCTGAATCAATTTCTGCCTCTAAATCGGAGCTTGATGATTCATTTTGAATAACAGTCTCCTCATTCTCATTGGCGACATAGTCTTCAGCACTATAATAAATCTCATCTTTAAAACCCGTCGAAGTGGTGTTTATAGTAATACATGAACCTAAGAAAAAAGTTAAAATAATTAGTGTGTATTTCATGATGAATAAAATTAAAAAAATGAATTAAATTTTCCTTTTTGGATATTCTAAAAAGATTAATTTTGTTTATAACGTAAAATATTACACTAAATTACAAAAAAAGGACAAAAAAAGTAAGCTATGGCTAAAGATTTTACAAGTAGAGAGGAAGATTATTCAAAGTGGTATAATGATATAGTAACCAAAGCTGATCTGGCAGAAAATTCTGGAGTTAGAGGATGTATGGTTATAAAACCTTATGGCTTCGCTATTTGGGAAAAAATGCAACAACAACTTGACAAAATGTTTAAAGAAACGGGGCATTCAAACGCCTACTTCCCTCTTTTCATTCCAAAATCATACTTAAGTAAAGAGGCTCAACATGTAGAGGGTTTTGCAAAAGAGTGTGCAGTTGTTACTCACTACAGGCTCAAAAATAGTGAAGACGGAAAAAGTGTTGTAGTAGACCCTGAAGCAAAATTAGAAGAAGAATTAATTGTTAGACCTACTTCTGAAACTATTATTTGGGATACATACAAGGGATGGATTCAATCTTACAGAGATCTTCCAATATTAGTTAATCAATGGGCAAATGTAGTTAGATGGGAAATGAGAACTAGATTGTTTTTGAGAACAGCAGAGTTTTTATGGCAAGAAGGTCATACAGCGCATGCAACAAAACAAGAAGCAATTGAAGAAACTGAACAAATGATTAATGTTTATTCTGAGTTTGCTGAAGAATTTATGGCTATGCCTGTTATAAAGGGACTTAAAACTGCAAACGAACGATTTGCTGGAGCAGAAGAAACTTATTGTATTGAAGCCCTAATGCAAGATGGTAAAGCTTTACAAGCAGGTACATCTCATTTTTTAGGACAAAACTTTGCTAAAGCTTTTGATGTGAAATTTACAACTAAAGAAGGTAAACAGGAACACGTTTGGGCTACATCATGGGGTGTTTCTACTAGACTCATGGGTGCTCTTATTATGACACATTCGGATGATAAAGGGTTAGTATTACCACCTAAGTTAGCTCCTTTTCAAGTAGTCATAGTTCCTATTTATAAAGGTAAAGAACAACTAGAAAATATTAGCAAAAAAGCAAAAGAAATCAAATTGCAGTTAGAAAATGATGGAATAAGTGTAAAATTTGATAATAGAGATACTCACAAACCTGGCTTTAAATTTGCTGAATATGAGTTTAAAGGTGTACCCATTAGAATTGCTATAGGTCCAAGAGACTTAGAAAATAATACATTGGAAATTGCAAGAAGAGACCTTCTTACAAAAGAAACAATTGACTGTTCTGATGTAAACAACACCATAAAAAAATTACTAACAGAAATACAGGAAAATCTGTTAAATAAAGCCAAACAGTTTAGAAAAAACAACACCCATGAAGCAATAGATTGGGAACATTTTAAACAATTAATTAAACATGATTCTGGCTTTGTAGTTGCTCATTGGGACGGATCTTCGGAAACTGAACAAAAAATCAAAGAGGAAACTAAAGCTACTATACGATGTATTCCTTTAGTAAATGAAGAAAGTGAAGGCACCTGTATTTATAGCGGAAAAAAGTCTTCACAAAAAGTAATTTTTGCTAAATCCTACTAAATGAGTAATCAAGAAATTTTAGAAAAGTTAAAGTTAAAATCTATAACAAAACAAAAGGTTTTTAATACTAGCAAAGAAGTATTTAAAGAATTTAAGAAATGTACTAAAAAGCTAGTAAACGAACTCAATCAAGATGATTCATTGAGTAAAAACAATGTAATAGTAAACTTTAAGGAAACTAATGAATTTGAGTTTAAACTTCAATTTTCTGCAGACGTACTAATTTTCCATATGCACACAAATACTTTTACTTTTGATAAAGATCATTTGATATGGAAAATTCCTAATATTCAAAAAAATCATCTTGATGCATATTGTGGGGTTATCAATGTTTATAATTTTTTAAATGATAGCTTTAAGTACAATCGATTAAATGATTTAGGTTTTTTGATTGGTAGAATTTTCATAAATAAAAACAAAAATTTCTTTACTGACGGAAATATTTCTGTCTCTCCAATTGATAAGTTTGGAGAAAACTCAATTAATTCTCAATTTTTTAATCAAATTTTAAAACAATTAATTCTGTATTCTATAGACTTTGAGTTATTATCTCCTAAAATAGAAGAAATTCAAGTTGCTAGTGTAAATGATATCATCAGAATAAATAATGAATCGAAACTAAAGACTGCAAAAAAATTAGGCTTTAAATTTTAAAAAAAGAAATTATTTTTTTGTGTCAAGAACTTTGAAAAATTAGAAAAGATATTATATTTGCAACGCTAAAATTTAATGGCCCATTCGTCTAGTGGTTAGGACGCCAGGTTTTCATCCTGGAAACAGGAGTTCGATTCTCCTATGGGCTACACACTAAACCTCACAAACAAGTGAGGTTTTTTTATTCCCTCTCACAGATTGATCTAAAATCACACCATTTACATACTTCTAAATCATCGGTTTGAGAAAAAATTAATTTATCCGAAATGATTTCTTCTACCAAAGCAATTAATTCTTTTTCAAATTCTTCTAATTCTTGAGAACTAATTACAAGCGGTTCTTTTTCTTTTTTATATCTTAAAGATAAAAAGCCTTCATTTAAATTTCTGAATGAAAAATTTCCTGCAACAAAGTTTGAAGAAAAATTATTTTTAAAATACAATAAGGAATAAATCATTAACTGAAATGCTTTGCTTTTATTTCTCTTATTAATTAAATCAATATAATTATCAAATACTAAGTCGTTTGATATTACTTTTCCTGTTTTATAATCAACTAATCTTATTTGGGTACCCAATTTATCTACCCTATCAATAATTCCTGACAAGACTACTTTTTTATCAATTACATTAAATGTGTAATCATATCGATTTTCTTGTTCTAACACCTTATATGAAATATTACTATTATCTGCACAAAACAACTTTTCATTCTCAAAAAATTGATTTATCATTTTAGTTGCAACTTGTAAAATCAAATAATTTTTACCCGATTTAATTCGAGCACCAAATTTGTTTTCTAGTAAATTTTTACAATTTACAATCGAAGATTTTTTAATTTTAGATAAAATTTCGTGATTTAAATTTCTATTTAAAAATGGATGAATAGCTTTTTCTAAAGAACTATGTATCACAGAGCCAAACACATCAGACTCAATGAATTCTTCAATTGTTTTATCTTTTTTAATTTTAGCTAAATAATTAAAGTAAAATTTAAGCTTACAATCCAAAAATGTTGTTAAAGCTGTAGGTGAAACTCCTTTGGATAACCATTCCAACACCTTTTGTTGGATGTCTTCTGTTTTACTTATATCAATACTACTAGAATTATAAGAATTAGTTTGTAATTCTAAGTTAAATAATTTGATTTTAGAATTTTTAAGCTCATTTTCAACCTGAAGTATAAATCTACTTTTTTCACCAGAACCAAATTGATCACTCTGAGTATTATATATCAAGTATGCGTTTTTTGTTCGTTGAAGCAAACGATAAAAGTGGTAAGAAAATATAGCGTCTCTTTCTTGATGTGTTGGCATTTTATAATGCCTTTTTAAGTCAAAAGGAATAAATGAATTAGATGATTTTCCCATTGGTAATTTATCTTCATTCACACTTAAAATAATTATGTTTTTAAAATCTAAAGTTCGTGTTTCTAATACTCCCATCAATTGTAAACCATCAAGTGGCTCTCCCGTAAATGGTATTGACTCTTTAGAAATTAATTGAGTGAAAACAGAATAAATTGTATTTAATTTTAGCTCTAATTTTAAGGTCTCATCATTTATATAATGTTCTAAAATCTGAAAACATTGATATATAGAAAACAAGACTTCTGACTCTACAGATGCTTTATCTGTGAGCAATTTCTCTTTTAGAGATTCCAAAATTAATTTTGATGAATTAATTATGAAAGCAGGATCTGACCAATCCCTAAAAATCATTTCAATAAACTTCCAATTTTTTAATTTTAAATCTTCAAAAATGTTTTTTAACTCTTCATAAGAAATATATACAGCATTTCTTTTTCTTAATTCTATTTTCAAAAGATTAAAATCGTGATGACTAACCAAAATTGAAAAATAAGAATGATCAAAAAGTTTGATCAAATCTTTAAAGTAAAATTCATGCTTATTATGCTTTTGTTTTCGAATATGTAAATTGAAAATTGTATTGAAAAAATTGTACAATGGTGTTGAACTAAGAGGAGAACCCATTGTAATATTTACCGATTTTATAGAACTAGATAAATTATTTAAAACCGGAAAGAGTAATTTCTCATCAGCTAAAACTAAGGCTGTTTGATTAAAATTTTCATCCTCTAATTTATCTAAAATATTTCCTGCTACTTTTGCTTGAGATACATTACCAGCACATGCAATGACTTCAATATTTTTTGGTTTGGACAAAGTGTTATTTAAATCAAACGCACCCCACTTTTCAATATGTTGTCTAATAAAATATCCTGCTTCATGTTTTTGATCGGAAACATAATGAACATCACCATCAAAAAATAACTCTGCCCCACAATTTGAATGCAAATAATCAACGATCACTTTTTCTGCTTTTGTTAGTGCATTTAATCCTACGAACCATACTTTAGATATCTTTTCGGACGTAAAATTTATATTTTTAACTGCTTCTCTATAAGCTAATCCCTGATAGCAAACCCCTTTTTCGACTAATAATTTATGATAAGTATTATACCATTTATGTAAATGTTCGAAAAAATTTAAATACTGTAATTGAAAGTCTGAAAGATTTTCTTCTTCGACATTCCAAGACTCAAGTGTTTTTATATTTTTTAAATTTAAAAACAAAGAATCAGCATCAACTAAATATCGATCAATTTCATTAAAATCATAGAGAAGAGTTTGACTCCATTTAAAGAAATCATCCAAAGAATCTGGTGCTTCTCCTATTGGGTTTTTACAATATGCCTCATACAGAATAAATTGAAGGGTCAAATTGTCTGCTATTTGCAAAGATGACAAATCACAAATAAAATCTTCTATGGAATAAATTTTAGGCAGCCAAGCAGGTTTTTCTATTAAATCAGAGAGATAATGTTTAAAAAACACTATTGCTCTTTTAGAGGGCAAAACTATGGTAAGCTTGTCCATTTCCTGACCATGTTTTTTTACCAAACGTTCAGCTATTGTATATAAATACGGAATCATAGTTCAACAATATTCAGATTATCTTCAGTATATACCAAAACAAGTTTAATGTTCGAATATCCCATTTGCTCCAAAACATTCGAATAATTAAAAAGTTGAACCTTATGCTTTTCTATTGAAGAAATAGAGCCAGTTTTATAATCAATTACCACAATTTGATTTTTTTTCATAATCACTCTGTCAGGAATATAAATTTCACCCTCTTTTAGTAAAATTTCGGTTTCAGTTTTTACAATCCAGTCTTTATTAAAATAACTTTTAATTTTATCATTTTTAAAGATTTTAATTAATTGTAATTTCAATTTTTCTTTCAAATCAACACCGATATATTTATCATTTTTAAGACTTTCTAAAACAGAATCAAAATCAGAAAGGTATTTAATTTTTGAAAGCCAATTATGGAGCTGAGTACCCCATTCCATTTTATCGTAATCAATATCCCATATTTTTTTTGTTGAATCTTTTAGTCGAACAACTTTTCTCCAATCTTTGGACCGATCAAAATCTAAATAACAGGATGAATCATAAATAATTTTTTTTGGTTTTGTATTTTGGTGATTTTTTCCTTCTGAAAATGGAAAATTAACTTCTTTATCATTAAAATAATACATAAATAATTTACTTAAAGTATTATAATTATTCATGTCCCCTTTTGATTCTTCAAGAAATACATATAATTGCTTTTTAGGTCTTGTCATGGCCACATACAAAACATTGATATCGTCTAATAAAGCTTGATTAGATTCAACCTTCCTCACATCAGAATAATCAGAATGTTCAAGCAAATTATTATTACTCAAAAGCGCTACATCTATTGCACTTTTATTCTGAGTATCAACCCATATTTCTGAATTTTGCTTTGCAATTTTCCAGTTAAAAGGCAAAAAAACAATAGGGAACTCCAAACCCTTTGATTTATGAACTGTCATTACGTTTACAGCGTTGGAATCATCTGAAATTACAATAGACTCTTTATAATTATTTTCATACCACCAATCTAAAAATGAGGAAACGTCATTAGCTTTATTGAACGAAAACTTAAGTACTGCATCCAAAAAAAATTGTAAATAAATATTATTTGAATCTAAGTCAAAAATAGAAATCAATTTTTCAATAATATCATAAAGAGACAACTTTGATAAAAACAAAAGGTTCAATTTGTTAGAATGTTGATTTAAAAAATCCAAGAATAATTTTTCATTATTAACAGACTCATAGTACTGATGAACATTGGACAAGTTTTGTTGACAACATAAAAAATTAACTAATCCTGTTTTTGCAATCTTATCATCCTTGTTTATTAGAAATTGTAAAAAATATATCAAAAAACGAACCTCAGAAGAGTTAATAAGCAACAATGCTTCATCAGAAACAATTGGAATATTGGTATTAGATAATTTTTTAGCGACTAAAAGAGCATCATTTTTTGTTCTGCATAAAATGGCTATGTCTCGATATTCATAATTTTGAGATATCAACTCCTGTATTCTTAAGAAAATTTTATCAATAATAATTTCTTTAGGCGAATCATTTAAATTCTTGTCCTCGCTAGTAAAATCGATATGAATATATCCATCTTTTTTTCCTTTTGGAATTTGAGAATGGTTTTTATAGATAGTTTTATAATCTTCAGAAATTAATTTTTTTAATTTATCAAAAAACCTATTGTTAAAATCAACAATCTCATAGCTACTCCGCCAATTGTATTGTAAAAAAACTTCTTCTGAACTTCTAGAAATACTCTGTGTCAATTCTTCAGGATTCGGCAATAAATGACTTTGAAAAATAGTGGAAGGTAATTGAACAAATTGCTCCACTTCCCCACCCCTCCATCTGTAAATAGACTGTTTTGCGTCTCCAACTATCAAATTTCTTTTACCTAACGATAGAGAATTATTTATTAGTGGTATAAGATTATGCCACTGTTTAACAGATGTATCTTGAAATTCATCAATTAAAAAATGAAAATATTTCTCACCTAATCGTTCGTATATAAAAGGAATAGGTTCCTTTCTAACAACATTTGAAATTGCACTATTAAATTCCGAAATATGTCGTGTATTTTGGTCATTCTTATAAGAATTTAACTCTTTGTATAATTCGTTGTAAACTGCTATTGCATATATATTTTTAATAAATGATTTATTAAAAATGTAGTCTTTAAAATTTGTATCTAAAAACAATAATACTTCATTATACATTTCATTTAGCAAACTTGTATTTGCATCAATAATTTGTTTGACACTATCATCTGTAGTTTTAGAATACCATCTTTGAAGTTCCATACTCTCAACAAGCTGCTTTGAAGGAAATATTTTTTTTAAGTCTAACTTTTTTAGATTAACAAAAAAATTGTGAAATCCTCCCCGGTAAAAACTTTTAGCATTTAGGTTTTTTTCTTTACAAAAAGTCAAAAATTTATTACTAAAAGATTCTAATCTTTCTTCAAATGAGTGTATATCTTTTCTCAAATCATTACGAATTGAAAGACAATCATTTATTGTTACATTGGATAGTTTATATAAAAATTTCTCTGATTGCTCACTAAATAGAAAAGATGAAAAATCCTCTAAATTTTTTTCAATATTATAACTACTTCCATCATCCATTTTACTAAACGAAAATTCCAATAAAGCCTTAGAAATATTTTTATCTCTACCAATTTTTTCAATTAAGGATGCAACTGATTGTTGAATCATATTTTTTGTTTCAAGCTCAACCTCAAAATTTTGGGTCAAGTTTAAATCAAAAGCAAATGTTCTAACCAGCCTATAAACAAACTTATCTATTGTAGAAATAGAAAAATTGTAATAATTATGCAAAATAGCTTTAAGTATTTGAGAAGATCGATGTTTTATCTCTTCTGAAGATAAATTTGTTTCTTGGATTATATGTTGAAAAAAGCTTTCCGTTTCCTGTTCACCAACACCATTTTTTAAGTCTGTCAAAAAATCAAAAACTCTTGACTTCATTTCTGTTGCTGCCTTGTTCGTGAAGGTAATTGCTAATATATGCTTGAAATAATTAGGATTGAAACGTTCACTTTCTACATTTAATGCAATTATAATATACTCTTTTACTAAAGTATATGTTTTACCTGAGCCAGCAGAAGACCTGTAGATAGTAAAATTAGAAGCCTGATTCATTGTACTAATATATAACCTTATTAAATGGTAACATAATAAAAATATGTCATTAGAGTTTGATTAATATATAAACATTAAGTATCGTATATTTGTACTTAAGATTAATAATTGAATAATCAAATGAAAAATTTATTGTTTTTATTTTCATTAACCTTAATTTTATCCTCCTGTAAAAAAGAAGGTTGTATAAACCCCATTGCGTTAAATTTTGATAAAAAAAGTAAAATTGACGATGGTAGTTGTGAGTATGACTTATCGTTCAACTTTATTATTAAAAACAACGGTAATACAATTCAACCTAATGATATTATTGAGTTTGAAAATAATAGCTATCGTTTAGAAAGACTAAAGTTTTATATATCAAATTTTTCATTCAATAACTCTTCTGTTGACGAAAATTCTAATGTTCATCTTTTTGATTTAGATAAGCCTGAATCACACTCCGTTAAAAAAACAATAAACACTCTTAATTATTCTAACTTTACTTTTTCTTTAGGGCTAGATTCATTACTTAATAGCTCTGATCCAAGTGAATATGAAACTGATCATCCTCTTGGATTAAATAGCGGAACGTATTGGCCAATGAGTGGAGCACCATCTTATATATTTGTAATTATAGAAGGTAAAATCGATACAACAGGAGATGGATCTTTTTTTAACAAAACTTATCACCTTGCACACAGTAAACTACTTAGAAATGTTAGTATTGATTACGATTTTAAATCTTTAAAAACGGATAATATTGACATTAATATAAACATAGCAAATGTGTTTGACAATATTGACTTTTCAGATGATCTACCTCACAGAAGCGATAATAGCCCTCTTGCAAATGAAATAATGAATAACTTTACAAATGCTTTTGAAATTCAATAAATTAGTTATTTTATTTGTAACTTTAGTTTTTTTTGGGTGTGAAAAAGATATTCCGATTATACAACAATTTGAAGCTAATCCAACTCCTTATCAACTAGAAATTCCGCATGGCTTTCCATATCCATCTATTCCAAGTGATAACCCGATGACTGAAGAAGGTGTTGAATTGGGTAAAAAATTATTTTATGACCCAATTTTGTCACAAAACAATACACACTCTTGTGCTAGCTGTCATTTTCAATCCAAATCATTTAGCGACCCAAGTCAATTCAGTGTTGGTGTAAATGGAGCTGTTGGTGATAAAAACGCATCTACACTAGTAAACTTAGCTTGGAATACCTTTAATTTCTGGGACGGAAGAGTAAAATCTTTAGAAGATCAAGCTTTAGATCCAATAACAAATGTTCAAGAATTACATACATCATGGAGAGAGGTAATTTTAAAATTAAAAGATCGTCAAGATTATAGAGAGATGTTTAGCAAAGCATTCAACACGGTCGACTTTGATTCATTACATGTAGTTAAGGCTATTGCACAATTCGAAAGAACGTTAATTTCTGGTAATTCGAAATACGATAAATTTGTAAATGATGAATTGGATTTAACTACTTCTGAAAGAAGAGGACTTCAAATATTTAATAGCGAAAAAGGCGACTGCTTTCACTGTCATTCATATCCGCTTTTCACTTCCAATGACTTTCATAACAATGGCTTGGATGAAGATTTTTCTATGCATAATGGTCGCATGGATGTAACAAATGATCCTTTTGATAAAGGAAAGTTTAAGTCTCCATCATTAAGAAATGTTGAACTTACAGCTCCATACATGCATGATGGAAGGTTTCAAACTTTAGAAGAAGTGATTGAACATTATAATTTTGGAGGTCATCAATCAACTACTATTGATCCTTTAATGAAAAAAGTTGGAATTGGATTAGGATTAACAAGTGAAGAAAAAAACGATTTAATCAACTTTTTAAAGACTCTAACTGATAGTACATTTATAAACAACCCTAAATTCAAACCATAACTTAACATTAAACAATTTGTATAAAATTCTTACATATCTAATTATTTCATTTATTCCCTTTGTATTGCATGCACAAGATAGATGTGGAACAAATAAATTATGGAATTACAATACAATTAAAAACCCAGAACTTATAGATGTAAAACATGATTTAGAATCTAAAATTTCCAATTTTCTCAAAAGAAAAAGTGCTAATAGTAACGAATACTATATCCCCGTTGTAGTTCACGTTTTATATAACACCGAAAATGAGTTAATTTCTGAAAATCAAATTTTAAGTCAAATTCAAGTATTAAATGATGATTTTAGACGAGATAATGCAGATGCAATAAATACCCCAGCAGAATTTTTAAATATTGCATCCGACACCAAAATTAACTTTTGTCTAGCAAAACGTACGCCAAATAACGACACAACTTTAGGAATTACTTATACATCAACCGACATTGAATCTTTTTCATTGTATGACAATAGAATATTTTTAGACTCCTTGGGTGGTAAGAACATTTGGGATCCATCCAAATTTTTAAATATATATGTTTGTAATTTATCGAATGCTCTAGGTTTTTCTTCATTTCCAGGTGGGTCAACTCACAGGGATGGTGTTGTCATAAATTATACCAATTTTGGTACTACAGGTAATATAGAAACTCCTTATGATAAAGGAAGAACAGCTACTCACGAAATTGGTCATTGGTTGAATTTATTTCATATATGGGGGGATAATAATTGCGGTTCTGACATGGTAGATGATACACCAGTTCAAGAATCTGCTAACTATGGATGCCCTAGCCACCCAAGTATATCCTGCCAAAATAATGGTGACATGTTTCAAAATTATATGGATTATACAAACGACATTTGTATGAATCTATTTACAGAAGGACAAAAAGAAAGAATGCATGCCACATTAAACATTGAAAGAACTGAGGTTTCTAATCAAGCAAGTTGTGAACTACCCTATGAAGATGTTGGAATTATTGAAAATATATTTCCAAAAAATAATGAAATTGTTTGTGGTTCAAATTTGGATATAATAACATCTGTCTATAATTTTTCAGAAAAAGGTGTAGAAAATTTTGTTGTTTCTTATCAATTAGATAATCAAGAAACAATAGTAACTCAGTGGAATGAAATTCTAAACCCAAATCAATCTGTAGAATTGAATCTTGGAAATATAAATGCTAGTGTAGGAATTCATCAACTAAAGATTTATACTTCACTTCCTAACAATTATAGAGACTTAAATATGAACAACGATACTCTCATTATAGATTTTGAAGTTAAAAATGGTACAGTACTAAATGTAGAGATTTTAGCAGATAATTATGGTGACGAAATTAGTTGGAATATAACAGATGAATTTGGTCAAATAAGTTTTGAAGATGACTCTCTTGCTAGCAACGAACTTTATCAAAATCAACTGTGTTTGGATAATAATATTTGTTATACTTTTAGTATTTTTGACGAACAAGATGATGGTATATGTTGTGATTTCGGAAATGGCTATTTCAGTCTGAACAATCAACTGTTTTCAGGAAATTATGATGACCAACTCAATATTGATTTATGTCAATTAATTTCTGTAAATGATTATAAAGACGAAAACCTACATATTTATCCTAACCCCTCTAAAGGAGAGATAAATATTGAATCGAATAACATTATTCATCAACTTAATTTGTATGATATAGACGGAAAATTAGTGTTTCAATCTGAAATGAATTCTAAATACACAAGATTAAACCTAAATAATATCAATACTGGAATTTATATACTAGAAAGTAAAACTGAAAAAGAAATAAATTACAACAAACTAATTATAAACCAATGATCAAAAAATTACTTCTTTTAACAATCTCTTTGTCTTCATTAATTTCATTTGCCCAAATAAGCAATAACAACCTTCCTATTTCTTCAATTCAAAAAGTAAGTGGCAAAGTTCCTGTTTTAGAACTTTTAAAACCAAGCTCACAACAAATTAACTCCATAGTTAGTCCAAAAGAAAATAACGGAACAACATATGCTTATGCTATTTCTGTTGAAGCAGATATCGACACCGAAAATAGCGGAAAATGGCAAACTTTATCAGATGGGTCTAAAATATGGAGGTTATCTATTAAAATTGATGGAGCTAAAGCACTTGGATTATATTATGATGCGTTTAGATTACCTTCAGATGGTGAATTATTTATTTACAACCATGACAAAAGTCAAGTTATAGGTGGATTTACAAATTTAAATAATCATGAAAGTGGTGTTTTTGCAAACGAATTAATTATAGGTGAATTTTTAACATTAGAATATCACCAAAAAAGTAGTGGCACTCCCATAATACACATCAATGAGATTGCATATTGTTTTAGAGGAGTTGACAACTTATATGAGCAAAGAGATTTTGGCGACTCTGATAATTGCCAGGTTAATCCTGAATGTTCAGAGGGCGACAATTGGAGAGACATTATTAGATCTGCTTGTAGAATTTCTGTTAAAACAGGTAATACATACGGTTGGTGTAGTGGTGCTATGATAAATAATACTGCACAAGATTGCAAACCATATATACTTACAGCTGACCATTGTGGGTATGGTCAGAATCAAAATGCTTATGCATCTACTCAAGATTTGAATCAGTGGGTGTTTTACTTTAATTTTGAATCAGGACAATGTGAAAATCCTCAATCCTCACCAGGAACGAATGCTTCTATGGTGGGAGCATCATTATTAGCCCATTCAAATGAAAACGGTAGTATTAACAATACCTCGGATTTCTTTTTAGTTGAACTAAACAATGTTATACCTAATGAGTACGGAGCTTATGCCGCTGGTTGGGACAGAACAAATACAGCGTCTTCTTCTGGTGTTTCCATTCACCATCCATCAGGAGACATAAAAAAGATTTCGACTTATACTCAAAACCTAACAACTAGCGGATGGAATGGAAATGGTAGTACTCATTGGAGAGTAAGATGGAGTGCAACAGAAAACGGACATGGTGTTACAGAAGGTGGTTCTTCAGGTAGCCCCATTTTTAATAGTAATGGACAAATTATTGGTGATCTTTCTGGAGGTTCTTCTTTTTGTACATTTACAAATGGTAGAGATTTATATGGAAAACTATCTTATTCGTGGTCTCCAAACGGTGCTTCAAACAATGAAATGCTAAAACCATGGTTAGATCCAACCAATTCCGGAGTAACAACACTAGATGGTAAAGCGTGTGGAAAAACTATTTTTTCTAATTTTTATGGGGCTTATGAAAACGTAGTAACAGGCGGAAATAACCAGTATTACTACTCTGGAACAGATAATGCATCCGAATATTTATGGACTTTCTATGGTGGAACACCTATTTCATCAACTGAAGCATCACCAACTGTTAATTATCCAAACCCTGGAACTTATACCGTAAAACTTAAAGTTACCGACATAAACGGTGACACGGATACAGAAACAAAATCAAACTACATTTTGGTAAATGACTTTGGCGGTAGCTCTAACATTGATGAAAATCATAATATTGAATTTAACGTCTACCCTAACCCATCAAATGGGATTTTATATCTTTCTCAAAATCCAAATAGTATTTCTACTTTATTAGTAACTAATATCTTAGGTGAAAAATTGAAAGAAATTTCCTTTACTACAGAAACTACAAGGATTGATTTAACTGATCTTGAAAATGGAGTATATCTTGTTACTATAAAAAATCAAAAAGGATATAAAACTGAAAAAATAACGATTTCTAAATAAAAATATGCTATTAGAACAACTAGATCAATCCATCGATCAAGATTTAAAAAATATTGCTCTAAAAGTTCAGAACGAACAACAATTAAGTGTTGATGAGGGAATAAAATTGTTTGACGCAGACCTTTCCTACTTAGGAATATTAGCAAATTATATTAGAGAAAATAAACATGGAAACTATACTTATTTTAATAGAAATATTCATGTAGAACCAACTAATATTTGTGTTTTTGATTGTAAATTTTGTGCATATTCTAAACTACTTAAAAACAAAACTGAGGGTTGGGAATTAAGCGAAGAAGAAATCATTGAAAAAATCAAAGAATACCAAAATAAACCAATTACTGAAGTTCATATTGTAGGCGGTGTTCATCCGAAAATGGGTTTACACTACTTTGCCAACCTAATTAAAAGGATTAAAGAAGTTCGACCTGATATCCACGTTAAAGCTTTTACTGCTGTAGAATTAGATTACATGTGTAAAAAGGCTAAAGTTAGTTATAAGGAAGGTTTGAAAATTTTAAAAGATAATGGTCAGGACTCATTACCAGGAGGTGGTGCGGAAATTTTTGATCATGAAATTAGATCTCAAATCTGTAATGACAAATGTAATGCTGAACAATGGTTAGAAATTCATGAAACTGCTCATTCTTTGGGAATGCCATCTAATGCAACAATGTTGTATGGTCATTTAGAAAGCCCGAAACACTTAATCGATCACATGAAAAGATTAAGGGATTTGCAAGAAAAAACAAATGGATTCAACACATTTATTCCTTTAAAATATAGAAATGGTAACAATCAGATGTCTCACATTAAAGAATCTACAGTTATTAATGATCTCAAAATTTATTCAATTTCTAGAATTTTTCTAAACAATTTCAATCATATAAAAGCATATTGGCCTATGATTGGACGAAACACAGCACAACTGTCACTCTCATTTGGGGTTAATGATATTGACGGAACAATAGATGATACAACAAAAATATACTCTATGGCTGGAGCTGAAGAACAATCTCCTACTTTAACTACACAAGAGCTTGTTGGTTTAATAAAAAACGTCAAAAGACATCCTATTGAAAGAGATACATTATATAATGTTGTTAAAGATTATAGTAATTATAAATTTGAAGAAGCTAGCTAATTCTTTTGTGTATTGAATAAGCTCTCCATTTTTTAATAACTTCTTTCATATCGCTAGGAAGCTCTGATTCAAACTGCATCCATTCACCTGTTTTTGGATGATGAAATGCCAAACTCTTTGCATGCAAAGATTGTCTTGGAATAATTTTAAAACAATTTTCTACAAACTGTTTATATTTAGAAAAGGTTGTTCCTTTTAAAATACGATCACCTCCATATTCAGAATCATTAAATAACGGATGTTTTATATATTGAAAATGAACTCTAATTTGATGTGTTCTACCTGTCTCTAATTTACATTCAACAAGACTCAAATAACCAAATTTTTCTAAAATTTTAAAATGAGTAGTTGCATTTTTACCATATGACCCATCCTCGAAAACTGACATTACCTTCCTGTTTTTCAAACTTCTGCCTATATTACCTTCAATAGTTCCTGAATCTTGTTTAGGCTCACCCCACACTAAAGCATTATATCTTCTATCTATTGTTCTATCAAAAAACTGTTTAGATAAAGAGGTTAATGATTCATTATTTTTAGCAATAACCATTAAGCCAGTAGTGTTTTTATCTATTCTATGAACCAAGCCTGGTCTTGTAGCATCTCCTCCGTTAAGAGGCAAGTTTTGCACATGAAATGCTAAAGCATTAACTAAGGTGTCTTTATAGTTCCCATAACCTGGATGAACAACCATACCAGCTTCTTTATTTAATACTAAAACGTCATTATCTTCATAAATAATGTTTAATGGAATATCCTGAGGAATCAATTCAATTTCTCTGGGAGGGTTAGAAAACATTACTGTTACAATATCGTTTGCCTTTACTCGATAATTAGATTTTACCACTTTACCGTTAACATGAATAAACCCGTCTGAAGCTGCTTGTTGTAACTTATTTCTAGAAGTCCCCTCAATTCTATTTAAAAGAAATTTATCAACTCTCAAGGGTTCTTGACCCTTATCAGCTACAACTTTGTGATGTTCGTACAACTGATTATCCTCGCCTATTTGTTCGTTCATTGAACAATAACTTTTTGATTAATAAACGAAGTATCACTATATAATTTTAAAAGGTAAATGCCTTTGGGTAAAAAAGAAACATCCAAAGAAAATAAAGAATCTTTTTTATTTGATGATAATAATTCTCTTCCTTTCAAATCATACAATTTATAACTTACTTTTTCTATACTGTTTACATTTATCAAGCCATTGGAAGGATTTGGATAAACAGTAATATTCTTTTTATGAAGATTGTTTTGATTACTCAAAGCTCCAAAAACAGGCCTAATCATCCACGTACCTGAACATTCAGCACAATTAGACTGTAACCATCCAGAGCCTAAATTATAATACATCCTGTCATTATTTACAGTATTTTTATCTAAACCTACATTCAAGATTTGATCGTAATATTGTTGCATTCCTACAAAAATGGAACCTTCAATAGAAATAGGATTTTCCAAAACATATTCAAAAAAACCATTTTGAGTATTGGTATATTCTGGATAAAAAATTTGACTTTGATAAATCATTTCGTCAGGCATTCCTGAAGATTCACTCCAAATAGTTATAGAAAAAGCAGAACTATTGGATGGTTCTAGGTTTTGTTCAAAATGAATTTGAACAGCTTTCAGTATATCTTCCTCAGAGATATTGTATCTAATTCCCATCATACCGCCTTCTACATTAATTCCATATGATGCTTCGGCAGTTCCATCATCTAATGAATAAAAATTTTTAAACTCTTGTTTTACTCTCAATGTATCATTATTCTTAAACAAATCAATATCATCAGTAGCTATAGATTGTACAATATCAAATGTTACATTATCTGATTCGGTAGAGCTAAATGCGAAAGTAAATAATGTAATTGGTGCAATAGAATGTTCTGAATAGGAATAATTTGATCCATCATAAGAAAATACATTATCATTCCTACTTGGTCCGGTTGTTGGATAATGATAAATAATATTTCCATCTTCATTAAAAATATCATATCTATAATCAATACTTTTAACAATAGAATAATTATTTCTTAACCAACTATCCATAGTTGTTGCTATATAACTCGACTCATTACCAACAAAATGAGACCAAGGAACATTGGTATAAAAATTTAATACATCAGAAGTTTCATAAACAAAAGCTACATCATCAGTATTTTGAGACAAATTAAAATCTTCTGTCAATAAAACATTATCTAAATGCCAATGATCAAAATTTCCAGATAATGTTGAATAATTATGAAAACGAAATTGAAATTCATCAAAAAGATACTCAGAATCTTCAATAATAATATCAACCTTTTCAAATTCAGATAATTCTTTTCCTTCTGTATACCATACCGTATTCCACTGCCCATTGATATCTAAAAATTGAACTAATAAAGAATCGTTAGATTCAGGAATATTTCCTAAGCCTGTTGACTGAAAACAAAAAGAGAAATATAGTAAATCATGTTCAGAAACGTCAATTGACTTAGAAGTTAAAAAGTCGGAGGGACCATGAACTGTTTGAGAAAAAATATTTCTTGGATTTCCTAATGAATCTAAACCATCAAAAGTAGCTACTCCAAGATTTAATGGGTTAACAGGAAGAGATCTATTTATAAAAACATCGTTATCCTCCCACAAACTAGAATTAGGATACCCTTTATAAGTTGAAAAATCATCAAAAAAAGGTAAACTCAAATCAGAGACTAATGCTTTTTGTATTGGGATTTGAAATAAAGATGAATTGAATACAAGATCGGCAACAACTTCTCTTTTTTCTTGTGAAAAAAGAAAGCTAAACTGCAACATAAAAACAAGAAGTAAAAAAAACTTATTCATTTGAATTATTCGGTTTTAAATAAACATCTATATTTCTTCCCAAATTGATTACTTCTAAATCTGAAATACTAGGAATTTGATTATAAATAATTGCCGTTGAACTATCAATTACATCTTCATTAAATAATGCTAAACCAATTTTTAAAGATCTCATTTTTAAAACTAACTCTGCATCTTCCAAGGTAAGACCAGTAAGATCAGGCAATTCAACAACTACATCACTCAAACCATCACCTATTTCTAAATCAATTTTTGAGCCTGCTGGTAAAATTTCACCTTCTTTAATTACATTTCCTTCAAACATTTGTTTCAAAACTGCATTTTTTGCCATATCGGGCACATACTTCAACTCTCCTAAGGATAATCCAGAATTAAGTAACTTAGAAGTAGCTCTTCTCAATGTTAAATCGATCAAATTAGGAACTTTGACTCTTTTTTTATTCTTAGAAACAACAGTGAAATATACTCTTCTGTTTTCTTTTACAAATGACCCTGGTTTCGGGTCTTGATCTACTATAGATTGTGGTAAAAGATTATCATTATATATAGAATCAATCACAATATATCTCAAGGATAACTCATTAAAAATACTATCAACTTCACTAATTTGATAAACTTTAAAATCTGGAAGCTCTATGAGTTTATCGTGTCTAGTGTACAATTTTAAAAAAAATAAAATCAAAAAAACGATACCTAAAACAGACAGAACACTCAAAAAAAGGTGTTTGTAAAACAACTTACCTATAAAAAATTTTGTCCATGTGTTTTCTTTTTTTTCCATCACAATGTATAACGTTAAGCAAATATAATAATTATACTAGGTCTTAGCCTTTCTAAAGAATTAGTTTATTTTTGAAATATGAAGAATATTGCCGTTGTTATGGGAGGTTATTCTGCCGAAAAATTGGTTTCCATGAAAAGTGGTTCGGTAGTAATTGCTAATATTGACTCTTTGAAATACAAAACATTTAAAATTGTAATAGATCAAAATGGGTGGTTCATGATAGAAGGTCAAAAAAAATACATTGTTAACAAAAAAAACTTTAGTGTAAAATATAAAGGACAAACTTTACTTTTTGATGGTGTTTTTATGGCTATACATGGAATACCTGGAGAAAACGGTGAGCTTCAAGAGTATTTCGACAAACTTAACATTCCATATAACACCTCAGGAAAGAAAGCAGCAGAGTTAAGTTTCGATAAATATAAGTGCAATAATTTTTTGAAAGATAAAGGTATATTGTGTGCTAATTCTATTTCTTTAAATAAAAGCGAGTCATTCGATATTCCAGAAATTATAAAAAAAGTGGGCATCCCTTGTTTTGTAAAACCTAATAGTAATGGTTCAAGTTTTGGGATAAGCAAAGTGAACAAAAAAGATGAACTTGTTAATGCAATAGAAAAAGCATTCCATTTTGATGACAAAATTATTATCGAATCATTTCTAAATGGAGTTGAAGTAACCTGTGGTATTCATAATTTTCATAAAGATTTAACAACTCTTCCAATTACTGAAATTGTTTCAGAAAATGATTTTTTTGATTATGAAGCAAAATATGAAGGAAAATCAAAAGAGATAACTCCTGCAAGACTGAATTCTCAAACAACAGAAAAAGTTTATCTTCTAACAAAAAAAATATACCGACTTTTAAATTTAAATGGCATTGCCAGAATAGATTTCATTATTGTAAATGGAGAACCATACATTATCGAAGCAAATACGGTTCCAGGTTTATCTGAAGAAAGTATTATACCTCAACAAGCAAAAGCTGCTGGAATTAATCTAAAGTCTTTATTTTACCAATCTATTGATCATATTTTTGATCTATCTTAAATTTAAATTTTATCAGATAAAATTCCTTCAATTGCTAATCTATAACTATCTAATCCAAAACCACATATAACGCCTTTACAATTTGGAGAAATTAAAGACTTTCTTCTAAATTCCTCTCTAGAATATATATTCGAAATGTGTACTTCAAAAACCTCTGCAGTTATAGCTGAAATGGCATCTGACAAGGCTACAGAAGTATGAGTATATCCTCCAGCATTAAGAATAATTTTATAATCGGAAAATCCAAATTTATGCAAAAGATCTATTAACTCTCCCTCAATATTTGTTTGAAAAAAATCTAAACTTACATCAGGAAATAATTCATTTAGTGCTGAAAAATACTGGTCAAAAGACTTTTCTCCATAAATACTTTTTTCTCTTACACCTAATAAGTTTAAATTTGGACCATTCAAAATAACTATTTTCATACTGCAAAGTTAATTAATGAGTTGGAAAAATTATATAAAAGAATTTGGTTCTCATGTTTTATTTGAAAAATCTAATTCAAAAAACACTGCAGACTCTTATATAAGAGATATTAAAAAATTTGTTTCCTTTATGGAACTGTCCGAATCAGACAAGAAACCTTCTGAAATAAACGTTGAAGATATTCGAAAATTTATTGAATGGATTGCTTCAATTGGGATGAGTTCAAAATCACAGGCTAGAATTATTTCTGGAATAAAAGCATTCTTCAAATACTTAATACTAGAAAATATTATTGTTGAAAACCCTGCAAATGATATTGAAAGTCCAAAATTAGGAACTTATTTGCCAGATACACTAACAGTAGACGAAATTGACCATATCATTTCACATATTGATTTGAGTCATCCACAAGGAATAAGAAATAAAGCTATCATAGAAGTAATGTATAGTTGCGGATTACGAGTTTCAGAACTTATCAATCTTAAATTATCCAATTGGTATGAAAAAGAGGGTTTTATAAAGGTTGAGGGTAAAGGAAAAAAAGAAAGACTTGTGCCAATTGGATCAATAGGAAATAAATTGCTAAACGATTATATTAATCAAAGCAGAAATCAACAAAAAATTAAAGAAGGGAGTAATGATATTATCTTTTTAAACAGAAACGGAAAAAAACTCTCAAGGGTAATGATTTTTATTTTGATTAAGGAATTAGTTAAAAAGTCAAATATCAAAAAAAATATAAGCCCACATACATTTAGACATAGCTTTGCCACTCATCTAATTGAAGGAGGTGCCAATCTTCGTGCAGTTCAAGAAATGCTTGGGCACGAATCCATTACTACTACTGAAATTTATACTCATCTAGATTCGGAATATATAAAACAAACTATCACCGATTTTCATCCACGATCATGAATCAAAAATTACATTCAAATATTTGGAAACTTTTTTTCATTAAGGCATTAAGATGGTTTCTTGTTGCAATGCCTATAATAGTTTTATTTTTTCAAGAAAATGGTTTAAGCTTATTTGAAATAATGATATTACAATCCACCTATTCTTTAGTTGTAGCATTATTAGAAATTCCGTCTGGCTTTTTTGCTGATGTTTTAGGTAGAAAAAAATCATTGATCATTGGCGGAATTTTAAGTTTTATTGGTTTTACAATAATTAGTTTTTCCTTTGACTTTTGGCAATTTTTTGTTGCTCAGATTCTTTTGGGTATTGGACAAAGTTTTGTTTCTGGATCAGATTCTGCTTTATTATATGATTCGTTATCTGTATTAAACAAAACAAAAGAATATGATAAAGTTGAAGGTAAATCGTACGGAATTGGTAACTTCTCTGAAGCCGTAGCAGGAATAACAGGTGGACTTTTAGCAGGACTATCTTTAAGATATCCATGGTACGCACAAATGACAGTAGCTTTTTTTGTTATTCCCTTGGCTTATTCTCTTGTAGAACCTCAAATTGAAAAGAAAAAAATAGAAAAAAACCTAAAATCTATTTTAAATATTGTAAAATATTCAATCATAGAAAACAAGGTTATAAAGGGACTAATATTAACCTCAACATTTATAGGAATTGCTACTTTATCAGCTGCATGGTTTGCTCAACCATACTTTAGTCAAATTAATCTACCTATAAAATGGTTTGGAATAGTTTGGGCATTATTAAATTTAAGTGCAGGATTTTCTTCTTTCAATTCATATAAGCTATCTAAATTTATAGACAATAAAAAACGCTTGTACGTACTCTCTGTATTAATAGGAATATCATTTGTTTCCATGACCTTTCTGGGTAATTATTTTGGACTAATCTTTCTTTTTTTAATTTTTGTAATGAGAGGTTTCACTACACCAGTACTTTATAATCTAATCAATAGCAGAACAAATTTTGAGATAAGGGCTACTGTTCTTTCAATTAGAAGTTTTTGTATAAGAATTGGGTTTGCTATTGTAGGTCCAATTATTGGGTGGATTTCTGACACAGGGTCACTAAACACAGGTTTAATAATAATTGGTATAATAACTGGATTGATGAGTTGTTTGGTTTTATGGAAAACAGATTTATCTAACTAAGAGCTTTTCAACACCTTCTAAGTCTTTTGAAATTACACAAATAAAGTATATCCCTTTGTCTAATTGACTGACATCTATCAACTGCTTATTAGTATTTATTTTTTTTACTAGTTGACCCAATGAATTTATAATCTTTATTTGTTTTTCACCTTTTACATTAATCGAAAAAAATCTGTTTGTTGGGTTTGGCTGTAATTTAAATTCGAGATTGTATTCATTTAATGAAGTACATTCAATTAAAAAATCGTATTGACTTTGAGTATTATCTCCTAATTCTGAATTAAGAACAAAGTAAAATTCGAGGGTTGATGGAGATGGGTTTCTAAAAATATTACCAAAAGTAAGGTCTATAGAATTTCCCGAAGTATAAAGATTCTGATCACTAGGAGATAAAATAAAAATTTTAATTCCGTCTCCTTCATTTTCAATATCAAAATAATCATCAATAAATCCTGATTCTATATTTTTTAAAGCTATTTCAGCTTTATTATCATTTATTATATCGTTTACAACTAAAGTATAATCGTTTTGAAAAAATCCATTACCAGCCATTATAGAGGCCTCTCCTATCTCTTGACCTACTTCTAAATCTGATATTTCAAATTTCCCTGAATTAGACAATACTATTGAAGATTGAATATCAGGTTGATTAGCTGACTGAGATAAAGAAATAGTAACATCCGATAAACCTTCACAAATTTGATTATTTATAGATATAGCTGTGTTTGGTTGAAAAGGTTGAGGAACAAATTCACCTATTTCAAAAGTATCTCTTACAGACCAATCTGAATAATAAGATTGATTTACAGAACAAAAACTTTTAACTCTCCATTCATAGGAAGTATTTAAATTAAGGTTACCCATAGTTTTCATAACTGTTGTACTATCCATATTGGAGAGTGTAATCCAGGAAGAATCATTATCCGATAGTTGTTTATAATCTAACATAAAATGATCCACCCCCATTCCTAACATAGAATCCCAGTTACCATCTACAAATGCTTGATTCTCGTTTACAATTATATTATTTGTAAAAATATTTACCGGTACAGGACATTCAATATATTCAGGCGTTGAAAAAGTGTCAATTGGAGACCATTCAGCAGGGTCGCTCTGATTTTCAGAACAATATGCCACAACAGTCCAAACATAAGTAGTATTAAAATCAAGTGGCCAAATGGTTTTAAAATTTTCATTGCTAAGCATATTTAACCACTCTTCTCCATCAACTTCCTTATATCTAATCATGAAATGATCAACCTCTGTGTCTTCCATTGAATCCCAATGACCATCAATAGAAGCATTTGTAGAATTAAAGGAATAGTTATCAGTATACAAGCCAGAAGCTGGGGGACAAAAACAGTAAATGCTATTAGAAAAAAATAAAAATAATAATGTGATTAATGTATACTTGAACATCATGTTATCGGTTAGAATACTTATTACAAATTTAATAAAATTAGATTTTAAAAAGAATTTTAAACTATGCTAATAACAAAGCAACAATTTATTAGATTTGCTTTGTTAAAATTTTCACAAATGAATCAAGTTTCAGAAAGACTTTCAAGACTATCAGAATCAGCTACTTTAGCCATGGCAAGAATGAGTAGAGAACTCAAACAAAAAGGACATAATGTTATCGCATTGAGTCTTGGAGAACCAGATTTTGATACACCAGAATTTATCAAAGATGCTGCTAAAAAGGCAATTGATGATAACTTTTCACATTATACACCTGTACCCGGCCTTTTAGAATTAAGACAAGCTATTTGCACCAAACTAAAAAGAGATAATAACCTTACATACACTACAGAAAATATAATCGTATCTACTGGAGCAAAACAATCTATAGCTAATCTTTGTCTTAGTCTATTAAATAAAGGAGATGAAGTAATACTTCCTGCACCATATTGGGTAAGCTATTTCGAACTTGTTAAATTAGGAGAGGCAGACCCTGTAGTAGTTGAAAGTAGTATTGAAAACGATTTTAAAATTAGTCCTGAAAAGTTGAGGAAAAGCATTACGTCCAAAACCAAAATGCTTCTTTTTAGTACGCCTTGCAACCCTAGTGGAACTGTTTATACTGAACAAGAACTTAAAGAAATTGCTAAAGTTTTAGAAGAATTTCCACAAGTTTTGGTTGTTTGCGATGAAATATATGAACATATAAATTTTGGGACTGATCATTTCAGCATGGCAAATATAAATTCTATAAAAGAAAGAGTTATAACTGTAAATGGTGTTTCAAAAGGCTTTGCTATGACTGGCTGGAGAGTCGGTTATATTGCTGCTCCGGAGTGGATTGCAAAAGCATGTAATAAAATTCAGGGTCAATTAACTTCTGCCACTTGTGCTATCGCACAAAAAGCAACTGAAACAGCTATGCTAGCTGACCCAGTAAAAATCGAATATATGCGTAATGCTTTTCATAAAAGAAGGGATTTAATGTTGAATTTATTGTCTGAAATTGATGGTGTAAAATGTAATACTCCACAAGGAGCATTTTATATTTTTCCTGATATATCCTTTTATTTTAACAAAAGTGATGGCGAATTTATGGTTAAAGATAGTAACGATTTCTGTATGTATTTATTAAACAATGCACATGTTGCATTGGTTTCTGGTACAGCATTCGGAACACCAAATTGTGTTCGTATTTCCTATGCAGCATCAGAAGAAAATTTAAAAGAAGCTGTTTCTAGAATCAAAAAAGCGTTAATGAAATTAAGCTAAATGCAA
Organism: Flavobacteriales bacterium; assembly: GCA_049890095.1. Classification (GTDB taxonomy): domain Bacteria; phylum Bacteroidota; class Bacteroidia; order Flavobacteriales; family UBA7312; genus JABAYQ01. The sequence continues at coordinate 26,687 of JBMHCD010000011.1, read as the reverse complement.
AAATTTGATTGGGAAGAAGTCATAAATAGTTTTGACAATACTAAAGTTTTAGTAATTGGAGATGCTATGATTGATTCGTATATCTGGGGAGATATTGAAAGAAACTCCCCTGAAGCACCAATACCAATTATTTCTGCAAAAAAATACGAGAAAAAGCTTGGTGGAGCAGCTAATGTTGCTTTGAATATCAAATCACTAGGTGGAAATCCGATCTTATGTACTGTTATTGGTAATAATGACAATGGTTTTTTTAATCTGATGAACAGAGAAAAACTTACAACAAAAGCAATACTTCAAGAAGAAAGGAAAACAACTACAAAAACAAGAATTATTAGCAATAATACTCATCAACTAAGAGTAGACGAAGAAGAAACAAGTGAAATTGAATGTGAAAAAGAATTTATAAACTTAGCAATTAGTTTACTTGATGAAATAGATGTTGTTGTTTTTCAGGATTACAATAAAGGTGTACTTACTAAAAATGTGATTCATACTATTACAGAAACAGCAAATTCAAAAAATAAATTAATTTTAGTTGATCCAAAAGAAAAAAATTATTTTGAATATTGTAATACAACATTATTTAAACCGAATCTTAAAGAGTTAGAATTAAGCTCTAAACAAAAATTTGAAACTATTAAAATAAAAAAAATAAGTGAAATTATTGATCGTCAAATGAAGATTTTAAAACCTAAAATCATGATGATAACCCTATCGGAAAATGGAATATTTTTTAAAAATAAAGATGAAGAGTTTTTATCTCCTGTTTTCGAAAGGAAAATAATTGATGTTTCAGGAGCAGGAGATTGTATTATTGCTATTTTATCTCTTGTTATAAACTCAAATTTAGATACTCAAAAAATTGTCAAAATTGCTAATTTATGCGGTGGGTTAGCATGTGAAAAGGTTGGAGTTGCAAAAATAGATAAACAGGAGTTAATCAAAGAAGCTAATCGTTTAATTTAAGACCGCAAAATTTACAAAATATTGCATCTGGTTCATGCCCTTCTTTTGCACAAGCTCTGCAACTTTGAGTACTCACTTTAGAATTCTTCACAAAAGATGAAGTAACAATTCCTGTTGGCACTGCAATTATTCCATAACCCATAATCATTACTATAGAAGCTATAATTTTACCTACAAAGGTTATAGGAATTACATCTCCATATCCTACAGTCGTGAGAGTAACAATAGCCCAATAAATTGACTTAGGAATATTCTCAAATCCATTTTTTTGTCCTTCAACAATGTACATTAAAGTTCCTAGTATCACAACAATTAGTATTACAGATAAAAGAAAGACAATAATTTTCGGTCTTGAAGATCTCAATGCTATTTGCATTACATGTGCACCTCTTAAATATCTAGAAAGTTTGAATACTCTAAATATTCTAATTAATCTAACGATTCTTATATCTACTAAAAATCTAATTGGCGGATAAAAGAATACTAAATAGGTTGGAATAATCGCTAAAAAATCAATTATTCCCATAAATGAAAATATATATTTTAAAGGCTTATCAATAACATAAATTCTTAAAATATATTCTATTGTAAATAGAATGGTAAAAACCCATTCAAATATTGTCAAAATAGCACCATATTTTAAATTTATGGACTCAACGCTACTAAGAATAATTCCTAATACAGAAAGACAAATACAAATTAAAAGAACTATATCAAATAACTTACCATTTTTAGTGTCTGCTTCAAAAATAATTTCGTGCAACAAGTTCTTTTTAGTCATGGAGGCAAATTTATAATAATTTTAATGTGTATAATTCGTTCGCATTATTTTCTTTTATACATTTGTTATGCTTATGTTATTTTAATGGCTAATAAATTAAAAAATACTAGCGGTCAATTCGGTACTTTACCAGTATTTGCTGCATCAATAAGCACTATTTTAGGTGCAATACTTTTTCTTCGATTTGGCTATGCTGTAGGAAACGTTGGTTTTATAGGAGCAATTGGAATAATTGTTTTAGGTCATCTAGTTACTATTCCTACCGCATTAGCAGTTGCTGAAATTGCAACAAATAGAAAAGTAGAAGGAGGTGGTGACTATTATGTTATTTCTCGTTCTTTTGGTTTAAATATTGGAGCTGCAATAGGTATAGCTCTTTATTTATCACAAGCAATAAGTATAGCATTTTATATTATAGCATTTCAGGAGGCTTTTCTTCCTTTTGGACAATTTCTAAACATAAATTATGATATTCCGTTTGGTCATTTTTTAGAAAATAAAAAAATTATCGGGCTGTTTAGTATGTTTATACTTTCTACTTTAATGCTAACAAAAGGTGCTAATATAGGAGTTAAGGCACTTTATGTAGTAGCATCTGTCATATTCATATCATTAATTATGTTTTTTTTAGGGTCACCAACAATAGAACTTAATGAAGTGAACTTTTTTGCTAAGATTGAAAACTCAGATAGTTTCTTTTATGTCTTTACAATCATTTTCCCTGCATTTACTGGTATTTCTGCTGGGCTAGGTCTATCTGGCGATTTAAAAGAACCTAAAAAATCAATTCCAAGAGGAACACTTATAGCTACTATTTTAGGAGCTGTGATATATGTTTTAATAGCCTTAAAATTATCCCTTTCTGTATCACTGGAAGACCTTGCAAATACAGATTCTTTGGTTATGAGTAGAATTGCTATTTGGGGACCAATAATTCCTATTGGATTGGCATGCGCTGCAATTTCATCTGCTTTAGGTTCAATAATGATTGCACCAAGGACACTACAGGCTTTAGGAAAAGATCGAATATTTCCATCCAAAAAATTTGACTTTTGGATTGCTAAGGGAAGTACAAAAAATAATGAACCTACAAATAGTACAATAATTACATGTATCATCGCATTTATATTTATTTATATTGGTGATATCAATTTTGTTGCTCAGATAATTTCTATGTTTTTCATGGTAACTTATGGAGCTATATGTCTAATTTCATTTTTAGAGCATTTTTCTGGTGATCCCTCCTACAGACCTACTTTTAAATCTAGATGGTATATTTCATTAATTGGGGCTTTATTGTCTGTTTGGTTAATGTTTAAAATGAATACTTTTTACGCATTTACCTCTATATTTTTAATGGTTGGTTTTTATTACTATATCAGCAAACGATCTGATGACAACAGAGAATTTGTAAATTTATTTAGAAATGTGCTTGTACAATTTGCAAGGCAACTTCAAATTTTTCTACAAAGAAGAGAAGATAATAATGAAAAGGAAACACATTGGAGACCTTTTGTTGTTAGCTTTAGTAATAAATCTTTAGAGCGAAAAGGTGCTTTTGATTTAACTAGATGGATTTCATACAAATATGGCTTTGGCACATATATTCATTACATCCAAGGATATTTGAGTAAAAGTTCATTTCAAGAATCCAAAAAAATTCAAAACATTTTACTTAATAGAAATAAATCTAATGTATATGTCGACACTTTGATTTCTCCTTCATTTACATCAGCATTAGCACAAGTTGTACAATTATCAAGTATTTCTGGAAAGGAAAATAATTTAATTCTTTTAGAGTATTGTGCTGAAGAAACGGAGTCACTAGATGATATTATTAACAACATTAATTTGTTACACACAACTGGCTATGACCTTGCTATATTAAGGTCAAAAGAAAGTAAAATAGATAAAAAAGAAGAAATTCATATTTGGATATCATCGACAGATTACGAAAACTCAAATATGATGATTTTATTGGGGTATATTATTTTGGGTCATCCTGAATGGAAAAATGCTAAGATTAAGGTCTTTTCTATTTATCCGAAAGATGAATTTGAAGAATACAAAAGAAGAATGTTTGATTTTATTGAATCTGGAAGATTACCAATTGCACCACAAAATATGAAAATGGTTCCTCAATCTAACGATTTAAGTTCTAAATCAATAATTGATGAAAGGTCTAAAAATTCTGATTTAACCATTATTGGATTCAGAGGAGAACTGGCAAAAAAGAAAAAAGCAGATACTTTTGAAGGGTACAATAATTTAGGAAACATTTTGTTTGTTAATAGTATAAACAAAAAAGAAATCGAATAATCCTTTTTAACTATCTTTGTAAAAACCTAACAAACATATAAACTTGGGAACTAAAATAACTCCTTACAAACAAAAAGATATTAGCAAAAAAGAACAAGTTGCTACAATGTTTGATGCTATTGCTAGTCGTTATGATTTTTTAAATCATTTTTTATCTCTTGGAATAGATATAATTTGGAGAAATAGAGCTATTAAAGCTATTAAAAAGTCAAAACCCAAAATCATTTTAGACATAGCAACCGGAACAGGTGACCTTGCCATAAGTGCTAACAAATTAAAACCAAACAAAGTTATTGGTGTTGATATTTCTAAAAATATGCTTAATGTTGGAAGAAATAAAATCTCTAAAAAAGGTCTTAGCAATCTTATTGATATGCAATATGGCGATTGTGAGAACCTAAATTTTGAAGAAAACTATTTTGATGCAATAACTGCTGGCTTTGGAGTGCGTAATTTTGAAAATCTAAACAAAGGACTTTCTGAACTTTACAGAGTTTTAAAAAAGGAAGGGCAAATCGTTATACTTGAACCATCAGAACCAAAACATTTTCCTTTTAAACAATTATACCTTTTATATTTCAAAATTGTTTTGCCTTTAATAGGAAAGTTATTTTCTAAAGATCAATCCGCATATACATATCTTCCAGATTCAGTTGCGGCTTTTCCAAGTGGACAAAAAATGCTAGATAAATTAAAAGAAGTAGGATTTAAAAATACCAAACATACACCACTTACCTTTGGAATTGCAGCCATGTATACTGCAAAAAAATAATTTGAAAAAAATTACGATATTGCAGTATGAAAAAACTTGTCATTTTATACTTTCTTTTTCCAATTTTTGCTTTTAGTCAAAACTATCACTCTCCTTTAAACCTACCTAATTATGATTTAAAAACAGTACATTTTGGTTTTCTTCTAGGAATCAACAATTTAGACTTCAAAATAACAAAGAATCCGGATGTTGATGAGTCATTGTTTGTTTTAAAATCTCAAGATCAAAAAGGTTTCAATATGGGTGTAATCTCAAATTTCAGATTAAACAGAAATCTAGATTTTAGAATTACCCCTACACTATCGTTAGCAGAAAGAAAAATAATGTATGTCATTGAAGAAAATAATGTTCCAATTGAAGAAAAAAAATCAATCGAGTCAACATTTATTGAAATGCCTTTGAGTTTAAAATTTAAATCTGAACGTTACAATAACGGAAGAGTTTATATGTTAACAGGTTTAAAATATTCTTTAGACTTAGCTTCTTTACGTAATATTAATGACGAAGGACTTGAATTAGTAAAAATAAAAGAAAATGACATTTCTTATGAAATAGGTTTAGGATTAGACTTTTATTTAGAATTTTTTAAATTTTCTACAGAACTTAAAGGATCCTTTGGATTATTTAATCTTATAAATAAAGATGAAAGTATTTACTCTAACTCTATTGAAAGTTTAAAATCTAGAGGTTTTACAGTAACCTTTACATTTGAATAAATATGCCATTAACTCTTACCTTAACTACTACTCCAGAACAAGCATCAAATCAAATTTTATTAAAAGAATTTGTTGCTAGAAAAGAAAACATATCAGTTGATAAGATTTCTGAAATTGTTATTTTAAAAAAATCTATTGATGCTCGTAAATCGAATGTAAAAATTCAACTCAAAGTAGAAGTTTATAAATCTGGAGAAATACCAAAATCTCTTAATATAGAGCGAAAATATAAAGATGTTACAAATGCTGATGAAGTTATCATAATTGGAGCTGGTCCTGCCGGTTTATTTGCAGCACTCAAACTTTTAGAAAAAGGATTAAAGCCAATTATTTTTGAAAGAGGTAAAGATGTGAGAAGTAGAAGAAGAGATATTGCCTCTATCAATAAAAAACATATTGTTGATAATGATTCTAATTATTGTTTTGGTGAAGGTGGCGCAGGAACGTATTCGGATGGAAAATTATATACCAGATCTAAAAAAAGAGGATCTGTATTAAATATATTAGAAACATTAGTTTTTCATGGGGCAACAGAACAAATTCTCATAGATTCACAACCACACATTGGCACAAATAAATTACCAAAAATCATTCACAATATCAAACAAAGCATAATTGATCATGGTGGTGAAGTCCATTTTCAAACTAAAATAGTTGATTTTATAATTAAAGACAATACGATTATAGGTGTTAAAACTCAAGATGGAAACAAAAAATTAGCTAAAAAAACAATATTAGCAACAGGCCATTCTGCCAGGGATATATTTACTCTTTTGTACAAAAAAGGAATAGAAATAAATTATAAACCTTTTGCTATGGGAATTAGAATTGAACACCCACAAACATTGATTGATCAAATTCAATATTCTTCTAAAGAAAGAGGAGATTATTTACCACCAGCAAATTACAAACTAGTCACCCAAGTAAAAGATAGAGGTGTATATTCATTTTGCATGTGTCCAGGTGGCTTTATAGTGCCTTCTGCAACAAATAAAGGTGAAATTGTAGTAAATGGAATGTCTCCATCTAAAAGAAATTCTTTATATGCTAATTCCGGAATAGTAGTCGAAGTAAAAGAATCGGACCTACTAAAATACGAGCAATTCGGTCCACTAAAAGGGTTAAAATATCAAATGGAAATTGAACAAAAAGCATGTGAAAACACTCCAAATTTTCAAATAGCACCTGCTCAAAAAATGGTAGATTTTATAAATAATAAAAAATCAACTAACTTAAATTCTACTTCTTATCAACCTGGAATAATATCTACTCAAATGAGCGAAATATTACCTCCTACTATCGGAAATTCATTAAAACAAGGATTTAAAATCTTTGACAAAAAAATGAATGGCTTTTTAACAAATCAAGCTAATATAATTGGTATTGAATCTAGAACATCTTCTCCTGTCATGATTCCTAGAAACAAAATATCATTGCAACATATATCAATTAAAAATCTTTACCCTTGTGGAGAAGGAGCAGGTTATGCTGGAGGAATAGTTTCTGCGGCTATTGATGGAATAAATTGCGCTGATAAATGTTAACTTTAAAATAAAATTTAAAATTAAAGAAAAAATACATATATTGCTTGAGAATTAACCTCTATCAAGACGTAATGGATGGTCCTTTAATTTTTTTAACATGCTTATTTGGATACATTTTATTATTATTTACTTTGAAAATAACTGGATTTAAATCTAAAATAAAAAGTAGTAATTGTTCCAATTGTTGTCCAAATTGCAACAAGTCTCTTGAAAGAACAAGAAGAATATATATTGATCATTTCAAAAACTATTTCACTTTTTATATTTTTAATTTTAAAAAATTTAAATGTAAAAATTGTAAATGGGTTGGATTAAGAACTGAATAATATCCTAATCAAAACAATGTAAAGCAATTGCACAAGCATTTGCAACATTTAACGATTCTGCATTAGATTTTCTTGATTTTTTTATCCCAACCTTATAATCGCATAATTTTATTGTATCACCATTTAGGCCTTTACCTTCATTTCCCAATAAAATAATTTTTTTCTTATCACAATAAAAATCATTTATGTTATCACCATCTAAAGTCATTGCTATTTTTTTGTAGTTTTTAATTTCTAATAATTTTTCATTTAAATTACAATAAATCACATTAACTCTTGAGCTTGATCCCATACTTGATTGAATTACTTTAGGGTTATACAAATCAACGCAATCTTCAGAACAAATTATTGTAGAAACTCCAAACCAGTCAGCAAGCCTAATCATTGTTCCAAAATTACCTGGATCTTGTATTTTTTCTAAAGCTAGTATAGTATCTCCTATCAATTCATTTTTTTGAAAAGGAATTTTTACAACCGCTAATAATCCACAATGATTTTTTAGAGAGGAAATTCTTTTCATCTCTTTATCAGAAATTTTGATAAATTCACCAGACCAATCCATACACGAATATATAGAATCAACAATGTAATTTGATTTCAGATACTCGTCTACAATTTTTTTTCCTTCTACAACAAACAATTTATGCTTTAATCGATTCTTTCTTAGTTGTAAGGATTTAATTAATTTTAACTTATTATTGGTTAACATTACACGTTGATAACTTTACATAAATAGCACAAAAAATTATTACTATTATATTTTCTAATTTAAAGTATTTAATACATTTGCTATTCAACAAAAATATACAAAATGATAAAAGTAGGTGTCGCTACAGGACGAGAAGTTCAAGAAATTTTCAATCATGCTAAACAACATTCATATGCATTACCAGCAATAAATGTTGTTAATACTAGCTCTATAAATGCTGTTTTAGAATCTGCAAGAGATAATATGGCACCAGCAATGGTTCAATTTTCTGCTGGGGGCTGTCAATTTTACTCTGGAAAGGGTTTATCAAATGATAATTTCCAATCAGCAATTGCGGGGGGTATTTCTGGTGCTATGCATGTACATCAAATGGCAGATCTTTATGGAGCAACAGTTATATTACACACAGATCATTGTGCTAAAAAACTATTGCCTTGGATTGATGGTCTTTTAGATGCTAGTGAAGACTTTTATAAAGTACATGGAAAATCTCTTTACAGCTCACACATGATTGACTTATCTGAAGAATCATTGGAAGAAAATATTGAAATTTGCAAAAGATATCTTGAAAGAATGAGTAAAATGGATATGACCTTGGAAATAGAATTAGGTATTACAGGAGGTGAAGAGGATGGTGTAGACAATACTCATGTAGATAATTCAAAACTTTACACTCAGCCTGAAGAAGTAGCCTATGCTTATGAAGAATTAATGAAAGTGAGTGATCAGTTTACAATTGCTGCAGCATTTGGTAATGTTCATGGAGTATACAAACCTGGAAATGTAGATTTACAACCTAAAATTCTAAAAAATTCACAAGAATTTATTCAAAATAAATATGGCACGGAATCAAATCCTGTTAATTTTGTTTTTCATGGAGGCTCCGGATCAAGTACTGAGGATATAAGAGAAGCTATTGGCTATGGGGTTATCAAAATGAATTTGGATACTGACTTTCAGTATGCATTCAACTCAGGAGTTAGAGACTATATGTTTGATAAAAAAGATTACATAAATTCTCAAATAGGTAATCCAGATGGTGATGATATTCCAAACAAAAAGTATTATGACCCAAGAGTATGGCTAAGAAAAGGTGAAGAAGCTTTTAAAGCTAGGTTAACTAAAGCATTTGAAGATTTAAATAATATAAATACTCTCAAGTAAATATGGGTTGGTTTAAAAGAATTCAAGAAGGAATAACTACATCTACAAACGATAAAAAAGAAATTCCTGAGGGATTGTGGTATCAATGCAGAAAATGCAAAAATGTTATCCCTACAAAAGAACATGAAGAAAACCTTTATTTGTGTCCTAAGTGTGATCATCATGAAAGAATTAATGCTAAAGAATACTTTCGTATCCTGTTTGATGATGGAAAATTTACAGAATTAGACCCTAAAATGACAGCTTGTGACCCCTTAAAATTTGTTGACTCTAAACCTTACTCAAAACGATTAGTTGAATCCAAAAAGAAAACGGGTTTAAAAGATGCTTTAACATCTGGTTATGGAACACTAGATGGAAAACCAATAGTCATTGCATGCATGAACTTTAACTTCATTGGAGGTTCTATGGGAGCTGTTGTCGGTGAAAAAATTAGTAGAGCTATTCAGTACGCCATAAAAAATAAATGTCCTTTCATGATGATTTCTAAATCTGGTGGAGCAAGAATGATGGAGTCCGCATTTTCTCTAATGCAGATGGCGAAGACTTCTGCAAATCTTTACAAACTATCAGAAGCTAAGCTTCCATACATTTCATTTCTTACCGATCCTACTACTGGTGGAGTAACTGCTTCTTATGCTATGTTAGGAGATGTAAATATTTCTGAACCAAAAGCATTAATTGGCTTTGCTGGCCCTAGAGTTGTAAAAGAAACAATTGGTAAGGATTTACCTAAAGATTTTCAAACTTCAGAGTTTGTTTTAGAGCATGGTTTCTTAGACTTTATAGTTAACAGAAAAGAACTTAAAACTACTCTTTCTAAACTACTAGAAGCTTTTATCAATTAATTAATTCATTCATTAAAACTAGATTTGTCAAAGATTTGATTATCTTTGCAAACTATTTTTAGATAACAAATAATAATTAACAATGCATTTAACTGCTAAAGAAAAAAACTCCATCTTTAAACAATTTGGTGGTAACGAAAAAAATACAGGATCTACAGAAGGTCAAATTGCTCTTTTCACTAAAAGAATCAGTCACTTAACTGAACACTTAAAAACAAATAGAAAAGACAAAAATACACAACGCTCACTTCAAATATTAGTGGGAAAAAGAAGAGGTCTCCTCAATTATCTTATGAATAAAGATATTGAAAAATACAGAACTCTTATCAAAGAATTAGGAATTAGAAGATAAGGTATTTTCTAAAAGCGATAATACGCACAAGGCAATTTTTTAATTGCCTTTTTGCGTATATATTATTGCATGTATGCACAGTAAAAACAAAGAGATGAACGAAATCGTAAAACAGATTAAGCTTAAAGATGGAAGAACCATCGAGTTAAAAACAGGTAAACTTGCTAAACAAGCAGATGGGTCTGTAGAAGTAAGAATGGGGAACTCTGTTTTATTAGCCACAGTAGTGTCTAGTAAAACTGCAAAAGATGATGTAGACTTTCTTCCACTAACAGTAGATTACAGAGAAAAATTTGCTGCTGACGGCAGATTCCCTGGAGGATTCTTAAAAAGAGAAGCAAGACCATCCGACCATGAAATTTTAATAATGAGATTAGTAGATCGAATATTAAGACCTTTCTTTCCATCGGATTACCATGCTGAAACTCAAATAATGCTTTCGTTAATTTCTCATGATAAAGATGTTTGTCCTGAGGCACTAGCCGGTTTAGGAGCTTCTGCAGCATTAGCTGTTTCAGACATCCCTTTTAATGGTCCAATTTCAGAAGTAAGAGTTGGAAGAATTGACGGAGAATTAGTTTCAAACCCAACACCTGAACAATTAAAGGTTTCAGATTTAGACATGGTTATAGGTGCTTCTTCTGAAAGTGTTGCAATGGTTGAAGGTGAGATGAAAGAGATTTCTGAAGCTGAAATGATTGAAGCAATAAAATTTGCTCACGAAGAAATTAAAAATCAGTGTGCTGTTCAAAACGAATTTACTAAAGATGTAAACAAGGAAATTAAAAGAGAATACTGCCATGAAAATCATGACAAGGATTTAGAAGATCAAGTTATGGAGTTTTGCTACGATAAATTTTATGAAGTTGCAAAAAAGTCATTAGATAAACACAGCAGAAGTGAACAATTTGGTAATATTAAAGAAGAATTTAAACAAAAAATTGGTGAAGAAGAAGCTCTTGAAAAAAGTTTCTTACTAAATGCCTATTTTAAAAAAGCTGAAAAAAAATCTGTTCGAGACATGGTATTAAACGAAGGGGTTCGTTTAGACGGTCGTTCAACAACAGATATTCGTCCTATTTGGTGCGAAGTAGATTATTTACCTAGCCCACACGGATCAGCTCTCTTTACTAGAGGTGAAACTCAGTCTTTAACAACAGTTACATTGGGTTCAAAAATGGACGAAAATAGAATTGACGGAGTAACCAATGTAGATTCCGAAAAATTCTATCTACACTACAACTTCCCTCCTTTTTCAACTGGAGAGGCACGACCAATTAGAGGTGTAAGTAGAAGAGAAATTGGACATGGTAATTTAGCACAAAGAGCATTATCAGGTATGATAAATGAGGACAATCCATACACTGTGCGAGTTGTATCAGATATCTTAGAGTCTAATGGATCTTCATCAATGGCTACAGTTTGTGCTGGTACTCTTGCACTTATGGATGCTGGTGTTAAAATAAACAAAGCTGTTTCTGGTATTGCTATGGGTTTAATTACAGATGGTGATAAGTTTGCAGTACTATCCGATATTCTTGGAGATGAAGATTTTCTTGGAGATATGGACTTCAAAGTTTGCGGAACATCAGACGGTATTACCGCATGTCAAATGGATATAAAAGTACAAGGACTATCTTATGAAATTCTTACACAAGCACTTGAACAATCAAAAGCTGGAAGGTTACATATTTTAGAAAAACTTACAGATACTATTGCTGAAACAAGAGAACAATTAAAACCTCACGTTCCAAAAATTCATGTTATGTACATTCCTAAAGAAACTATAGGTGCTGTAATTGGACCTGGTGGTAAAATTATACAACAACTTCAACTTGACACGGAAACTACAATTACTATAGAAGAAATTGATAACAAAGGAAAAGTTGAAATTTTAGGTACAGCTCAGGAATTACTTGACAATGCTATCTCTGAAATTAAATCACTTACTTTTACTCCCGAAGTTGGAGATATTTTTAATGGAACTGTTCGATCAATTATGCCATATGGAGCATTCATAAATATTGGTAAAGGTACAGACGGCTTATTACACATTTCCGAAATTGACTGGAAAAGAGTTGAAAAAGTTGAAGATGTACTTAAGGAAGGAGATAAAATTGAAGTAAAACTTACTGAAATTGATGCTAAATCTGGTAAACTAAGACTTTCAAGAAAAGTTCTTTTAGAAAAGCCTGAATAATTTGAAACTAATTCAATTTTTAATCGTAAACAAAAGCTACTATCAAAAATTAATTTGCAAAAATGAGACAATTAAAGATTACAAAACAGGTTACAAATAGAGAAACAGCTTCTTTAGACAAATATTTACAAGAAATTGGTCGAGTTGACTTAATTACTGCAGAAGAAGAAGTTGAATTGGCTCAGAGAATTAAGGCTGGTGATGAAATGGCACTAGAAAAATTAACCAAAGCAAACTTAAGATTTGTAGTTTCTGTTGCTAAACAATATCAAAACCAAGGACTTTCTCTTCCTGATTTAATTAATGAAGGAAATTTAGGATTAATAAAAGCAGCAAGAAGATTTGACGAAACTAGGGGTTTTAAATTTATTTCTTATGCTGTTTGGTGGATTAGACAATCTATTCTTCAAGCTCTAGCCGAACAATCAAGAATTGTAAGGTTACCCTTAAATAAAATTGGCTCAATCAATAAAATAAACAAAGCATATGCTGAGTTAGAGCAAGAGCTTGAACGTCCTCCGACTGCAGAAGAAGTTGCAAAAAAACTAGATCTAACAGAAGATGAAGTTAAACAAGCAATGAAAAACTCTGGTCGTCATGTTTCAATGGATGCTCCACTAATTGAAGGTGAAGATAGCAATATGTACAACGTTATTGGTAGTGAAGATAGCCCAAATCCAGATGAAGGACTAATGGTTGATTCATTAAGAAAAGAAATAAGTCGTGCATTAGCAACACTTACTCCTAGAGAAGGTGAAGTAGTACGAGCTTATTTTGGTTTAAATGGAGAACACGCAATGACATTAGAAGAAATAGGTGAAGCATTTGATTTAACTAGAGAAAGAGTTCGCCAAATCAAAGAAAAAGCAATTAGAAGATTAAAACATACTTCTAGAAGCAAAATTTTAAAAACATATTTAGGATAATTCAATAGAGAGCTTTTTTGCTCTCTTTTTTTTAAATTAAAAAATGTCACATTTAATAGCCCCTTCAATTTTAGCAGCTGATTTTGCAAATCTTCAAAAAGATTGTGAAATGGTTAATCATAGTAAAGCAGATTGGTTTCACATTGATATTATGGATGGTGTTTTTGTTCCTAACATCTCATTTGGAATGCCTGTTTTAAAATCTATAAACAAACACGCCAAAAAAACATTAGATGTTCATTTAATGATAGTTAATCCAGATAAATACATCACAACATTTAAAGAACTCGGTGCAGACGTTCTCACTGTTCATTATGAAGCATGTACACATTTACATAGAACTATCCAAAATATAAAAAATAACAGTATGTTAGCTGGAGTTGCACTAAACCCGCACACTCCTATTAATACTTTGTCTGAAATAATTCAGGATATAGATTTAGTCTGTTTGATGTCTGTTAATCCAGGATTTGGAGGTCAAACATTTATTGAAAACACATATTCTAAAGTTAAAGAGCTAAAACAGCTAATTATAAGCAAAAATTCTAATGCTAAAATTGAAATTGATGGTGGTGTCAATTCTGAAAATGCACCAAAATTAATAGAAGCAGGTGCCGATGTTTTAGTAGCAGGAAGTTTTGTTTTTAAATCAGAAGACCCTATTAAAACTATTGATAATCTAAAAAGTTTTTAACTTCCTTCAACAAAAGATTTTAAATATCTAAACTTTGGTGTTAAACTACCATTTTTACAAATTGTTGACCTTTCAATTATCCCATCATTATCTTCTAACAAAAGTGCAGGGAAAACATTTTCAATTAACTTATTTCCAAAATGAATCGACGCATCTTTTGGCAATTCACAAGGTAGATTGTCAACTGCCATAACGGTTATTACATTTTCTTTATTAAAATCATCTTCTTTTTCGGACAAAACATTATATCCATAAATTGGATTTTCAATAGAAGACGAACGTATTGTGGAAGCCACTGGCCCATTGATATCACAAGAAATATCTGCTATTGTTCTAATTTTAAAATCCGATGATTTTGCATCATTTCTAGTAAATAAAAATGGTGCGTTATTAGCATAAAAATGACCAGCAATAAAAAACTCAGATTTTTGTGCAAAATCTGGAAAAATAGATTTGTAATTTTCAGGGTTAGAATAAAAGTCAGATTTTGAAGATGGTTTACCATCTAAACGTATGTTAAAATCCAGAGAACTTAGTTGAACAAAAACAGGAAAATCAAAATGATTATTTAAAAAGTCGTCTTTACCAATTTGTTTAATTTTCAAAAATTTCAAAATTTCTAATGCACCTGATGCTACTCTACCATTACCAGTTAGAATAATTTTGAGGTTTGGAATTGATACCTTTTTAAGTTCTTCAAAAAGTTCATTTTTATTGAAACAATCAATTGCAGGTTTTAAATGAAAACTATTAGTTCTTAATCCATAAGCTAAAAAGCCATTATAACAACCTACAAGACCTGCATAAAAACCAAAACCGATGATTCGATTATTGTTTTTATCACATAATGTTTCATAATCAATCATGGTTATATTCTGATTAATCATTTTAGCTAAGAGCTCTCTATTGTAACTTTGTTTTTTTATTGTATGAGAGAAATATAGGTATGTTTTATTGCTTATTAAATATTCTTTAGGCACCTCTTTAACACCCAATAAAATATCGCAATCCGAAACACTATCTACCAAATTTAATCCTAAATCAGAATATTCTTTGTCACTAAAACATCTAATTGGACTTTTTTCAATTTGTAGCTCTACAAAGGGATAGGTCTGAGATAAAGTAAGACACTGATCAGGACTTAATGGAACTCTCCTATCTGCAGGAGTTTTCCTTTCTTTTAAAATTCCAATTTTTATATTTTGCATGTTAAGTTTAATTATTCAAAATTATAAAATCATATTAACATAATGAATTGATTGGTTAATCAATATTGATTTCTCATAGTAATTATTTAATTTTGTAAAAGTTCTTTGATTTATTGGGGCTGACTGGTTTTGACTGTAAGTTGAATGAAACCGTAAGCATGTCGAGCATTGTCTATTGGCTCGTTAATATCAATTTACACACTTTTAAATGGCGAGAATAACTACGCTATGGCTGCCTAATTTTAGAAATTAGGACGCCTTTGCTTCCGAACATTAGAACGCTCTTTGCTTTTGTTCAAATGAAGCATCATAAAAAGATGGAGCTAGTTTTTTAGTGCTTCGACTAAAAAATAAAATTTAAGAAGATAAGGTTGAAGTTAGGTTGTGTTTTTCCTTACTCTTCCCGACAATAAAAAAACAATAAACATGTAGAAAGCGCTTTTTTTCCTTATTTGGACGCGGGTTCGACTCCCGCCAGCTCCACTTTTAAATCTATAACCCCTGACTTACAAGTAGTTATATTTTTCAAGAGAATAGTTAAGGGAATGAAACCTACTTTTAAAAATCTAGTCAACACCTTTTTTTACGTTTTTTAATTGTGAAGAAATTAAATTTAAAAATAAAAAACTTAATTTTGTGAAAATTATTAACCATTAACAAATTAGGTATGAAAATTAATAAATTATCTCTTTTACTTGTAGCAATAGCTTTTTTGGCGGCATCTTGTGGTAACAAATGTGTAGATTGTTCAAATTGTCCCGATGATGTTACCCTAACAGACTCAAACGATAATGAAGTTGCTTCACTAGAGGTATGTGAAGATGACTTTGACTCTAAAGAAGAATATGATGACGCTATTGCAGTTACAGAAGCATTCGGTTGTGAATGTAAATAATTCAATCGCAATTTAAACTAAAAGCGAAACCTAATTGTTTCGCTTTTTTTATTTTAAATAAAATGATTTTTCTAGTTAAAATAGGTTTGCTACTTTTTATGAATAATTACATAATTTTTGATTTTAATTCCAATTCTATTACAAAAAAATGGAAAATAGTAGATGATGTGGTTATGGGAGGGAAATCTAACGGAAACTTTGATTTAACTGCAGACGGTCATGGCCATTTTTGGGGTTACGTTTCCTTAGATAATAATGGAGGTTTTTCATCTGTTAGACATCAGTTTAATTCAATAGAATTAAATAGTAAAACAAAAATTATTATAAAGATAAAAGGTGACTCAAAAAAATATCAGTTTAGAATTAAAAACAATAAAAATAACTTTTACTCTTACATTTTTGATTTTCAAACAAATGGACAATGGCAAACTTTAGAACTTCCTTTAAATAAATTTACACCTTCTTTTAGAGGAAGAATTCTAAGTCAACCAAATTTTAATCATCAAAAAATTGCAGAAATAGCATTCTTAATTGCAAATAAAAAAAACGAATCTTTTAACTTATTGATAGACCAAATCTATTTACAATAAATAATTAAATTTGTTTTTAACCTTAAATCTACAAAGTGTCTAAATTTTTTCTTTTTTTAATTTTAGTTAGTTCATTAAACACTTTTGGACAGTATAATTTTTTAGGTGCATCTTTTCAAGAGGATAATGCCTATAATAGCTTTGTTATAACACCAGATCAAGCAGGTTCTACTGGTGCTTTCTGGTATATTAATCCAATAAACTTAGAGGATGATTTTGAACTAGTTGCAAATTTATTTTTGGGTTGCGATACTTCAGCAAATACAGGTGGAGACGGAATCGCATTTGTAATTCAAAATAATGGTAATAATCAACCAAATAGTCCTAATGGTGGTGGAGAGCTAGGATACGGAGGGTTAGGGCCACAAAATGGAATAAATCCTTCACTTGCAATTCAATTCGACACATATACAGATAATGCTGTAGACTACCCCACTATAAACGACCCCTTATATGATCATGTGGGATTAATGAAAAATGGATCAATAGAACATAACAGTATTGATGATTTATTGACCGTTCCGTTTAATAATACTCTGACTGATGTTGAAGATTGTGAAAATTTCTTTAATCAACAAATAACTATTAAATGGACTGCACAGGATACAAACTTAGTTCTTTTATACTGTAATGGTATCAGTAGTGTAGATACTTTAATCGATATTAAATACAATATTAAAAATGAAATCTTTTCATCTAACGAGATTGTTTACATCGGATTTACAGGAAGTACCGGAAGTGCCACAAATTTACAAAAGGTAGAAATCACTTATTTTGATAAGGAACCGATAATGAAAGATCAAAATATTTGTTCTAATGAAACAATTGAATATGATTTATCTTATCTGACAAACTATTCTTTTCAATGGATAGATCAAAACGGAAACTTATTATCCGATTCATCCATTTTTGTAGTAAACAATAATGAAGTCAGCACTTATAATCTAATTTTAACTAATAATTGTACAGAAATCTCCTACTCTGAATTTTTTACACTTACACCGATTACAGTTAATTTAGAAGAAGACCTAAACTTACATCAAGATATAAATTGTAATGGAGATTCTACAGGACAAATTGTAGTTAACTATTCTAACAGTGGTATTGGAACTCTATTTCAGATAAATGGCATAAATCAAACGTCTAATACTTTTGCAAATCTATATGAAGGTTTTTATACTATCACAGTAAGTGATCAATTTAATTGTAGCGATACTATAACTTCCGAAATAGTTAGTCCTAATTCTAATTTAAGCATTACTCAGTCGATTGAAAATCAAATTTTAATTTGCATTGATGGCGGAATTCCTCCTTATCAATTAAACTATTCGAATGCTAATATCAATAACATAGATAGCTGTATTTTTATAGAAGAATGCATCGGTAATTTCAACCTTATTATACAAGACTCTTTGATGTGTACTGACTCTATTAATTTAGAACTACTTCCTACCCAAGCATATATTAATCAAAATAATTCAGAAGTCATAATTGAACAAGCATATTACCCACTAAGTTTTCAGTGGTTTTTAAATAATGAATTAATTGAATCTGAAATGGATTCAATTTTTTCTACTGGTTTATGTCCTGGATCGTATGAATGTCTGATTAAAAATCGATTAGGTTGTCAAAACTCATTGAATATCAACATAGAGAATTTACAATCAAATATTAATAAACAAATCGATTGTACTAACCAAGATTTTAGTAAAATTGAAACTAACGTAACAGGAGGAACTGCCCCTTATCAGTATTTATGGAATACAAATTCTACAAATTCATTTATTGATAATATAGACCCAATAGAGTATTCTGTAAAAATTATAGATAACAACAATTGTACTATTGAAGATCAACTTACAGTACCTGAACTTACCGATAGTTGTTTATACAATGCATTTTCACCTAACAATGATGGTACAAATGACCAATGGATAGTAAATTCTTCTTTTCTTCCAAATGATTCTAAACTTAGCATTTATAACAGATGGGGTAAAAAAGTTTTTCAAACAAGTACCAAACCCTATATTTTTGAAGGAAAAAATAATAATGGGAAAGATCTCGTTGAAGGAACATATTTTTATACTATTCAATATGGAGAAAAAAACTTTTTAAAAGGAACACTTAGCCTTTATAGGTAATTAATAAATGATATAAACCTTTTGGGTATTTACAGAAATTAATACCCCTTCACCATTTTCTACATTACTGTACACTGGAACAACCTCCCCTCCAAAAACACCTGAAGATCCATTTTCTCGAAATTGATCAACTGAATTATAATACTCATAAGCTTCATCACTAAAAACAGAAAACTCTAAGAAAATGGTATCGCAATCGGAAATACTAATATAATCGTCTTCAAAAACATCTAAATCAATTTTTTTTTCAAGTCCATTAAATAGTGCATCACTAAATAAAACTTCAGAACCTTGGAATGTATATCCATCAAATGGAATATCAGTAGGAAAAGATGGGTCATTAGAATAAAAATAAATTTCTCCTTCAAAATCGTACTCCATTCCCTCAAACTCTTTAGAACAATTTCCATAAATATTCAATCCATAAAAATTATCTACAAAAGGATTATCATTGAAGCTAAATTTTAAATTTAACTTTTCATCAGAAGAAATAGTGTCAATTTGAACACCAAATAAATCTACATCATTTGGTAAAAATGTAGAAGCGTTTACTTCAGAATAAACAGGATGCTTAACCTTTAAACTATACTTTGTACTTATTTTTGGTATGATATCTGATTTGTAATAGTATAACAAAATAGAATCGCTAAAATTCCTACCATTATCAAAGTAATTAAAATATCTAGGATCAGACAAATCAACAACAAGAGAATCAATGAAAATATCATTTTCAAATAATAATACATATGCATCATTCACAGAAACAGGAAGATTATTTTCAAAAGCACCAACGGTATGTGAAACTAAAACATGGATTGATGTATCAGAATTTAAAGAAGAATTAACTACCAACTTAGCTTCATGTTCTGGAATTTCCAAATCAACAACCGTTTCAAGATTTTCACAACAAATCAGAAGCGAAATAAGAAAAAAAGAAAATATAATATTTTTCATAACTAAAATTGAATTCTATAAGAAATTGATGGGATGATTGGAAACAAAGAAACTTGTTTTGCAACTCGATTACCATTTTCGGTCGTAATATAAGCAAAGAATGGATTTTTTCTATTGTATACATTATAAGCTCCAAAAGACAATGTTCTATCAAATTTCTTTTTTCTTTTTAAATGAGTAAAACCGACATCAAGTCTATGATAAGGATTTAATCTTGTTGAATTTCTTGACCCATAAGACTCTATTAAATTTATAAATGAATCGTTTTGAGGTAATCCATAATAATTTCCTTGAGGAAAAGTTAAGGCATTTCCAGTTCCATACACCCATGTAGAGGAAAAATCCCATTTTTTCGACAGCTTATACGATAATACAATCGATAAATCATGTCTTCTATCAAATTTGTATGGATACCATTCACCAAAATTTATATTTTCAAATTTTCTATTAGTCCAAGAAAGTGTGTATCCAATCCATCCTGTTGCTTTACCTTTTGTTTTTTGTATAAAAAATTCCAACCCATAAGATTCTCCTATCCCATTTGTTTCAATAGAACTTTCCCAACTTTCGGTACTCTGTAAATTTGAATATCCCGCTTTGTAAGCTATTAAATTACTCATAGTTTTGTAATAACTTTCTAATGAAATTTCATATAATCCGTTTTTCAAATTTGTATTTATACTTGCTGCAACCTGATGAGACAACTGAGAAGGCACACTATCTATTGCTGGAACCCAAATATCACTTGGTAGACCTAAAGAAGAATTGGATAACAAATGTATATTCTGATTCATTTTAGCATAAGAAGCTTTTAAGGACCAGTCCTTATTTAACAAATACCTAGCAGATAATCTTGGTTGAAAACTAAAATTACTTTTATCAGAAAATTTTTCAAAAAATGAGACATTGTTTGCACTTGTTTTATTGGCTAAAGAATAATAACCTAAATGCAATCCTATGTTAGCTTTAAATCTATCACTAAATCGAATATTATCTTCTGCATATAGAAAAAATTCATGTGCATTTATATTTGGAGAAAAATTAAATGTAGTATCAACAGTCTGATTGAATATGCTATCAGAAGATGAAATATTATAATATAAATTTGTTTGTCCAGGAAAGAAAAAATGATAGGTGTAAGACGAGCCAAATTTAATTTCATGGTTAGGATTGGGTGAATAGTCAAAATCAATTCTTGCTGCCAAATCTTCAATACCATTTTTATAAACAAAAGACAAGTCAGTAGTTTCTGTAAAACCATTTAACAATTCATTTGATGATAGCCTAAAGTTTGTATTGAATGAATAATTACTGTAAGTTAAAGTAGTGTTACTAAATAGTTTATTGTTAAATAAATGATTCCATCGAATAGTTGACGTAATATTTCCATATCCTAAACCAAAACTTATCTGCTCAGAATCCGTTTCAGAAAAATTAACACTAAAAATATCGTTACCAGCATAAGCGCTCAAAAATAATCGATCTTTATCCGAAAATTTGTGATTTACTTTAGTGTTCAAATCATAAAAATATAAACTAAAATCGGTGTTGTCATTTATAAATGGCTTTGCAATTACATCTGCGTATGTCCTTCTTCCAGAAACTATAAATGAAGTTTTATTTTTAATTATAGGACCTTCTAATGTTAATTTAGAGGATATTAGTCCTAGTGATGCGTCACCTTCTATTTTTTTATCATTTCCTTCTTTCATGTCTATTTGCAAAACCGAAGATAACCTTCCACCAAATCGAGCAGGAAAGCCTCCTTTATATAATCGGACTGACTTTATTGCATCCGCATTAAATACGGAAAACAATCCACCAAGATGAGATGCATTATAAACAGGAACGCCATCCATTAAAATTAAGTTTTGATCAGGCCCTCCCCCACGTACATAATATCCAGAAGTACCCTCACTTGACTGAACACCTGGTAATAACTGAATGGCTTTAATGATATCAACTTCACCTAATAAAGCAGGAATTTTTTTAATTTGTTTTATAGGAATATCTACAACAGAGGTTTGTGTTTTCTCAACAACATTTCGTTCACTAGAAATAACAACCTCGTTAATTTCTGTAACATCATTTTGAAAAGAAATATTTTTTTGTAAATCTGATGTAAGATCAACTAAAATTGTTTTTGTTTTGTAACCTAAGAAAGAATAAGAAATTTCATATGAACCTTTTGGTAATGTCAAACTATAAAAGCCATACGTATTAGCAGTTGTACCTAAAGACAATTCAGAACAATAAATATTTGCACCAACAATACTTTCACCATTCGATATATCAGTGATAAAACCACTCAAAGTGTTTTGTTGAGCAAAAGAGTTAGTAATTAAAAAAAAAGAAAATAAAAAAAATGAAATGTTTTTCATTAAATCGACTTATGTACATTCAATATTAACAATTGTAAAATAAATTACCAACATAAACGTAAATTAAATTTAACTAATTTTGCAATAGAACAAATATTAATGAATAAAACATTAACAAAACAAGAAGTTGATAGAATTATTGAAATGGCTTGGGAAGATAGGACACCTTTTGAAGCAATTCAATATCAATTTAATATAGCTGAAAAAGATGTTATTAAGCTAATGAGAAATGAACTTAAATTATCTAGCTTCAAGCTATGGCGAAAGCGAGTAAATAGTGGGCCAAGCCAAAAACATGAAAAAAAAAGAAGCAATGAAATTAATCGTTTCAAATGCTCAAGGCAAAAGTCTATTTCAAAAAATAAAATAAGTAAAAGGTAATGTCAAAAATTTAATTATTTTTATGGTCTTAACCCTAATTTTAGTTAAAAATGAAGTTTTTTTATTTGACCTTTACAGTTTTTTTATTTACTAATTCTTTAATTGCTCAAACAAACCCTATTGATTTTGAAACAAACAGTATTGGTTTTGATTGGAATTGGACAGTTTTTGAAAATTCAACCAATCCCCCTCTCCTAATTGTAAACAACCCAAGCCCTGATGCAACAAATTCCTCTCAAAGTGTTGCACAGTTTAACGCTCTTCAAAGCGGTAATCCTTGGGCTGGTTGCGAATCACAACATAATGCAGATATTGGTTCTTTTAGTTTTGACGAGAACAATAGTGCCATAAGAATTAAAGTTTGGAAAAGTGTTATTAGTGATGTAGGTTTAAAATTTGCTAGTAATACTAATCAATCTCTTACAGAAATAAAAGTTTCTAACACCTTAATAAATCAATGGGAAGAGTTAATTTTTGATTTTTCACCATACATTGGATTAGAGCCACTAGTTGTAGATCAGATTATTATCTTTCCAGATTTTGATCTTCAAGGTAGAGAACAAGATAACATCATATACATTGATGATATTACATTTTCTAATGTTTCAACACTACCTATAAGTGGCTGTACAGACTCTTCAGCTGTAAACTATAACCCAGAGGCAAGTGTTGATGATGGAAGTTGTATAGCTTGTGAAAATCCAGCTTTAGTAACTTTCAGTTTAGATGTAAGTGAAGTGTTGACACCTGACTTATCTAATGTTTTAATTAATGGAAATTGGGATACATTTGGAGATTATAATGAATACTGGGGTGCTTGGGGTCTTGTTTTAGAAGATGAAGATCAAGATAGTATTTATCAAGGAACCATTTCTTTACAATCTGGAAATTATGAATATGTTCATGCACTAAGTGGTGAGGCTGATAATTATTCAGGATGGGGATTAATTGGTTTTGCACCTCAAGAATGTGCACTGGGAACTAACCCTGAAACTGGAGACCCGTCCCCTAATTTCTTTTTCTCAGTGGAATGTGATCAAACACTTGAACTTCCAATTCAATGCTTTGGCTCATGTCAGGATAGTTGTTTTGCATATACGACGCCTGTTTCTTATGTTCAGTTTGAAGTTGATATGAATAATGTCAATCAACCATCTGATGATTACACAAATGTTGTAATAAATGGTTCATGGAACAATTGGTCTGGTTGGGGTGTAGAATTAGAAGACAACGATAATGATGGTATATGGACTGGAATTGGAGAGTTTGATGCAAATTCTAGTTTTGAATATGTAGTAGCTGTTACAGGTCCAGCTGATAATTATTCTGGATGGGGAATGCAGTGGGGAGAAGAATGTGAAAATAATAATTTTTATGTATCCACTTCTGTAGAGGGTGATACTATACTAAGTGTACCTACAGTTGGATGTCCAACAGCAAATGAAGAAGGTTGTATGGATCCTGCTGCTTCAAACTACAACCCATTATCAACGATTGATGTTGGTTGCTTATACGATGTTACTTTTTCTGTAGATATGAGTAATTTCAATATGGCAGGTGTCGAAACAGTTAATGTTAACGGAGATTTCAATGGTTGGTGTGGTAATTGTAATCAACTATATGATGAAGATTTTGATGGTGTTTATTCTACCATAATTCAATTACCAGCTGGACCAATCGAATATTTGTTTACTACAAATGGATGGACTGGCGATGTAGAAGTGTTTGAAAGTACAGACGAATGTATTCTATCAACTGTAGATGGTGCAACAACATTCAACAACAGGTATTATGAAGTTCAACCATCACAAAACACAATACCTACCTACTGTTTTGATAGTTGTTTTGATTGTGAGGATAATAGTTTTGAAGTTACATTTAGAGTAGATATGTCTAATGAAGTAGTTTCAGAAAATGGAGTTTCTGTTATTGGCTCATTCAATGGATATGATATAAATGCAAATCCAATGATAAACATTGGAAATAACATTTACGAAACTGTAATTAATCTAAACCCATCAAACTATGTGTTTCGATATGCTAATGGAGGATTCGGTGGATTAGAAAATTTATCTGGACTTCCATGTGAAGTTGTAGACGGTTATAGAGGAGAAACATTTACAGAGTCTACCGTATTAGAAACGGTATGTTTTAATCAATGTATAGGATGTTTTGATGAACAAATTCCTGGATGTACAGATGACGAAGCTACTAACTTCAATCCAAATGCAAATGTAAATGATGGATCCTGCACGTATCCTATTTTAGGATGCACAAACCCTCAAGCTTCTAATTATAATCCTGAAGCTACTCAAGATAATGGTACTTGTATCACACCTACATCTTTTAATGTAGATATGTCGTGTGCAGATATTAATTTTACAAATGTATATATAACTGGACCTTTTACAAATTGGTGTGGTGACTGTTACTTGTTAACTGATGATGATGGTGATGGTATTTATTCAGGGACTTTTGATTTTACTACAGATATAGAGTATAAATATGAAGTTGACAATTGGACACATCAAGAAAACTTAATAGATGATGCCAATAACGGAGGTGAATGTGTTGCTATTACAGATTATGTAAACTATGCAAACAGAATGGCTTCAAATGGCTCTATTAATAATGACACATATGGTTCATGTAATGAATGTTCTGATTTAGTTTCAGGATGTACTGATCCAGCAGCTGAAAACTATGATAGTGCTGCTAATGAAGATGACGGCAGTTGTGAATATGCATCATCCGGTACGTCTCCATTCTGTAACACTCAA
Organism: Flavobacteriales bacterium; assembly: GCA_049890095.1. Lineage (GTDB taxonomy): Bacteria > Bacteroidota > Bacteroidia > Flavobacteriales > UBA7312 > JABAYQ01. Next base: position 1,040 of record JBMHCD010000011.1, on the reverse strand, counting down.
ACTTATCACTTTATGAATTCGGCTGAAATACCTTCTTCTATTTTAATTTCAGTTGGGAATAATGGGCAAAACTCAATTATTGTACAAGTTGAATCTGCAGATAATGACTTAGTTGATGATTTAATTATTAATAGTTCTACAGCTGGATATACTCTAGGAACGATGAGTTCTAGTAACGGGGTGTTTTCAAATACTATTACTTGGGATTCTAATGTGAATATGGTTGATATAAATGTTTTATGGAGCAAAGAATCCTTTGGTGGATACTGGCAGTTAAGTCAAAGCAATGTTACAATAAATGTGAATGATTCATGTGAAATTTCCACGCCAACAATTGTTTTAGGCTGTACAGATCCTATTGCTTCAAACTATAACTCAGAAGCAACATCTGAAGATGGCAGTTGCGAATATTCTGCTGGTATCTCTCCTTATTGTGACACTCAAATATATCACTTTATGAATGCGGCTGAAGTACCTTCGTCTATATTTATTTCTATTGGAAATAATGGACCAAACTCAATTTACGTTGAAGTAGTTTCAGCTGATAGTGATCCTATAGACGACTTAATTATTTATAGTGGAACGGCTGGTTATGATCTTGGAACTATGACTTCCTCTGACGGAATTTTTTATAATACAATGTCTTGGATGAATGATGTAAACGTAGTTGACATTAATGTATTGTGGAGTAAAGAATCCTTTGGTGGTAACTGGCAACTAAGTCAAAATAACGTTAATATAAACGTAAACAATACATGCGAGAATTCTATTGAACCATCCGTATCAGGTTGTACTGATCCTACAGCAGAAAACTTTAATTCAGATGCTAATGTAGACGATGGATCATGTATTTATCCATCTATGTCCACTACATTTAGTGTAGATATGTCATGTTCAGGTATTGAATTTACTAATGTATACATTACTGGTCCATTTACTGGATGGTGTGGAGACTGCTTCTTGTTAGAAGATGCAGATGGTGATGGTATCTTTACAGGTACTTTCGATTTCCCTGCTGGTGATATAGAATACAAGTATGA
>JBMHCD010000010.1:0-194657 GCA_049890095.1 Flavobacteriales bacterium | reverse complement strand
GTGATATTTTTTTCCGCACGCTCAATCATACCAATATAAGTTCTATGAAGTCCAGATTTGTATGCCAATTCCTCTTGTGACATTTTTTTTGCAGTTCTGATTTTCCTAATTTTTAATCCAAATTCTAATAATGATGAGTCTTTCATGATTGAATATTATAATAAAGCTAACTTTAGTATTCATAACTTACAACATACTATAGTTAGCATATTTAAAAATTTACTTTTCAACATTTGAAGATAAAAAGTATCTAACCCCTATTTTAAACAAAGGGATTGAACTTATCTCGAAGAGTATCAGCGTATTACAAGCGTGTGAAAACAAAAACGAGAGACAATCTTATGATCATCTCCCGTTTAGTACCCAGGGCGGGACTTGAACCCGCACGGACATTACTGTCCATTGGATTTTAAGTCCAACGTGTCTACCAATTCCACCACCTGGGCATTGGGTAATTCAATAAAAAAGCTCTTTTTAAAAAGAGCGCTGAGCGAGTGATGGGATTTGAACCCACGACCCTCACCTTGGCAAGGTGATGCTCTACCCCTGAGCTACACTCGCAGTTTTTAATTAGGTCGGCAAATGTAATATAATTTTGACTGTTAACAAACACTCCATTTATTTTTTTTACAGACCAGTTAGCTTTTTTATCTCATTTAGTTTTAATAAGGCCTCTACTGGGGTAAGCGTATTTACATCCAAATCTTTTATTTCATCTCTTATTTGCAATAAAACAGGATCATCTAATTGAAAAAAACTTAACTGCAAATCGTCATCATTTTTCAAATTTTCTTTAATATCAGATTGGCTATGAACCTTTTCTAACTTTTTCATTATAGATTTTGCTCTTTCAACAACCGCCTTTGGCATACCTGCCATCTTTGCAACATGAATACCAAAACTATGTTCACTTCCACCTTCAACTAGATTTCTCATAAATATAATCTTGTTGCCTAACTCCTTTACAGAAACGTTAAAGTTTTTTATACGCTCAAAAGTCTGACTCATTTCGTTTAACTCATGATAATGAGTTGCAAATAATGTTTTAGCCTTAGTTTTATGTTGATGTATATATTGTGCTATAGCCCAAGCAATAGATATTCCATCATAAGTACTTGTACCCCTTCCTATTTCATCAAGCAAAATTAGACTTCGATCTGATAAATTATTCAAAATACTTGCAGTTTCATTCATCTCAACCATAAATGTAGATTCGCCTTGAGATATATTATCCGAGGCACCAACTCTAGTAAAAACTTTATCAACTAAGCCAATGGTAGCACTTTCAGCTGGAACAAAACATCCAATTTGAGCCATAATAACAATTAATGCTGTTTGCCTTAAAATTGCCGATTTACCTGACATATTAGGACCAGTTATCATCACTATTTGTTGTTCATTTTTGTTTAATAAAATGTCATTTGTAATATAGTCTTCCCCAATAGGTAATTGTTGCTCTATAACGGGATGTCTACCATTTACAATTTTCAAGTCCATTGATTCTTCAATTATGGGCTTAGAATAATTATTAGAAATAGATACAAGTGCATAGGAAAGCAAACAATCCAATTGTGCAACTTTCTGGGCATTTAACTGAATACTGGTAATATATTCGACTAGAGAGGCTATTAAATCGGAATATAGCTTAGATTCCAATACGGATATTTTATCTTCTGCTCCTAAAATTTTAGATTCTAATTCTTTTAATTCTTGAGTTACGTAACGTTCTGCATTTACTAAAGTTTGTTTTCTAATCCATTCTTCAGGAACTTTATCTTTATGGGTATTTCTTACTTCCAAATAATATCCAAACACATTATTAAATGCTATTTTTAAGGATGGAATTTGAGTTCGTTCGGTTTCTCTTTGTAAAATTTGCTCAAGATGCTTGTGACTTGATCGGGCTATGGATCTTAAATCATCTAAATCTTGATCTACCCCTTCGCTAATCACATTCCCTTTGTTTATCATTAAAGGAGCATCATCTTCTATTTCATTTTCAATTCTATCCCTAATAACTTCACATAGATTTATTAAATCACCTAATCCGTTTATAACTTTATTTTTGCTTGAGCAACAAAGTTCTTTTATTTCTACTAGAGCATATAAGGCTTTTTTAAGATGAACTAACTCTCTTGGATTAATTCTTGAGGTAGCAACTTTAGATATTATTCTTTCGAGGTCACCTATTTCTTTTATTCTATTTTGAATCTTTGTTGCTAAGTCAGAATCTTTTATTAAAAGCTCCACAATAGAATGTCTTTCATCTATTGTTGATTTTTTATTCAGTGGAAAAGCTAGCCATCTTTTTAATAATCTAGAACCCATAGGAGAGCTACATTTATCTAAAACATCAAATAATGTAATTGCTCCTTCTGATGAAGAATTAAATAACTCTAAATTTCGAATGGTAAACTTATCCATCCACACATAATTATTTTCCTCCAATCTTTGAAGATTTGAAATGTGTTTAACGTGTAAATGCTGTGTATCCGAAAGGTATTGTAATGCTGCTCCAGCAGCTATAATTCCTTCATTAAGATCTCCTATTCCAAAACCTTTTAATGATAGTACATCGAAGTGACTAAGCAACTTTTCCTGAGAAAAATCGAAATGATAAACCCAATCTTCTTGAGTATTATAATAAAATTGATCTCCAAACGCTTCTGAAAATAGTATTTTCTTCTGTTTTTGAAAAACAACTTCCGAAGGTGAAAAACTCTGTAGAAGTTTACCAATATAATCTTGACTTCCTTGAGAAACGAAAAATTCGCCAGTCGATATATCCAAAAAAGACACTCCTAAACTTGATTTGCCAAAATGTACCGCTGCTAAAAAATTATTGGATTTATGATCCAAAACTTTATCGTTGTAAGAAACTCCTGGGGTAACTAATTCTGTAACTCCTCTTTTTACTATGGTTTTAGTAGCTTTTGGATCTTCTAGTTGATCACATATAGCAACTCTCTGACCTGCTCTTACCAATTTTGGAAGATAAGTATCTAAAGCATGATGGGGAAAGCCTGCAAGAGCTTCATTAGATGATCCATTGGCTCTTTTGGTTAATGTTATACCCAATATTTTTGACGACTTTATTGCATCCTCTCCAAATGTTTCATAAAAATCTCCAACTCTAAATAATAATAATGCATTAGGATACTTTGCTTTAATGCCATTGTATTGAATCATTAAAGGCGTTTGCTTTTTTACTTTATTGTTTTTTTTGGCTGACAAAATCTAATTTAATTAAATTCGTGACTCAATTTAAAATAATGCGTAAGTTAAAAAATAACGAGTTAAATCGTTTAAATTTAGAAGAATTTAAAAATCAAAAAAAAACTCCTATTGTTATTGTTCTTGATAATGTTCGTTCTGCATTAAATGTAGGTTCAATTTTTAGAACTAGTGATGCTTTTTTAATTGAAAAAATATTCTTGTGTGGTATTACTCCAAAACCTCCTCACAAAGAAATTAGAAAAACTGCATTAGGTGCAAACGATTCTGTTTCTTGGGAATATCATAATAACAGTTTTGATTGTGTTGAAAAACTTAAAGAACAAAACTATATGATTTTGTCAATCGAGCAGGCTACGAATGCAACATTACTAAATAATTTCATTCTAGAAAAAAGCAAAAAAGTTGCTCTTATTTTTGGTAATGAAGTTAATGGAGTAGACCAAAAAATAATTGACATAAGCGATAATTGTGTAGAAATTCCTCAATTTGGCACCAAACATTCTTTCAACATCTCGGTAAGTGTTGGAATAGTTTTGTGGTCAATCTTTCAAAAAATTTCTACTTAAATTGTTCAAAATCTACTCTTCTGTTAATTCCCTGAACAATATCCACAGTAGATAGTTCACTATTAGCATTTTCCAAATTAGCATTTGGAGTAATAACTAAAGGCATTGTTTCTCCTTTGGAAACGCAAACTAATCTATCTCCTTTGATAGAATATACATCTATTAAATGTTGCCTAACAGATTTTGCACGCTTTAATCCTAATTCATTATTCAAATAAATAGAGCCATTACTATCGGTATGACCAATAACATTTAACTTAAGATCAGGATTCGCCTTCAATACTTTAGCAATAATTGCTAAACTTTTCAAGTCTTCTTCTTTTATAGTAGAACTAGAAGAGCTAAAATAAATAGAAGGCATAACAAATGTTGAACCATCAAAATTTGTTATTTCAACACCATACTGATTTACAATTACCCCCTCTTTGGTATTAGAATCTTGATCTCTACTATCGCCAACACCATCGCCATCTGAATCCAATTCCAATCCATTTTCATCAACAGTCACACCAGGAGCTGAAAAAGGATCAGCATCTTGGTAATCAAAAACTCCATCCATATCTACGTCTAATGGTACCCCCATTCCGTCCACTGCAATATTTTCGGGTGTGTTAGGATGATTATCAAACTGGTCAGCTACACCATCATTATCCGAATCTTTACGAAGACCCTGAATCTGTTTTCTTATTCTTTTTTGAGAATGAAATGTTTGACCCAATGGATTGTACCATTGTAAATTTTTCTTAGCTCTTCCAATATTATATTTTACTCCTAATGAGGTAGCAAAATAACCATCCTCTTTGTTTGTATAACTATCATCTGGCGAACTATATGCAACGTCTAACGAATTTGTTAAGGTTTGATTTTTTGTAAAATTCAAACTTAACTCCAATTTTCTAGACAATGCGTAATTAACGTTTAAAAAGTATTTGTAATAATTGGCAAATCTGGCTGCTTTTTCTTCTGCATTTGTTGAAACTACAGCAAATGGATAATCTACATAACCTTCCAAATCTACAATAGTATCACTTCTTAACAAAGTCAAGATAGATCTAAACTTCATCATTCCCAATCCTATACCTCCATTTATTTGAAACTTGGAATTACTATATTTTTCAATATCAAAAATTAAATTAGAAATATTCATTTTCAAACTTAAGTCAACACTATTAAAATCAGCTTCAAACTTTACGTCTGTATAACCTACGTATCCATTTCTAAATCCTGCTAGCTGACCAATATTTGCTTGACCTTCTAAACCAAATAAATAGTTTAATTGCTTAGTAACATTTAAATTAGCACCATAACGTAACTCATTGAAATCTCCGAAGGAAGCTTGAAGAAAATCATTTTGTTTTACATCTCCTAAGAAATGTAAGGTTGACAAACCTGCTCCTACAGACCAAGTATTAAATTGATTTTTGGAATTAGATTTTTGTGCGTATAAGGAAGAAATTGACACTAAAAAAGATATTAAAAGTGTAGTATAGTTTTTCATATGTAAGTTGTTTTTTTATCAACACAAATCTATAAAAAAAAACATACTTCATTATTCTTATGTTTTTAACAATTTAAAATTAAAAGTTTCGTCTCAAAAATTTATAAATACACTAGATAAATATATATTTGTATCATATTAATTAAAAATTTAAACTCAGATGTTAAAATACAAAGGTTATCTACTTGCAATTCTTGCAACTTTTTTCTTTCAGTCATGCGGACTTGAAAAAATGGTTTCTGAATTTAATACAGTTAACTTTCAAGTTATTCCTACTCAAGTAGAAGTTCATGGTGGGAAAATTTCTGTAGAATTAAACGTTACCATTCCTGAAAAATACTTTTATAAATCAGCCTCTGCTGAATTCAGAGCAATGTTAAGTGATGGCTTAAACTCAGAAAATAAATACTATTTTTCTTCAATAACATTGCAGGGTGAAAAAATATCTGCAAACGGTACTACAATAGGCTACGTCACTGGAGGTCAATTTACTTATAAAAGTGAAATAGACTATAACGAAAGTATGTTTGATTATAACCTATATGCAACTGCGACTGCAACTGCAAACAATACTACCAAAGATCTTGGTGCTGTTAAAATTGCAGATGGTGTAATGGCTACAGCCACAAGAGTACAGTCGAATGAAATAGCATCTTACTCAAATCATACTTACGAAAAAGAAACGATTCTAGAAAAAGCCGCTACAATTTATTTTTCAGTAAATCAATCTGTTGTTAGGTATTCACAAAAAAGCTCTGCAGAAATAAAAGAACTAAAAGAATTTGCTCGTCTTGGTTACAAAACAAAAAATATTGAAATTAATTCTTTTGCATCACCAGAGGGAACACTAGACATTAACGATAAAGTTTCTCAAAATCGATCTAAATCGACGTTTAATTATGCAAAGTCTTTAATGAGGAGCTTAAAAATTGATGGTTATAAAAACGATGACATTTACATTAATTCTTCTGTTGGTGAAGATTGGAATGGGTTTAATTCTTTAGTTCAATCATCAAGAATGAAAGATAAGTCAAAAGTGTTAAATATTGTTAGAAGCCAGAAAGATCCTCAAAAACGTGAAGAAGCCATTAGAGATATGTCGGAAATCTATGATGCTATTGAAGACGAGGTTTTGCCTAAACTAAGAAAGGCAACTATTACTGTTCGATCATTTGAACCTAAAAAATCTGACGAAGAAATTGCTCAATTAGCGATTAGCGACCCAAGTAAATTAGACATTAAAGAGTTACTATATGCTGCAAGTAATTACAATGATAATTCTATAAAAAAAACAATTTATAATACGATTATTGAATTGTTTCCTAATGATCATCGAGCTCATAACAACTTAGCTTGTTTGGCTATCGAACAAAATAATTTAAACTTAGCAAAAGAACATTTAGATAAAGCAAATAGCATTAGTCAGAATGAATCAGAGGTAATTGAAAATTATGGGATAATAGCAGCCAAAGAAAATAATCTTGAAAAAGCACAAAAACTTTATACTCAATCCAATGCTAATAACATTAACAAAGGAATCCTGAATATTATGGTTGGTAACTACAGCCAAGCTGTAAATCAGCTTAAAGGAAATGATTTCAATGCAACTTTAGCAAGAGTAATGAATAAAGATTATTCTAAATTTACTAATGACGATTCTGCTCATGGAAATTATTTAAATGCTATTATTTGTGCAAGACAAAACAATTCTCAAAAAGCTTTAGAGTTTTTAAGTAAAGCAATAGTAAATAAAGAACTAAAAAGTCAAGCGCAAAAAGATATTGAATTTATCAACCTTAGAAATGAAATAGGTTTTACAAAATTATTTTAAACTGACGTAAACTCATAAAAAAAGCCCTTTGAGGGCTTTTTTTTATATCTTTAAGTTATGAACTCCTAAAGAATATGTATTTTGAACTATCTCTAACATTTTTTGATATGCATGTTTATCTTTAACAAAATCAACGTGTTCTACATCCAGAATCAATATTGGAAAATCTTGTTTCTTTTTGAAATAGTCGAAATAAAGATGTTGAATATCTAAAAGATACTTTTCAGAAATATTTTTTTCATATGATCGACTTCTATAATCAATATTTTCCTTGAGTCTAGAAACCGATGAATGTAAATATATTAGAATATCAGGCTTAGCAAGGTTTTGAAGAGCAATATCAGCGAATCGACTAAATAACATAAACTCTTGTTCACTGAGATTATTTTTTGCAAATAGTTTAGACTTCATAAAAAAATAATCAGAAATAATCTGTTCAGAAAATAAATCTATTTGTACTGAATCTGAGAGTTGTTGAAATCGCTCAGACATAAAAAACAATTCTAATGATAAAGCATATCGATCAGGTTGATCGTAAAATTGTTTTAAAAAAGGATTGTCTTCAAATTGCTCCAAAATCATTTTACAATTAAGTGATTGGGATAACATTTTAACAAATGTTGTTTTGCCAACTCCAATATTTCCTTCAATGGTTATATATTGATTTTTCATAATTTTATTACTTCAGATTTGTCATTACAATTGTCCAGTAAATGCTGTATGGATTTTTTAAATTTTGGGTGTAACAAATCAGGACTTATTTCAAGTAATGGCAACAAAGTAAAACGCCTTAAATGAAGCTTCTGATGTGGTATATATAACTTTGTATCTTCCATTGTAATGTTATTATAAAATAGTATATCTATATCTAATACTCTCGAGCAATATCCATCAAAATTATCGTTTCTTTTTCTCCCTAATTTTTTTTCAATTTCTAAACAAGATATTAATAGTTCTTGCGGAGATAAAGTCGTTGTCAAACATACGACACGGTTTATAAATTTATTTTCGTCTACAAATCCCCACGAAGGCGATTCATAGTCTGATGATTTTTTTAAAATAAAACCTACTTTTTCTAATAGTAACTGTTCACACTTTTCAAATGTGTCTAATACATCTCCTAAATTTCCTCCTAATAATAAATAAGACTCATTCATATTCAAAAATAAAAAACACTAACAACTTTTTTAATCATATTTTAATAAATTTGTTTAACATATAACTAAAGCATATTATGATGAAATTTATCAAAAAACTATTTATTTCTACAATTACAACAATTATTTCATTTATAATAATTGTATTTGTTATTGTAGGATTGGCAGCAATTAGTTTCTCTGACAGTGGTTCGGAAATTAGTGAAATTCAAAACAATAGTATCTTAAAAATAAATTTAAACAGTTCAATAACCGATAGAGGAAGCTCTAACGACATTGACATTAGTAACATTATTAATCAATCTCAACAAAATTTAGGATTAAATGAAATATTATCATCTATTGAAAAAGCAAAAAATGATGATAGAATTAAGGGTATTTATTTAAATATTGAAAATCCAAATGCAAGTATTGCTACCATTGAAGAGATCAGAAATAAATTACAAGAATTTAAAGATTCAACAGATAAATTTATCGTTTCATACTCTGAAATTTACAGCCAAAGTGCATACTTAATTTCTTCGGTTGCACACCAAATCTATATGCACCCTGAAGGAATTTTAGAACTTAAAGGTTTAGCTTACCAAGGAATGTTTTTCAAAAATGCTCTAGAAAAACTAGATGTTGAAGCTCAAATCATCAGACACGGAAAATTTAAAAGTGCTGTTGAACCATTCATGCTAGACAAAATGAGTGAATCAAATAGAGTTCAAACAAGAGGGTTTCTAACTTCAATTTGGGAAGATATCAAAGATGAAATTACAGAAGATAGACCATTGGATGTACAAGAAGTTAATTTGATTGCTGAAAATTTTCTGATTCAAAAAGCTAACGACGCTGTTAAGTATAAGCTCATCGATAAACTAATGTATAAAGATGAATTAATTGATAGTTTAAAATCGAAGTTAAATATAACTGATTCTCAAGATTTAAATGTTGTTTCTTTAGGTAACTATAAAAATGCAAAGTTAGAAGGGAAAAAATATTCTAAAAATAAAATAGCTGTCATTTATGCTACAGGAGAAATTTCAGGAGGAGAAGGTGATAATCAGTCTATTGGATCTGAGGGTTTGTCAAAAGCAATAAGAAAAGCAAGAAAAGATGATAAAATTAAAGCTATAGTTTTAAGAGTTAATTCACCTGGTGGTTCTGCCTTAGCTTCCGAAACTATACTAAGAGAAATGGCTTTAGCAAAAAAAGAAAAGACTACCGTTGTTTCTATGGGAGATGTAGCTGCATCAGGGGGGTATTACATAGCATGTCAAGCAGATACTATTGTAGCAAACCCAACAACTATAACCGGTTCAATTGGTGTTTTTGGTGTTTTATTTAATGCACAAAACATGATGAATAATACACTTGGAATTAATGTTGATACCGTAAAAACTAATTCGTTTGCAGATTTGGGTACTCCATTCCGACCATTGACAACTGTTGAAAGAAATATTATACAAAACTCTGTCGAAAATATCTATGATACTTTTATTAGTAGAGTTGCGGATGGAAGAAACATGACCAAAAACCAGGTAGATGAAATCGGTCAAGGAAGAGTTTGGTCTGGAAGAGATGCTTTAGAGTTAGGGCTTGTAGATGTTTTGGGAGGATTGGAAAAATCTATCGAATTAGCTGCTGAAATGGCAAAGCTTAATGATTATAGAATCGTAAACCTTCCAAAAGAAAAGGATCCTTTTCAAGAAATTTTAGACGAAGTGATGAATGGACAAATAAGAAATAGCATCCTTAAAAAGGAATTAGGTCAATTTTATCCACAGTTTAAAGAAATTCAAGAATTAAGAAAAATGGATGATATTCAAATGAGAATGCCTGTTCATTATCAAATAAAATAAATGAATAAAAAAAATACTGCTCTAGCAAATCGCATTTTTCTAATCCTTACTGGACTTTTTATTGCTTCTTTAGTAACAAGTAATTTAATTTTTCAAAAATTTTTTAGCTGGAATCCATTTGGTCTCTATAATTTCGAGATTTCAGTTGGAATTATTTCTTATCCAATCACTTTTCTTGTAACAGACATAATTTCAGAAATTTATGGTAAAAAACGTGCAACAGAAGTTGTTGTTGCAGGCTTGTTTGCTAGCTTATTTGTACTTCTAATTATTTTTGTTAGTGATTTGGCTCCAGCTACAGAATGGTCGCCTATTAACAATAAGGAGTTTTCTAAAGTATTTGGATTTACCCCACTAGCTGTTTTGGCATCAATGTTGGCATATTTGACCGCTCAATTTATTGATGTTAGGATTTACCATTTTTGGAAAACACTAACCAAAGGCAAACACCTTTGGTTAAGAAATAATGCATCTACCTTTATTTCCCAACTAACAGATACTTCAGTAGTTTTAATTTTATTATGTAGTTTTAAAATTATTGATTGGGATAAGTTTGGAATACTTCTTTTAAATGGGTTTCTTTTTAAAGTTATTGTAGCTCTTTTCGATACTCCTTTACTTTACGTTGCAACCTACTTTTTGAGAAAAAAGCTAAATTTAAAGTTCGGCGAAGAAATTAAATTTTAAATCTCCACACTAACAACATAACCTGTATGCTTTCTAATATTTAATACAAACTCATTATCTAGCATTAAATATTGACCTTTTATACCCGTTAAAACACCTTCTATTTGAGAATATTTATCAAAACCTAAACTTTTTATTTTGGTAGGATATTGAGACACTGGATAATTTAACTGTAAAAGTTCAGAATCTACGACATATTGTTTTAACTCATCAGAAAGTCTTTCAATCATTTCCTTTTTTAATTCAACTAAATCAATTTCATAATTGATGTTATTTTTCAACATTTTCTGCCAATGTGTTTTATCTGCAATAAATGATTTCAAATGCACCTCTATTTTTCCTGCCAAAAATCGATTTGGAGTTTGTGCTAGTAATATAGTTTGATATGCACCTTGATCTATCCATCGAGTAGGAATTTGAGCCTTTCTTGTAATACCAACTTTAGCATTAGCGGTTAATGCTAAATAAACCAACTGAGGAGTAAGATGATACTTTTTTTCCCATTCCATATCTCTTCCAATTCCCAAATGAGCTTGACAACGTTCGGGATGAATAATACATTCGGAGGCTAATGGTGAGTTTTGAAAACAGGTATAACAGAACCCTTGATTAAATGATTTATATGTTTTCTTTCCACAGTCAATACAATATATTTCATTTTCATAATTGAAACGAATATTTTTTCCTAGAAGAGAATTAACATCTACTAATTGATCTCCAATAGGCAACTGATATTTAATAGGATCAGATAATTCACCAATCATTTTTTTCAAACTTCCTGTTATTTTCATTTGGATTTAATATTTTTATATTTAGTTAAAAACCTATAACCGAATATATGATTTTTTCACAAAAGAATGCACTTATGTCATGGGTTATGAGGTCAAGAATTCCTCAAATTGAACATTTTATAAATTACCCATATGAGGTTCAAAAAAAATGGTTAATTCAACTTATTAAAAAAGCAAAGGATACAGAATGGGGCATTCGATATGGATATAAAGATATTGACAGCTATCAAAAATTTAAGACAAATATTCCCATTTCTACTTATAATGATCTATATGAAGACATCTCAAGATTAAGAAAAGGAGAACAGAATATTTTATGGCCAACTAAGAGTAAATGGTTTGCAAAATCATCCGGAACAAGTGGTTCAAAAAGTAAATTTATTCCTGTTACTCAAGAATCATTAATAGATTGTCATTTTAAGGGAGGAAAAGACATGTTATCTTTATATTGCAACAATTATCCATCAACTTCAATTTTTAATGGTAAAAGTGTTATTATGGGTGGAAGTCATGAGCCATCATTATCAAACAAGACCAATGAAGGTGATTTATCAGCAATAATCGTAGAAAATCTTCCTTTTTGGGTTAATCTTCATCAAACACCTAACAAGGATATAAGATTAATGTATGATTTTGAAAAGAAGATTGAAAAAATGGCTCAAATCGTAGCCTCAAAAAATGTAACTAATATCTCAGGAGTTCCATCTTGGATTCTTGTTCTCTTCAATAAAATTATAGAAAATACTGGAGCCAAAAACATGCAAGAATTATGGCCAAATATGGAATTATATATGCATGGTGGAATAAATTTTTCTCCTTATAAACCTCAATTCAAACATCATTTCCCAAACAATATTAATTATTTAGAAACTTACAATGCTTCAGAAGGATTTTTTGGAATCCAAGATCAAAAAAATAACAACGAAATGTTGCTGATGTTAGATTATGGTATTTTTTATGAATTTATCCCAATGGACGATTATTCGTTTGAAAATGCAATTCCGATATGGGAAGTTGAAAAAGGAAAAAACTATGCTATGATAATTTCTACTAACGCAGGTCTATGGAGATACCTCATAGGAGATACCGTTACCTTTACAAATACTAAGCCATTTAGAGTAAAAATTACTGGTAGAATCAATCAGTTTATCAATGCATTTGGGGAAGAGCTAATTATTGAGAATACTAATAACGCATTAAAGTTAACATGTACTAAAACAGAATCTATAGTAAAAGAATACACAGTTGCTCCAATTTTTATGAATAAAAAAGAAAAAGGTGCTCACGAATGGTTTATAGAATTTGAAAAAGAACCTAAAGACTTTCATTTTTTCATTAAGTGCTTAGATCGAGAACTTAAAAATTTGAACTCTGATTATGAAGCAAAACGAAGTAAAAATATGGCTCTAAAAGCTCCTATTTTAAATGTTTTAGAAAAAGGTTTTTTTTATAATTGGATGAAGGAAAATAATCGCTTGGGAAGACAATTTAAAGTTCCAAGACTTTCTAATGATAGAAAAGTTGTAGATTCTATTTTAAAAAATAATACTTTAAGTTTGAATTCTTATAAAATCGATTAATTTAGTATCAAAATAATAAACTCAAAATGCATATAGCAATAGCTGGAAATATTGGATCAGGAAAAACTACACTTACTAGTTTATTATCCAAACATTATGGTTGGGAAGCTCACTTCGAGGATGTAGATGATAATCCTTATTTGAACGATTTTTATAAAGACATGCAACGATGGTCTTTTAACTTACAAATTTATTTTATGAAAAGTCGTTTTAATCAAGTTAAAACAATTCATTCTGAAAATAAAGACGTCGTTCAAGATAGAACTATTTATGAAGACGCTTTTATTTTTGCCCCAAATTTACATGCAATGGGTTTAATGAGTTCAAGAGATTTTGAAAACTATTCTAATTTGTTCGAATTAATAAATAGTTTTATTGATGCTCCAGACTTATTAATTTATCTGAGGTCATCTGTACCAAATTTAGTGGATCAAATACAAAAAAGAGGAAGAGATTATGAAAATTCAATCCGTATTGACTACCTAACGCGGCTAAATGAAAGATATGAAGCTTGGATAACAGAATATAAAGAAAAGCTCCTTATAATTGATGTAGATAATTTAGACTTCCAAAATAACAAAGAAGATTTAGGAAGAGTAATTAATAAAATAGATGCTGAAATAAATGGCTTGTTTTAAACTTACCATCCATCAATAAAAAAAGCCCTACTTTTAAGTAGAGCTTTTTTTGTATAAAATATTAATTAATTAGAAGAAATAATCTTAGCTTGACTAATTGTTTTACCATCAAATGAAAAGCTTACATTCGACCTCATTTTTGCTTCACCTCCAAAAACTAATACTCCTTTAGCAATATATGCGTCTTTTCCTTTTTGTTCAAGGACACCAGAAGTGAATTCTATGCCTTCAGCATTTAAAAATTTATCAGAATAAGTTGAAGATTTTGAAACACCATTTTTCATTTTAAAATTAACAGAATTTACAACACCATTTTCTGTAGTAAATTTTGGAATAAAATCATAAACTGCAGAGTTTCCATCAACTACTACTTCAATTGAATTCGCATTAGTTGTCATTTCTGTAGTCTTTCCATCAATATCCATAGCTATTGAAGGTGCAATAACTAAAGCAACAACAGACATAAGCTTCAATAAAATGTTAAGTGATGGTCCAGAAGTATCTTTAAAAGGATCTCCAACGGTATCACCAACTACAGCTGCCTTATGAGCTTCTGTTCCTTTTTTACCTTGCTCTTCTATCATTTTCTTAGCATTATCCCATGCACCACCAGCATTAGATTGGAAAATAGCCATTAAAACACCACAAGTAGTTACACCTGCTAACAAGCCTCCTAACATTTCAGCTCCTCCAATAAATCCTATTAAAACAGGAACAACAATAGCTAATAATCCAGGTAAAACCATTTCTCTAATTGAAGCATTTGTAGAAATTTCAACACACTTGTCATATTCCGCTACGCCGTCAGCAGCATCGAAGATTTTTCTATCTTCATCAGATGCTTTACTCATATCCGAATCATATTTACGCATTACTTCTAAGGCAGCTTTCAATGCTGGTATATCTCTAAATTGTCTTCTAACTTCTTCAATCATTGACATTGCTGCTCTACCTACTGCATTCATCGAAAGGGCAGAAAATACAAAAGGTAACATACCACCTATCAAAAGTCCTGCCATAATATCAGGTCTAGAAACATCAATTGAAGTAATACCTGCTGTTTTCATAAATGCAGCAAATAATGCTAAAGCCGTCAAAGCAGCTGAAGCAATAGCAAAACCTTTACCAATTGCTGCAGTTGTGTTTCCAACAGCATCTAATTTGTCTGTACGCTCACGAACCTCAGCAGGCAATTCTGCCATCTCTGCAATACCTCCTGCATTATCAGAAATAGGACCGTAAGCATCAACAGCTAATTGAATACCAGTGTTAGCCAACATACCAACAGCCGCAATCGCTATACCATATAGACCTGCAAACTGATGTGATACTAAAATAGCTGCTGCAATAATAATAATAGGAAATGCAGTAGACATCATACCTACTCCTAATCCCGCAATAATATTAGTAGCTGATCCTGTTTCTGATTGCTCAACAATTGAATTAACAGGCTTTGTTCCTGTACCAGTATAGTATTCTGTAATCTTACCTACTGCCAATCCAGCAACTAAACCTGCAATTGTAGCCCAAAATACACCCATTGCGCTATATTGAATACCTGACTCAATCCATGTTTCAGGAAGCATAGAATTTATGATGAAATAAGAAGCAACTAGCATCAAACCAGCTGAACCAAACTCACCAATATTTAATGCCGCATGTGGCGAACCACCATCCTTAACTCTAACAAAAAAGGTACCAATTATTGACATAATAATACCGACAGCAGCTAAAGCTAACGGTAAATATACAGCACCTAAACCGTCAAAAGAACTTTGAAATTCTGGTAAACTTGCATAAACAGCACCTAAAACCATTGTACCAATTATAGATCCTACATAAGATTCAAATAAATCAGCTCCCATACCTGCAACATCACCTACATTATCTCCAACGTTATCGGCAATAGTTGCTGGGTTTAATGGGTGATCCTCAGGAATTCCTGCTTCAACTTTACCAACAAGGTCAGCACCAACATCTGCAGCCTTAGTGTAAATACCTCCACCAACTCTAGCAAATAAAGCTATTGAAGATGCACCTAATGAAAATCCTGAAAGAACGTTTAGAACTTCATTAATTTCCCATCCTTGACCACTGTAAAACATGAATAGTCCGCTTAGTCCTAAAACTCCTAAACCAACAACTCCAAGTCCCATAACAGCACCTCCGGCAAAAGCAACTTCTAATGCTTTCCCTAAAGAATTACGAGCTGCATTAGTTGTTCTAACGTTTGCTTTTGTTGCTACTTTCATTCCTATAAATCCAGCTAATGCAGAACATATAGCTCCAATAATGAATGAAACGGCAACCATACCATTTGAACCTTCTTCAGCATCACCTTTGAAAAATAATAAAATAGCAACTGCAATCACAAAAATCGAAAGAATTTTGTATTCAGCCTTCAAAAAAGACATCGCTCCGTCAGCAATATTTTTTGCAATTCTTGACATTTTTTGATCTCCTTCTTCTTGCTTAGATACCCAAGCATTTTTCCAGAATACAAAAGCTAATGCTAAGATTCCAAAAATTGGTAAATAGTTTACAATTATTTCCATAATATTAATAGTGTTTAATTTAAATATATAATACTTCTTTAACGGCTTTTACAACCTTATCTTTATTAGGCAAATATGCTTCAACTAATGTTGGAGCATATGCCATTGGAGTATCTAATGAAGTTACTCTCTTAACAGGAGCATCTAGAAAATCAAAAGCATCTTTCTGCACCTTAAAAGCTATTTCGGATGATATGGACCCTAATGGCCAAGCCTCTTCCAATACAACTAATCTATTTGTTTTTTTAACAGACTCAATAACGGTATCAAAATCTATTGGCCTTACTGTTCTTAAGTCAATAATTTCAACATCTATACCTTCCTCAGACAATTGATCTGCAGCTTTATAAGCTTCTTTGATAATTTTACCAAAAGATACAATTGTCACATCTTTACCTTGCCTTTTAACATCTGCAATTCCTATCGGAAGTATGTACTCTCCTTCAGGAACTTCTCCTTTATCACCATACATTTGTTCCGACTCCATAAAAATTACTGGATCTTCATCACGAATTGCTGCTTTTAATAAACCTTTTGCATCGTATGGGTTAGAAGGAACAACAACCTTTAAGCCAGGACAATTTGCAAACCAACTTTCAAAAGCTTGAGAATGAGTTGCTCCTAACTGACCAGCGGAAGCTGTTGGTCCCCTAAATACAATTGGTATTGGAAATTGACCTCCAGACATTTGACGCATTTTAGCTGCATTGCTAATAATTTGGTCTATTGCAACCATAGAAAAATTAAAAGTCATAAATTCAATTATTGGTCGTAATCCGTTCATAGCAGAACCGACACCAATGCCTGCAAAACCTAATTCAGAAATTGGAGTATCAATAACTCTTTTCTCTCCAAATTCGTCTAACATTCCTTTTGATGCTTTGTAGGCGCCATTATACTCAGCAACTTCTTCGCCCATGAGATATATGCGATCATTTTTTCGCATTTCTTCACTCATAGCCTCGCAAATTGCTTCTCTAAATTGAATCTCTCTCATTTTTATCTTGTATCAGGTTGGCAAAAATAACATTTTTTATAAATTACCAAAGCAGATTTTCATTTAAAGAAAAAGAAATTACAATTATCAAATTTCTTTAAATATTAACTTATATTTATATTAAATTTGGACAATATTTTTAAACTATAAAATTCATGAATATACTAGTCTGTATTAGCAATGTTCCAGACACAACATCTGCAATAAATTTTAATGATGATGGAACTTCTTTTAGTTCTGATGGAGTGCAATTTATCATAAATCCTTATGATGAATTTGGACTTACAAAAGCTATAAAGCTGAGAGAAAAACATGGAGGATCTGTTACTGTTGCACATGTTGGCGAACAAAGTAGCGATCCTACACTTAGAAAAGCATTGGCTATAGGTGCTGATAAAGCAATAAGAGTTAATAAGAAAGCGTCTGATAGTTATGGAGTTGCAAAAGAATTAGTTGTTTTAATAAACAACAATGATTTTGACTTAATAATATGTGGTAGAGAGTCCATTGACTACAATGGAGGAGCCGTTCCAGGAATGGCTGCAGAAATATTAAATTTACCATTTATAAACGCATGTACTTCACTAGAATTAGAAAATGATGAAGTAACTTTGGAAAGAGAAATAGAAGGAGGTAAAGAAATTCTTAAATCAAAACTTCCAATAATTATTGCTGGACAAAAAGGGTTAGTAGAAGAATCCGACTTATTAATTCCAAATATGAGAGGAATTATGACTGCAAGGTCAAAACCATTGTTGGTTGAAGAACCGCAAGAATCTAATCAACAAACAAATTCTGTTCGTTTTGAAAAGCCTGCACCAAAACAAGCTTGTAAAATGATAGAATCAGGAAATGAAAACGAACTAATTAATCTACTTCACCAAGAAGCAAAAGTTATATAAATATGTCATTAATTGTTTTATTAGAAAGTACGGAAGGAAAATTAAAAAAGAGTGCGTTTGAAACTCTTACATATGCATACAAAACAGCAAAAGACATGCAGGTAAATTGTATTGCAATTACTCTAGAAAACTGTGAAAAAGAATCTGACCATATTGCCAAATATGGTATTGGTAAACTGATTAATATAAATAACTCTTTTGAGGAATGCGATAATGGGTCAATTGCGGGTGCAATTTCAGAAGTTTTCGAACAAGAAAACGGAAAAGCTGTTGTTTTATCAAATAGTAATTTTGGCAAGTCTATAGGGCCTAGACTAGCCATAAAATGCAATGCTTCTTTTATTAGCAATGTTACTGAAACTCCAATTAATAACACTGTTAAAAAGAAATCTTTTTCTGGAAAAGCGTTTGAAGTTATTGAAAATAATAATGATAAAGTTATTTTAGCTATTTCTCCAAATTCTTTTTTTAGTGAGCAAAATCCAATCGATTCAATAGAAGTAGTAGATTTTACCTCGTCTCAAACTGCTACAAATCAAGTTAAATCTGTTAATGTCGAAAAATCGGTAGGAAAAGTTAGTTTGGCAGAAGCAGAAATTGTTATATCTGCTGGAAGAGGATTAAAAGGACCAGAAAATTGGAATATGGTAGAAGAATTAGCCGACCTTTTAGATGCTGGAACAGCATGTTCAAAACCAGTTTCTGATATTGGTTGGAGGCCTCATTCTGAACACGTTGGACAAACAGGAAAAGCCATCGCTCCAAATTTATATATTGCAATTGGTATTTCCGGTGCAATTCAACATTTAGCAGGAGTAAATTCATCTAAAGTTATCGTAGCTGTAAATACAGATCCAGAAGCACCTTTTTTCAAGGCAGCTGACTATGGAATCGTTGGAGATGCTTTTGAAGTAGTACCTCGAATTATAGATTCAATAAAAGCATTTAAAGAAAGCAACTAAATGGAACTAATCCAATTAGATATTATTGGACTTTCAAACAGTCAAACGCAATCAGGAGCGTTTGCATTAGTATTGGCAGAAGTAACTGGTAAAAGAAGATTACCCATAGTAATAGGATCATTTGAAGCTAAGGCTATTGCTATGGCTCTTGATCCTGAATACAAAAGTCAAAGACCAATCACTCATGATTTATTTTTGAGTGTTTCCAAAGTTTTTGGCCTGAAGGTTAAAAAAATAGTTATCAGCTCCATAAATTCAAATGGTATTTTCTCTTCCATCATATATTTTGAAGATGAAAACGGAAAACAAGCAGAAATTGATTCTAGAACATCCGACGCAGTTGCAATAGCAGTTCGTTACAAAGCACCAATTTTTACATTTGACGCTATAATGGATGAAGCGGGTATTCTATTAGACAATGATTTGAATGAATTGCCTACACTAGAAGAAGATGATACTGACAATGAGTTCTCTGGAGAATCTGATGCCGAGCTACAAAAGCAAATGAAATCTGCGATTGAAAATGAGGATTATGAATTAGCATCAAAAATAAGAGACGAACTCAACAAAAGATCTAATTCTTAAATCAATGTTTAGAGCCTTAACCATTTTTTTATCTATTCTTTATTTTTCTTCCTCAGGACAAAATATTATCAATAATTGGAAATTTAGTAAAATTGATAATGGTGAAAATTCAGTTAGGGAAATTGGGTCTAATGATTTCCTAAATATTAATAAGGATGGTTCTTTTGAATATTATATTGAGTCTATCAATCTTAATGCTAATGGTAATTGGCTATGGAAAGGTGATAAAGTAACATTTATATACCAAACACCAAATGATACTACAAGAACTTATCTTGTTGAGCTTAAAAACAATAAACTCACACTTAAAGAAGGTAGTATAAATTATAAGTTTATCATAGCTAAAAACACATTTATAAATAATATTTTAAGAGGATTACTTGGATTATTATCTTTAATTTTCATTTCTTATTTATTTAGTCAAAATAAAAAAGCAATTAATTGGAATATCGTTTGGAAAGGTCTAATAATACAGTTCATTTTTGCGATTTGCATTCTTAAAGTACCATTTATTCAAAATATTTTCGAATGGTTAAGCTCAATTTTTGTAACCATACTTAGCTTTACCAGAGAAGGTTCTGTATTTTTATTTGGAAATTTAGTAGAAAATATAGATTCTTTTGGCTATATCTTTGCTTTTCAAGTTTTGCCTACAATTATATTTTTTTCTGCATTAACAAGCGTATTATTTTATTATGGTATCCTTCAAAAAGCTGTACTATTTTTTGCTTATCTAATGCGAAAATTATTAAATCTTTCTGGTTCTGAAAGTTTAGCTGCTGCTGGAAATATATTTCTTGGTCAAACCGAATCACCTCTTCTTATAAAACCCTATATTGAAAAGATGAGCTTATCAGAGTTGTTTTGTTTAATGAGTGGTGGAATGTCCACAATTGCTGGAGGTGTTTTGGCTGCCTACATTGGTTTTTTAGGAGGAAACGATTTAGAGTCACAACTATTTTTTGCAAAACATTTATTAGCGGCATCGGTAATGTCTGCACCTGCAGCCATTATAGCTTCAAAAATAATTATTCCCGAAACACAAAAGGTAAATGACGAAATGAATATTTCTAGTCAAGAAATTGGCTCAAATGTTCTAGAAGCCATCAGCAATGGAACAACACAAGGTTTAAAATTGGCTGTAAATGTTGGTGCTATGTTACTTGTTTTTATAGCATTTATTTACATGATAAATTATTTTTTAAATCAGTTTGTTGGAGAGTTTACAGGGCTAAATGAATTTATCAATTCATTTACTAATGGTAAATACACTAATTTAAGTTTAGAATTTATTTTAGGATATACTCTCGCTCCTGTAACATGGTTAATGGGGGTTTGTAAGGAAGATATGATTTTAGTAGGTCAATTACTTGGCGAAAAAATCATTTTAAATGAATTCGTCGCTTATATTTCACTAAGTGAATTTAAAACTGAATCTCTCTTTTTTGAAAATAAATCAGTGATTATAGCTACATATATTTTATGTGGATTTGCTAATTTTGCATCTATTGGAATTCAGATTGGAGGAATAGGAACATTAGCACCCAGCCGCACAAAGGATCTTTCTAAATTGGGATTATTATCTTTGGTGGCAGGTACACTAGCTTGTTTATTTACAGCTGTAATAGTAGGAATGCTTATTTAATAATTAAATGAAACAATATTTAAATTTAATGGATAGGGTGATGAAAGAAGGCACTCTAAAACAAGACAGAACTGGTACAGGAACTAAAAGTATTTTTGGACATCAAATGAGATTTGATTTATCCGAAGGTTTCCCATGTTTAACGACCAAAAAACTTCATTTAAAATCTATAATACACGAATTACTATGGTTTTTAAAAGGAGAAACAAACATTAAATACCTCCAAGAAAATGGAGTTAGAATTTGGGATGAATGGGCTGATGAAGATGGCAACCTCGGTCATGTATATGGATACCAATGGAGAAGTTGGCCAACACCAGATGGGAAACATATTGATCAGATATCGCAAATTATTAATCAAATCAAAAACAACCCAGACAGTAGAAGAATTATAGTTAGCGCATGGAATGTTGGCGAAATTGAGCAAATGGCACTCCCTCCGTGCCATACATTTTTTCAGTTTTATGTTGCTGATAATAAATTATCATGCCAATTATACCAAAGAAGTGCTGATATTTTTCTCGGCGTACCTTTCAATATCGCTTCCTATGCATTACTCACAATGATGGTTGCTCAAGTATGTAATTTAAAACTAGGAGAGTTTGTTCATACTCTTGGTGATGCTCATATATACACAAATCATTTTGATCAATGTAAACTTCAACTAACAAGAGAGACTAAATCTCTACCAAAAATGAAAATAAACCCAAATGTTAATTCCATTTTCGATTTTAAATTTGAAGATTTTGAGTTAACAGATTACGATCCACATCCACATATTAAAGGTAAAGTTGCTGTATAATGAAAAAAGTAGTTGTATTAGGAGCTGGTTTAGTTGGAAGTGTTATCGCTAAAGATTTAAGCAAAAGCTTTAAAGTTACCTCTGTTGATTTAGACCCACAAGCTCTTAAGCCTTTAAAAAAGAAAGGCATAGACACCATTTCTTCTGATATTTCGATTTCTAAAAATTTAGAAGAAATTATTAAAGATTTTGACTTAGTTATAGGAGCAGTTCCGGGTTTTATGGGATACAAAATGCTTGAAACCGTTATTAATGCAAATAAAAATATTGTAGACATATCGTTCTTTCCTGAAGATCCATTTAAATTAGATGAGTTAGCAAAATCAAAAAATGTAATTGCGATTATGGACTGTGGTGTTGCTCCAGGAATGGGAAATATTATTTTAGGTCACCATCATTCGCAAATGAAAATTGACAAATATGAATGTTTAGTTGGAGGACTACCAGTTGTTAGAGAATGGCCATATGAGTATAAAGCTGTTTTTTCTCCCATAGATGTGATTGAAGAATATATCCGACCATCAAGATTTGTTCAAAATCATGAAATGATTACTAGAAAAGCTCTTTCTGATACCGAACTTGTATACTTTGATAAAGTTGGAACACTAGAAAGTTGGAACTCAGACGGACTTAGAACTTTAATCAATACAATGCCAGAAATACCTAATATGATTGAAAAAACATTAAGATATCCTGGATGTGTAGAATATATTAAGGTTTTAAGAGAAAGTGGATTTTTTTCTAGTGAACCTATTGAAATAAATGGAACTAAAATTAGACCTATTGATCTTACTTCTAAGCTTTTGTTTCCAAAGTGGAAACTACAAGAAGGTGAAGAAGATTTTACGGTTATGCGAATAATAATAAAAGGCAAAGAAAATAATTCTGAAGTTGAATATCAATATGATTTATATGACAAATATCAAAACAATACTATTTCTATGGCAAGAACTACCGGATATACTTGTTCGGCAGTTGCCAAGCTAGTACTTGATAAAAAATATACTAATGTTGGTATTTCACCTCCTGAATATTTGGGTTTACATTTTAATTCAATAAATGAATATTTAAAAGAAAGAAACGTAATTTACACTGTTAAAAAGAAATAAAAATGGTTTCACTTATTGTAGCGGTTTCAGAAAATAATGTTATTGGAAAAGATAATGATCTAGCATGGGTTCTTCCATTAGATTTAAAGTACTTTAAAGACACAACTCAAAATCATCATGTTATAATGGGGCGAAAAAACTTCGAATCTATTCCTGAAAAATATAGACCTCTTCCCAATAGAATTAACATCGTTGTTACCAGAAATAAAAATTATTCTGCTGAAGGATCAATTATAGTAGATTCAGTCGAAAAAGCGATAGAAATTGCCGAAAAATCGGAAGACAACGAACCTTTTATAATTGGAGGTGGTCAGATATATAAATATGCACTAGAAAATAATCTAGTAAGTAAAATTTATTTAACAAAAGTACACGCTAAAGTAGAAGGTGACACCTTTTTTGATGACTTATCTGATGAGTGGGAATTAAAAAGTAGTATAAAAAACAAAGCTGATCATCGGCATGCTTTTGACTTTACCTTTTTAATATTCGAAAAAAAATAACTTCTTTAAGCAACTTTTAGTGATTCTAATTTAGAATTACTCATTTTTTCCTTGGCATATTTAAGGGTAATTTCAATACTTTCCTTTGATTCATTATTAGATGAAGGGATTTCAAACATTGCATCAATCATTATTGCCTCACAAATGGATCGTAAACCTCTTGCTCCTAATTTAAACTCTATAGCTTTATCAACTATAAAATCTAAAGCTTCTTCACTAAAACTTAATTGTGCATTATCCATTTCAAACAATTTTATGTATTGTTTACATAAAGAATTTTTTGGCTCAGTAAGTATAGATCTTAATGCAGATTTATCCAACGGATTTAAATAAGTTAGGACTGGTAATCTTCCAATTAATTCTGGTATTAGACCAAAGCCTTTTAAATCAGTAGGAATTATATATTGCAACAAATTCGATTTATCAACTTGTTCTTTCTTAGAGGATGAAAATCCTATTGCTTGTGTACTTAAACGTTTACCAATTACTTTATTTATTCCATCAAAAGCACCTCCACAAATAAATAGTATATTTTGAGTATTAATTGAAATCATTTTTTGATCAGGATGCTTTCTTCCTCCTTGAGGAGGGACTTGTACAACAGAACCTTCTAAAAGTTTTAACATAGCTTGTTGAACACCTTCTCCAGAAACATCTCTTGTTATTGACGGATTATCGCTCTTTCGAGCAATTTTATCAACTTCATCAATAAATACAATTCCTCTTTGTGCTGCTTTTACATCATAATCAGAAGCTTGCAGCAAACGAGATAAGATCGCTTCTACATCTTCTCCAACATAACCTGCTTCAGTCAAAACAGTTGCATCTGCTATACAAAACGGCACATTAAGAACTTTTGCAATTGTTCGTGCAAGAAGTGTTTTACCAGTGCCTGTTTCCCCTACCATTATGATATTTGACTTTTCAATTTCTACATCATTTTCTTTATTAGATGGTAGTTGTAATAACCTTTTATAGTGATTATAGACTGCAACGGATAACACCTTTTTCGCATCATCCTGACCAATTACATACTGATCTAAATGTGACTTAATATCTCTGGGTTTCAATAAATTTAGCTGAGCGCTAATTTCTAAACGATCTTTTCCTTCTTTTTCAGAATGAACAATTCCAACTGCTTGAGTTATACAACTATCGCAAATGTGAGAATTAATTCCTGCAATTAATACGTCAGTATCTTGTTTATTTTTTCCACAAAAAGAACAATTGATATTTTTATCTTCTATCATACAAATGCAAAGTTAAAGAAAAACCACATTCAAAAGTATGTGGTTTTTGAATATAAGAATTTATTAATTTTAAGGTTTTCGTACTAAAACCTCATCAATCATTCCGTAGGCTTTTGCTTCTTCAGCAGTCATCCAGTAATCTCTATCACCATCTTTCCAAACTTCATCAAATGATTTGCCTGAATGATGAGCAATTATTTCGTAAAGCTCATTTTTTAATTTCTGAATCTCTCTAGCAGTAATTTCAATATCAGAGGCTTGACCACTTGCACCCCCTAATGGTTGGTGAATCATTACTCTAGAATGTTTTAGAGCAGTTCGTTTACCAGTTGCTCCAGCACATAACAATACAGCCCCCATTGAAGCAGCCATCCCAGTACAAATAGTAGAAACATCAGGATTTATATATTGCATTGTGTCATATATTCCCAGACCAGCATAAACTCCCCCACCAGGTGAATTTAAATATATTTGAATACCTCTTTCAGCATCAACAGACTCTAAAAACAATAATTGTGCTTGTATAATATTAGCTACATAATCGTTGATAGGTACTCCTAAGAAAATAATTCGATCCATCATCAGTCTTGAAAATACGTCCATTGAAGCTACATTCATTGTGCGCTCTTCAATAATTGTTGGAGAAATATAATTTCCGTATGCTGATTGAAAACGATCTAGTGTTGTACTACTTATGCCTCTATCTTTAGTGGCAAACTTTTTAAATTCTTCTGGATTAAACATAGTAAAATTTATTTTTCAGATGCTAATTTAACAAATTCGTCATAAGTTACTTCCTTTTCAGAAATCTTAAACTTATCCTTGTACAAACTCATCGTTTTTTGATCATAAAGTTGATTATAAACTTTTTTTCTTTCTTCCTCATTCTCTAGAACTTTTACGGAAACTTCATTTAGTTTATCCTCATCAGGAATTGGTTGTCCATATTGAGCAAAATTAGTTTTAATTAACTCTTTTGTATGAGAAATAACATCTTCATTTTTAACTTCAAGCTCATTTTCTTTAATGATCTTGTTTTCTATTAATTGCCATTTTAGACTTTTGGAATACTGCTCATATTCTTGCTCAACTTGTTCTGCTGTTAAACCATTTTCGTTACTTGCCACAAGCCATCTTTTCAAAAATTCATCCGGTAAATCTAATTTTACCTTGTCAATCAATTTAAGAACTACATCATTTTTAAGTTTATTATCGCTTTCACCTACAAATGACTTTTCGACTTCTTCTTTTATTTTTTCTTTAAATGCCTTTTGGGTTTTAATTCCAGCACCAGCAAAAACTTTTTCAAAAAGATCTTTATTTAATTCAGCAGGTTCCATTCTACTAATGGATTTAATTACCATTTTAAATTCAGAATCTAAATTTTCAGCTTCTTCTTTGTTAATGTTTAGCATGTGATGAACATCATTACTAAACTTATTATTTATTCTAACAACAGCTTCACTGTCTTTACTAAGACCAAGCAATTGCTTCTGTGCTTTTTTATCTTGAATAATATCTAAGGCTACTGATGAAGTATGGTTAATTCCGTCTTCCATAACACTGCCATCTTTATCTAGTTGAAAAAACTCAGCCATTAATAAATCTGTTTTTTCTGATTTTTCAGGTTGTGTCATCTTACCATACCTCTTTGCCATGTCATTAGTATAGTGATTAACCATTTTTTGATCAGCCACAATCTTTAAATAATCAAACTTAATTTTCTTATCAAGACTAACTTTAAAATCTGGAGCCAGACCCATATCAAACTCAAATTCAAAATTTGTTGAATTATCCCAATCTACCTCTTTTGTAACAGGTAAAGGATTACCTAAAACTTCTAATTTATTTTCAGTAATATGTTTGTAAATAGCTTCTTGTAGCAACTTATTAACTTCGTCAATTAATACGGATTTACCAATCATTTTTTTAACCTGACCCATTGGCACTTTACCTTTTCTAAATCCAGGAATTGTTGCCGTTTTTCTGTAATTTACAATAACTTGATCTACTTTTTCTTTATAGTCAGATGGTTCAACGCTTATAATTAACTTAGCGTTTAATTCATTTACTTTTTCTTGAGTAATATTCATTTATTTCTTGTTTTGAAAGTTTGCAAAAGTAATCATTTATTAGTTAATCTCTTGTATTTGAGAATTTATAAAATCAGCTAATTCTCGAACATATTTTTGAGAAAAATCAAATTCAATTCCAGCCGTTTGATACAATTCGCCTATTGACTTAGTATATCCTAACTTCAAAGCTTCGTCATAATTATCTAAAGCCTTTTCACCTATTTTTTTAAAGCTCCTCCACATTGCTATAGCACCTAATTGTGCCATACCATATTCAATGTAATAAAAAGGTACTTCAAATAAATGTAATTGCTTTTGCCATAAATTTAAAAAAGCGTCTTGATTATCATTCCAATCTATCACAGAGCTACTTAACTCTGTCATGATTTTCTTCCATTGTTTTCTTCTTTCGTCTGCAGTATGATCGTTGGTA
The DNA here is from genome assembly GCA_049890095.1 of Flavobacteriales bacterium. Classification (GTDB taxonomy): domain Bacteria; phylum Bacteroidota; class Bacteroidia; order Flavobacteriales; family UBA7312; genus JABAYQ01. Next base: position 167,007 of record JBMHCD010000010.1, on the reverse strand, counting down.
TAAATCCAATGTTGAAATTTATCAATAGCTGCAATCCATGGTAAGCCTTCAAGAACTTTTTTCATTTGTTCTTTTTTAGCTCTTTTTAAATCATATTCATCTTGATAAAATTCATTCCAAGTATCCATACTAATTAATTCCATAGACATAGAAGCTAATTCAGCAACTTCCGACGGAACACTTTTAAACTCGCATAACTCTAAATCTCTACTTAAAAAAGAATGAATAGCATGACCTCCCTCGTGAACCATAGTAACCAAATCTCTTTGCGAACCAACAGCGTTCATGTATATAAATGGAACACCTATTTCATACAATGGATAATTAAAACCGCCTGGTGCTTTACCATTTTTAGACTCTAAATCCAGATGTTTCATTTCTTTCATTATTTCTAAACATTGCCCATAATATGGTCGTAAATTTTCAAAACATTTAATTGACTTTTCTATAAGATCTTTCCCGTCTTCAAATGGCTTTAGAGGTGTTTTTCCCAACGAATCTACAGAAGTATCCCATGGTTTATAATCTTCTAAATTCATTTGCTTTTTTCTTTCCAAATCAAAACTTTCTATGATTGGAACAATTTCATTTTCAATAGCTTTATGAAAATTAAAACAATCTTCAGGAGTATAATCAAAACGCCCCATTGCAGCAAACTTATAATCTCTATAGTTTTCAAAACCAGAGTTTCTGGCAATTTGTTGCCTTAATTGAATTAATTCATCAAATAGTTTATCTAATTTATCTACATCTTGCTGCCTTCTTTCATTTATGAGATTAAAAACTTCTTCCCTTTTAGATCTATTTGTATCCTTTAAATATTGAGCAGCTTTTTGCATGGTCATTTTTTCACCATCAATTTCTACTGACATTTGGGCAGCTATAGCACCATATTCTTGTTGTTTTGTTTCCATTTCAACAAACAAAGGAATATTTTCGTCTCTATAAATTTCTATCGCTTTTTTTAAGCCTCTCAAATAGATAAAATACTTTTCTTGATCCAATTCATTAATAAATTCAGACTCATATACCTTCTTGTTAAGTTGATGACTATAAGGTGCTACCTTAGGAGATATTTCTTTTATCCAAAAAGAAAAATCTTGTGATAATTTTGAATCTGTAGTATCAATATTCATTTTAATATATCTCCAAGCTTGCTCTTCCTCAATTACAGCTTCAAGCTCACTCCTATTAAGCAACCATTTTTCAAGCTGTTCAGCACTAGAAATATTAGCTTCTATTAACTCTTTAAAATAATACTCCAACTTTTCCCACGAATCTACTTCAAGTTGATCATCTACAAATTTTCTTTTTGGCCTTTTGGGTATTGATATTGTTGACATAATTATTTTTTTGTTTCCTCTTTACTAACTTCTATTAATCCTTTAGATTGCAAGAGATTATACCATTGAATAAGTTTTTTAATATCAGAATGATATACTCTATCTTCATCAAATTCTGGCATCACATCTCTCAACCACTTAAAATGATTTTCTTTACTTTCCTTGTGACTCAATGCTTGTTGTCCATTTTCTTTTTCAAAAATCTTTTCAAAAACCTCAGAAAGTGGCATAGTATCATTATAGGTGTATATTCCTATATCTTGCAAAGAACTTACTTGATGAGATGCGTATAATGGCATTTTCTTTCCATCAATAAGACTTTCAACAATTAAAGTATTTTTGGTTTGACTGATCAGTTTATACAAACCAGCTTTTCCGCTGATAGATAAAATTCCTTCTAAATTCATTTACTTTTTTTTTGAGAGGCAAATTTACATTTTTATGTATAATTTATAGGTCTAAATCTGTATAATCAGGAATATCATCTAAAAATAAATACGCTGATTTCTTATAATCCATTTTACAACAATAATGATTCAATCCATTACTTACCAACAAGTATGGAACTTTAAGATTTATGTTATAAGTAGAAATCTGCTCAAAAGTTGATTGACTAATTTTAACACTAGGAGATTTACATTCAATCAGTAATATCGGACACCCATTTTTTGCATAACATAATATATCAAAACGCTTTTTAAGATTATTAATTTTAAGTCCTTTTTCGACTGCCATTAATGAAATAGGAAAGTTTTTTTCTTCGCTTAAAAAACGAATTAAATGCTGTCTGACCCATTCCTCATCATTTAGGGTTACCATTTTTTTTCTAACAGGATCAAATATTTGTTTATTTCCATTATCAAAATTAATTTTGAAGTCGTAATTTGGCAGATTTAATTGTAGCATATAAATTGCAAGTAAATGAAATTTGAGCAAATCATCTCTAGTTTAAAGAAAAAAGATTATCAGCCTATTTATTTTTTAATGGGAGATGAGCCCTACTATATAGATTATATTTCTGACTTCATCATTAAAAACATTTTAAATGATTCTGAAAAAGATTTTAATCAACATATTTTTTATGCAAAAGATAGTGATGTGAATACTATTATTTCTACTGCTAAGCAATTTCCTTTGATGAGTAATTATACGGTGGTAGTGATTAAAGAAGCTCAGGACTTAAAAAAAATAGAACTATTTGAAGAGTATTTTAACAACCCACTAAGCACCACAATACTAGTCTTTTGTTATAAAAATAAAAGTATTGACAAAAGAAAAAAATTCGGCAAAAATATTTCCAAAAAAGCTCTGGTTTTCGAAAGCAAGAAATTATATGAAAATCAAATTCCAGATTGGATTCAAAAATTTACTCAACAAAATGGATATCAAATTAGTATTAAAGCTTCCTATTTACTAAACGAATTTCTTGGTAATAACCTAAGCAAATTGAGCAATGAATTAGAAAAGCTAATGATTATTTGTGATAAAGATAAAGAGATTTCTACGGATTTAATTGAAAAAAACATTGGTATAAGTAAAGATTATAACGTATTTGAGCTTAATAATGCTTTAAGCATTAGAGATCATTTAAAAGCAAATAGAATAGTTAACTACTTTGAAAACAATCCAAAAACCAATCCACTTATTTTAACAATTTCTAGTTTATTTAATCACTTTCAAAAAACACTTATTTATCACACACTTAAAGACAAATCCAAAAATAATGTTGCTTCTAAACTAAAAATCAATCCTTTTTTTGTTAAAGATTATTCCATCTCAGCAAAAAACTACAGCAAAAAACAACTCATGAATATTATTTCTAATTTAAGAATCTACGATTTAAAGAGCAAAGGAGTTGATAATCAAAATACAACAGACGGGCAATTATTAAGAGAATTAATTTTCAAAATTTTACATTAAAAAATGTAATTTTGTGCCCATGAAATTTTTAAGCTCTTTCATTCTTGCTCATATTTTTTTTATAGCTTCTTATGCACAAACAGCAAGTGTTAGAGGTTTTGTCAATGACCTAGAGACAGGTGAGCCAGTCTTATTTTGCAATGTTATAATTGAAGGTGAAACCATTGGTGCATCAACTGATGTGAATGGTTTTTTCAATATCTCAGATGTCCCGATTGGAAATCAAACCATACTAGTAACTTATATTGGCTATGACACTCTAAGAGTAAATATTTCTCTAAAAAAAGATCAAATTCTGACTCAAAAATTAGAGCTACAACAATCTAGTATAAAAATAAATACGGTAACAATTTCTGCAGATAAAATGGATCAAAAGACATCCGTTAAAGTATCTGTTACTAAAATTACTCCTAAAGACATAAAACTAATACCTTCAATCGGTGGTGAGCCAGATTTAGCTCAATACCTACAAGTTCTACCTGGGGTGGTATTTACTGGTGATCAAGGCGGACAATTATACATTAGAGGTGGATCTGCTATACAAAATAAGGTGCTTTTAGACGGTATGATCGTATATAATCCATTTCACTCAATTGGATTATTTTCAGTTTTTGATACCGATTTAATCCGAACAGCAGACATATACACAGGTGGATTTGGTGCTCAATATGGTGGTAGAATTTCATCGATCATGGATATCAAAACAAGAGATGGAATTAAAAATAGATACGGTGGAAAATTTTCATCTACATCATTTGGAAGTAAATTACTTTTTGAAGGACCATTAATTAAAAAAGGGGGAAATAGTTCGTTTATTGTTTCTGCTAAAACATCCTATTTAGATAAAACATCACAAATTTTTTATAATTATATAGATACTGCTGGTTTGCCATATAATTTCACAGATCTTTATGGTAAACTTTCTATTAGCGGTAGTAATGGGAGTAAGTTTAATGTTTTTGGCTACAATTACAAAGACAATGTTAGCTATAGAGATGTATCGAGTTTAGGATGGAACTCCGGAGGGGTTGGTTCTAATTTTGTTCTCGTTCCTGAAGGAAGTTCAGCATTAATTGAAGGGAATTTTGCATACTCATCGTATTTAATCGGAATTGATGAAGCTCTAACTGCACCAAGATCCAGTGGAATTAATGGTTTCAATCTTGGTCTTAACTTCACCTATTTTAACGGAGAAAACGAGTTAAAATATGGATTAGAAGTACTTGGATATCAAACAGATTTTGACTTCACTAACTCCTCTGATTTAAGAATTTCTCAGGAAGAGAATTCTACAGAGCTTTCCGGTTTTATTAACTATAAAATAAAAGGACAAAAAATAATTATTGAACCTGGAGTTAGAATTTATAAATACAATTCGATTAGCGCTACTTTTGAGCCAAGATTAGGTGCAAAATATTTAGCATCTGAAAGACTTAGATTTAAACTAGCAACAGGAAAATATTCACAAAATTTAGTTAGTACAAATTCGGATCGAGATGTTGTTAACCTTTTCTATGGTTTTTTGTCAGCACCAGAAAATATTCCTGACCAATTTTTAGGCAAACAAATTAAAAATGGTTTACAAAAAGCAAATCATATTATACTAGGACTAGAGTACGATTTTAGTGATTTTGTAGATTTTAACTTAGAAGGTTATGTTAAAGATTTTAGTCAATTAACTAACATTAATAAAGATAAACTTTACGTGAGCGATCCTGATTTTATCGTTGAAAAAGGCTTAGCACAAGGGGTAGATGCTGTTCTTAAATATAGTAGTAGTAAATTTTATTTTTGGGCAGTATATTCTCTGGGCTATATTTCTAGAACTGATGAAAACAGTACTTACAGACCACATTTTGACAGAAGACATAATGTTAACTTAGTTTCTACTTATAAGTTTGGCTTTGATAACAGTTGGAGTTTCGATGCTAGATGGAACTTTGGATCAGGCTTTCCATTTACTCAAACTCAAGGATTTTATCCTCTAATAGATTTCAATGATGGAATAGACACTAACTACGACCAAGAAAGTGGAGAGCTTGGCATCATTTATGCTGGACTAAATGAAGGAAGACTACCATATTATCATAGGTTAGATATTGCTTTGAAAAAAGAATATAAACTAAGCAAACATTCGACTTTAAATTGGAATGTAGGAATTACAAATGCATACAATAGAGAAAATATATTTTATTTTAATAGAATTGAATACAAAAGAGTTAATCAATTACCTTTTATGCCTAGTGCAGGAATTAGCTTAACTTTTTAAGATTAATTATTGAATGAATTTAATTTCTTTATAAATTGCGAGCTTAGAAAACCTTCACAACTAAAAGATAAATGAGTAAATCTTCTCCAACAAAATATATCTTCGTAACTGGTGGTGTTACTTCCTCTTTAGGAAAAGGAATTGTTTCTGCTTCATTAGGAAAGCTTCTTGAAGCTCGTGGTTTTTCGGTAACAATTCAAAAACTTGATCCGTATATCAATGTTGACCCAGGCACCATGAACCCTTACGAACATGGAGAGTGTTTTGTAACTAATGATGGAGCTGAAACAGATCTTGATCTTGGTCATTACGAAAGATTTTTATCCAATGAAACGTCACAAGCTAATAATGTTACTACCGGTAAAATATACCAAACAGTAATAAACAAAGAGCGAAAAGGTGAATATTTAGGTAAAACTGTTCAAGTCATCCCTCATATTACCAATGAAATTAAAAATCATATCAAAATTTTGGGTGAAACAGGAAAATATGACATTGTTATTACTGAAGTTGGTGGAACCGTTGGTGACATAGAATCATTACCATTTATAGAAGCAGTAAGACAACTAAAATGGGAAATGGAATCAAACGCTATTTCCATACACTTAACTCTTATTCCATATTTATCTGCTGCCGGCGAATTAAAAACAAAACCAACTCAAAATTCTGTAAAAAAATTACGTGAACTTGGGCTTCAACCTGACATACTAGTATGTAGATCTGAACATCACTTAAACTCTGATATAAGAAGAAAAATTGCTCTTTTTTGTAATGTAGAAAGAGACGCTGTTGTTGAATCTCTGGATGCGGAGAGTATTTACGATGTGCCACTTTTAATGCAATCAGAAAACCTCGACAAAGTTACCTTAAGAAAATTAGGCATGAATGACAGTACTGAGGTTAATCTTGCAAAATGGAAAGAATTTCTTTTCCGACTTAAAAACCCAAAAAATAGTATTAATGTGGGTTTAGTAGGAAAATATGTTGAGCTGAGAGATTCTTATAAATCTATTTCAGAATCCTTTATACACAGTGGTGCTGAAAATGAATGTAAAGTCAATATTCATTGGATCCATTCTGAGGAACTCAACAAACAAAATATTAACGCCAAATTGCACCATCTTGACGGTATCTTAGTTGCTCCTGGTTTTGGAGATAGAGGTATTGAAGGAAAAATAAATGCTGTACAATTTGCTAGAGAGAAAAAAATTCCATTTTTCGGAATTTGCCTTGGTATGCAATGTGCAGTAATAGAGTTTGCTAGAAACATACTCAAACTCGAAAAAGCAAATTCCACAGAAATTGACCTACAAACTAATCACCCAGTTATAAATATGATGGAAGAACAAAAACACATCACAAACAAAGGTGGTACTATGAGGCTTGGAGCGTACTCATGTAAATTAAATGAAAATAGCATTGCTATAGACTGCTATAATAAAGATTTAATAAAAGAAAGACATAGACATAGATATGAGTTTAATAATGATTTTCTAAACCAATTTGAAAAAAATGGCATGAAAGCAACTGGTATTAATCCAGAATCAAACTTAGTTGAAATAATGGAAATTCCAGAACACCCATTTTTCATTGGTGTACAATTTCATCCTGAATACAAAAGCACAGTTTCAAATCCTCAACCATTATTTGTAGGGTTTGTAAAAGCTGCTATTAAACACGCACAACAAAAAAATTAATTATGGACAAAAATTCCATCACCGGTGTAATATTGATTGTTGCCATTGTTTTTGGCTATAATTTAATTTATCCACCTAACGTAGAGGAAGCTAAAGAACAGAATAACAGAACTGTTATTTTACAAGAAGAGAAGGCTAATGAATTGGAAAATCAATCATTAGGCTCTACTAAAAAAGATAGTCTTGATAAAAATCAAAGTCTAAGTAAATATGGATCATTTGCATCATCTGCCTTCAAAAAAGGACAAGATGTTTATTTAGAAAATGAACTTTTAAAACTTACCATTTCTCCAAAAGGTGGACGAATAACATCGGCTATTTTAAAAGAATACCAAACTAGCGACTCTTTACCATTAAACCTAATCGCTAAAGATTCATCTAGATTTAATCTTGCTTTTTTTTCCGAAAATAGACGTATCAATTCTGAAGAACTCTTCTTTGAAGCAAGTGAAATAAGCAATCAAAAAGTAGTAATGAGACTTGTGGCTGAAAACGGTGGTTATATAGAGTACGTTTATAGCATTAAACCAAATGATTACATGATTGATTTTGAAATTAATCATTACAATCTTCAAAATTTAATTGCATCAAATCAAAATACCATTGACTTAAATTGGGAAATAAATTTACCACATACTGAAAAAAGTATTGAAAATGAACGAATGTATTCCACTACTTATTTCAAGTATTTAAACGATGATGTAGATTACCTATCTGAATCTAAAGATGATGAAGAAGAACTTGCTGGTAGAGCTCAATGGATTGGTTTTAAACATCAATTTTTTAGTTCTGTTTTAATTAACAACAAAGGGTTTGAAAAACCAACAAATGTTGCGGCCTACAACAATGAATTTTCAAACGATTTTGTAAGAAATTTAACGGCAACAATAAGTCTTCCATACGATCATAAAAAGAATGGAAAGAATGCAATGCAATTTTATTTTGGTCCAAATCATTATGAAACACTTTCTTCTTATAATTTAGATTTAGAAAAAATGATTCCTTTAGGTTGGGGAATATTTAGATGGGTTAATAAATATGCGGTAATACCTATTTTTAACTTATTGAGCTCATGGATATCTAATTATGGTATAATCATTTTGATTATGACATTCATAATTAAAATGGCTCTTGCTCCTTTCACCCTGAAAGCTTACATGTCTCAGGCAAAAATGAAGGTTCTCAAACCTGAAATTGATAAAATTCAAGAAAAACAAAAGGATAAAGATCCGATGAAATCTCAGCAAGAGGTGATGGCACTTTATAAAAAAACAGGAGTAAATCCTCTTGGAGGTTGTATTCCTATGTTGTTGCAAATGCCTATTCTTTTCGCTCTATTTAGATTTTTTCCTGCCAGTATAGAACTAAGACAACAAAAGTTTTTATGGGCTGATGACTTATCTTCTTACGACTCCGTATTGAGTCTTCCATTTGAAATACCATTTTATGGAGATCATGTTAGTTTATTTACTCTATTAATGACAATATCTACTTTGCTTTACACAAGAATGAATAATCAAATGAGTGGTCCACAAATGGCGCAAATGAAGTGGATGATGTATCTAATGCCAGTAATGTTCTTAGGCTTTTTTAACAACTATGCTGCTGGACTTAGTTATTATTACTTTTTAGCTAATATGGTAACTTTTGGACAGCAATTCGTAATGCGAAAATATTTCATTGATGAAGCAAGTATTTTGAGACAAATGGAACAAAATAAAAAGAAACCTGTCAAAAAATCAAAATTCCAAAAAAGATTGGAAGAAATGGCTAAAAAACAACAGGAAAAAGTAAAAAAGAGATAATTTATTTAATAAATGAAAGAAAGAGGTTTAAGGCCTCTTTCTTTTTTTGAGACAATTGATAGCTTATAATTTCAGTTAAATACTTTTTTTTGTCGATTGTGGTATTAAACTGTTTTGATTTTTTCTCTAAGGCTGCATCCAAATTATTTAATCCATATTTTATTGCTTTATCAAATTGACTAACTATTTCATCAGAAAACTTAGTTTTTGAAACCCAACAGGCAAATACAAATGGCAAGCCAGTAAACTGTTTCCAATGTTCAGATAAATCGAACATATTTTTATACTGATTGTGATAATTATACGCCCTATCTCCGATGATCAAACCAGCAACTTTACCATTAATTTTTTGTTCAAACCCTGAAGAAGTTTCTATAAATTTTGGATTTATTTTCCAATATTTATTACATAAAACCTTCAATAATTGAACTGAAGTTTTAGAATGATAATCTAGTAGTATCGTATCAATTTGATTTAACGGAACATCGCTATACAAACAAACTGTTTCAACTTTACCATTAGCACCAATACAACTTTCTCCAATAATATAATATTCTCTTAACATTGGTAGAATAGCAACAGGAACAAGAGCTAAATCGACCTCCCCTTCTAACAACTTTTTTGCACAATTTGACGGAATATCTAATTTTATGTCCAAATCTAATGAACTATTCTCTAATCCATAAACAAAAGGAATGCTATTTAGATAAGAAATTGTTGCTACTTTTAATTTTGACATTAAAAAACGTTAACTAATTCAAAAATCATATAACTACAAACAACCAGCTTAAGTACTATACCACCTAAAAAACCCACTAATGAACCAGCAGCAATTTTTAAAACTTGAAACAAATCATTATCCACAGATTCTAAATATGCTCCAACCATAGCTCCTAAAAAGGGACCGAGAATAAATCCAAGAGGAATAGGTACTATAATACCTATAAATAAACCAATCATTGTTCCATTTATCGCTTTCTTTTTACCTCCAAATTTTTTGACTCCATATATCTGAAGCCATATATCAAGAAAGGTTATTGCTGTTATAATTAACGCCCAGTTTATTAAAAACTGAGCATCCAAACTATAAGAACTAAAAAAGTGAATAATCAGTAATGAAACATAACATAATGGAGGACCAGGAATAATCGGAACAAAACAACCAATTAATCCAACCAACATTATCAATATACTTATAGCAAGAATCATTACATCCATGGTACAAAAGTAATCATTTATAGAGCAAAGAATTGTAGATTTTCGAATGATTTAAGAAATAATTAGTTAAATTGTACAATATTTAAAACTTAATATCATGAAAAATTTATTAAAAAATAAACCCTGCTTACAAAGTATTAAAAAAGACCATCTTTTGAATGGTCTTTTTTATTTTTAATAAAACAAAAAAAGTAACTTGCAAGACTAAACAATTAACAATAAATGAGTCTATCTACACTTACAGCTATTTCGCCAATTGACGGAAGATACCAATCTAAAACTTCTGAGCTAGGGGTTTATTATTCTGAGGCTGCTCTAATAAAATACAGAATTAAAATCGAAATTGAATATTTTATTTGTTTGTGTGAATTGCCTTTACCACAGCTAAATGATTTCGATAAAAATTTATTTGATGAACTTCGTTCAATCTATATAAATTTTAGCGATAAAGATGCTCAGGCGGTAAAAGATATTGAAAAGATTACAAATCATGATGTTAAAGCTGTTGAATATTTTATCAAAGAAGCTTTTGACCGACTAGAAATCCAAAAATACAAGGAATTTATCCACTTCGGACTAACTTCTCAAGATATAAATAATACAGCAACTCCTCTACTTTTATTGGATTCTTTTAAAAACGTATATCTTCCAAACTATCTGGAATTACTAAATCAACTAGTACAATTAAAAGATGAATGGGCAGAAGTACCAATGTTGGCAAGAACACATGGCCAGGCAGCATCCCCAACTAGATTAGGTAAAGAAATCTTAGTATTTATAGAACGATTAGAAAAACAGATAGGTTTATTAAATACTGTTCCCTTTTCTGCAAAATTTGGAGGAGCAACGGGAAATTTTAACGCACATCACGTTGCATTTCCAGAAATTGATTGGACCGCATTTTCAAATCACTTTGTTGAAGAAGTATTAGAACTAGATCGATCACAAGTAACAACACAGATAGAGCATTATGATAACTTAGCTGCATTATTCGATAATTTTAAAAGAATAAATACTATTCTTATAGATTTATCAAGAGATATATGGAGTTACGTTTCTATGAATTACTTTAAACAAAAAATTAAAGCTGGTGAAGTAGGTTCTTCCGCAATGCCACATAAAGTAAATCCTATAGATTTTGAAAATGCAGAAGGAAATTTAGGAATTGCTAATGCTTTATTCGAACATCTATCTGCCAAACTTCCTATTTCTAGGCTTCAAAGAGACCTAACAGACTCAACTGTTTTAAGAAATATTGGTGTTCCAATGGCTCATACTCTAATTGCTTTCAAGTCTATTATGAAAGGTTTAGATAAATTAATTTTAAATGAAGAAGCTATTTCAAAAGATTTAGAAGACAATTGGGCAGTTGTAGCAGAAGCTATCCAAACAATTTTGAGAAGAGAAGGTTATCCTAAACCATATGAAGCGTTAAAAGGATTAACAAGAACAAATCAGACTATTAATCAAAAAAGCATTGCTTCTTTTATTGACACTCTAGATATCAATGATGAACTAAAATCAAGTTTGAAAAAAATAAGCCCCACAAATTATACAGGAATAGAATTTTAATCGACTACTTTATATTTTTGGAGGTAATCATTCCAGTTCCATATAAAGTGACTTAAAAGATCTGTAAGTTCTTGTAAAAAAACTGGATTCGGCTCATTTTGGCTTTTTAATAGTTCTCCTTGAAAATCATTAAGATTATACTTTACAAAAATACTTTTAGCCATTGCCTTTTCGATAGTTATATCGTCAACTAATTGATCCTTAAAGAATCGTTCATAATCCAAAAACATATCGCGAACAACATCTTCTTCCTGATCAACAAAATTTATCAACTCGTTTAAACTAGCTAAGTGAATTCGATCAACGACTGAATCATCAAAATAGTCTGAAAGCCTATGATTGTTTCCAGCAAAAATGATCATTAAAAACCAAATTATATCTTTTCGCTGAAGGTTAGGCGACTCTTCAAATTTTCGATTATCGTTTACAAACTCAATAATTTCTGGAAAACCATTATCAATTACCTCAAATAATGTATTGGCATAAATAGATGCTAAATTCTTTACACTTACTTTGCGTTTCTTGTTAAAGCCGAATAATTTCATACTATGCTAAACTAAACTTTTTTTGAGCAACTTTCAACACTTCATCACCAATTGCTAAACAAGCAGTTGCAGCAGGTGAAGGCGCATTTAAAACATGTATACTATTTTGTAAATATTCTATTTTGAAATCATCAAAAACATCGCCGTCAGAGGCCAAAGCCATTGCTCGCACTCCACTTCGACCTACTTTAATATCATCCATAGTAAGAGAAGGTATTAATCTTTTTAACTCTTTTAAAAACAATTTTTTAGAAAATGCTCGTCGATATTCATTTAAACCAAATCTCCAATGTTTAAAAAATAATTTCCAAGTACCTATATATAATAAAGCTTCAAATGTATCTTTCAAATTAAAATCTGTTTTTCCATATCCTTCTCTTTTGAAAGTAAAAACAGCATTAGGACCACATTCTATAGTTCCATCAGTCATTCTTGTAAAATGTACTCCTAAAAATGGAAATTCCGGATTAGGAACAGGGTAAATCAAATGATTCACTTTTTGTTTGCCTTTTTCAGTTAGATCATAGTAATCGCCTCTAAAACCTACAATCCTTAAAGATGGTTTTAATCCATCTTTTTTTGCTAATCGATCAGAAAAAAGTCCACCACAGATAATTTTTTTATTAGCAAAAAAATCACCTTTTGAGGTGATAATTTTAGTTTCATCAAAATCTATTACCTCTGTACTGGTTAGAATTTTACTATTAGCGTTTATATCATTTATTAATTGTGCAAGTTTATTAGTAACTCCCACAAAATCAATAATTCCAGATTCAGGTACTCGTATTGCACCTACCCCACTAACATAAGGTTCTATTTCTTTAAGCTCTTGGATAGATATTTTAGAAATTCCTTTTAGTCCGTTTGCTTTCCCTGTCTCATAAATAGAATCTAAGCGATCTAATTCATTTTTATTAGTAGCAACAACTACCTTCCCACAAACATCATGTTTTATATCGTATTTCTTGGCAAACTCTACTAATTGCAATCTTCCATTGACACAATTTTTAGCTCTATAAGAGCCAGGTCTATAATACAATCCGGAATGAATAACACCAGAATTTCGTCCCGTTTGATGATTTGCTAATTTGGATTCCTTTTCAAAAACAACAAGATTAAGTTTAGGGTAACTCAATTGAAGTTTATAAGCACACGCCAAACCTACTATTCCTCCTCCTACTATTGCAACATCGAATTTATTTTCCATTTTTTACCAAGCAAAATTTCTAGAAATGTTAAAACCAAAATATATATTTCCTTCTTTTAAATCTGCAACTTCTGTTAAAAAAGCATGTTCATTCATTCCTCTTGAATTACTTAAATGAAGAGAAAAAACATGCCCTCCTGTTTCTATATCAAAGCCAACAGCCAAATAATTAAAAGTATCTGATAGCTTATTCATAGGATAAAAATATTCTCCGTTTATGGAAACTCTTTTACTGATCTTAAACCGCCCTCCAAATCCAGCAAAAAAACGTTGATTAATTTCGTTATCGTACAAATGAGTAGGTAAAATAGCTAGAGAAAGTTGTTGAGAAAGTTTTTTTGTTAAAATAATTTGGTTAGAGAAACTTTGAAAATCTGACCAATCAAAATCAGTTCTTTGTCGTTGAAAATCAGATGGATGAATTTGAAAAAATGCAGAAAACGTAGAGATAGAAATAGGAAAAGTAGTAGTCTGTTTTTTTAACTTAGCCTTTACAGATGTGTCATATTGTTTTTTATCAGAACTTCTTCCTATAGCAAGAGTAAATATTTCGGACAAACCATATTCAAATCCGAATCTTACTTTTGCATCATCAATACCCCATAGAGCATAGCTTCCTTGATTAATCGTTCCAAATCGATGTTGAATTAAAAATTTTAATTCTCCTTTAGAAGATTGTTCGGATGATTGAGCATTTACGATTCTACTATCTTTAAAAACAGCTATTACATCTCGTTTTAGATCATCTTCGTTGTTTAGCAAGCTTAATAAATCTTGAGAATGCAGCTGAAAACTAAAAAAAGTAAATAATAAAATTAAGTTTCTCATTTATTTAGATTTTAAAGAAGCTTTAACTTTAACATTAATATTTTCCGCAATATTATACATTACTAGTTTAGGAATTTTTATATCAAAATCTTTTAAAGCCACATCAAAAGTAGATTCAATTCTAACTTCTTTATTTTCTCTAATAATAGTGGATAAGATTTCGACCTCTTTTTTTACTCCATGTAACTCTAATATTCCTAAACACTTTGCTTCATTGTTTTTGGACAAGTCCAACGACAAAAAATTATTTATCGTTCCTTGAAAAATAGCATATGGATATTTTTCAGACTCCATATAACTTTCGTTAAAATGTTCTTGCATCAACGAATTAGGGAATATAAAATTTTGAATAGCTATTTTAAATGCAAATTGTCCGTTAGAAAAATCGATTACTCCAGACATCTTTTGATTATCTGCTTGTATATCCTCTAATGGAGCTGAGGAATAAAAACTAACATTACCAGTAGATGTAAAAAATTGCTGTGCAAAAACTATCTGACTAAGTAACAAAAACAGAAATGTATAGCGCATTGTACAAAGATATAGAATTGTTATTGAACTAATCTTTTAATTAATACATATCCCAACCAAAATAATAAAAAAATCATGAGCAAACCCATTTGTTGGGTATTAAAAAAGTCGGATGCCAATGCAAAGATTAAAGGTCCTAAAAAGGCTGTTGCTTTTCCAGAAAACGCATAAAATCCAAAAAACTCGTTCTTCTTTTCAATTGGTGTAATTCTAGTCATTAAAGCTCTACTAGATGATTGTATAGGCCCAGCAAAAAAACCAATCATAATTCCCGATAACCAAAAAATATTTTTTGTATTGTAAAAATCTGGTACAGCATCTCCTCCAAAAGCTAATTGACACAAACCTGGCAAGTCAGGAGCTAAAACAGCAAAAAAACTAGCCAACATCATAAACAATATACTCACCTTAATTACTTTTTTGCTACCCCATTTATCATCAACTAATCCAAAAACAAAGGCTCCTAAACCGGCCATTATGTTTAAAACAATTCCTAAAAGCAAAATTTCTTCAAAACTAAAGCCAATTGTGACCGATGCATAAATTCCTCCTAAAGCAAACACAGTTACCAAAGCATCATTGTAAACCAAACGAGCTATTAAAAAATTTTGTACTGCTTTATATTTCTTTAAATCCTTGAAGGTTTGATACAAATCTTGATAAGCTTTTACAACCATTTGAGTAAAAACCCATTTTTTAGATTTTTTGTCTTTTATAACTAAAAACAAGGGTAAACTAAAAATTAAAAACCATATCGCTACTAATAAATTGGTTGCTAAAATATGCTGCCCTTCTTCTTTGTTCAGTCCAAAAGGAGCGGTTTCTGGTTCAACCAAAAAAAACAGAGACAAAAGCAATGCCAAAAGCCCACCCAAATAACCTAACCCCCAACCAAAGCCAGAAACTCGACCTACTTTATCTTTTGTGGAAATATCTGGTAGATAAGAATTATAAAAAACACTGCCTACTTCAAAAGCTATATTCGCCAATGTGAAAATTATAATCGCATATAATGGACTGGAATCAATAAAAAACAATAACGAAGTAAAAAATACACATAAAAAAGTAGAAAAAATCATTATCCTTTTTCGTAGAAAAGATCCATCTGCAATTGCTCCAATAAAAGGAGAACTTATAGCAACAAAAATAGCTGTTACAGATATGGACAAAGACCACCAAGTTGTTCCCTCTGTTTCGTTTGCAGCAATAGTAGTTGTAAAAAAAGCACTGTATATGAATGTTACTACCAATGTCGTGAAAGCCGAATTAGCAAAATCATACATCGCCCAGGACCAAATGTATTTTTTATTGTCTTTTTGCACTATAAACCGAAGGTACAATTTTTATTTTCAATACTGGTTTTATTTGTCACTTTAAATCATACATTTGCCGCTTAATACATATACGTTTTGAACTATAATTTTATTGATAAAAAACAAGGTACAGTCAAAGATGATATTTTATCTGGATTAACTGTTGCCTTAGCTTTGGTACCAGAAGCAGTAGCATTTGCTTTTGTAGCTGGAGTTTCTCCCATAATTGGTTTATATGGAGCATTTATGATGGGGATTGTAACTTCTTTATTTGGCGGAAGACCTGGGATGATTTCAGGAGCTACTGGAGCAATGGCTGTGGTTATGGTACACCTGATTAGGGAAGGTGTAGAAATGGGCGGTCAAGAAATGGGCTTACAATATTTATTTTTTACCTTACTATTAGCAGGTACAATACAGATACTAGCAGGAGCTTTAAAACTAGGTAAATTTATTCGTATGATACCCAGTTCTGTTATGATGGGTTTTGTTAATGGTTTGGCAATTGTGATTTTTCTTTCGCAGCTTAATATGTTTAAATCCGAAGGTGAATGGCTTGCTCAAACACAAATGACTAATATGATTGGCTTGGTATTACTAACAATGGCAATTATGTTTTTTCTTCCTAAATTAACTAAAAAAATACCCGCAGCATTAAGTGCTATTATTGTAGTTAGTTGCATAGTTATTTTTGGCAAAATAGATACTTCAACCGTACAATCTTTCATAATAGAAGGAGGCGGTAGTGGTATTAAGGCTGGGCTTCCATCTTTTAATTTCCCTGTAATACCATTTAACATAGAAAGTTTGTTTTTTATGCTTCCTTATGCACTTATTTTAGCTGCAATAGGATTGATTGAATCCTTGATGACTTTAAATTTAATCGACGAACTAACCGAATCTCACGGACATGGAAATAGAGAATGTGTAGCACAAGGTAGTGCAAACATCATCAACGGACTATTTGGTGGCATGGGCGGATGTGCAATGATAGGTCAAAGTATTATTAACATTAAATCTGGTGGTAGAGGAAGGCTTTCAGGTGTTACAGCCTCTGTTGCATTACTATGCTTCATTTTATTTGGTTCTACTTATATCGAAATGATTCCTATTTCTGCTTTGGTTGGAGTGATGTTTATGGTTGTGATAGGAACTTTTGCTTGGAATTCCTTTAGAATAATTAACAAAGTTCCTAAAGCAGATATTTTTGTTATCCTATTAGTGACTTTAATGACTGTTATTTTTGACCTTGCCATAGCGGTTATTTCTGGAGTAATCGTTGCTTCATTAGTTTTCGCATGGGAAAATGCAAAACGAATCAGAGCAAGAAAATCGACTGATGAGTATGGTGTGAAACACTACGAAATTTATGGCCCTTTATTTTTTGGCTCTACAGAATTATTCATGAGTAAATTTGACATAAAAAATGACCCCAATGAAATAATTATTGATTTTAAAGATTCTAAAATAATGGATCAATCAGCTATTGAAGCAATTAATAAATTGGCTGAAAAATATCTGCAATCAAATAAAATTATTCATTTAAGACACTTGTCTCCAGACTGCATTAAATTAATTAATAAAGCAAAGAAAATTTGCGATGTAAATATTTTAGAAGATCCTAACTATTTTGTTGCTATAGATAATTACAGAAAAGCAACAAACAATTAAACAAAAAAGCCCGAGCAATTTGCTCGGGCTTTTTTTATATTTAAAAATTTAGTTAAACATTTTGCTTTCTAATTAAATTTAAAGCAGAACCTGCTTTAAACCATTCTATTTGTTGAGCATTATAAGTGTGATTTAGTTTTATAGTATCTTTAGTACCATCTGCATGCATCACTTCTAAGGTAAGTTGCTTAGATGGTGAAAAATTTTCTAAATCAATAAAATTAAAGGTATCATCTTCTCTAATTTTATCATAATCTGACTCTACATCAAAGGTAAGACCTAACATTCCTTGTTTCTTTAGGTTGGTTTCATGAATCCTAGCAAAAGATTTTACAATTACAGCACAAACACCCAAATGTCTTGGTTCCATAGCTGCATGCTCTCTTGAAGAACCTTCCCCATAATTATGATCTCCTACAACTATTGAAGGGATACCAGCCGCTTTGTATGATCTAGCAACATTAGGAACCTCATCAGTAGAACCATCAATTTGGCTAACAACTGCATTAGTATTGTCACTGAAAGCATTGACAGCACCAATAAGACAATTATTAGAAATATTGTCTAAATGCCCCCTAAACCTCAACCATGGACCAGCCATAGAAATATGGTCTGTAGTACACTTACCTTTTGCCTTGATAAGCAACTTAGCTCCAGTAATATTTTGTCCGTTCCATGGGCTGAATGGAGTTAATAATTGTAATCTTTTAGAATCTGGTTTGACAACTACGTCAATACCAGAACCATCTTTTGCAGGAGCTTGATACCCATTATCTTCAACTCCAAAACCATTTTCTGGTAATTCCATTCCTTTAGGTTCGCTCAACATAATCTGTTCTCCAGATTCATTTTTTAGACTATCCGTAATAGGATTAAAATCTAATCTTCCTGAAATAGCTATTGCTGCTACCATTTCTGGAGAAGCTACAAAAGCGTGAGTATTCGGGTTACCATCTGCTCTTTTAGCAAAATTTCTGTTGAATGAATGAACTATTGAATTCTTTTCTTGTTTTTCTGCTCCTTCTCTATCCCATTGTCCAATACATGGTCCACATGCGTTAGTAAATATTCGAGTAGATTCAAACTTATTAAACGTATTTAATAATCCGTCTCTTTCAGCGGTATATCGAACTTGTTCAGAACCTGGATTTATTCCTAAAATTGCTTTTGGCTTAACCCCTTTGCTTACAGCATCTTCTACAATAGAAGCAGCTCTAGTTAAATCTTCATAAGAAGAATTGGTACATGAACCTATAAGTGCCCATTCAATATCTAATGGCCAATCATTTTCAATAGCTTTTTCTTTCATATTAGACACCGGAGTTGCTAAATCTGGAGTAAAAGGACCATTTAAATGAGGAGTTAATTCAGATAAGTTAATTTCAATTACTTGATCAAAATATTGTTCCGGATTAGCATATACTTCTGCATCACCTGTTAAATGCTCTTTTATTTCATTAGCCGCATCTGCAACATCATCTCTATTGGTCGATCGTAGATATCTTTCCATGCTCTCGTCGTAACCAAATGTAGAAGTTGTGGCACCAATCTCTGCTCCCATATTGCAAATTGTTCCTTTTCCAGTACAAGACAAAGACTTTGCACCATCTCCAAAATATTCTACAATACAGCCAGTTCCTCCCTTTACAGTTAATATGCCTGCAACTTTAAGAATTACATCTTTTGCAGATGTCCAACCATTTAATTCTCCAGTTAGTTTAATACCAATTAATTTAGGGAATTTCAACTCCCAAGGCATCCCTGCCATTACATCTACCGCATCTGCACCACCTACTCCAATTGCTACCATTCCTAATCCACCTGCGTTAACAGTATGAGAATCCGTTCCAATCATCATACCTCCTGGAAATGCATAATTTTCTAAAACTACTTGATGAATGATTCCCGCACCTGGCTTCCAAAAACCAATTCCGTATTTGTTACAAACAGAACTCAAAAAATTAAATACCTCATTATTTGTATTTAAACTATTTTGAAGGTCTTTGTCTGCTCCTATTTTAGCTTGTATTAAATGATCTGCATGAGCTGTTGAAGGAACGGCAACTTTATCTTTTCCTGCTTGCATAAATTGAAGTAAAGCCATTTGTGCAGTAGCATCTTGCATTGCCACTCTATCCGGTCCAAAATCAACATAATCTTTTCCTCTTTCGAATGCGGTATTAGTGGACTCCTCCCAAAGATGAGCATAGAGAATTTTTTCGGAAAGAGTCAATGGTTTTCCAACCACTTTTCTTACCTGAGAAATTCGCTCAGGAAATTGAGAGTAAACTTTCTTAATCATGTCAATATCAAACGCCATACATCTATTTTTTTAAAATTATCTTTGAACTTAGCCAATCGCAAATCTACATTTTTCATCTCAGAAATAAAAGAATTTATCTCTATATTGCATCCTAATGCAACTACTATTCGAAAACATAAAAATTGCTCTCAATTCTATTCGAACTAATTTATTAAGAACCGTACTAACTATTTTTATTATTGCAATTGGAATAACAGCTTTAGTGGGAATACAAACCGCTATTGAATCCATCAATTCCTCTATTAATGAAAACTTCACTAGCATGGGAGCAAACACTTTTAATATTCGAAATAAAGGAGCTAGAATTCAAGTAGGTAAAAAAGGACGAAAAGCAAAAAGGTATAAATTTATTACCTACGCTGAAGCCCAACATTTTAAAAAAAATAGTACTAACCTTACTTCTATTTCTACAAGAGCCACATCAACAGGAATTATTCGATACAATTCCAAAAAAACAGATCCTAATGTGGATATAATGGGAGTAGATGAAAATTACTTAGCAACAGCAGGTTACAAGCTAAAATATGGAAGAAACTTTAATAATGAAGAAGCTCTTTCTGGTAAAAATGTTGTCATACTTGGTAAAGAAACAGCAAAACTTCTTTTCGATAATCAATCGGCAATTTCTAAATTTATTCGAATAGGAGAAAACAAATATGTAGTAATTGGAGTATTAGAAGAAAAAGGGTCTAGCATAAGTTTTGGGGGAGATAAAAACTGTTTGATACCTATAGCAAATGCTCGTAGACACTTCGGATATGCAAACCAATCTTTTACTATAAGCTGCCTGGCAATGGGTTCAGAAATGCTTGAAACCGCAATAAGTGAAGCTACTGCTCAAATGAGAGTAACAAGAAAGCTTAGTCCAAAAGACGAAAATAATTTTGATATTATTCGCTCCGATAATTTAGCACAAATCCTTATCGATAATTTAAAGTATGTTTCTATAGCAGCATCCGTAATTGGTATAATTACACTTATAGGCTCTGCTATAGGATTAATGAATATAATGCTTGTGTCAGTAACAGAACGAACTAAAGAAATTGGCGTGAGAAAAGCATTAGGAGCAACTCCTAATATTATCAGAAATCAATTTCTTATTGAAGGAATTGTCATTTGTCAAATTGGAGGAATAGCAGGAATAATTTTTGGAATAGCTGTTGGTAATCTTACATCAGCATTTACAGGAGGTGTTTTTATTATTCCTTGGTTATGGATAAGTTATGGACTAGCCATATGTATAGTAGTAGGACTTTTATCAGGTATAATTCCTGCAATAAAAGCTGCGAGGTTAGATCCTATAGAAGCATTAAGATACGAATAAAAAAAAGCCCATCGATGATGGGCTCTTTACAAAATATTTTATTCCGTTTATTTTGCAGCTACAACCTCTACAGTCAATTCAGCTTTTACTTCACGGTGTAATCTCACTTCAGCATTGTAAACACCAACTTGTTTGATGTTACTTAACTTAACAAATTTTTTGTCAACAGAATGACCCATTTTAATAATCTCGTCTGCTAAGTGATTTGAATTAATTGAACCAAACAACTGCTTACCACCTTCAATAGTTTTTGCAGTTAACTTAATGTTTAAACCATTTAAAGCTTCAGCTACTTTATTAGCATCTTCAATAATTTTGGATTCCTTTTTGGCTCTTTGTCTTAGGTTTTCTTCAAGAACTTTTACAGCAGATTCAGTAGCTAAAACTGCTTTTCCTTGAGGAATTAAAAAGTTTCTTCCATAACCGTTTTTAACAGTTACTAACTCATCTTTAAAACCCAACTTTTCTACGTCTTGTAATAATATCAATTGCATAACCTTGGATTATTTTAGTAGGTCACCAACATATGGCATTAATGCCAAATGACGACAACGCTTAATTGCTTGTGAAACTTTTCTTTGAAACTTTAATGACGTTCCTGTAATTCTTCTTGGTAAAATTTTACCTTGATCATTAACAAATCGCATCAAAAAGTCTGGATCTTTATAGTCGATGTATTTAATACCGGCTTTCTTAAAGCGGCAATATTTTTTCGCACTTCTATTGTTTACATCTACAGGTGCTAAGTATCTAATATTATCTGCCATTATGCTTCCTGTTTTTTAGTGTTTAATCTTTTTCTTCTGCTTTCTGCATAAGCAACTGCATGCTTATCTAACTTTACAGTTATCCAACGCATAATTCTTTCCTCACGCTTAAATGCTAAGTCAAGCTTGTCTAATAATTCTTTACTATCCGTAACATACTCAAACAAGAAATAAAAACCTGTTTTTTTCTTTTGGATACTGTAAGCCATTTTTTTCAAGCCCCACTGTTCTTCGGCAATAATTTTAGAATTGCCATCTTTTAAAAGTCCTTTGAACTTTTGTACCGTCTCCTTTGTCTGATCTTCAGACAAAACGGGATTCAAAATGAAAACGGTTTCGTAATGGTTCATAAATAAATAATTTAAGTTAATCCTTCTTTACCTTAAAAAAGGGTCGCAAAAATATGAAAATTATCTTATTAAACAAATGAAAAATAGACTTGACATATTTTTGTTTTTTGAATGCATTATGATTATACTTGTTAAGCATTACATAAATGACATGAAAAAAATTATTTGTACCATTCTTACAACTGCAACAATCTTCTCTATACCAGCATGTCTTACAATGAGAAAATCAGATCAGAAAATAATAAAACAACTAGCGAAAAATGGATTTGAAGGACAAGTGTTAACCTATTCTTTTGAAAATAAGACAATGAGATATGTAATATCAAAACCATTAGATAAAGATCTAACAACCATCCTTTTTATTCATGGCGCTCCTGGATCTAGCACTGATTTTGAAGATTACTTACATGATTATGAATTAAATCAAAAGGCAAATTTAATTTCCATTGATAGATTAGGTTATGGATATTCCGATTTTGGAAAGCCCCAAACCTCAATACAAAAACAAGGAGAAAGTATTGAAGTGTTAATCGATCGAATAAATACGCCAATTATACTAGTTGGATGGTCGTTTGGAGGTCCTATAGCAGGGCAAATAGCTCTAAATAAAAAAGATAAAATAAAACATGTGATAATGTTAGCACCAGCTATTTCTCCTAAAGATGAAAGATACTTTTCTATCGGAAAAATAGCTCAAAAAAAACTTACAAAATGGTTGGTTCCAACCCCGTTTATAATAGCCCAAGAAGAAAAAATGAAACATGAAGAAGAATTAAATAGACTACAAAATGAGTGGCACAAATTAAAAACACCTATTTTATACTTACATGGTTCAAACGATAAATTAGTACCTTACACAGGCAATATAAACTTTGCAAAAAAAGTTTTTGACAAACATTATTTACAAACCAAAACCATCGAAGGTTATGGACACATTTTTCCTATCACAAATAAGAAAGTAGTTAAAGATGAACTCTTATCAATTTTATCGTCAAAAAATAGTTTGTAAACTTTAGATATTATCTAAGATTTTTTGAATACAAATAGTATATTTGTGGGCAATCATGTAATTGATTTATGGATAATTTTATAGTTTCAGCACGAAAATATCGTCCTTCAACCTTTGATACGGTTGTTGGTCAGGAATCTATTACAAACACTCTCAAAAATGCTATAAAAAATAACCAATTAGCTCAAGCCTTTTTATTTTGCGGTCCTAGAGGTGTTGGCAAAACTAGTTGTGCAAGAATTTTAGCAAAAACCATAAATTGTTTTAATAGAACAGAAAATATTGAAGCATGTGACAATTGTGAATCTTGTAATGGATTTAACAAAAGTAATTCGTTCAACATTCACGAATTGGATGCTGCTTCTAATAATGGAGTAGATAAAATAAGGGAATTAGTAGATCAAGTTAGATTTGCTCCTCAAGTTGGCAAGTATAATATTTATATTATTGATGAGGTTCATATGCTTTCTCAAGCTGCCTTTAATGCCTTTTTAAAAACCTTAGAAGAACCCCCAAGCCACGCTATTTTTATATTAGCAACAACAGAAAAACATAAGATAATTCCTACCATTCTTTCAAGATGTCAAATTTTTGATTTCAAAAGAATTAAAATTGAAGACATTACAACACACTTACAATTTGTTGCTCAAAGTGAGAATATCGAAGCTGATGAAGATGCTCTGCACATCATAGCACAAAAAGCTGATGGTGCTTTACGAGATTCCCTATCAATATTTGATCAAATTGTAAGCTTTTGTGGAAATAAATTAGATTACAATTCTGTAGTACAAAACCTAAACATTTTAGACTACGATTATTTCTTTAAAGCAACTGAAAACATTTTGCAAAACCACATCCCCTCCTCATTAGCTTTGTTTGATGAAATTTTAAATAATGGGTTTGATGGTCAAAATTACTTAAACGGATTAGCAGAACATTTTAGAAACTTATTAGTTTGTAAAGATCATTCTACTCTAAAACTTTTAGAAGTAAGTCAAAGTATAAAAGAAAAATATAAAAAACAATCAGATTTATGCTCTCAATCCTTTTTGTTATTTGCTCTGGATCTTTGCAACAAGTCTGACATAAATTATAAATCTAGTAAAAATCAACGTTTATTAGTTGAACTTACTTTAATGAAATTATGCGGATACGGTCTTGAATCAGAAAATTCTAGTGAAAAAAAAACTTTTAACGTAAAAGTTCATAAAGATTCTCCTAAAAAAACTTCTGATAATACTCCCATAAATCAAAATATTGAAAAAGAAGTTGAACAAAAAACTATTTCTGAAAACAACGTTTTTTCCAATGAAATAAAAAAAGAAAAACAAATAGAATCTAAAATTTTAAAGGTCGAAACTAAACGAAGAACTATCGCTATAAATTCTTCTGTACAAAAGAAAGAAAATGAAATAACCTCCAGCGAAGAAGAAATCATTAAAAATTTTTCATCCTTTAATCAAGATGAATTGAACAAATGTTGGTTAGACTTTCAAAATAATAAAGAATATGCTAGTAAACATAATTTCATGACAATTGTTAAATCTCATCCAGGAAAGCTACAAAATGATTTTTCAATTTTAGTAACACTAGACAATAAAGTACAAGAAGGTGTGTTTTTAGAAGATCATTTGATATTACTAAAACACCTAAAGCAATCGCTCAACAACGACAAAATAAAACTAGTGATTGAAATAAAAGAATTAGAACAAAAAGACATGATTGCTTATACTGATGAAGACAAGTTTAAAAAAATGGCAAGTAAAAATAATACCTTAAACAATTTAAGAGATCAATTTAATTTGGAAATAGATTATTAATATATAAAAGAATGAAAACAAAAATCACCTATTTACTTATTGTCGGAGCTATAGTTCTGATAATTCTAAACATCAATAAAAAAATGAATAGTTATTCTTATGAAAGTGCAAAAAATGATCCAACGAACTCAAGAGTATACACACTTGATAATGGCCTGAAAGTTTATCTTACTACATACAAGGATGCTCCTAGAATTCAAACTTATATAGCAGTAAATGCAGGAAGTAAAAATGATCCATCAGATGCAACCGGATTAGCTCACTACTTAGAACACATGTTATTTAAAGGAACTGATAAATTTGGAACACTTGACTATCAGAAAGAGAAGGTTTTACTAGACAAAATTGAGAATTTATACGAAGAATATCGTCAAACTAGTATGGATGACAATATAAAAAGAGATAAAATTTGGGCACAAATTGATTCAATTTCTGGAGAAGCAGCAAAATTTGCCATAGCAAATGAGTATGACAAAATGGCTTCAGGTATAGGTGCAAAAGGAACAAACGCATATACTTCTGCAGAATCAACTGTATATCTAAATGATATTCCTTCTAATCAAATTAAAAATTGGCTTGATCTAGAATCCGAAAGATTTAGAAATCCCGTTTTTAGATTATTTCATACGGAACTTGAGGCCGTTTATGAAGAAAAAAATATAGCATTAGATAGTGATGGACGAAAAATGTTTGAAGCTTTACTCTCTGGACTTTATCAAAATCATACGTATGGTACACAAACAACCATCGGAACTATAGACCATTTAAAAAATCCTTCCCTAAAAGAAATAAGAAAATATTTCAATAAAAACTATGTCCCGAATAACATGGCAATTTGTATGTCTGGAGACTTCAACCCAGATTCAGTAATCGTTTGGATAGACAACACTTTTGGAAAATTTGAAAGAAAAGAAGACCCCGTCTTTGTACCTGGAGTAGAAAAAGAAATAACCGAACCAATCATTAAAGAAGTTTATGGACCTGATGCAGAACGATTATATATGGGTTATCGTTTTCCTGGTGCTAGCGATAGAGAAACAAAAGTCTTGAGCGTTATCGACATGATTTTGAGTAATAGTCAAGCAGGCTTAATTGATCTAAACCTTAATCAAAAACAAAAAGTTTTACAAGCTAGTTGTTTCCCATATATACTTAAAGACTACAGCTCTCATATTTTGTTTGGTGTACCCAAGCAAAATCAAAGTTTAGAAGAAGTTAAGGATTTGATTTTAGAACAAATTGAATTGGTCAAAAAAGGAGAATTTCCTGACTGGTTAATCCCAGCCATAATTAATGATTTAAAACTTTCTAAAATTAAAAAATTAGAAAAAAATTCTAGTAGAGCTGACGAATTTGTTCAATCCTTTATTTTAGGAATTGACTGGCAGACCTATGTAAACCAAATATCTGTTTTAGAAAGTATTACTAAAGACGAAGTTATAGAGGTTGCAAATAAATATTACAAGAACAATTATGTTTTAGTAAATAAAAACTATGGAGAGGACCTTTCAGTTAGAAAAGTAACAAAACCAACAATAACTCCTGTAGAGGTAAATCCTAATGCAAAGTCTGAGTTCTTAACCAACTTACTAGATAAAGAAGTTGAAAATATTGAACCTGATTTTCTTAATTATTCTACGGATGTAAAAACAGCTCAAGTGAATAACGTTTCACTTTCATATTTACAAAATAACGAAAATGACCGTTTTAAGCTATATTATATCTCAGATAGAGGGACTAATCACGATCCTATGTTAAAAATGGCTATTGAATACCTAAACTATTTAGGAACGGATAAAATATCACCATCTCAGAAAAAAGAAGAGTTTTATAAGTTAGGATGCGATGTAAGTGTTAATATACAAAATGAACAGAGTTTTATTTCACTTACAGGTTTAAACGAAAACTTTACTACTTCTGTAGAGTTATTTGAAAACTTATTAGCGAATATTGTTCCTAATGAAACCGCACTAAATAATCTTAAAAGTGACCTAGTCAAAAAACGTAGTGATGATAAACTAAATAAGTCTGTAATTTTACAAAAAGGTATGGTCAATTTTGCTAAATATGGTGCTAAAAATCCATTTACAACAACTTTGTCCAACGAGGAGATTGAAGAAGTAACTTCAGAAGAGTTGATAGCTATACTAAAACAGTTGACATCATACCAGCATCGAATCTTATATTATGGACCAGAAAAATTAGAAATTGTAACTAATCTATTAACAGAGTTCCACAAAACACCTGACCAATTAATCCAGATCGAAGACAACAATAATTTTGAAGAACTTGATATAAACTCTACAAATGTGTATATAGTAGATTATGATATGAAGCAAGTCGAAATTCTAATGGTAGCAAAAGGAGAAAAGTTTCAAGCAGAAAAAATGCCTTTAATTAAACTACATAATGAATACTTTGGAGGTTCCATGGGATCTATTGTTTTCCAAACATTAAGAGAATCGAAAGCATTAGCATATTCCGTTTATAGTGCCTATTCTACACCAAGAGAAAAGGATAAATCGCATTTCGTTACAGCATATATTGGAGCCCAATCAGACAAATTAGAAGAAGCAATGTTTGGAATGAATGAATTATTGGATGAAGTACCTCAACTTCCTTCTAACTTAGAAAATGCAAAGGAAGCTGTAATTCAAAAAATAAGAACAGAAAGAATTACCAAAGATAATATCCTTTTCAATTATGAGTCTGCTAAAAAATTAGGCTATAATTATGATATGAGAAAAGATATTTTTGAAAATATTAATTCTTATTCAATGGATGATATCAGTAACTTCCATAATCAGTATATGAGTGGAAACGATTATACTATATTGGTGTTAGGAAATAAAGACGAATTGGATTTAGATGCATTAAAAAAACATGGTCCAGTGAAATTTCTAACATTAGAAGATATTTTTGGTTACTAAATGTTAAATTTGCAAATCTTATAATTAAAAACAAACAATGAACAAAATTAAAGTTGAGAACCCAGTAGTTGAACTTGATGGGGATGAAATGACAAGAATTATTTGGAAATTCATCAAAGACAAATTAATTTTTCCATATCTAGATTTAGATGTAAAATATTACGACCTAGGAATGGAAAGCAGAGATGAAACAGACGATCAGATTACAATTGATGCGGCTAATGCAATCAAAAAATATAAAGTTGGTATTAAATGTGCTACCATAACACCAGATGAGCAAAGAGTTGAAGAGTTTGGTTTAAAAAAAATGTGGAGATCACCAAATGGAACTATTAGAAATATTGTAGGTGGTACTGTATTCCGTGAACCAATAATTTGTTCGAATGTTCCTAGACTCGTTCCTAACTGGACACAGCCTATTTGTATTGGTCGTCATGCTTTTGGTGATCAGTATAAAGCCACAGATACAGTCATAAAAGGAAAAGGAAAATTAACCATGACTTTTGAACCAGAAAACGGAGAAAAAATAAGCTGGGAAGTGTACAATTATGAAGGGCAAGGTGGAGTTGCAATGAGTATGTACAACACAGATGAGTCTATTTATGGATTTGCAAGATCATGTTTCAATCAAGCCCTTTCAAAAAAATGGCCATTATACCTTTCAACAAAAAATACTATCTTAAAAGCATACGATGGTCGTTTTAAAGATATTTTTGAAGAAGTATATCAAAACGAATTTAAGACTGAATTTGACAAAGTAGGAATTACCTACGAACACAGACTTATTGACGATATGGTTGCAGCAGCATTAAAATGGAATGGTGCTTTTGTATGGGCATGTAAAAATTATGATGGTGATGTGCAATCAGATACGGTTGCTCAAGGATTTGGATCATTAGGACTAATGACATCCACCTTAGTTACTCCAGAGGGTGATGTTATGGAAGCTGAAGCTGCACATGGAACAGTAACAAGACATTATAGACAACACCAACAAGGTAAAAAAACATCTACTAATCCTATTGCATCAATTTTTGCATGGACAAGAGGTCTAGCTTTCAGAGGAAAATTAGATAAAAATAATGATCTTATAAACTTCTGTAATACTTTAGAAAAAGTTTGCATTGATACCGTTGAAAGTGGAATAATGACAAAAGATTTGGCTCTATGTATTCATGGAAAAAAACTTAATGAAAGTCATTATGTAACTACAGAAGAATTTTTAGAATCTTTAGATACGGGACTACAAAAAGTAATGGCTTAAACCCTTTAAAAAAACTGACCATTTTATGATCAGTTTTTTTTTTACATTTTTTAACATAAAAATTTATTGTAGTTTTAAGAAAAAAAAATTTTACAAAATGAAATCGATAAAAACTATTTTACTACCATTTGTTTTATTAACCTTTTTTTTTGCATCTTGTGAAAAAGAAGATAGCCCAACAATAATTATAGATAATAATATTAGTCCAACTTTATCTAGTCAATTAAATAAATTTTTTGAAGATAATAACAACGAAGCAACACAATTACACTCTGTAAGTTCTTCTTCAAACATTCAAACTATTTATACAAATACACACAACTACTCTATAAGTTTTGGTCCATCTACATTCAATTATTCTAATGGAACACCTGTTTCTGGTGATTTCACCATCGAAATAATTGAAGCAATTTCTAAAAAAGAAATGATGATGTTAAACAGACCAACTTTCACAAATGATGGTCAGTTACTAGTATCTGGAGGAATAATTTATTTAAATGCTATGCAGGGTAATCAACAACTAAGCATAAATGATGCTAATCCTGTAATTGTAAGTATTCCTACAAACGAATATGTTGAAATGGAATTGTTTGATGGTTCTTTTGATGAAAACAATGACTTCGGATGGGATACATCAGAAGACACTGTAACTATTGTAATCCAAGATGATTCTACAAATGTTCCTGGTGGAAATGGATTTTTTAGTTATAACTTTTCAATGGATTCTATTGGATGGATTAATTGCGATTACTTTTATAACTCTACCGATCCGCTAACAGGAGTAAATGTAATTTTACCTGATGATTTTAATGGTTCTAATTCAATAGTATTCATTTACTATACAGATATAAATTCAGTAGCGAACATGAATGACTATGACCAAGATAGTAACTTTGATTTAGGTCTAGGCTATTCAACGCCTGTAGGAATGGATATTAGCTTTGTTGTAATTGCCGAAATTGATAGTACCTTTTACTACAATATAGTTTCTAATGTCACTTTAAGTGAAAATCATATAGAAAATATTGATAACCTAATTGAAGTTACAGAAGAAGAACTGCAAACTATTATTGATAACATCTAAAAAAAAGCACCTTTAAGGTGCTTTTTTTAACTTATCTTATTATTAAACATCATTGGATATTTTGCTTGGTATTTTGAATAAATCGACTCAATATACTTTAAATCATTTTCTTTTTTATCACTTGTAAAAAAAATACTATCAATGCCAATTGTTTTAGTTTTATAATCAATAAAAGCAAGTGCTATAGGTATATTCGCCTCTCTGGCAATGTAATAAAAACCCGTTTTCCACTTTTCTGTTCTTTTTCTAGTTCCTTCAGGAGCAATCCCAACAACAATTTTTTCTTTTTGATCAATTATATCAACTACCTGACTAACTAAGTCATTTTTTTTTGTTCGATCAACAGGAATACCTCCAAGCACTCTAAAAAACCATCCGTATGCAAAAGTAAATAACTGACTTTTTGCTAAAAAATGTATTTTAAATGGTAATTGATAAGCAAATAGAATACCATAAATAAAGTCCCAATTAGAGGTATGAGGAGCAACAACAACTAAATACTTATCATGTTGTATTTCAGTTATTCCACCTATTTTCCATCCCAATATTTTAAGAATGATTTTAAGAACTATCTTCATTTAGCAAAAAATTCCTTTTTAAAATTAATTAAATATAACTTTTCAGTAGATCTTGTAAATGCAGTATATAACCATCTGAAATATTCTATTGAAAGCATTTCTTGTATAAAGTAACCCTGTTCTACAAAAACATTTTTCCATTGTCCTCCTTGAGATTTATGACATGTTACAGCATAAGAAAATTTAACTTGAAGAGCATTCATAAATGGATTCTTTTTCAGTTCTTTTATACGGTCCATTTTTTTTGGAATATCCTTATAATCTTCTTCAATATTGGATGAAAGTTTTTTAAACTCATCAAAAGTTAACGAAGGTGCATCAGACTGCAATAAATCTAGCATTATCACTACTTCTAAATCATCCATTTCAGGATAATCTATTAATCGTATTAAAACCCTTGCAAATTTAAACTCATAAATATCATTTATTTCATATATTCTCAAAACTTCAGCTGTATCACCATTAGCAATAAATCCTGATTTTGAGCTTGTAGGTAGCCAAAAGTAATTATTTCTCACTACCATAATAAAATCACCTACTGATATTTCATCTTCTTGAAATCTAATTCTAGCTCGAATTTGCTGATTATATAAATTTGCTCTTTTATTTGATCTACATATAACAACGGTCTGTTCTACTCCATCTAAACTATAAGCATCTTCTAAAGCATCTTGAATATCAACACCAGATTGTAAACTAACCACATCTTTGTTACATTGTACCTGAGGAAAATTTGAGCTTTTTTTACTAATGTGATTTCTTAATGAAGTTGCATTAGTTAAAATCATCGAATCAGATTGTTGCCTGACTACTTGTGTTAACTGCACTTGAGTAATTCTTTTATTAAATTCAAACTCAAGAGTTTTTTTATTCAATGCTGGACTTATACTTAAATGAACTGGAGGTAATTGTGCAGTGTCTCCTATTAATATTAGTTTACAATTTACTCCAGAATATATATATTCTACTAAATCATTTAACAAATTTCTTCCTCCAAATTCTTTGTCCGATAAATCAGGAATCATCGAAGCCTCATCAACAATAAAAATAGTGTTCGTATGCTTGTTTTCTTGTAATGATAAAAATGACTTTCCAAAAGCGTTTGTTTTAAACCAATAAATTTTTTTGTGAATAGTAAAAGCTTGTTTTTTTGAATAAACAGATAATACTTTAGCGGCTCTTCCTGTAGGTGCTAATAAAATAGACTTTTTTCGAACAGGAACTAAACTTTTAACTAACGAACTAACTAAGGTTGTTTTCCCTGTTCCAGCATATCCTTTCAACAAAAATATTCCTTTTTCTTGAGAGTCATTTACAAAATCTGCAAGCAATAACATCGTATTCTTTTGTTCTTCAGTAGGTTCAAAAACAAAATTTTGAAATAAAAGTGATGTTAGTTTATTTGCGATCATTAATTTGATTGGAGTAAAAACAAAACTATCAAAAATATAATCAAAAAATTGTAGATTTGCTATAAGAAAAAATAAAATCATGAATCAAAAAACAATCAGCTTAATATTGTGGCCTGCAATCATTATTCTTGCCTACTTTGTGGTAAAAAGCCCTCTTAATCAAATTTCTTTTGAAAAAGATTTTAATGAAAGAAAAAAAGAAGTAATTCAGAATTTAATAGATATTCGATCTGCACAAGTAGCTTACAAAGAAAAAAATAAGAAGTATGCCAATGACTTTAATACGCTGATTAACTTTGTTAAAAATGATTCACTACCTATAATTAAAGCAGTTGGAGAAGTGCCAGACAGTTTAACAGAAGAACAAGCTTTAAAAGCGGGTATAATTTCTAGAGATTCTGCATTTGTAAGTGTTTACGAGAGTGTATTTTCAGAAAATTATCTAAACTCTAGAGAATCTGATATTACATTTGATATTGATCAGTTATCTTATGTACCTTTTTCTGATACTAAACAGAGATTCAAAATAGAAGCTGGAGAAATTGAAAAAGGTAAAGTAATTGTACAAGTTTTTGAAGTTTCAACAAGCTACCAAACATTTATGGATGGAATTGACGCAAGTAATAAAGGAGTAAACATGAACAAATTAATCAGTGTTGGATCTATGACAGAAGCTTCAATTAATGGAAATTGGGGTGAGTAATATCTCGTTTAGTCATATCGACGAACATTTACTTACTCAACAAAAAATTGAAAATTGCCATCTGTCACTAGAAATAGGACTTAATAATATCACTTGGTTAGTCCATGACAATAATGAGGTTCTTGCTATTGAAAAAATCCTCGGCCCTTTATCAGTAATAGAAAATATTCTTTCTGACCACACGTACCTAAACAAAAAATACAAATCTACGAACATATGTATTTTGAACAATAAAAATACATTTATACATTACTCATTATACCAAGCTAAAAATAAAAATAACTATTTATCGCTAAATCATAATAAAACAGAAAAGTTAAATGTTTTAACCGATAAAATAGAAAGCATCAGTTGTTATAATATATATGGGGTTCCGAAAGCGATGGAATCAATTGTGGAGACCTATTTCACAAACGCCACTGTAAGGCATCAGAACACTTCAATAATTATTAATCTTCTTAACCAGTACAAAAACAGCGATAAAAAAAAGATTGCTTTGAATGTTAACGAAAAAGATTTTCAATTAATAATTATAGAAAAAAATCAGTTGATATTTTTTAATAATTATGTGTTCCATCATGCCAATGATTTTATTTATCATTTATTATTTGCTTATGAACAGCTAAAATTAGACCCAGAAAAAAATCCAGTTCATTTATTTGGAAACATTCATAAAAATTCTGACTTATATCAACTCATATATACTTACATCAAAGATGTTTCTTTTGGATATAGAAATAAATTGGTTCAACTAAATCCAACTGTTGACCAGATTGAAACGCACAATTGTTATTCCATTTTACACCAACACCTTTGCGTATAGTTTCAGGAAAATATAAAGGGAAAAATATTATTGCTCCAAAAGGATTACCTGCTCGACCTACAACTGATTATGCAAAGGAGAGTTTATTTAATGTTCTCAACAACAAAATAAGTTTTGAAGGAATAAACGTACTAGATCTTTTTGCAGGCACCGGAAATATTGGATATGAATTTATGTCTAGAGGAGCAAGCAATATAACATCTGTAGAATCTGATTTTAAAAGTATTCAGTTTATCAAAAAAATGAATAAAGAATTAGAACTTAACAACAAGGTTATTCGTTCTGATGTTTTTAGATTTATCAAATCCAATAAAGGTCAATACGATTTAATTTTTGCTGACCCACCATATGCACTAGAAAATATACTTTCTCTTCCTACACTAATTTTTAAACATAATCTTTTAAAAAACAATTGTTTTTTAATAATTGAACATGATAAATCAATAGATTTTAGTGATTTTCATTTTTTTGAAAATGTAAGACAATATGGAAAAGTAAATTTTAGTTTTTTTAAATTTGAAATATGAATAAAAAAATTGCTGTTTTTCCCGGATCCTTTTCTCCTTACACATTAGGACATAAATATATTATTGATAAAGCCTTACCTCTTTTTGACAAAATAATTATTGCGGTTGGTACAAATTCAGAGAAAAAATATTTTTTCTCTGCAGAACAAAGACTAAAATGGATTAAAGATTTGTACCAAAATGAACCAAAGATTGAAATTAAAACATATGATGGTTTAACAGTTGATTTTTGTAGAATAAATAATGCTCAATTTATTTTAAGAGGATTAAGAAATTCAAAAGATTTTAATTACGAAAAAGAAATAGCTCAAATTAACCAAACCCTAGAAAATAGTATTGAAACCATTTTTATAATAACATCAAAAGAATACTTACACATCAGCTCTACACTAGTTAGAGAGGTTGCTAAATATGGAGGTGATATCAGTAAATTTGTACCAGATGGAATTAAAATTTAGTTTCTAAGAATGCAATAATTACTTTTTTGATATTGGGAAATGTATTTTCGACATACTTATTTACATCTGATTTTTCAACCCATTGAACCAATTCTATCCCCTCAGATTCTTGACCGACTAATATATCATTGGACAAACATTGCATTGTAAACCAAGTTGTTTCTTTTAAAATCCATTTGTTATTTTGTAAATACATGTGGTAAGTTTGCAATAACATAGAATCTAATTTGAGTTTACTTATTCCACATTCTTCTTGAACCTCTCTTACTGCACACTTCTCAATAGCTTCATTTTTTTCTATTTTTCCCTTTGGTAAATCCCATTTTTTATTTCTGTAAATAAATAATATCTTATTATCTTTTGTTACTAGCCCTCCACCAGCTCTAATTAAACAAACAGCTTGTTTAAATAATTGAAAAGATTTATTTAAGTCATCACAAAAAATCACTTTTTGTTTTCGTTCACCACTATTTAATTCAGAAAAAACATCATTCCAACAAATATCTTGTAAAAAAAAAGTAGATGTTGAAAATTGATTTTGTTTTTTATCGGTAAAAATTAAGGAGTTATTATTGATGAAAACTTCATACATTTGCCAAATGATTTTAAATAATGACCTTGCAAAGCAAATTGCCAAATCACTTCTACAAATAAAAGCAATAATTTTAAATCCAAACAATCCTTTTACATGGGCTTCAGGTTGGCATTCGCCAATTTATTGCGATAATAGGATAACTCTTTCTCATCCTGAAATT
Organism: Flavobacteriales bacterium; assembly: GCA_049890095.1. Classification (GTDB taxonomy): domain Bacteria; phylum Bacteroidota; class Bacteroidia; order Flavobacteriales; family UBA7312; genus JABAYQ01. The sequence goes on along the minus strand of JBMHCD010000010.1, from coordinate 130,961 downwards.
AGAAATTTTATCCGACAAGAATTAGCAAAAGGAATATTAGAAAAATATGGAAAACCAGATGTTATTGCAGGAGTAGCGACAGGGGCAATTGCTCATGGTGTACTAGTTGCACAAGAATTAGGGCTACCCTTTATTTATGTACGATCATCGACAAAGGATCATGGTCGTCAAAATTTAATAGAAGGAAAAATAGAAAGCGGACAGTCTGTTGTCGTTATCGAAGATTTAATCAGCAGTGGAAAAAGTAGTTTAGCTGCTGTAGATGCTTTAAAATCGACTGGATGTATTGTTAAAGGGATGGCAGCCATTTTTACTTATGGTTTCGAAAAAGCAGAAGAAAATTTCAAAAATCATGATTGCGAATTATTTACTCTTGGAAATTACGATACACTAGTAGACCAAGCGTTAGCTACAAGATACATTGACGAAACAGAGATAGAGCTTCTAAAAGAATGGAGATCAAATCCGTCTAAATGGAATAAATAAAATGATAGAGAGTGAACGAATATTAATCGAAAAATCGGACGAAAAGATTTTTAATTTCATTAGTAACTTTAACAACTTCATTCATCTTATGCCAAATGAAATAAAGGATCTAAAGGTAACTGAAAAAGAATGTTCATTTTCTATCAATGGAATGCCAACTATTCATCTCGCTATTTGTGATAAAGTTCCATACTCATTAGTAAGTATGAATTCCGAAAACGATAAACTTGATTTTAAACTAAATTGTTGTTTAGAAAAAATTGACAGTAATAATTGTTATGTTCAATTTCAATTTGACGCACAGCTAAATGCAATGATGAAAATGATGGTTTCTAAACCATTGACTCAGTTTTTGAATGTACTTGTACAAAAAATTAAAGAAATTAAATTATAATTTTTCCTTCCGAATGTGATATGGAAAGTGATTTACCTTCGCTTTCTACAAGAAGACAACCATAATCATCAACTCCTAAGATTTTTACTTCTTTTATTTCTTCACCTATATTAATTTTTGCTGTATTGTCCTTTAAATATAAAAATTGATTATAAAGAGATTGTAACTCTTTAAACTTTTCATTTTTAAATTTTAAATAATTCGTTTCAATAAAGTTCAGAATTTCATCTAATACATTGTCAACTTGATTTGTTTTTCTGGTCAGCACCTTAAGAGAAGTTGGATTTTGCACTTCTGAATCAAAATCTGTTTGATTCACATTTAGTCCAATTCCAACTATTGAACTCTCTAGTCTAGTTTTTTTAATTCTATTTTCAATTAAAACCCCTGCAATTTTTCTATGTTCAACTAAAATATCATTTGGCCATTTAATACATGGTTCTACTCCAATTTTAATTAATGCTTGACATATAGATACTGAAATAGCTTTATTTAAAAAATATTGATTTTCGATATGTGATTTGGGCAACAATAAAACACTAAATAATAAATTTTTTGATGGTTCAGCATACCATTTATTTATGCCCTGACCCTTTCCTTTGTTTTGAAATTCCGAACAGACAACCAATCCTTCAAATGTTAAAGAATTGGAATTCAAATTTTGCAAAAAAGTATTGGTTGAATCAACCTCTTTTAATCGTATTATTTTTTTACCAACAAACAACCTATTCATTGCTACAAATTAAGGATAAAATTCACTATTTTTGTCCGTTTAAATAAATTGATTTTTAAAAGATATTAATGACAGTTAAAAACATCCCAAACGATTCAGACATTTTAGGCAATGTTATTATTGAGGGAATGCAGGACATTAAAGCTAAAGAAATTGTTAGCATTAACCTAAAAGAATTAGACTCTGCTGTTTGTGATTATTTTATTATCTGTCATGGAACATCAAACACCCACGCCAATTCTATTGCTGATAAAATTATGGAATACACCATTAACGTATTGAAAGATAAACCTTTTAGTAAGGAAGGGCTTCAAAAAAGCGAATGGATTTTACTTGACTATGGAAATATTGTTGTGCATATTTTTCAGAAAGAAATTAGAGATTATTACAACATTGAAAAATTATGGGGTGATGGAATTATTGAGCGTATAAATGATTAGAATATGAAAAATAAAAAGGAACCAAAAACTTTTAGATTTAATTTTTATTGGATTTATGCTATTATAGCTTTATTGTTCTTTGGAATACAAATTCTCAGTGTCAATACAAATACAAAAGAAGTTTCTTGGCAAGAAGTTAAAAGAGATTTTCTTCAAAATAAAGAAATTGAAAAAATTATAGTTGTCAATAGAGAAAGAGCTGAAATTTTTATCAAAAAAGAAGCACTCAAAAAAGAAAGACATAAAGACGTTAGCTCAAAATCATTTGGCAACTCAGAAAACAGTGGTCCTCACTATTTTTTCGAAATAGGATCAGTGGATTCGTTCGTAGATCAGTTAAAAGAAGCTGAAATGAATACAGATGAGTCAGAACGAATAACAGTTACATACTCCACCCGAAAAGATATAATTGGAGATGCTTTCAGTTGGATTTTTCCTATACTGATCATGATAGCAATATGGATATTTTTAATGAGAAGAATGAGTGGAGGCGGAGGTGCAGGTGGACAAATTTTCAACATTGGAAAATCAAAAGCTACATTATTTGATAAAACAAAAGTTAATGTAACCTTTAAAGATGTTGCAGGATTAGAAGGAGCAAAAGAAGAAATCGAAGAAATAGTTGATTTTTTAAAGAAGCCAAGTAAATATACTGCTTTAGGAGGTAAAATACCCAGAGGTGCTTTATTAGTTGGACCTCCAGGTACAGGTAAAACTCTTTTAGCAAAAGCAGTAGCTGGAGAAGCTCAAGTACCTTTCTTTTCATTATCTGGATCAGATTTTGTAGAAATGTTTGTTGGGGTTGGTGCGTCAAGAGTAAGAGATTTATTTAAGCAAGCTAAAGAAAAAGCTCCATCTATCATTTTTATTGACGAGATTGATGCAATCGGAAGAGCAAGAGGAAAAAATAATATGACAGGTGGGAATGATGAAAGAGAAAATACTCTAAACCAACTTCTTACAGAAATGGATGGTTTTGGTACAAATTCTGGAGTAATCGTAATTGCAGCAACAAACAGATCTGATATTTTAGATAGAGCACTATTGAGAGCAGGAAGGTTTGATCGACAAATTTTTGTTGACTTACCTGATTTAAATGAAAGAAAAGAAATTTTTGAAGTACATATAAAGCCACTAACTCTTGAAAAAGATGTAGATGTTGATTTCTTATCCAAGCAAACACCAGGCTTTTCAGGAGCTGACATTGCAAATGTATGTAATGAATCAGCCTTAATCGCTGCAAGAAAAAACAAAAAGAAAGTAAGCAAACAAGATTTCCTTGATGCAGTAGATAGAATTATTGGTGGTTTAGAGAAGAAAAATAAGTTAATTTCAAAAGAAGAAAAAAGAACTGTTGCTTTTCACGAAGCAGGACATGCAACTGTAAGTTGGTTTATGAGATATGCTTCTCCTTTAGTTAAGGTAACTATAGTACCTAGAGGAAGATCTCTAGGTGCAGCATGGTATTTGCCAGAAGAAAGACAGTTAACTACAACAGAACAAATGACCCACGAAATGTGTGCTACTCTTGGAGGAAGAGCCGCAGAAGAAATAATTTTCGATAAAATATCTACTGGAGCATTGAGCGATCTTGAAAAAGTTACAAAACAAGCTTATTCCATGGTTACAGTCTATGGATTAAATAAAAAAGTAGGTAATATAAGCTTTTATGATTCTAGTGGTAGAGACTCTTTTACAAAGCCATATAGCGAAGCTACTGCGAAAACTATTGACGAAGAAGTAAGTAAATTAATTGAAAGTTGCTACCATACAACAAAAGATCTTCTTCTTAAACACAAGGATAAACTTACTAAATTAGCTGAGTTACTATTAGAAAAAGAAGTTATCTTTAAAGAAGATTTATTAACTATTTTTGGACCAAGAGAATGGGACGAAGCTAAAGAAGTTGATACTAAACCAAAAGCGGATACCTCTTCTGAGGCTAAGGTTTCTGAAGATAAAAATGATGAGTCAGAATTGGATAACAATCAAAAGCAGCAATAAGCTCTATGAACTTGAACTCTTAAAAGGGGTTTTAAATGAAAATAGTATCCCTTCTGTTATACTAAACAAACAAGACTCCTCATATCTAAATTTTGGGGAAGCTGAACTAAAAGTTTTGAGTAACGATTTAGAAAAAGCATATTTGCTAATTAATCAAAAAAATGAATAATCTTAGTTTACGTATCATTACAGGTTCAGTATATGTTGTAAGCCTAATTTCATGCTTATTAATTAGTAAATTTACGTTTATCTTTTTTTTCTTTCTTATTGCTTTTATTGGGTTAAATGAATATTTTAAAATGGTAGAAAAACTAGAATTTAAAGCCAATAAACCAGTTGGCTTTATTATTTCATTTATTCTATTTCTAATTTTTATTTCTTTTTCTTTTCTCCCAGAATTCACAAAGTATTTAGTTTCATCTCTTATTTTTTCACTATTTATTCTCTTTATCTCTCCACTAATTAATAAAAATAACACTTCTATTCATTCTATTTCCTCTACATTATTAGGTTTAGTTTATGTTTGCCTTCCACTTTTTATCAGTTTTCTAATTGCATTTGAAAACGGAAATTATAATTATCAAACAATTCTATCTACCTTTATAATGGTATGGCTTTCTGATGTTGGAGGTTATGCAATTGGTGTTAAATTTGGAAAAAGAAAGTTAAATGAAAATATATCTCCAAAAAAAACCTGGGAAGGTGTAATAGGAAGCTTGATCTTTTGTATTATTGGTGGTTTAGTATTGCCTTTGTATTTTGAGACTTTTTCAAAAATTGAATGGATACTTTTTTCTATATTAGTTTGTATTTTTTCTATATTAGGTGATCTAGTTGAATCCATGTTTAAAAGAAACGCAAATATAAAAGATAGTGGCACTATTCTTCCAGGACATGGTGGAATCCTTGACCGTTTTGACAGTATCCTATTTGTATTGCCGATGGTTTATTTATTTCAAATAATTATTAAATGATTAAATTTCATAAAGAAGGATATAAAATAATCTTCTTCTCACTTCTATTTTTTATTTTATCTAACTATCTGATTCAATCTCCTGATTGGTTATCTAGCCTTTATTTGTTGATTTCAAGTATCTTCATAATCTTAATACTTCAATTCTTTAGGAATCCTAATAGAAAAGTAACTGCAAGTGAAAATGAAATTGTTGCCCCAGCAGATGGAAAAGTTGTTGTTATTGAGGAGGTAGAAGAAACAGAATATTTTAAAGATAAAAGAATTCAGGTATCCATTTTCATGTCTCCAATAAATGTTCATGTTAATCGTTATCCTATTAGTGGTATTGTTAAATATGCAAAATATCATCCAGGAAAGTATTTAGTTGCATGGCATCCTAAATCATCAATAGAAAATGAAAGAACATCTATTGTGGTTGAAAACAAAAAATTTAGTATTTTGTTCAGGCAAATCGCAGGTGCATTGGCAAGAAGAATTGTGATGTATTCTAAAACTAATGAAGAAGTGGTAAAAGGCGATGATTTTGGTTTTATTAAATTTGGATCTAGAGTTGATATTTTTTTACCAGTAGGTACTGATATTAAAGTAAAACTCAATCAAAAAGTTAAAGGAAATCAATCTATAATCGCAAAATATTAATTATTAAAAAATGAAGATAATGAAGAAAATTATTTTATTGTTTACACTAGTTACATTTGTAATAGGAGTAAATGCACAGACAACTAATTCAAAAGATGAAAAAGCACAAATTGGAATTAGCTCAGTAGAAAAAGTAAGCTGCCAAAAAGATGCTAAAAAAAGCTGCTCTAAAACAGAAAAAGCAAGCTGTCAAAAAGACGCTAAAAAAAGCTGTTCCAAAACAGAAAAAGCAAGTTGCCAAAAAGATGCTAAAAAAAGCTGTTCTAAAACAGAAAAAGCAAGTTGTCAAAAAGACGCAAAGAAAAATGATGCAAAATGCTCAAAAGGAGAATCTTGTTGTAAAAAAACTGGAAAAACAGTTTCAAATTGTGATAAGAAAAGCTCTGGTTGCTGTAAATCAACTGCATCTAGATAATAATAAACTCATTTAATCAGACTCAAATACTCTAGTATTTGAGTCTTTTTTTATATACACATACTATTGAAACTTAATCATTATCAATTATCCAATAAAATAAGACTCGTTCACAAGAAAACAAAAGGAGCAGTTGCTCATTGTGGTCTAATAATTAATTGTGGTTCAAGAGATGAACTGGTTCATGAACAAGGGCTTGCACACTTTATAGAACATGTCATTTTTAAAGGTACTCAAAAAAGAAAGGCATATCATATTTTAAGTCGAATGGAAGATGTTGGCGGCGAATTAAACGCATTTACAACAAAAGAAGAAACATGTGTATATTCTTCATTTATGCCGGAATTCTATGATCGTTCTCTTGAGCTTCTTTCTGATATTATTTTTCATTCGACTTTTCCAACTAAAGAATTAAATAAAGAAAAAACAGTAATTATTGATGAAATAAACTCGTACAAAGACAATCCATCTGAGCAAATTTTTGATGATTTCGAAGAAAATATTTTTAAAGATCATCCTATTGGAAACAATATTCTTGGCACACCAAAAAATGTGAAATCATTTGATAAAAAAAAGGTTTTAGACTTTATCAAAAGAAATTATTTGACTCACGAAATGGTTATATGTTCTATTGGAAATATTGAATTCGAAAAATTAATAAGATATGTCGAAAAATATTTTGGTGACATTGAACAAAGTAAACATAAAAATATTAGGTCTCCATTCAAGAATCATACCCCTTTTAATTTACAATTTAAACATAATGGTTACCAAACACATCTCAAGCTAGGAACTATAGCTTATGATGCAAATAATGAAAATAAAACTGCATTAATTTTATTAAATAATATTCTTGGTGGTCCTGGAATGAATTCAAAATTAAATTTAAGTATAAGAGAAAAACACGGTCTTGCCTATTCTGTAGAATCGCACTATACACCTTATAGTGATACTGGTATTTTTAGTATTTATCTGGCTAGTGACAAACAAAATATCAAACAATGTATTTCTTTAGTAAAAAAAGAACTAGCTATTTTATGTAAAAAACCTCTAGGTCCAAAACAACTAAAAAAAGGAAAATTACAACTTATAGGTCAAATAGCTATTGGACAAGAAAGCGAAGTTAATCTTATGCTTTCTATTGGAAAAAGCATCCTACTTTACAACAAAGTTGATACCTTTGAAGAAATAAAAAACAAAATAAATAATGTTACATCAAAACAACTTCAACAAGTTGCTAAAGATGTATTCGATTTATCAAATTTATCCTATTTAAGCTACAAAAATTAATATGGAATTTTTACCAAAAAAATTAGACGATTACGTTTGCGAACATACTCAACAAGAAAATGATATACTAAAAGATCTTAACAGAGAAACATGGGCTAAAGTACTTATTCCAAGAATGTTATCAGGTCACCTTCAAGGAAGAACATTGGCAATGTTAAGTAAAATGATAAATCCAAAAAATATTTTAGAAATTGGGACTTATACCGGATATTCGGCTATTTGCTTAAGTGAAGGCTTACAAGAAAATGGTTTGTTACACACTATTGATATAAATGAAGAACTATATACTATGTCTTCATCATACTTTAAAAAAGCAGGAATCGCTGATAAAATCATACAACATGTTGGCGATGCAAATAATATTATTCCAGAAATAGACCTAAAGTGGGACTTAATTTTTATAGATGCTGACAAAGAAAATTATGCAAATTATTTTGATTTAGTCATTGATAATTTGGCAATGGGTGGATTTATAATTGCAGATAATGTATTATGGAGTGGAAAGGTCATAGAGAAAATTAATGAAAAAGATAAAGAGACTGCTGCAATTGTCGATTTTAATAAAAAAATTCAACTAAGTAATCGAGTAGAAAATGTTCTTATGCCAATAAGAGATGGTTTAATGGTATGTCGAAAAATAAAGTAAGTATATGCTATCATTTGAAAACACAAAAATTGCTTTTAAAAGAAAAAACAATACAGAATTATTAAAATCGTATTGGCTATTTAAATTACTAGGAAATAATTTTTTAGTTAAAATAGGACCGCATCTACTTCAACTTGCACTAACAATAAAATTACCCATAATTCCAATTATCAAAAAAACTATTTACAGTCAATTTTGTGGAGGTGAATCTATAAATAATTGCCAAAAAGTAATTGATTCACTAGCAAACTATAATATTGGCACCATTTTAGACTATTCGGTAGAAGGTAAAAATAGTGAGGAAGATTACGAACGAGTTTTTCAAGAAACAATCAAATCGATTGAAACTGCTAAAGGAAATTCAAAAATTCCATTTACTGTTTTTAAAATTTCTGGTCTTGCAAGTATCCAATTATTGGAAAAATTAAGCTCGAAAACTGATTTAAGTTATAAAGAACAAAAATTGGAAGAAACTCTTAGAGAAAGACTACACTCTATTTGTCGTTTAGCTAAAAAAATGGATGTTAACGTTTTTATAGATGCTGAAGAAAGTTGGATTCAAAATATTATTGATGATTTAGTGAACGAATTAATGTCGATATATAACATCGAGAAACCTCTTATTTACAACACACTTCAAATGTATCGATGGGATAGGTTAGATTATTTATATAAATGCCATGAACGCGCAAAAACAAAAGGGTATTTTCTTGGTTTTAAATTAGTTAGAGGTGCTTACATGGAAAAAGAAAGAGAAAGAGCTATAAAACTTAATTACAAATCTCCCATTCAAAAAGATAAACAAAGTACTGACAATGACTACGACTTATCTTTAGAATATTGTATTAAAAACATTGATACTATTGCCATATGTGCTGGCACTCACAATGAAAAAAGCTCTAAATATCTAGCTCAATTAATGAAAAAGTATAAAATCGAAAATAACCACCCAAACATCTATTTTTCACAACTTTTAGGAATGAGTGATCACATTAGTTTTAACTTGTCTTCTCAAAAATATAATGTTGCAAAATATGTACCATATGGACCTGTAAAAGATGTTATTCCATACTTAATAAGAAGAGCCCAAGAAAACACTTCTATTTCTGGTCAAACTAGCAGAGAGTTAAATTTAATAACTAAAGAAAAAAGAAGAAGAAAAAAACTTAGTTAGTACAATCACATTTTTTTTGATTGTTAAACTCAAAATCTTTAAGTGTAACTTTTTCTTCACACAATTCAAAAATAACATTTAGATTATCTTTTTCGATAGTATAACTCTTACACGGTTCTGTTTTTGTTTGACTTTTACTAAAGTTAACACTTCCATCATTTAGAATATCTAAAACTTCCTCTTGATCAACATTAAAACATTCTAGTTTACATTGAGCTAATGGACTAATGAAAACCACCTCTTTGTTTAAATGATATAAAACACGATAATCTAAACTAAAATAATTTGCATACTCACTAAAACGTCCAGGAAATGCAAATCGAACTACCATTAAGCCCAGTAATACTCCGAATAAAAAAATCGACAATCTTCTTATCATATTTAAATTGTAGCAATTAATAAATCTATATCCTTGTAATTCAAATCAAACCATTCTCCAACGACTTGATTTGTAAGTAATCCGTGATAAACATAAACTCCTTTTCTAACACCTATATCACTTGTAAATAAGGACTCTATTCCACCATGTTCTCCTGCATTAATCAGAATTGGAGTCAATAAATTACTGAGGGAATACGAAGCTGTTCTAGAAACTCTTGATGGAATATTTGGCACACAATAATGAATTACACCATGTTTAACAAAAATTGGATCTACATGGCTAGTTACTTCGGAAGTTTCAACACAGCCGCCCTGGTCTATACTAACATCTATAACAACTGCACCATCCTTCATTTGTTTTACCATTTCTTCAGAAACAACACAAGGGGACCTTGCATCGTTTGATCTTAATGCTCCTATAACTACATCAGCTCTTTTTAAGGCTTTCAAAAGTACTTTAGGTTGAATGACTGAAGTAAACACTCTAGTATTCAAATCGTTTTGTATTCTTCTTAATTTAGATAATGAATTATCAAAAATCTTAACAGAAGCTCCTAAACCCATAGCAGAACGTGTAGCAAACTCTCCTACTGTACCAGCTCCAATAACCACTACTTCGGTTGGTGTAACTCCCGAAATTCCTCCAAGCATTAATCCTTTACCACCATTTACATTACTCATACATTCAGAAGCAATAAGAACCGATGTATTACCAGCTATTTCACTCATAGAGCGTATTAAAGGCATTAATCCACAATCATCCTGAATGAACTCATACGCCAAAGCATTTATTTTCTTGGCCATCAATTCTTCTATATAAGACTTGTCTCTTGTCGTTATTTGTAATGCAGAAATTAATGTTTGTCTTCCCTTCATGAGTGCCAATTCTTCCAATGTTGGAGGAACTACTTTTAAAATTATATCAGCTTTATAGACTTCTTCAGAGCTGTAAACAATTTTGGCTCCTGCCTCACTATATTGACTGTCGGAAAAACTTGAATTCTCTCCTGCTCCAGACTCTATTAATACCTGATGTCCATAACTTACTAATAATTGAGCAGCCTCAGGAACTATTGCAATTCTACTTTCTTGTAACTGAGTTTCTTTTGGGATTCCTATAAACAAGGATTTTTCTTGGCTAACTAATTCTAGTTTTTCTTCTTGAGGCATAAGTTCACCCTTTCCAAATGAAGTGATATTATTCATATTAAAACTTTTATAATTCTTGATCCATTGACATTAGTGATTTCTATTTTATTAAAATGCTCTGGGATTATGTTTTGCACTTTGGATGGCCATTCAACAAAACAATAATGATTACTAAAAAAATACGACTCATAGCCAATATCATATGCTTCTGATTCATCCTTCAATCGATAAAAATCAAAATGATATACAAATTTATCATCCTCTATCATGTATTCATTAACAATAGAAAATGTTGGACTCTTCACCACATCCACAACACCCAATTGTCGACACAAGGATTTAACTAATGTCGTCTTCCCTACTCCCATTTCTCCAGACAAAATAAATTTAGTTGTGTCAGGACAAGCTTTTAAAATAGATTCTGAAATAAAATCCAATTCATTTAAATGATTACAAATCCACTCCAAATTTTAAGGTTTTGGTTTTAAATAAACAATAGGAATTAACATTTCTTCAAGCGAAATTCCGCCGTGCTGAAAAGTATCTTTGTAATGATTTACAAAATAATTGAAATTATTTGGATATGCAAAAAAATAATCTTCTTTGGCAAAAATATACTTACTACTTAAATTCACAGTTGGCAAAAATACATCTTTAGGATTTTCTATTTCAAAAACTTCACTTGAATTATATTTCATGTTTTTACCTTGTTTATATCTTAAGTTAGTAGTCATGTTTTTATCCCCAACAACTTTCGATGGTCTTTTAACATGCATAGTGCCATGATCTGTTGTTATTATAACCTTAGAGTTAGATTTTGAAATAAACTGAAGCATATCCTTTAAAGGTGAATGCTCAAACCAAGAAGCAGTTAAAGATCTATAAGCAGCAGAATCATCAGCGAGTTCTTTAATCACTTTCATATCTGTTCTTGCATGAGAAAGCATATCTACAAAATTATACACAATAACATTTAAATTATTGTGAGATAAATTTGACATATTGTCTACTAATTTTTTTCCTGAATCTAAATTTGTAATCTTAGTGTAAGACATCTTAATATCCGTTTTACCAAGTCTCTTAAGTTGAGCTTGAAGAAAATCTTTTTCAAAATTATTTTTCCCTCCTTCATCAATATCATTTTTCCACTTATCAGGAAAAAGCTTTTCCATTTCTGAAGGCATTAAACCTGAAAATATTGAATTCCTACAATATTGAGTTGCAGTTGGAAGAATACTATAATACAAATCTTCTTCAATAACAGAAAAATAATTTAAAATTTCTCCTTCTATTTTTTTCCATTGATCATATCTTAAGTTATCAATAACTATCATATATAAAGCTGAATCTGTACTTAGATTTTTAGCTATTTTTTCTTTAAATAAGTTATGAGATAACAATGGGGAACTAGAGTGACCGTTTAACCAATTTTTATATTCTCTTTTTATAAATCTAAAAAACTGAGTATTAGCCTCCGATTTTTGCATGTCAATAATTTGTTGCATGCTATCATCTCCAGATTTCTCAAGCTCTAACTCCCAAAAGGTAATTTTCTTAAATATTTCTGTCCATTCATTAAAATTCAACTCTTGAGTTAATTGCATTCCAATTTGTCTAAACTCCTGCTGATAACCTAAATTTGTTTTTTCACTTATTAATCTTCTATTATCTATATTTTTTTTGATAGACAATAGAATTTGATTTGGATTAACAGGCTTAATCAAATAATCTGAAATTTTTGATCCTATTGCATCTTCCATTATACTCTCCTCTTCACTTTTTGTAATCATAACAACAGGAAGATTTGGATGTTGATTTTTAATTTTAATGAGGGTTTCTAAACCTGTCAATCCAGGCATATTTTCATCAAGAAATACTAAATCAAAACTGGAAGAAGAAACCATATTAAAAGCAGAAAGACCATTATTTACTGTCACTATATTGTATCCTTTTTGCTCTAAAAACATAATGTGAGGCTTCAATAAATCTATTTCATCGTCTGCCCACAAAATGGTAATTTTATCATTAAAATTCATATATTCATCAAAGTTTACAAAATTAAAATTAAGCTAATTTTTTCTAATGGCATTAAACTCTAAAATCTTAAACGATCCAATACATGGATTTATTAGACTTCCTAAAGGAATCATTTTTGACTTAATAGAACACCCTTATTTTCAAAGACTTAGAAGAATTTCACAATTAGGATTAAGCTATCTTGTATATCCAGGAGCTCATCACACTCGATTTCATCATGCAATAGGCGCAATGTTTTTGATGACTAAAGCTATTGAAAGTTTACGTTTAAAAGGTCATGTTATTTCACAAGATGAAGCAATTGGTGCCGAAATTGCAATTTTATTACATGATATTGGCCACGGTCCTTTTTCTCACGCACTTGAACACAGCATTTCGGATAATGTTTCTCATGAAGAAATTTCAATTCTTATAATGAAAGAATTAAATAAAGAATTCGATGGACAATTAGAAATTGCTATTCAAATTTTTGACAATAGTTATCCAAAAAAATTCCTTCATCAACTAGTATCTAGTCAATTAGATATGGATAGAATGGATTATTTGAAACGAGATAGTTTTTACTCTGGAGTCCAAGAAGGCATCATTGGTTCTGAGCGAATCATTCAAATGTTGAATATTGTAGACGACAATCTTGTTGTAGAAAGCAAAGGAATTTATTCTGTAGAAAAATTTTTAATTGCCAGAAGATTAATGTACTGGCAAGTCTATTTTCATAAAACTGTAGTTTGTGCAGAACAAATGCTAATTCAATTATTAAAAAGAGCAAAATACTTATGCCAAAATGATATTTCTTTATTTACTACACCATGTTTAAAATTATTTCTTGAAAACAATTTTACCTATTCTGATTTTAGTAACTCAAATATATTTCGTGCATTTACTCGATTAGATGACTTTGATGTAATGACCTGTATAAAAGAGTGGTGTAATCATTCGGATTTAATTTTATCGACACTTTCAGATAATATTACTCAAAGAAATTTGTTTAAAGTAATAGTAAAGGAAAACCCTTTTGAAAAATCTAAAATTAACAAGTTAAAAGAATCTATTTTAAAAGATTATAAATTGAAACGTGAGGATATTGGTTACTTATTAATTGAAGGACAGATTTCTAATGACGCGTATAAAGTTAAGGAATCTGAAATAAACATTCTTTTTAAAGATAAATCTCTTAAAAATATTTCTGAAGCCTCGGACCAACATACTATTGATACTTTAAGCCAAAAAGTTAATAAGTTTTTCATTTGTTTTCCTAAAGAATATAATTTTTAAATACTTTTAAGTATGGCTTACACAATAAAGGAAATTTCGGATATTATTAACGGTGAAATAGAGGGAAATGAAAATATTTCGATACTTACCTTAAGTAAAATAGAAGAAGGATTTAAGGGAAGTCTAAGCTTTCTGGCTAATTTGAAATATGAATCTCATTTGTACAACACAAAATCATCAGCAGTAATTGTTAACAAAGATTTTGTTTCTAAGTCGAAAACAGATGCAACTTTAATAAGAGTTGAAGATGCATATCAAAGCTTTAGCAAATTACTCAGCCTGTTTGTTAAGGAAGATTCTAGACAAGGGATTGAGAAAGCTTGTCACATACATGAAACAGCTAAAATCGATTCTAGTGCATATATTGGCTCTTTTTCAAAAATAGAAGAAGGAGTTATTATAGGTAAGAATGTGAAAATTTTTCCTAATTCATATATCGGCAAAAACTGCACTATTGGAGATAATACTATAGTTAAAGCTGGTGTTAATATAATGGATAACTGTCTAGTTGGAAAAAATTGCATTATCCATTCTGGTGTTGTTATTGGTAGTGATGGTTTTGGATTTTCTCCAACTTCAAATGATAATTTTGATAAAATTATGCACATAGGAAATGTAATTATTGGCAATAGAGTTGAAATAGGAGCAAATACTTGCATCGACAGAGCAACTATGGGGTCTACCAAAATTAAAGATGGTGTAAAATTAGATAACTTAATTCAAGTTGCACATAATGTTGAGATTGGAGAAAACACCGTTATTGCTGCACAATGCGGAATTGCAGGATCAACCAAAATAGGAAAAAATTGCATGATTGGTGGGCAAGTTGGTATTGTTGGTCATTTACATATTGCTGATGGAGTTAAAATAGCAGCTCAATCCGGAATCGCATCTAGTGTTAAAACAGAAAACGCAATAATACAAGGGTCACCAGCATTTAAAATAGGAGATTATAAAAGATCCTATGTATTTTTTAAAAAATTACCAGATATTTATGCTAGTCTGAATAAAATTCAAAAAAACTTAGATAAGCTACTTAAAAAGTAAATGATAAAAAACCAAAGAACCATATCCTCAACAACTTCAATTGAAGGAAAAGGACTTCATAGCGGACTAAATACCAAAGTAATATTTAAGCCTGCTCCTGCATTTACTGGAATTAAATTTATTCGAACTGATTTTGACAATCCTGTAGAAATAACTGCTAATGCAAAAAATGTATTTTCTACAAAAAGAAGTACAGAACTTAAAGCTAACTCGGCTACTGTAAAAACAACCGAACATGTATTAGCTGCTATTGAAGCACTTGAAATTGACAATATTATTATTGAAATCGATAATATTGAATTACCTATTCTTGATGGCTCAAGCATCCAATATTTTGAATTACTAAACAAAGTTGGAATCAATGATTTGAATGCTCAAAAAGCTTTTTTTAAACCATCAAAAAAAATTCACTTTAAGTTTGAAGAAACAGATAGCGAATATATTTTAGAACCAGATGATCAATTTTCTTTAGAAGTTAAAATTGATTTTAATTCAAATATTTTAAAAAGTTCAAAGGCTTCCATAAAAAATCACGAAGAATTCAGAAATCATTTTCTAAATGCCAGAACATTCGTCTTTTTACATGAGCTTTTACCTTTAATTGAACAAGGTCTTGTTAAAGGAGGAAGTTTAAAAAATGCAATTGTTTTAGTTGAAAATGAACCGAATAAAGAAGAACTTTTTAAATTAGCAAAATTCTTTAACTTTAAAAATGTTGAAATTCAAGAAAGTGGTGTATTAAATAATCTTGAATTGAGATATAAAAATGAACCTGCAAGACACAAGCTATTAGATGTTGTCGGCGATTTAAAACTGTTAAACAAAACCATTCTAGGCAAGTTGACTGTTTCAAAACCTGGACATCGAGCAAATGTTATGTTTGTAAAAAAATTAATAGAAATTATGAAAAAAGAGGCTCCTATTTATGATCCAAGCATACCTCCTGTAAAAGATATTCATCAAATTATGGAAATGCTTCCACACAGACCACCCTTTTTGTTGATTGATAAAATTATAGAACTAAGCGACACACATGTTGTTGGAGTGAAAAATGTTACAATGAACGAAAATTTCTTTGTTGGACACTTTCCAGGCGCTCCTGTAATGCCAGGAGTATTACAAATAGAAGCGATGGCTCAAGCTGGAGGTATTTTAATTTTAAACTCTGTTCCTGATCCTGAAAATTATTTAACTTACTTTATGAAAATTGATAAAGCGAAGTTCAAACAAAAAGTTCTTCCTGGTGATACTATTATTTTTAGATCAGAGCTAGTAAGTCCTATTCGTCGTGGAATATGCCATATGTTTGGACAAGGGTTTGTTGCAGGAAAATTAGTTATGGAAGCCGAACTTATGGCACAAATCAAGAAAGTAAAATAAATGGCATACACACTATGCAATATTAATAGCGATGCGAAAATTGGCAAAAATGTTGTCATAAACTCTTTTGTTACCATTGAAGAAAACGTAGTTATCGGTGATAACTGTTGGATTGGTCCTAATGTAACTATAATGAGCGGTGCAAGAATTGGCAAAAATTGTAAGATTTTTCCAGGTACAGTTATTTCAGCTATTCCACAAGATTTAAAATTTGGTGGTGAAGAAAGCCTAGTTGAAATTGGTGATAATACAACTATCAGAGAATGTGTTACGATAAATAGAGGGACAAATTATTCTGGCACGACTAAAGTTGGAAAAAATTGCCTAATAATGTCCTATGTTCATATTGCACACGATTGTCAAATAGGAAACAATGTTATTTTAGTCAATAATGTACAATTAGGTGGGCATATTGTTATTGATGACTTTGCCATATTAGGCGGTCAAAGTGCTGTACATCAATTTGTTAAAATTGGTAAATATTGTATGGTTTCTGGTGGATCATTGGTTAGAAAAGATGTTCCTCCATTTGTAAAAGCTGCTCGAGAACCATTATCTTTTGTTGGAATTAATTCAATTGGTCTTAGAAGAAACGGAATAACCAATCAAAAGATTATCGAAATACAAAACATTTATAGAGTTTTATTTCAATCAAAATTAAATATAACACAAGCTTTAAATAAACTAGAATTAGAATTTCCTATTTCAAATGAAAGAGATTACATAATAAATTTTATTAGAGAATCAGGAAGAGGATTAATGAAAGGATATAAACAATAATTTTATGGCAAATACTTCAGATTTTAGAAACGGATTATGCATTAAATTTAATAATGATCTATGGCAAATCATAGAATTTCAACATGTAAAACCTGGTAAAGGACCAGCCTTTGTTAGAACGAAACTTAAGAACTTAACAAACGGAAAAAGACTAGACAATACCTTTACAGCAGGTGTTAAAATTGAAGTTGTGAGAATAGAAAATAGGCAATATCAGTTCTTGTATCCTGAGGGTGACACCTATCATTTTATGAACACTGATAACTATGAGCAAATATTTCTAGACAAAGCTCTAATCAATTCACCTCAATTTCTTAAGGAAGGTGATAATGTAGACATTCTTTTTCATTCAGAAGAAGAAAGACCTTTAACATGTGAGTTAAAACCATCTGTAATTTTAGAAATTACCTATACCGAACCTGGTATTAAAGGAGATACCGCAACAAATGCAATGAAACCTGCCAAAGTAGAAACCGGAGCGGAAATAAATGTACCTCTTTTTATTAATATTGGAGATAGAGTAAAAATTGATTCTAAAACTGGAGCATATTCAGAAAGAGTTAAGAGCTAAAATGCTTAAATTAAATTATATTCCTGGTGCTGTAGAAGCGGGATGTGATGAAGCTGGAAGAGGATGTCTGTCCGGACCCGTTGTTGCGGCAGCTGTAATCTTACCACCAAATTTTCATAACAATTTTATCGATGACTCCAAGAAACTTAATGAAAAGAAAAGGAATGAATTAAAGGAAGTCATTAAAAAAGAATCATTGGCTTGGGGTATTGGTTATGTTAGCCCAAAGGAAATTGATGATATTAACATATTAAACGCATCTTTTTTAGCTATGCACAGGGCAATTGATCAATTAAGCATAAAGCCAGAATTATTGCTCATCGACGGAAATAAGTTTAATCAGTATCAAAATATTAAACATCATTGTATAATTAAAGGAGATTCTAAATTTCTATCTATTGCGGCAGCATCTATTTTAGCAAAAACATCAAGAGACAAGTATATGAATGAGCTAGATCAGATTTATCCTGAATATGACTGGAAAAACAATAAAGGATATCCGACTGCCAAACACAGAGCAGCTATCTCTAAAATTGGACATACTGAACACCATAGAAAATCATTTCAATTACTTCCACCTCAACTGAAATTTAACTTTTAAACATATTTTATAAATTTGAAATATTATTATCATAAAAAATGAATTATAAAAAAATAGGATTAGGATTAACTCCCATTATATTGATTTTAATTATAGGTTTTCTTGGATTCAATAAATATCAAGAAATAAAAAAATCTAATTTTCAAGCTATTCAAGCCATTCCAAACAATGCTTCTATCATTATTAAAAGTAACGACTGGAATAGTAGTTGGAAAGAAATTAATAATTCTAATTTATGGAATAAACTTACCGATGCTCAACCAATAAATCAATTAGTAAAAGAAATCAATTTTTTTTCTTCAGAACTTGACACAAATGTAATTCTGAAAAATATTTTTAACGATAATACAATTTACTTTTCAATGCATAATAGCGAGCAAGACTATATGCCATTTTTTGCGATCCTAATTGAGGATAGTCAAAAAGATTTTCTCACTAACTATTTTTTGCAAACAAATTATTCTGAACGAAGCTATTCTGACGTTACCATTTACACCAGTAAAAAAGGCTGGAATCTATCCATTCACAAAAACATTGCGTTTATTAGCCCATCACCATTATTAATAGAACAAAGCATACGTCAACTAAACAACGAACTCAGTTTAGCCGACGATAATTCTTTTAAAAGACTAGAATCTACAGAAAGTTCTTTCGCAAATTCACACTTTTATGTTAACTACAAGCAACTTGCAAACCTTTTAGACGAAAACATCGAAATATCATCAAGACACAAAATAGAAATTAGTCGATGGGCTAATTGGGCAGAACTTGATTTTAAAGTAAAAGATAATACTTTCTTATTTAACGGATTTACTTTAGCAAAAGACTCTTCTTCTAACTATCTGACTACCTTAAGAAATCAAGAGCCTGTAAAAATTGAATTTAGCAGAGTTGCACCATCCAATACTAGTAAATCTATTGTGCTCGCTCTCAGCGATTTCAATATTTACTACAAAAACTACAAAGAATTTTTAGCCAAACACAATAATTTATATGATCATAGCAAATGGCTACAAGATATTCAAATACAATTTAATGTTGATATTGTAAATACTTTTAACGCCATTATCGAAAATGAAATTATTCATTTAACAACACACTCTTCAGATAAAGACGAAAACTATATTTTAATTGAATCTAAAAAAGAATCTACAGATATTTTACAATTTATTGCTGAATCTACAAATGGAGATACTGATTTAGAAGTTGAAAATTATAGAAATTACAAACTCATTAATTTAAATTTACCATATCTATTTCCAAAACTTTTCGGTCCACTTTTTGATGCTAACAACTGTAGCTTTTTTACATGGATTGATGGATATCTTGTATTTGCACAATCTCAATCAGCACTTAAAACATTTATCAATAACTTCATGTCTGGTAGTGTTTTGGAAAGAAACTCTTCATACTCTTTATTTTCTCAAAATTTGTTTGGAAAAAGTAACTTCTTATACTACACAAACCCTGCCATTGGCAATTGGAAAGAAAAAGTTAAAACTGCTTGGAAACCATTTATTATTTCAGAAAACTGGTCTAATGTAAGCGGATTCGCTTACCAGCTTACTGCAAACAATGAATTATTTAATAATAATGTAGTTTTAAACTTTGAAGAAAATCTAAAAAAACAAGGCCAGTTAAATTGGAGTCTAAATCTAGATAATAGTATCATACTCAAACCACAAATTCTTATAAATCATAGGAATAAACAAAATGAGGTTTTCACACAAGACATTGATAATAAAATTTACCTAATATCCTCAAGTGGTAAGATTTTATGGAGTAAAAAAATTGGCTCTAAAATTTTAGGAGATGTTAATCAAATCGATTTTTATAAAAACAATAAACTGCAAATTTTATTTAACACATCAGATAGTCTATATTTAATAGATAGAAACGGCAACAATGTAGAGAATTATCCTATTCCATTAAAAATCAAAGCTACTTCAGGACATAAATTACTTGATTATGACAATACAAAAAAATACCGAATTTTAGTTTCAAACGAACAAAATGATATTTCTAATTACGATAAATATGGCAACATTGTTTCAGGGTGGAAGCATGAACCAATGGAAGATAAAATTTCAAGAAATTTAAAATATATCGTTTACAAAGGAAAAGATTACATCTATGTTGTGGATGATTCAGGAAATGCAAAAATCGTTGGACGTAATGGTAAAACTAGAGTTAATCTTGGCAATATTCCTTTAAATGATGAATATTTTGTAGATCAAAATTTTGCTTACGTTTATTCTTCGGATAAAGATGGAAATATTTGGGCTACTGATTTAAATCAGAAACAATCTAAAATTCACAGTAATTCCAAACAAAACCACTACTTTTTAGCTAATCAAATGAATGAGGATAAGGTAATTGAGTTTATGGTCTCAAACAATGAAGTTATTGAATGCTTTCAAGGAGAATCTCTTTTGTTCAGGTCAAATCAAACAATCGATCTAAGACCAGCTTGCTTTAATTTCAAAAATAATTATTACTTAGGAATTTCTGGAGGTGAGTTTATAACTATTTTAGACAATAACGGTAAAAAAGCATTTGGAACACCTGTATATGGTCAAGGAGAATTTAATTGTGTTGATTTAGAAAAAGATGGGCAATTAAACTTGATCGTGGGTAATAATAAAATACTATACAATTATAGCTTAGAATAATTCCTTATCTTAATAATCCAATCGAAATTGCTGGAATCATTTCAAAATCAGTATTTGTATTAACAAAAACATCAATTACAAGCTTTTTACTATTTTTTATATAAATTAAAAATTTTGATTCTAAACCAAAAAATGGTTCGTAATTATAACTGTTTTCTTGCTTACTAAAGGAATAGCCAAAATTTAACCCTAGTCCTATTTTATTTGTAAGCAATTTTCCTCCACCAAGCTGAATGTTTAAATCTGTTAAAGAAGCAAGAAATTTAGTCGACAGATAATATTCTTTTGACTCATTAGAATACAAAAATTGCTGACTCAATATGTATGGATAACCATAACTTGTACCGCTAACAAAATAGACAGAATCACTTAATTGTTGTTTATCAAAGCGAGTTAAATCATTCTTTTCTATAATGGAAATCAATAAGCTAGGATACTTTGAATTAGTAGCATATCCTGCTTTTTTTAGCCCTTTTGCCCAGCCTTTATAATTAGAGATAGGAATATCAAATAAAAAAGCATATCTCTTTTTCTTTAAAAATTGAGAATGATCTTCATAAGATTTTTTAACACTTGCATATTTTCTAAAACACTCTTGTTTCAGATCATCATCGTGATAAACTCGTTTACCATTCCATGTATTATGGCATTTAATACCAAAATGATTATTGGATTTTAGTGCTAACTCAGAATTACCATTATTGCTTTCCAAAATAGCTTGAGATAAAATAATGCTTGCAGGAATTCCACTAATATTCATTTGAGAAATCGCCAAATCACTATACTTTTTTATATAATCCTCCCTACTTAGCTTTTGAGCAAATGATAGCTTACAAACACAAAGAAATAAGAATATTATTCGATAAACCATTTTTTAGACTTTATACTTAAATTCATACCTTCAATGCTTTGCAAACCTCCCGTATGTACAATTAAAACTTTTGAATTTTCTTTAAAATAAGATTCTTCTATTAAATTGAAAACACCATAAAACAATTTAGAAGTATAAACGGGATCGAGTGTTATTGCATATTTTTTTTTGAAGTTATTCATAAAATCAACTAACTTTTTATTCATTTTTGCGTAACCATTAAAATGAAAATCATGATTTAAACTCCAATTTGAAGAAAATACATATTTTTTTATCTCATCTTCTAAAAAGTATCCATTTTTTAATGCACTAAATCCTATTGCTAACTGCTGATTACTAATCGAATTAATTATTCCAGAAATAGTACCTCCTGTTCCTACTGAGCAACATACATAATCAAAATCTGTTGTAACTAAAAACTCTTCACATCCCTTAACTGCCAATTTATTTGTTCCTCCTTCTGGTACTATAAAACAACTACCAAATTGCTTTTGCCAGTTAATTTCATCTTTTTTTCTATATGTTATTCTATCGACAAAGTGTAACTCCATTCCATTTTTTTTAGCTCTTTGTAATGATGGGTTATCACCAATAAGTTCTTCGCCTCTGATTATTCCTATTGATTTTAGCCCACTTTCTTTTGCAGCCCAAGAAGTCGCTACTATATGATTAGAATATGCACCGCCAAAAGTTAAAATTTTATTAAAATTATTTTGCTTAGCCTGCAAAATATTATACTTCAACTTCCACCACTTATTTCCAGAACAATCATCATAAATGGAATCATCGATTTGTACATTCACCTCAATTTTTTTTTCAATAAAAATTGGATCAGAAATAGGAATGATAGATCTCTTTTTTGACTTTATAAACACCCTCAAATATAGAAATGATTGTTGTAAATTTGTACCTGTAAGTAATTTATATTATTTAGTGTGTTTGAAAAAAAGACAAAACTAAAAAAAGAAGACTTTTACACCAGTGATGAAGGCTATATCATTTTTACAGAAAAGTATCATCTTAAAAGAGGATATTGCTGTAAAAGTGGTTGCAAACACTGTCCATTTGGTTACAATAAAAAAACAGACTCTTTTAAAACAAATAAAAAATAAATGAATTCATTTCAACAAGCTATTATCAATGGAATTCCTAATGAAATTCCAGCAGTAAAAAAATTTGATGCATCTATCAATCATGCTCCAAAAAGAAAAGATATTTTGTCTAATGATGAAAAGAAACTAGCACTCAAAAACGCTTTGAGATATTTTCCACCTCATTTACATGCTGAGCTTTCAATAGAGTTTGCTGAAGAATTAAAAAAATATGGGCGTATTTACATGTACAGATACAGACCTGATTATGAAATGAAAGCAAGAAGTATTGAAGATTATCCAGGAAATTCTGTACAAGCAAAAGCAATTATGCTAATGATTCAAAATAATCTAGATTATACAGTTGCTCAACATCCACACGAACTTATTACTTATGGAGGAAACGGTGCGGTATTTCAAAATTGGGCTCAATATCTGTTATGTATGCAATATTTATCAAATATGACTGATGAGCAAACTTTAATCATGAACTCTGGTCATCCACTTGGACTCTTTCCTTCTCATAAAGGTGCACCTAGAGTGGTTGTGAGTAACGGAATGGTAATACCAAACTACTCTAAGGCAGATGACTGGGAAAAATTTAATGCTTTAGGGGTAAGCCAATATGGTCAGATGACTGCAGGGTCCTATATGTATATTGGACCTCAAGGAATTGTTCATGGTACAACAATAACAATTCTAAATGCTGGAAGAAAAATTAGCAATGAAGGTCTTGCTGGAAAATTATTTTTAACTGCTGGCTTAGGTGGTATGAGTGGAGCTCAACCGAAAGCCGGCAATATTGCTGGATGTATTACCGTTGTTGCTGAAATCAATATTAAAGCTGCAAAGCAACGTTATATACAAGGCTGGGTGGATGAATTAATTGATGACTTGGACTTACTCTGCCAACGTGTTCAAAAAGCAAAAAAGTCTAAAGAAGTCGTTTCTATAGCTTATATTGGAAATGTTGTAGACGTTTGGGAAAAGTTCGAAAAAGAAAATATTTTTGTTGAACTTGGATCTGACCAAACTTCTTTGCATAACCCTTGGGCTGGTGGTTATTACCCAATCGGATACACTCTTGAAGAGGCTAATCAGCTAATGTCCGAAGATCCTAAAAAGTTTAAATCTGAAATTAAAAAAACGCTAAAAAGGCATGCAAGTTCTGTAAACAACCATTGTGCTAAAGGGACTTATTTTTTCGATTACGGAAATGCCTTTTTATTAGAAGCTTCTAGAGCAGATGCTGATGTTATGGCAGAAGATGGTATTAATTTTAAATATCCATCTTATGTTCAAGATATTATGGGACCTATGTGCTTTGATTATGGATTTGGACCTTTCAGATGGGTTTGTGCAAGTGGTTTAGAAAAAGATTTGGAAAAAACCGATCATATTGCTTTAAAAGTATTGACCGAATTAATGAAAGATGCTCCTGAAGAAATCCAACAGCAAATGGCTGACAATATAAAATGGATATCAGAGGCAGGTAAAAATAAATTAGTTGTTGGCTCTAAAGCAAGAATTTTATACGCAGATTCAGAGGGAAGAATCAAAATAGCTAAAGCTTTTAATGATGCCATTAAAAAAGGTGAAATAGGACCTATTATATTAGGGAGAGATCATCATGATGTTTCAGGAACGGATTCTCCTTATCGTGAAACTTCCAATATATACGATGGCTCAAGATTTACTGCAGATATGGCTATACAAAACGTAATTGGAGATGGTTTTAGAGGTGCAACTTGGATTTCAATACACAATGGTGGTGGTGTAGGATGGGGCGAGGTTATTAATGGCGGTTTCGGAATGTTAATAGATGGATCTAAAGAAAGTGAAGATAAGTTAAAAATGATGCTTCATTGGGATGTAAATAATGGAATAGCAAGAAGAAGTTGGGCAAGAAATAAAGAAGCTATTTTTGCAATTAAAAAAGAAATGGAACGTACTCCAAAGCTAAAAGTTACACTTCCCCATCTTGTAAACGACAATATTTTAGATAACTTAATATGATTTTTAAAAAAAAATCTTTATATTGAATATCTAAAATTTAAGCCTTTTGAAAAAACTTATACTCACAAAACTTCTGTGTTTTGTGGTTTTATCTTGTGCTTTGGCTAAATTGCCAAAAAATCCAAAGACTAACTACAAAACTATCTCATTTGAATCTAATTTTCTTGCTTATCATTTGGGCATAAAGTATGATAATCTTAATGTCAATATAAATAACAATTGCATCAGTTATTCTATAGGATTATCTACAATTTATAAAAGAGCAAATTATATTGTCCCACCAAATATTGGAGTACCTGTTGAGGTTCTTTTCTTAAGAAAAAAACATTTCAATTATTTACAAGTTGGTTTGGCAGTTACGCCACAATTTGTATTTAGCAAAGGATACACACATTACGATAAAGAGGATTTAATATTAACGCTTACAGAAAACACAACCTTAATGTATATAATTCCATCAATAGGTTACAGATTTCATGAGATAAATGGATTTAAATTTGAGGCAAAGGTAGGGCCAAGAATTAAAGTACTTGAAACTAACAGTAATTATATTGGTGAAATATTTGAAAATAATAAATTGCTAGAAATACTTTATTTTAAACTTTCTTTTGGTTTTACTATTTAGAAAAGAAATCCTATACTCAATTCGAAACGCAATCCATCTTTTTTGTATGGCTCGATTTCAATTTCTCGATTATCTAATTTATAAACTTGGTTTTCAGAAACATTTTCTACTTTATAACCAACAAGAGCGTCGGCTATTAAAATACTTGAAAGATTGTATTTAAAGCCTAAAGCAACACCTCTACCTATTTTAGTAATTGATTTTTCATAACCAGTAAAAGAATTAGGCTTTCTATCCGTGTAATTTTCATTAAAACCTGCGTAAGCTCCAAAAAGACTAAAATAATATCCACTTGGAGCATCCCATTCAAAATAATATCTTAATTCTATTGTTGTTGAATAACCAGAAAAAATAATAGCTTCTTTATCATAAATAAACTGATCATAAAATTCGTCAAGAATTTGCTTTTCTTTATCAGAAATATAATACCCTCCAATTTTATAACTCAGCTGAGAAACATTTGGACTGTAGCCTTTATCTAGAGTTCTCTCATACTCTAAGCTGTAGCTAGAAGGAGACAAAAAAGGACTTATTAGATTAGTTGAAATAACATTTTTGTTTTGCTTGTAAGATTGTGAATAACTCATGAAAGTTAAAAACATGAGTACAAACAACAAATTTAACCTATAAATCATGGGGTAAATATACTAATAAATGCTTGTTATCTTATTTTGATTTATTTCAAAATATTATCGTTTTTTTAGAATAGAATTAATTAGTTAATATTTGTCTTTTTATATAAATTTGCAAAAACCTTAAAATACTGACACATACGTAAATGGCTAAATTAGAATCTAAAGAAAAATATCTTAAATGGTATAAGGATATGTTGTTGTGGAGAAAATTAGAAGATAAAGCTTCAGCTTTATATATTCAACAAAAAATTAGAGGTTTTCTTCATCTATACAACGGACAAGAAGCTATTCTTGCGGGATGCATGGAAGCTATTGATCCTAGTAAAGACAAAATGATTACTGCATACCGAAATCACGTTCAACCAATTGCTATGGGTGTTGAACCCAAACATGTAATGGCAGAACTAATGGGTAAAGTAACGGGATGTTCTAAAGGTAATGGTGGCTCTATGCATATGTTTAGTAAGGAACATAATTTTTATGGAGGTCATGGTATTGTTGGAGGACAAATTCCCCTAGGGGCTGGTTTAGCATTTGCTGATAAGTATAACGGATCTGACGCTGTAACACTATGTTTTATGGGTGATGGTGCTGTTCGTCAAGGTTCACTACACGAAACCTTTAACTTGGCGATGTTATGGAAATTACCAGTTGTATTTATTGTCGAAAATAACGGCTATGCAATGGGTACTTCCGTTGAAAGAACTGCAAATCATTCTGAAATATGGAAACTCGGATTAGGATATGAAATGCCTTGTGGACCAGCGGACGGAATGGACATTTTTGCCATGAGAGATGCAGTAAAAAAAGCTGTTGATAGAGCTAGAAAAGGAGATGGACCAACATTTATTGAAGCTAAAACATACAGATACAAAGGTCATTCTATGTCTGATGCACAACATTACAGAACAAAAGATGAAGTAAAGGAATATCAAAAAATCGATCCTATAAATACTACTTTGGATGTAATAATGAAAAACAATTTTGCAACAGAAAAGGAGATTTCAAAAATTCAGGAGGATGTAAAAAATATCATTGCAGAAGCTGTTGAATTTGCCGAAAACTCACCATTTCCAACTGAAGAAGATTTATACGAAAGTGTTTACGAACAAAGTGATTATCCATTCATAAAAGATTAAATTATTATGGCTGAAATAGTAAATATGCCAAGACTGAGCGATACCATGACAGAAGGTGTTGTCGCTAAATGGCACAAAAATGTAGGTGATTCCATTTCTGAAGGTGATTTATTAGCAGAAATTGAAACAGACAAAGCAACAATGGAGTTTGAAAGCTTTCAGGAAGGTGTTTTATTACACATTGGAGTTCAAGAAGGTGCAAAAGCTCCGGTTGATAGTATACTTGCAATTTTAGGCGAAAAGGGTGAAGATATTTCTACATTATTAGCGGAAGACGTTAAAACCGAAGAAGAGCCAAAAGTTGAAAAAGTACAAACTAAAGCCGAAATCAAAACAGAACCAAAGAAAGATCCAAAAATAGAATCAACGGTTACATCTTCGCCATCAATTATACAAACAACAGTAGTTAATCAAACAACTAATTTTAATACAGAAAGTAAAGCTACTGCATCTCCACTTGCCAAAAAACTAGCTCAAGAAAGAAATATCAATCTTTCTTTAATTAAAGGAACAGGCGAAAACGGTAGAATTATTAAAAGAGATATTGACAATTATAATGGTGGTAACTCTGTTCAATCGATAGAACGATTTTCTGAAGTTGAAGTTTCTCAAATGAGAAAAGTTATTGCTCAAAGATTAGGGGAAAGTAAATTTTCAGCTCCACATTTCTATTTAACTACTGAAGTAGTTATGGATCAAATTATCGAAAGTAGAAAATCTATTAACTTAGTATCTCCAGTAAAAATATCATTCAATGATCTGATTGTCAAAGCTGTTTCTGTAGCTTTGAGAGAACATCCACAAATAAACTCTAGCTGGTTAGGTGATCGTATTCGTTTCAATGAGCATATACACATTGGTGTAGCAATGGCTGTTGAAGATGGTTTACTAGTTCCTGTTGTAAGATTTGCAGACAACAAAAGACTATCTCAAATTTCTGCAGAAGTTAAGGACTTCGGAGCTAAAGCAAAAGCTAAGAAGCTTCAACCTGAAGATTGGCAAGGAAATACCTTCACAATTTCTAATTTAGGAATGTTTGACATTGAAGAGTTTACCGCAATTATCAATCCTCCTGATGCCTGTATATTAGCAGTTGGTGGCATTATTGAGAAGCCAGTTGTTAAAAATGGTCAAATTGTTGTTGGCAATACTATGAAACTGACACTTTCTTGCGATCATAGAGTAGTTGATGGAGTAGTTGGATCTAAATTTTTAGGCACTCTGAAAAATTACTTGGAAAACCCTATTTTGTTTATGGGAGCAAATAATATTTAAATAAATAAAATATTTAATTTTTAAAAAAAGCTACTTCTTTTAAAGTAGCTTTTTTTTTATTTTTAATGCGTGTATATTTTATCTACCTCAATTGAATATTTAAAAGGTGTTGGTCCAAAAAAATCTGAAGTTTTAAAAAAAGAACTTAAAATTTTTAATTTTCAGGATTTACTTTACTTTTACCCTTACAGATATATCGATCGGTCGAAATTTTATTCCGTTTCTGAAATTTCAAGCGACCTGCCATACATACAAATAGTTGGACATTTTACTAGCTTAGAAGAAATTGGTGCCAAACACTCTAAAAGATTGGTAGCCAAATTTAGAGATAATACTGGTATCATAGAACTAGTTTGGTTTAAAGGAGCAAAATGGATCAAACAAAATATTCATTTGGATACAGAATATATAATCTTTGGAAAACCTAATCTTTTTAATGGTAAAATAAATATCGTTCATCCAGATATTGAACAAACAAAAACTTTCAATAAAGATTTAATAAAACGACTTCAACCCTACTATCATTCTTCAGAAAAACTAAATAATAATGGCCTAAACAATAAATCTTTTATAAAACTTACTCAAGAACTTTTACCAAAGGTAATTAATGAAATAGAAGAAAATTTACCCAACTACCTTATTGATAAATTAAATCTTATTTCTAAAAAAGAAGCACTTAAAAATATTCACTTCCCTTTAAATAGTCAATTATTAAATCGAGCTCAATATCGATTAAAATTTGAAGAGTTATTTTTTATTCAAATTCAATTATTAAAGTTAAAATTAGTTCGAAAAAGAAAACTTAAAGGGTTTGAACTAACTAAAATTGATTCTGTATTCAATACTTTTTATAAAAAACATCTACCTTTCGAGTTAACGAATGCACAAAAAAGAGTCCTTAAAGAAATTCGTAAGGACTGTGGAGCAAGCCATCAAATGAATCGACTTTTACAAGGTGATGTTGGAAGTGGTAAAACTCTTGTTGCACTCATGAGTATGTTAATTGCTATCGATAATGGATTTCAAACTTGCCTTATGGCACCTACAGAAATACTTGCTAATCAACATTTCGAAACAATTAAAGAAATGTTAAAAGACATGGAAATCAATATTGAAATTCTTACAGGTTCAGTAAAAGCAAAAGACAGAAAAAATATTCACGAAAAACTAGAGAATGGAACTATCAATATTTTAATTGGTACCCACGCACTTATTGAAGATAAAGTACAATATAAAAACTTAGGATTTGTTGTAATTGACGAACAACATCGATTTGGTGTTGCACAAAGAGCAAAAATGTGGAAAAAAAATGTGAAACCTCCACATATTTTAGTAATGACTGCAACTCCTATTCCTAGAACATTAGCAATGACTTTATATGGTGATTTGGACATCTCCATTATTGATGAACTACCACCAGGAAGAAAACCAATAAAAACTATTTGGAAAGCTGAAAGTGGAAGATTAGCTACAAATGGATTTATTAAAAAAGAAATTAAAAAAGGTAGACAAGTTTATATTGTCTATCCTTTGATTAATGAAAGTGAAAAACTTGATTATCGAAATTTAATGGAGGGATATGAAAATATTTGTAATTCATTTCCAGAATATCAAATAAGTATTGTACATGGTAAAATGAAGTCTGAGGATAAGGATTTAGAAATGCAAAGATTTCTCAAAAAACAAACGCAAATTATGGTAGCCACTACTGTAATTGAAGTTGGCGTTAATGTTCCTAATGCTTCAATAATGATTATTGAAAGTGCGGAAAGGTTTGGTTTATCACAACTTCATCAGCTAAGAGGCAGAGTTGGAAGAGGAGCTGAACAATCATTCTGTATTTTAATGAGTGGAGAAAAAATAAGTAAAGAAGGTCAACAAAGGCTTAAAACAATGGTTCGTACTAATGATGGATTTGAAATTGCAGAAGTAGATCTAAACCTTAGAGGTCCTGGAGATATGATGGGCACACAACAAAGTGGTGTAATTGATTTAAAGATTGCTGACATTATAAAAGATAATTCAATTCTACAATACGCTAGAAAACTAGCTATAGAAGTTTTAAATGAAGACCCTAATCTTGAACAAAGTAAAAATAGATCCATTCTTCAGGAATATAAACGAAAGAGTAATCAACAAATGGAGTGGAGTAGAATCTCCTAGATTGATCATACTGCAAAGCCATTCTTTTTATTATTTTTGCGACAATAGTTAAATCAAAATATGAAAATATCATTCAATTGGCTCAAAGAATACATTAAAGTAAATATTGATCCCGAAGAAATTGCTAGATTACTAACAGATACTGGTCTTGAAGTCGAAGGCATTAGACATTTTGAAAATATTAAAGGCGGATTAAAAGGAATTATAATTGGTGAAGTAGTAGAAAAATATAGTCACCCTAATGCGGATAGACTAAGTATTACAAAAGTTAATATTGGTGAAGAAAAATTACTACAAATTGTATGTGGAGCACCAAATGTTGAAATCGGTCAAAAAGTACCTGTTGCAACTATAGGTTCAACGCTTTATTCAGGTAATGAATCTTTTAAAATTAAAAAAGGAAAAATTAGAGGAGAAGTGTCTGAAGGAATGATTTGTGCAGAAGACGAAATTGGACTCGGAACCAATCATGAAGGCATAATGGTGCTCAATCAAGATGCAAAAGTTGGACAGAAAGCGAGCCATTACTTTAATGTAGAAAGCGATTATATCTATGAAATAGGCTTAACACCAAATAGATCAGACGCTATGTCTCATATTGGCGTTGCTAGGGATTTAAAAGCAGCATTAAATAGATTTGGTGAAAATATTGACATAGATATTCCAAAAATCGAATCTTTAATCTATCCAAAAAATTTAAAAAAGTTTGACATTCAAGTTGATGATTTTGAAGAATGCCCAAGATATGCAGGAATTTGTCTAGAGAATATAACAATTGAAGAATCTCCAAAGTGGTTAAAAACAAAACTGGAATCTATTGGCTTAAGTCCTATAAATAATGTGGTCGATATAACCAATTTTGTTTTACACGAAACCGGACACCCCCTTCACGCATTCGACTTAGGTAAAATAAAATCTAATAAAATAATTGTCAAAAAATTAAAAAACATAACAAGCTTTACAACTTTAGACGAGATAGAACGATCGCTTTCTCAAGAAGACATTATGATTTGTGATGGAGATTCAAAACCTATGTGTTTAGCTGGTGTTTTTGGCGGATTAGAATCTGGAGTAAGTGAAAAAACTAGCTCTATTTTTCTTGAAAGTGCCTATTTTAATCCAATTTCTGTGAGAAAAACTTCAAAAAGACATAATCTAAACACAGATGCATCCTTTAGATTTGAAAGAGGAGTCGACCCAAACAATATTATATACCCACTTAAAAGAGCTGTAAATTTATTGCAACAAATATGTAATGCAAAGATATGTTCGGACTTATTAGACCTATATCCAAATAAAGTCAATTCCGTTGAAGTTATTTTGAGTATTGAAAAAGTTAATAATCTAATTGGACAAAAACTAGAGTTAGATATCATTTGTAAAATTCTTAATGATTTAGATTTTGAAATTAAAAGTCATAAAGAAGACCAATTAACTTTATTAATTCCTACATACAGAACAGATGTTACAAGGCAAGAAGATGTAATAGAAGAAATATTAAGAATTTATGGTTATAATAATATTCAAATTCCTTCACAAATTTTATCATCAATATCCACAATCGATAAGCCAGACTCTGAAAAAATCCAAAATATTATTTCTGATTTTTTAAGCTCAAATGGGTTTAACGAATTAATGAACAACTCACTTACAAAGTCATCTTATATTGATTTAATTAAAGAAATTAATCCTAAAGAACAAGTCGTTATTTTGAATCCTCTCAGTCAAGATTTAAATGCTATGAGGCAGAGTATGATATTTGGTGGGTTAGAAAACATTAAATTTAATATCAACCGTAAAAATAGCGACTTAAAACTTTATGAATTTGGAAAAATATTTTCAAAAATAGAAGGAAGTAAATTTAAAGAAAATCGAAAATTAAGTCTTTTTGGATGTGGTAATACTAAATTTGAAAATTGGAATTACAAATCAGTCAAAAAAGACTTTTTCTGGATAAAAAGTCATACGGAAAACATTTTGAATCGACTAAATATCAAACATTCTAAAGCTAAAAAAACAAATCTTTCTTATTTAGTTGATGGTTATTCTTATGAGATAGGAAAAAATGTTGTAGCACAAATAGGAATGATTAATCCAACTATTTCAAAACATTTCTCAATAAAAACTGATGTTTTTTATGCAGAATTTGATTGGGATATTATTTTAACAAATTGTATAAATAATAAAACTAAATTTAAGGCCATAAATAAATTTCCCTCTGTTAGAAGAGATTTATCTTTACAAATAGATGAATCTGTATCCTTTTTGACACTAAAAGAAATAGCAAAACAAACAGAAAGAAAGCTACTTAAAGAAGTACAACTTTTTGACGTTTATAAAGGAGATAAATTAGAGAAAGGAAAAAAATCATATGCTCTAAGTTTTATATTAGAAGACAACGAAAAAACTTTAACTGACGATAAAATAGAAAAGGCTATTAATAATTTAATTTCAGCATTTAAAACGAAAGCTAATGCTGATGTTAGAATGTAAACTCAAATTGTTATATTTGACAATTATAAATATTTGAATTAAACAACTAGTTTAAAATGAAAAAATTATTACTCATTATGACAACTTTCTTTGTTTGCACAATTGTACAAGCACAAGAAAGCGTACTTAAAGTCAGCGGATTTGACGCCGCATTTGGTAAATACGAAGTTTCTTACGAAAGAACATTAAGTGAAGGTATTGGTACCATAAATGGATCTGGGAACCTTAGAAAACAAGGTAGTTGGCCTAATATTTTAACCAAACATTCATTACAACTTTCATTTGGTTATATCACTAAAACTCATACTCATGTTTATGGTGCAGGTCTAACTGGTGTTTTAGATACTAACACCAATCACCATCCAAACTATAATACTAGCGATGTTGACAACGATGATATCAGAATAAATGATGACCCTTCATTGCATTCATTTGAAAGAAACGTTTCTGCAGCAGTTACAGGATTTGCATTTGAGGGCGAATACAGAAGTTATATTAAAACCTACAAACAAAGAGTTGGAGATCCTCCAAGAGGTTGGTATTTAGCTCAATTTGCTCGTTTTCAGTCAACAAAACTAAATTTTGATGACAATACAGCATTAGAGGTAAACCAAGCAATGAACTACTTAATAAATAACGACCCAACTGAAGTATATGGAAACTATGTTGGTCCATGGGAAGGTGGAGAAAATACGACCGATGTAAACGCTTCTAACTATGGATCGCCAGCTACTGTGGCATTTCCTAATCCTAATAACACAAACTCAATTACTAATGCTTTTGATCTTACTTGGCATGATGTTTCATTTACTCAAAATGAAGTTGTTTTAAGCGCTGGTCTTGCAATTGGTAGACAATGGCTAATTAGTGATAAGTTTTCTGTCGACGTTCAAATCGGACCACAATATCAAATTGCTACCAGAAGCAAAAGAGTTTTTAATGGAAATGATACTTGGAATTTAAATCAACAAGCGGACAATATCAACGACTACGCTTCAAGTCAAAATAATATACCAGAATGGTATTTATTTGCTAAATATGGCGATGTTTATTCTTTTGATGGGAAACCAATCGAATCAGATTTAGCTAATAGCTATTATGGTATTAAAGATCAGAATGACGATACTATCATTATTAAATCAAAAAGTGAAGGAGAACTTGGCTTTACATCAGGTTTTTATAGATCAATAACTGGTGTGACAGATTTTGCTAGATTAGAAACATATAGAATTAAAATAAGATTAGGTTACGCCTTTTAATTTAACTAATAGATTAGAAATACAATGAAAAATTTAATTACAATAACAACACTTTTAGTAGCACTAACGTTTACGTCGTGTCAAAACTGTAAAGATTGTCAAAGCACAACGACTGTCAATTTAAATATTGAATACTTTACACTTGATGCAACAACAAATCAGTATGTTATTACTTCTACTCAAAGTTATTCATACTCTGGACAAGGAACAATTGGATCGACCGATAGTTTTTCTAGTGATACATTAAACCCTATAGTATTAGCTGATTCTTTTTCTCCAATACTTACTCAAGAATTATGCGATCAAGAATTAAAAGATAGTGATAATTCATCTGTAAACTACGAATTTATGACAGGTGATACTATTAATGGATTATTTAAATATACTTGGACAGAAAACTGGGACTGTCAATAAAAAAAATATTCTCCAATAAAAAACCCGCTCAAGTTTTTGAGCGGGTTTTTTTATTTTTTTTATTTCTTATTCAGAAATTTTAAAATCAGTTCTTACACCATCTTTAAAAGCAATAATAAACGAATCAACGTAATCATCTTTTTCAGAGATTTTATTTAAATACCTTTCAGCAGTTTTGAAATTTTCAAAGTTACCAGAAATAAAATTAAAGTAATCATCACCCAGAGGGACCATAATTAAATCATCATGTAAATATATATCAACAGGTAAATTATACTCATTAAAAACACCTAAAAATACTCTAAAGATTGCACCCTCAAGAAATGAAAGATCAACTCCCTCTTGTTTTAAGCCTGTTCGAACATATTCTTTGTAAATTTCTGTTAATTCTTCTTTATATTTTTCGTGAGTTTTAAATACCTTTTTTGCTTTTTTCAAGTCTTGTTTATCATTATGTAATGCAATTTGATTTTGATACGATAGTAGGAAATATTTATCTATATCAGTACATTTTTCTAATAATGACAATGCTTTGTCTTTATTTCCAAAGTAATTATGAATAATTGCTAGATTATAATTCCAATCTCTATTATCATAAATTCGTTTCGACAAAACATCTATTATAGGCATTGCTTTTTTATTATTTCGTTCTGATGGACTCATAAAGTATGCCATTGCTAAATTTGCGTTAATAAGACTCAATGTATATTCAGATGCTTTTGCCTGCTTGAACTTCTTAAAGGCTGATTTAAATGCTTTAATAGATAAATCATATTCTCCCTTATTAAACATTTCAGCTCCTGAATCAAAGAATTCCTGCCCCTCTTTTAGTTTTTTTCTGGATCTTTCGTCAAAATTTATAATCGATTCGTTTTTCAAAATCGAAATAGCATCGTCTTTCACCTTCAAGCTATTCTTATCCAATGCAATACCTTCCGGTAATTGTACCTTTTCGGACGGCTTTCCAGATTTCGAATTTTTCTCTTTTTCTTTGTTTCTTGCATCAGCTAAAGCTTTTTTACGCTTTTTTTCTGCCAAAACATTCTGATTATATTCGAGATTACTTAAAACTTTGACTGCTTTTTTATCTTCACCTAATTTTTTATAAACAGCAGCTAGATTTCCATAGGCTTTAAAAAAGAACTTGTCCATTTTAATAACAGATTCCAAAAGCTCTGCTGCTTTCTCTTCTTGTTTATTTTCAAAAAGTAATATTGCAATATTATAGGTCCAGTCTTTATCTTTATATATTGATTTTGTAACTAAATCTAAATACCTAGTTACTTTTTTATTATCTCGTTCAACATCACTTAATTGATAGGCAACAGCTAGTTGTAAATTTGGATAATTTAAAGCATCAGGACTCAATTTTGCACGTTTATAATTTTTATATGCACTCTTAAATGAAGCAATAGCTTCTACATTATTTGATTGATTTAAGAATTCTACGCCTTCTAAGTATGATTTTTCGGCTAATTTAATTTGTTCTAACGCTCTTTCATTAAGACTCTTTACTTTAGTAAAGTTCATAACTTTTTCAGCATCCGCCAAAAACAATAAATCATATTTACTGATACTTATACTAGGTTTATCATCAATTATATTAGCATATAAATTGACACTAAAAATTGAAGCAAATAAGACCAAGCTTAGGGCAATCCTAACAACTTTTTTCATCAATATCTATTTTTAAATATTATTTTACGAATGTAATGAAAATTTAAAAAACTTATCAATAC
The DNA here is from genome assembly GCA_049890095.1 of Flavobacteriales bacterium. GTDB lineage: Bacteria > Bacteroidota > Bacteroidia > Flavobacteriales > UBA7312 > JABAYQ01. Next base: position 94,151 of record JBMHCD010000010.1, on the reverse strand, counting down.
TTAATGATCTTATAATCAGTCTCTTTTTTTCCATTAAAAATAGTTAGTACATAAGTGCCGTTTGCAAGTCTATTTATATCAATTTGAGTTGATTTGTTAACTTTTCCTTTTTTAATCAAATTACCAACAACATCTGAAATAGACCAACTTAATTCGGAATAAGTATCTGTTTCTATGTTCAACACATCAGAAACAGGATTTGGGAATACTCTGTAATTTACTGTCTCTGGTGTTGAAATATCGATAGTACTTACTTCAAACTCTGCTGAAATTCCCTGACAATCATTACTATCAGTTACTACAACATAATATCTTCCTGTTTTTTCTAATGTAAACTCAGAACCTGAAGCTCCTTCGATTAGTCCATTTTCATCATACCATTGATAATCAAATGGAGGTACACCTTCATTAGGGTTGTCTTCTGTCGGACTTATTACTTGCAATGTTTGATTATTCTGCACTATTATAGGATAAATAACATTTGGTTGTGTAACTTCAACTTGTGTAATAGTGTAGCAGCCTAATGAATCTGTAACTCGAATGGCATAATTATCAGCACATAAATTGCTAATTATTGAACTTGTATCAGCATTATTTAAACACAAAGTGCTATAGGGAGCTACTCCTCCATCAATATTACTTATGGTTATAGAGCCTTCACATTCCCCAAAGCAATAACTAGGAATTACAGTTAAATCGTAGCTTATTGTATCAGTGTGATCAAAAAATAAGGTATCATAATTAATACAAACTTCAGTATTATTAGTTGGGTATAAAAACTGAGAGCTTAAAACATGTTGTCCAAATGAAATATTTTCAATTGTAGAATTAGTAAATAAATTACCATCAAACTCTGTAAATGATAAATTTCCATTGTAAGAATTAATTTCTAATATTCCATCATCAAAGTCAGTGCAGCTAATAGGAGTAATAGAATAATCTAAACTTGAGTAAAACCCATTTACTTCTACATCATATTCAAAAGAACAATTTAAACTATCCAATACATTAACCGAATATATTCCACTACTTAAATTATAAAACGAATTATTATAACTAAATGAAGAACTATCTAATTGATCTATAGACATTTGATAACCAAATTGAGAAGGAGTACCACCTATTATTTCAAGAGTAAAACTACCATATTCAGATAGATTTGTTATCTCATTTAAAGATGGATAAGAACAAAACAAAGAGTCAATTGTTAAATTTTGAATTTTTAATGGATCAGGATCTGCAATATTTACTAGCATACTGTCTTTACATCCAACATCATCAATTACTTTTAAATAATGAATTCCTGAACTTAATTGATCAAAATAACCTTGAGCTACAGAACTATATTCCTGATCATCTATCGCAATTTGATACGGAGCTACCCCATTAAATGCTTTTACAAAAATAGAAGCAGAATTTTCTGTTTTACAAGAATCATAATCTAATACAGCAGGTTCTGATCCATTTGTGTAGTTTACAGTATCAATCATCAAACAATTTTCTACTTCAACAAGAATTGAATCAAAATAAGTACACTGATTAAAATCTCGCACAATAATTTCATTATAATTCGGGCAAATTGTGTTATTGTAATTTGAAGTTTGAAAATCCCCACCATTAAATGAATATTTATAAGGTTGTGTTCCTCCACTTGCTAAAATGGTTGCTTCTCCATCACAAGAGTAACAACAAATAGGATCAACAATGTTTAATACGTTTAATTCAATTAGTGCAGTAGAATTACAATTTACACTTATCGTGTCTGAACTGCATCCTAATGAATCAATTGAATAAAACTCATAAACTGTACCACCAATCAAATTAGTAAAAATATTACCAGAGGGTTGATTTGGTTCAGAAAGAGTATAAAAATCAAACGAATTTCCAGTTCCTCCACTTATTTCTAAATTTATTGAACCAAGTGTATCGCCGTAACATAAAACACAGTATCCTAAAGTATCTGACAAAGTATAATTAGAAATATAAAATGGTTGACTTGGCTCAGCTAGTGAATATGTAACATCAAAAGAGCAATTATTTGAGTCCACTACGCTTAAAGTATAATTACCAGAAGATAAATTATTAAAGAAATTCTGATTTTGTAAATTTCCATTTTCTAATTGATAGGAATATGGTAATGTTCCACCAGATGCTGAAAGTCTAATTAATCCATTTTGACCCCCAACACATGAAATATTATTAGATAATGAATCAACTACAACTAAAGTTAAAGCTTGTGGTTGTGTAACAGAAAATATACTATCTATACTACAACCATTTATGTCAACAATTTCAATAGTAAAATCTCCTTGATATAATTGATTTAATGACTTCAAGCTATCAGAATCTAACATATAATAATATGGAGCAGTCCCTCCTGAAACAGTATAATTCAATTCTCCACTAGAATCACCAAAACATAAAACATCTTGTATTTGGAAGCTTTCAAAATATAATGAGTCAGGTTCTTCAATTGTAATTTCAATTTCTTTCTGACAACCAACATTATCAGAAATAATTAAATCATACATCCCAGCAGCTAAATTATTGTAAGAATGTGGATGTGAAAAAGTTACAGAATCTACCATGTTAATAGTGTAAGATGGTACCCCTCCATTAACACTTAAAGTAAATGAGCCGTCATTGATTCCAAAACAACTCAAATCTTTATGTAAAGAAATGCTGTCACTAACTATTACCTCTGTATTTTGATATAAACTAACTAATAATGTTTCTATACATTGGTTAGAATCAACAGAAATAATTTCATAATCTCCAGCAGGTAAATTGCTAAAAATAGTAGTTTGCTGAGTAATTAATGTATCCGAATCAAAAACTAATGAATATTGGTAAGGTGGCATTCCTCCAGTTGCATTTACTTCTATAACTCCTGTTGAATCTCCAAAACATAAAATTGTGTCAGGTGTTGAAGACAATAATAAGTCGTAGCTAATTCTGTAATCTGTAATAGAAAAAGAGACAGTGTCCGTACACTGGCTACTATCAGAAATTGTCAAAAAGTAATTTCCTTGATCAAAATTTTCAAATTCAAAGGTTGATCCATCAATAATAGGTGTTTCAAGCTGGCCATTAATTTCATAAACAAAAGGAAAAATACCACCGTTTTGTTCGAAGCTAAATAAACTAACTGTATCCTCACAAAAGATATCTTTTGTCAAAAACTCACTAATGAAAAAAGTATCAGGTTCAGTAATATTGATTTCTATACTATCTGAACATCCAAAAAAATCATAGATAGTTAAATCTATTAACTGAGATGAAAGGTTAAAATAGTCCGTAGAATCTAATACAAGTCCTGTTTGATTATTTAATGCAAAATAAGGTTGACTTCCTCCCTCAATTAATAATTCAAAAAAGCCATCACTAAAACCATTACAGCTAACATTATCATGTTCTTCACTTGTAATTAGTTGTTCCCGTTGATAAATTATAGTATCCTGAATAACAAAACATTCGGAAGTATCAAAAACCGTAACACTATACGATCCTGCAATCAAGTTTTCAAAATTACCTGAACTAGTATCACTTACTATTTCTTGTCCATCCAAACTTAAACTGTAAAAATAAGGAGCTACTCCGCCTGTTACTTGAACATTTATTTCTCCTGAATCATCTCCATAACAATTTATGGTATCAGTAGCATTTGTTATGGACATGGCTAAAGAATACGGAATCTCTAATATGGCAAAATAAGAAGTATCTGCACATCCGTTTTCGTCACTTATAATCAATTCATAATTATCATCTTCCAGCTCATCTATTAAAACTGTTGAATCAGGAAAAGAGCTAACAGAAACATTTTCTCCATTTAATGAATAAGAATAAGCTGGAACACCTCCAAAATTCAAAAAAGAAACGGAACCATAAAGATCATTACATTCAATATTAGAAATCATTAAAGTGTCAACAACAAACAAGTCTGGTTCTGTAATTGTAATTGATGTTTCACTCTCGCAACCAAAGCTATCAATTACTGTAACTATAACTTCTCCTTGTTGAAGACTATCATAAACTACAGTCGAATTATATATAGTATCGGATAAAGCAATAACACTATAGGGCTGAAGTCCTCCTGTTACATCTACGGTAAATGAACCATCATTAGCACCATAACAACTAATATTTTGATGCATTTGAAAATCTTCTTCTATTATCAGTTCATCATTTGATTCGATTGCAAAATTTACTGTGTCAGTACAATTATAAAAATCTGTTACAATAGCCATGTATTCACCACTTGGTAAACTGTCGAACAAAGTTTGTGGTTGACTAGCTAACAAATTTCCTTGACTATAAAGCTCAAAATTATAGTTCATTGTTCCGCCATTAGCTTGTAATTCCACAAAACCGGAATCTCCAAAGCAATTTACATATGAATAATTAGAAATGTTCAGTTGTAGAGTATCAAGAGCTGGAACTGAAAAATTAAAGTTTTGTGCAATACAATTATTTGAATCCAACAATCCCAATGTATAGCTCATTGGTAATAAACTATCTAATAAAAAAGATAGATTGTCAGGATTTTGTTGGATATCAACAGCCTGACCATTTAATGTAAACTGATAAGGCGGCACACCTCCTACTACGTTGAATTGTAAACTAGCATATTCATCTGAAGAGCAATTAATCAATGATAATTGTAATGAATCAATATGTAAAGAATCGGGTTGGTCAATAAAAAACTCTTGATTATATGAACATAACACATTAGTATCAGTTACTACTAAAGTATACTCTCCACTAGACAAAGATCCGATTGTATCAATAAAGTTTAATGAATTGGCAAAAAAGACAAGACTATCAGACTGGTTATATGTTCCTACATTAATTTCTGGACTAGGTGAATCAATATCTACAATTATCGATCCTTGTTCATCACCATAACATAAATTATCAAAAATTTGTGTCTCTAATGAAATAGACTCCTCATATGTTATCGAAAAACCATATGAACAATTAAAAATTTCTAAAACATAATTTGTATTACCTTGTGGAAAAAGTTCGACAGTGTCTTCTGTTCCTAGCAAATTAAAATTAGAATTTACAACTTCATTCCATTGTATAAAAAACTCTCCAGTTGTATAATCAGTAATATCTAAAACAAGTGAGGAATCTGAAGAACAAAAAAGATAATTACTACTAATTACCTCTTGGTTTTGATTTGCTATTTCAAAATTTACAAAATCAGTAACTATTGTTAAGTTTACAACATTAGACATTACAGTACAACCATTAGTATCTAATGCTGTTAATTGCACTGTACTACCATTTGCAATTGTATCCAATAGTAAATTTTGCCCCATAAAACCATTAGTCCAACTGTAGTTGGTAAAATTACTATCTGTAGAATGTAAGTAACTATTAGAATTACAGATATTAACAAAACTTTGTCCTGCGGTATTTACTACTAGATTAGACTGGTCATTTATGGACAGACTAATTACCTCAGGCATACTTTCACCGATACTTATCGTGGTATCTAAAATTATGACCGAAAGAGAGTTTAAAACTTCCAAATTATAATCCCCTGGCTCTAAATCAAAAATAGATGTATCTGTGGAAGAAAAATTATTAGGACCAATCCAGTTAAACAAATAACCCGAACTAACTGCATCCAAACTTAACGATATAGATCCATTATCTCCGCCTGTACAAGAACTATCGACATCAAAAACAAATGTTTCTGCTGGAGTCTCAAAATAAAAAGAGGTTGACCAACCTTGTTCACAATTATCTATCAATGAATTTGTTTTAATCTGAACTTCATAAATGGTATCGCCAATTAATCCATTAATTAATTTAGAAGTATTTGGGTTTGAAAGACCATCATCATACCCGCCAGGACTTATTACGACAGTCCAATTAGAAGCGTTATTTATACTATATCGGAACCTATACCCGTCCACTAAACTATTATAATTCCAATTAATTTCAGCACTAGAAGGATTTATATTTGTAAACCACAGAGAGTCTGGCTCTAAATCGGGTGGCCCTAACATTAGCGTGTCCGAAACAATACAATCATTTCCATCTTTTATATAGGATATATACTGGCCTGGTGCAAGCGAACTAAAGATACTATTTGAAGAATAACTATTAGGGTCATTTAACGAATATTCAATTGGTAACAATCCTCCTGTAGAATTCAACTCTATTTCGCCATCTGCTTGATTAAAACAACTAGCATCTGTAATTGAAGAAGTAAAAATAAAATTATTACATATTGTATCTTGTAGTACAATAGATACGGTTTCGACTTCGGAGATTACCGATAATAAGTCTCCATTATTATTTACCTTCCATAATCTTAAATCTGCAATATATTCTCCCAAGTTCGCCACAGGTGCAAACTGATTGAATTTTACTCTTACATTTTTAGACTGCATTTGATCGCAGTTAAGGCTCTCTCCATCTGAGCCGCCCCAATAACCAACAGCTTGCCCATTAACTATAGAATAGCTTAAATTTTCCCATGTTGAATTAACATTATTAAACGCTTCAATTAAAATTGAACCTTGTTGAATAGGTAAGTTATGTGAAATTGTAAACTCTGGCTTCAAGTCTATTTCACAACCTTCGTTTGTAATCGTAACTTGACAACTAGAAAATTGGTCATAATTAACTGGGTTAAAATCAAAAGGTGTTGTGACATTTACAGAAGCCGTATCATTTATACATGTATAATCTAAAAATGTTGCAAAGGCAGAATCGGTACAATTTTGAACATTATCGGTTACATAAAACCAATATTTGTGTAGATTTAAATTTGAAAGTGTTAGCGAATTAACAGGTAAACCATTAGGATTATTACCCAAGGAATCTAACCAAAAATAAGTGTAATTACCAGAACCTCCCGAAACTGTAGCCTGAAGAGAACCTTGAAAAGATGCTGGACAATACGGATCAGATAATGTATCAATTTGTATAGTGACACAAGATTGTGCTAAAGAATAAAAACTACACAAAATGATTATAAAAAATAGGTATGCTTTTTTCATAATAAACTAAAAGGGTTTAATAGCAAATATAAGCAATATTTTTATCTCGCATTTTCTTGCCCTTTTATCAAATTTATAATTGTTAGAAAAATTAGTTTAACATCTAATAATATTGACCAATTTTCAATGTACCAAACATCATACTCAACCCTATTTTTGATATCCTCAAATTTAACTATTTCTCCCCTAAAGCCATTTGCTTGGGCAGCCCCAGTAATACCAGGTTTAACCAATTGCCTAACCATGTAATTATCTATAAGCTTTGAGTAATCATCCGTATGTTTGATCATATGTGGCCTAGGTCCAACCACCGACATTTCCCCTTTAAAAACATTTAAAAATTGAGGAAATTCGTCTAAACTAGTTTTACGTAAAAACTTTCCTAAAGTTGTGATTCTGTCATCATTTTTAACAGCTTGTTTCAGATCGCTACTATCATTCACCTTCATAGATCGAAATTTATAACACTCAAAATTTTTGTTATCAATTCCTGAACGGATTTGTTTGAAAAGTACAGGTCCTTTAGAATCTAATTTTATTAAAATAAATAAAATAGGATAAAGCCATGAAAAAATAAATAAAATTACAAGTGAAGAAAAGAACAAATCGAATAAACGCTTAGCAATTCTATTAAAATTTCTTTGTAAAGGCTCCTCTCTTAGAGTTAAAACAGGAAGGTTACCATAAAAATCAAATCCGATTTTTCTAGATTTAAATGTACTATAATCCGGCACTATCCTAAAACGAATCATTTTTCTATCAGAAAAGGTAAGTAACTTTTCTATCAAATTATTATTCGTATATGGCAAGGTATAGTACACCTCACTAATCGAATTTTCTAAACAATAATTTTCTAATTCTGAAATAGGATGAGAATTACAATCAAATTGATATTTAGGTTTTTCATCAGAAAAAACAGCCAGTAAATTATAACCATTTGCTGAATCATTAATAAAAAAGTTGTGCAGATCAAAAGCTGTTTTGTTTACCCCAACAATAACAATATTAATATTGTTAAAACCTAACTCCCTATATTTCTTTATCAAATAAAGTGCAAAAACTCTCCATATTGGTAATAAGAGAAGAATTAGCATAAACGTAAACGTAAAGTGCTGCCTTGAAAATAAAGAACCTTTAATTAAGAACAAAAAAGCGGTTAAAACTAGTAAATGAAAAGAAATTGCCTTAATCAAATCTTTAACAACCTCTTCCATTTTAAAAAGTCTATTAAGACTGTATATATTCAAAAAATATGCAACTACCAACCAGGAAAGATTAAAAATAAATAACAAAAATATATAGTGATTTTGAAAACTTATCGTTTTAAAAAACAAGATGTATGGAATGATAAAAGCAAAATTGATATGAAACAAATCACCAACAGCTAATAAGAAACGTATTTTGTAATTAGATGAATTCATCAAAGCACTTGTAAGGTTAATCTATTAAACATACTAAAATTTGAATTTAAATCAAATTTTTCTTTAGTTCAATTTCATACTGTTTAATAATTTTCTTCCATGAAAAGGTAGTACCTATTTTATGTTTATTAGCGTTTATAAATGAAGAATAATCATTTTTCTGAATCGTTTCAACTATTCGCTTAACATCAAATTCAGTCTTAAAAAACAATCCATCTTTTTGTAAAATTGATTTATTAAAAATATTGTCGTGGGCACAAATCAAAGCTTGAGAAGCCATTGCTTCTAATAAAGAGGGATTGGTCCCTCCTACTGTATGGCCATGAAAATAAATATTTGAATAAAATCGTAATGAATTTAAACAGTTTATATCACTTATATATTCTAAAAAAATGAGTCTTTTATCATTTATAAATTTTAATTTTTGGCCCATTTTAGTATTTGTATTACCCACAATTACTAATTTTCTATTTTTTGAAGAACGAACAAATCCATTTACTATTTGTGAGACACTATTTTCTGGCTCCATTCTAGCAATTAACATATCATATTTATATTCAGTTAATTTAAAATCATCTAGAAACTTTTTTTCAGGCAATTGATTTAAATCAGCTCCATATGGGATATAAACTGAATCAACTTTATATTTTTCATCTAAATATCTTTTTATACCTATTGAATCCGCTATTAAAGAATGGCTACGCTTTACAGCAATTTTTTCGGCATACTTAAGAAAACTTTGAACAGGTCTAGAATACTTTGTTCGTTTCCATTCTAAACCATCCATATTGGTAACAATTCTAACATTACCGAACAAAAAATTAAAGATTGAACTACTTGTATAACCCAATTGTAAAACAACATCATAATTTCTTTTTCTAGAATCTAGAATACAATTTAAATCATATACAAATTGTCCAATTGTACCAATTTTATATTCAGGATCAAAGCAGTGAATAATTTTCACTCCCTTATAAGTGTTTGACTGAAAAGGATGATTACTTGAATTATATACAAATACTTCATGACCACTTTCAACTAATCCTACTGATAAATATTGAGCAAATTGTTCAAAGCCCCCATAATAATTGGGTATCCCTCTAGTCCCTAAAATAGCGATCTTCATCTAAAGGCTACTTAATTAGTTGATTGATATTCTATTATAGAATTTGTAAGTAAATCTTTTACTATTTGTTCATTTTGCTCCTTTCGAGCTAGTTTTATATTTTCAACTACTTCCATTATTTTTTCAAAGGGTAACATTTCTTCATTTGCCTGCATTATCCTTGGATGTATTGACTGCACAACGTTAGAACCTATAATTAGTTCTTCGTACAACTTTTCTCCTGGCCTAAGACCTGTAAAAACAATCTTAATATCACCATCTTGATTTCCCAAATCGATAGGTCTCAAACCGCTCAAATTAATCATTCTATAGGCCAAGTCTAAAATTTTGACAGGCTCACCCATATCTAAAACAAATACATCTCCTCCTTTTGCCATTGCACCAGCTTGTAATACTAACTGAACAGCTTCGGGGATGGACATGAAATATCTTGTTACATCTGCGTGTGTAACGGTAACCGGTCCGCCTTCTTTTATTTGATTTCTAAATAATGGAACTACTGAACCTGCTGAATCTAATACATTTCCAAAACGCACCATACTAAAACAAGTATTTGATGTAGTTTTATCAAACGCTTGAAGAATTAACTCAGAAAATCGTTTAGAAGCTCCCATTACATTCGTTGGTCGAACAGCCTTATCTGTGCTTATTAAAACAAAATTTTCAACTTCAAATTTACTTGCTAAATGGGCAATGTTATAAGTCCCAACAACATTATTAAAAACTCCTTCAAGTATATTACATTCAACTAAAGGAACGTGTTTATAGGCAGCAGCGTGATAAATAGTATTAATATCATTCTCTTTAATAATTTTTTCAAGAGAATATTCATTTGTTACACTAGTCAAACAACTTACAATTTCACAATTATATTTTAATTGTCTTAAGGTGTAATCAATGGCATATAAATTAAACTCAGAATGATCTATTAATACTAGTTTTTTGGGCTTCAAATTATATATTTGACGACACAACTCAGAACCGATACTACCTCCAGCTCCACTAACTAAAACATTTTTGTTAAAAATATTTTTTTTCAATAGAGACACTTTTGGCTTTACAGGATTACGCCCAAGAATATCTTCTACTTGAACTTCTTTTATTTTATCAATCGAAATACTGCCATCAACAATCTTTGTAACGCTTGGTAAAACTTTTACCTCAACAGGAAATTTTGAAAGTCTTTTTAATATTTCTCTTTTTCTTTTGTCAGAAATTGATGGAATAGCCAATAAAATAATCCTTGCTTTTCTAGTCAAAATTACTTTTCTAATTTTTTCAACAGAATAAATTTGAGTATAATTTAAAATCATCCCTTCCTTACTAGGATCATCATCAATAAATGCAATTGGTGCATAGTCTCGATTTTTGCGTAAACTTTCGACTAATTGAGCACCTGCAACACCAGCACCATATATAATAACCGGCATTCTATTATTAACAAAGTTATCCCACGAATACAAGACTCCTTTAAAAATAAAACGACTTACAATTATTAAGGAAGTTGAAATAAACCAAAAAATGATTATCACAGAACGAGGAGTATCAGCCTCTCTGAAAATCATCATTGCAAAACCTAAAATTAAACTAGTTATTGTTAAAGCTTGAAAAGTGGTAAAAATAACCTTTGCTCCCATGTGTTGTAGTACGGAACGATACAAACCTAGTTTTATTAATGCAGGTATAGAAATAACTGGTATAAGAACAAACATCCACCAATTTGGTAAAATATGTTCTGAAGGCCATAAGCTTCCAACTCTCAAAACAAACGAAAACCAAATTGCAATAACCAACAATAGGCAATCAGCAAATAGCATAATCAATTGCTTTTGCCTTCTGGGTAACGATATTATTTTATTTTTAAACAAATCTATTTTTTACAAATTTATAACAAATAACTAAAATTAAAATAATAGATAATGATAAAGAATATTTAAAGCTTGAAATTGAAATAAAGTACAATACAAAAAAATTAATGCACAACTGAATTACCATGGCAAGAGATGACACTTTTAAGTGTGACCATCCTTTGTTATCAACCAATTTTTGATACAAATGTTCTCTATGAGGTTCTAGTATATTTACTTTCTTTTTATATCGTTCAAAAAGTGTCAAACCTGTATCTAAGCCATAAATAACTAAAAACAAAATAAATACTGGATTAGAAGTAAAAACTATTAATTTTAAAATTAAATATAATAAAATAACGGCCATTGAAACACTACCTACATCACCTGCAAAACAAATTGCCTTTTTCCTAAAATTAAAAAAAGTAAAAACAATAGTTGACAATAAAAGAATCAAAATTAAATTATAATCTACAAAACCTATGTAATGATTTGCAACCAACAAGCTTATAATAGTTATTAAACTATATCCTGCAGTAATTCCATTTATTCCATCCATAAAATTATATGAATTCATAGCCCCTATCAAAAAAGGTAAAAGCAAAATATTTTGAAATGATAACATGCCAAAAACTGCATATATTAGACAAATAGAAGATAAAAATTGAACTACAAATCTTAATCGGCTAGAAATAGAAACAAGATCATCTAAAAAACTAACCACACTAACCATTAATAAAGAAATGTAAAAAAATGGTTCCCACGAATTAAAAACTATAGCGTACAATAAAATAGCTGTAGGAAACAAAATACCACCACCTCTAATCGTTGGTTTTACATGAGAAGATCTATTATTTGGAATATCAAAAATTTTATAAAGCTTAGCTATTTTCAGATATGCTAACATTATTAAAACTAATGATAATAATACAAGACTATACAAATAAGGACTCATAATTATGTGCTAATTTTTGATAGGAATGATTTTGAGTAACATACTCCAATCCATTTTGACCCATAATCTTTCTTTCAGATTCAGTCATATTAAATAATTTTTCAATTGCTTCAACAACCTGCGAAGCGTTTTCAGCCTCAACAGACAGTCCAGATTTAGATTCTGAAACAATATCATTAGATGCGTCAACAGATTGAATAATTGGTGTTTGACTAAATAAATAATCAAATATCTTATTTGGGGATATACCAAACCTAAATAATGACTGTTTTTGTAAACCAATATAGCATACATCTACATAGTTTTTTAGAAAAGGTATAATACATTCTTTAGGTATTGGGTCCAACAATAATAAATTTGTTAGTGATTTTTCAGTTTTGTAAACCTCAATTTTTTCTTTCTCACTTCCATTTCCAACTATTACAAATAAAATTTCTTTATTTTTTTTCATCTTGTTGGCTGCCTCAGCAAAGGTAATCAAGGAGTTAGCGATTCCTACTGCTCCGGTGTAAGCAACTATAAATTTATCTTTCGGAATTAGTGAAGCTATATTTTCTGAAACATTAGCTTGATTCATATTTAAATCTATACCATTAGGAATATATTTAAATCTATCTTCAGTCAATCCATGCTTTTGCATATGTTTAAAGGCATCTGGCAGTAATGAAACTACATAGTCAGATACCTTGTACGCAAAATTTTCAGTTAGTTGAAGTACAATAACAAAGGGATTGAATTTTTTGAAACCACCTAACTCTATCAAACTAAGTGGCCATATGTCTCTTACTTCAAAAATTAACTTTGAATTGAATTTTTTTGCCCAAAAAAAAGCTTTGAATATTGGTAGTGGAGAAATCGATGAAACAATAATCACATCTGGTTTACGCATATTCTTTGTGCTGACAAAAAACATTTTAAGCATAAACAAAAACATACTAATAACTCTAAAAATACTGTTTGATTTAGAATACTTAAATACTTTAATCCAATTATAAGAAATTCCATCAATAATTTGAGAAGAACTTTTAGAAATATCTGGTGGACATGACATCACGTGAGTGTAAGAAGCCGAAAAAATTTGAACCTCATGAGATTTAATAAATTCTTTTGCAAAATAATAAGTCCTAAAAGTCATTCCATGTTTAGGACTTCCAGCATACTGATTTATTATCCAAATAACTTTTTTAGAATTTTTCATCTGTTATTTTGAAACTCCTATTTGCTCATATTGGAAACCAAATTTATTCATCAATTCATAATTATATTGATTTCTTCCATCAAAAATAAGAGGATTAGACATAAGACTTTTCATCTTATTAAAATCTGGACTTCTAAATTCTTTCCATTCTGTAATTAAAAAAAGTGCATCCACATCATTTAACACTTCATACTTATTTTCAAGGTATGTAATTGAAGAAGAGTATTCACTTAAATATATTTTTGCTTCATTTATTGCCTTAGGATCATATGCTAAAACTTTACCTCCATTTTTACAAATATGTTCAATAACGTTTATTGAGGGTGCTTGTCGCATGTCATCTGTTCCTGGTTTGAAAGCCAAACCCCAAATAGCAAACGTTTTACCATTTAAATTTGCACCAAATCTATTTGTTAATTTGTTAACTAGAACTGTTTTCTGAAAATGATTTACTTGCTCAACAGCATTTAATAACTTAGGATCATAACCCGATTGTTGAGACATATGAATTAGAGCACTTACGTCTTTTGGAAAGCAACTTCCTCCATATCCACAGCCAGGATATATGAAATGATAACCTATTCGTTTGTCACTACCTATACCAAGTCTAACTTGATTTACATCTGCTCCTAATTCCTCGCAAATATTTGCTATCTCGTTAATAAAACTAATTTTTGTAGCTAGCATTGCATTTGCTGCATACTTTGTCATTTCTGCAGAACGTATGTCCATTCCTATAAAACGTTCATAGTTAAACGTAAAGGGACTATACAACTCTTTCATGATATTCATTACTCGATCGTTATCTGCTCCTATTACTACTCTGTCAGGTCGCATAAAATCATTTATTGCAGCACCTTCTTTTAAAAATTCAGGATTACTAACAACATCAAATGTTAAATCTGAACTTCTTAGATCTAGTTGCTCTTGTATACTCTGTCTGACCTTTTGAGCTGTACCTACCGGAACAGTCGATTTATCAACTACAATTAAATGATGATTCATTAATTGACCAATCGTTTTAGCAACATCCAATACATAAGCCAAGTCAGCACTACCATCTACTCCCATTGGAGTGCCAACTGCTATAAAAACAATTTGTGCACTTTCCAGAGCTTTTTTGGTGTTAGTTGTAAACGATAACGTTTCTTTTGTCTGATTTTCGTTTACTAACTGTTCCAATCCAGGTTCATATATAGGAATAATACCTTTTTTTAAGTTCTTAATTTTTAATTCATCTACATCTACACAAATCACATTGTTTCCCATTTCAGAAAAACATGCTGCAGCAACTAATCCAACGTAGCCTGTACCAATTACACTAATTTTCATCTAATAAACTTTGAGCAATAACTTTCGATGCCATTCCGTTTCCATACAAATCAACATCAAAAATATTAACTTTTAAATTCGTTTGTTCAAATGCTGAAAGAATTTTTTCAGGATCTGATCCTACTAATGTATTAAATCCACCATCTATTAACTCAATCCATTCTGTTTCATCTCTAAGAGTTATACAGTTTTTCTTGAAGAAGAAAGCTTCTTTTTGTAAGCCCCCACTATCTGTCATTACCATTTTACAATGTTGCAATAAATATATCATTTCAAGATATCCTATAGGATCAATTTGGGCAAACTCAATATTTATATTCTCACGTTCAATAATTTTTTTTGTTCTTGGATGAGCAATCCAAAGTATTGGCATTTTATGATGAATTGAATTTAAACTTTTGATCATTCTTTTAAGACGAAACAAATCATCCGTGTTTTCCGCTCTATGAATAGTTAACAGTATAAATTCGCTTGGAATATCAAAATTAGGCTTTTTACTTAAGCTAGTGTAATAAACAGCCGCATCTTGCATAACATCACCACTCTTTACAATTTTAGACTCTGAATTATTATACCCTTCTTTTTGTAAATTTTTAACAGCCTGATCAGTAGGGCAAAATAATACATCACTAATTCTATCCGTTAGAATTCTGTTTATTTCTTCTGGCATATTAGTATTATAACTTCTTAAACCAGCCTCAACATGAGCAACTTTTATATGTAATTTTTTTGCTGCTAAAGCTCCAGCAATTGTAGAATTAGTATCTCCATATACTAACACCCAATTTGGTTTTTCTTTCAATAATACTTCTTCAATGGATTCCAACATGCGTCCAGTCATTGCTCCATGACCAAGACTATTAATCGATAAATTATAATGTGGTTTTGGAATACCCAATTCATTAAAAAATATATCACTCATATTTTTGTCAAAATGCTGACCTGTATGAATTATTACTTCTTGTATTTGCTCATATTGATCAAAAACTCTACTTACTGCAGCAGCTTTTACAAATTGAGGACGTGCTCCAACGATTGTAACAATTTTAATCATAATCTTAAATTAATTTATAAGCATTGATCAACTTTTTTTCTTCTACATTCCAATTATAACGGTCTACTACGAGTTTTCTTGCCGTTTCACCTTTTGAGGATAAACTAGTATCTTCAATAAATTCATTAATTGTTTTAATTAACTGCTCTTGTGAGGTTGGATCTATACATTTCCCGCAATCAGTTTTATCAATAATTGACTTCCATAATTCAAAATTAGAACAAATAACCGGAATACCAGCAGACATATATTCAAACATCTTATTTGGCTGAGAATTTACATGATTGGGAACGGCCAAAAATGTTACTATTCCAGCTCTAGATTCAGACATTATTTGCTTAGCTTCTTCCCGATTTACAAATCCTCTGTAATCCACATTTTTCCATCCTTTTAAAGATATTATTTTCTGCTTAAAGCTTTCACTATTGAAACTTCCTGCTAACACTAATTTTCCTTTTATATGTTCGCAAGCCTTTACTAGTGGTTCTATACCTCTAATTTCTGAAATACCACCAATAAAACAGACTTGATCTTTTTTATTTGACACCAAATCATTGTGTAATTCGTCCATTAATGGATAATTATTAATATTTATCGTGTTTTTATTTTTATGTATAAAACGATCAGTAATGTAAGGTGTTGCGGTAAATAAAAAATTATATTTAGGAGCGCAAAAATTTTCTACTCTTTCCATAATAAAAGATAATATCTTTCTAAGAAAACTATTCAAATATGGCTTTGTAAGAAGCTGCCTTGGAAGATCCTCATGAATATCATAAATCACTTTTTTGCCCTTTGCTTTTAAAAGTAAACCATAAATCATCAACTCAGAGTCATGAAAATGATAAACATCAGCATCTATAATTATTGCTTTTTTATATACTTTGTAGGCGGTTTTTATTAATCGCCAAAATCGATTAGAAGAACGGCAAACATCGTATATTTTTATTCCGTTTTTGACTTCATCACCATTGTTATCTGCAACAATTAAACTAACCTCAAATCCATTTTTTTGTAGACTAGTACATTCTTTCAAGAAAATACGTGTATCGTATCTAGGATGAAGAGAAGTAAGATGGCAAATTTTCATTTATTTTTTGAGGATGTTATTTATATCTTTAAATAAAGCAATAAAAAAACCTAAGATTAAAAATAAAGACGATAAAACAAAAATTCGAAAAGCTGTTCTAGACTTTGTTTTTTTATAAACTGGAAAGCTTGAAACAAAAGACAATGGTTTTAACAACTCCAAATCACGCTCAATAGACTGTTTTTTTTCATAAAGCTGAATGATTTGATTTTGTAAAATTTCGCTTTTATCATTCGCTATTGAGATAGAACTCAATTCAACTTCTGATTTGTTTTTCATATCATTTCTATAGGATTTCAAATCATTAATTTCATTATCGAGATAACTAATAAGTTCTGGTGATTGCTTTTGAAATAATGCAAAGTTTTTATTTGAATATCCATTTTTATTAAAATAACTAAGAAACGCTTCATTTAACAATTTAATTGTTTGATTGTCAGTAACGCGTATCAAAATAGTGAACTGAGATAACTTTTGCCTTCTATTTTCTAAATCCAACTCATAAGATTGCTCCGCTTCAATAAATTTTATAGTTGTTGCACTTTCAATAGGAATAGATAACTTTTTGGAAAGTATTTCGTACTCACCATTTTTCACAATTTTTGCTAGTGAATTAACCATATCAATAGCAATTTTTTGATCTATTATAGGATAATCTAATTCACTTGGATCAATAATACCCTCGAAATATGAAAGCCCAGATGTAGCAGTAGCACTAGATTCATAATATGGTGTTTTAATCTGATCATAAATCACACCAAGTAAAATACCAAATGAAAAAAAAGAAAAAATAAACTTCCATTGTCTTTTAAAAAAATTTAATAAAGAACTTAATAAATTAAAAATATCCATATGTTATAAATTTATAATCTTTCCTCTTGTAAACTCTTGCAAATGTAAATAATAAAAAATAGATAAATAGGCCATATAAATAATGATGAACTTGAGGAAAATAAAATCAAGTTAAAAATGACTATCTGAATTATTAAATCATAGTTTTTATTAATCCAATTCTTAAGTAATAAATACCCATTCAAAATAATATAAAACAAACAAGATACTAATCCGCTATTAATTAATAATTCAAAAATAAAGGAGTGAGGATTAGTTATATAATAAAGATTCGCGTCATTTATAGTACGATAATATTCTGCAGAATAATCGATTCCATAACCTAAACCAAAAGATGAGGGGACTGAAAGCAAAGCGTGCTTGTATAAATACATCCTTACAAAAGTTGACTGTCGCTCACTAAAAGATAAATCCGTTTTTAATTTTGATAAATCATCAATGAGTTGAGCATACCACATATTATTTGTTAATAAGCCCATTAAAATAATTATTAGCAATCCTATAACACCTGAGTAAATAAATTTTTTAGGATATCTATATCCAAAAAATAAAAAGGTCATCAATAAAGACAAACGACTTTGTGATTTATAAATAATAAAAATATGAAGCAAAAAGAAAAACACAATCCACAAAAAAGACCATCGTTTTTTCTTGTCATATTCTGAAATCAAAAAAATAAACATCAGAGTAAAAATGGCAGCAAAGTCATTTGAATTGTTATAAACTACTGTTGGAGAAAAACGCAGCCAATTAGGTGCATCATATAAATTTGATACGGCTAAATGATTTCCCGTAAATATTTCATAAAAGGCATATACTGCATACAAAAAATAAAAAATTGTAATTACAGATTTAGCTTTGCTCAAAAAAGTATTTGGCAAAGCAATACTTACCATGTGTAATAGTAAAATGTAAAAAAGTAAAAATGTAAAGTTAATAATGGAATTTATTTCGTAGTTATTACCTAACAATTCCATTCGTAAATAGGTAACTATTGAGGTATGAAAAAAAGTATATATAAAAAATACTAATGACAAAAAAATAAAAGGCTTTACTTCTATTTTTTCTCTATACAAAATGACTTTTTGAAAAAGATAAATTGAAAAATATACTAAAGCTATTGGCACAAAAATTCTAAGCGGATACAAATTTGGACCTATTCCAAATACAGTAGAAATAAAAATGGTACATAAAAGAATAGATAAAACTATGTTTTTCATTTAATCCGAAATTGACTCTACAATAATTATCTCCAAATAAACGATTTTTTAATCAACATAGGAGCAACGATAATCATGTAGCAAAAAGTATGAATTAACGCAAAGTATAAAAAGAAATTATTTAATGAAATATTGATATAATTTCCAACAAATACTAAAACTAATAATAAGGCAAATCGTAAAGCCTCCATTAAAAACAAAAAACGATTATTATTGGAAGCTAGATATAATTGGGTGAATGGAGATATTGAAAATGCTGGCACTAAATAAATTAATAGATATTGTGCAATTACTCCTGAATCCCTCCATTGTTCCCCAAAAAATAAGGCAAATAAATTGGGAAGAAAACTATATACAGATATGGCTACTAAAGTAGAGATGACAAAAATCTTTAGGATCAGACTTCTGGTTAAACTGTATAATTTTTCTTTTTGATTATTTATGAAGGCATCAGCAGCTTGTTTGTAATAAACTTGACCTATAGAAGTAGAGATAATTATTGAAGGTAAAGTTAGTACTCTATATGATAAAGAATACAGACCTAGTATTGAAATAGAATAAACATCTTGAATAAAAAACACAGGAACTTGTACAACAAGTTGGTACATCAAAGATTGAGGCATCGTAAATAATGGAAAGTTCTTATACCTCTTTGCTAGAAATATTAAACTACTTTTTTCAACCTTTTTCCAATTTAATGTAAAATCAATCTTGTTAATAAGAAAAACAGTAGAAACTAAGTATCCTAACGCACTACTAAAGATCAAACCAAATGATCCATAATTCAAATAGCCCATACTAATGTTGGAAGAAGAACTTGTGATTGATTGAGTAGCTTTAGTTAAAGCTAGAGGCTTATATTTTTCAAATTTGTTTGCCAAATTCATAAAAATTTGTTGCAGACTAACAATAAATACAACCACAGGAATAACTAACAAAAAAGAGTTTTTTAGAGAAACACTAATTAAATCGAACTGACTATTAGTATAAAGCAATAAAAATAAAATGCCGCTAAACAAAAATGCTATCAGAATATTTAAAAAAATTAAGTCGTTAATTTCCTGTTTCTTCTTGGGTAGTAAAATTGAAGATGAATATTTTCCATTTGATACAGCAGCACAAACATTAACAATACTCATGAATAATGCCAATTCTCCAAACTGAGAGGAACTAAATAATCTTGTTAAAATAGGACTTATAAGTATTGGAATTGCTTGAGAAAGTGCAGTTCCAGACATTAGCATTAAAACACTCGAAAGAACATTGTTGTTTTTACTGCTTATCATAAATATCTTATTTATTTTGAATCACAAACTTTATCATAAACATTAAGAAGTGATTTTGAAACTATTTTGTCCGAATAGTTTTCTACAACAAAATTTCTTAAGACATCTTTTTTATATGAAAATCTATTTTCAAAAATTTTGAGCAAAGATTCTCCTAAATCATTATTATCGCATAAAATTCCTACTCTGTCAGTTAAAATAGAACTAGGACCAACAGACTTTATAGAAATAACAGGAATACCACAAGATAGTGCCTCTATTATTACTACGCTAAAAGTTTCAATTTTACTCGAAACAACTAAACAATCTGCATTTTGAAACAACTCCAAAACTCCTTTTCTGTCAGGAGCACTAAACAACCTTACCTGGTTATATTTGTCGAATATTTTTAAATAATCGATAATTTTATCCTTGTTTGGTCCAGAACCAGCCACAGTTAAAATCATTTGAGAATGACCGCCAAACTTTTTCAAAAATTGTTTTATTAAAAACAATTGATTTTTATTATCATTAAGGTGACCAATATTCAGAAAATTAAATTTTTTCTTTTTTGAAATTGAATTAGATAATTCAAAAAAGTTAACATCTACCAAATTAGGAATAGTTTGAAAATTTAATTTAAACGCTTGACTCAAAAAATCGGAAAAACCATTACTCACAGAAATATTATAGTTACTTTTTGAAAAAACTTCAGTAGCTAAACTTAATTGGCTTTTATTTAAACTATTAGTCAAAAAAGCACTTGAATGTTCTGTTATCACATATGGAATATTATATTTTTTTTTTGCCCAAATGGCAATTTTTCCAGAAAAGAAATTATGAACATGAATAATATCAGGCTTTCCAAACTCTAAAATATATTTTTTTAACAAACGCTTTCCTAAGACATACCTTACATAACTATTAAATCGAAAAGATTTTGGTACTGATGGGAAAGTATAAACACAGGTTTGAATTCCTTGATCATTGTATTCATCACAACCAAATTTAAAAAAGAAGTTTACAAAAACTCGTTTTAACGAAATTGGCAAAGGACATAACACACCAACTTTAGCACCATGATTTTGAAGAGCCAAAGCCTGATCTCTGAAAAAAGGAGCAGACATTGTGTTAAAAACACTAGAATAAGACGAGGGCAAAATTAAAATATGCTTCATTTTTTAAAAGCGTTTAAAAGAAAAATAAAATTTGTTTTGTACAAATTAATATCTGCTTTATTTACCAAAACAAACTTAAGCAAAGAAATCTTATATAATGATGAAAAATAAATTACTTTAATTAATGCATCAATTCCATAACAAAAACTTGTTGATATTGCAGCTCCTATTACTCCATATTTAGGAATCAACACAATATTTAAAAGTACATTTAATAATGCCACAATCAATCCAATATAGGAATTAATCTGAGGCTTTCCGCGACCAACAAAATCATTTGATAAAATCTTACTTAAAGAAAAAAGTACTACTCCAGGAAGCATGTATAAAAAAGGCTTTATACTTGGCTGGTACTCTATACCAAATAAAGTAATAATTAACCACGGGCTGATAAGTGAAATAATCAACCCAAAAATGGTAGTTAGAAAAAGTGTATTTCTAGATGATAAAATGGTAAAATTTGTTTTTTGTATTTCGGTCGTTAAATTCGAAACTCTAGCAAATAAAACAGAAGATACCGATTGTGAAATTAACCATATTCTTTCAACAAGTAAAACAGAAATAGAATATATTCCTACCGCCATATCATCAATAAAATAAGCAATTAACAAAATATCTATTCGATAACTGATGAAAGTTAAAACATTACTAAAGTGCCCTTTTAATCCAAAAAATAGACTCTCTTTAAGGTAATTAATAGAAAATAACTTTGGCAAAAATAAATCATATCTAAAATGCATTATCAGACACGATACTACTAACATCAAAAACTGAGAAAGTGAAAAACTTAACACTGCTCCTGCAACTCCTAAATCTAAATACCAAACAAAAAGTATAGAAAATAATAATAAGCCTAATTGATTAAGCAAAGCAACAACATTTAATTGCTCATAATTTTCTTTGGCATGAAAAAAAGATTGTATTGTTCTTTGCAAAAATAATATTGGGATTAAAACCAAAGAATACAATAATAAAACAGTTGTTGTATTTTCAAAAAAATAATCTTTAAAAAATAAAATTAAAACAACCCCTACAAAAAAAGATATTAAACTTAAAATTAAACCAGAAATAATATTTGTTGAATAAATTATCTTGTCAGAATATTTATTCTGACCAATAAAATATACTGTTGAAATGGAAATCCCAGAATTAAAAAGTGTATATAATATGGTTGGCAATAATATTGTCAATGTATATTGCCCTTGTGAATCAGAACCTAATACTCTTGCAATCAATACTACTGCTAATAAACCAAACAATAAACTAAATGCTTGTCTTAGTAGAGTGATAAATGAATTATAAAATACTGTTTTTCCCAATTATTTACTTTTTTTTGAAATATTAATGACAATCAAAATTCTTAAAATATAATATAGAGACATTAAAACACTAAATAAAAATAAAAATTGCTCAAAATTTAGTTCAGAAATGTACGAATAAGACAAAGAACCTACACTCACTAAAAACATTAAAATTTGTAATAGAAAGGAGAGTCGTTGTTTTTCGAAAGCAGTATGAATAGAAGTAAGCGGAGATGCTATAAATTTAAAAATAAAAAATGGGGTAAGATACTTTGCAAAAGTTCCTGCAACTCTCCAATTTTCTCCATACACAAATTGAAAAAAATCTTCCAACAGTAAAAAACTTAAACCATATCCTATAAAAGATATTAGAACTAATTTTAACAGTATAGATTTAGTAACATCATAAACATTTTTTTTGCTATCCGAAATCTCTTTTAAGAAAGCTTGACTAATTGAATTACCTATAAATCCAAAAGGAGCAGACATAACTTTATTCATTATAGAATAAAAACCTAAGGTTGTAGCCGAATAAAAAAAAGGTATTAATAATTGTATTCCGCTGACAGATAAGTTATTTAACAATATTGCTGGCGTAGTGTATTTAGGAAAATTTATAAATCGCTTAGAAATTTGAAGTAATTGTTTTTTATCAAATATTATAAAATTAAATGATGACTTTTTAAACAAATAAATGGATGTATAAAAAGTTGAAATAATTTTACCGATTATTAAACCAAATGCACCCTCCCTAAAAAAAGGGCAAATTAATTGAACAACAGAAAAAATGGTTGCTTTTTGTATTTCCGAACTAGAAATTGACTTTAATTCTTTTTGTTTTAAATGATAAAAATTAAATGTATTGAACACAGAAATTAAAAAAGATACTAACGGAATATAATACAACCAAATTGAAAAGCTAGGAAAATCTAAAAGTTGAATAATAGTCTCATTAAAAATTAATAAAATAAGCAACAAAAAAACACTTATAAATAAGGCTATCAGTAAAGAAAGTAATGTTATTAAATTGATTTTTCGCTTATCATTTACTAACATTATTGCCTGTTCGTATCGACCATTTATAACAGAACCCAAAATAGAAGTTATTGCTACAAATAAAGATAATACTCCAAAATCTTCTGGGGTATACAATCGAGTTAAAAAAGGTGAGATAGCAAGAGGAATAAGCTGAGAAATAAACGAACCTTTAAAAAGGGTAAAAAAGTTTTTTCTAAATAAAGATTTACCCTGATCGCTTTTTCCCATAATGTTGCTCATCACATGCGAAAATTAAATCAAACTAGTAATATATTCAATTTGATCATCATTTAAAAAAGGACTCATTGGAAGAGAGAAAACTTCTTTAGAAGCTTTTTCGGAAACAGGAAAATCACCTTTAGAATAATTTAGATATTCGAAACATTTTTGTAAATGCAATGATCTAGGGTAATGAATAGCTGTAGGTATATCGTTCTTTTTTAACTTTTCTATAATCTCTTCTCTATTAGAACTTTGTAAAGTAAACTGGGCGTAAACACTAGTTCTGTTAGTTTTTACAACAGGCTTTCTGATCTGTTTATCCGAAAGTAAATCAATATATTTTTGAGCAATTTCAGCTCTTTTTTCAATTTCTTTGTCAAAATGTGATAATTTAACATTTAAAATTGCTGCTTGTATTGCATCTAATCTACCATTAATTCCGACAACGGTATGATTATAACGTTCTTTTGAACCATGAGCTAATATAATACGAGCCTTCTCTGCAAGCTCATCATCATTAGTAAATAGTGCACCCCCATCACCATAACAACCTAATGGCTTTGAAGGGAAAAAACTAGTACAACCAAAATCACTTAAATTACAACTTCTTTTTCCTTTATAAGTAGCACCAAAACTTTGTGCTGCATCTTCAATAACAACAAGATTATGTTTTTTAGCAATTTCATTAATCTTATCCATATCAGCAGTCTGACCATACAAAGAAACTGGCATTATTACCTTTGTTTTCGTTGTTATTTTAGATTCTATCAATGAAGCATCAATATTGTAAGTATCTTCTTCAATATCGACAAACACTGGAGTAGCACCCAAAAAACTTACTACTTCGCTCGAGGCAATAAAAGTAAAAGGCGAAGTAATAATTTCATCACCTGGCTTTATATTTATTGCCATTAAAGCTACCAATAAAGCGTCTGTACCACTTGAACAACCAATAGCATGTTTTGCACCTGTAAACTGACTAAGGTTTTTTTCAAACTCGGCAACTTTAGGACCCATAATATATTGAGAAGAATCCAATACTTCTTGAATTGCTAAGTCAATTTCAGACTTATACGATTGATATTGAGATTGCAAATCTATAAAAGGAATTTTCATATTATTCAATACTTTCTACTTGATTGTTTACCAACTTATATTTAGATCCATCATGATTATCAACGGCAATACCGTTATTAAATTGTAACTTATTTCCTAATTTACTAACCCATCCCTTATGGACAGCTGGCACACCATATACCATTTCAAAAGGTTTAACATTTTTTGTGACTACGCTACCTGCACCAATCAAGGAAAAACATCCAATCGTAATACCACAAACAATTGTTGAATTTGCACCAATCGAACACCCTTTTTTTAACAACGTCTTTTTAAACTCTTCTTTTCTTACCACAAAGCTTCTTGGATTAATCACATTTGTAAATACCATAGAAGGACCTAAAAAAACATCATCCTCTATCTCTACACCTTCATAAATAGAGACATTGTTTTGAACCTTTACTCCATCACCTATTTTTACCCTAGGACCTATCACGCAATTTTGACCAAAAGAACAATTTTGACCTATAACTGATTGAGATAATACATGTGAAAAATGCCAAATTTTAGTACCCTGACCTATCAATACATCATTGTCTAAAACAGAAGTCTCATGAATAAAAAAACTCATACTATATTATTTACAAAATGGATGATATTCATTTACTAAGGCGGAAACTGGCGAATTTCTTAATTGATGTACAATATCAATAGAAGGTTTTGCCTCAAGAAGACCGAATCCATTACCATCAAGGATTTGCTGATAACTTGTCGTATGGAGATCAGTAAATCCACCACTAAATTCTATTTCTTCTCCGTCTACAGTAATTGACCTAAAAGTTCGTTGACCAGATTCTTTAATATTTTCAGGTATTAAATCATAATTCACACTCAAAAACCATCTAACTCTTGCGTTTTTCAATTGTAAAAAACCCGCTGCCTTATCTTTATCATTTATATGAGATATACTTTTTTCTACAGGCCCGAAAATCCATGTAAGCATATCAAAAAAATGAATACCTATATTAGTTGATATACCTCCCGACTTTGATTGGTCTCCTTTCCATGATGTAAAATACCAATTTCCTCTACTAGTAAGATAACTTAAATCAATATCGTAAATTTTGTCATCTGGAGCATTATCAACTTTTTTCTTTAATGCTATGATTGATGGGTGTAACCTTAATTGAAGTATGTTATAAATCTTTTGCTTAGTTGATTCTTCAATTTCAACTAATGCATCAATATTCCACGGATTTAAAACTAATGGTTTTTCACAGATTGCATCAGCATTATTACGTAAACTCAACCTAATATGAGCATCATGCAAATAATTCGGAGAACATATACTAATAAAATCTATAGGGGTATCATGACGTTTAATCTTGTACAAATGCCTATCAAATCTCTCAGGTTCTGTAAAAAAATGAGCATTAGGAAAATAACTATCTATAATTCCAACACTATCAAAACGATCAAGAGCAGCAATTAAATTATTTCCTGTGTCCTTAATAGCTTTCATATGCCTGGTTGCAATGTATCCAGCAGCTCCTATTAAAGCAAAATTTTTCATTATAACTTCCAAGTAGGATTATTAGTAATCCCTTTTATATCAATTAAAATTAAATCACCATTAGTTATGTTTTGATACTCTTCATTAGTAATACTTGTAAACTGATTATGAGCTACCGCAACAATTATTGCAGAATACTTTTTATCAGAAGTAAACGGATTATCAATTAATCCATTTTCTAACTCTTTTATATGTTCATCTTTATCAACCCAAGGATCATATACATCAACATTACAACCAAAATCTTTTAATTCCTCAATAATATCAATAACTTTTGTATTTCTAGTGTCAGGACAGTTCTCCTTAAATGTAAGTCCCATTACAAGAATATCAGAGTCTTTTATATTCTTGTTTTTATCGACTAAAAATTTGATCGTTTTTTTAGCAACATAGGCAGACATTCCGTTATTGATTTGTCTGGATGATAAAATTAAATTGGGTTTATAACCTAACTTTTGAGCTTTATAAGTTAAATAATACGGATCTACTCCTATACAATGACCACCTACTAAACCAGGCTTAAAAGGAAGAAAATTCCATTTGGTTCCTGCAGCATCTAATACTTCTTGTGAAGGTATTTCCATAGCATCAAAAATTAAAGCCAATTCGTTGACCAAAGCAATATTTACATCTCGTTGTGTATTTTCTATAACCTTAGCCGCTTCCGCAACTTTGATAGAGGATGCTTTATAAGTACCTGCTTTTATTATTTGTTTATATAATTGGTCCACTTTTTCAGCCACTTCATTCGTAGACCCACTAGTGATTTTTAATATTTTAGTAAGAGTTCGCTCTTTGTCTCCAGGATTAATTCGCTCAGGACTGTAACCACAAAAAAAGTCTTCATTAAATTTTAAGCCAGAAACTTTTTCTAAAATTGGAACACATTCTTCTTCGGTTACACCTGGATATACTGTTGACTCATAAATAACAATATCATCTTTTTTAAGAACTGTACCCACAGACTTACTTGACTCAATTAAAGGTGTTAAATCAGGTAAGTTTTTATTATTTATTGGAGTAGGAACAGTAATAATATAAATATTACAATCTTTAATATCCTCTATTGATTCCGTAAAACTTAAATGAACTGCAGATTTTAAATCTTTTTCATTCATTTCTAATGTTCGGTCAAAACCCTTTTTTAATTCTTGAATACGTGAAGAATTGATATCCAGGCCTACAGTTTTACTAATTTTACCAAATTCTACCGCTAAAGGTATACCTACATACCCTAATCCAATTACTGCTATTTTGTCTTCCATTCTCTAAAAAGTAAATCTTGTTAAGTAAATAAAAAAAGTCTTCGGTTGAAGACTTTTTTTAAAAAATTAGTACTCCCACAAATCGTGTTCGAGATTAAATATTTCGTTCTGTATCGCTTCCGCTTCTAATAATGCGTCAATACCTGTTTTATATGCGTTAATTTTTCTATCGTATTTATTCGATTCTTTAACAATGTAACTATTGAAAAAACGCTTATGAAAAATATCATCATAAGTCAATCGAGCGGCATCATTTTTTCTATGATTAAAAACTTCAGCCTTAGAAAGTACTTCTCTAGCCTGTGGAAAATACACCCAAAACAAAGAAGTTTCTCCTCTATAAACACCATCATCATCAAATTTATCCATTACTGGGCAGAGACCAATAATTCTAAAGTCCATTACCGAACGTTGTTTATCAAAAAACCACTCTTCTTTTATTCTATATTTTCTTACGTTATATCTATAGAATACGTTTATCAGTGTATCGGGACGGTAATCTTCTATTTCATCATCATAAATTTCAATAATTTCAATAGCATCGCCGTCTATTCCTATGGATTCTATATCTGACTTAGACATAGGAGATTTAAACTCATCGTCCTTATATGCGTTTCCGTAAGCAGTAATAACTCCTTCTTCAATAGCGTCCATTAATACATCAATGAGATTTTGCCTGTCATCAATTTGTTCTACAGGATAGTAAAAAACCTGATTGATCTTTTCTCTTAAATCTATTACTCGCTCAATTTTAGTAGACCACATAACGTCTGCCTCTCTAAGATGCTGATATGGCTGAATCATTCTTTCTTTTAGACCATCTCTAATATCTTTTTTGTATGCTCCATCTAAGATATCTTGAGCAAACGAAAATTGAAACAAAGCTATTCCTAATAATAATAAAATTAACTTTTTCATAATTTATAGTTTTAGTTAATAGTAACTTTAATATCCCCTAGCTTATTGATTTTACCAGAGGGTCCTTTTGATGAAATGTTAGAAATAAATACTGGTGACCCTAGTTGAATGTCTTTAACAAACTCTCTCATTTCATCACTTAATTTATTAGATCGTACTTTTTTACTAACTAATTCACCTTTGTAGAATCCTTCTAATGTAAAACCTACAACTGTATGTTTAATATCGAAATCAAAATCCTTTAGCTGAGCAATCATTTTACAGTTTCTAGATAATATTTGATTTCTCTTAATTTTTCCATTTTTAGAACCAATAAGTTTTGGTTCAGGTTTAGGAACTCTTTTTACTCTAAATTCCATGGAACCCATGGTTCTATTTTTTCCTTGTATTTCAGCAGATACTGTTACTTTAGCTTTTCCGGTAGTCTTCGGGAAAACTTCCCATGTTTGACCAACTTTCTTGATTGTTCCATTGTTGCAACTTACTCGAATTTTATCTTTTGAAACACCAGGAACTGAAACATCTATAGGATTACCCATGTCTCCTAGTAAATAAAGAACATTCATTTTTGTTGGCGAAACTACAAAGCTTTGTGCCGCAACTTGATATTCTCCACTAAATGGATACATTCTCATACCCTCTTCTGTTTTCATAGAAATCAGTCCGCCCCACTTTTGATATCCTTGTGATCTTGTTTTAATTGCATATTTACCTTTACCTCCTTCTACTGGTATTGAATCGTAAGAACCAACCATTGAATATCTTCCAAATTCATCTTGCTCATAATCACCCACATATATCACTGGATTTTGAGTAGAATCTTTTGCTGCTAAAAATACATCTGCTTTAAAACTATCTCCAACAAAAACATAATTTGATGGTGCAATCTGTATTGCTTCAGCAGATGTAAACTTTAATGAGCCAGCATCAATTTCTTTTTGCAAGTGCTTAATAACATCCGATTCTGCATTTCTAATATCGGCTTGTAATTTGGATAATAAAGTAACTGCAGCAACAAGTGGCATATCATAAAAATTTTGATTTACCCAACTAACACTGCCTTCACCTTTTTTGGCAGGAATATCCTCAAAATTAAAAGTAGTGGAAATAGAGCTACTAATAGAAGTTCCTTCAGTTAGATCCAAAAGCAACTCTCTGTAATTTTCTAAACTACTTTTTAGCATAGGACCATTACCCTGATTAATCATTACATCTCCTGACATTTGACGATCAGATTTTTTCTTTATATCTACCATCAAAGTACTCTTCAAATCATTTGGTAGTTCATCAAAAGTAGTGTTTTCTAAAGGTTCTTGACTACCAAAAAACGTTACTTGTTTATCAGCAGACATAATCATTTTAAACTTGAGTTTTTGTATAGACAATACTAAAGAATCAGATTTTGTTTTGACATCAAAAGCTAAATCTTTCCATGGACCAGCTTTTGTTGGATTAGTTTCTGCAGCAAGGATAAATTGGTTATATACCTCTTCATTTTTACTATTAAAATTTTCGGTTGTCCGAACAATACCACCATTCACATTCTGAAAGGCATTCAAAACTTCTTTAGATACATTTAATGCTAACAGAGCTGTTAGTACTAAATACATCATACCAATCATTTTTTGTCTTGGGGATAAATTATTTCCAGCCATTTATGTTACTTGTATAATATGAGTAAAATTATTATTTATTCATTGCGTTTAGCATATTGCTATACATTTGGTTAAGAGCTTGTAAATTATCTCCTAGTTTAGAAATTTCCTTTTGGAACTTTTCAGAATCTCCTACAGAGTTACCCATATTTTGCATGGTTCTTAACTGTAAGTCATAATAGGTATTCATTTCTGCCATTTTCCTAGATGCTTCACGCATTTGATCGCTATATTCTCCAGTTGCAGAAACAGCATCCATAGATTTGCTTACACCTTCAACAGTCTCATTAAATGACCTAAGATTATCACCTAAACGAGTAATTAAAGCCTGATCGACATTTGCTTTCTCAAGCATACTATCCAACTCTTGAACTGGAGTTTGCTTGCCAGTTGATGAAGTAGATGATGATTCTTCAGGGTCTTTCATATATCCTAGCTCAGGATAAACCAAACTCCAATCTGGCTCTTCATGTGGCTTTTCAAATGCAGAGAAAAAGAATATTATTGCTTCAATTGAAAGACCGATTACCAACATAGTACCTGCTCCTGGCCAATGTTGTAATTTAAACATCGCTCCTAAAATTACAATGGATGCACCCCAACCATAGAGTTTTGCCATTCCGTTCTTAAATCTTTTAGAATTTGGATTTATTAATGCCATATGAATATATTATTGTATAGTTAATGTTTATGTAAATGATTATTATCTAAAATCTTGCTTGTCTCTTCCTAAGAACGAAATAACATTTCTAAAACCAATGTAAGATTTAGCTGTATCTTGGTATTCGTAGTCTCTGGTACCAACCTGAATGAAATGTGAAATGTCTTTCCATGATCCACCTCTTATGACCTTACGCTTTAAGATTTCTGCTTCACCATCTTGCGCATCATATCTAAAATCAAGATTCATATCATGTGCAAAACTGAAAGCAGATTCATCATAAGCATTATCTGTCCACTCAGCAACATTTCCTGACATGTCGTATAATCCAAAATTATTTGGATTATAGGAACCAACCTTAACGGTTCTGATTCCTCCATCTGCCACATAATTTCCTCGTCTTGGCTTAAAGTTAGCTAAAAAACATCCAGCATCGTTTGTCGTATAAGGACCTCCCCAAGGATATGGCGATAAATCAAGTCCACCTCTTGCAGCATACTCCCATTCTGACTCCGTTGGAAGTCTAAATTCGTCGTGTAACGGCTCACCTCTAGAAAGAAGATACTGATCTAAAATAGCTGTTCTCCATTTAGTAAAAGCTATTGCTTGTTTCCAGTTAACACCTACAACTGGATAGTTATCAAATGATGGATGGTGAAAGTAATTTCTTGCCCATGGGTCATTATATGAATATGTGTAATCATGAGTCCATACTAAGGTATCAGGATAAATATTGATTCCTTGATTATTTACCTCAATAAAATCAGATCTATCTACCAAGCCTTGTGGTCTATTAACTCTTGCCGATGCTCTTTTTATATCTTGAGTTTCATAAACAAAGTTATACTTTCTAGTATCAAACTCTCTTCTATTATAAAAACGCTCGTGCTCAGGTAAATACATTTCTTCTTCTAAAACCTCTCTTACTTCAGCATCATCCCAGCGGATTGGTCTACTCCAATCAATTCTTGGAGGATCAATAAAGTTACCATAAGCATCCTCTTCAATCAATTCATAACCTTTAACACCTTGATCGCCTAAAAGTACTCTAGCTATCGAATCCCTTACCCAAAATACAAATTGTCTGTACTCATTATTTGTAATTTCTGTTTCATCCATATAAAATGCTGCAACAGAAACTGTTTTATGTTGAGTTACATGAGCATAAGGAACATCTTGATCACCAGGACCCATATTAAAACTTCCTTGAGGAATATATAACATTCCAAATGGGTCAGTTGGATTCCAGATTGGACGGTTTTGAACACCTATTAACTCTCCATTACCTGATGTACAACTAGAAATAGCAATAGCAATAATACCTAAAAAGAAAAAATTTTTCATAATCACAATATATTAAACCCAAAAGGGAATTAATTTGTTTTTATAAGCCACAAAATCACCACTTGTTATAAGTGATGATTAAATGAATTTGCACAAATATAATACTTTTATAAGAATCTAGGGTTTTTAAATCCTTTAGCGACCTTATTATAATCAATTTGGAAACAATAACCTAGCATAAACTCTAAACTACCAGCTCCCGAAACTTTAGAAATTGGTAAATCATAGGAAAAACCAAATTTCAAATCTTTGTTAATATGAGTACCAAATAGGAGTACCGCTCCATAACTCGGTCTAAGGCTAACGCCACCCCATAGCTTATTATTGTATTCAACAATAGAAGACACGTCTAATGTTGTTGTAACTCCCTCACTTTTAACCAAAATAGAAGGCTTTAAATCAAATTCCGATGATAAAGTATGAATATATCCTGCCATTAAGTAATAATGACGTTTTAACTCAATCAATCCTTTCGAATCAACAAGACTAGCTTCATTTAAGTGCCTTGAAGATAATCCTACATACATTTTATCCGAGTTATAGTACAAACCAAAACCTAAATCAAAACCTGCTGATTTCTCTTCAGATGTTGGAATAACCGGATCACCTTGTTCACCGATTACATAATTACCTCCCTCAACTCCATCTTGCAACATACCCACAGAAACACCAATCCCTAATTTACCTTGGGAAAGTTCCGTTCTGTATGCATATGAAAGATTAATTCCTGTAAATTGATTTTGAGCAATCGCATCTGTAAGAATATTAAGACCTAGCCCACCATTAAGTAACTGTACTGGTGAATGAACACTTAAATTAGTTGTTGAAGGCGCCCCTTCAAAACCAGCCCACTGAACTCTATTTAGAGCCGTTGCACAAATTGCATCACTACTACCAGCATAAGCAGGATTAACATATAATTGATTAAACATATATTGGCTAAATTGCGGATCTTGCTGAGCATTAGCAAAAAAAGCAAAGAAGAACAGAAAAGTAATTAAAAAATATTTTTTCATAAAAAGGAAGTTTTCAGTAAATTTTACTTACTTCATTATTTTGCTCGCTAAAATAACTATTTTTTTTTAGTAAGGAAAAACAAATTTAAACTTATAATAAGTTAATTAATTTTTTGAAATGCTTTCCACCATCTTTCAGGAACATCGCCATTTGAGGCTGTTAGATAATCATTATAAGAGCAAGGTACAAAACACTGACTTGCCAAGCTTTCTTTATTAGTTTGCAAAAGTGGAATTTCCATCCACCATTTATCGTTCTGAGTATTTTTATAAAAACAAGCATTATACTGACCATCATGCATAGATACATGATATTTGACCAAATTCTTATCATTAGATGATATAGACTTCATTTTATGAAAAAATCCTTCTAAAAAACACCACATCATCTGAGCTACTAATTTAGATGTCATTAGTCTAGATTCGTGATCAACAAAAAAATTATATATGCCTAAAGATTGTATTTTATTACTTATTCCTGAGTATCTCATCAGCTGACATATTTCATGACTATTAAAACCATTTGGCGAACCATCAAAAACAGCAGGAGAACTGGACATCTGAATAGAATTTAAATCTACAGAAACAAAATTAGCATCCCTTAAAACCGGTTCAACTTCTTCAATATTTGAACGAATTTCTCCTAATCGATAAACGTCAAAAAATAATCCATTTAAGAAATCAATCGAATTTTTTGACACTAAATAAGACTGATATCCTAAATTGCTATAGTTAAACAAAACACTATTTTCTTGATTGATAATTTCAGACAAATATGAACTAGAATCAATACCCTCGTATTGCAAGCCTAAATCAAATTTTGAATCGATACTTACCATATTGCAGTACTCTTTTGATTGAACAAAAGATTTGTATTGAGAAATTGTTAGATCTTGCCCGCCTCCAATAAATAAGGAAAATAATTGTCTGTGATTACATTCTTGCAATACATCTGCTAATAATTGATAGGTATCTACGACTTGTTCACCAATCTTGAGTGAACCTAAATCTGCAATACGCAATCGATTTTGACCTTGATGTAACTTAAAAAATTCATTTTTTAAGTTAAAAAAAGCTGTTTTTTCAGATTTAAATCCTGAGCCTCTAAATTCAGGAACAGTAAAAATAACTAAGTCTGCTTCAGCTAAATTAGGAAAGTTATTTGCGGTATAAACATCAACTAAAGCTCCAAGTTGAGTAGGCTCAAAATCTTCGGAATTATGAATGATGGGATCAAAACTTAGTTCAAATTCCATTTATTTTTTTTGTTTTGCAGCCAATTCCAAACAATCCTCTCTAGTTAGTGTTTTAGGGTCAGTTCCTTTAGGAATTTTAACATTCTTTTTATTTTTTCTTGCCCCCTCACCTATTTGAATAAAAGGACCATATCTTCCGTTGAGCACTTGCACTAATGGATTTCCTTCAAACCTGTTGATGGTTTTTTCAGCTTCAGCTTTTCTATGGGCAAGAATCAATTCTATCGCTCTTTCTTCATTTATCGTCATAGGATCATCGCCTTCTACTTTCTTAATTGAGACAAATTTTCCTTTGTGCCTCAAATAAGGACCAAATCGTCCTATAGCTGCCACTACCTCTTCATGTTCGAACTGCCCAACTGTTCTTGGTAATTTGAACAACTCCAATGCTTCTTCAAGGCTTATTGTAGTAATACTTTGGCTAGCTAACAAGGAGGCAAAACGTGGTTTCACTTCTTCAGACACCTCTCCTATTTGTGCCATAGGACCAAATCGACCAATCCTAACATAAACATTTTCTCCTGTTTTCGGATCTTGACCTAACAATCGTTGTCCTTTTGCCGCGTCTGAATTATCTTTTACATCATTGACTTTCTCCACAAAAGGTCCATAGAACTGACCAATCATGTCATTCCATTTTTTATCGCCCTTTGCAATTAAATCAAATTCTTTTTCAACATCAGCCGTGAAACTATAATCCATTACAGAAGTAAAATTTTCTAATAAAAAATTAGTCACAACTATACCGATATCCGTAGGAAGTAATTTGGATTTATCCGAGCCTGTTTTTTCAGTTTTGGTAGACTCTACAATCTCACCATTTTCTAAGATCAAAACTTGATACGGTCTTTCAACTCCTTCACTCTGACCTTTTTCTACATATCCTCTATTTTGAACAGTGGTAATAGTTGCTGCATAAGTGGATGGTCGTCCTATACCAAGCTCTTCTAATTTTTTCACCAAGCTAGCTTCTGTAAATCTTGCTTTAGGTTTAGAAAATCGCTGACTAACATTAATCTTTTTATTGTTAACCAAATCACCTTCCTCTAACTTTGGAAGCATACCACTTTGTTCTTCGGTTTCTTCATCAACACCTTCCATGTAAACCTTTAAAAACCCATCAAATTTTATCATTTCTCCTTTAGCAACAAATTTTTCATCACTTTCAGAAATCAAAATATTTGCGGTTGTACGTTCTAATTGAGCATCAGCCATTTGAGAAGAAATAGTTCTTTTCCAAATTAGATCATATAAACGTTGATAATTTCTATCTCCATCAACCTTTTGATTTTCCATATATGTAGGACGAATTGCCTCATGAGCTTCTTGAGCACCTTTAGATTTAGTTGCATAACGACGTTCTTTGGCATAATTTTCTCCATACAATTTAGCGATGGAGGATCCAGCAGCTATCAATGCATCTTCTGACAAATTCATACTGTCCGTTCTCATGTATGTAATTTTTCCTGCCTCATATAATTTTTGGGCTACACTCATAGTTTGACTAACTGAAAAGCCCAACTTTCGAGACGCTTCTTGCTGTAAAGTAGAAGTTGTAAATGGTGCAGCTGGCGATTTTTTAGCAGGCTTCTTTTGAACAGCAGAAATAGTAAACTCTGCATTGATGCAATCATTTAAGAATTTTTTGGACTCTTCAAGACTTTTAAATCTCTTTGGCAAATCAGCTTTAAATACTTTTTTGTCTTTTGATAAAAACTCACCTACAACTTTATAATCCGATTTTGGCTCGAAAGATCGTATTTCGTTTTCTCTTTCAACTATTAAGCGAACAGCAACAGACTGTACTCTACCTGCGGACAATCCCTGTTTTACTTTTCGCCAAAGCACAGGTGATAATTCAAAACCAACCAATCTATCCAACACTCTTCTTGCCTGTTGAGCATTAACAAGCTGAACATCTAAATTCCTTGGATTATCTACTGCTCTTGAAATAGCGGCTTTAGTAATTTCATTGAAAACAATTCTTTTAGTTTTATCTTTTTTAAGCTTTAAAGCTTCAATAAGGTGCCATGCTATAGCTTCTCCTTCACGGTCTTCGTCCGTTGCTAACCAAACCATTTCCGATTTATCAGAAATTTTTTTTAGCTCGCTGACTACAGCTTTTTTATCGGCAGATATTTCATATTTTGGCTCAAAACCATTTTCTATATCAATTGCCATCCCTCCTTTTTTAGGTAAATCTCTTATATGTCCTATACTAGATTTAACTACAAAATCTTTTCCTAAAAAACCTTCTATTGTTTTTGCTTTTGCTGGCGACTCAACGATTACTAAATTTTTAGCCATAGAGAAATAAATTATGAATTTTTGGAGTACAAATATAACACAAACAATATCGATATTGACACTAACTTTTTAACAAAATATGATGAACAAAGCAATCAGCTAGATAAATATTTATTTACAGCAAAAAAATATCTGACATAATGGCAGTTTTTTTATATTTTTGTAGCAGAAGTTTAAAAGAACAAATGAGAGATATTGAAAATAACAAAACTATTATTGAAGAAAGACAGGGGGAATCATTGGAATTGAATAGTATTAATTCAGATAAAAAAATGTACATCGAAAGCTATGGCTGTCAGATGAACTTTTCGGATAGTGAAATTGTAGCTTCCATTCTTCAAGAAAAAGGGTTTTCTACAACCAAAAATATTGAAAATGCAAATTTAGTTTTAGTGAATACATGCTCCATTCGAGAAAAAGCAGAAACAACTGTACGCAATCGACTTAAAGTATACAATGCAATAAAAAGAAAGCAAAATCCTAAAATGGTAGTAGGAGTTTTGGGCTGTATGGCCGAACGACTAAAGGAAAAGTTTTTGGAAGAAGAAAAATTAGTTGATCTTGTGGTTGGACCTGATGCATATAGAGACTTACCCAACCTAATTGATGAGGTTAATGATGGTCGCAAGGCAGTAAACGTAATTCTTTCTAAAGAAGAGACCTATGCTGAAATTAATCCTGTTCGACTTGGCGGAAACGGAATCACAGCTTTTGTTTCCATCATGCGAGGATGCGACAACATGTGTTCATTTTGTGTAGTACCATTTACAAGAGGAAGAGAAAGAAGTAGAAACCCTCAGAGCATAGTGGAGGAATGTCAACAATTGGTTGCTGATGGATACAAAGAAGTTACATTACTAGGTCAAAATGTAGACTCTTATTTATGGTCTGGAGGTGGACTTAAAAAAGATTTTGATAAGTTAGATGAAGAAGCAAAAAAATCAAGTGTAAACTTTGCACAATTACTAGAAAAAGTTGCCTTAGTAGATCCCAATCTTAGAGTTCGATTTTCTACTTCACACCCCAAAGATATGACTGATGAAGTAATACACATGATGGCCAAGTACGACAACATATGTAAGTATATTCATTTACCAGTTCAGTCCGGAAATAGTAGAGTGTTAGAATTAATGAATAGAGGCTACTCTAGAGAATGGTATCTAAACAGAATAAAAACCATCAGATCAATTATTCCAGATTGCGGAATTTCTATGGATATTATTTCCGGTTTTTGCACAGAGACAGAAGAAGATCATAAAGATACACTAAGCTTAATGGATGCCGTAAAGTACGATTTCGGATATATGTTTAGTTATTCGGAACGTCCCAATACTCAAGCTCAACGAAAATTGAAGGATGATGTTGACGAAGAAACTAAAAAAAGAAGACTACAAGAAATTATTGATTTACAGCAAGTTCATTCAAAATTAAGAGTAGAACAAAGACTAAATAAAGTTCATAAGGTACTTGTCGAGGGTGTTTCTAAAAAATCAAAAGAAAAATTATATGGAAGAACTACTCACAACACTGTAGTTGTTTTTCCAAAAGAAAATTACAAAGCGGGAGACTATGTTTTAGTAAAAGTTAACGACTGTACTTCCGCTACACTTATAGGAGTAGCACAAGGATTAGTATGATTAAATTCAAAGAAATAAAACAACGGTTTGGTATAATAGGTAACTCAAGCAAATTAGATCGTGCTATTGAAACTTCATTACAAATTGCTGCCACCGACTTATCAGTTTTAATTACTGGAGAAAGCGGTACAGGTAAAGAAGCTATGCCAAAAATTATTCATGAAGCAAGTCAGCGAAAGCATAATAAATACATTGCCGTAAATTGTGGAGCAATTCCTGAAGGAACGATAGACTCCGAATTATTTGGACACGAAAAAGGAGCGTTTACTGGAGCTAGTGAACAACGAAAAGGCTATTTCGAATTTGCTGATAATGGTACTATCTTTCTTGACGAAGTTGGAGAACTCCCTCTAAGCACACAAGTAAGACTACTTCGAGTACTAGAAAGTGGCGAATTTATGAAAGTAGGTTCAAGCGAAATTAAAAAAGTAAACGTCCGTATTGTTGCAGCAACCAACGTCAATATGGAAAACGCTATTGCTAAAGGAAAATTTAGAGAAGATCTTTACTACAGACTAAATACAGTAAATATCAAAATTCCTGCCTTAAGAGAACGAAAAGAAGATATCCATCTGTTATTTCGAAAATTTAGTGCCGATTTTGCTGATCGCTATCACTTACCCTCAATTCGATTAGATGAAGAAGCTATTTCTTTACTCGAAAGCTACAATTGGCCTGGAAATATTCGACAACTCAAAAATTTATCCGAACAAATTTCGGCGATAGAACAAAACCGTAGTATTAATCTAGAAACACTAAAAAAATATATTCCAAAGCAAAATAGTACACCTGTACTGTTTAAAGGAGAAAAAAGAGACAATGAGTTTTCTGAAAGAGAAATACTATACAAGGTACTCTTCGATATGAAAAATGACCTTAATGATCTCAAAAAAGTTACTAGAGAATTGATGAAAGACCAGTCCCCTATTAGCAATATGCCTTCTATACTAGAAGAAGATATTCAATTAGATCTTCCTCAGAAAAATATCATATCCAAAAAACCTGTTATTGAAGAACAACCTAAAATAATGACTTTGCATGAACAAGAAATGAATATGATTAGAGAGTCTCTTGATCGCCATCAGGGTAGAAGAAAAGATGCTGCAGATGAATTGGGTATTTCGGAAAGAACATTGTACAGAAAAATTAAAGAATATCAATTGTGAAAAAAGGCATTCTAATTTTACTACTTATTTCTGGTTTCCTTTCGTGTGGCATTTACTCCTTTACAGGAGCCTCCATTTCTAAAGATATTACAAGCGTAAGCATTGAAAATTTTGAAAACAATACCGCATCATCACCGCCTTCATTAAGTAATAATCTGACCGAAGTATTAAAAGACCGTTTTAATGATCAGACTAATTTATCCATAATTAATACAAACGGCGATTTAATTTTTGAAGGTACAATCAGCTCCTATTCCATAAAGCCTATAGCCATTCGTTCGGACGAAACTGCTGCACAAAACAGACTAAAAATTGGCGTAAAAGTAAAATACACCAACCAATTAGATGAAGAATTCAATTATCACAGTAATTTTTCAAGATATAGAGATTACGATAGTAATGCTAACTTATCTCAAATTGAAGATCAACTGATGGAAGAAATTATAGAAGAACTTGTAGATGATATTTTTAACAAAGCCTTAGCAAATTGGTAATTTCTAAAGAAACATATAATAAATGGGTTAATGACCCTTCAGTATTAAAAGCTGAAGATTTGAACGATATTAAGAGCATACTAGAAATGTATCCATATTGCTCTACTACTCACATGCTTTATAGCAAAGCTCTTTCTAACTGCAATAGTATTTTATTTAATAATCAACTTAAAATAACTGCTACTCATTGTGGTGACAGAAGTAGACTTTTTGATCTCATTAGCAAGAAATATAGCTCTGAAAATAAAGTTAAAGTAGTTGCAAAACAAAAAAAAGAAATCCAAAAATCTGCTCTTACAGTAAAAGAGCAACTAAAAATTGGTGAAGCCATAGAGTTCAAAGAAACCGAAATGCATACTTTTGATGAATGGCTTAAACTTTCTACTTCTAAAAAGATTAAACAACCAACTAAAAAACTAGACAAACAGCTGCAGTTAATAGAACAATTTATAGAGCAAAACCCAAAAATAGAAGCTAAAAAAGAAAGCTTTTACTCTGCTTCTGCACAAGCAAAAAACAGCGTCAGAGAAAATACTTCTTTTATTACTGAGACTCTAGCAAAAGTTTATCTCGAGCAAGAGCAATATGAAAAGGCAAAAAAAGCATATTTAGAACTTAGCTTGAAATATCCCCAAAAAAGTTCTTTATTTGCAAGCCAAATTGAACTAATCAATAAGCTGATAAAAAATAAATAATTATGTACTTAATATTTTCCATTTTAATCGTTATTACTTGTGTACTACTTGTACTTGTGGTACTAGTACAAAACCCTAAAGGAGGAGGTCTTTCGGCTACCTTTGGAGGAGGTAATCAGGTAATGGGTGTTAAAAAAACGGCCGATTTTCTTGAAAAAGCAACTTGGTACTTAGCCATCACTTTATTGGTTTTAACCCTAATCTCTAACTTTGCTATTCCAAGAAATGAGATAGGTGTTTCGAATCAGTCGAAGGCTCAAGAGCAAATTGACGAAGCTGTAATACCAACACAGGCAATTCCTGATTTACCAAGTTTAGACACTCCTGAAGAAGAATAACTGACAACTTTTCTTGTTTTTATGTCTTAGATTAATAAAAACTGAAAAAAAGTCATAGTATAATCATTAAAAGCTTTATGGCATACTTTATGCATAAAGTTTTTTTAGTTAATCAATAAAAAAGATACGCAATGAACATTAAACCACTTGCCGATAGAGTACTGGTTCAACCAGCTCAGGCAGAAACAAAAACAGCTTCTGGAATAATTATTCCTGACACAGCACAAGAAAAACCACAGAAAGGAACTATCGTTGCTGTTGGTAATGGAAAAGTGGACGAACCACTTACTGTAAAAGTTGGCGATACTATTTTATATGGAAAATATTCTGGAACAGAACTTAAATTAGAAGGACAAGATTATTTAATTATGCGTGAATCTGACGTCCTTGCAATCATTTAAAAAATAAATCATGGCAAAAGAAATTAAATTTGATATAGAAGCAAGAGATGCTCTAAAAAGAGGAGTAGATGCTCTAGCTAATGCGGTAAAAGTTACGCTTGGACCTCAAGGAAGAAATGTAGTTATAGACAAAAAATTTGGCGGACCAACCATTACCAAAGATGGGGTATCGGTTGCCAAAGAAATCGATTTAGAAGATACTATCGAAAATATGGGCGCTCAAATGGTAAAGGAAGTTGCTGCTAAAACTGCCGATATTGCTGGTGATGGGACTACTACTGCTACTGTATTGGCTCAAGCAATTATAGCAAACGGATTAAAGAATGTTGCTGCTGGAGCTAATCCAATGGATCTTAAAAAAGGAATTGACAAAGCAGTACAAACTATTATTGCTCAGCTAAAAGATCAATCGCAGGAAGTTGGCGATAGTATCGAAAAAATTCAACAAGTAGGAGCTATTTCTGCAAACAACGACAATACCATAGGCACGCTAATTGCTGAGGCTATGGATAAGGTAAAAAAAGAAGGAGTCATTACTGTAGAAGAAGCAAAAGGTACTGAAACGTATGTTGAGGTAGTAGAAGGAATGCAATTCGACAGAGGGTATTTATCTCCATATTTTGTTACTAATGCAGACAAGATGTTGGCCGACTTAGAAAGCCCTCTTATTTTACTTTACGATAAGAAAATATCGAACATGAAGGATCTTCTGCCTATACTAGAACCTGCTGCACAATCGGGCAAACCATTGCTTATTATTGCTGAGGATGTAGATGGCGAAGCGCTTGCTACTTTAGTAGTAAACAAAATGCGTGGTGCTCTTAAGATAGCTGCTGTTAAAGCTCCAGGATTTGGCGATAGAAGAAAAGCAATGTTAGAAGATATTGCTGTATTAACTGGTGCAACTCTTATTTCGGAAGAACGAGGGTTTAAACTAGAAAATGCTACTCTAGAAATGTTAGGAACTGCAGAAAAAGTAAGCATTGACAAAGACAATACTACCATCGTAAACGGTGCTGGTGACAAAGAGAATATTAGTGCTAGAGTAAACCAAATTAAAGCACAAATAGAAACAACCACTTCTGACTATGATAGAGAAAAGCTACAAGAACGTTTGGCTAAATTAGCTGGAGGAGTTGCTGTGCTTTATGTAGGAGCTGCATCTGAAGTAGAAATGAAAGAGAAAAAAGATCGTGTAGACGATGCTCTCCATGCTACCAGAGCTGCAGTGGAAGAAGGTATAATCCCTGGTGGTGGTGTTGCTCTAGTAAGAGCTACCAACGCTCTTTTAGAATTAGAAGGTGACA
Source organism: Flavobacteriales bacterium (assembly GCA_049890095.1). Classification (GTDB taxonomy): domain Bacteria; phylum Bacteroidota; class Bacteroidia; order Flavobacteriales; family UBA7312; genus JABAYQ01. Next base: position 50,944 of record JBMHCD010000010.1, on the reverse strand, counting down.
ATGCCGACGAAACTACCGGTATCCAAATTATTACAAGAGCTATAGAAGAGCCATTAAGACAAATTGTTGCCAATGCTGGTAGCGAAGGTTCTGTAGTAGTTGCTAAAGTAAAAGAAGGAAAAGATGATTTTGGCTATAATGCCAAAAAAGAAGTATTTGAAAACATGTTTGAGGCAGGAATCATTGACCCAACTAAGGTAACTCGTGTTGCATTAGAAAATGCTGCTTCTGTAGCAGGTATGTTCCTAACAACAGAATGTGTATTGGCTGATATTCCGGAAGAAAGCCCAGCTATGCCTCCAATGGGAGGTGGTGGCGGAATGCCAGGAATGATGTAATAATTCCAAGTACAATTAATCCCAAAACAAAAAAACGCCAGAATACTGGCGTTTTTTTTTATATTTGAACTGAACCATTGAAAAAATTACTAATATGTACTACATACCTACATATTTAACGCAAACCGTTGTATTTTAGTATTAATAATATTATTTTTTTGTCCTTTTTTTTCCCAAGCACAAACAGGGTCAGAACTAGTAAATATTCATAGTGTTACCGATGTCAATGCAATGAATAATATTAGCTCTCCAATAGATGGTAATTTAGTTTTTGTAGTTTCTGAAAATTGTATTTTTCAATACAATGGAAATAATTGGTCTAAATATTGGAAATCGGACGGAAATATTGCAAACAACAATGATTTTATCGGCACCACTAATAATCAAGATCTAAAGTTTAACACCAATGATTCACTGAGAATGATAATAAAAAATGATGGAAATATTGGAATAAATATTGAAGAACCAGAGTTTTTTTTTTCATGTCAATTCAAATGATACCATAGTTGAAAATAGTATCCTCAAAGCAACAGCTTCTACAAACACCGGTAATAACGTGGAAAATATCATAGATGGTAATCCAAATAGCTTCTGGCAATCCGAAACCTTATACTTAACTAATAGTGGCGATTACTCTTATTGGATAAAACTTACTCTTGATACAGCTAGAATTATCAATAGATATCGATTAGAAACGCCTTCTAACCCACCAATTGATTGGTTTTTTCAAGGATCAAACGATGATATTAACTGGGTTGATCTTCATGAAGTGGATGACTTCACACTAAACAACTGGACTGTTCGGGACTATACATTAAACTCACAAACAACAGCTTACCAATATTATCGATTGTTTATAATAACAATCCAAGAATATCTTAGTGCTTCTGGATGGGTTCAAAGTGATGGCTACGTGAGAATGGGTGAATTTCGTTTATTTGAAAAAAATGAATACGAAGGAGATTTTATTGTTGATTCTTTAGGGCGAGTAGGTATAGGAACAAATCCCAGTGAAAAGTTAGAAGTTAGTGGTAATATTTTAGCAACCGGAAGCATTAACCCCCGATTATGTTTTCGAAAAATACTATAACGGCGAGAGCATTCTAAAGCCCGAATATACTTTTGAAAAACTAGAAAAAATAGAACAATTTATAAAAAAACACAAACATTTGCCTGGCGTTCCTTTTGCCAAAGAAATACAAAAACAAGGGGGAATAATTGTTAATCGTGCTACCGAAATAAATTTAGAAAAAATTGAAGAATTATACCTTCACATTTTTGAGCTCAATAAGAGAATAGAAATTCTCGAAAAAGAATCAGACAGGCTTCGTAATTCGAACTCGAAACACTAACATCGTAAGAATTCCCAAAATAATAGTAGCAAAAATTAAATGAGCTGTTTGAACTAATGCGGGCATATTGAAATGAGCTAATAATACTCCCGAAAGAAGTTCAATAATTAAAATAATTATGGCCCATCGTATGGTTGGGTATTTAAAACTTTTTTCATTCTTATAACCTAGCCAAAGTAATAGAATCAGTACTAACCAAGAAAAACTTCGATGAATAAAAAAGGATAATCCAAGCATTTCGGTCCACTGCTCTCTTCCAATGCCCATTCTGCCGAGTTCGTCTATTGCTTCTCTTACTTGAGTACCTAAGAACATTTGTACCAAAGTAATTATACTACAAAGCCAAATAACATAAACCATTTGTTTATTCAACAACAAATTTTTGGACTGTGAAGGACTAATAAGGCGGAGTATATAAATTTGTATGGAAATAATTAATAGAGCAAAAAATAAATGTACCGTAATAGTCCACGGAACTAAATTAGAAGCTACAACAATAGAACCAAACCATCCTTGAAAAGCAATAAATATCAGATTAAAAAAGCTAATGGCTAATAATGCTTTGTGTTTTCGATAAAACAATAACACCCAAAAGAAAATCAGGAGCAATCCATTTCCGGCAAAAAAGCCAAATAATCTATTAATGTATTCGGTCCACGTTTTACGAACATTAAACGATTCTTCTTTTTGTAAATCAGGGTCTGCAAGAATTTGTTGAGCAGTTTCATCCATTCCTATAGACGAAATAAGCCCGCTAAAGTTTTCTATTTTTTTAAGCCTTTTTTGTAAAAAAACATCCTTATAATTTTCAGGAAGCTGACTTAATTCAGTTGGAGGAACCCACTGACCAAAACATTTTGGCCAGTCGGGACATCCCATACCACTACCAGTAATTCGGACAAAACTACCAGCAATAACCACCAGATAGATAAAAACCAACACCCACCAATTAAAGCGGACAAATAATTTTGAAAAATCGTGTGGTTTCATCAATTAGTGCATTTGAATTTTTTCTTTTTTGATATCTTTAATCAATTCTACATCTACCATAGTAACAAGATAAGCACTATCTTTTACAGAATTGATATAGTCTATAAAAACCATTTCGTTGGTAAGACTATTGTCATAACTTACAACAGCAGTGGAATCGGAAAGACGTACCTCACAGCTAGCAACACCTTCTATTTGCGATAAATTATCGCTCAAATAGCTTGCACAACCCTTTTGACACATCATTCCATCAATTTTCATTACTGCAGTAGCATCTGCATTTACAATCTGAACATATTCTTTTTTATCTTCGGTTGCATTCTGACATGCAAAAACGGAAAACAAAAAACTTAAGCCAATTATGTATTTATTCATTATTAAAATAGTTTGGTTACAAAAATAGTAACATATCTTTGCATAAATTATTATTAAATGAAAAATTATTCTCAAAAATTAATCAATTATGGATTAATGGTCTTGTTGGCTTTAATTTGGGGTAGTTCGTTTATTTTAATGAAAAGAGGGATAGAAGTTTACTCTTTCGTTGAGTTGGGTTTGTTACGTTTGGCAATTGCCTTTTTAGTACTTTTTCCATTTGTTTGGAACAAAATAAAATCTACCCCTAAAAAATATTGGATTCCACTTTTAGTGGTTGCATTATTTGGAAATGGCATACCCGCCTTTCTTTTTAGCAAAGCTCAAACCACTTTAGATAGTTCTTTAGTGGGAATTCTCAATTCATTAGTACCACTATTTACTTTTATCATTGCCATTTTTGTATTTAAATCAAAATGGAAATTAGCTAATTTGATTGGAATAATTTTAGGGCTTATTGGAGCAACATGGCTTATCAGTAGCTCAGGACTTGACCTTAAAAACATAACTCATTCTTGGTTGGTCGTTATTGCTACTCTTTGCTATGCAATTAGCCTCAATACTATCAAAAATTATCTACAAGAAATGAAAGCGATTGACATTTCTGCACTAGCATTTTTATTTGTAGGTCCTCCATCAATTATAGCCTTAACACAAACCGATTTCTTTTTTACTCTTAGCACACATACAAAAGGATGGTCTGCATTAGGTTACATTTCTATACTTTCCATTTTCGGCACTGCTATAGCTCTAATTTTATTTAATCAGCTAGTAAAAAGAACTTCTGCCATATTTTCTTCATCAGTAACTTACCTAATTCCTATTGTTGCAGTTGGTTGGGGAATAATAGATGGCGAACAAATTACTATTAACTACATAATTGGAATTTGTATAATATTTTTAGGAATTTATTTAGTAAATAAAAAATAAGGACGAGTCGACGGATAATTATTTTTTAATTAATATTTGTTGATAAATGATAATTGATTACATTTGCAGCCCACTAAAATTAGTGTAATTTAAAAACAAAGTATTGATGTACGCAATTGTAGAAATAGCAGGGCAACAATTCAAAATTGAAAAAGATCAACAGATTTTTGTTCATCGTCTAGATAACAAGGAGGGTTCTAAAGTAGAATTCGACAAAGTTATGTTTATAGAAAACGATGGTAAATTTAATGTTGGCGCCCCAGTTATCAGTGGTGCAAAAGTAACTGCAAAAGTGCTTGGCCACATGAAAGGAGACAAAGTAATTGTCTTTAAAAAGAAAAGAAGAAAAGGATACAAAGTAAAAAATGGTCACAGACAATCTTTTACTAAGCTTCAAATTGAGAGTATTGTAGAAAAGGGCGGAGCTAAAAAAGCTGCTACTGCCAAAAAAGCTGCTGCTCCTAAGAAAACTGCAGAAAAAACTTCTACTGCTAAAAAAGCAACAGCAACTAAAAAAGCAACAGCAACCAAAAAAGCTGCCGCTCCAAAGAAAACAACAACAAAAAAAACAGCAACCAAAAAAGCTGAATAATATTAACATTTAATACAATCAACCATGGCTCATAAAAAAGGTGTAGGTAGTAGTAAAAACGGTAGAGAATCAGAAAGTAAACGACTAGGTGTAAAAATCTATGGAGGTCAATTAGCTACTGCTGGAAATATTATTATTCGTCAGAGAGGAACAAAACATCATCCAGGCGAAAATGTAGGAATAGGTAAAGACCATACTCTTTTTGCACTAAAAGATGGGACAGTAAGATTTATCAAAAAAAGAAACAATAAATCTTATGTATCAGTTGACCCATTTGTTAACTAATTTGTCTCAATAGTTAAAAAAAATAAACTCCTGACTAATTTTATAGTCGGGAGTTTTTTTTTGAATTAGATTGTTACTTTTGTACTAGCAAACACCAAAACATATGCTGACCCTAAAATATATACGAGAAAATAGAGAGAAAGCCATACAGGATTTGGCAAAAAAGAACTTCGATGCAAGTGAAATACTAGATAATGTTATCCATAAAGATGAACTCCGAAAAAAAACACAAACGGAGTTAGACCAAACACTTGCCGAATCTAACCAATTGGCAAAATTAATTGGAGGGTTTTATAAAAACGGAGAAACCGAAAAAGCAGAACAAGCAAAAAAACAAACTACTGAACTCAAAATTAAAAGCAAGGCTCTTAATGAACTGTTGAATACAACAAATCAAGAGCTAAACGAACTATTATACCAGATTCCAAATATCCCACATGCAAGTGTGCCTCATGGAAAATCGGCAGACGAAAATGAAGTAATTCGTCAAAAAAACGATACCCTAAAACTTCATGAAGGAGCAATGCCTCATTGGGAATTAGCTGCTAAATACGACCTAATAGATTTTGAACTTGGAAATAAAATTACTGGTGCAGGATTTCCCGTTTATAAAGGTAAAGGAGCTCGATTACAAAGAGCACTCATCAATTATTTTCTTGACAAAAATACGGAAGTTGGATATCAAGAAGTTCAAGTTCCTCATTTAGTCAACGAGGCATCAGGCTTTGGAACAGGGCAATTGCCAGATAAAGAAGGACAAATGTATCATGTAAATGAAGATAATCTTTATCTTATTCCAACTGCAGAAGTGCCAATTACTAATATTTTTAGATCCGAAATCTTCAAGCAAGAGCAACTTCCCATAAAATATACCGGATACACTCCCTGCTTCAGAAGAGAGGCTGGCTCATATGGAAAGGATGTTAGAGGATTAAATCGACTACACCAATTCGATAAAGTAGAAATTGTTCAGGTGCAACACCCCGAAAAATCCTACCAAACACTAACTCAAATGGTAGAGCATGTATCTAATTTATTAGACGAATTAGAATTGCCATACAGAATACTAAAACTTTGTGGTGGAGATATGAGTTTTACTTCGTCTCTTACTTTTGATATGGAAGTCTATTCTGCGGCACAGAAAAGATGGCTGGAAGTAAGCTCCGTTTCTAATTTTGAAGCCTATCAGGCTAATCGTTTGAAATTACGATTTAAAGACAATGAAAATAAAAGTCAATTATGCCATACTCTAAATGGTAGTGCCTTAGCATTACCCAGAATCGTTGCATCAATTTTAGAAAATAATCAATACGAAAATGGCATAAAAATCCCAAAAGTATTAACCTCTTACACTGGTTTTGATGAAATTAAATAAATCTCTATTGTTAGTCCTTTTTGGATTAATGCTTTTTTCTTTTTGCACGAACTTTTCACATGAAATAATTCAAGTAAAAGAACTACAAAGTAAATATGATCATTTGAGCATTAAAGTGGACTCTGTTGATGTTAAACTAAGTGCAAATAAACTTAAAGAATACGATAATATCATTGATAGTTTCCGAAATCGAATGGATAAGGAAAAGCTTCCAAATCAATCGACTATGAACTTTATCAATCAATTTCGATCTGCCAAACAAACATTTAAAAGAACTCCAAAAAAAGTAAGTCGTTTGAAAAAAAGCATAAAAACTAATATCGAACAACTAACAAATTTGGAAAATGACTTAAGAAACAAGTCGTTAAAAAAACAAGATGTAGTTAATTTTTTGAATGAAGAAAAATTAGAATTAGAGCGACTATATAAAGATCATTATAATATTGTTAGCGAATTAAATGCTCAAATTACCAGATTTGACAGTCTTATCATTCAATCTAAAAGCATAACATTAAATTGAGATTTCTTATAATCACCATATTATTCTTACTTAACCTAAATAGTTATGGTCAAAGATTTAACGATCTTAAACTAGCTAATCAATATGCCAAAGAAAAAGATTGCCAAAAGGCAATAGAGTTATACAAAGGACTAAGCAAAAACGGAATTAATCTAAAAACGTACTATAAAAATTACTTTTCTTGTCTGATTCAAGAAGAAAAGTTTAGTCAAGCCTTATCTCTTTCAAAAAAAATGTTGAATAGAGAGCCTAAATCTGTTCGCTTTATTTGTGACCAAGGAATAGTCTACAAAGCCAAAGGAGAAGAGAGCATTGCCAAAAGAAAATTCGAACAAAGCATAAACAAATTATCAGCTACAAAAGTTAACGATGTTCATACCCTAGCTAATCAATTTAATAGAATTGGTGAGTACGAGTATGCCATTCGGACATTCGAAAAAGGACAAATACTTTTTCCAAATTATGAATTTGGATTCAGCCTAGCAAACGGCTACAGAAAAGTAGGTAATACCGAAAAAATGATTGACACCTACATAGAGTTGGTCATAAAAAACCCTAAAAATAGTCGTAACATACAAATCAATCTACAAAATACATTAGGAAGAACTAAAACAGCTGATAGCTACGATTTACTCAAAAGAAAACTACTATCTAAAATCCAAAAAACTAACGATATTGGACTTACTGAAATGCTGATTTGGTTTTTAATTGAAACCGATGACTATAAAATGGCTCATATTTATACCAAAGCCATTGATAAGCAATTAAAAGAAAATGGAAAACGAGTTTTTAATTTAGCGCAATTAGCACACGAAAACAGCAAATATGATGAAGCAATTAAAGCCTATCAATATCTTATAGATCAAAATAAAGAAGACTTCTTAATTGATGCTAAAATTTTAAAACTGATAGCCCAAAGCGAACAACTAACAGAAAACCCATATTCTAATTCGGACTTAATTAACCTAAATGCAAAATACCTTAATCTTTTTCAAGAACTAGGTAAAAACTTGCAAACTGTTTATGTGTTAAAAGAATTTGCCTATCTAAATATCTTTCATTTATTCGACTTAGAAACAGCAAAACAAAGCTTAATCGAATGCATTAAAATTTTGACCAAAGGCGAAATGAGAGCGGAATGTAAACTAATGTTAGCAGACATTTACCTTTTGGAAGGAAAAGAATGGGATGCTATACTAACTTACTCTCAAGTTGACAACGATTACAAGCAAAATCCAATTGGTCATGAAGCTAAGTTCAGACGAGCAAAAATATCGTATTATCAAGGAGATTTTGACTGGGCACAGGCTCAACTTGATGTTTTGAAAGCCTCTACCTCAAAGCTCATTGCAAATAATGCCATGAAACTATCTCTTCTCATTACCGACAATATGGGCCTAGATACATCAGCTACCGCTATGCAAATGTATGCTCGATCAGAACTCTTAGAATATCAAAATAAATTTGAAGATTGTATACTAATATTAGATAGCATCAATAGCATCTTTAAAGATCATCCTTTAATAGATGAAGTTTTGTTTAAAAAGGCCAAAATAATGGAGCGTTTAAATAAAATGGATGAAGCATCAGCACTTTATCAAAAAATAATTGATGAGTTTTCTTTCAACATTTTAGCGGATGATGCACTATTTTTCAAAGCTAAACTTTTAGAAAAAGACACTGAAAAAATTGAAGATGCCAAACTACTTTATGAGAAATTATTACTTGATCATCCCGACTCAATTTATACTAATGAGGCTAGAAATAAATATAGAACATTAAACGAAAATTAAAATGATTATTTATAACGTAACCATAAGTATTATCGACCCAACTATTGAAAATGAATGGCTGAAATGGATGAGAGAAACACATATTCCTGACGTTATGAATACCAATCAATTTTTAGATTTTAAAATTTGTAAAGTTTTGGTAGAAGATGAAGCAACCTACGCTATACAGTATAGTTGCGAAAGTCAAGAAAAACTAGATTACTATCTAGCAAATTTCGCTCCTAAACTCATGCAAGAACATTCAACAAAATACCATGGTAAATTTGGTGCTTTTCGCACCTTTTTACAGCTTATAGATCAAGGAAAAAAATGAGTAGAAAAGTATCCGCAAAAAAATATTTAGGTCAACATTTTCTTAACGATCAGAATATTGCTGCTAGAATAGCTGACTCCTTAAGCTATGATGGATACGAAGAAGTTTTAGAAGTGGGTCCAGGAATGGGAGTTCTTACCCAATATATTTTACAAAAAGAAACAACACTATTTGTAGTTGAACTTGATAAAGAATCCGTTCGTTATCTTAAAGAACATTTTCCTTCCTTAGTCAATTATATTATTGAAGGAGATTTTTTACAATTACCTCTAGAAAAAATTTTTAAAAATAACTTCTCCTTAATCGGTAATTTTCCGTACAATATTTCGTCTCAAATTTTATTTAAGGCATTAGAGTATAAAGATCAAATTCCTGAAATTGTTGGAATGTTTCAAAAAGAAGTTGCTGAAAGAGTAGTTTCTCCACCCGGATCAAAAAAATATGGCATCATAAGTGTCTTTTTGCAAACCTATTACCAAACAGAATACTTATTTACTGTAGATGAAAACGTTTTTGACCCTCCACCAAAAGTAAAATCGGCGGTAATTCGTTTAAAAAGAAATAATCGAAAAAAATTAGAATGCGATCAAAAATTATTTAGGAGAATAGTCAAAACAGCATTTAGTCAGCGAAGAAAAACTTTGAGAAATGCCTTAAAAAGCATTACTTTGCCAGAGAAAATAAATCAATTTCCATTTCAAGAAAAAAGAGCCGAACAACTTAGTGTAGAGGACTTTATTAAATTAACTCAATTTTTCGGACAATGAAATTTACACTTACAAGAGAGTTTTTAAATCAGTTAACTGAACTTATTGAAAATGACAATAAAAAAGAAGTTTTATCTCTTGTAAAAGATTTACATAGTGCAGACATAGCTGAAATTTTTGATGAAATAAACCTAGAGGCTTCCATTTATATTTATAAAATAATTAATGAAGAAAAAGCCGCAGAAGTTTTAGTAGAGTTAGATGATGATGTTCGAGAGAATTTACTAGAATTACTAACTCCAAAAGAAATTGCAGAGGATATCATCGATAATTTATCTTCCGATGATGCAGCCGATATTGTTTCTGAACTCTCTCAAAATAAAAAAGAAGAAGTACTTTCACAATTAGAAAATATAGATCATGCCAACGACATTGCAGATCTTCTAACTTATCCTGACAATTCTGCCGGAGGACTAATGGCAAAAGAATATATTTCGGTTAATACTAGTTGGTCTATTACCAAATGTATTAAAGAGATGAGAAAACAGGCTAAAGAAGTGAAGTATGTTTTTTCAATATACGTTGTAGATGACAATAACTTATTAAAAGGTACACTTTCCTTAAAAAAACTATTATTTACCAACTCAAAAAGTATTATTTCAGAAATTATGAATAGCGACATCATAATGGTCAATGCTAATAAAGACCAAGAAGATGTAGCAAACATTATGAATAAATATGACTTAATAGTATTACCAGTTGTTAACGATATAGGACAACTAATTGGTCGAATAACTGCCGACGACGTAATGGATATAATGAAAGAAGAAGCCGAGAAAGACTACCAAATGGCATCTGGAATTATTGAGGACGTAGAATCTAATGATAGCATTCAAGCCATTACAAAAGCAAGATTACCATGGCTCTTAATAGGTATGATTGGTGGTTTGATAGGTGCCAAAGTAATTGGGGTTTTTGATATTGAGAATAATTACAAAATGGCATTTTTTATTCCTTTAATTGCTGCAATGGGTGGAAATGTAGGTGTTCAGTCGGCAGCAATTGTAGTGCAAGGTCTTGCCGGAGGATCTGTTTCAATTGATGGCATATGGAAAAGGCTTTTAAAAGAATTAAGCGTTGCTTTGGTGAACGGATTTATATGCTCCCTAATCATACTAATTGCATCCTATATTTTAGGCTATGGATTTTTCCTTAGCCTTACCGTAAGTATTTCTTTGTTAGCTGTAATTATTTTTGCTGCATTATTTGGCACTTTTATTCCTTTATCTTTAGAAAAATATAATATTGATCCTGCCCTTGCTACCGGACCATTTATTACAACAGTAAATGATATCTTAGGATTATTTATATACTTTTCTATTGGTCAGTTTTTATTAAGTTTATGAAAATACTTTTTGTAGACAAAGTTCATCCTAATCTGAAAACTTTTTTAGAAAGTAAAAACTTCTATTGCGAAGAAGCCTATAATTATCAAAGAGAAAAACTACTTAAAATTGTCCCCTCATTTCATGGGATTGTGATTAGAAGTCGTATTAAATTAGATGACGAGTTTTTATCTTATTGCCACCAACTCAAATTTATTGCTCGAGCAGGTTCTGGAATGGAAAATATTGATGAAGTAACTGCAAAACAAAAAAAAATTCATCTCTTTAATGCGCCAGAAGGAAATCGCCAAGCCGTAGCAGAGCATGCTCTTGCTATGCTACTAAGTCTGTTTAATAAGCTTAATCAAGCAGATAATGAGGTTCGAAAAGGTATTTGGCAGCGAGAGAAAAATAGAGGTATTGAACTTCATAATAAAACTATAGCTATAATAGGTTATGGAAATAATGGATCTGCTTTTGCAAAAGTTTTATCTGGATTTGGTTGTAGAGTATTAGCGTATGATAAATACAAAAAAATTGAAAGTCCTTACGCTCAACAAGTTGATATGAATCAAATTTTTAATGATGCAGATATTCTAAGCCTTCATATTCCTTTAAGTAATGAAACAACTTATCTTGTTGACGATGATTTTATAAATAAATTTAAAAACCCTATATATCTTATAAATACTGCTAGAGGGAAATGTGTTGACTCCTCTGCTCTGTTAAATGGTTTATTGAATAACACAATATTGGGAGCTTGCCTTGATGTTCATGAATTTGAAAAAACATCATTCGATAGAGACAAAAAACAAATTCAAAAATTTGATGAATTATTAAACCATCCAAACACCATTTTTTCTCCACATGTTGCTGGATGGACAAAAGAAAGTAATGAAAAAATTGCTGAAGTTCTATTTCAAAAAATACAGACTATTTTTTAATTACTTTCTTAACGACTCTTTCTTCACCCAAATCAATATTTAAAAAATAAACTCCTGAAGAAATATTAATTCGTGAGTTTAATATTTTAAAGTAATCTAATTACTTCTTACTAGAAGTTGAATATTATTTCTGCTTTTTTGTTCTAAAAGAACGGTATTATTTTTTATGATTTTAGACAAAGATAAAGAATCGTAATGCCTTATTGTATAGAGTGTGAGATTATTATTATGCGTCAAAATATAATGACTTTCTAAATCATTAATCAAAGGTTTTGTTTTAACAACATCATTATCTATACATACCGAAAAACTCAAAGCCGAGTTTTGCATCAAATTAACTTTTACTCCATGTTCTGCAAAAACAGAAAATATATGACTGATATGCTCTTCTACTATAAATGACAAATCATTCGTTTTTATAGAAATTAATATCTGATTTTCTTTTAATATAAAAGATGGGACATGTGGATTTACTTTATCAAATTTTCCAATTTTTGAGCCTATCGATTGAGGGTCTAAAAAAGATTTTACATTAAGAGTTATATTTTTACTTTTTAAAGGCTGTATAGTTTTTGGATGAACAACTTTTGCTCCAAAATAGGCCAACTCGATAGCTTCCGAGTATGGTATTTCTTTCAGTAATGTTGTTTCTGTAAAATAATTAGGGTCAGCGTTCAAAAAGCCTTTCACGTCTTTCCAAACCACTACTTCTTTAGCGCTTAAACAATAAGCTAGAATAGAAGCCGTATAATCTGACCCTTCTCTACCTAATGTCGTTGTAAAATTTTCAGAAGTACATCCAATAAAACCTTGGGTTACATATAATTTTGGTTGCGAAATTAATCGACAAACATAATGTTTAGTTTGTTGCCAATCCACTTTTGCATTCCGATAAGTATTATCAGTTCTTATTAAATCTCTAGCATCCAACCACAAGGCATTAATCCCCTTTAAGTTCAAATATGCACTAACAATTTTAGTAGATAACAATTCTCCTACTGAAACAATTTGATCATATTCAAAGGAAAAAGTAGACGTTGGCGGATCTTCAATTGCCCATTCAATTTCAACAAATAAATTGTTAACCTCATCGTATATAGTATGATTTTTTTCAAAAAGCTCATTCATTATAGAATAATGAAATGATTTTACTTCTTCTAATGATGTTTTTTCACCTTTAAAATAATCGGAAGTAAGTTTCTCTAGCATATTAGTTGTTTTTCCCATAGCAGAGATAACAACAACTAAGTTTTTAAGCTCATATTTTTTTAGAATTTCAACCAAATTCTTTACACCATCAGCATCTTTAACCGACGCACCTCCAAATTTAAAAACCCTCATTTAATTAAAATCTTTAAGTTGTTGGTAAGTAAGCTTACCGTTTAACCAACTATTATCAATAGAAGCATCATATTTATTGTAAAAATTTATTGCCGCTTGGTTCCAATCTAACACTTGCCAGAACATACCTTTCACATTTAAATCCTTTGCAATCCGAATAGTTTGTTCAAATAACAACGCACCTATTCCATTCCCTCTTAACTTCTCTGTAACTATAAAATCTTCCAGAAATAAAAACTTTCCTTTCCATGTTGAATAGCGAATAAAATAAAAAGAAATACCTACAATCTTTTTATCTAACTCAGCAACAATAAACCAATAGTAAGGATGATTACCAAAACCATCTTTTTCCAATTCTTCTAAACTAATGGTTACCTCACCCAAAGCTTTTTCGTAATGTGCTAATTCTTTAATTAATCCAAGCACTTGATCTAAATCTTCTTTACAACCCTTTCTAATTTTTATTGCTTTCATATGTTTGGCAAAGATAATTTTTTTTGAAGGTATTTTTTTTATCTAAAATTTAGATATTTGCACAACTCAATAAATCTAACCATGGCCAAAATTGCTACACTAGCAGAATTTATTACTGACCAACAAATATTAAACCCAGAAGCTACTGGTAATCTTACACGACTTTTATACGATATTTCTATAGCTGCAAAAATTGTGAATAGAGAAATTAATAAAGCCGGATTAGTAGATATAACTGACGAAGTAGGTCATGATAATATACAAGGAGAGTCGGTCAAAAAACTAGATTTATATGCTAATGATGAGTTTATAGATGCACTATCTTCAGGTGGTCAATGTGCTGCCATAGCATCAGAAGAAAATGAAGATATTATTATACTAGATGGCTTAAATTCAAAAAAAGGTAAATATCTAGTTTGTATCGATCCTTTAGACGGCTCGTCTAATATTGATGTCAATATATCAGTTGGTACTATTTTTTCTGTTTTAAGAAGAAAAAATCCAAATGTAAATGTTACAAAAGAAGAGTTTTTTGTAGCAGGGACAGAGCAAGTTGCATCGGGTTATGTAATCTATGGGTCTTCTACTATGTTAGTTTACACAACTGGAAATGGTGTAAATGGTTTTACACTGGATCCTTCAATTGGAGAATTTTGCCTTTCTCATCCTAATATGAAAACTCCTAAAAATGGTGAAATTTTTTCGATTAATGAAGCTAATGAAAAAATTATGCCTCTAGGTGTTCAAAAATATGCCCAATTTTGCCATGAATTAGACTCCAATGGTAAACGTACTCATACTGCAAGATTTATGGGTTCTCTAGTAGCTGATTTTCATAGAAATTTACTAAAAGGAGGAATCTATATCTACCCTAATACAAACTCAGCACCAAAGGGAAGACTTAGATTATTATATGAATGTGCTCCTTTAGCATGGATTATTGAACAAGCTGGAGGAAAGGCAAGCGATGGAAAAACCAGAATACTAGATATTGTCCCAAATCATTTACATCAAAGAGTACCATTCTTTATCGGATCCGCAGAAATGATGGACAAAGCAGAAAAATTTATGGCTGAATCGTGATTTCATCTCCCTTAATCGACATATTTAAGAATCATACTAGTATTGAAAGGTTTTCAAATGCTATTTCTAAAAACAAGCACTGTAAGTTTAAATTAAAAGGATTAGTTGGCGCTCAAGATGTTATTCTTGGAGCACATAGTACTAACGAAATAAAAAAACCTCATCTGTTTATACTTAATGATAAAGAAGAAGCAGCGTATTTTCTTAATGATATTGAATTAATTTTAAAAAAAAATATCCTTTTTTATCCTAGTTCATACAGAAGACCATATCAAATTGAAGAGACCGACAATGCAAATGTGTTACTTAGAATAGAAACACTTAATCAAATTAACAGAAAACAAAATCCGATCATCGTAAGTTATCCAGAGGCAATTTTTGAAAAAGTAATAAATCAAAAACAGCTAAAAAGTCATTCTCTGGATATTAAAAAAGGAGATGAAATAACTCTTAAATTTATAAGTGAATGTCTTCAAGAATATAAATTCGAAAGGGTAGATTTTGTTGTAGAACCTGGACAATATTCTGTTCGAGGAGGTATTATTGATGTATTCTCTTTTTCGAATGAAAACCCATACAGAATAGAGTTTTTTGATAAAGAAGTCGAAAGCATAAGATTGTTTGACATTAACACTCAACGATCCAAAAAAGATTTAACAGCAGCAAGTATTGTTCCTAATATTCAAATTCAATATGTTGATGCTAATCAAGAAAGTATTTTTGATTTTATTCAAAAAGATACTATTGTTTGGACTAAAGACATCAAACAAACAAAAGATAAATTAGATGATTTTTTCAAAAAAGCACAACATGCTTTTACAGAATTTGAAGAAAGACCTTTAAAACATCTAACTCCCCAAGAATTATTTATTAATGGCGACTTTTTTATTGAAGGTTTAAATCATAAAGCTGTAGTAGAGTTTGGTCAATATTTTTATTTTGACAGTGATAATAATTATGAGTTCAGATCATCTCCACAACCAACATTCAACAAACAATTTGATTTACTTTCACAAGATTTAAAAAAGAGTGAAGAAAATGGTTATCAAAATTTTATTTTATGTAGTTCTAAAGAACAAGTAAATCGATTAAACCAAATTGTTGAAGATTTAAATCAAAAAATAAACTTCAAACCTCTACTTTTTAGTTTAAATAGAGGTTTTATTGATCACCAGCTAAAGGTTTGTTGTTACACGGATCATCAAATTTTTGAGCGTTATCATAAATTCAGATTAAAAACTAGCTTTGCCAATAGTCAGGCTATTACTATACAACAACTTTCTAATTTACAGCCAGGTGATTATGTTACTCACATTGATCATGGTATAGGAAAATTTGCAGGCCTTCATACTATCGACATCAATAATAAAAAACAAGAGGCAATAAAACTCATTTATAAAGACAATGATACTTTGTTTATCAGTATACATTCCTTACATAAAATAGCCAAACATAGTAGTAAGGATGGCACTATACCCAAAACAAATAAACTTGGTTCTGGTCAATGGGAAAAAACAAAATCAAAAACAAAAAATAGAGTAAAAACTATTGCTTTTGATTTGATTAAGCTTTATGCCAAAAGAAAAGAACAACAAGGATTTGAATTTTCACCCGACAGCTTTCTTCAACACGAACTAGAAGCTTCATTTATGTATGAAGATACTCCAGATCAAATAAAAACAACCATTGATATCAAAGAGGATATGGAAAGTAAAACTCCTATGGATAGGTTAGTTTGTGGAGATGTTGGGTTTGGAAAAACAGAGCTAGCAATCAGAGCAGCATTTAAGGCAGTAACTGACAACAAACAAGTTGCTGTTTTGGTTCCTACTACTATTTTAGCTATGCAACATGCAAAATCTTTTCGTAAAAGATTAAAAGACTTACCATGTACTATTGATTACATCAATAGATTTAGAACTACCAAAGAACAAAAAGAAATACTTAAAAAAGTAGAGAGTGGAGAAATCGATATCTTAATTGGTACACACAGAATTGTAGGAAAAGATGTAAACTTTAAAGATATTGGACTGCTGATAATTGACGAAGAACAAAAATTTGGCGTTTCAATAAAAGATAAATTAAAAACTTTCAAATCAAACATAGATACACTAACACTAACAGCAACACCGATTCCAAGAACACTCCAATTTTCTCTAATGGGAGCTAGAGATTTGTCTGTTATTAATACACCACCTCCCAACCGACATCCTGTTGAAACAATAGTTACTACTTTTGACGAGGAGACTATTCGTGATGCAGTACAATACGAAATTTCAAGATCTGGTCAAGTTTATTTTGTTCATAATAGAATCGAAAATATTCGCGAAGTGGCTGGTTTAATCCAACGTCTTTGCCCAGATGCTAGGATAGGAGTTGGTCATGGTCAAATGGATGGCAAAAAACTAGAAACACTAATGGTTAGTTTCATGGAAAATGAATTTGATGTTTTAGTTTCTACCTCTATTATCGAAAGTGGATTAGATATTCCAAATGCAAATACTATTATTATAAATAATGCAAATAATTTTGGTTTAAGCGATTTACACCAAATGAGAGGCAGAGTTGGAAGATCTAACAAAAAGTCATTTTGTTATTTACTAGCACCTCCTACTTATTCTTTAACCCCAGATGCTAAAAAAAGATTAAATGCTTTAGAACAATTTTCGGAATTAGGTAGTGGATTTAATATCTCAATGAGAGATTTAGATATCAGAGGTGCTGGAGATTTATTAGGTGCTGAACAAAGTGGATTTATAAGCGACATAGGTTTTGAAATGTATCAAAAGATTTTAGATGAAGCTATTAATGAACTCAAAGAAGAAGAATTCAAAGAATTATACAAAGAAGAAAATAAAAAAGTTGAGTTTGTTAAAGAATGTCAAATTGATACAGACCTTGAAATATTAATTCCTGAATTCTATATCAGCAGTATTTCAGAACGATTAGCTCTTTACAAAGAACTAAACAATATTGAAGATGAACATAATTTAGAAGAATTTAAAGCCAAGCTAATAGATCGATTCGGAGCTATTCCAAACGAAGTTAATGAGCTAATCCGATCAGTTCAATTGAGGTGGTATGGTAAAAAAATTGGTTTTGTTCGCTTGTCTTTAAAAAACAACCGTCTAACAGGATATTTTACTAATCAAGAAAAGTCGGATTATTTCCAGTCTAGTCAGTTCAGTCGTGTTTTACAGTTTTTTAAATCCAATTATAAATACTGTGAAATGAAAGAAATAAAAGGTAAATCTATTTTTAGAATAAATAATATTTCAACTATTCAACAGGCAATTGAAAAATGTATTGAAATACTTGCTATAAAATTAGACTAGTTTTTTTTTAAATTTGTACCAACCATAACTTTATCTATGAAACCATTATTCTTTTCTATTTTCTTTCTTTCTTTTCAACTAATAATGGCTCAAGGCTTGCCTAAAGGTTTTGCTCCAAACGAAAAAGAGCCTAACTTCTTACAATCAATAGGAGTAAATCAAAACCCTTATGAAAACAGAATATATAATCCTGAAATTTTTAATGAACCACCAAATTTCAGCAAAAGAACAATGGCTGAATGGGAAGAAATAGAAGCATTGACTATTAGTTGGAGTACTGATTACTTTATCAACGAAGAACTTATTTTATCGGCTATAGTTGAAAATACTATTGATGAAGCAAAAGTATTTATTGTTTGCGAAAATCCTTTGCAAGTAGAAAACTATTTAAGCTCTCAAAATATTAGCCTAGAAAATGTTGTTCTTATTGAAGCACCTGTAAATAGTATTTGGATAAGAGACTATGGTCAGAATACAGTTTACAAAAATAAAGTTGAAGATCGATTTTTAGTAGATTGGTTCTACAACAGAAACAGACCAAATGATGATTTAGTCCCAGAAGCCATCGCATCCACCTTATCTTTAGATATTTATGAAACCACAGAGAGTCCTTGGGATTTAATGGCAACTGGTGGTAACTTTATGACCGATGGAATGGGTACTGGTTTTTCATCAAAACTAATTATTGAAGAAAATAGTGGAGGCTATGCTTGGAATGGTCAAAACTTCCCAAGTCATAATCTTGATGAAATTAATAATATCATGAACGAATTTATGGGTATTGACAATTATATTCTAATGGAAGTACTTCCTTACGATGATATACACCATATTGACATGCACATGAAATTGCTAGACGAACAAACTGTTTTAGTTGCAGAGTATCCTGAAGGGATTGCAGATGGACCACAAATTGAAGCTAATTTACAATATGTTTTAAGTAATTTTAACTCGGCTTTTGGTACTCCATATAAAGTAATAAGAATTCCTAGTCCTCCTAGCACACAAGGAAATTATCCAGATAATGATGGTTTGTACAGAACTTATACAAATTCCGTTTTCGTTAATAAAACAGTTTTAGTGCCATTCTATAGAACTGAGTATGACACTATTGCTCAAAGAATATACGAAGATGCTCTTCCTGGATATAAAATTGTTGGTATTGATGTAGATAATAATAACACCAATCTGATTTCTTACAGTGGTGCTATCCATTGCATTACTCATTCCGTAGGTGTAGAAGACCCATTGCTTATACAACACCAAACACTTGACAATAAAAATGTTCAAATTAATTACCAAGTTGATGCCTATATAGAACATGTTAGTGGTATTGAAATGGCAAACGTTTATTGGAAAACAGATTTAAATCAGGATTTTGAAATAGTAGAAATGAATAACATTGATGGAAATAATTGGTCTGCTAATATTTCAGGCGACATTAACCCTGGTGATTATGTTTACTATTACATTAGTGCTACCGCAAATTCTGGCAAAAAACAAAGCCGTCCAATGACTTCACCCGAAGGTTTTTATAAGTTTCAAATTATTGATGAAAGCGCAGATATCGAAACTACTAACCTCCTATCCAACAGCATAAGTGCTTATCCTAACCCAGCAAATGCCATTACATGCATTCCAATACAATCTTCAAAATCCAGTTATGGTAGCATAACTATGTATGATGTATTTGGTAACAAAGTAAAGGATATTTACAAAGGTAAAATAGAACAAGGGAGGCAAAATTATTTTATAAATGCCAGAAACTTTGCATCAGGTGTTTATTTTATTGTTTTGGAAAAAGATAATCAATATTACAGGCAAAAACTGGTAATAAAATAATTATCTTCTGATTGCTTCAACAGGATCAAGCTTGGACGCAGATAAAGCCGGAGTTATTCCTGAAATAATTCCAATTACTACCGATACAATTATACCAAGTAGAATGTTTTGTAATGTTAATTCTACTACAAAATCAGTAAAATTAGTTATTGCTTGAGATAATAGATATACCATAAATAAACCTAATGCACCTCCAGCAAAACACAAAAAAATAGACTCCAATAAAAACTGAAATAATATAAAACTATTTTTTGCACCTAAAGCTTTCTGTATTCCTATCAGCTTAGTTCTTTCTTTTACAGAAACAAACATTATGTTAGCGATTCCGAACCCTCCTACTAAAATAGAAAAACCTCCAATAACCCAACCAGCCAAACCAATAACAGAAAAAAGACTATCTAATTGATTACTGATTAAACTAATTTCATTCATTGAAAAATTATCTTTCATTTGTGGTTTTAGTTTTCTTATGGAGCGCATAACTCCACGAATTTCATCTTTCAATTCTATGTTAGAAGTTGACGGACTTGCTTTCACTAAGATCATTGGATTACTTCTTTTACTTATAAACTTTTGACCAAATGAAATAGGAACAACTACAGATTGGTCTAAAGAGTTTCCGGTAATATCTTGTCCTTCCTTTTTAAAAACACCTATTACAACACACTTATTTCCATTAATTTTTATGGTTTTTCCTATAGATTGATTGACTGGAAAAAAAGCATTGGCAATATCGTATCCTACAATTACATTATTTTTTCCACTCTTCACTTCGCCTTGAGTAAAGTATCTACCAATTTCTAAATCAAAATTTCTAATCTGATTCCACTCATATGAAATACCAAAAACCTCCGTATTTTGCACACTATTATTCTGATACTTTACAGTTCTATTCGATGAAATAATAAACGCACTTGCATCTGATTTTTTTAATTTACTTTGAAGTTTATCTAATTCTGACAGCTTCATTTCTGGACGTTTCATAAATTCCCACCATTTATACTCTTCTCCATCTGGAGCACCCCAGCTCCACTTTTGTAGATATATCACATTACTACCAAGCTTGCTAACACTCTGACGAACATTTTTTTCTAATGAATCAACTATTGTAAAAACAGAAATTATTGCTAGAATACCTATTGTAACTCCAGTAAGGGATAAAAAAGTTCTGAGCTTATTATTGATTAATGCATTCCATGCAAACAAAAAACTTTCTGTAAAGAGTCTAAAAAAAATCATAGGTTTTTATTGCTTCACAAAAGTAAATAAATTTAAGTATGGAAAAGTTTTCAACAAAACTTCAAAAGCTTTCATTCATCATTGATTCGTGAATGCTATTTAGGTATTATTGCAATACAACAATTGAAATTAAATGAACAGTTATATAAAACCTAAAAATGCACTAATTTCTGTTTTTAATAAAGAAGGATTAGAGCCCATCATAAACGAATTATCAAGATTAGGTGTAGAAATTTTTTCTACTGGAGGAACTCAAAGCTTCATAGAAAATTTAGGGAAAAAAGTTAATCCTGTAGAAGAGTTAACCTCTTATCCTTCTATTTTGGGGGGAAGAGTAAAAACTCTTCACCCAAAAGTTTTTGGAGGAATTTTAGCCAGACGCGAGTTAAATCAAGATTTGGAGCAATTAGAAAACTATCAAATTCCTGAATTTGATATCGTTATTGTTGATTTATATCCATTTGAAAAAACTGTAGAATCAGGTGCCTCAGAACAAGATATTATTGAAAAAATTGATATAGGAGGGATTTCCTTAATTCGAGCTGCTGCCAAAAATTATAAAGATGTATTAGTTGTATCTTCCATAGCTGATTATGAAAAGTTTACTGAACTATTAGCACAAAAAAATGGAACTGAGCTTTCTGACAGAAAACAATTTGCTGCAAAAGCATTTAATGTATCTTCTCATTATGACTCACACATTTTTAAGTTTTTTGATTCTAATGATAGTGCTTTCAAATCTTCAATAAACAATGGAAATGTATTAAGATATGGCGAAAACCCACATCAAAAAGGCGTTTTTTATGGTGATTTAGAACAAATGTTCACTCAATTAAATGGCAAAGCTTTATCCTACAACAACTTATTAGACGTTGATGCAGCAGTAAATCTTATTTCAGAATTTGATGAAACAACATTTGCTATTTTAAAACACAACAATGCATGTGGAATTGCCTCAAGAAAATATTTGAAAGATGCTTATTTAGATGCTCTTGCAGGTGATCCTATTTCAGCTTTTGGTGGTGTTTTAATATGTAATAAAGAAATTGATGTTGAAACAGCAGAAGAAATTAATACTCTTTTCTGCGAAATAATTATAGCACCATCTTACGAAAAAGAATCCCTATCTATTTTGAAATCAAAGAAAAATAGAATAATTTTAGTTCAGAAAGAAAGTGAAATTGATAATAATCAATTCCGATCTTTATTAAACGGTGTTTTAGTACAAGATAAAGATTCTGTTGTTGATTTACCAATTAGCATGAAAACAGTTACCAAGATGGAGCCTTCAAAAGTTCAAATGGAAGACTTAAGTTTTGCTAGTAAAATTTGTAAAAACACAAAGTCAAACGCCATTGTGCTTGTAAAAGATAATCAGATGTTAGCCAGTGGGGTTGGTCAAACGTCCAGAGTTGATGCCCTCAAACAGGCAATAGAGAAGGCAAAAACATTTGGATTTGACTTAACAAACTCAGTTATGGCGTCTGATGCTTTTTTTCCGTTTCCTGATTGTGTTGAAATTGCTCAAAAAGCAGGAGTCGTTGCCGTAATTCAACCTGGTGGATCTATCAAAGATCAACTTTCTATTGATTATTGTGATAACAATAATATGACAATGGTGACAACAGGAGTTAGACATTTTAAACATTAAAACCAATACGTTATGGGATTTTTTGATTTTATGACGCAAGAAATTGCGATTGACCTAGGAACAGCAAATACTTTAATTATACATAATGATAAAGTAGTTGTAGATGAACCATCCATAGTAGCTAAGGATATAATTTTGAATAAGGTTGTAGCAATCGGAAAGAAAGCCCAATTAATGCAAGGTAAAACGCATAAAACCATTCATACAATTAGACCTCTAAAAGATGGAGTAATTGCAGATTTCTCAGCAGCAGAACAAATGATTAGAGGAATGATTAAAATGATTCCAAGTCGTAAGAGTTTGTTTTCACCATCTCTAAAAATGGTAGTATGTATCCCATCTGGAATTACTGAAGTAGAGAAAAGAGCCGTTAAAGATTCTGCTGAGCATGCTGGAGCTAAAGAAGTATTTTTGATTCACGAGCCGATGGCTGCAGCAATTGGTATAGGTATTGATGTTCTTGAACCAAGAGGGAACATGATCATCGATATAGGCGGTGGAACGTCTGAAATTGCCGTTATTTCTTTAGGAGGAATTGTAACAGACAGATCAATACGTGTAGCGGGAGATAATTTTACAACTGACATCCGAATCTATATGAAAAACCACCATAATATTGATATTGGTGAGAGAATGGCCGAAAAAATTAAAATTAATGTAGGTGCAGCACTTCAAGAACTTGATGAACCACCACCACATTTTGCTGTCCATGGTAGAGACTTAATGAGTGGGATTCCGAAAGAAATTATTGTTACATACAAGGAGATTGCTAGAGCACTTGATCAAACCATAACCCAAATAGAGATAGCAATTTTAGCAGCCCTAGGTCAAACACCTCCTGAATTATCAGCTGATATTTATAATACTGGTATATATCTTACAGGAGGAGGATCTATGCTCAGGGGACTTGATAAAAGAATTTCTCAAAAAACTAAACTACCTGTTTATGTAGCTGAAGATCCACTAAGAGCAGTGGCTAGAGGAACAGGAATTGCGTTAAAAAATACAGACAATTTTCCATTCTTAATAAGATAAGAAATGTAGAGTATGCAAAATTTATTCCAGTTTTTAAATAAGCACAACCACTTATTATTATTTATCCTACTGGAGATGTTTGCTTTAGCTCTTGTCTTTCAAAATAATACATTTCATCGTTCCGCCTTTTTAAATTCCAGCAATGGTATTACATCAATGGTTTATGAAAAAATCACTAATATTAATAGGTATTTTTCTCTTAAAGAAACTAATGAAATGCTATTACTCGAAAACACGAAATTACGAAGTATACTTACTTTTATAAAAACGGATAGTATTGCTTCTGTTTTTCCTTATAAGTTTATTTCTGCAGAAGTAATTAATAATTCTGTGCACAAACCAAACAATTACATCACTATTGACAAAGGAAGAAATGATGGAGTTAAAAAAGGAATGGGAGTAATTAGTTCTAGTGGAGTTGTAGGCATTGTAAAAGAAACATCAAGTCATTTTAGTACTATTTTATCGATATTACATAGCAAATCAAAAGTAAGTGTCGAGTTAAAAAAAAATAATTTTTTAGGATCACTTGAGTGGCAAGGAGTTAATTACAGGAAAGCAATTATTAAAGACATTCCGGTGCATGTCGATGTTAGAAAAGGAGATACTATTATTACCAGTGGATATTCTTCTGTTTTCCCAAAAGATATAGCTATTGGTTTTATAAGTGATATAAGAACAAACACAAACGAAAATTTTCATAAAATTGGCATTACCTTCATTCAAGATTTTAAAAGCTTGAAATACGTAAACATCTGTAATTCCATTCTAAAAGAAGAAAAAATAACGCTTGAAAAACTCAATAATGAATAAACTTCTTGGCAAACATATTTTTCGCTTCTTTTTATTTGTGTCCATACAAGTATTAATCCTTAACAATATTTTTTTCTGGGGTTATATTAATCCATATGCTTATATAATTTTCATTTTACTATTGCCAATAAGTATCCAAAAAAATCAATTATTACTTCTATCATTTTTTCTAGGATTAACAATTGACATGTTTCAAAATTCCATGGGAACTCATGCTTTTGCTTGTGTTCTAATTGCCTATTTAAGAATAAATATTCTACAATTTCTTATTCCTCAAATTAAAAACAAACATCAGGGATTAACCGAAATATCATTTAAAGAGTTTGGTATTCAAACATCGTTAATTTATTGTTCAATTTTAACTATTGTTCATCACTTGGTATTATTTAGTATCGAAATTTTCAGATTTGATATTCTTCATATTCTGAGCAGGTCCATTGCAAGTTCTTTCTTTACCGTTTTAATAATTATGTTTTTTCAGTTTGTATTTATTAATAGCAACAAGAAATGAATAAAAATTTTGATAATAGATTGTATATCATTGGAGGTTTATTTTCAATCATACTATTAATTTTTTTAGTTCGCTTATTTACTATTCAGGTTATAGACGATTCTTACAAAACTTCTTCTGAAAATAATGTTCTCAGAAAAGAGATTGATTACCCTTCAAGAGGTTTAATTTTTGATAGAAATCAGGAGCTAATAGTTTACAACGAAGCTGCTTATGATATTATGGTAACTCCCAATCAAATCACAAGTCTGGATACTGCTTTATTATGTAATCTTTTAAGCATAGATACTATTAATTTAATTAATCGATTAACCAAAGCTCAAAAGTACTCTTCCTATAAAGCAAGTATCTTTATGAAGCAAATTTCTGTAGAAACATATGCTAAACTTCAAGAACAACTATATCTCTTGCCTGGTTTCTACGCACGTCCAAGAACGTTAAGAAAGTACCCTATAAATGCAGCAAGTCATTTGCTGGGCTATGTTGGTGAAGTAAGTAAAAGAACTATTAAAAAAGATCTCTATTATAAAGAAGGAGATTATATCGGAATTAGTGGAATAGAAAAAGCTTATGAAGAAAAAATCCGTGGAAAAAAAGGTTTGAAAATAAAACTTAAAGACGTCCATAATAACATTAAAGGAAGTTTTCAAAATGGAATTCACGACAAACCTTCCATTGCTGGCAAAAACCTAACCTCTACTATCGATATATTTTTGCAACAATACGGAGAAAAATTAATGAATAATAAACGTGGTTCCATAGTTGCTCTCGAACCTTCTACAGGTGAAATTTTGTGTTTAGTTTCAGCACCTAACTTTGACCCTAATGAATTGGTTGGAAGAAAAAGAACAAACAACTACAAAAAACTATATAATGATAGTATCCAAAAACCTCTTTTTAATAGAGCCTCATTAGCACAATATCCTCCTGGATCAACTTTTAAGCTTTTAAATGCATTAATCGGATTACAAGAAAATACAATCTCGGCTTTAAGTAAATTCTCTTGCGACCAAGGCTTTGTTTATGGAGAAGAAAAAAGAAAAATGAAATGTCATCCTCACCGATCTCCATTAAATCTTACTGAATCCATTGCTAACTCATGCAACGCCTATTTTTGTAACGTTTATAGAGGTATCATAGAAAAATATCCTAATACATACATAGGTTACGAAAAGTGGAGAAATTACGTGATGAGTTTTGGATTAGGAAATTGGCTAAACAATGATTTACCAACAGGACAAAAGGGTCACGTTCCAGATGTAAACTATTATGATAGGATGTATGGAAAAAAAAGATGGAAAGCACTTACAAATCTTTCGTTGTCCATAGGGCAAGATGCTTTACTAACAACCCCAATTCAAATGGCTAATATGACAGCGGCAATAGCGAATAGAGGTTATTATTATACTCCTCACATCATTAAAGCAATTGAAAATGATAGTTTAGATAATCGATTCTTTGTTAAAAGAAACATTCCAATAGATAAAAAACATTTCAATACTGTTATTGATGGCATGCTTGAAGTTGTGGAGAATAAAGAACTTGGCACATCAAATATTGCAAAATTAGAAAATATTGAAATATGTGGAAAAACAGGTACTGCGCAAAATCCACACGGAGAAGATCATTCCATTTTTATTGCTTTTGCACCAAAAGAAAATCCAAAAATAGCAATAGCAGTATATGTTGAAAATGGTGGTTGGGGATCTACTTGGGCCGTGCCAATTGCAAGTCTAATGATAGAAAAATACCTTACAGACTCTATAAAAAGACCATTACTAGAAAAACAAATTTTTCAAGGAGTAATAAGTTACAATAATGAGAATTAAAAGAAATATTTTTGATAATATAGACTGGTGGCTTGTATGCATGTATGTCGCTCTTACATTTATTGGTTGGATTAGTATTTATGCTGCATTATATAATGATGGTTATGAGTTAATAGACTTTAGTAAAAAATACGGCAAGCAATTTATTTGGATTATGGTTGCTTTTGTTGTTGCTATTTTAATTTTATTTTTCAATTGGAAATTTTTTGAAGGCTTTGCTTATCTCATATATTTTCTAACCGTTTTGGCATTAATTGGTGTTTTATTATTTGGTTTAGAAATTAATGGCGCAAAATCTTGGTTCGACTTTGGCTTTTTCCGTGTTCAACCAGCCGAGTTTGCCAAAATATCAACTTGCTTGGTATTAGCTAAATTTTTAAGTACTTTAAATATTAAATTGAGTGATTTTAAAACTAAATTAATAGTTAGTATTTTTATTTTAATTCCTGTTTTATTTATCATTCTTCAAAATGACACAGGTTCAGCACTGGTTTATGGATCATTTATAATTTTACTTTATAGGTTTGGTTTGCCTGCTAATATTTTAATAATTGCAATAGTTGCAGCTCTTATTTTTATTGCTTCAATTATTATTTCAAAAGTCATTTTGATTTCCATTTTGGTTATCATTTCAGTTTTATTCTTCTTTATCTCAAAGAAAGGAATTAAAGAACTAATTGTTATTTCATTAGCTTTAGCTTTAAGCATTGGCTTTATTTCTAGTATTGATTATGTTTTTGACAAGATATTGGAACCTCATCAAGTAACAAGAATTATGGTTTTGCTTGGGCAAGAAAGCGACCCACAAGGGGCAGGATATAATGTAAATCAATCAAAAATAGCTATTGGATCAGGAGGGTTAACTGGCAAAGGATTTTTGAAAGGGACACAAACTAAATTTAATTTTGTTCCAGAACAAAGCACAGACTTTATCTTTTGTACAATTGGTGAAGAATGGGGGTTTGTTGGTAGTTTTTTACTTATCGTTTTATACGGAGCCTTTTTACTTCGAATTATATATGTTGCCGAAAGACAAAGGTCTGTTTTTAGCAAACTATACGGATATGGAGTCGCAGGTATTTTTTTCTTTCATATCAGTATTAACATGGCTATGACTATTGGTTTAGCACCTGTTATCGGAATTCCTTTACCATTTATAAGTTATGGCGGATCTTCGCTATGGGCTTTTACTATATTACTATTTATATTTATAAATTTAGATTCATACAGATTACAAGTTTTAAGATAAAGTAAAAATAAAGCACAAAAAAAGTCGACCATATAGTCGACTTCTTCTTTATCAATTAAAAAAACTTGTTTTAGTAAAACAAAGATCTATTATCTTCAATATCAGTTAATTCTTCAAGAGATTGATAAGTCTGAAAGTTAGTTTTATTTCTTAGTGTACTTAATAAAGACTCTGGAGAAACTAAACTTTCAGCAATGGATTCATTCACCTTATCAACGTTTACCACAAATAAAGAACTTTTTCCTAAAAAAGGCTTGGTTGTTTGTCCTTGATCAACTGAAAAACAAGCTCCAACAAAAGATGGTTCTTGACCTAAAACTGGAACTTGAGTTGTAGAAAAAGATATATCATTTACTGTATTTACATCTACTCCATATTCCGTAGAAATAGTTTGTAAATCTGACGCTTCGGATAATTGATCAAGTAACATCTCTCCTATCTTTTGATTTCTAACAATTGTTTCAACCTGAGCTCTCACTTCATCAACATCTTGCAAACCTTCTTTTCTTATTTTGACCAATGTAGCAACTACAAACTTATTATCAAATTCGAAAACTTGAGAAACAGTTCCTAAACTTGCTTCATTTGCCCATTTAATTAAAGGTCTTGAATTTTGCAAACCAGCAATTACTGTTGAATTAGAAGTAAGATTATCAGCAATTCTTTTCGTTAAATTTTGATTTACTGAAGATTCGTTAAATTCTTCATCATTATCATTTTCAGCAGCAAACTTACCAGCCTGAGTGTATACTGTTTGATAGGTCTGATTACTAGGTAATACATCCCTATCTAATAGTGCTACTTTAACTTTCTTTGTCAATTTACTTTTAGAAACAACTTCAATAAGATGAACTCCAAACTGAGTTACAACAGTCTCTAAATCTCCTTTATTTGCTGAAAAACAAACTTCGTTAAATTCTGCAACCATTCTTCCTTCAGCAAACCAACCTAAATTACCACCATCTAAAGCAGACTGAGTATCTTCCGATAGATCTTTTGCTAATTTTACAAAAGAAGCACCGTTTTCAATTAAATTTTTGATACTGTCAATTCTTTCCATAGCATCTGGAGTAGATAGTAGAATATGTCTTGCTTTTACCGAATCAGGTCTGTTTTGAGTTTCAACTAACTTAGCTAACCTAAACTTATTTCTTCCTTGTTCGAAAGGTCCAATTACTGTTCCGACTGCTGCATCAAACAAACTTTCAGTTTCTTTATTTAAAGCATCTTTCTTAACAAAGGTTAAATTAGTCAATGGCGCATCTGAATTTTTATTCACAAAATTCTGCTCGTCCTTAGTATTTGCAAAATCTTCTTTAATATCGTTTATCCAATTTTGTGCAGCTATTCTATCATCCGCAGAAGGATTAACATCAAACACAACATATTCTATATCTCTAGAAGCTTCTTGCTGATAATCATCAGAATTAGACTTCATGTATGCTAAAAGTTCGGAGTCGGATACTTTTACTAAACTATCGGCAATTGTTTTAAATGGAATACTTATGTAAGACACATTTCTAGTTTCATTAAGAAAATTGGTATTAATTTCCGATTCCCAATTTGAAACAAAAAGTGTTTTTGCAATTAAAGAATTGTACTTACTTGTTAGACGTTCTTTAATAATTGCCTCCTCAAACTGAGCCCATCTTGCACGAGCGTCTCCTGTTTCATCGTTATCAATGTCTTCTTTCAAATATTGCAACAACCTTCCTCTGTCAAATTCTCCAGTTTCAGGATTAATAAAAGTTTGTTGAATTGTAGGATATACATTTTCTCCCTGAATCATATCAAAAATTTCATCAGAACCAACAACAAGACCAAGCTTTTCAAATTCTTTATTAAAAATTTCGTCTCTAACGATTTGATTCCAAACCGAACTTCTGACCTGATCAATATTTATATTAGGATTGGATTGTCTTTGGTTATTAAATGAAGTTTCAACTCTATTATTAAATTCTTGTATATCAATAGTTGTTCCACCTACCTCACCAACAACATTTGATCCTGAAGCACCACCATTCATAGAGGAAAAAAAATCTCCAGCCAAAAAAGCAAACATACCTAAACCGATTACAATCATTAATAACCCTGATCGGTTTCTTATTTTTTCTAATACCATAATTAAATTATTTCAAGCTGACGAATATACAAATGTTCAATGAATTATAAAATAGGACAATTAGGATTTTTCCATAATAATTTTATCGATTTTTGAGCCAGAAACATTATCGATTGTAAAGGTGTATTGCTCTATTTTGACCTCCTTTCCTTGTTCGGGTATTTCTTCTAAATGAGTCAATAAATAACCTGCAATAGTTTCATACTCCTCAGAAATCTTTAAATCAAAACCATACTTTTGATTTAAATAATCCACTTCCAACCTTGCTGAAAAAACAAATTTATTTTCGCTCAACTGATATTCAATTTCTTGCTCAATATCATGTTCATCTTCAATTTCACCAAAAATTTCTTCCATTACATCCTCAATTGTTACTATACCAGAAGTACCTCCAAACTCATCTACTACAATGGTTATTGCCTTCCTTTTTTCGATGAACATTTTTAAAAGTTCGTTGGCGAGCATTGTTTCTGTTACTATAGGGATTGGCAACAATATAGATTTAATGTTTTTTGGGTTTTTAAATAAATCATAGGAATGAACATAACCGATGACTTTATCAATATTTTCATCAAAAATTACAATTTTAGACAGTTTAGTTGTAATGAATTTCTTCTTTAAATCTTCAATTGATTTATTCTTATCAATAGCTACAATTTCAGTTCTGTGGATCATACATTCTCTAACTTTAACACTAGAAAAATCCAAAGCATTTTGTAAAATCTGAACCTCAACATCCTGTTCATTAGAATTTTCATCTCCAGAATAATTACTTAAATAATCTTCAATATCTACTTTGCCGTACATCGGGCTAACTTCTTTCAACTTGAAACCAATAAGTGTCATAAAAACCTTAGAAAGAGAAAAAGAAAACAAAACTAAAGGATAAAGCAAGTAGAAAAAGAAAATTAAAGGAAGGGCCAATAATTTAAGAAATCTATTGGCATGAATTCTAAAAATTACTTTGGGTAAAAACTCGGCTGTAACTAAAATAATGATGGTCGAAATAATTGTTTGAGAAAGCAACAATAAAAATGAAGAAGAAAATATTTTCAGCAAGTAGGGTTCCAAAAGCTCAGACATAGAAATTCCATATACCACTAAGGCAACATTATTACCTACCAACATAGTTGAAATAAATCTCGAAGGAGAATGAAAAACATTGGTCAAATATTTATCTAATAAATTTTCTGTTTTTAAGTCTAATTCTAGCTTAAGTTTATTAGCAGAAATAAATGCTATTTCCATACCCGAAAAAAAACCAGAAAGAACTAAAGAAAGTAATATAATGATGTAGTTTTCCATTAATCTTCTAAGAGGATAGTTCCTTTAATATTTTTGATAGTATATTTACTAAAATTTTGATTTGACACAAATCCCTGACCATAAATCACCTCACTTTTGGTTGTAATTTTAACAAAATCATCCGTGTAAATCTCTTGTTTGTTTTCATCCCAGTTAAGTAAATCCGTTTCTAAAATATCTCCATTTATATTACGAATAACAACATTATTCTTAACGACCATTAAATCATTTTTCTCATCAATTTTACCGTAGTCCGAAACAAGCTCAGATTCCTTTTTGCCAAACTGGTTAAAAAACTGAACTCTCAAACCTTTATCAAATTCTAGAAAAGGTTCTTCTAAAACAAATCGATTCAAAATAGGTGCGTTCAAAATTACTCTTACTTGTGCTGAATCGCTATAAATAATTTCGCAATCTTCTATCGTTTCAGAAGGATAAATTTGATCATTTTTTATGGAAATTTCCATAACCTTTTCCATAGAATTAGAACATGAAAAAAGAAAAAACAACAGTACAAAAGTGTACTTTATTGATATTTTATCGAATAGATCTATTTAATTCGAACTTTAGTTGTTTCATTAATCCAGCAACCAATAGTAAAGCTATCTCCATCTTTTGCTCCATTAAAAAACGCATCGTCTGTTGTTGGAAAATATTCAGAGTAAATTGCAATTTTTTTATTACAAACCTCTTTTAAAGAAGAGTCTATACTTTTAGCTTTTTTAAACTTATCTATTGCTGCCGAATAAACCATTCCCACCTCAAAAGGATTAGTACCACAATTTGAAGCGGATCTTACATAAAAATCACCAATCAATAAATATGGTTTACCCCAATCAGGATTAAGCTTTGACGACTGATAAGCTAAATCTCTTGCTTTACTATTTTTACCTAATTTAGAATTTGCTTGAGCTAATCCCAAAAGATATTTAGATTTATCCAGGTCAGATTCTGTTAATGATATTGCTTGATCAAAATAAGCGATTGCTGCCCTAGAATCGCCCTTTTTAAGAGTTAGATTACCCATATTGTATGATGAAAATGCGGTAGGTTCGGCATCATGTAATTTAGAAACCGAATTGAAATAAACTTGAGCATCTGTACAATCTTTAGAATCTAAAACTTTTGCAATTCGTTTTAACAAATTTAGATCGTCTGGCGTTTCATTATACTTACTATCAAATAAACTTATTAAATCTTCACAGGTTGCAAACGGAACAAATGCTTTTTCAATTTTTTCTAGAGACTGAACATAAGATTTCTTTGATTTAGCATTTGCAATATTATAATCAACATAATCTGTTACCATTGCATATGCCTCCAAAACATCCGATTTTTCTAGCTGACCTTTATCTACTTTTTTTACAACTGCCTTAAAGTAGTAGTACAAAGCACTTGCTTTAGATTTTCTTTCTTGGAGTGCAATAGAAGTACTCAACAAATCATAAGCTTCATCTAACATACTAGACCGGTATCTCATCATATCTGACCCTTTCATACCTTTAACATAACCTTCTTGACCAAAATTAGCCAAACGATCATCATAAATCATAAAAAGGGTATCCACGTATGCAGATTTAACTTCAGAGTTACTTTTATTTTCTTTAATCTTGTTCTTAATTATTTTAACTCCATCTATGTATATACTTTTGGAAGATTTAGGACAGTTTTGATATGCCCATTTCCATGGAGAATATGCATCAGCATAGTTTTTCTGCTTAATAAATTGAGTAAAAACAGATATATTATTTAGACACTGAATACTGTCTGTTCCGTATTTTCCTTCAGCAGAAGCAAACACAACAACAGAGTAAAAACTTAAGATTATTGTTATTATTTTTTTCATTTTAATCATACTTTCTTTTAATGAACCAAACATCACTTAAAACAAATCCTATTTTAAAGTTAACGAAGGATTGCTTTATTAAATTGTTGTCCGTAGTACCACTCTGACCAATTTCTGTAGAAAGATTAATCAACGTATTACTTCTTTTAAGTGGCAAACCAACTCCAATTGTAACTGCAGATCTATCAATAGATTGCTGTCGTAAATTTAGATAGCTTTTCCCATTGTAAAAACCTACTCTATACCTGATCATTTTAAAATAGTTGTTTATGGCTTTTGAATCGGGAATGTATTCTGCACCAACAGATAGCATACTACTGTTTTGTAAATTATCGCTTTGACCAAATAATTGATATTCGGTCCAATTTTTTATTTGAAAATCAGCCGCTATAAGCCATTTGTCATTTACTAAAGAAAAGCCATAACCCATAGAAGATGGTAGAACTAATTCTCCTTTGTCTAAACGGATATACTGCACTGTATCTTCCAACAATTCACCTGTTCCATTAACACGGAATGTTTGGGTAAACAAATTTTGTTCTGCATCAATTGTGGAACCATTATCAAAGGTAAAACCTAAATTTATTTTCCATCTTTTAAGGTCTTTAAAAAGTAAAAGTCCAAAGTCGTAATGCAATCCGTTAATAATAGTTTCTTCTTCTGCTTTAGCATTTAAATATGAAGAATCATCAAAAACAGCTTTTCTACTAGTTACAATACTACCAAACAAATAGTTGAAATTAACTCCAAATGAAATATTTTTATGAGGTCGGAATCCGTTTCCAAAATAAAAGTTACTTATACCTCCATTTCCTTCAAAGGTGTATCGAACATTTTCAACTTCATTATAATCTTCAAAAGAATACGCTTTTTCACTAAATGGAATTAAACCAAAGCTACTACCCCACCATCTGGTAACAGGAAAGCCCATTTTTAGATAGTTAAATTTTGTAGCGTTCGTAATTTGATCAATTGTGTTTGTTGACAACAAATTAGTTTGATGTGCCAAACCTGCCTCTAAAGTAAATTGTTGTTTAAACACCCACGCATAAGACGCAGGATTTTTTAAATTAATAGATCTTGGATTATTTATAGCTATTCCAACTCCTCCCATGGACGAATATACAGCAGAACTATTAGACTGTAAATCTCCTAAACCAAACCTAGAATATGGTGAATTAGAAATGTTTTGAGCCAAAACACCATAGGAAAAGAACAGAAAAAATAACCTAAACAATTGTTTCATTATAATCTAAAATTTCATTTAACCCAATTAAAACTAATTCGGGGGATGCAAAGATGCTATTTTTTAATTCCTTATCAAAAATATTCACATCTCCACCAGTTAATACCACTTTTAAATCATGGTAGCTATTCTTATAACGGTCAATTATTCCATCTATTTCACCTATTAAACCATTAATTACACCCGAATGAATTGCTTTTTGAGTATCTTCTCCAATCAATTCGGGTTTTTTTGTTGTACTCAACAAAGGAAGTTTCGCAGTAAAATGATGAAGACTTTTATATCGAATTTGCACACCAGGAGAAATAGATCCACCCAAATAACAAGCCTTATCGTTTATAAAATCATAGGTAATGCAAGTTCCTGCATCTATAGTCAACACATTTTGGTTAGGAAACAAAACAGTAGCACCTACCACAGCTGCTAATCTATCTACACCCAAAGTTTGAGGAGATTTATATACATGGCTTATGGGAAGGCTTGTTTGATAGCTAAAATGAATTACCGATTTAGCATGCTTTAAAAAAGCAGGAAGTGTAGACTGAAAAACAGAAGAAAAAATGATAGACTGACAAGTGTCTAACAAAGGTTCGACCTGTTTTATATCGCTAAATATTTCTTTCTTAATTAGAGTTTTACCTTTGAAAAAAGCGATTTTGACAAACGAATTTCCTTGATCTATTACTAGTTTCAAAATTCAAAAAATAGTTTCGAAACAAATTTAATAAAAGGAAAATGTATAGAATTAGTTTTTGGATTATTTTTTTTTATACATTTGCTGCCCAGATTATGGTGCTATAGCTCAGTTGGTAGAGCAAAGGACTGAAAATCCTTGTGTCCCCGGTTCGAATCCTGGTAGCACCACATCTACAAACCCTTTTACTATTGCAGTAAAAGGGTTTTTTATTAGCCTAACTAAACTACAAACTATTTTTTTAAATAAAAAAAGCCCACTTGAAAGTGGGCTTTTTAAAGTTTTAGTGATCTGCATGCTCTTCGCAATGCACCTCATCAGCTGTATAGTCTCCTGCTGGAACAGTATCGTTTCCAACTACAACATCTTCTGTTAATGTGTAACCTTCAGATTCTACAGTTTCTAATTCAGCTCCACAGAACTCACCGATTTCCGCTTCTACTTCTTGGTTGGCTGCATTCATAAATGCAATATGACATTCATGACAATCATCGCCATCCGAACAAGCTACTGCAAAAGACAATGCACCTGCTGCTAATAACATTTTACCTAATTTCATTTCATTTCTTTAATAATTAATACTGATACCCAATTGGATATTTCGCTTCATAAAAGCTCATCAGAGTATTTAAAAGTTATATTTTAAGTTTACATTATATGATCTACCAGGATTTGGCACCCCATCTGCCACATTTCGTAATCTTGAAATATGAGGGGTATATTCTTTATTTAATAAATTATCTATTCCAAATGAAAGTTTTAAATCTGTACTTAAATTAGTGTTTACAAGCACATTAACCACATTATAAGCAGGTGTATATTCTTCATATTGAGCAAAATTATTTTGCTCAAAAGCGTACACGTGATACAAACTAATATTAGAGATTTTTAAACTTTTTTGAGTGTTTTGCAAATGATATATTAACTTTGTCTTTACCTTGTTTGCAGGTAATAAAGCAATTCCATTTTTTTCTTCATGCTCTACAACATTTAAAAAAGAATAAGATTGCTCTATATGTAAATTGTGCAATTGATGAGGATGATAATGTATATTACATTCTACTCCAGACATTGTTACCATATCGTATTGATCATACAAATAATATCTATACGAATTTTGATAGGATGAATCTGTAGGGGTTATAGAAATAAAATCATCAATGTATTGCAAAAATGGATTAACAACAATGCCAAAATGATTGTCCGAATATTG
The DNA here is from genome assembly GCA_049890095.1 of Flavobacteriales bacterium. GTDB lineage: Bacteria > Bacteroidota > Bacteroidia > Flavobacteriales > UBA7312 > JABAYQ01. The sequence goes on along the minus strand of JBMHCD010000010.1, from coordinate 14,217 downwards.
ATATTTTAAATCGAACTGACTACCCTTTTCTGTAGTTAAATTTACATCTCCTATTTCGTATCGAATAGAACCATGATGAATACCATCCGAAAATAACTCAGATAAATGAGGTGCTCTAAAAGCAGTCGAAAAGGTTGCTCTTACCAAATGATTTTCTTTTTTAACATAAACCCCCGAAGAGTAACTCAGATTTGTAAAATTCTTTTCAAAAGAATACTCCAAAGAACTTAACTCTTTATTGTCGTAACGAACACCCGCATTAAACCCGATGTTTTTCTTTTCATAATCCACAATAGAATAAAGCCCTAAATTATCCGAAACAGCATCGGGAATTAGTTTTGTTTGAACATTATTTTGATTTTCTAAACGACTAATTTGAGAACCTAAATTAAACGAAAAGTTTTTTAAATTAAAATTATAATTGGTAGTAAGCTGACTATTTTTTGAAGTTAAATCAATTCCTGCAACCGTCCATTTTTCAAACTCTTTTAAATTATTTACAAAGTGACCTAGGTGTACAGACAACTTAGCTTCGTTCAAAAAATAATTAGTTTCATAAATAAACAAATGATTATCAATAAACTGATTAGGTCTAGTTAATTTAAAATCCTCACTTAAAATCAGATTATCCAAAGTCACTTCTTCCAATAAAATTTGACTAGGATTATCATGAGTATGTGCCGGAATTCCTATATCCTCTCCATTATATTGATATCGGAAAACATTATTCCAATTTTTAAATCTTTTAGAGATAGAAAATTTGAGTCCTTTTTTTCTAAACCTTGAATTAAATAAATATTGGTTGTTTGGTAATTTATAATCAGATGCTATTGCATATTGACTATAAAAGGTGAAATAAAAATCGTTTTTAAACCAATTCAATCCAATTTGATTGGAAGACAAATAATTACTACTATTTAATTTTGATGCCAAAAACCCATTTAATTTTTGGCTTTCTTGAAAAGGATAATCATTAAAATATAATAAGCCTCCAACTGCTTCGCCTCCATATTTTAATGCCGAAGATCCTTTTATTAACTCTACGTTATTCAATCCTAAATCAGTAAAACCTATTCCATGATCTCCTCCCCACTGCTGGTTTTCTATTTTCATTCCGTTTAGATAGGTCACAACTCTCAATCCCGAAAGACCCCTTACCACAAGCTTCTGTATTCCTTGTCCTGAAGAAATTACATCTACCCCACTTAATTTAGAAACATTTTGACTTAAGGTAGTAGAAACCAAATTGTTATCTAAAGTTTTCTTGTCAATATTCATCAATCGGTTATTTCCTAATTTACTGTAGGACTCGGAAACCCCAACTTCATCCAAATTGACATGTAACTTTTTCATAACCATTCTCAATTCTTCACCCTCTTTATATTTGTAAAGCTTAGAAGAAAACCCTAGCTTGTAAAATTGGATTACACTGTTATTAGGAATTTTTGTCTCTAAAAAAAACCGTCCATTAACATCTGACATTAACATTATATTTTGATCGGCAAAAAATACACTTACCTGATCGATTGGCTGACCAAACTCGTCCAAAACTGTCCCAAAAGATTGACCATATACTAAGTATGTAGTCATCACAAAAAGTGATGATAAAAAAAATTTTTTCATAAATGAGTTATGCGAAAGTGGTTTGCAAAAAAAGATTTAAGCAAACTACATGAGAAAAATAAATTAAAACCCTAGATTAGGCTTGGGGGAGATTTATTTGAAGTTTGAACATGATCAAACGATTGCCAATGTAAAACACATTCGAAATTCAATTCAGCATAAAAATCAGAATCTGTAGTATGAGATTCCAAATTGATCTCATCATTACTAAAATGAATTAAGTCGCACAAAAAGCAACTACTTTCTAGCTTTTCTATATGATGATGTGTACAATTGTTATTTAAATCACTTTCTGGTGAAGAATCACAAAAAGATGATTCAACAGATTCTATTTCATGATGGTGATCATGATCATGATCGTGGTGGTGATCAAACAAATTGACGGTTAACGATAAAAAATATACCGCCAAAGTTGAAAAAACTAATAATTGTTTGATTCGCAATTTTTCTTTTTTTGCAAATTTAAAAAAAATAGATCGCAGTTTCAACTATATAAACTCTAATTTTCTTTTTTATATTTGAAAATCTTTTGACAAAACATCATTTTTAAAATATGCAAGAAATTATCTCTAATTTGTTAGAAAAAAGTGATGACAGAATTAGCTTCTGTAAAGAATTTATTAATTTCTTCAACTACCATTCAGTAGCTGAAATTGGAGTTTTTAAGGGTGATTATGCACAACATATCTTAAAAAATTGCCCTTCTATTGAGACTTACATAATGGTTGACCCATGGAGAAATCTTTCTGATTGGAACAAACCTGCTAATAAAAATGATGACACTTTCAATCTATATTTCAAAGAAACCATGGCAAAAACAGATTTTGCAAAGTTTAAAAGAAAAGTATTGAGAGGAAAGACTACAGAAGTAGTTAATCAAATAGAAGATAGCTCTCTCGATTTTATATATATTGATGGAGATCATACTCTTAAAGGAATTACAATAGATTTAGTTAATCTTTGGCCAAAGCTAAAAGCTAATGGTGTAATAATTGGGGATGACTTTCATCCTTCCATTTGGCAGCATCAAAATAAATTTGAGCCAACCCTTGTATTTCCTTTCGCTGTTTACTTTGCTGAAGCGGTAAATGCAAAAATTTATGCTCTCCCTTACGGACAGTTTGCTATTAAAAAAGACGAAAGTAATTTTGAATTTATTGACCTTACTAAAGGAAAATATTCCAATTTAGAGTTGCGAAATCAACTATTAAAAGAATCCGTATTTAAAAAAATGGTAAAGAATTACATTCCTTTTGCCACTACATTGTACAAATTATTTTCAAAATAATTTTATTCGTTATCTAATTTATCTAAAAAAGCTTGGGCAATAGTAAAATGAGCTTGTCTTTTATCGTCAGACATTTTATCTAACATACTAACCATAAACTTCATTCTAATATTTTTAGAAAATAAATCTCGGTTGACGCTAATAAATCTCCAATACAAAGCATCCCATGTTTTTTGCCATTCACCACTTTTGAAATCACTCATTTTCTTAATATAATTACTACTAGAAATATATGGCTTTGTTGACATTAATCCTCCGTCAGCAAATTGACTCATTCCGTATACATTTGGCACCATAACCCAATCATAAGCATCAATATAATGCTCCATAAACCATCTATACACCTCGTCCGGGTCGAACTCACATAACATCATAAAATTACCCAATATCATTAATCGTTCTATGTGATGGTTATATGCCGTTTTTTGTACTTTTTTTATAGTAATATCTACAGGGTAGATACCTGTAGTTGCACTATAAAAAGAGGTCGGAATCTTTCTTTTAAAATTAAAAAAATTAGTTGTTCGCTCCTGACTTCCTTTAGCAATATACACCCCTCTTATAAATTCTCTCCAGCCTATTATTTGACGCACAAAACCTTCAACAGAATTTAACTCATATTCACTTTTTAACTCAAGTGTTCGATCAATAACTTGCTTAGGAGTAATTAACCCACAGTTTATCAGAGGAGATAATATACTATGATTCAGAAAAGACTCTTCTTCCACTATTGCATCTTCGTAAGGACCAAACTCATGCATTCTTTCTTTCAAAAAGACGGTTAGCCAATCTTTTGACGATTGATGAGTATGAGGATAAATAGGCTTGTCTGGTATTTGTCCAATGTTATCTTTAAAATTTTGAGTTATATACTCTTTTGCTTCTAAAAAATAGGAATCGGAAGCTAGTGGCTTAATAATTGGAGCTTGTTTATTTTTTGGATATTTTTTTCTGTTATCTGTATCAAAACTCCACTTCCCTCCTTCTGCGTTTCCCTTTGTATCTAGTAAAATATTTAACCTTTTCCTTTGTTCAATATAAAAAGATGTTTGATAAAACTTTTTCTTTGTGGAATGAAAAAATGAAGATAACGTTTGATCGTTATTATAAAACATGGGGCTGTCGAACATACAAAGCTCTATATCATTTTTTTTGACTGTTTTAATCAATCTCTTTTCTAAGTAATTATCAACTGTATTGATGTAGTTTATTTTTTCAAACCCTTTACTTTTTAAAAAAGGAATTAACTTTCTAACATCTGAGATTTCTTCGCTACAATTTACATATGTTAGTTGCTTATTTTTTTGGGCCATGAAATCATAGAAATATTTCATGGATGATCTATGCAGAATTAGTTTTTGAACATGAAAATTAAAATAATTAAAAAAAAGAGATTCTTCAACAATATAAAAGTCTCCTTCTTTGCCTAATAAAGGATGATTCTCAAATAACTGATTTGGAAAAATTAAATTAACAATTTTCATTTCTTTTTATTTCTTCTACAACGTTCACTACAATATTTAACATTTTCCCATTCTCTAGCCCATTTTTTTCGCCAATTAAAACTAAGCCCACAAACAAGACATATTTTAGATGGTAAATTTTTTGGCATTATAAGTATGATTTTTCTTTTTTAACTCTTTTCCAAAATCCAAAGAAAGAAGGATAGTATCCTTTTACAGAGCTCATCCAATCACGCGAATCTTCAATTCCTTTATAATTAGAATTTAATGGATGTTCTTTGAAATAAACTTCTGAATTCCCTAAAGTCAATTGATCAAATTCTCCAACAAAAACTTTAATTGACGAAATATTTTTTGACAATTCGAGCATAAAATTTATGCATTTTTGACTAACCGGATATTTTTCAAAGATACTAGGCTCAATCAACAATATTCTATGTGCGTCAAGTTCTGTTCTCCAACTAGGGTCTAAGTTATAGTAGTTATAAATACATACTGGTTTATTATCTTCTATTCTTATTTCATCAGATTTTGGAAAAGAAGTTGTCGGACTATAGTCAACTATTTTAGTCAAAGATTGAGGAATAGAAATTTTTGAAATTTGATCGTAAGAACAATCCAAAAAACTATTTCTTTGTTTCGAGTAAGTGTACTTATTGATGTTTTCTTGATTAGCAATATACTTTTTATTGCTGTTAGCTCCACAAACCCACTGCCAACTTAAAGCGTTTGAAGCCCAATCTCCATCTAACAAATTAAAATACATCCATTTAGCAGGCGTTTTCCAATGACATTTACTAATATTTGTTGCAATCGATGCCAGATACATACGCAAATGATTGTGCATGTATCCTGTGTCATACAGCTCTAAAATGGCATTATCAACAGCATTAATCGTAGTTTCTGCTTTTAAAATAGATTCTGAAATACCATAATGCAAAACATCAATTTGATTATTTTTCACATCTTGATCAATGTTTTTTTCTTGCCATATCAACTGCCAATAATCTCTCCAGGCTAATTCCTGAATAAATTTTTCGATTTTTTTGGCATTAAATCCTTTTTTCAATAAATATTCTAAAACTAATTTGGTAGATATAACTCCTCTAGAAATATAGGGTGAAAGACGACTTACGTCTCCATCAATAAAATTTCTGTTCCTACCATACTCAACAGGCTTTAAATCGTGAAGCAAATCCATTATTTTAGAGTAGTCTGTAATCATAAAATTATTTTATTTTCAACTAAATCTTGAAAGGTTAGTATATTATTTTCGGAAACTGTTTTAGAAGAAATCACATCAAACAAAAAAATTGCATGATCACCATGGTCTTCAATACACAATCTTTTGTCTAATTTTAAAAAAGCACAAGCATTTGTTAAAACTTTTTCATCTTTCCAATTTTGTAATAAATTATTTTTTTGCAAAAACTTGTTTTTATCTAATTTAAAGCCACTTGTTTTACCTAACTTTTTTATAATTTTTATGTTTTCTAAACTCAAAATTTGTAATACTGCTTGATTAGTATACTTCAAATTTTCAAACGTTTTGGTTTTATAATCTATAGCGATAGCATAAATTTTAGGTTTCATACTTACAGCAGTAACATAAGTACAAATATTCATGTTTACATTTTCAGAATTATCACAAGTTTGAAGACTATAAACAGGGGTATTTATTATATTCCAAGGTCGTTTCATAAGTAAGGTACAAAGGTACCAATAAAAAAAATCGATATGTAGATACTTTTTAATACTTCTATTTTTTCATGAATTAAAAACCAAAATCATCAAAATGAAGCTATTTTTGTACCGTAAAAACAAAATGTATGAAAATAGACAAAAGCAAACCGGTATTAGTTACAGGAGCGAACGGATATGTTGCTAGTTGGTTGGTAAAAAAACTTTTAGAAGATGGTATCACTGTTCATGCTGCTGTTCGTAAAATTGATAGCGAAAAACTATGCCATTTAAATCAAATCGCTAAAAATAGTAGTGGTAAAATTATATTTTTTGAAACAGACCTACTCATTGAAAATTCATATGAACAAGCAATGAAAGATTGTGAATTAATTTTTCATACAGCATCACCGTTTAAAACCAATGTTAAAAACCCTCAAAAAGAATTAATCGACCCAGCTGTTAAAGGAACAGAAAACATTTTCAATTCCATTAATTCATGCAATAATGTAAAAAAAGTTGTACTAACAAGTAGTTGCGCTGCCATTTATACTGATGCAAGTGAGTGTTTAACTTATCCAAATCAAGAAATAAACGAAACTATTTGGAACAAAACAGCTTCTATTTCTCATCAACCATATTCCTACTCTAAAACTTTAGCAGAAAAAAAAGCATGGGAAATTGCCAATAAACAAACAAAGTGGCAATTAGTGGTTATTAACCCAAGTTTTGTTGTTGGACCGTTTTTAAATCCTAAACAAGCTAGTTCTGAAAGTTTTAATATTATAAAACAAATGGGTGATGGTACTTTACGTTATGGCGTTCCTAATATCGGCATTGGAGTTGTTGATGTTAGAGATGTTGCACAAGCTCATTATAACGCAGGTTTTTTTGAATCTGCTAATGGAAGAAATATCGTTAACGGACATAATACCAGCTTTTTTGAAATGTGTAAAATCTTACATAAAATTTATGGGAATATATTACCTGTACCAAACAAAAAATCACCAAAATGGTTAATATGGCTATTAGGACCATTCATTAATAAAGCACTTACCAGAGTCTATATCAATAATAATTTGGACTTCAAGTTCAAGGCCAATAATGAAAAAGCAAAAACAGAATTAAAAATTAATTTTAGACCTTTAGATCAAAGTTTAGATGATAGCTTTAAAAACATGATTAAGTCTAACATTTTTAATCTAAAAAGCACTCCAAAATAAATTTAGTATCTTTAGAAGATAAAACCTGACATTAACAACCATCTTTTGCCTTTTCAATTACTTAAAATATCGTGTTTAATTATTCTAAATTTTTGTTTTTTCTTACAAATAAATGCTCAAGAACAAAATCAAACATTTAGTTATACTGGTGCTTATCAAACATGGGTTGTACCTTCGTGCGTAACTTCCATTGACGTTACTCTTGCTGGTGCTGAGGGAGGTGGATCTCAAGGAGGAAATGGAGCGATTGTAAATGGAAACTTAGAAGTAACACCAGGTCAAACACTATATTTTTTTGTAGGAGGCCAGGGGGAAAATATTCAAGGTGGTTTTAATGGAGGTGGTAATGGTTCTACTTCTAACACTGAATCTAATAATTCATTTGGAGGCGGAGGAGCTTCAGATATTAGAACCTCTTTACTACTTGAGGACAGAATTGTTGTTGCCGCAGGTGGTGGTGGTACTGGTGGTGGTAATACTGATGCTGAAGGAGGATTTGGTGGTTGTAATTCAGGTGGTATAGGTTTAAGTCCTTTTGGTTTTGGAGGTAATGGAGGTACTCAAAACCAAGGGGGAAATAGCGGACCACCTTGGATTAACGATGGAAATTATGGTCAAAATGGTAATTTGGGTATAGGTGGAAATGGTGCAAACGATCCCTGTTATAATAGAGGTCCAGGTGGAGGTGGCGGAGGTGGCTACTTCGGTGGTGGAGGCGGTGGGTCTGACTGTTATCAATACTACCCATTGGGTGGTGGAGGTGGTGGAGGTGGCTCAAGCCTTTTGCCTAATGGATTTAATTGTAATCAAAATAATAACAACGGTAATGGATACATTTTAATTAGCTATTTTTTAAGCACTCAAAATACCATCGATACTCAAGATCATTGTGGTTCTTTCACTTGGATTGATGGAATAACCTATACTCAAAGCAACAATACTGCTAATTACACATTAACAACTAGTGATGGTTGTGACTCTATTGTTACTCTTAACCTATCCATCACTGAAACAACTTTTGGAACAGACATTCAAGAACATTGTAATTCCTATACTTGGATTGATGGAAATACTTACACGCAAAGCAATAATACTGCTACTTACACTATAACCAATAGTAATGGATGTGATTCTATTGTTAGCCTTAATCTTACCATCAATGAGACAACTTTTGGAACAGATGTTCAAGAACATTGTTATTCCTATACTTGGATTGATGGAAATACCTATACTCAAAGTAATAATACTGCTAATTACACTCTAACCAATAGTGATGGATGCGACTCTATTGTTACTCTAAACCTTACCATCAATGAGACAACTTATGGAACAGATGTTCAAGAACATTGTTATTCCTATACTTGGATTGATGGAAATACCTATATTCAAAGCAATAATACTGCTACCCACACACTAACCAGTAGTAATGGATGCGACTCTATTGTTACTCTAAACCTTACCATCAATGAGACAACTTTTGGAACAGATGTTCAAGAGCATTGTTATTCCTATACTTGGATTGATGGAAATACCTATACTCAAAACAATAATACTGCTACCCACACACTAACCAATAGTGATGGTTGTGACTCTATTATTACTCTTAATCTTACCATCAATGAGACAACTTTTGGAACAGATGTTCAAGAACATTGTTATTCCTATACTTGGATTGATGGAAACACTTACACGCAAAGCAATAATACTGCTACTTATACTCTTACAAATAGTAATGGATGCGACTCTATTGTTTCTCTTAATCTTACCATAAACGAAAGTTCATTTCATATAGACTCTCAACAACATTGCTATTCGTACACTTGGATTGATGGGATTACCTATAACTCTAATAATACAAGTGCTAATTTTGTTCTACTAGATATAAATGGATGTGATTCTATTATTTTACTAAATCTTATAATTAATGAAGAAACTTATGGTGTAGATATACAAGAGCATTGCAGCGCATATACTTGGATTGATGGAAATACATACACTCAAAGCAATAATACTGCTACTCACATACTCACAAACAGCAATGGATGTGATTCCATTGTTACATTAAATTTAACAATAAATAATCCTACTTTCGGCACAGATATTCAAGAACATTGTAATAACTACACTTGGATTGATGGAAATAACTATACCCAAAGTAATAACACTGCAAATTTAATTTTAACAGGTAGCAATGGCTGTGATTCTATCGTTACATTAAATTTAACAATTAACAACCCTACATTCGGCATTGACGTGCAAGAACATTGTAACGAATATACTTGGATTGATGGAAATACTTATACACAAAGCAATAATACTGCCACTCACATACTTACAAACAGTAATGGGTGTGACTCTATTATAACTTTGGATCTAACCATTAAAGAAACAAGCTATGGAACTGACGTTCAAGAATATTGCGATTCATACACTTGGATAGATGGAATAACTTACTTTACCAGTAACAATTCTGCAACCTTTACCCTAACTAATAACGTAGGATGCGATTCAATCATTACCCTTAATTTGACTATTAACGAAACAACTTATGGAATAGATGTACAAGAATCTTGTAATTCTTTCATTTGGATAGACGGAAATACGTACACTGCTAGCAACAATTCTGCAACCCATACTCTTATCAATAATGTAGGATGCGATTCGATTGTTACGCTTAATTTAACCATTTTTAATAGTTATTCAGTAGTAGACTCGCAAGTTCATTGTCAGCCATTTACTTGGATAAATGGCGTTACTTATTCATCTTCTAACAATACCGCTATTTATAATGCCAACACCATAAATGGATGTGACTCAATAATAACATTAAACCTAACCATTAACAATCCAAGCATTGGAACAGATGTACAACAACATTGTAACTCATACACTTGGATAGACGGAATTACTTACACTTCAAATAATGACACATCAACCTTTACACTAACAAATAGTCATGGTTGTGATTCTGTTGTTTTTTTAAACCTTACTATTTTTGATAATTATCAAATTACAGACATTCATACTGTTTGTGATTCATTTACTTGGATAGACGGCAACACATATACTGCAAACAACAACACTGCATCATTTACTTTAACAGGTGAAAATGGTTGTGATTCAATTATAAATTTAGACTTAAAAATAATTAATGAACCAAAATTCGAAATTTACGGTAATCAGAATTGGTGTGAATCAGATAGCTCTGCGAACTTTTATATAAATCATTATGGTTATGCACCATTTAATTATACCATATCTAATAGTCAAAGTTTAGATCAAAATTTTACTTCATTTCAAAATATAGACACAGTAACAATAAATCAATACGGAGTTTATAAATTAATAAATTACTCGGATAATTATTGCTCAAGCGATTCTGTGGGAATTGCCAACATAATCAATAGACCTAACCCATACGTTAACTTTACCACCTTTCCTCAAGAAACAGATTTAGCTAATTCATCAATTTATTTTAGAAATTTATCAACTCCAAATACTAATGCAGTATGGAATTTTGGTGATGAAAACTTTTTAAACAATTTAGAATTTAACACTGAACATACGTATATTGATACCGGAGAATATAACATAACACTTTATATTGAAAATTCGTTTGGATGTTCGGATTCTATCTCTAGAACAATAAATATATATCCAAATTTTAATGTTTTTATACCATCAGCATTTAGTCCAAATGATGACAATAAAAATGATATTTTTAAACCTATTATTTCAGGAGCTAAACAATATAGCTTAACTATCATAAGTCGTTGGGGGGAAATAATTTTTCAAACCTCTGATATTAATAAAGGATGGAACGGAAAGTTAAGCAATGGTGAAACATATATGCCAAATCATTACAGCTATAGAGTTGAAGCATTTGACTATTTCGGAAAAAAACACGTATTTATTGACAAATTACTTCTGGTTCAATAATTAAAAAGGATTTGTTGCCCAAATATTCATTTCAGTTACAAATCCTTTTTCTTTCATTTCTAAAACAGATATAATAGAATGAGCAATTTCGTTAGCTGATAATTTGTTCTCTTCCTGATTTCTTTCTTTTCTGTCTAAGTTATAAAAAGCTGTTGTAACCTCACTTGGGTTTATCTGACAAACTCTAATGTTAAATGATCTTAATTCGGTTTGCCAACATTGTGTTAACGCCCTAACAGCAAATTTAGAAGCTGCATATACACTTCCGTTTGCAAACCCTTTAATACTTGCTGATGACCCTATGTTTATTATTGTTCCATATTTTTTATCCTTCATAAGTGGAACAACTTCTTTTGTGAAAAGGGACAAACCAAATACATTAGTACCAAAAACAGATTGAAAATCATTCAGTGTTACATCATCTATTTTTTGAAAACTTCCAATACCTGCATTATTTATAAGTACGTCAACACGACCATCTAACAAACTAATACATTCTGCTGATTTTTCAACGATAGTATCAAAATTAGAAATATCAAATTCTATAGCTTTAGCTCCCGTATATAAAACTGCATCAGAAAGGCGATTACCACAACGACCTGTTATTAAAACATTTGCACCTTTGCTTACCAATTGTTTCGCAGTTTCTTTACCAATTCCTAAACTTCCTCCTGTTACAATTATATTTTTTGATTTTAAATCCATTATTATAAAACTAAATAAAAAAAGTTAAATTTCGTATATTAAGGCCTTAATTATAAGTCCCTTTACAATGACTAACAAGTTATCAATTTTATTACTATTTGCTATTTTTTTTAGTCAGCTAATTCAAGCACAAAGAACATGTGGAAGCATGCTAGATTATCAAAATCATATTCAAAATAATCCTGATTTTTTAGCAAAACAATTGGAATTAGAAAATCTTACCCAACAATATCAACAGTTAATTCCTCTAATGAATTCATCCGAGAATGTGTACACAATTCCAGTTGTAATTCATATCTTATATAATAATTCAGAACAAAATATTTCGGATGAACAAATAAACTCTCAAATGATATCTCTAAATAATGATTTTAGAGCTTTGAATTCTGATTTATCCAATTTACCTGCTCCATTTGAAAACTTGATTGCAGACAGTCAAATTGAATTTTGTCTGGCTCAAATAGATCCTGAAGGAAATCCTACAAGTGGAATTAATAGAGTATTTACTAACCAAAATTCATTTAGCTATAATAACAACATGAAGTTTACATCCTCAGGAGGAGTCGATGCATGGGATACCGATTTATATCTAAATATTTGGGTTTGTAATTTAAATAACCTTCTTGGCTATGCCCAATTTCCAGGAGGAGATCCAACTACAGATGGAGTAGTTGTAGCAAATACTGCTTTTGGAAGTACAGGCATTGCTGCTGCTCCCTATAATTTAGGAAGAACATTAACACACGAAATTGGACACTGGTTAAATTTAAGACACATATGGGGTGACTCAAATTGTGGAAACGATTTCGTAGATGATACTCCTGCCCACGAACAGGCAAACTATGGATGCCCTACATACCCACAAATAAGTTGTGATAATGGTCCTTCTGGAGATTTGTTTATGAATTATATGGATTATACTAACGATGCATGTATGTATATGTTTACTCAGGGTCAAAAAAATAGAATGATTGCTGCTTTGTTAAATTCTAGAGCTAGTTTACTAAACTCAAATGTTTGTTCTGCAAACATAATCACTGGTTGCACAGATCCAAATGCTAGCAATTATAATGCTGAAGCTACTGTTGATAACGATAGCTGTTTGTACCTTTGTCAATCCAATTCACTTTTGTTAGAAATTAATACAGATTGCTATCCAGAAGAAACATCATGGCAACTTTTTAATGAACAAGGTATTCTTTTACAATCATCAAACAGCTATGAAAATCTAGACTTAACAACTATCGAAGAAGAATTTTGTCTTGAAAACGGATGCTATTCAATTATTTTTTCCGATTCTTATGGTGATGGTCTAAATGGAGCATCTTGGTCTTGTGGTGTTGATGGAAGTTATAATTTTGGTTATTCCAATGGAGAAACCATTTTTAGTATGGCTGAACCTAACTTTGGACTTTCAATTACTCATGATTTTTGTATAGGTAGCAATGATATTTATGGCTGTACAAATTCTGAAGCCGACAATTATAACTCATCAGCAAATAATGATGACGGAAGTTGTATCATATCTGGATGTACCAATACACAAGCAGACAATTATAACCCATCAGCAAATAATGATGACGGAAGTTGTATCATATCTGGATGTACCAATACACAAGCAGACAATTATAATCCATTAGCAAATAATGATGACGGAAGTTGTATCATATCTGGATGTACCGATGCACAAGCCGAAAATTACAACCCTTTAGCAAATAATGATAACGGAAGTTGTATTTATTCATGTAATTCAAATACTCTTTTTTTCAATCTAGAAACAGATTGTTATCCAGAAGAAATTTCATGGCAACTTTTTAATGAACAAGGCTTACTAATTCAATCCTCTAGTTCTTACAGTGGAATGAGTCTTACATTAATACAAGAAGAATTTTGTCTTGAAGATGGTTGTTATATTATGATTATAAACGATTCTTACGGAGATGGACTTAATGGATCAGCTTGGTCTTGTGGTATAGACGGAGATTATTATATGAATAATGAAAATAGTGAACCCATTTTTGAAATGCAGAATGCGAATTATGGTTCATCCATCACTCATGAATTTTGTGTTGGAACACAAGATGTTACTGGATGTACAAATCCAGACGCAACTAATTTTAACCCAGATGCAACAGAAGATGATGGTAGTTGTATAATTTATGGTTGTACAGATCCAGCTGCAGATAACCACAATCCAAATGCTAACACAGATGATGGTTCATGTGACTACTGTGGTGACTTTGAAGCGGTATTAATTAGTTCTTCAGACGCAACTGTTGCAGGTGCATGTAATGGA
>JBMHCD010000009.1:0-239193 GCA_049890095.1 Flavobacteriales bacterium | reverse complement strand
TTACGGTCGAATAATTAAACACCTTATTTTTAGCTCTTATTTTTTTGTTTAGATGCTTTCTAAAGTTTACTTTTAGTTGTTTTTATTGTATATACGATTTTGAGAATAGAACAATTAACGTTTACAAGGTTTTTAGCAGCTATTTCCATTGTTATTTTCCATTATGGGAAAGAAATTTTTCCATTTAATACCGAATGGACTTCTTTTCTTTTTCGTCAGGCAAATGTTGGAGTAAGTTTTTTCTTTATTCTTTCCGGTTTTGTTATGGTAATTGCGTACTGGCAAAAAGAGAAAATTTCTGCTGCCAATTATTTTTTAAAACGTTTTGCCCGTATTTATCCTGTATGTTTGTTAGCTGCCCTAATGTTGTTAGGGTTTAAAGGAGCAGAATATTTTTTATTTCCAGATAAAAGCGATTTAAATCTAGTCGACTTTTTTTTGAGTTTAAGTCTTTTTCAGGCATTTATACCAGCAAAAGCGATGTCATTTAATACTCCTGCATGGTCTATTACAGTAGAGTGTTTTTTCTACCTTTTGTTTCCGTTATTGTTTAATCGAGTATATAAAAAAGTTAGTTATAAAAAGCTTTTTATACCTTTAGTATTGATTTGGACTATTAGTCAATTTGCCTTACATTTTTTGTTAGATTCTTCTTTCTATACAGGCTATCCTTCAGCAAGTCATAACTTTATTTATTACTTTCCACTTATGCATTTAAATGAGTTTTTAATTGGAAATTTAGCGGCATTATTCTTCATGTTCGTAATGAAACATAAATCACTAAAAACGGATTTGTGGATTTTGATAACATTGGTTTTTGGTGCAATAGCCCTTCGTTACAATACAGTATTGTCTTTTCATAACGGGTTATTAGCCGTTTTGTTCGTTCCATTAATACTTTTTATTTCTAGCAACAAAGGATATTTTACTAAAATAAATAACTGGCCTTTTTTGATTTTTTTAGGAGAAATAAGTTATGGTGTCTATATATTACAAAAGCCTGTTTTTATGGGGGTGAAAGCTAGTTTCATGGTGTTAAACATAAATAATCCTACAGTTTTGTTTTATGTTGGTATAGGAGTATTATTATTAGTATCTGCTCTAAGTTTTAAATATGTAGAAACACCTTTGCGAAAAAAAATAAGTAGTATAAAAATTTAGCAACCATCTTGGGAAGGAATTAATTCTCCTTGTTTGTTGTACGATTTAACATCTGTAGTTTTACCTTTTTCAATAATATATTCAAATATTAAATCACCAGATTCATTGTACGTTTTCCAAACACCATTTTTTGAGCTGTAGGAAGATGAGTTTAAATAAAGATATTCTCCTATTTCGTGTAATTGACCATTTCGATGATAAGACTTTGAAGTTCCGATCATTTTACCGTTTTTGTAATTTACTTCACTCATTAGTTGTCCGCTTTTATAAAAGTATTGACAAAGGCCATTTCTTTGTCCTTCAGAATAGTTTATGATAGATAAAACATTACCATTATTCCAATATTCTTTTTTAGTTTGCTTTTGTCCAAAAGCAATAAATGGTAAGATCAAAAAAAGATAAAAAAGCTTGTTCATTTTGACGATTAAAAAGGTAAAAACAACTGCCAAAATGTCAAACAAAAGCTTTGGCACAGTTATTGTATTTTAATTTTACAAAGTTTATAAATTATGAGTAATAAATCAACTACACTACAATTAGATCGTTTTGAATTAGAAAAGTTATCTCACTTACTCGAGTGTCAAGAAAGTGACCTTATAGGATTAATAGATAAATCTATCAAGATAGTTGAAAAAACGGATAATGTTTATGATGCAACAATGGGATTACTACAAAGTGGTTATAATGTTCGCGAAGCTACCCTAATAGGAATCATGGTTGGCCATATTATTGGATTTAAAACTGCCGAAAAAGCATTAGAGGATGATTTTAAAGATATGTTATATAATTCTTTCAAAAACAACCAGAAATAAAAAAACCGTTCAAAGAGAACGGTTTTGATAATTGGTGCAATATAATTTAGGCGTTTTCAAATCTTTTGCTTACTTCTTCCCAATTTACTACATTAAAAAATGCGTTAATATAGTCTGGTCTTCTATTTTGATAATTCAGATAGTAGGCATGTTCCCAAACATCAATACCTAAGATTGGTGTTCCTCCACAACCACCATCCATTAGTGGATTGTCTTGATTAGGTGTTGAGCAAACAGACAACGAGCCATTTTTAGCACAAAGCCATGCCCATCCTGAACCAAACTGAGTAGCAGCAGCATTGGAAAATGCAGTTTTGAAATCTTCAAACGATCCAAAATCTTTTTCAATAGCTTGAGCTAATGCTCCGCTTGGTGTACCTCCTCCGTTTGGGCTCATTACAGACCAAAATAAGCAATGGTTATAGTAACCACCTCCATTATTTCTAACAGCGTTACTTAAGTTTGGACTTTGTAAAATTTCTTCTATTGTTTTGTTTTCTAAATCTGTTCCTTCAATTGCAGCATTAAGTTTTGCTGTATATCCTGCATGGTGTTTGCCATGATGAATTTCCATAGTTTTAGTATCAACATGTGGCTCTAGGCCATCGGTCGAATAAGGTAGTTGAGGTAGTTCAAATGCCATGATAATATTTTTTTGGTTTTTAATTTTGTACAAAGGTAAAAAATTACTGCTTTATAGCACCCTGAAAAGTATTGTCTATTTGGTGCATGATAGGAAAGAATGCTTCATCGTTCCATATTGTTCTGCCAATGAAAGCTTTCAGCTGTGTGCGAATAATTTTTTGATCATAAGTATCAAACTCACGAACAGGAAAATCTATATTTTCAGTTTTACAATAGGCTTTTAGTTCTAACAATGTAGCTTTGTTAACTTCATAGTCCGAAATAAAGGTTTGGACATCTTTTTTGCCCCAATCTTTTCTAAGTTGATCGCTAAGGCTATAAGCAAATTGTTGTACCAACCCCTTTCTGTTGGCAGTAGAAATACTTTGGTGATAAGAGGTTGTATCTATTGGGATAAATACGTCTGGAATGATTCCACCACCACCATAAACGATTTTTCCTTTAGGAGTAACGTATTTTAAGCTATCAATTAATGGGATGCTATCTTTTGACAACAATTCTCCATTACTATAACGATCTAAAATATCTTCTTGATATTGTTCATTATCTCCATTGGAGTAAGGTCGTTGAATACATCTGCCTGTTGGTGTATAATATCGTTGTGTTGTTATTCTGTAGGCCGAACCATCTTTATTCTGAAACTGTTCTTGTACTAGTCCTTTACCAAAGGATCGTCTTCCTACAATTGTCCCTCTATCGTTGTCTTGCAAAGCTCCTGAAACAATTTCGGAGGCAGAGGCTGAGCCTTCATCAATAATTACGATAACTTCAGTATTGATTAGCAAACCGTTTTTATTGGAGTAATATTCCTGACGTTCGCCATCTCTGGACTGGGTGTAAACGATTAACTTATTATCAGGCAAAAATTCGTTAGAAATATTTATAGAAGCACCTAAATAACCACCAGGATTGTTACGTAAATCAAGAACTAATGTTTTCATTCCATTATTTAGCAATTCGGCAGAAGCGGTAATAAATTCTTCATAAGTCGTGGCAGAGAATCGATTAATTTTGATGTACCCCAATGAATTTTCTATCATGTAGGAAACATCTACGCTATAGATAGGTATCTTATCTCGGATAATTTCAAAGTTTATTACTTCGCCATTTCTTAAAATATCAATAGAAACTTTTGTTCCTTTTTTACCCCTCAAAAGTTTAAATATATCATCATTGGTTATATTTATTCCTGCGATTACTTCCTCATCTACACGAATTATTTTATCGCCAGATAATACTCCTACCATTTGTGAAGGACCTCCAGAAATAGGAGCAACAACTAGTAAAGTATCTTTTTGAATATTGAATTCTATTCCAATTCCGTCGAAGCTACCTTCCATACCTTCGTTAACGGTTTGTAAATTTTTGGCAGGGATATAAGAGGAGTGAGGATCTAGTTCTTCAATAACATATTGAACAGCCTGTTCTATAAGTTCGTTTTTGTCAATACTATCAATATAAATTTCGTCTAGTTGATTTAGAATAAGATCAAATTTATTGGGCATTTGACTGGATGAGTTTTTGTTTAAAAAGGAACCAATTAAAATTCCTACACAAAGAATGATAGCAAATACTATGGGATGAAAGTGAGACGATTTATTCATTTATAAGTTAAATTGTGAAACGTCAACTTTTGCTTTTTTTAAAAATTCAATTCCAGACTTGTCTTTGTATTCGTTGAGGTAAACTAAACGATCAATTCCTGATTGTAAAATTAGTTTACTACATTCTTTGCATGGAGACATAGTTAGGTATAAAGTCGCTCCTTTACAATTTTGGGTAGATTTTGCTACTTTTAAAATTGCATTAGCTTCGGCATGAAGAACATACCATTTTGTTTCTCCGTTTTCATCCTCACAATTATTTTCAAAACCAGATGGACAACCATTGTAACCATCGGAAATAATCATCCCGTTTTTTACAATTAATGCTCCTACTTGTTTCCTTTTACAATGAGATAACTTTGCCCATTCCAATGCCATTTTGAGGTAAGCGCCATCGTATTTTTTTTGTTTATTACTCATCAGCTGAAAACATAAAGTGCAAATTTAATAATAAAAATCGTCCTCATAGAATGAGTGTCATACATTATTTATTTTTTGAATTGGATTTAATTTAGTTAAATATTTGACTTTATAATTTAAACAAAACTGAAAACGATCAAAAAAGCGGTATTAAAAAACCCTCCTCAATTTGTTGAGGAGGGTTGTAGTACCCGAGGCCGGGGTCGAACCGGCACGATATTGCTATCACTGGATTTTGAATCCAGCGCGTCTACCAATTCCGCCACTCGGGCAAGTGGGTTTTAGAATTTTAAGAACGGCAAAACTAAACTTTTGTTTTGTAGAGACAAACGATTCTTTTAATTTTGTGGCTAATGTGGTCAATTTTTCTATCTTTGCCACCCATTTATTTGATATGACATCTAAAGTAAAAATATTTGCAGCAACAGGATCCAGGCCATTGGCAGAAACAATAGCCAACCAATTTGGCTTGCCTCTTGGTGATTCTTCTATAGTTTATTTTAGTGACGGCGAATTTGAGCCTTCGTTCGATGAAACCGTGCGTGGATGTGATGTGTTTATCGTTCAGTCTACTCCACCACCATCAGAAAATTTGATGGAATTATTATTGATGATCGATGCTGCTAAACGAGCATCTGCTCGCAAAATTATAGCAGTAATGCCTTATTTTGGTTATGCTCGTCAAGACAAAAAAGGGAAACCTAGAGTTCCAGTAGGGGCAAAGTTGGTTGCAAATTTACTTACCGCAGCAGGTGTTAATAGAATAATGACTATGGATTTGCATGCTGACCAAATTCAAGGGTTCTTTGAAGTTCCTGTTGATCATTTGTTTGCATCAACCTTATTTTTACCATACATTAAGAATTTAAACTTACCAAACTTATGTATTGCCTCTCCTGATATGGGAGGAACTAAAAGAGCAAATACGTATGCTAAGTATTTACAAACTGAAGTAGTAGTTTGTTATAAACATCGCGACAAAGCGAATGAAGTAAGTAAAATGATGCTTATCGGAAATGTTGAGGGGAAAGATGTTATACTGGTAGATGATATGGTAGATACGGCAGGAACTCTAACTAAAGCAGCTGATCTAATGATCGAAAATGGTGCAGCTTCGGTTAGAGCATTTTGTACTCACGGAATATTATCAGGAAATGCATACGAAAGAATCGATAAATCTAATCTTTCCGAGCTGCTAATAACAGATACTTTATATAAGGATCATCCTAGTGAGAAAGTAAAAGTAATAGGTATTGCACAATTATTTGCAGATACCATCAATAGAGTTTATACTAATAAATCGATAAGCTCTAATTTTATAAGTTAATTATTAACCATTATTTATATTTAAATGAAAACATTTGCATTAAGTTCTGAAGCAAGAGACACTAGCAAAATTGCTAACAGAGCATTAAGAAATCAGGGTAAGGTTCCATGCGTGCTTTACGGGGGAGAAAAGCAATTGTACTTCTCTGTAAAAGAGAATGATCTTAACAAGCTTGTAAACACTCCTGAAGTTTATATCGTTGAAGTTGACGTGGATGGCACAACTTACAAAGCAGTTTTACAAGACATTCAATTTCATCCTGTTACTGACCGAATTATTCACGTAGACTTCTTACAAGTATTTGATGATAAGGAAGTAACGATGAACATTCCAGTTTCCTTTATAGGAAGCGCTATTGGGGTTAAAAATGGAGGTAATCTAGTAATTAGAAGAAGAAGCATTAAAACAAGAGCAATTCCAGCAAATTTGCCAGATGCTATTGAAGTAAATATTGAAAATTTAAAGATAGGCAAGACTATTTTTATTGGCGATATCAGAAATGATAAATATACTTTCTTAGCACCAGACAATGCTGTAGTTGTTGGTGTTAAAATGGCTAGAGGTGCTGTTCTTGATGAAGAAGATGATGAAGAAGAAGAAACAGCTGGAGAAAGTACAGAAGCTCCTGCTGCTGAATAAATCTTTTTTTCATGAAATTTCTAATTGTAGGATTAGGGAACCCTGGTGTTGAGTATGAAAATACAAGGCACAATATAGGATTTAAAGTATTGGACACTCTTGTTGAGCTGTCCAATACTTCTTTTACAGACGATCGTCATGTAAAAACTTCTCTTCTTAAACATAAAGGAAGGTCGTTCTATTTAATTAAGCCTACTACCTTTATGAATCTTAGCGGTAAGGCAGTTAATTATTGGTTGCAACAGCTAAAAATCCCAGTTTCAAATTTACTTGTCGTAACAGATGATATAGCATTACCTTTTGGATCTTTGCGATTAAGAGGTAAAGGAAGCGATGGAGGTCATAATGGTTTAAAAGACATAAATGCTGTTTTGGGGCATAATAAGTACGCTCGATTAAAATTTGGAGTAGGAAATAACTTTGCAAGAGGGAGACAAGCGGATTATGTTTTGAGTAATTGGAATTCAGAAGAAGAATCTTTACTTCAAGAAAGATTGGAGCATGCTAAAAATATGTGCTTATCTTTTGGCACTATTGGTTTGGCTCAAACAATGAGTAACTTCAATGGCAAGTAAAAAACTTGTCTGATTATAAGTAGTTTTTATAATCTACTTTTTCGCTGATAAGTGTTTTTAAATCTGAAATATTGACTCTTTTTTGTTCCATACTGTCTCTGTCTCGTAGTGTTACGCTATTATCTTCTAAGCTTTGATGATCTACCGTAACACAAAATGGAGTTCCTATTGCATCTTGTCTTCTATATCTTTTACCAATAGAATCTTTTTCTTCATACTGGCAATTGTATTCCATTTTAAGAGAGTTTAAAATTTCTTTAGCTTTTTCTGGTAATCCGTCTTTTTTGGTAAGAGGTAAAATAGCTGCTTTTACAGGAGCTAACATCGCTGGTATAGAAAGCACAACTCTACTTTCGCCGTTTACTTCTTCTTCTTTAAAGGAATTGCTTAGTATAGTTAAAAACATTCTGTCTAAGCCAATAGAAGTTTCGACTACATATGGAACATAGTTTTCATTTATTTCAGGATCAAAATACTGTACTTTTCTTCCAGAAAATTCTTGATGGCTTTTCAAATCAAAATCAGTTCTAGAATGAATTCCTTCTAACTCTTTAAAACCAAAAGGAAACTTGAATTCTATATCGCATGCGGCATTCGCATAATGAGCTAAATTCTCGTGATCATGAAAGCGATAATTTTCGGAGCCCATTCCTAAACTAAGATGCCAATTCATTCTGGATTCTTTCCAATGTTCGTACCATTCCATTTCTTTCCCTGGTCGAACAAAAAATTGCATTTCCATTTGTTCGAATTCTCTCATTCTAAATATAAATTGTCGAGCAACAATTTCGTTTCTAAACGCTTTTCCTATTTGAGCAATTCCAAAAGGAATTTTCATTCTAGCAGTTTTTTGAACATTCAAAAAGTTTACAAAAATCCCCTGTGCAGTCTCGGGTCTTAAAAATAAATCTGTTGCACCATCTGCGGTTGCACCCATTTGAGTTTTAAACATCAGATTAAATTGGCGTACTTCTGTCCAGTTTTTTGTTCCAGAAACAGGACAAACAATTCCCAATTCTTCAATTAAAGCTTTCACTCCATCCAGATCGGAATGGTTCATGCATTTAGAAAAACGATTCAGAATATCTTTTGATTTCTCAATGTAGCCTACAACTCTTGGGTTAGTATTTACGAATTGCTCTCTATCGAAACTATCACCAAATCTTTTGTTTGCTTTTTTACATTCTTTTTCAATTTTTGATTCAATTTTTGCGACATGATCTTCTATAAGAACATCTGCACGATATCTTTTTTTAGAATCTTTGTTGTCAATTAACGGATCATTAAATGCATCTACATGACCAGAGGCTTTCCAAGTAGTTGGGTGCATAAAAATTGCAGAATCAAGCCCCACAATATTATCATTCATATTAACCATTGATTTCCACCAAAAGTTTTTGATATTATTCTTCAGCTCAACACCAAAAGGACCATAATCGTATGCCGCTGCTAAGCCATCATATAATTCGGAGGATTGGAACACAAAGCCATACTCTTTGGAGTGGGCTATAATTTTTTTAAATACATCTTCATAATTCGCCATGGCACAAAAATAAAAATTATCCATTCATATAATTGGTCTATCTTCATTACTTTTGTACTATGATACAAATTGACGATAAAATAATATCGCTTGATGTAATTGAAAAGCAATTTGTTTGTGACCTAAACGCTTGCAAAGGAGCCTGTTGTGTAGAGGGAGATTCGGGGGCTCCACTTCAGCTAGAAGAGGTAGATATTTTATCTCAAATTTTTGATAAAGTAAAACCTTTTATGAATCAAGAAGGAATAAACGCTATTGATAAACAAGGACTTTTTGTTGTTGATAGTGATGGAGATTATACCACTCCTTTGGTTAATGATAGGGAATGTGCATTTGTTATTTTCGATGATGATGGCACTGCAAAATGTTCGATTGAAAAAGCATATAAGTTGGGAGAAATAAATTACAAAAAACCCATTTCATGTCATTTATTTCCAATACGAATCCAATCATATCCAACTTTTGAAGCGGTAAATTATGAGTCAATAAAAATTTGTGAGCCTGCATGCGATTGTGGTTCAAAACTGGAAGTACCAGTATATAAATTTTTGAAAGAACCCCTTATTAGGCTCTATGGTGTTGACTGGTTTAACACATTAGAACAAGCGGTTATAGAGCTTAAGCAATAGGCAAAATGTTTTGTAATAACAAAAACACAATTTAAAATATTCAATTTGACGTTTGTATTTTTGCTGAATTTTTAAACGAAATTGGAGTTGGAATGATGTTGCATGATATAAGTCGATTTTTTTAACAACTTACCAACCCCAAAAGTGTTAAAAACTCTAAATTTTTGTGAATAAAGTTGGCTTGCGTTCTTGTTTTTTTTTTGAAACATTTGTTGTTGTCTTTTAAGCAATTGTAGAATCAATTAAACGCTTACAGGCATACAGGTTAACCCCTTTTTATATGATAATTACAGCTATTTGAAGTCGATAACTATCGAATTCAGGGTAGCTTTTTCTCTAAAAATTGAACATAGTAAAATGACAAAAAAGAACGAACCGATACTAGCAGACAATCCTAATAGATATGTTTTGTTTCCAATTCAGCATGATGATATTTGGAAGTGGTACAAAAAACAAGAAGCAAGTTTTTGGACTGCAGAAGAAATAGATCTTCATCAAGATTTAATTGATTGGAATGAAAAATTAAACGATGATGAACGATACTTTATTAAGCATATTTTAGCTTTTTTTGCTGCTAGCGACGGAATTGTTAATGAAAATCTAGCTGAAAACTTTGTTAATGAAGTGCAGTTTACGGAAGCGAAATTTTTCTATGGTTTTCAAATAATGATGGAAAATATTCATTCTGAAACCTATTCATTATTAATTGATACTTACATTAAGGATAAGACCGAGCGTAAACAATTGTTTACAGCTATTGAGCATTTTGACGCGATAAAGAAAAAAGCAGAATGGGCTATAAAATGGATTGAAAGTGATTCTTTCGCTGAAAGATTAGTTGCTTTTGCTGCAGTAGAAGGAATTTTCTTTTCAGGTTCATTTTGTTCTATTTTCTGGCTTAAGAAAAGAGGACTAATGCCTGGTCTTACTTTTTCTAATGAATTGATTAGTAGAGATGAGGGGTTACATTGCGATTTTGCTGTTCATTTACATAATAACCATTTAGTAAATAAAGTGCCAAAAGAGCGAATAAAAGAAATTATTGTAGATGCACTTAATATTGAAAGAGAATTTATTACTGAAGCATTACCAGTAAAATTGATTGGAATGAATTCCGATTTGATGGCTAAGTATTTAGAGTTTGTTACGGATCGACTATTAGTTGAATTAGGTTGTGAAAAAGTTTACAACTCTGAAAATCCATTTGATTTTATGGAAATGATTTCTTTAGAAGGAAAAACAAATTTCTTTGAGAAAAGAGTTGGGGATTATCAAAAGGCAGGGGTGTTGTCTGACTCTAAAGAAGAAGACACGTTCTCATTTGGAGACGATTTTTAAGATACTTAACAAGATAAACGAATAGATATGTACGTATTAAAAAGAGATGGTCGTAAGGAGACTATCAAATTCGATAAAATTACTGCTCGAATCCAAAAGCTTTGTTATGGATTTAGTGATTTGGTATCGCCAACTTCTGTTGCGATGAAAGTAATTGAAGGAATTTATGAAGGGGTAACCACTTCAGAGTTAGATAATTTAGCGGCAGAAGTTTCTGCCTCAATGACAACTCGTCATCCTGATTACGCTTTATTAGCCTCTAGAATTTCTGTTTCTAATTTGCATAAAGACACCAAAAAGTCTTTTTCAGAAACGATGAATGATTTATATGAATATATTAATCCAAAAACGGGAAAAAAAGCCCCGATGATTGCGGATGATGTGATAAAAATCATTAGAAAAAATGCGGAGTTATTAGATTCAACAATAATTTATGATCGTGATTTTTCGTACGATTATTTCGGATTCAAAACACTAGAACGTTCATATCTATTAAGAATAAATGGAAAGATTACCGAGCGTCCGCAACACATGCTAATGCGAGTAGCTATAGGAATTCACAAGGAGGATATTGATGCTGCAATAAACACTTATGAGTTGATGTCTCAAAAGTATTTTACTCACGCTACACCTACTTTGTTTAATGCCGGTACACCAAAACCTCAAATGTCTTCTTGTTTTTTACTTACAATGAAAGAGGATAGTATTGATGGTATATATGATACCCTAAAACAATGTGCTAAAATATCTCAATCAGCAGGAGGTATTGGCTTGAGCATACACGATATCCGAGCAACAGGTTCCTACATTAGAGGTACTAATGGGGTGTCTAATGGAATTGTTCCAATGCTACGTGTATTTAATGATACAGCACGTTATGTAGATCAAGGAGGTGGTAAAAGAAAAGGATCTTTCGCCATATACCTTGAGCCTTGGCATGCAGATATTTTTGACTTTCTCGATTTAAGAAAAAATCATGGTAAGGAAGAAATGAGAGCAAGAGATTTATTTTTTGCTTTATGGACTCCAGATTTATTTATGAAGCGTGTTAAAGAAAATGGAGATTGGACTCTTATGTGTCCAAACGAATGTCCGGGCTTAGCAGATTCTCATGGAAAAGCATTCGAAAAGTTATACCTTAAGTATGAAAAACAAGGAAAAGGAAGAAAAACCATTCGAGCTAGAGAACTTTGGGAAAAAATTGTGGAATCACAAGTAGAGACGGGAACACCGTATATGCTTTATAAAGATTCTTGTAATGAAAAGTCGAATCAAAAAAATCTTGGTACGATTCGTTCTTCTAACTTATGTACTGAAATTTTAGAATATACTGCACCAGACGAAGTAGCAGTGTGTAATTTAGCTTCTATTGCCTTACCAAGGTTTATAAATGAAGAAACGAACACTTTCGATCACGAAAAATTGTATTCAATTACTAAAGTGATTACAAGAAATTTAAATAAAGTAATAGATAGAAACTATTATCCTGTTGCTGAGGCTAGAAATTCTAATATGCGACACAGGCCTGTAGGATTAGGAGTTCAAGGATTAGCGGACACATTCATTAAGTTACGTTTGCCTTTTGATTCTCCAGAAGCTAAAAAGTTAAATGAAGAAATTTTTGAAACAATTTATTTCGCTTCTTTAACTTCTTCGTGTGAGGTAGCTAAGGAAGAGGGTGCTTATGAATCTTATGAAGGATCGCCTATTTCTCAAGGAATTTTCCAATATAATATGTGGAATGCCAAAGATGAAGACTTAAGTGGTCGTTGGGCATGGGATGAGCTAAGATCGATGATCAAAGAACATGGGGTAAGAAACTCTTTGTTATTAGCACCAATGCCTACCGCTTCAACATCTCAAATATTAGGAAATAACGAATGTTTTGAACCTTATACATCAAATATTTATACAAGAAGAGTACTGTCTGGGGAATTTGTTGTTGTTAATAAGCATTTGTTGCTCGATCTAGTTAAGCTTGGATTATGGAATGATGAGATGAAAAATGAAATAATAAAAGCTAATGGGTCTGTTCAAGATATAAAAAGTATTCCAGATAATATCAAAGCGATTTACAAAACAGTTTGGGAAATCAAAATGAAAGATATTATTGATATGTCTGCTGATAGAGGGAAATTTATTGATCAGTCACAATCGCTAAATTTATTTATCGATCAACCTAATATGGGTAAAATTACATCTATGCATTTTTATGCTTGGGAAAAAGGATTGAAAACTGGGATGTATTATTTGAGAACAAAGGCTGCTACTCAAGCAATTCAGTTTACGGTTCAAAAACAAGCAAAATCCCAATTAGAACCAGTTGTAACGGTTAAAGATATTTCTAATGAAGAGGCAATGGCTTGTTCGATAGATAATCCTGACGATTGTATAGCTTGTGGCTCATAAGCTATAATAAAATTGATAATAAAAAAGGCTTCTAATTTTAGAAGCCTTTTTTTATGTTTACAATAATCGAGGTTTATACAAAAGCATTTTCGCCTGTAATATCTAAACCTGTAATCAGCAAATGAATATCGTGAGTACCTTCATAGGTAACGACAGATTCTAAGTTCATCATGTGTCTCATGATAGGGTATTCTCCAGTAATACCCATACCACCTAAAATTTGTCGAGCTTCTCTTGCAATTTTAAGAGCCATTTCGACATTATTTCTTTTGCACATTGATATTTGTGCAGAAGTAGCTCTACCTTCATTTCTTAGTACCCCAAGTCGCCAAGTAATAAATTGTGCTTTAGTAATTTCCGTAATCATTTCTGCTAACTTCTTTTGCTGAAGTTGGAAGCCTGCAATTGGTTTTCCAAATTGTTTTCTTTCTTTAGCATATCTTAATGCACTGTCATAACAGTCCATAGCTGCTCCAATTGTTCCCCAAGCAATTCCGTATCTTGCAGAGTCCAAACAGCCAAGAGGAGCGCCTAAACCATCTTTATTAGGTAATAAATTTTGTTTTGGCACTTTGACGTTATCAAAAACAAGTTCTCCGGTTGCAGAAGCTCTTAAACTCCACTTTCCATGAGTTTCTGGAGTAGTAAACCCTTCCATTCCTCTTTCAACAATTAAACCTTTAATTCTACCTTCTTCATTTTTAGCCCAAACGATAGCGATGTCGGCAAATGGAGAGTTTGAAATCCATAGTTTAGCACCATTTAGCAAGTAATGGTCTCCCATGTCTTTAAAGTGAGTAACCATACCTCCTGGATTTGATCCAAAGTCAGGCTCGGTCAAACCAAAGCACCCTACCATCTCTCCGCTTGCTAATTTTGGCAAATACTTTTTTCTTTGCTCTTCGGAACCATATTTAAAGATAGGATACATAACTAAAGATGATTGAACAGATGCTGTAGACCTTACACCACTGTCTCCTCTTTCAAGTTCTTGCATGATTAGTCCATACGATATTTGATCTAGACCGGCTCCTCCATACTCCATAGGAATATACGGACCGAAAGCACCAATTTCAGCTAACCCACCAATAATTTGTTTTGGAAATTTTGCTTCTTGGCATGCATCTTCTATAATAGGCGAAACGGAACGTTTAACCCAGTCACGAGCTGCATCACGAACCAATATATGTTCTTCAGAAAGTAATTCATCTAAGTGAAAATAATCTGGAGCTTGAAATAAATCTTTTGACATCTTGTAATTGTATTTAGTGGTACAAAATTATTGAATAATTTATTATTAATGGGTAAATTGCATAAAAATCAGCTATTATGAAAGAATCAATTTACTTTTTATTTTTGATATTGATGGTTTTGTGTTCTTGTGATCAAGAAGAAGAGCCAATCGTAGTCGATGATCCTAATGTAAAGACTTATGCTTCTGTTAAATCAATTATCGATGTTAATTGTACAGGTTGTCATTCTGTTGGTGGAAATGCTGAAAGTTCAGGAGTTTACACATCTTATTCAGATTTAAAATTAGCATTAGACAATTCGGCTCAAGAATTTATATATCGAATTTCTTCAACTGATCCATTTTATAGAATGCCTCCCCCTCAAAGTTTAACTACTCTAGAGATTGAAAAATTAACAAATTGGATAAACAACGACTACCCTCAATAAATTGGAAGTCTTACTTAAAGATAATGGTATAATTTCTGAATGGGTTTTTATAATTAATCTATTTATTTTTTGCTATTTCGGAATTATTAATGTTCAATTTGGTAAACAATTTAATTTGATTTTACGAGCAGTAATTTCTCAAAAATCTTCCAATCAATTTTTAAGAGAGACTAACTCTCAATTGATTTCGATTTTGCTTTTACCAATTTTTATTTTGGTTTTATCTTTGGTAATGTCGCATCCATTGGTAAATGACGCTACTTCTTGGCAATGGTCGAACTTTGCTTTTTTTTCTTTTATAATTTCAATTTTCTTTTTAGCAAAAATTATTTTAGTCAAGTTTACAGGTTTTTTATTTGAAAAACCTTCATTTTTTGATGTTGCATTGTTTCATGCTTTTTTAGTTGAAATAGTTGGCGGAGTTGTTTTATTTCCATTTGTAATTTTATCCATATATTCTAATTTTGATCAGCAAGTACTTACCAAATTAACACTTTATTTGTTTGTTATTTTATTTATTTTAAAATGTGTGAGAACAATATATTTGAGTTTTTTTAAATCATCTATTTCCAAAACGCACTTAATTGTATATCTTTGCCTTCTTGAATTTTTACCATTCATATTATTTATAACCATGTTTTTTTAGTTTCTAAAAAAGTTAAATTGAGTTAGCATTGAAAGATAAAAGAGTTAAAACTATATTGGTTTCTCAACCAAAACCGGAGTCGGATAAATCTCCGTATTTCGATTTAGCAAAGCGTTGCAAAGTAAAAATTGACTTTCGTCCCTTTATTCATGTAGAGGGATTAACGGCAAAAGAATTTAGACAGCAGAAAATCAGTATACTAAGTCATAATGCAGTTATTTTTACGAGTAAAAATTCGATGGATCATTTCTTCAGAATGTGTGAAGCAACACGAATCACTGTTCCAGAAGAAATGAAGTATTTCTGTGTTTCTGAAGCGATTGCTTATTATTTACAAAAGTATATTACCTATAGAAAAAGGAAGGTATTTATTGGTAAGCAAAAGATTGAAGACCTTTTGCCCTTGTTTAAAAAACACAAAGAATGTAAATTTCTATTACCTTGTTCTGATATTTTAAAAGAGAGCATTCCAGAATTTTTGACTGAACAAAAGTTTGATTTTACTAAATCCATAATGTATAGAACTGTTTGTAGTGATTTATCGAATTTGGAAAATGTTTTTTATGATATCTTAGTTTTTTACAGTCCATCAGGAATAAAGTCATTATATCAGAATTTTCCAGATTTCAAGCAAAATGATACTCGTATAGCGGCATTCGGATCAACTACCAAAAAGGCAGTTGAAGATCATGGTTTACGTTTAGATATAAAGGCTCCAAGTCCAGAATCACCTTCTATGACTATGGCAATTGACCAGTACATAAAAAAGGTAAATAAGCGATAATTTATCTTTTTTGAATAAACTTTTCAAAGATGACAGTCTATCAGTTTAATAAAGCTGAGAAATTATGCGATCAAAACAGAATAGATTCTTTGTTTGATGAGGGTCAGACTCTTTTTGTATACCCATTTAAGTTTATCTGGAAAAATAGTAAACAAACATCTCCGTCTTTACAAACACTTATTAGTGTGCCAAAGAAAAAGCTATCCAAAGCATGTCATAGGAACAAAATTAAACGTTTAATAAGAGAGAGTTTTAGAAAGAACAAAGAAGAATTAGAAAGTAAATTAAAATCGAAGGAAAAATCGGTAGACTTAGTTATTTTATATACTTCTAATCAGTTATTAGATTATAAGGAAATAGAAAATAAAATATGTTTAACTTTACAACGTTTAGTCTCTAAATTATGAGAAATGTCTTATCATTTTTAATTCGATCATTGATATTGTTTTATAAAGGTGCAATTTCTCCTCTGACTTCGCCTAGATGTAGATTTATTCCAACATGTTCTGAATATGGATTACAGGCGATTAAAAAATTTGGCCCATATAAAGGAACTTGGCTAACATTAAAAAGAATTATTAGTTGTCATCCATGGGGAGGGCACGGACATGACCCAATACCTTAAAATATGATAAATAAGTTAAAAAAGTATTTGATAGTAGTAACTATAGCTATAGGATCATTATTATCGTTAGGTTTTTCAGAAAACTTTTTTGAAATTTCTAAAAATTTAGACATTTTTTCAACCCTTTTTAAAGAGTTGAATATTTTATACGTTGATGAAATAGATTCGGGCGAACTCATGAACACAGCCATAGACGCAATGTTGGAATCATTAGACCCGTATACTACTTTTATTCCTGAGTCAGAACAAGAAGATTTTGAATTTATGACTACTGGTGAGTATGGAGGTATAGGAGCTATAATAATGAGTAGAGACGAATATGTTCACATAAGAGAGCCTTACTTTGGTTTTCCTGCCGACAAAGCAGGATTAAAAGCAGGAGATAAGATTTTAGAAATTGAAGGAAACTCTGCCAAAGGAAAATCTACTGAAGACGTTAGTAAAATTTTAAAAGGTCAGGCTAATACTGATGTAAAAGTGCTTATAGAACGAAAAGGAGTAGACAAACCTTTTGAGGTAACTATTACAAGAGAGGAAATAAAGGTTAGTAGTATACCTTACTCAGCATTAGTTGATGATGGAATTGCATATATAAGAATGCGTTCTTTTACAAGAAATGTTAGTAAAGAAGTTATTCAGGCATATAATGAGTTGAGCCGAGAGCAAGAATTAAAAGGCTTAATTTTAGACTTAAGAGGAAATCCAGGAGGATTATTGAATGAGGCTATAAATACAGCAAACATTTTTGTTGATAAAGGAGAAGTTATTGTAGAAACTCAAGGTAAAATAGAAGATTGGGATAAAACATACAAATCTAGATATGAGCCAGTAGATACAGAAATTCCATTAATTGTATTAATTAACAGGAGGTCTGCCTCGGCTTCAGAAATTGTTTCTGGAGTGATTCAGGATTTTGATCGAGGACTAGTGATGGGTCAAAGAAGTTTTGGAAAAGGTTTAGTTCAGCAAACTCGAAAATTAAGTTACAATACTCAGTTAAAAGTAACAACTGCGAAATACTATATTCCTAGTGGAAGGTGTATTCAGGCTCTTGATTATTCTAATAGAAATGATGACGGAAGTGTTGGGAGAACACCTGATAGTTTAAGAACGGCTTTTAAAACAAGAAATGGGCGAGTAGTTTATGATGGTGGAGGTGTGACACCTGATGTTTCAGTCGAGGTAAATCCATTTAGCAATATATTAAGAAGTTTAGTTTCCAAAAATTTAATCTTTGATTATTCAACACAATTTTACAGACAAAATGATACGATAAGTTCACCTCAAGAATTTAGTGTAGATTCTATTTTATATAATGATTTTGTTCAGTACCTTAATGATAAAGAGTATGAGTATGAAACAAAAACAGAGCTAGCGATTAAAGATTTATTTGAGACCGCTGAAGATGAGGAATATATACAAGACCTTGAAAAACAATTGGAAGCTATAGAATTAAAAATGACCTCGTCTAAAAACAATGACCTTATGAGATTTAAAGACGAAATCAGTCAGGTGTTAGAGTCAGAAATTGTTACTCGATATTTTTATCAAGAAGGAAGTTTAGCTTCTGCTATAAAGTATGATGATGAGGTTCTACAGGCTATAGACTTATTAAATAATCCCTTAGAGTTTGAAGCGATTTTAAAAGGCGACACAATAAAGTAATGAACATTAGTTTTCAGAAAACTTATGGAGTTTTATTTACTTTATTAGCTTTTTCTATGCCTATTTCTGTTTTTATAACAGATTGCCTAATATTCTTAATTTCAGCTTTATGGATAGTCGAAGGGAATCTAAAGCAAAAATGGTATTCTATTAAGTCCAGTAAATGGATGTTTTCAATAATTATTTTGTTTGTTTTTTATTGGTTTGGTCTATTGTGGGGAGACTTTCATCAAGATGCAAAATGGATAATTGAAAAAACAGCGCTATTACTGTTTTTACCAATTCTGTACAGTTTAAAGTTTTGTGAAAAAGATTTGAAAAATGCAATAACAGGATTTATCATTTCCATGTCACTATCATCATTAATTGCACTTTTGATTAATTATAATATTATCCCAAGGCTAACAAAGGTCAACGATATATTTTCAAATAGTTATAATATTTCGGCTTTTATGAGTTACAATTATCATAACCTTTTTTTAGTTTTTTCTATTTTTTTGGTAGTTGTCAGTTTGTTTAAACTACCATTCAAAAAAAGAAATATTTTTCTGTTATTATCTTTAGTTTTAATGTGTTTTAGTTTATTTACAGAAGCAGGTAGAGTTGGTCATGTATTATTTTTAGTAGGAGCAATATTTTTAACTTTTCATTTTTTTCAAAAAAGGCCAATTGGATTAATATTCACATTCGCTTTAATTGCTAGTATTTTTGTGTTAAGTATTCAATATTCCGAAGATTTTAACAGAAGAGTTGAAGAAACAAAAGAAAACATTTCGAATATTGAAACAAGTAACTTTAATTCTATTTCTGTTAGATATAATTTGTGGAATTATTCTTTAGAATTAATAAAAAAACAGCCATTATTGGGTTACGGAACAGGTAGTTTTTCATCTCAATTTTCTACATTGGGTCCTGAGATTTCTAAAAATTTAGAAGGTCAGCATAAAACACCTCACAATAATTTTTTATACGTTTTTTTTGAATTAGGAATTGTTGGATTGTTTATTTTGCTATCTATTTTTTATTTTCAGTTTAAGGAGTATTCTATATTATCCGATCGATGGATTAGAAGTTTTTTTTTAATACTATTCTTACTTTCATTTTTTAGCGATTCTTATTTTCAAAATCATAATTCAGCAATCCTATATGTTTTTATATCTTTAGTATTGTGTCGTTATCCTTCCAAGTAAATTCGATTAATTCGTCTATTCAATGTTGCCATAATTTCGTAGGGAATAGTATTTATTTCTTTTGCAATATTAATTAAGGAATGTTCGGGGCTAAAAATAATTACCTTATCTCCTTCTTTACATTGTATATCAGACGCGTCAATAGCTAAGCTGTCCATGCTAATTTGACCAATAATAGAACAATGAGTGCCATTTACTACCACTGTACTTTTTCCCATTCCTTGCCTTCTGTTTATTCCATCAGCATATCCAATAGGAATTATTGCAACAGATATTTTTTTATTTGAGACATAAGAATTGTTGTAGCCTACAATCTGATTTTCGTCAATTTTTCTTAACTGTGAAATAGTACTTTCTAAACAACAAATTTGTTGAAGATTTGGGTTTTCACTAATTCCATATAGAGCGATTCCCATTCGTACGGCATCATTTGTATCTTCAAAACGGAGTAATCCGTTACTATTCATAATATGTGTATGTATGTTTTTCCCTAGTTTTAATTTAATTTTTGAGCAAGTATCTCTAAATACGTTTATCTGTTGATGGCTAAAATCATCCAGAGATTCACTGTCACTAGAAGATAGGTGAGAACATATGGAAGAAAGGTTTAAGTTAGGATTTAGATCTAAAGTATTCAAAATAGAATCGACTTCATGGACTTCAAAACCATATCTATTCATCCCGCTATTAAGTTTTAAATGAATATTTATTGAAGCACCTGATTGTGCAAAAATATCTAGTGTTTTATGGTTGTAAACAACGGGTTCTAAACGATATTTTATGATAGTTTCATAGCTTTTTATTCCTGGGTTTGCTATTATTATTGGTGCTTCAATTCCATTCAATCTAAGGTTTACACCTTCATCAAAATCTGCAACCCATAAGGCATCAACTCCTAAAGATTCTAGTTTTTTAGAAATTTCGACGTCACCCATTCCGTACGCAAAGGCTTTCACTACGGCTATTATTTTAGTATTTTTTTTGGTAAGAGATTTTAGATAGTTAAAATTTCTTTCTAGTTGAGCTAAGTCTACATATAAATTAGTTTCATGAATTGTTTTCATTATTTTTTAATTTATACAATTTCTACATCTTGGTTCGTATTCATTTTTTTCGCCAATTAAAATTTGTTTTTTTTCAGAAATCAATCGATAAGAAATATTTGCTGGATTACCACAAATACATTTTGCTCTTAATTTTTTGATATCGTCAGCAATAGCCAATAGTTGAGGTACTGAACCAAAAGGGTTTCCTTCATAATCCATATCGAGACCTGCACCAATAACTCTTTTTCCGTCATTAATTAGCTCAAGACAAACATTTATTACTGTAGAATCAAAGAATTGAATTTCATCTATTATAATAACCTCATGTGCTTTGCTCATGTTTATCATATCGCTAGCTTGCTTAATGATAACACAGTCAAACGAGTTTTTATTATGCGAAACGATTTGATTAGACTGATATCTATTGTCAATTTTAGGTTTAAATCCAATGACTTTTTCACCCAATTTAATAGCATTGTTTGCTCTTTCGATGAGTTCTTTTGTTTTTCCAGAGAACATAGACCCGCAAATAATTTCTAATTTTCCTTTTTGCAAAACGATTTAATATTAAAACAAATCTTAATTTTGACAAATGTAAGCATTGATTTAATTTTTTGCTCATGCGTATACTTATTCTTTTAATTTTATTATCATCACTAAACTTTAGAGTTTGTTTAGGTCAGCAAGATTCTTCTCAGATAAATTATTCTCGCTTAGCAATAACAACATCTGGTGCAGCTGCAGTTTTAGGGGGTTCATATTTGTATATTAAAAATGCTTGGTGGAGTGATCAATCGAGTTCTTTTCATTTTGATGATGGATCGGATTTGAGGTATGCAAGGAATATTGATAAAGGAGGGCATTTTTTTGGTGGGCTATTAGTGGCAGATTTATATCAATCCTCTTTAAAGTGGTCTGGTGTTTCAGAAAAAAAGTCTTATCTGTACGGTGCAGCTATGGGTTCATTTATTCAACTTTCGATAGAAATGAAAGATGCATATGCTCCATTATGGGGTTTTAGTTTATGGGATTTTGGGGCTGGTAGTATTGGAGCTTTTGTTCCTTATTTTGAAAAATATTCTACTGCTGCAGATTATATAGATTTTAAGTTTAGTTACTATAAAAGAAGTAATTCGTATTGGGATTTAGGTACAGAGCAAAAACCAGATGCTCCTCCATATAAATATGCATATCAGGATGATTATGTTAACCAAACATATTGGATTTCATTTTATCCATTAAAAAAGAAAAACATTGATTTAGGAATAGCTATTGGTTTTGGTTTAGACGATACTCAATATTTGAATGAAACTAAAACCAAAGTTGGAGGAAATAATGAAATTTATATTGCCTTAGATTACGATATGCTACAAGTATTAAAAAAATGGAATTCTCCTTTTGCTAAAAAATTCAAACATATTTTGAATTATATAAAAATGCCAGCTCCAACAATTAGAATTGCACCTAGTGCAGAATTCTATCCCTTTTTCATGTAACTTTGTACTATGTCAAAATTGTATATTGTTCCTACCCCTATTGGCAACTTAGAGGACTTCACTTTTCGAGCAAATAGAGTATTGAATGAAGTAGATTTAATATTGGCTGAAGATACAAGAACTAGTTCCAAATTATTAAGTCATTATAATATTAATACTCCAATGGCATCAAACCATATGCATAATGAGCATAGAAGTTTGGAAAAATGGATAGCACTTCTTACAGACGGTCAGTCTATTGCTTTGATTTCTGATGCAGGTACTCCTGCTATTTCTGATCCTGGTTTTTTATTAGTTAGAGAATGTATAATTAATGACATTGAAGTTGATTGTTTGCCTGGAGCTACAGCATTTGTTCCGGCATTGGTAAACTCTGGAATAGGATGTGAACGATTTGTTTTTGAAGGTTTTCTTCCTGTAAAAAAAGGCAGAAAAACAAGATTAGAAGCATTAGCTAGCGAAACTAAAACAATGATTTTTTACGAATCACCATACAGAGTTTTAAAAACATTAAAACAATTTGAAGAATATATGGGCTCTGATAGAAATGTATCCGTTTCCAGAGAAATCAGCAAAAAATTTGAACAAACAATCAGAGGAACTATTCAGGAAGTAATAACTCATTTTAATAATAAAGATCCTAAAGGTGAGTTTGTAATCGTTTTAGAAGGAAATAAACAATGATTCTTAACCAACTCAGCAAAAAACCATTTATTATTGCCGGTCCTTGTAGTGCAGAATCGGAAGATCAAGTTTTAACAACGGCTAAAAAACTAAGTAAAGAAGTAAAAGTATTTAGAGCAGGTGTTTGGAAACCCAGAACTCGACCAAATTCTTTTGAAGGTGTTGGTAAGGAAGCCTTAAAGTGGCTACAAAAAGTACAACAACAGACACATTTAAAAGTAGCTACAGAAGTTGCAACCCCAGAACATGTTGAACTTTGTTTAAAAGCAAACATTGATATTCTTTGGATAGGAGCAAGAACAACGGTAAACCCTTTTTATGTTCAAGAAATAGCAGAAGCATTAAAAGGTTCTAAAGTAACAGTAATGGTAAAAAACCCATTACATCCTGAACTTAGCTTATGGATGGGGGCTATTGAAAGAATAATTAATGTTGGTATTGATGATATTGCAGCAATTCATAGAGGGTTTTATACTTTAGAGCAATCGGTTTTTAGAAATGAACCAAAGTGGGAGTTGGCTATGAAATTAAAACAAAAACATCCTAACTTGGCAATGATATGTGATCCGAGTCATATTTGCGGTAATAGAAACATGATACATGAAGTTTCTCAAACAGCATTAGATTTAAATATGGATGGTTTAATGATTGAAACACATTTTAACCCTGACATTGCTCTTAGTGATGCAAAACAGCAAATAACTCCTGAATATTTAAATAAATTAATTAAGAATTTAATACTCAGATCTGAACAAACTCAAAATAAAGAGTTTGTAAGTCAATTATCGACCATACGTAATATTATTGATGGAATTGATAAAGATATCGTTGACATTGTAGCAAAACGAACGGAGCTAGTAAAGGAAATCGGCCAATTTAAAAAACAAAATTCCGTAACGATATTACAAATTCAACGTTGGTTTGAAATTATGCAATCTAGAACAGATTGGGCCGAATCGGCACAAGTTGATAAAACAATGATTGCTGAGTTATTTGAATTGATTCATAAGCATTCTGTTTTATTACAAACCCGTATAATGAATCAAAAAGATGAACTTTAATTGGAAAAAAAAGCCTTTACCGGACCCTAACATTAGTCAATCTTTGCAAAAAGAATTAGGTGTTTCGCCAATCATTGCAGATCTTTTAGTTCAAAGAGGAATAAGTAATTTTCAATTAGCAAAGCAATTTTTCAGACCAGATTTACAACAGTTACATGATCCATTTGTTATGCAAGATATGGATAAAGCTATAGCTAGAGTAGAATTAGCAATCGAACAAGGTCATAAAATTTTAGTTTACGGAGATTACGATGTTGATGGAACAACATCAGTAGCAATGATGTATATCTTTTTACAACAATTCTCAACGAAAGTTAGTTATTATATCCCTGATCGCTATAAAGAAGGATATGGAGTTTCATTTCAAGGAATTGATTACGCTCACGAAAATAATTTTTCGCTTATTATTAGTTTAGATTGTGGAATTAAAGCGATTGATAAAATTGAATATGCAAAGAAAAAGGGGATAGACTTCATCATATGTGATCATCATAGACCAGGGAAAAAAATACCAAAGGCAGTAGCAGTATTAGATCCTAAAAGAATAGATTGTGATTATCCATATAAAGAGCTTTCAGGATGTGGTGTTGGGTTTAAACTGATTCAAGCATATTGCATTAAAAATGAAATTCCATTCGATAAAATTTATCACTTATTGGATTTACTTGTTGTAAGTATTGCTGCAGATATTGTTCCTATAACTGGCGAAAATAGGATTTTGGCTTATTACGGATTACAACAAATTAACGATAATGCTAGACCTGGACTAAAAGCACTAATTGAACAATCCAATCGTAAAAAAGATGAACTTCTAATTAATGATATAGTTTTTGGTATAGCACCGAGAATAAACGCAGCAGGAAGAATTGATCACGCCAATAAAGCAGTAGAGCTTTTAGTTGAGACAGACTTTCAGCAGGCTAAAAAATTATCTCAAACTATTGAAACGAATAATTTAACACGAAAAGAATTAGATCAATTCATTACTACAGAAGCATTAAGTCAAGTAAAGCCTGAAAAGAAATCTACAGTTGTTTTTAATGAAAATTGGCATAAAGGAGTAATAGGAATAGTTGCTTCTAGAATTATCGAAAATTTTTATAAACCAACCATTGTATTAACCGAAAGTAATGGCTTTTTAGTCGGATCAGCTAGATCTGTTGTAGGTTTTGATATTTATGAGGCAATAGATCAATGTTCACATCTTTTAGATCGTTTTGGAGGGCATAAATATGCTGCTGGGTTATCTCTAAAAAAAGAAAATTTAAATGAGTTTGTGCAATTATTTGAAAAAGTAGTAAAAGAAAGAATTTCTTCAGAACAGCTGACTCCCGAAATAGTTATTGATAGAGAACTAGCATTTAATCAAATAGATCTTAAAACATATAGAATAATTAAGCAAATGGAGCCTTTTGGACCAGGAAACAACCGTCCAACTTTTGTTACAACAAATGTATTTGATAGCGGTTTTGGAAAATTGATTGGTAAAGAAAACAATCATTTAAAATTACATTTGAAAAATGAAAAGAGCAATAATAGTATAGATGCAATTGGTTTTGGGATGTTCGATAAAAAAGATTTGATAGAAGATGAAAAGTGTTTTGATGTTTGTTATAACCTAGACTTAAATCAATGGAATGGTAATGCTAATTTACAGCTAAGGCTTAAGGATATGAAAGAGTGCTTATAGAAAAGCTTATTTTAAAACAATACGACCAAGTTTTTTAGAAATTTCTTTTTTGATTTGTAGTAGATGGTTAATTTCTTTCATATTTCTTAATTGTTGATCAAGCTCCATATTTTCAAGTTGTTTTCTTTTTTCTGTGATCGCAATTTCTATTTTGATTATTTTGAAAGAATAGATAACTGATTCGACAGCCTGTTTAAGTTGCATGTCTTCTGTAACGGTATGTATTCCATGTTTTTTCCATTTTTCACTTAATGTATATTTAGAAAAAATAGTATCAACAGTTGCTTGAGATATATTTACATCTTCATTTTTTAGAAAAAGGTCATGACTTGGAAGTTCTCCTTTTTCAAAATGTTCTACATAGCTCGAAAATATATAGTTAAAATTCGGATCATCAAAGCGGAGTTCTTGACCTGATAATTCTTCGATAATAAATTGTGCAACAGAAATCTCTACAACTTCTTCTCTAATTTTTTTATTTCCGGCTTCAGAAATTTCTTCAATGGTATCATAAAAGGTCAAAATCCGATCTCCATAACTCATTAAGAAACGAATAATATTTTGTTCCTGATGATACGATTTTACTTTTTTTACTTTTTGTTTAATCGGATCTTTTGTGGGTTCTGTAGAAGTTCTAGTTGAAGTAGAAAATTTAGTTGAATTTATTTCCTTAAGAATTTGATTTTCACTAATGTCAAGTAGTTTACAACTTTCTTTTATATAAACTTCTTGGGTAATGGAGTCAGGTATTAAAGCAATTGATTTGACAACATCTTTAATTAAATTTACTTTTTTGATGGGGTCATTTTTTGCCTCGTCTTTAAGTAAGTTGATTTTAAAACTTAAGAAGTCTGCCTGATTCGATTCAATAAATTCTTTTGTCTGATCTATACCATGTTTTTTTCTGTAGCTGTCAGGGTCATCACCCTCGGGGAAGAGAACAACTTTTACATTCATGCCAGACTGCAAAATTAAGTCAATACCTCTAAACGATGCTTTAATTCCTGCAGGGTCACTATCAAATAAAATGGTAATATTTTTAGTAAATCGGTCAATTAATTTTATTTGCTTGATAGTAAGGGCAGTTCCAGACGAGGCTACCACATTAGAGAAGCCTATTTGATGCATTGCAATAACATCAGTATATCCTTCAACTAGAAAGCAATTGTCGCTTTTAACTATTTGTTGTTTTGCAAAATAAATACCATATAAAACATTTCTTTTACTATAAATTTCACTTTCAGGAGAATTTAAATATTTAGCAGAATTTTTTTCTTGTGTTAAAGTACGTCCACCAAAGCCTAAAATTTTACCAGAAATACTATGAATAGGAAAAATAACACGTCCTTTAAATCGGTCAAATGATTTATTATCTTTAAATATGCTTAAGCCAGTCTCTTGTAGGAACTCTTTTTTGTAGGAATCCTTTAATGCCTTTTTTGTAAAGGCATCCCATTTGTTAGGACTATATCCTAGTTGAAATTTAGAAATCATTTCATCGTTAATTTCTCTTTCTTTAAAATAGCTTAAAGCGATCGCTTTTCCTTCATCTGTATGGTGTAGCTGTTTTTGAAAAAAATCATTGGCATATTGACTAACAACTAATAAACTTTCTCTTTTGTTGAAGCGTTCAATTTCTTCTGGAGAGAGCTTTTTTTCTTCAACTTCAATGTTATATTTTTTGGCAAGGTGTCGTAAAGCGTCTGGATAGCTTAATTGCTCGTGTTCCATTATAAAATTTACCGAGTACCCTCCTTTACCACAACCAAAACACTTATATATTCCTTTGGCAGGAGAAACAGTAAACGAGGGTGTTTTTTCATCGTGAAAAGGACAGTTACCAATATAATTAACTCCTCTTTTTTTAAGAGTAACAAAATCAGAAACTACTTCTTCGATTCGAGCGGTCTCTATTATTAACTCTTTTGTTTCTTGATTAATCATTTTTTTCTATTGATAACATAATCCAACAAAAGCTCAAGAGATTGTCTTGCTGGACTGTCCTCAAATGTATATAGAATTTTTAAAGCTTCATTCTGATATTCTTTCATTTTATTAACGGTGTACTCAATTCCGCCACTTTTTTTAACAATTTCAAGAACTTTTTCTACTTTTTCAGGGTTTTTATTATGCCTTTTTATACATTGAATGATGAATTTTTTCTGTGAGGAATTACAATTGTTTAGAGTGTAAATTAAAGGAAGAGTCATTTTTTGCTCTTTAATATCAATTCCTGTAGGCTTACCTATGTTATCATTGTTGTAATAATCAAACAAATCATCTTTCATTTGGAAAGCTATTCCTGTTAACTCTCCAAATCGGTGCATTTGATCAATAGTTTCTTGATTTTGATAGGCAGCACAAGTACCACAAGCACAACAGGCAGCAATTAGAGTAGCTGTTTTTTTTCTTATGATATCAAAGTAAACGGTTTCTTCAATATCCAACTTGCGGGCTTTTTCTAACTGTAGTAATTCACCTTCACTCATCTCTTTT
The DNA here is from genome assembly GCA_049890095.1 of Flavobacteriales bacterium. Taxonomy (GTDB): domain Bacteria; phylum Bacteroidota; class Bacteroidia; order Flavobacteriales; family UBA7312; genus JABAYQ01. The sequence goes on along the minus strand of JBMHCD010000009.1, from coordinate 211,028 downwards.
ACTGCATTAGAAACAATTTGTAAAAGAGAGTAATCTTTATTTTCTAAAGATAGAATTAGCCCTTTCGACAATAGAAAATCTCCAACTAAAACGGCAATTTTGTTTTTCCAAATGGCGTTAATAGAAAAGAATCCTCTTCTTAAATTAGCATCATCCACTACATCATCATGAACTAATGTAGCCGTGTGCAATAGTTCGATTAGCGATGCTGCTCTGTAGCTTTTTTCATTGAAATTACCAAAAAGTTTATTACATAAAAAAACAAACATTGGTCTCATTTGTTTGCCTTTTCTTTTAATAATGTAGTGGGTAATTTTATCGAGTAAGGGAACAGAACTATTCATAGATTCTTTGAATTTTTTTTCAAAGAATACCATCTCGTCCTTTATGGGAGCTTTAATCTGTTTTACAATGCTCATTGACTTAATTAGTGAAGGTACAAAGATACAAAATCGGAAAGATAGGGATCTTCTTTAAACTAGATTTATTTAGCAAGTTTATTTGCTAATTGACCACAAGCAGCATCAATATCTTTTCCTCTACTTCTTCTAACATTTACGATCATATTTTTGCTTTCCAAAAATTCAACAAATGCATCTACTTTTTTTCTATCTGCTTGTTGGAATTCTCCACCATCTATTGGGTTATATTCAATAATATTGATTTTACAAGGAGTAATGGAAGCAAATCGATACAATTCGACAGCATCTTCTATTTCATCATTAAAGTTTTTGAATATGATGTATTCGTAAGTTAGTCTTGTTCCAGTTTTTTCATAAAAATATTTAACAGCCTCAGATAATGATGATAAAGAATTTTGTTCATTTATGGGCATTATCTCATTTCTTTTTGAGTCGTTTGCGGCATGTAAGGAGATTGCAAGATTAAATTTGACCAGGTCATCACCTAATTTTTTAATCAATTTTGCAATTCCTGCTGTCGAAACTGTAATTCGTTTGGGAGACATGCCAAGCCCATCGTTTGAAGTAATTTTTTCAATAGAATCAATAACATTTTTATAATTTAACAGAGGCTCTCCCATTCCCATGTAAACAATATTGCTTAATTTTTTTTGATAGTACTCTAGTGATTGCTGATTAAGTAAAAATACTTGATCGTAAATTTCGTCGGCATCAATATTACGTAGTCGTTTTAATTTTCCAGTTGCACAAAACTTACATGTAAGACTACAGCCCACTTGAGATGAAATACATGCTGTCATTCGTGTTTTGGTTGGAATAAGAACTCCCTCGACATTATTATTATCATAAAGTTGAAAAGCAGATTTTATCGTTCGATCATTACTTCGTTGCGCCTCAGTTATGATAGCATGATGGATAGTGAAATTTTCTTTTAATAGAAGAATATTCTTTTGAGGAAGGTTAGTCATATGATCAAAAGACATAACAGATTTCTTCCATAGCCACTCATAAACTTGTTTTGCTCGAAATTTAGGTTCGTTGTTTTTAACAAAAAAATCTTTTAATTGGTCTAAATCAAGTGATCTTATATTTTTTTTGTCTGCAGACATGTAGCAAAGATAGTATCTTTGTACCTATGTTACACTATCTTGAAAGTGATATCCTCTTTACTTCGATTGGAGAGCCAATTTTAAATGGAATTTTGGTGGTAAATAGTAGTGGCGAAGTGATGGATGTATTAGATAATAAAAAAGGGATAGACCCTAAAAAAATCACTTTTATAAATGGTGCTTTGTGCCCAGGTTTTATTAATTCGCATTGCCATTTAGAGTTATCACATTTAAAAAATAAATTACCAAAGCAACTAGGCTTAGCTAATTTTATTTCTAAAATACCTACTCTTAGACAGACAGATAAATCTGTTATTTTAAAGGAAATAGAGTATTATGATCGTAAAATGTATAACAATGGTATTGTTGCTGTTGCAGACATTTCAAATACTGATTATTCATTTGAAACCAAACTAAATAGTGAAATTTTTTATCATACATTCATTGAACTATTCTCTTTAAATCCTGAACAAGCTGATACTGTTTTTGAAAAAGGAAAAAGTTTAATGCAAAAGTGTAAGACATCTTGTTCTATCACTCCACATGCTAATTATTCACTTTCAAATAAGCTTTTTGATCTTATTAAACATAATAATAATAATTCAATTCAAAGCATTCATAATCAAGAAACAGGTTCGGAGGATCAAATGTTTATTGATGGAACAGGAACACTAATAGATAGCTTATCTAATAGTAAATTTTTTAAACCCACTAAGTTGTCAGCTCTTCAATCTATTTATCCCAAACTGGATAAATCAAAAATTTTAATGGTACACAATACTTTTACTTCTACAGAAGACATGAACTGGTTGAATAAGCAAAACAAACATGTATATTGGTGCACTTGCCCGAAAGCAAATCTATATATCGAGGATGCTTTGCCAGATTATAAGTCTTGGATAAAATCAAATTGTAAAATTACTATAGGTACCGATAGTTTAGCATCCAACAATAGTTTAGATATTTTTGAAGAAATAAAAATAATTTCTCAACATACAGATATTGACTTAAACACCTTGTTGACTTGGGCATGTAGAAATGGAGCAGAACTATTAGGATTGACCAAATTGGGAACTTTTGAAAAAGGAAAAAAACCTGGGGTTAATCGGATTAAAAATTTAGATAACAATTATCAAATTACAAAAGATTCTTTCGTAGAGCCTATTTTCTTTAATAGTTAGAGCATGAAAGCTGTTGCGATTTTAATATCTTCAGGAGTAGTTATTTTTATATTTTCTTTATTCCCCTCAACTAAAAAGACTTTTTTGCCCATTGCTTCCACTACAGATGCATCATCTGTAAACGATTGGTTAAAAGGTTGTTTGTATGCTTTTAATAGAATATTTGAGTCGAAACATTGGGGAGTTTGTACCTTAACAAATGAGTTTCTATCTTTTATAACCGAACCTTGAGTATTGATTTCTCTAAGGCTATCTGTAATGGGAATGGTTGGTATGGCAGCACCTTTTTCTTGTGCTTTTTGCATACAACGATCAAAAACAGTTTTGTTTAAAAGAGGGCGAACACCATCGTGAATAGCCACTAAAGAATCTGGAGTCACTTTTTTAAGACCATTTTTAACTGATTCAAAACGAGTATTACCACCTTCAACTATTTTATGCTCTATGTTTATGTTATATTTATTACAAATAGACTTCCAATAGTCAATTTGATTTTTAGGTAATACTACAATTAGTTCTGATTTAGGACTAATTTTATTTACTCTTGTGATCGTATGAGCTAAAATAGGTTTGTTACCTAGATTTAAAAATTGTTTGGGAGTAGAACTTCCCATCCTTGTACCAACTCCTCCAGCAACAATAATAACAAAAGATTTCACTTTTTAAAGTATAAGCATTGCGTCACCATAAGTAAAGAATTTGTATTCTTCTTTTACAGCTTCTTCATATGCTTTTTTGATCAATTCAAAACCTCCAAATGCACTAACCATCATTAGGAGTGTAGATTTGGGAGTATGAAAGTTTGTGATCATTGCATTTGGAATATTAAAGCTATATGGTGGGTAGATAAATTTGTTAGTCCATCCATCAAAAGGCGTCATAAAACCAGTGGTTGTAACTGATGATTCGACTGCTCGTACGGAAGTAGTTCCAACAGCACATATTCTTCGTTTATTTTTAATACCATTATTAATAGTATTTACGGTTTCTTCACTAATAAAAACTTCTTCAGAATCCATTTTGTGTTTACTCAAATCTTCCACTTCAACCGGTCTAAAAGTTCCTAATCCAATGTGAAGAGTTAGTTTGGCAAAATCAACACCAACAATTTCTAACCTTTTAAGAAGCTCTCTAGAAAAATGCAAACCTGCAGACGGGGCAGCAACAGCACCTTCGTTTTCGGCATAGATAGTTTGAAAACGTTCTCTATCTTCCTCATCTGGCTCTCTTTTAATGTATTTTGGAAGAGGCGTTTGTCCTAAATCTTTTAGTTTTTGTCTAAACTCCTCATATGATCCGTCAAATAGAAAACGCAAAGTTCTTCCTCTAGAGGTTGTATTGTCTATAACTTCAGCTACTAAACTATCGTCTTCTCCAAAGTAAAGTTTATTTCCGATACGAATTTTACGAGCAGGATCTACTAAAACGTCCCAAAGTAAATTTTCTTTATTGAGTTCTCTTAAAAGAAAAACTTCAATTCTTGCTCCAGTTTTTTCTTTATTCCCATACATTCTTGCAGGAAAAACTTTTGTGTCATTAAAAATCATAACATCACCTTCATCAAAGTAGTCAATAAGATCTTTAAAAAGCTTATGCTCAATAGTTCCAGTTTTTCTGTCAACAACCATCAATCTAGATTCGTCTCTATTATAGCTCGGACGATCTGCTAATAAGTGTTCTGGTAAATCAAAGTCAAATTGGGATAATTTTCTTTTTATCATAATTGAAGTCTAATGTTAGAAACTTGCAAATATATAAATTTAACACAAGAGTAGCTTATTTTTTTTCGGACTCTAAATAAGAAACAAATTCATCAATTTCTTTAGCCTTTTCTATACGGTATGATCCTATTTTTGTTCTAGTTAATTTGGATAAGTAGGCACCATTGTCTAACGATTTGCCAAAATCATGAGCCAATGATCGGATATAGGTTCCTTTACTACAGACAACTCTAAAGTCTACATGAGGAAAATTTATATTGGTAATTTCAAATTCTTTAATAAATATTTCTCTTTCTTTAATTTCTACATCTTTTCCATTACGAGCATGCTCGTATAATCGAACACCATCTTTTTTAATTGCTGAAAAAATAGGTGGTTTTTGTTTTATTTTACCGATAAATTTTTTTGAGTGATTAATTATTTGTTTTGTATTTAAATGTTCTACAGTAAAAGTTTGATCTATTTCTGTTTCTAAATCGTAAGAAGGAGTAGTTGCTCCTAAAACGAATGTTCCGGTATATTCTTTTTCTAAATTTTGAAACTCTTCAATTTTTTTTGTCCATTTTCCAGTACACAAAATCAATAGTCCATCTGCAAGAGGATCTAGAGTACCAGCATGACCAACTTTTATTTTTTTTACGCCATAGTGAAATTTTAAACTATTTCGTATTTTTTTTATAACATCAAATGAAGTCCATCTCAAAGGTTTATTTATTAAGATCATACTTCCTTGTAAAAAATTGGTCTCTTTCATTTAATTATATTGTATATAAAATAGAAACTATACCAATTATAAAACAGTAGTAAGAGAAATAAGAAAGGTTACTGTTTTTCACAAGCTTTATCATCCACTTACATGCGACTAATCCGGTAAGGAATGCTGCTAAAAAGCCAATTAGCAAAACCATTTTTTGATCGCCAATAATTAAACTTTCACCACTCATCAAATCTTTTGCCATTTTACCAAAGATAATTGGTACAACCATGAGAAAGGAAAAACGAGCGGCCCTACTTCTGTCAATGCCTAATAAAACAGAGGTAGATATAGTAGCTCCTGAACGAGATATTCCTGGCAGTATGGCAATTGCTTGAGAAATCCCTATTATGAAGGCTGATTTAAAGCTAATTTTTTTATCCGTTTTTTTCGCTTTATCTGCCAAAAACAGTAAAAAGCCAGTTAGAATTAACATGAAACCAACAAGCAAGAGTTTTCCTTCAAAAAGACGATTTATCTCGCTTTCAAATATTAAACCGATTGCAACAGCAGGGATCATAGATATTATGATTTTTACAGAAAACCATAACTCATCATTTGACTTGAACAAAAAAAGTCCTTTTATTATTTCAAAAACTTCTTTTCTGAAAATGATTAATGTGCTTAAAGCAGTCGCCCCATGCAAAACAACCGTCATCATAAGACTTTGTTCAGGGACAGATTCATCTCCTAAAATAAATTTGACAATTTCTAAATGACCAGAACTACTGACAGGTAGAAATTCCGTCAGACCTTGAATAATACCTAAAATAATAGCATATAAAATACTACTCATCTTTGCTCTTGTACAGGATCGCAAAAACTTCAATAACTAAACCAAGTATGATGAGTATTGGAGCGATAGTTAACCTTCTAACACTAAATATTTCGTAGCTAAAAATGTTTGGATCATCAGACCCTCCTCCACTCATTAGGAAATAGCCTAAAACGATTAAAAATAATCCTCCGATCATTAATTGATAGTTTCTTGTTCCGAAGTTAAATTCCATATTTTTTAATGATAAAGTTCGTCTTCTTTTATTTTCAAATATTTTGAAACCGAAAAGTTGGTAACTAAAGTACTGATTAAAATTCCAAAAATAAACACTAATGCGAAGATAATAACAAGTGAGTTAATATCTTGTAATTGTAATAATTCAGGCATTTCTTTTTGAACACCAAAAAGTACCAACATAATTAATAAAATTCCTATTAGACCAGATAAAACACCTTGTCGCAAGCCTGTCATGATAAAGGGCTTTCGTATAAATCCGTTGGTTGCCCCAACTAGCTTCATTGTTTTTATTAAAAACCTTTTGGAATAAACGGTAAGTCTGATGGTATTATTGATCAACGTTACCGATACAATCATTAAGAGAATGCTAAAAGAAACTAGGATTAGATTCAGTTTTTTCATATTATTATTTATGGCATCTATAAGATCATTTTGAAAAACGACATCTTTAACTAATTCATTTTTTTTGACAATCTCTGCAAGCTGTTCCATTGTTTGGCTATTAGCATATTCGGATTTCATAAATACGTCTATAGTATTTGACAAAGGGTTAAAACCTAAAAAAGAAACAAAGTCTTCACCTAATTCCGAAACAAGTTCTTTTGCGGCATCTTCTTTACTTACATAAATGGTTGATTTTATCCATTCATTAGCATCCAGGTTTTTTTGGAATTGAAGAACATCTACAGCAATATTTTCGTTATTCAAAACGATAGTTATACCAACATTTTCTTTTATATATTTTGTGATTTTTTGAGAATTTACAAATATAAAACCCATTGAACCTAGCATTAAAAGAACTAAAGAGATGCTTAATATAGTAGATAAACTGGAAGTCCTTAAACGGCGTTTGATGTGTTTTTCTTGAAAATCTTTCATTATATGAATGCTAAATTAAAAATTTTGTGCTTAAGTATAGCTTAATAATTAACTTTGCTACAAATTTGTTTTAAATGATGGATTATCAATTTGAAAGTATTGAACTTAAGTGGAGAAAATATTGGAAAGAAAACGCTACTTATAAAGTTGTTGAAGATAGTACAAAACCAAAGTTTTATGTTTTGGATATGTTTCCATATCCTTCGGGAGCAGGCTTGCATGTTGGACATCCTCTAGGATATATTGCTTCAGATATTTATTCTCGTTATAAACGTCTTAAAGGGTTTAATGTATTGCATCCAATGGGATATGATTCCTTTGGTTTACCTGCCGAACAGTATGCAATACAGACAGGCCAGCACCCGGCTATTACAACCGAAAAAAATATTAATCGATATAGAGAACAACTCGATAAGTTAGGATTTTCTTTTGATTGGGATAGAGAAGTACGAACTTCTGAACCAAATTATTATAAGTGGACGCAATGGATTTTTAAAGAACTTTATAAGTCTTATTACTGTAAAGATCAAGATAAGGCTTTACCAATTAATGATCTTGTTACGATTTTTGAAAAGGAAGGAAGTATAAATGTTAATGCCTCATGTGATTCGGATGTTAACAAATTTGATAAAGACCAATGGAAAGATTTTTCTGTCGAAAAAAAACAAGATGTTTTGTTGAAATATCGATTGGCTTTTTTGTCGGACACTTGGGTAAATTGGTGTCCGGAATTAGGTACTGTGTTGGCAAATGATGAAGTAAAAGATGGACGTTCAGAAAGAGGGAATTTTCCTGTTGAGCAGAAAAAAATGCGTCAGTGGTCTTTGAGAATAACAGCTTATGCTGAAAGATTACTAAACGATTTACACCAACTTGAATGGTCTGATTCTTTGAAAGAAATTCAAAAAAATTGGATTGGAAAATCGAAAGGTTCAAGTGTGGAGTTTGCAATTGAAAATTCACCCAGAAAAATAGAAGTTTTTACGACAAGACCAGATACAATTTTTGGAGTTAGTTTTATGGTTATCGCTCCTGAACATGATTTAGTAAATGAGATTTGTTCTGATGACTGTGAGAAGCAAGTGAAAGAATATTGTAAATCTGCAACATTAAAATCGGAAAGAGATCGCCAATCGGACACAAAAAATATTACAGGTGTTTTTTCAGGTGCTTATGCAATACATCCTTTTTCAAATAAAAAAATACCCATATGGATTGCAGATTATGTTTTAGCATCTTACGGAACAGGTGCAGTAATGGCAGTTCCGTGTGGAGATCAGCGAGATTGGGATTTTGCTAAACATTTTGATATAGAAATGATAAATATTTTTAAAGATGTTGATATTTCAGAAAAAGCTTTTGATCAAAAAGACGCCATTATTGATCATTCCGAATTTTTAACTGGTATGTCAGTAGAAAAAGCAATTTCAAAAGCAATTGAAGTGATTGAGAAAAATAAAATTGGAAAAGGTAAAACAAATTATAGGCTAAGAGATGCTATTTTTAGTAGGCAACGATATTGGGGAGAGCCGTTTCCTGTTTTTTATGAAAATCAAACTCCATATATTTTACAAAATGAGGATTATGTTGAACTTCCTAAAGTAGATAAATATTTGCCTACAGAAAAAGGTGAACCTCCTTTAGCTAGAGCTAAAAAAGAAGATTGGAATATTTTTGCAGGTGATAGAATGGAATATAATACCATGCCAGGATGGGCTGGGTCATCGTGGTATTTTCTAAGATACATGGATCCAAAAAATGACAAACAATTTGTAGCAAAAGATAAATCGGATTATTGGGGCCAAGTTGATCTGTACATAGGTGGAGCCGAACATGCAGTTGGTCATTTACTATATTCCAGGTTTTGGACAAAATTTTTGTTTGATAAAGGACATATTTCTATAGACGAACCGTTTAAAAAATTGATTAATCAAGGTATGATACTTGGTCGATCGAATTTTGTTTATCGAGTAAAAGACAGTAATACATTTGTAACATTCGAAAAAAGAAAAGAGTATGTTACAAGTCGTATTCATGTAGATATAGATTTAGTTGACAACGATATTTTAAATATTGAAAAGTTCAAAAATTGGAGAGAAGAGTACAAGGACGCTAAGTTTGTATTGAATGATCAACAAAATTATACATGTGGTTTTGAAATTGAAAAAATGTCTAAGTCTAAATTTAATGTTCAAACTCCAGATGATTTAGTTGAAAAGTTTGGAGCGGATACGCTTAGATTGTATGAAATGTTTTTAGGTCCATTAGAGCAATTTAAGCCGTGGGATACAAAAGGAATAAATGGGGTGCATAATTTTTTAAGAAAATTTTGGAGATTAGTTCATGACTCTGAGAATTGTTTTAATGTTTCCTCAGAAAAAGCAACAAAAAAAGAGCTGAAGTCGCTACATAAAACTATTAAAAAAGTAAGTGAAGATATTGAAAGATATTCCTTCAATACGGTTGTAAGTACACTAATGATTTGTTTAAATGAATTAACAGATCAAAAATGTAATAAGAGAGAAATTATTTCTGATTTTACGATTTTATTGTCGCCATATGCACCACATTTATCGGAAGAAATATGGAGTAAATTAGGAAATGAGTCTTCTGTAACAACAGCAAAGTGGCCCATATTTAATCCAGAATTTCTGATAGAAGATAATTTTACGTATCCAATTTCTTTTAATGGCAAAATGAGATTCACGCTAGATTTGGCTTCTGGTTTATCAAAGCAAGAAATTGAGCAAATGGTTATGAGTCAAGAACAGACGCTTAAGTATTTAGATGGTAAAGTGCCAAAACGAGTAATTGTTGTTCCCAAAAAGATTGTTAATATCGTGTGCTAACTTTATTCATTTTGTATAAATTGCGATTGATTTAAAACAAACGAAATGGCGTTTAATCAAAAAATTACGGAAAGGATAAGTTTACTGGAAGATAAATACTCTTCTATAGGTCAGGACTTACCTTCCTATTTAGACGGATTGCTTTATGCAAATCCCTTACATTATTGGGATTATGTTCAACTAGATGTATTATTGAATTTACAAACTCCAAAAACAGACTTTCCTGATGAAGAAATTTTTATTATTTATCATCAAATTACGGAGCTGTACTTTAAGCTATGTTTAAGCGAGTTGGATCAAATTTCTCAAAATGGAAAGATTATTAATGAATCAGGCCGTGATGAAGGGTGGAATAAAGAACTTTGTCCAAAGTTTTTTACTCAACGTCTTAAAAGAATAAACAATTATTTTGAAGCATTAACAAATTCGTTTGCCATAATGGTAGATGGTATGGAGCGTAATCAATTTTTAAAGTTTAGAATGTCTCTTTTGCCAGCTAGTGGTTTTCAATCCGCACAATATAGAGAGATAGAGTTGTCTTGTACTAGCCTTATAAATCTCACCAAAAAAGAAATGCGTGAATCCTTGCAAAATGAATCTATAGAACAGCAGATTCAGCATTTGTATTGGAAAGATGGAGCAACGGATTTACAGTCCGGGAAAAAAACATTAATGCTTAAAAATTTCGAAAAAAAGTATATGAATTCTTTTCTTGAAAAGGCTAATCAAATGAAAGAATGTAACATACTTTTTAAATACCTAAATCTATCTAAGGAAGATCAAAATGATCCTGCTTTGATTGAAGAGCTAAGAAAATTAGATTTAAATGTAAATGTAAACTGGCCATTGGTTCATTATAAATCGGCAGTACGATATTTGTCCGAAGGGCATGACAATGATGTAGATGCAACTGGAGGAACAAATTGGCAAAAGTATCTACCACCAAGATTTCAGAAAAGAATTTTTTATCCAAATTTATGGTCGGATGAAGAAAAAGAAAATTGGGGTAGAAATTGGGTGGTTAAAGCTTTAAAAGAATCTAAATAAATGAAAAAAATTCTTAATCTAATATCTTCATATTTCGTATTCGCTTTTTTTTCTTTTTTATTTCTTTTATCTGCTTGTCAATCATCAGAAAATACAAGTACAGTACCTCCTTCAGAATATAAATATGGGATTTGTGTAGATTCCTTAGTTGTAGTAAGTGGAAAAATTGAGAGTGGACAAACTATTGGAGAACTGCTTTATCTTCATCATATTGATCACCCAGAAATTTTTAAAATTGAAAAAAAATCAAAAGATATTTTTGATTTAAGAAGAGCAAAAGCTGGTCAGGCTTATACTGTTTTATGCTTGAATGACTCAGCACAAAAAGCGAGATATTTTATTTATGAAATTTCCGATTTAGAATATGTTATCTATGATTTGGGCGATACACTTAAAATAAGCAGAGATAAGAAAGATGTAGAAATAAGAATGAGAAAAGCTAGTGGTGTTATTGAATCTTCTTTATGGAATGCCTTAGTAGGAAATAATATGAGCCCTAGTTTGGTTTATGAGCTTTCTTCAAATATTTATGCTTGGACAATAGATTTTTTTAGAATACAAAAAGGCGATTACTTTAGTATTGTTTTTGAAGAGAAATATGTTGATGACAAGTTTATTGGTATTGGAAGAGTTTATGCTTCTAATTTTAACCACATGGGCGAAGACTATTATGCCTTTTATTTTGAAGAAGAAGAAACTTTTGGCGACTATTTTGATGAAAAAGGAGGAGCTTTGAGAAAAGCTTTTTTGAGAGCTCCATTAAATTATTCTAGAATAAGTTCTAGCTTTAGTAAAAGAAGAAAACATCCAGTTACTGGAAAAATAAAACCTCATTTAGGTACGGATTATGCTGCTCCTAAGGGAACACCGATTTTATCTACTGCCAATGGTGTAATTACAGAAGCAAGGTACAAGAGAAATAATGGTAATTACGTTAAAGTAAGACATAACTCCACATATACCACTCAGTATCTTCACATGAGTAAAATAAAATCTGGAATTAGACCAGGTGTTCGTGTAAAACAAGGTGATGTTATCGGATATGTGGGAAGCACTGGCTTAGCTACTGGACCTCATGTGTGTTATAGATTTTGGAAAAACGGGGTGCAAGTAGATCCATACAAACAAAAATTACCTCCTTCCAAACCAGTAAAAGAAAAAAATAGGCTAGCATATGGCGAAGTAAAAGACAGTTTGATGTCTGTTTTAAATTCTATACCTTTATAGGAATAATCAGGATTTACTTTTTATTAGGGTCTCATGCGATTACGATGCGTTTTTTTGTTAGTCATTTTTGTTTCTGCTATTACGTATGGACATGAAAGCAGTTGTTACTTTATCAAAAACAAAGGTCAATGGAAAAATGATTTCATCGCCAAAGTAGACGTTCCTGGAGGAGCTTTGTTTTTAGAAAGTAATCGTCTAACCTTTAATTTTGTTGATCATCAACAAATAAAGGACGCTCATGATAATCATACTCCCTTAGGGCGTATGAATGGCCATTCTTTTCAATGGACATTTTTGGAGGCAAATAATCCTAAAATATCTTTTCAAAATATTTTATTGGGAGTCCATCATTATTATTTATCTACCAATAATGCTGTAAATCTTAAGCGTTATCAACAAAGCACTTACCTCAACATTTATGACTTTATTGATTACAGAATATATGGTTATGGCAATTCGTTAAAGTACGATTGGATAGTCAAAAAAGGAGGTAACCCTAAAGATATTAAGCTTCAAATTGATGGAGTTGAAAATATTAAAATTGTTGAAGGAAGATTACATATTCGTACTAGTGTAAATCATTTAATTGAAGAAGCTCCATTTGCATACCAAATAATTAATGGAGAACAGGTAAAGGTAGAATGTCGTTTTAAATTAAAAAACAAAAAGTTATCTTTTATTTTTCCAGATGGATACGATAAAAATTATGATTTAGTAATTGACCCATTAATGATATTTTCTACATTTTCTGGATCTACAGCAAGTAATTTTGGATTTACGGCAACTAATGATGAAAATGGATTTTTGTATTCTGGTGGAGTAGCATTTGATTTTGGATATCCTACAACTATAGGAGCTTATCAAACAGACTATAATGGAGGAGTTATCGGAACGGATATTGTATTAACTAAATATAGCCAAGACGGAACCTCTTTGGAGTATTCTACTTATTTGGGAGGGGCATCCGATGAAGTGCCCCATAGTCTAATTGTATATAACGACGAATTATTTATGCTTGGAACTACAGGGTCTTTAGACTTTCCTGCCACTGCCAATGCTTTTGATAACACATTTAATTCTGGCCCACCATTATTGGGAAATGGAATAGGAATAAATTATACAAATGGTTGTGATATTGTTGTAAGCAGATTTAGTGCCGATGGAACGGAATTAATTGCATCCACTTTTTTAGGAGGCACCGATAATGATGGCTTTAATAACTCTGGAGTTTTACGATTTAACTACGCTGATCAAATTCGTGGTGAGATTGATATTGATGAAGATGGAAATTGCTATGTAGCTTCCTCTACTTTTTCTACAGATTTTCCAATTGTTGGAGGTCAAATACAAGCAAATAATAATGGTAGCCAAGAAGGGATAATTGTCAAAATTAATTTGGATTTGTCAGAAATAGACTGGAGTAGTTACTGGGGTGGAAGTGGTGACGATGCAATTTATTCGCTATCCTTTAATGAAACTGAAATATATATTAGCGGAGGTACTACATCTTCGGATTTTACTGTTACTAATAACGCATATGCTACTAATTATTTAGGTGGCGTTTGTGATGCATTTGTTAGTCGTTTTCCAAAAAGTGGAGATGAAATTTTATCCTCTACTTTTTTTGGTTCTGATCAATATGATCAAGCATATTTTATAGAAATGGATAGCCAAAATGATATCTATATTTTTGGTCAAAGTCTTGCTCCAGATCTTACTCTTGTTGACAATGCAAACTTTTTTGAGGCTAATAGTGCTCAATTTGTTGCAAAGTTAAATGGCGATTTATCCAATCAAATTTTTTCTACCGTGTTTGGTTCAGGTTCTGGACAAATTGATATTTCTCCAACAGCTTTTTTGGTGGATGCATGCAATAGAGTGTATTGTTCTGGTTGGGGTGGAACAACAAATAGCGTTCTTAATGGAGGTCCTGGAGGTAGTACAACTAATCTTACCACTACTTTTGATGCTTTTCAGTCAACCACAGATGGGAGTGATTTTTACCTTATTATTTTAGAGGATAATGGAAATACACTTTCTTATGCCTCTTTTTTTGGGGGACCTATTTCGAACGAACATGTCGATGGAGGAACTAGTAGATTTGATAAGCAAGGTATTGTCTATCAATCAGTTTGTGCTGGTTGTGGTGGAAATTCCGATTTTCCTACTACTCCCGGAGCATATTCTTCTCAAAATAATTCGACTAATTGTAATAACGCAGTTTTTAAGTACGACCCACAGTTTCCTCTAACCATAGCGAATTTTAATGTTGTGCCATTTACTTGTGAGCCAAACGTTACTTTCGAAAATATTAGTCTTGGAGATAATAACACTTATGAGTGGAACTTTGGAGATGGAACTACATCTAATGAGTTTAACCCAGCTCACGAATATTCTTCAGAGGGAATATTTGAAGTAACATTATATAGTTTTGATCCAATATCGTGTAATATGGTAGATAGTATTACTAAGGAGGTTGAGATTCGATTTAACATTTATGAACAGGCTGATGATTTATTGATTTGTAATGAAGAAAATGTGCTCATTTCCGGAACGGCAATCGATGGCTTTGAATATGAGTGGACCCCCTCACAGTTTTTAAGTAATCCTAATTCAATTAGTACAACTTTTAACCCTGAGTCTTCAGGAGAATTTACATATTATTTAGTTGGTGTTTTCGAAAATTGTAGCGACACCCTAGAACAAACTATTTTAGTTGAAGGTAGTATTAGTGCCCAATTTATAACTCCATCTGTAAGTTGCGATTTAACAGTACCATTTCAAAACTCATCGCAATCTGAAAATTCGTATGACTCTTTTTGGCAATTTGGAGATGGTCAAACTTCTGAAGAACAAAACCCAAGCAATGATTATAATAGCTATGATTTGTTTGAAGTGATATTAGTCGTAACGGATTCTTTGGCATGTAATATCTCGGATACGGTAAGTCAGCAAGTTTTGTTGAGAGAAAATATTTTTGAAGTATTAGATACAACAAATATTTGTTCAGGAGAAAGTATTTTGATTACAGCTCCTTCAGAGCCAGAATTTGAGTATAGCTGGATTCCTTCAATATATTTGCAAACACCATATGAGGCAAGCTCCTTAGCTAGCCCTACAGACACAATTACGTATTTCAGAATAGGAACATCCAATAACTGTGCCGATACGGTTATCCAAACCATAAATGTTTCCGATGTTGATTTATCCTTCAATTCCTTGGTTGAGTATTGTAGTAATCAAATTTATCTTACAGCTTCATCTACCGATTCGATTGATTTTGTTTGGTCTGCAACTCCGAGTTTTATAACATCAATAAATACCGATTCATTTTTAATTAATTCTCCTGGAACTTACTACGTTTCGGTAAGTGCTAATGGGTGTTACAAAGTAGGAGAGGTTAATGCTCAGCTTGATTCCGATTGTTGTTCGGATAAGAAAATAATTATTCCTAATGCTTTTTCACCAAATGGTGATTTGATCAATGATTATTTTGAAATTCTTGATAATAATCAAATCGTAAATGAGTTTGACTTACAGATTTTTAATCGATGGGGGCAAAAAGTGTTTCAATCTAATAATATAAATTTAAAATGGGACGGTTACTTTAAAGGTAAACTACAACCATCTTCCGTTTTCGACTATCACCTAACTGTTGGTTGTTTAGGCAGAGATCAACTTTTTTTCAAGAAAGGAGATGTAACTCTAATTCGATGAGAAGTGTATTTTTAATATGTTGTTTGTCTCTTTCATTTGCTTACGGGCAAGACATTCATTTTACACAATGGACAAAAAACCCATTATATGTTTCGCCAAGTTTTGCTGGAGCATCCGAAGATAGAGCACGTTTTAACTTTCAGCAAAGAGAGCAATGGGCTAGCGTTTCTATTCCTTTTAATACTACTGCAATGAGTGTTGATATACCATTAAAAAAAAATGGGTTTGGAGCTCAATTAGTTGTAGATCAGGCAGGTAGTTCCCGTCTTTCTCAAACAAATTTTAAGCTTAATTATTCCAGAGAAATAAATAATTGGAGAGTGGGACTATATGTTGGTTTTGCAAACAGAAGTATTGATTATACTGACTTAGTTTTTATTGATCCAGGTGAACAAATAGAATCGTTAAATAAAAATTATTTAGATGTAGGTTTTGGTTTTAATAGACAACTCAATTTAAGCTTTGATAAAGAGCTACAGTTTGGCTATTCTATTTCACACTTAAATCGTCCTGATCAGTCGTTTTTGAGTCAGCCAGATATAATTCCATTTACACATCATATCTTTTCGGTTATGGAGTGGGAATTGTCGAATCAACTAAAATTTTATCCTTCATTACTTTTGAGTGTACAGGACAAACAACGACAGTTAAACATAGGGGGTGAATTTAGTTATGACCTAAATACCATTGAAAAAAATATTAAACTATCCATGGGATCAAACTATAGATACGATGATGCGATAGCATTTTTTATAGGAGCCCATTATCAACAAACGTTTATTAGTTTTAATTATGATTTTAACGTTTCTGACCTTTCTCCTGCAACCAATAATTTTGGGGCATGGGAGATACTATTAACTTACACTCTTAAACATTTATCCGTAACTCGACCTAATTATCAAGCTTGTCCATCTTTTTTATGAGAAATTACTTAACAATTTTATGTTTTCTTTTTTCCTTTTCAACTGTCTTAGCCCAAGAAGATATCGTTCAACAGGCAAAGTATCATTATCAACTAAAAGATTATTTCAGTGCGGTATATTATTTTGATTTGATATATCAGCAGGATAGTACACAATCGGATTTATGGTTTGATATGGCTCAGAGTTATCGACTAACCAATCAATATCAAAAAGCAGTATATTTTTATGAAAAGGTTTGGCAATTTGATCAAGGATTAAATTATCCTATGGCTCTATACTGGCTTGGAGTAAGCTATAAAAATATGCAGCAATATAATTTAGCATCAGATTATTTGAGAGAATTTTTAAATACTCACCCAAATACTACAGACCAACGTTACAAAAACGCATTGTTTCAATTAAAAGGTGCCGAATTAGCCAAGTTATTGCAGCCACTAGACATACAAATTTCTCACTTGGATAGAGCTGTAAATTCTAATGAATCTGATTTTGCTCCCTTTGCTTTCGATTCGGTTTTGTTTTTCTCATCTTTAGTAAAATCAGATGGTTTAAATAGTGAAAACTTTTTTGGTCATCATTCTAAAATATATAAAAGTATTAATAGGCAAACTGCAGAAGAATTTAAGCTATTGAATAGTTCTGATTTTCATGTAGGAAATATATCGTTTAACCCTACTGCAGATCAATTATTTTTTACCAAGTGTAAATCTTTTGAAGGAAGTATGCGTTGTCAAATTTATACGTCATTTTATAAGGATAAAATGTGGTCTAAACCTGTATTAATGCCATCATCTTTTAATCCTTCTAATAGTACAAATACTCATCCACAATGGGCTTTTTGGAATGGGCAAGAAGGATTATTTCTATCGTCTGATAGACCGGGTGGAAAAGGGCAGCTTGATATTTGGTTTGTTTCTATGGATAATCAGGCTATAAATTTAGGAAATGAAATAAACTCTATTGGAAATGAGGTAACTCCTTTTTACCATTCCGTAGAGCAAGTGTTGTATTTTAGTTCTGATTTTTGGCCTAATATTGGTGGCTATGATATTTTTCAAAACACTTGGAACGATAGATGGACAAAATCAAAAAATATTGGCTTACCATTAAACAGTAGCCATAATGATTTGTATTACACTTCAAAAATAGATAATCCTAATATTGGTTATCTGACGTCTAACCGAATGGGATCGTTTTATATTAGCAACGAAAGTTGTTGTAACGATATATATGCTTTCGAAAAAACAGACGATTGTATTTGCAAAGAGCAAGATAGCTTAGTTCAGGAGTTACAACTTCATTTACCACTCCAGCTATTTTTTCACAACGACGAACCTAATCCAAAAAGTACAGATTCTATAACTACCATTAGTTATGCGAATGCCTATCAATCTTTTTATCAACGCAAATCAATTTATATAGAAAAATTTGCTCAAGTATTGAATGGTAAGTTGAAGAAAAAGGCAGAAAGAGATATGGAAGTGTTTTTTGATTCTATGGTTAAAAAAGGAATGAATCAACTCGATTTGTTTGCCAGTCAGTTGCTATATGCCATGCAATTACAAGCCAAAGTTGAGCTTAATTTAATTGGTTTTACTAGTCCACTTACAAATAAGCTATACAACCAAAGTTTATCCAAAAGAAGAATATCTAGTGTGTTAAATTATTTACAAATGTACGATAATGGAGTATTGCTCCCTTATCTGGAAAATGGGCGTATAATAATAAATGAATTGCCAATGGGAGAAAGTAGGGCAAGCAAAGAGGTAAGCGATAACCCCAACGATAGAAGGCAATCGGTGTATAGTATAAATGCAGCTTATGAAAGAAGGATAGAAATACAGTCCATTTCTATTGAGTTTTTAAGCAATTGATATATTAGTTATTTTCGCAAAAAAATTATTTATGAAACCTACTTTATTGATTTTAGCAGCAGGAATGGGTTCTCGTTATGGAGGGCTAAAACAAATTGATGGAATCGGACCGAATCAAGAGCCAATTATTGAATATTCTATTTATGATGCGATAAATTCTGGTTTTGGTAAAATTGTATTTGTTATTCGCAAAGAATTTGAACAAGCATTTAAAGATAGGTTTGATACCTTTAAACAACGAATTAAGATAGAATATGCTTTTCAGCCTGTACAAATAGAGATGGAAGGAATTGATTTGGTAGAACGACAAAAACCGTGGGGAACATCACACGCTGTTTTGGTTGCTCAACCATTTATTAATGAACCATTTGCAGTAATTAATGCAGATGATTATTATGGAGCACAATCGTTCGAGTTAATGGCTGAATATTTAATGAATCAGTGTTCTCCTTCCAAAATGTCTATGATTGGTTATGTATTGAGTAATACCTTATCCGAACATGGTACTGTAAATAGAGGAGTTTGTACTTTAGATAAAGACAACCATTTGATAGAGGTAGTAGAACGCACTAAAATTACAAGCGTAGGACAAAAAGTATATTATGATGTGGATCCGGAATTAGAGAAAAAAGAAGTGGATGGATCGTCAAAAGTATCGATGAATTATTGGGGCTTTCATCCGTCTATTTTTGATCATATTCAAAAAGGACTTAATCAGTTTATTAAGGATAACAGTAAGGATCCTAAAGCAGAATATTATATTCCTAAAGTAGTTACCGATTTAATAGAGGAGAACATAATGTCTGTTGAGGTTATACCAACAAAGGATAATTGGTTTGGTGTTACTTACAAGGCAGATAAACCTATGGCAATACAAGCCATTAATAAGCAAATTGAAAAAGGAATATACCCTAAAAATCTTTGGAGTTAATTCTAAACAAAAAAGCCCGAACAAATCGCTCGGGCTTTTAATTTAATCAATGAAAAAGAAGTTAATTTTGGATTGGATCGACCCAATCACCATGTTTTTTAATGAGGTCAATAAGTGCATCAACGGCTTCATTTTCCTCTATGTTTCGTTGAACCACTTCTTTTTCTTTGTATAAAGTTATTTTACCTACTCCTGTTCCTACATATCCGTAGTCGGCATCAGCCATTTCTCCTGGTCCGTTTACTATGCAACCCATAATTCCTATTTTAACTCCTTTTAGGTGGTTAGTTTTAGCTCTTATTTTGGCAGTTGTTTCTTGTAAATCAAAAAGAGTTCTACCACAAGAAGGGCAAGAAATATATTCTGTTTTAGAAATACGAGTTCTGCTTGCTTGCAAAATTCCAAATGCAGTTTGATTAATCATTTGGTCTGAGCCACAATTTTCGGCGGCAATAAAAATTCCATCACCTAATCCATCGTTTAGTAGTGCCCCCATATCAGTAGCGCTATGTAGCTGCAGTTGTTCAATACTTAGGTTTCCGTAAGCTCTACCAATAATTACGGGAGTTTGGCAATCGAATTCCATTAGTTTAGCAAAAATAGTACGTTGTTCTGCCATTCCATGGCTATTGTAGGTATCAATGAGCAATACGGCAGTGGAGTCCGATTTTATTTTCTCAATGAACTCTGGTTTCATATCCTCAGCACAAGCATATATGATATTTAGCTGATGGGAAAATTCGTTTTGTTGACCATATTGTTTTACAGTCAGAAAAGGATAGGTCCTTTCTTTGTCTTTATTTTTAAGCCAATTTTCATAATTGCAAATTATTGATAAGGTCCCTGGAATTTCGAAGTCTATTTGATGATCTCCAATAAATACATAATCGCAGGCCATATCGCCAATATTCCATTTGTCTAATGGAACAGAATATTGATATCCTAATGCGAAAAAAGAAGCTGGAGTAATTTTTGATTTCAAGCAAAAGTCTGCTATTACAACAGGTACATTTTTTCCTCCTATGTTTAATACTTCATTTGTATTTCTTCGATTGTAGTTAAAAGGGTCTACAGCAAAATGTTTGATTTCATCCATTGGCTGATGCAACTTTCTTTTTTGGTATCGCTTTACCAATTCTTTGGCAACTGGTATTTCAAACTCTGGTTCTTCGGTCAAAGAAACACGTACGGTATCGCCAATACCATCTTCCAACAACGTACCAATACCAACCGCCGATTTTATTCTACCATCTTCTCCTTCTCCAGCTTCTGTAACTCCCAAATGAAGGGGGTAATTCATGTTTTCTTCTCTCATTTTTACGATAAGTAACCGGTAGGCTTGTATCATTACTTGAGTATTACTAGCCTTCATAGAAAGAACAATATTATGGTAGTCTTCCTTCTTACAAATACGCAAAAATTCTAAAGCAGACTCTACCATCCCCAATGGGGTATCTCCATATCTACTCAAAATTCGATCGGACAAAGAGCCGTGGTTAGTACCTATTCGCATTGCGGTACCTTCCTCTTTGCAAATTCGAACTAGAGGAACAAAACGTTCTTCGATACGTTTTAATTCGTCTTGATACGATTGATCGTTGTATTCAATGTGTTCAAACTTTTTCTTATCGGCATAATTGCCAGGGTTTACTCGAACCTTATCTACAATACGAGCTGCAATTTCGGCAGCGTTTGGGGTAAAATGAATATCGGCAACTAATGGAGTATTATACCCTCTTTTTGCCAACTCATCTTTTATATTTTTTAGGTTTAAAGCTTCTTTTTTACTTGGTGCAGTTATCCGAACTATTTCGCAGCCTGCTTCTATCATTCTAATCGATTGTTCTACAGTAGCAATAGTGTCCATGGTATCGGTAGTAGTCATAGATTGAATACGAATAGGATTATTTCCGCCAACGCCAATATTACCTACCATTACCTCTCTTGTTTTTAGTCTGGAGTACTTGCTAAGGCTGTTGCAGTACTGAGTATCGATGGTGTGTTCCAATTTTAGAAAAATTTAAAAATTGTTTGATGGGTCAAAGATAAAATAATATTAGCCATTATTCATTTTTTGGTAATCGTATAGCATTTTATAGCGATTATTTTTTTGTAATAATTCGGTATGAGTACCTTGTTCAACAATTTCTCCTTCGTTTATAACCACGATTTTATTGGCATGTTGAATCGTCGATAAACGATGTGCTATTACCAAAGAAGTTCTATTTTGTAGTAATTTTTGAAGGGCTTCTTGTACTAGTTGTTCCGATTGAGTATCCAAGGAAGAAGTCGCTTCATCTAGTATCAGGATAGGAGGATTTTTATATACGGCTCTAGCTATACTGATTCGTTGTTTTTGTCCGCCTGATAGCTTATCTCCTCTGTCTCCTATAAACGAATGATAACCTTTTTTTGTTTTTTGAATAAACTCGTGAGCATTGGCCGTTTGAGCAGCTTCTTTAGCTTTTTCTAAATCACCATCTTTTTGCCCAAGTGTTATATTATTGAAAATAGAATCGTTAAATAATATTGATTCTTGAGAAACAATACCCATCAATGACCTTAAATTATGAAGACTATAATCTTTAATATTAATACCGTCAATTAATATTTCTCCTTCTTTTACGTCATAAAATCTGGGAAGTAAATTGGCAATAGTAGATTTTCCGCTTCCAGATGCTCCAACAATAGCAACGGTTTGCCCTTTGGCAATGCTCAGATTGATATTTTTTAAAACATATTGATCTTCGTATTTAAACGAAACATTTTTGAACTCGATACTACTATTAAATTCGTTGTTCCCTAAACTAACTTCTGGATCAAGAATATGGTTTTTTGCATCTAGTATTTCTACAACCCTTTTTGCAGAAGCACTTCCTTTTTGAATGTGATAAAAAGCGGTAGTAAAGGATTTTGCTGGTGGGATAATTTGTGAGAAGATAACGATATAGCCAATAAATTCTTCAGGGGATAAATTACTTTTATTACCCAAAACAAGTTGACCACCAAACCACATTACACATACCAAAACAATGGTACTCAAAAATTCGCTCATTGGTGAGGAAAGGTCCTTTTTTCTCAATAGCTTAGTCATTACGCTTCGATATTGATCACTATTTTTTTCGAACGATTTTTGTGATTTTTCTTGAGCATTAAATGCTTTAATCATTCTAAGACCGACTAAATTTTCGTCTATATTTGCTAGTAAATCTCCCATTTTTGACTGCCCTTTCTCTGAAGAACGTTTTAAACTTTTTCCTATTCGAGCAATTAAATAACCAGTTATTGGAAATAAGATGATAACAAATAGGGTAAGTTGAGGACTCAAGGCTATCAAAGTAATCAGAAAAATGATAATATTTAGGGGGTCTTTAAATATCATTTCTAACGAACTCATTATAGACCATTCTATTTCTACTAGATCGGAAGTCATTCTAGAAACAACATCGCCTTTTCGTTTTTCGGTAAAATAGCCAATAGGTAAGTCTAATACTTTTTTGTGTAGGGCATTTCTGATATCTCTAACTACCCCATTGCGAATAGGAGATAGGCTAAAAAGAGCTAAATACCGAAACGTATTTCGCAAGAAAAACATAGTAAGTACTAACACACAAACAAACAAAAGAGCTTCAACCTGACCTTTTGTGTCAATTATTTGAGTGATGTAGAGGTAAAAATTTTCTTTAATTGCATCAGCATTTAATGCTAAATCTGGAGCCGAGTATACTTTTTGTTGGGTGCCAAATAACAAACCTAAAAAAGGAATAATCATGGTAATAGACACCAGAGAAAAAAGAACAGTGAGAATGTTAAAAACAATATTGAATAAAGCATAAATCCAATAGGGTTTAACAAATGATAAAACTCGAAAAAATTCTTTCATATATGCAAATGTATTTAATTTGTGTCATTGATGTCTAAAAATTTATCTTTGTTGTATGGAAAGTACTCGTCAAAAAAAGGTGTCTCGACAATTATTAAAAGATTTGTCGCAAATTTTTCAGCAAGAGGGAAGAGCAATTTTAGGTACTTCTTTTGTGTCGGTAACCGTAGTTAGAGTTTCTGCCGATTTGTCTGTCGCTAGAGTATATATTAGTGTTTTTGGTACGGAAAATAAATCGGAGTTACTCGATTTAATAAACATGAAGTCTTTTTTGTTTCGCAAAAAATTAGGGCTCAAAATTCGAAACCAAATGCGAAAAGTTCCACAACTAAAATTTTTCTTAGACGATTCTGTGGATTATTCTCAAGAAATAGAAGACTTATTAAAAAACCAATAGCTCTTGTTTTTTCCGCTATATATTGCCAAACGTTATTTATTTGCTAAAAAAGCAAGAAATATTGTACACTATGTTTCCTATGCTTCTATGCTTAGTGTTGCAATCGGTACGGCAGCTTTAGTTATTGTATTGTCCGTATTTAATGGGTTTTCCGATTTGGTATTATCGTTATACAATTCTTTTGATCCTGTAATAAAGATAAGTCCAATTGAAGGAAAAACATCGAGCTTTGAATCGGCAAAAAACTACTTGAACGAAAATAATATTTTATATTCTGAAACATTAGAAGAAAAAGTACTGTTGAAGTATAAAAAAAGCGAGTATATAGCAACACTTAAAGGAGTTGATACAAAGTTTAAGCAAGTTAATGAGCTAGATAATAATATTGTTTTTGGAAGTTATGTAGATGAGATAGATTACGCTAATTCGGCAGTGGTTGGTCAAGGAGTAGCTTATTATTTGAGTATGGGAGTTTCGGATATTTTAAATCCACTTCAGGTTTATGTTCCTAACCGACAAAAAAGTAATTTGCTGAAATTAGAATCGGCTTTTGTACAACGTAGTTTAATTCCTGTTGGCGTTTTTTCGATTCAAGCCGAATTTGATGCTCAATATTTGGTTAGTCCTATTTCTTTTGTTCGAGAATTATTGGATAAAGAAGATCAATCGAGCAGTTTAGAAATTTTTTGTGAAGACGATCAAATTCTGCCACTACAGAAGGAGTTAAAATCTCAATTGGATTCGGAATATAAAATTGTTAATCGTTTTGAGCAACATCAATTTTTATATAAGATTTTAAATTCAGAAAAGCTCATCGTTTATTTTATTTTGTGTTTCATTCTAATCATTGCATCTTTTAATATTATAGGTTCTCTTAGTATGTTGATGATTGATAAAAAGAAAGATATTATCATGTTGTCAAATCTAGGAGCTAGTAAAAAAGCAATCCGCTCTATCTTTTTTCTAGAAGGTTTTCTAACTACACAAATAGGCATTTTTATAGGAATAGCTTTAGGTTTGTTAGTTTGTTGGCTTCAATCTACTTTTGGCCTTATAAATATGGGCGAAGGATCTTTTGTTATTAATTATTATCCGGTTAAAGTAATTTTTTCGGATTTACTGATTGTGTTTTTAACCGTGTCTGTTATTGGTCTAATTACTTCTTGGATTCCTTCTAATTATATGAGCAAAAAATTATTTAGTTAGTAATTATCTAAATAGGTTTTGCTAGAGTCTTTTAGAAGATGGTTTAGTTTTTGGAGCTCTTTAGTACTCAGATCTCTATATTGACCAATTTCAAGATCAAGTTTTATATTCATTATACGGATTCTTTTCAATACTACTACTCTATAGTCCAAATATTCGCACATTCTCCTAATTTGTCTGTTGAGCCCTTGTGTCAATACGATCTTAAAACGAAAAGCACTTATTTTTTCTACTTTGCATTTTCGTGTTATGGTATCCAAAATAGGCACTCCATTGCTCATTTTTCGGATAAAATCGTCGGTTATCGGTTTGTTAACGTGTACGATATATTCTTTTTCATGGTTGTTTTTTGCTCTTAAAATTTTATTTACGATATCGCCATCGTTGGTAAGTAATATTAATCCCTGACTAGCTTTATCTAGTCTTCCAATTGGAAAAATACGTTTTGGGTAGCCTATATAATCTATAATATTATCTTTTTCCACTCTTGTGTCGGTAGTGCATACAATTCCAACTGGTTTATTGAATGCTAGATATATAGAAGTAGGTTTTTTTCTGCTAATAACTTTTCCATCTACTCGAACAACATCTTCTTCATTTATTTTAGTGCCCATCAGAGGAACCTCTCCATTGATGGTAACACGGTTTTGCTCGATTAATTTGTCTGCCGCTCTTCTGGAACAATAGCCTGCTTCGCTTAAAAATTTATTTATTCGGATTTCTTTCATTATGCGAATTGATAATCTCCAAAAACCTCTTCAATTTCGTTCAAAACCTCAAATAGTTCTTGCGGTTCAGTAGCGGTTACCAATCGCATTCTGTATTCTTTGAAGTCAGGAATATGTTTGAAATAATTGGTATAGTGTCTTCGAGTTTCTACCACTCCCAAAATTGGTCCTTTCCATCTTAAAGAAAAATCGATATGTTGTTTGCATAATTCGATTCTCTCAATCATGGTTGGTTTGGCAAGATGAGTTCCTGTTTTTAGATAGTGTTTTATTTCGTTAAAAATCCAAGGGTAACCAATGGCTCCTCTTCCAATCATTATTCCATCAACTCCGTATTTTTCTTTTTTCTCTTTAGCTTTTTCAGGCGTGTCTACATCCCCATTGCCAAAAACAGGAATATGCATTCTGGGGTTTTCTTTTACTTTTGCAATAAGACTCCAGTCGGCTTCCCCTTTATACATTTGCTTTCGGGTTCGCCCATGTATGGAAATAGCCTGAATCCCTACATCTTGTAAACGCTCTGCAACTTCTACAATATATTTGGTATTTTCGTCCCAACCTAATCTAGTTTTAACGGTAACTGGTAAATGAGTAGAATTGACAATTTCTTTGGTCATTTCAACCATTTTAGGAATGTCTTTTAAAATGCCAGATCCTGCACCTTTACAAGTCACTTTTTTTACAGGACAACCATAATTAATATCAATAAAATCTGGTTTTGCTGTTTGACAAATCCTGGTCGATTCCTTCATAGATTCGATATCATGACCAAAAATTTGAATAGCAATAGGACGTTCATATTCAAAAATATCTAATTTTTGAACACTCTTTGCTGCATCCCTAATTAACCCTTCTGAAGATATGAACTCGGTAAACATTACGTCTGCTCCATTTTTTTTGCACAAGGCTCTGAACGGAGGATCACTAACATCTTCCATTGGAGCTAATAGCAAAGGAAATTCTCCTAAATCGATATTACCTATCTTTACACTCATTATTTTACAAAATTACTAATTAATTTAGGTATGGAGTGGAGAGGTCGTTATCAATTATTAAGTATTAGTCGACAGTTTTTGTTGTTATTGGTGTTATTATCAGGCTCTTTTTTTGTTTGTTATCTAGTTGGAATGTTTCCTTTGCTGTATGTTGGGGTTGAGAATTTATCTAATATCACCATTCAAAATGTTCACTTATTTAAGTGGCTACAGTCTTGGAGTTCAATAGGAGTTTTTATTTTACCCTCTGTTTTGTTTTTGTATTTAATAGGAGACCATCGTTCCATTTTTAAGAGTATTAACCGACAACAAGTGATGTTGTCGATAGCGTGTATGCTACTTTTTATACCGATTATTAATTTTTTAGCCATATGGAATGAGGGTTTACATTTGCCAACTTTTTTATCGGAAGTGGAACAATGGATGAGAGCATCAGAGGCAAAATCGGCATCTATAATGGAGTATTTCTTGATTATGGACAGTTATGGATCGTTAGTTGTAAATATTGTAGTAATTGCCTTAATCCCTGCAATAGGGGAAGAGTTACTTTTTAGGGGCGTTATTCAACGTCAACTATTTAAATGGAAAAACAATCCTCATTTTGCAATTTGGTTGAGTGCATTGTTGTTTAGTACACTTCATGTACAATTTTTAGGGTTTTTCCCTCGATTTTTGATAGGCGGATTTTTTGGTTATTTGTTTTTTTGGAGTGGTTCAATATGGTTGCCTATTATCACACATTTTACCAATAATGCGCTTGCTGTTTTATTGCTATTTTATTCTTCTTCATTGGGAATAGATATGGAAGCAGTAGGCACGAAAGAGGGAGATTTTTCTATAATACTAGTCAGTATCTTTGCAATTAGTTTATTGCTGTATTTGTTATATACTTTCAGCAAAAAAAAATCCCCAATTGATGGGGATTTAATAGAGTGATTAATCGTTATTCTATAGATTTTCGGGTAGAATAATTGATTTTTAAAGCATTTGCTTTACGTAATTCTTGTTTTACATCGGTAACTAACCCCATTTTAGTGTCTTTGTCAGCTTTAATAGAAGCTGTCATAAATGGAATTTCTTTTTCGTCTCTTTCAGCACGTTCGGTGTTAATGTATTGCGGAATGTCCGAAACATTAGCAAATGCATCATTAAGTTGAATACGAGCCTTAGATCCATAAGTAGCTTGCATACGTTCTACTGGAGATCCAATATAAATATAGCTTACCAACGATTTTTTTTCTAGTTTTTTGATTTCTGTTGCATCAGGCATCGTTTGTTTTACCATGATAGTAGTTTCTCTCATTACGGTAGTTACCATAAAAAAGAACAATAACATGAATACGATATCCGGCAATGAAGCGGTAGATATTCCTGGAGTATCTTTGCTTTTATCTTTTCTAAATTTAGACATATTATCCTCCTATATTTTTAGGTTCTGCTTCAGAGATCTTTTGTGGGTATTCTTTTCGGATTTCTTTCTGCTTACTTTTAGAAAGGTCGCCAAACTTTACTCCATATTTTTGGAGCGATCTATTGTCTCTAAGTTCTCTGTATGCAGCAGCCAATTCGTTTTGAACTTGAATGTATGTTTCATACGAAGTCCCTCTATCATTTTGTAAAGAAATAATTGCTTTTTGAGGGTTATCCGAAGACTCAGGATCTCTACCATTATTGTTTATAAATTCTTTGGCTCCAGCTCTCAAAGATGAAATATCCATGTACTCGTTTTCTACCAAAAGTTGGTTTTTGGAATTAATAAGTACTACATAGATGTTTTTAGCTTTGATTTGAGAATCCTCTTGTTGAATGTCTTCTTCTGGTAATGGAGGTAATTTTCTGGCTAAACCAGTATCTACATCCATGGTTGTGGTTACCAAAAAGAAGATCAGCAACAAGAATGCGATGTCTGCCATCGAGCCTGCATTTATTTCTGATGCTCCTTTAGCTCTTCTTGCCATAATTTATTTTTTAAATAGTTTGCCTAGTTCAGCATACAATACTGCTCCTATTGCACTAAAGGCAAGAATGTAGAAAATAAAAAGTCCCATTCCTACTCTTTTGGTAGAAGCACTAGTCATTTCAAACTTTTCATAGCCAGGAAAAGTAAGCACTTCACCAGATGCTAAAAAGTATGAAAGTAAAGTAACACCCAATAGTATAGCAACAGCCATAAGAGTTGACTTAGCCTTCGCAGGGTTTTTCGCTAGAAAAATTATTGGATATGCTATAGCTGCAATTGCAGCAGTGGCAATCATTATATAAGTAAGGATTAAGCCACCATTTATTAAAAAATCTGACATAATTACTTAATGTTGTTTTTTACTAATATATCTACAAATGAAATGGAAGCATCTTCCATAGAGTTAACGATGCTGTCAATTTTTGCAACAATGTAGTTGTAAAATATTTGCAGAATCATTGCAACAATTAGTCCGAATACCGTTGTTAAAAGTGCAACTTTAATACCTCCTGCTACTAAAGAAGGAGAGATGTCACCAGCAGCTTCAATAGCATCAAATGCACCAATCATACCAATTACTGTACCCATAAACCCAAGCATTGGAGCAAGAGCAATAAATAAAGAAATCCAAGAAAGTCCTCTTTCTAACAATCCCATCTGAACGCTTCCGTATGCAACTACCGATTTTTCTACTACTTCAATTCCTTCACCAGAGCGGTCTAGTCCTTGATAAAATATACTTGCAACAGGGCCAGCAGTATTTCTACAAATTTCTTTTGCACCATCAATATTACCAGAAGATAACGAAGCCTCAATGTCGTTCAACAATGCGGTATTGTTTGATGTTGCTTTGTTTAGGTAAATAATTCTTTCGATGCACAATGCAAGACCTAGAATTAAACATAATAACACAATACCCATAAAAGATGGTCCACCTTCAATAAATTTTTGTTTGATGACTTGGTGAAACGAACTGTTTTCTTGAGCTACAGGTTCTGCTTCAGCAATTTCAGCAACCTCTTCTGTTTCTACAGCCTGAGTAGTGTCTACTTGTTCGGCAGCAGTAGTGTCTGTTTGATCTTGAGCAAACACTAAATTATTTAACCCAAAAGTTAAACAAAGTGCTAGCGATAATAAAGCAAATATTTTTTTCATTTTAAAATTAATTTAGTTTCAGTTTTTTTGTGTTGTTCGCAAATTTACACAATATTATTATTTATAAAAATGATATTTTTCTTTCATTAACTTTTTACTTTGGGTTTTAGTATGTTTTTGATGAATGAATGATAATTTTTTAGTTTTACGGTATGACTAAGTTGTTTTTTCTTTTTCTTTTTTTTCCTGCAATAATTTTTTGTCAAAATAGTGCTTATGTAGGAGTAGGAATAATTAGTTCATTTGCCAACACCACTATTTTAGATCAAGAATATTCTTCAGAAAATTTATCCGATATAGGACTGTATTATGGAAATAAATTAGTTTTTAATGATTATTTAGAAACAATTATAGAGGTTTCCTATTTGAATAATAGAGTTGTTTTGGCACAAGAAGAAAATAATAGGTTTGAATTACATCAAAATATTGGTTTTGCTCTAAAACCAGGAGTTTATTTAAAGAAACATAGCATTCATCTAAACATTGGAATATTTGGCGTTTATCTTTTTGACAAAGATGAAAAGTTAGGCGGTCAATTAGATCGTTTTGATGAATCTTATTTTTATGGTTTAGATTATAGTTATAATTTAAATCAAAAAATTTCTGCTAACGTCGCTTATTTATTTTCTGAGTTTGAATCTGTCAGTAATTGGACTCAACATACCCTAAAAGATTTTTCGATTTTACAATTGTCTATTTTGTATAGATTATATTAAAAACAATTTGTTTTTGTAATTTTTAAGCAATGTAAAAACTTTTAACTATGAAAAATCTAATATTTCTAATTAGTGCTATTCGTGCTTTTATTTCCATTTTGTTCATCAGGATTTTCACGAGTTAAAACGGTTTCATTATCTAAACAAATCCATCTATTATACGAAAGTGCCGTTTCAGAAAGTTATCTACATAAAGCTGATTGGCAAATTTAAACAAACAAAGAAACTATGTTCGCAAATCATAGCATAAAAAAATTGCAAACTAAAAACAGACTTGTCTGTTCATTTTTAATTTAAAAATTTAAACAAATGAAAAAATTTGAAAACAAAGTAGCCATCATCGTAGGTGGAACGAGCGGAATTGGAAAATCCACTGCAAATGACTTGCTGAACGAAGGAGCAATAGTTCATATCATAGGGCGTTCTGTAGATAAAGTTGAGAGCTTTCCAAATCTTGTTAAACACAAATCGGATATAACCGACAGCCTTCAGCTTGACAATTTGATTGCGGAAATCAATGAATTGAAAAACGTAGACTACTTGGTCAATGCTTCTGGAATTTTTGGACCAAAGCCCTTTTTGGAACATACAAAAGAAGATTACGATTCGTATCTTGATTTGAATAGAGGTTTTTTCTTTTTGACTCAAGCTACCGCAAAAAAATGAAAGAAACCAAAAGAGGTGCGATAGTCAATGTTGGCTCTATGTGGGCTAAGCAAGCTGTAAAATCGACACCTTCATCTGCTTACTCTATGCAAAAAGCAGGACTTCACTCGTTGACACAGCATTTAGCAATGGAATTGGCTGATTATAAAATTAGGGTAAATGCAGTATCGCCAGCAGTAGTCAACACTCCTGTTTATCACGGAGTTTTTGGAGGTAAGGAGGAAGCGGAAAAAGCATTAGGCGGTTTTAATGACTTTCATCCTATCGGTAGAATTGGAACACCACAAGATATTTCAAATAGTATACTGTTCTTGCTTTCAGATGAAGCATCGTGGATTACAGGTGCTGTTTGGGACACAGACGGTGGAATTATGGCCGGAAGAAATTAATTGCAACAATAAACGATTATAAGCAATAGCGGTTTAGGTTACAACCCGAACCGCTATTTTTTTTATTAAGGTATATTGTAATCCAAAAAGTAGTTTCATAAAATGTGCTACGATTCATAAACAAGACCGTTATCAGTTAAATCAAAAAATTATATTATCGTTGAAAGTGATTTAATCATAATTTAGATATCTGTAAATAAAAAAACAGAGAGTAAAAATGTGATACTTTCTGTTTTTGCGGAAAGGAAGGGATTCGAACCCCCGATACGTTTCCGTATACACGCTTTCCAAGCGTGCGCCTTAAGCCACTCGGCCACCTTTCCTTAAGAGCGCAAAAGTAAAAAATTAGATGTTTATCCGCTTAATTCTCCGCACAAAGATTTTTGCATTCTATTTTTAACTTCTTCCATATTTTGATATTGTGCAAGTAATACCATCAATTTGGTAATGGTAGCTTCGGTTGTAAGGTCTGAACCGCTAATTACTCCTATTTTATCCAGATGAGCACTTGTTTGGTACATGCCATGAGAAACCGAACCAACTAAACATTGTGTGATATTAATCACTAATTTTTGTTGTTCGATACATTTTTCTAAAATTGATAGAAACCATTTTTCTTCGCTTACATTTCCTGCTCCATACGATTCGATAACTATAGCTTTTACGTTCTGATTTATCATATGTTCCATCATTTTTTGGTTAACTCCAGGATGTAGTTTAATTAATAAAACCTCCGAATTTATCTCTTTCAAAACAGTTAACGGTTCGTTCGTTTTCTCATAATTGATGGAATGGTATTGTATGGAAACACCTGCTTGAGCTAAAATAGGAAAGTTGGGAGAAGCAAAAGCTTCAAAATTACTGGCATTAATTTTGGTAGCTCTGTTGGCTCTAAATAATTTGTATTCAAAATATATACATACCTCCGGGGTTTTATTCTGACTAGCAATTTCAATAGAGGTTATAAGATTTTCTTTAGCGTCTGTACGGGCAATTCCTATAGGCAGTTGTGAGCCAGTAAACACAATAGGTTTTTGTAAGTTTTTGAGCATAAAACTTAGTGCCGATGCGGTGTATGCCATGGTATCTGATCCATGTAAAATAACAAATCCATCGTATTTTTTATATTCATCTTCAATCATTTGTGCTAGCTCTATCCAAACATTAGGATGCATGTTGGAAGAGTCTATTGGCTCTTTTATAGATTGATGATCTAGTTTAACATCAAACTTTTCTAATTCAGGAATTTGGTTTTTTAAATTATCAAAATTGAAAGGAATTAAGGAGCCGTTTTTGGTTCTAATCATCCCAATAGTACCTCCAGTATAGATTAGTAAAATGGACTTTTTCATATTCTAAATAAATTTAGTGCATTTTGGGTTGTAATTTTGGCTATTTCGCTAAGCTCTACCTCAAAAATTTGCGCCATTTTTTGGGCAATAAAAATTAGATTACTACTTTCATTTCTTTTCCCTCTATTTGGAGAAGGGGAAAGATAAGGACTGTCGGTTTCAAGTATTATTTTGTTTAGCTCTATATTTGGTAATAGTTGAGGTAAGTGACTTTTTTTGAAGGTTACCACACCTCCAATCCCTAGCAAAAATCCAAGTTCTATAGCTTTTTTTGCTTGTTCTAAAGTGCCAGTAAAACAGTGAAAAACTCCTTTCAACTCTGGACTAGCTTCTTGCTCTATAATTTCGAATACTTCATCAAAGCTTTCTCTAACGTGTATAGCAACAGGCAAATGGAATTCTTTAGCCCATTTAAGTTGGGTTTTGAAAGCGTCTTGTTGGTATGCCAAAGTAGATTTATCCCAATGCAGATCGATGCCGATTTCTCCAATAGCGATAAATTTTCCTTTTTCAAGATGTGATCTAATTATTGTTAGTTCATTTTGGTAATCCTCTTTAACATCACAAGGATGAAGTCCCATCATAGGATAACAATGGTTAGGAAATTGTTGGCACAAGTCCATCATCGGCAAAATGGTTGAACTATCTATGTTTGGTAAAAAAAGTTTGTCCACCCCTTTTTCTATTGCCCTATTTACAACCTCTGTTCTATCTTGATCAAATTGTTTGCTAAATAAATGGGTATGGGTATCAATTAGATTCATAAAGGCAAAATTAGGATTATTTCTTTAGCTTTGAAGCGATGTCTGAACCATTAAAAATATTAATCATTCGTTTGAGTTCTATTGGGGATATTGTATTAACTTCTCCAGTGGTACGTTGTTTGAAAAAACAATCTAATGCTGAGATTCATTTTCTGACCAACAATCAACATACTAAGCTATTACACCCTAATCCCTACATAGATCATGTTCATTCTTATCCAAATGATCTTGAAAAATTGGATAAATTACCCTTTGATTGGCTTATTGATTTGCACCATAATTTGAGAACTTTTCGGCTGAAAAGAAGGTGGAAAGTAGCCAATAAAAGTTTTGAGAAATTAAACATAGAAAAGTTTTTACTTACAAAGTTCAAATACAATTGCTTACCCAATATTCATATTGTAGATAGATACCTTAAAACAGTAGAGCATTTGGGAATAGTAAACGACAATAAAGGATTAGATTTTTTTATTCCTAAAGAAACTAAATTGCCTTCAAAATTTGTTTTTGATCAATTTGTTGCAATTGTTATTGGCGGCACGCATGCGACTAAGGTTTTGCCGACTAATAAACTGATTGAGCTATGTAATTCTATTGTAGGAAATTTTGTTCTCATTGGAGGTCCTGACGACACGCAAAGAGGTAATATGATAATTAATGAAGTTGGAAGAGGAGTAAATGCTTGTGGCACATTATCTATTTTTCAATCTGCTCTATTGGTAAAAAACGCAGAAAAAGTTATTACTCACGATACAGGTATGATGCATATTGCAGCTGCTTACCAAAAAAATATTATTTCTGTTTGGGGTAATACAGTACCAGATTTTGGCATGTATCCTTACATGGCTGGCTCTGAATCCAAACAAGTGGAAGTTGAAAATTTACCGTGCAGACCCTGCTCAAAGATAGGATACGATAAATGCCCTAAAGGACATTTTAAATGCATGAATCTTATAGATATTAATCAGATTAGCTAAACAGAGCTTTTAATTCGGTTGCTTGAGAAGGTTCCATCCTTCCTGAAAGAATTAACGATAATTGTCGTCTTCTTAGAGCACCATCGTATCGTTCTTGCTCTTCTTCAGATTCTGGAGTTATAGAAGGTATTTCAATTGGTTTTCCTAATTGATCTACTGCTACAAAAGTGTAGATAGCTTCATTACATTTTTGTCGCTCTTTTATAGATTGATTTTCCATCCATACATCAACAAAGACTTCCATTGAGGAGTTAAAAGCTCTAGAAACCTTAGCTTCTAAGGTAACGACACTACCTCTAGGGATTGGCTGGTTAAACGAAACATTATTTACCGAGGCGGTTACTACAATTCTACCACAATGACGTTGACAAGAAATAGCCGCTGCAATATCCATCCAATGCAAAAGCCTACCTCCCATAAGGTTATCTAAATTATTAGTATCGTTAGGCAAAACCATTTCTGTAAGGGTGGCTTTACTTTGTGAAGGGGTTTTTGATTTCATCTTATTTTAAGCTAAATAACCAAGCAGAAGGATTAGATTTTTTAATCTTGTTTAAGGAGTTTAAAGCTTGTTCTTTTTCGAAGTGCGAAGTATAGCATACTCTATAAAATCCGTTTTTGCTTTTCTCCATAACATGAGCGTTATTGAAGTTCCACTTAGCTAATTTTTTGACTAATTTTTTAGCATTTTTTTTCGACTTGAAAGAACCTGCTACAACAAAGTATTTTGGAAAAGCAATTTCTGTTTCCATATTTTGTTGTAATTGGTAGTAGCTTCTAATAGCTTGCTCGATATCTTTGGAAGTGCTATTAATACTAAATTGATGACTCAACTTTGGTTTTGGAGCTTCTTTAATCTCTGTTTTATTTATTGGTATTAAACTAGCGTAGGAAGTTTTGATTTTTTCTTGGTTGTTAAAACCTACAAGACAAAGCATTGTAAAAGGAATAGCAACAGCCGCAGCTTTTAACCATGATCTTTTGCTTTGGGAAACTGATTTTTCTGAAAATTGGCTAATTTGCTTTTGAATAGGATTAATTTCTCTTTCAATAGCCGAAAATTGAATAGTTGAGTATCCGTAGCTATCCAAAAGATGATTGCTAGTTGTTGACTGAACAAAAATGATATTTTGATTGTCTACTAACAATAAAGTTCCAATTTCTTCTAAAAAAACTTTTTTATGAAGATGTAAGCTATCGTTAAGATATGCCACATAATCTTCAATATTTTTTTGTGCTTGTTTAAATGTAATTCCTTCATTCACAGCCACTTCATTAGTCAATAAACCATCGTTATTATTTAAGCTTTTATTAAAAACAATGGACTTTGATGCTGGATGTAAAGAGTTTGTTCTTTTATCGATAGTTGCTGCTTGAATATTAGCAACAAAACCACCAAAACCTGGAATTACAACACAATCGTTTTTGTATAGTAACTCTGAAATACAAGAATTGATTTTTTTATTCATCACAAAACAAAGGTATTAAATTCGTTAAAATAAATCTAAAGAGGGTTAATTTTTTTTAAATCCTCCGGACAATCTATAGAAATTGATTTAAATTCTGTTAGAAGAATATCTATCAAATAATGATGATCCATCCAGCGTAATTGTTCAAGTTTTAGGCGTTGTTCGTTTTCAGTTGGTTTTAGTGTTGAAAGTTGTAGAAGAGTATTTGTTTTAAATCCATAAATTCCTACATGTTCGTAAAAAGGAGGATCTTGGGAGCTTATCTTTCGATCAAACCACGATGCTTTGTGATTATTATCTATTCCTACTTTAACACAATTTATGTCTGACAATAATAATTTATCTTCAATTTTTTTTGCTAAAGTAACAATAGAAGAATTGTGTTTTTCTAACTGATTTCTGATTTGCTCTATTTGCTTTGGATTTATAAACGGTTCGTCCCCTTGTATGTTTATGATGTTTTGGAACGACTCAACTTTGGTCAACGCTTCAACACATCGATCCGTACCGCATTGGTGTTTTGTAGAAGTCATGACAACCTCACCTCCAAAACGTAGTACTTCATTAAAAATTCGTTTGTCGTCAGTTGCAACTAAAACTTTTTCAAGATTAGCTTGTTTTACTTGCTCATATACTCTCTGAATCATGGTTTTACCATGAATATCTATTAGTGGCTTTCCAGGAAATCGACTAGAATTAAATCTACTTGGGATAATAGCTATTGTACTCATAATTTAATTCCCCACTTCAAAGAAACCATCCTTGGAGGCATCATGTTCGATGGTCTTGTTTGGTATTCTGTATTTAACCCATTGTTAATGATTAAGGAAAGAGTATTCATTTTATTAATTGTATATGCAAGTCTCAAGTCCATTAAAAAATCTCCATTATTTAGCTGTTCTCTAGATTCTTCTATTCCTGGAGCAATACTTTCGAAAAAATCAGTTAAAAAAAGTGCATCGATATTTTGCATAAAGCTATTATATCGAAGGCTAACTCCAAAGCTAAGTTTTTCGCGACTTACTTCCACATCTATTTTTGCTAGATGTTGGTAACGATATTTTAAAATGAGGTTAGTAGTATCGCTAGAACTAGTTATGTAGGTTAAGTTTTCATCACCTTCCAGAATTCTGTTTGGCTCAAGTGTAACTGGATTTATATAGGTGTATCCTCCTAAAAAATTAATCTTTTGTTTACCTATTTTTCCTGATCCGGCAATAGTAAATTCAGTACCAGAAATTCGAGTATCACCAATGTTTATGGATTTAAACCCTAAGCCTGGTATTACCCCTTCGCTATGTCCGCTCCATTGACTAAAAGTAAACTCCATCATATCTTCGTATTCCATGATAAAAAGAGCTAAATCGGCGAAACCGACCCAATCTCCAAATTTAAAACCTTGCTTAACAGCAATTTCTGAGCTCCAACCGTGTTCTGGCTTTAATTTTGGGTTTTCAAAAACCCAAAGACCACTTGCAACTTCTGTTTTGATAAATAATTCTGCAATACTTGGAAATCGGTACCCTTGTCCAAAAGATGATCTAAGATAGGTTGCCTTTCCTAACTGATAGTTTATACCTGATCTAAATACAGGCTTAGAATCCGAAATGTTATTTATGGTATCTTGTTCAAAAATATAATCTTGCCCGGTGGAAAGAATAAATTTTTCATATCTAGCACCCAATGATAGGTTAATTCTATCTCCTACTTTTTTATCTAATTGTGTGAATAGAGCTTGGTTTTCTCTAAAATTGTTTCCTTGAAATAATTCAGATTTAGCATCTACTATTTCGTAAACAATACCGCTTGTCCATTTGAGATTTATTGGCTCAAAAGTTTTTTGATATTGATATTCCACAAAATAGGTGTCCGACTTATTATCTTGTCCACTATCATTTCCTTTGGTATCGTTGTCGTTTATAATATGCATAAAACGAGTTCTAAAATGATGAGAATCGTTGTTTTTTGGATTTATATAGGTGATAAATGGATCAATATTAAATACGTCTCCGCTAGTTTTGGTTACACTACTATCTAATGGAATATAGGCTGTTTGGTAGTTTTGCCAGATTAGAGCAGAAGCGGTTTCATTTTTCAAAAAGTTAGCATTCACACCGTATGCAAGACCATCAATTTTTTGATTTTTGTACTTGGTATTAAAATTAAATCTTGCTCTGTTTGTCTTTTCGTCGTATCGATAACCTTCATCTCTTAAAAGAAACCCACCAACTACTAAATCGAATTGCTTAATTTTTCTTTTATGTAGAAAATCCAATCCTGACACTTTTTGATTTCTTCCTCCCCACCAATTAAGACTTTCTCTTTTTGCATCATCATAGTAGCCATGATGTAGATTAATTTTTGTTTCAGGCACATCGCCAGCAAAGGCAGTTCTTATATTTATAACTCCGTTGAGAGCAGAAGAACCATATAATGAGGATGCAGCTCCTTTAATAACTTCAACTTGATTAATGTTTTCTGTAGAAATCAAACTCCACTGTGCTTGCCCTGCATCACCAGAGATTAGAGGCATGTCGTCTACTAAAACCTGAACTCTTGTTCCTGCTCCGTAACTCCACCCACTACCTCCTCTAATATTAGCC
This sequence comes from Flavobacteriales bacterium, assembly GCA_049890095.1. Taxonomy (GTDB): domain Bacteria; phylum Bacteroidota; class Bacteroidia; order Flavobacteriales; family UBA7312; genus JABAYQ01. The sequence continues at coordinate 172,119 of JBMHCD010000009.1, read as the reverse complement.
TGTCCATCAGTAATATTGACTCCTGGAATTTGATCTATCGCTGTTTGGATATTTGTTGTGTTTTTATTTTCGATTAATGATGATTTAATAACCTCAATAGACACAGTTGTTTCTTCAATTTTTTGTTCAAATTTTCCTGCCGAAACAACAACCATGCCCAATTCTGTAGCATTTTCTTGCATTTCAATGGTTAAAGATAGGGTTTGATTTTTTTCAAGCTCTATAGTTTTGACTATTTCCTTATACCCAATATATTTGAAAGTTAGCGTATTTTTACCTTCGACTCCTTCAATTTCGAATAGACCATCTAAATCGGAAGATGTTCCACCATTGGAAGTAATTATATTAACACCAATCAAAGGGTTTTTATCCGATTCATCAATAATATATCCTGAAATAGTTTGAGCATTTATGCTTATGCTTATTAATATTCCTAAACAGGTTAAGAAAATGTGATTCATTAGAATAAAATAATAGTTATATTTTTGCAAAGTACAATTTTATCATGAAAAACAAACTTATTTTCCCAATAGGTCTCAGCTTAATTTCTGGTGTTGGCCCAATTACAGCAAAAAAATTAATATCGTATTGTGGAGGTGTGGAGGCAGTATTTAACGAAAAGCGTTCAAATTTGCTGAAAATACCACAGATAGGAGTAAAACTTGCCGATGAAATTAGTCGTCAATCTGTATTGATTAGGGCAGAACAAGAAATTAATTTTATGCTTAAAAATGGAATAGATGCAACCACATATTTGGATAAAAATTATCCATACCGGTTAAAAGAATGCATAGACACTCCCATCTTGTTGTATTCTAAAGGTAAAGTAGATTGGAATCAACAGAAAGTTATAAGTATTGTAGGAACTCGAAGCTCAACACAGCAAGGAAAAGAAATTTGCAAGAAGCTTATACATGATTTGTCGGAGCATAACGTTTTGGTGGTTAGTGGATTAGCCTATGGAATTGATGCTTTGGCTCATAAGTATTCTATCAAAAATAATTTGTCTACAGTAGCTGTTTTGGCACATGGTTTAGATAAAATATATCCTTCATCAAACTATAATTTAGCAAAAAGTATGTTAGAAAGCGGTGGTTGGATTTCGGAGTTTATAAGCAATACCAAGCTGAGTAGAGAAAATTTTGTAAGAAGAAATAGGATTGTGGCAGGAATATCAGATGCAACTGTAGTAGTAGAAAGCAAACAAAAGGGTGGAGCTATGATAACTGCAAAACTTTCTAATGACTATAGTAGAGAGGTGTTTGCTTTTCCAGGTCGACCAAATGATGAATGTTCTATGGATTGTAATCATTTGATTAAAACAAATCAAGCACATTTATGTCAATCTGTAAATGATATTGCCTATCATTTGAATTGGAATAAAAACCATTCTAGCAATCAAATTCAAATGAGTCTCTTTAATGATGAAGAGCAGTTAATTATTGATTTGCTAAAAGAAAATTCCGAAATGCACGTCGACAATATATTATCTGCTACTAATTTTGATTATGGAAAGATGGCAATTTTATTAACTAATTTGGAGCTTAAAAATGTAATTTACTCAAAGCCTGGTAAAGTATTTTGTGTGAAGTCAAATTTTAATTAAAAATTTATTCATTACGTTTTTTTAAATATTAAAAAAAGATACATTTGTCTTGTGCTAACAAATTAAACTTATGAAAAAAAATCACTTAGAATTAGTCAATGATTTTATGAATAAAGTCAAGGCTAAAGATGGTCATGAACAAGAGTTTATTCAAGCTGTTGAAGAAGTGGCAGAAACAGTTATCCCATTTATTCAGTCTAGCGATAAATATAAGGATTCAAAAATTTTAGAACGAATTGTTGAGCCTGAAAGAGTAATATCTTTTCGTGTTCCGTGGTTAGATGATAATGGTGTTTGTCAGGTAAATAGAGGATACAGAGTTGAATTCAATTCTGCAATTGGTCCATATAAAGGTGGGTTAAGGTTTCATCCTTCGGTAAATTTAGGAATACTTAAATTTTTAGGTTTCGAACAAGTTTTTAAAAATTCGTTGACTACTCTACCATTAGGTGGTGGTAAAGGAGGGTCTGATTTTGATCCAAAAGGAAAGTCCGATAATGAGGTGATGAAGTTTTGTCAATCGTTCATGACTGAACTAAGCAGACATATAGGTCCAAATACAGATATTCCTGCTGGAGATATAGGAGTAGGTGCAAGAGAAATAGGATATTTATTTGGTCAATATAAGAGGATTCGAAATGAGTTTACTGGGGTTTTAACAGGAAAAGGAATAAATTGGGGTGGCTCTCTAATCCGACCAGAAGCAACCGGATTTGGAAATGTATATTTTGCTCAAAATATGCTAAAAACAAGAGGAGAAAGTTTTGAAAATAAAAGAGTTGTAATTTCAGGATCTGGAAATGTTGCTCAATATGCTTGTCAAAAAGCAACTGAACTAGGGGCAAAAGTAGTTGCAATGTCAGACTCTTCAGGATTTATTTTTGATAGTGATGGGATAAACCAAGAAAAACTATCGTTTATTAAAAACCTTAAAAATATAAAAAGAGGAAGAATTAAGGAATATGCAGATCAATATGGTTGTGAATTTCATAAGGGTCAACGACCATGGGTAATAAAGTGTGATATTGCTCTTCCTTGTGCAACTCAAAATGAATTAAATAAAGAAGAAGCACAGCTACTTGTTGACAATGGATGTATTTGTGTTTCAGAAGGAGCAAATATGCCTTCCACACCTGAGGCAATAGAGGTATTTCTTTCTAGCAAAATTTTATTCGCTCCTGGAAAGGCTTCGAATGCAGGTGGTGTTGCTACCTCAGGCTTAGAAATGTCTCAAAATTCAATAAGAATGAGTTGGAGTGCTGAAGAAGTTGATGCTAAATTAAAAGCTATTATGCTAAATATTCATGAAGCATGTGTTGAGTATGGTTCTGAAGACGGATTTGTTGACTATGTTAAAGGAGCAAATATTGCTGGTTTTGTCAAGGTTGCTGATGCTATGATTGATCAGGGATTAGTTTAATATTTAATAAGAAATATTATGTACGGAAAGTTAAAAAAGCAACTGCATGAAGAATTAACCGCTATAAGGGAGGCAGGTTTATTTAAGAAAGAGCGAACTATTGTTACTCCACAAGGAGCTGATATAAAAGTTAACCAAGGTCAAGAGGTAATCAATTTTTGTGCTAATAATTATCTTGGACTATCTTCAAACATTAGAGTTGTAGATGCAGCAAAAAAGGCTTTAGATACGCATGGCTTTGGTTTGTCATCAGTACGATTTATATGTGGTACTCAAGACATTCACAAAGAATTAGAGCAAAAAATTTCGACTTTCCTTGGCATGGAAGATACTATTCTTTATGCTGCGGCTTTCGATGCAAATGGTGGTTTGTTTGAACCATTATTTGGTCCAGAAGATGCTATTATTTCTGATTCGTTGAATCATGCTTCTATTATTGATGGTGTTCGTCTTTGTAAAGCAGTAAGATATCGTTATCAAAATAATGATATGCAAGATTTAGAAAGTAAATTAATAGAAGCACAAGGGCAAAGAAATAGGATTATTGTTACCGACGGTGTATTTTCAATGGATGGTTATATAGCCCAATTGGATAAGATATGTGATTTAGCCGACAAGTATGATGCGCTAGTTATGGTTGATGATTGTCATTCTACGGGTTTCATAGGTAAAACAGGAAGAGGTACTCACGAACATTGTGGAGTAATGGGTAGAGTAGATATTATAACTGGTACACTAGGAAAAGCTCTTGGAGGTGCGATGGGAGGCTTTACATCAGCAAAGAAAGAAATCATTGAAATGTTGAGACAAAAATCGCGACCATATTTATTTTCTAATTCTTTAGCTCCTTCTATTGTTGGTTCTGCTATTGAGGTGTTGGATTTACTAAGTGAATCTACTGCTCTAAGAGATCAGCTTGAAGAAAATACAAAATACTTTAGATCAAAAATGGTTGATGCTGGTTTCGATATTAAAAAGGGTGAGCATCCTATTGTTCCTGTAATGTTATATGATGCAAAGAAATCTCAAATAATGTCTGACAAATTATTGGAGCTTGGTATATATGTTATAGGATTTTTCTATCCGGTTGTACCAAAAGATCAAGCTAGAATTAGAGTACAGTTGTCTGCTGCTCATACTAGAGAACATTTAGACAAGGCTATAGCTGCATTTATTCAAGTTGGAAAGGAAATGAAAATTATCAACTAAATATCGTTAATAAAATTTTGTTCTTTTAAAATAAATATTCTACTTTTGCCACCCCTTAGGAACAAAGAGTTCATAAGAGATAGACAGAATTAAATATTTATTAAAGTGGATACATTAAGTTACAAAACAGTTTCTGCCAATAAAGAAACCGCTAACAAAAAGTGGGTTTTGATAGATGCTGAAGGCTTGGTTTTAGGACGTTTAGCATCGAATGCAGCAATAATGCTTAGAGGTAAACATAAGGCTAATTACACTCCTCACGCAGATTGCGGAGATTATGTGGTAATTATTAATGCAGATAAAATTCAACTAACTGGTATGAAGTGGGATAATAGAGAACACTACAAGCATACTGGTTATCCAGGCGGACAAAAAAGAATTTCACCTAGAGAATTATTTAATAGAGACCAAACATCTTTGGTTAAGCAAGCGGTTAAAGGAATGTTGCCAAAAAATAAGCTTGGCAATGCTATTTACTCAAATCTTCATGTTTATGCTGGTGTTGACCACAAACACGAAGCACAAAATCCCAAAGAAGTTAAAATCAAACTATAAAGATGGATAAAATTCACACTATTGGTAGAAGAAAAACAGCTATAGCTCGTATTTACATGAGCGAAGGTAAAGGAAGTATATTAGTGAACAATAAAGATGCTAAAGACTATTTTACTACAGCTACATTATTATATAAATTAAATCAGCCTTTTAGTCTTACTGACTTATCAGGAAAATTTGATTTAAAAGTTAATGTTAATGGAGGCGGAATTACTGGTCAGGCAGAAGCAATTCGCTTGGCTATTTCTAGAGCAATCTGTCAACTTGATGAAGCTCACAGGTCTGTTTTAAAAGCAGAAGGATTGTTGACAAGAGACCCAAGAATGGTAGAACGTAAGAAACCAGGACAGAAAAAAGCTCGTAAGAAATTCCAATTCAGTAAGCGTTAAAATATTAGGATATTGTTTAGTATCCAAATTGTGTAGACTACTTTTCTGTACTACTTCACAATTGAACTATTTAAGAATGTAAACAATAAAAAAATGTCAAAAACAAATTTTAAAGATTTATTAGATTCTGGTGTTCATTTTGGTCACCTAACAAGAAAATGGAATCCAAAAATGTCTCCATATATTTTTATGGAGAAAAATGGTATCCATGTTATTGATCTTAACAAAACCATTGCTAAGCTAGACAAAGCTTCAAATGCATTAAAGCATTTAGCTAAATCTGGAAGAAAGATAATGTTTGTTGCTACTAAAAAGCAAGCTAAGGATTCTGTTTCCAATCATGCTAATCGAGTTAATATGCCATATATTACAGAGCGTTGGTCTGGTGGATTGCTTACTAATTTTTCTACTATTAGAAAAGCAATTAAGAAAATGAATTCAATAGACAAGATGAAAGCTGATGGTACTATTGACACATTATCTAAAAGAGAAAGATTACAAGTTTCTAGAACTAGAGCAAAATTAGAGAAAAACTTAGGAAGTATCTCTTCAATGAATAGATTGCCTGCGGCTTTATTTATAGTAGATATTCAACGTGAGCATATTGCTGTTGCAGAAGCAAAAAAGTTAGGGATTCCTACCTTTGCTATTGTAGATACTAACTCAGACCCTTCATTAGTTGATTTCTGTATACCAGCAAATGATGATGCTACTAGATCTATCGAAAAAATCATAACACTTGTCTGTGATGCCATACAAGAAGGCTTATCAGAAAGAGGTGCCGCAAAAGAAGCTGAAAAAGAAGCTAAGAAGCAAGAAGAAAATAAAGAAGAAATCAGAGAAGAAAAATAATATTAACTTTTAATCAATACTGAAATGACAAAAATTACAGCTGCTGATGTTAATGCTCTAAGAAAGCAGACAGGTGCAGGTATGATGGATTGTAAAAAAGCATTAGTTGAAGCTGAAGGAAACTTTGATAATGCTGTTGATATACTAAGAAAAAAAGGTCAAAAAATTGCAGCAAAAAGAGCTGACAGAGAAGCAACTGAAGGTGTAGTTTTGTCTGCGTCTGATGGAAAATTCGGAGCCTTAATTTCATTAAACTGTGAAACAGATTTTGTTGCTAAAAACGAAGGTTTTGTTTCTTTAGCTCAATCATTTTTGGATACAGCGATGAGTAATAAACCATCTACATTAGATGAGTTAAAGTCTCTTGAGGTTGACGGAATGACTATTGCAGAAAAAATTATAGAGCAAACAGGTGTAATTGGCGAAAAACTAGATTTATCTTCTTATGAAGTTGTAGAATCTGCAAATGTTGCTTCTTATATACATGGAGGAAATAGATTAGCTACTTTGGTTGGTCTTACTGAAGAGGTAGATTCACAAATAGGAAAAGATGTTGCAATGCAAGTTGCTGCAATGAATCCAGTCGCTGTTGATAAGGATTCTGTTTCTCAGCAAGTTATAGAAAAGGAGCTTGAAGTTGCTAAAGATTTAGCGCGTCAAGAAGGAAAGCCAGAGGAAATGTTAGATAAAATTGCAAATGGTAGGTTAAATAAATTCTTCAAAGAAAATACCTTATTAAATCAAGAATTTATCAAAGAATCAAAAACTAGCGTTGCTCAATACCTAGACAAACAGAAAAAAGGACTAACTGTTTCTGCTTTTAAAAGAGTAGGCTTAGGTCTTTAAGAAAATGAATTTAAATTAAGAGAGTGTTTTTCACTCTCTTTTTTTTGTCTAAATTTACATCTTATGAAGTACAAAAGAATTTTATTAAAGTTAAGTGGCGAGGCTCTTATGGGCTCCAAACAATTTGGAATAGATACAGAAAAGCTTTCGGCATATTCGCAAGAAATAAGGCAGGCAGTTGAAAGTGGAGTTGAAGTAGCTATCGTTATTGGTGGAGGTAATATTTTTCGAGGTGTACAAGTTGAGGGAGAAGGCTTAGATAGAGTTCAAGGTGATCACATGGGTATGTTGGCTACTATAATTAATGGGATGGCATTACAATCTTCTTTAGAAAAAGAAGGAATTAAAACACGTTTAATGACAGCAATTAAAATGGAGCAAGTTGCTGAGCCATACATTAGGCGGCGTGCAATAAGACATCTTCAGAAAGGAAGAGTTGTAATTTTTGGAGGAGGTACAGGGAACCCATACTTTACTACCGATACGGCTGCTACTCTTAGAGCAATTGAAATAGAAGCAGATGTAATTTTAAAAGGAACTCGTGTAGATGGAATATATAATGCAGATCCTGAAAAAGATTCTTCAGCAGTAAAATACGATACCATTTCGTTTAAAGAGGTTTATGAAAAAGGATTAAATATTATGGATATGACTGCTTTTACATTGTGTAATGAGAATAAATTACCCATTGTTGTTTTTGACATCAATAAAAGCAACAATTTAATTAATATGTTAGAGGGGCAATCTATAGGAACCTTAGTTAATTTTTAACAATTATAATATGGAAGAGATAAATTTTATTTTAGAAAGTGTAAAAGAGCAAATGAGTAGTAGTATAGCTCACTTAGAAACTGCTTTTTCAAAAATTAGAGCAGGAAAGGCTTCTCCTCAAATGTTGGATAATGTGAGTATTGATTATTATGGTACTAAAACACCATTAAGTCAAGCTTCAAATATTAACACTCCTGATGCAAAAACAATTTCTGTTCAACCATGGGATAAATCAATGCTTGAAGTAATGGATAAGGCAATTATTGATGCTAATTTGGGTTTTACTCCTATGAATAATGGTGAAATGATAATTATCAATATTCCTCCACTTACAGAAGAACGAAGAAAAGGGCTAGCAAAACAGGCAAAATCAGAGTCTGAGAATGCTAAAATAAGTATTAGAAATGCTAGAAAGGAAGCAAATGATGAGCTTAAAAAGATAGATTCAATTTCTGAAGATTTACTTAAAGGAGCGGAAGAATCTGTTCAAAAAGTAACCAATGAATTTACTGCCAAAGTAGATAAAATTTTTGCTGTTAAGGAAAGCGAAATAATGACTGTCTAAATTCTTATTAGACATTTCTGATAAGGACATACAATTTGATTTATGTGGGCAGTAATTGCTAGAATTATTTTAAGATATAGAGCTGTATTTATATGGCTAATTCTTGTGTTTACTTATTACATGGTGCAGCAAGCACAAAATGTGAGACTCTCATATTCCATGGCAAGGCTTTTGCCGCAAGATTCTCAAACACAATTAGATTATAACTATTTTATAGATAAGTTTGGTAAAAATGACAACTCCATGTTTATTGGTGTTGAAATAGATTCATTTTTTGTTTACAAAAATTTTTCTGCCTGGCAACAATTAAGCGATAGTTTAAAAAAAATAGAAGGAGTTAATAATTGTTATTCTATAATTGATGCTATTGATTTAAAAAAGAATGTTTCAGAAAAAAAGTTTAATTCTGTAAAGGTTTTTGATTCTATTAAAGATCAAAATAAATTAAATGAAGCGCTAGATCATTTTAAAAAATTACCATTTTATAACGATAGATTTTTAAGTGAGAGGGCAGCAGTTTTAATTTTAAATCTTGATAATCAGTTTGTTGAGAGTGGTAAACGAAAAAAACTGATATCTTCAATAACAAGTATCGGAGACTTTTATAGTAAAACAACTGGATCCAAAATTTATTATTCTGGTTTATCTTATTTAAGGACGACTAATTCAGAAATGATTCGTAAAGAGGTAGGGCTATTTATTTTTTTAGCCATGCTCGTTACTGCAATAATTTTATTTGTGTTTTTCAGGTCAGTTAAGGCAATGATTATCTCCATGTTGGTCGTAGGAATTGGTGTGTTGTGGTCTTTTGGAACTCTAGGGATATTAAATTATGAAATCACAATTTTATCTGCTTTAATCCCTCCATTACTAATTGTTATTGGTGTTCCAAATAGTATTTTTCTTATAAATAAGTATCATAATGAGTTTAAATCTCATGGAAATAAGTCTAGATCCTTAGTACGAATGATTAAAAGAGTAGGTAATATAACAATACTTACAAACACTACAACTGCATTAGGTTTTGCAACTTTTATTCTCACCTCTAGTCAAGACTTAAGACAATTTGGCCTGGTAGCTTCGATAAATATTTTTGCAGTATTTTTTCTTTCACTCATTCTAATTCCTATTCTTTTAAGTTACTTAAAACCTCCAAAAGAAAGACATGTAAAACATTTAGACCGTAAGTGGATTAAGTTTATTACCGATAAGATAATATTTTGGGTAAGTTATCGTAGACAGCATGTTTATGTTTATACAATAATCATCATTTTTATTGCAATTTTGGGTTTATTAAGAGTAAAAACTTCGGGTAATATTACGGATGATATTCCAAAGGATACAGACTTTTATAAAGGGATTAGTTTTTTTGAAGAGCATTTTAATTCGGTTCTACCTTTTGAAATTATTATTGACACTCACAGAAAAAATGGTATTTCTAGACTTTCTACTCTAAAACGAATGAACCAATTGACAGATACTTTAGAAACTTATTCTGAATTTTCTAGGTCCATGTCATTAGTTGATGCGGTAAAATATTTTAAACAAACCATGTATAATGGGGATGAGAAATATTATGAATTACCCAATTCTCAAGAAAAAAATTGGTTATTGAAATATGCTGAAAATAGTACAGGTTCGGAAAGTTGGACAAATTCTTTTGTTGACGCTAATAATCAAGTTGGTAGAATTAGTTTACAAGTCGTCGACATAGGTACATCTCAAATGAAGCAAATACGAGATAAATTAAGCCTACAGATAGATCAAATTTTTGATAAAGAAAAATACGACGTTATGTTGACTGGTACAAGTGTTGTTTTTCTAGAAGGAACAACGTATTTAGTTAAAAACTTATTGATAAGCTTGTTTTTAGCAGTTTTGCTTATCTCCTTGTTTATGGCTTGGATGTTTAATTCATTTAGAATGGTAATGGTGTCTTTAATTCCTAATTTAATTCCATTATTAATGACAAGTGCCATAATGGGTTATTTTGGAATAGCTATAAAACCATCTACTGTATTGGTTTTTAGTATTGCATTTGGAATTTCTGTTGATGATACTATTCATTTTTTGGCAAAATATAGACAAGAACTTAAGTACAGTGATAACATTAGAAAATCAGTAAAAAACGCAATCAAAGAAACGGGTGTAAGTATGATTTATACCTCTATTGTTTTATTCTTTGGTTTTTCTATCTTTATAACATCACAATTCGGAGGAACAATTGCTTTAGGATTGCTTGTTTCTATAACTTTAATGATCGCTTTATTGTCTAATTTAGTGGTATTACCTGCGTTATTGTTAACGCTAGAGAAATCGATTTTAGAAGAAGCTGTTCAGGAACCGTTAGCCGAAATTTTTGATGAAGAAGAAGATATTGATTTAAAGGAGTTAACATTTAAAAATCCACTTAAATGAAAGGAATAATTTTAGCCGGAGGTTCTGGGACTCGATTACATCCACTAACATTAGCTGTTAGTAAGCAAGCTTTGCCAGTTTATGACAAACCAATGATATATTATCCATTGTCTACACTGATGTTTTCTGGTATTAGAGAAATCTTAATTATTTCTACACCTCATGATTTGCCTGTATTTAAAAAATTATTAGGCGATGGTAGTAAATTTGGATGTCGATTTGAGTTTAAGGTTCAAGAAGTGCCAAATGGACTAGCTCAGGCATTTGTAATTGGAGAGGAGTTTATAGGTAGCGATTCTGTTTGTTTAGTTTTAGGTGATAATATCTTTTATATGAAAAGAAAAATATTAGAATCTTGTAATGATAACTTAGAAGGTGGAATTGTTTTTGGATATCATGTAAATGATCCAGAGCGTTATGGCGTGGTTGAATTTGATGATGAAATGAACGTTAAGTCTTTAGAAGAAAAACCAAAAAATCCAAAATCAAATTATGCTGTCCCTGGTTTATATTTTTATGATAATAGTGTCGTTGAAATAGCTAAAACTATTAAGCCAAGTGCTAGAGGTGAATATGAAATAACAGATATTAATTTAGAATATTTAAAAAGAGGTAAATTAAAGGTACAAACTCTTGGTAGAGGAACTGCCTGGTTAGATACAGGAACTTTTAAATCATTGATTCAAGCTAGTCAATTTGTACAAGTTATTGAAGATCGACAGGGTCGAAAAATTGGTTGTATTGAAGAAGCAGCATTTAAAATGGGTTATATAAATGATGACCAGCTAAAAGAACTTGCTCAACCTTTATTGAAAAGTGGTTATGGTGAATATTTATTATCATTGATTTAATATGCAGTCGATTGAAAAGTTAAGAATAGAAATTGAGCAGGAAATTTTAGGATTAAAATATCCCAGTCAACCAAAAGAGTTATATGCTCCCATAGATTATATTTTAAGTCTCGGCGGAAAAAGAATGCGACCTATTTTATTGTTGCTAGCACATCAATTATTTGATGGTGACTTGAAGAAGGCATTGAAGCCTTCTCTGGCAATAGAAGCATTTCATAATTTTACTCTTGTACACGATGATATAATGGATAATGCACCGTTAAGAAGGGGTAAGTTGACTGTTCATGAAAAATGGAATCCAAATATTGCTATTCTTTCGGGGGATGCATTATTAATACAATCGTATCAATTCTTTTCAGATTTAGAGCCAGAAATATATAAAGAGGTACTTGAAATATTTAGTAAAACAGCACTAGAGGTATGTGAAGGACAGCAGTTTGATATGGACTTTGAATTACAAGCTGAGGTAAGCATGGATTCGTATCTAAAAATGATAGAATATAAAACAGCTGTGTTACTGGCAGCGTCTCTAAAAATTGGTGCTATTATTGCAAAAGCTTCTCCTGAGCAGGCAGATTTACTTTATTCTTTTGGAAGAGACATTGGCATTGCATTTCAACTTAAAGATGACTTATTAGATGCTTTTGGAGATCAGTCTAAATTTGGTAAAAAATTAGGAGGCGATATTATTGCTAATAAAAAGACTTGTTTATACCTACAAACATTAGAAAAAGCAGATAAAAAAACTAAAATGGAGCTCGTAAACCTTTACAGTTCTAACGATTTGGATGACGTTACAAAAATAGAACGTACAAAAGAAATTTTTGAAAAACTTAACATTCAAGATTTAACAAGTCAATTAATTGATCATTACTACTCAAAAGCTATGAAAAGTCTTTCATTAGTAGAAGGCGATAAGAGGGAACTACTCAATTTTGCCGATCTGTTAAAATCAAGAGAAAATTAATAATAATCCTTTTAAATTTGAATAAATAATTACATCAAATCAATAATTTTAGATAATTTTGTTGTTTATGGATAAATTTTCTTTTTTAGGAGCAATTCATTCAAATCAAATTGATGAAATGTATGAAATGTACATTCAAGACTCTCAGTCAGTTGATGAATCTTGGAGAAACTTCTTTTCAGGATTTGATTTTGGAAATGAAGTGTATTCAGAAGAAGATCAAATTCCTGAAACTTTTAAAAAAGAATTTCAAGTTATAAACTTGATTGACGCCTATCGAAAAAGTGGTCATTTGTTTACCAAAACAAACCCGGTAAGAGAAAGAAGGCAATATAGTCCATCTCTTGATATAGAAAATTTTGGATTAAGCGATGATGATTTAGATACCGTTTTTCAGGCAGGTACTCAGGTCTTGATAGGACCATCTACATTAAGAGATATCGTTGCTCATCTTAAAAAAGTTTATTGTCAGTCAATTGGTGTTGAATACATGTACATTCGAAAGCCAGATCAGGTAGAATGGATAAAAAATAGACTTCATAAAAATAGTAATACTCCATCATTTAGTTTAGATCAAAAGAAACAAATTTTAAGAAAACTTAATCAGGCAGTAGCTTTTGAAAATTTTTTACATACAAAGTATGTTGGTCAAAAACGATTTTCCTTAGAAGGAGCAGAATCATTAATACCTGCAATGGATGCGTTGATAGAACATGGGGCGGAATTGGGAGTAGAGGAGTTTGTTATGGGTATGGCACATAGAGGAAGGTTGAATGTATTAGCTAATATCTTTAATAAAACGTACAAAGAAATTTTTACTGAATTTGAAGGTGTTGATTATGATGACAAATTATTCAGCGGAGATGTGAAGTATCATTTAGGATTTACTTCAGAACAAAAGTGTAATAATTCAAATAATGTAAAAATATCACTTTCTCCTAATCCATCTCATTTAGAAGCAGTAGACCCTGTTGTTGAAGGAATTTCAAGAGCTAAAATTGATAAGCAATATAATGGAGATAATAAAAAACTAGTTCCTATTTTAATACATGGAGATGCTGCATTGGCAGGACAAGGAGTTGTTTATGAAGTTATTCAAATGGCTCAATTAGATGGCTATAAAACAGGAGGGACTATTCATATTGTAATTAATAATCAGATTGGTTTTACAACGAATTATTTAGATGCTCGTTCGAGTACTTATTGTACTGATGTAGGAAAAGTTACTCTTTCCCCTGTATTTCATGTAAATGGAGATGACGTTGAAGCCGTTGTACATGCTGTTCAAATGGCAGTTGAGTACCGTCAAAAGTTTCATAAAGATGTATTTATAGATTTGTTATGCTACCGAAAATATGGACATAATGAAGGAGATGAGCCAAGGTTTACCCAACCTTTATTGTATAAAACTATTAATAAGCATCCGAATCCAAGAGAGATTTATAATCATCAATTAATAAACGAGGGTGTAGTTCAAGCGAATCTTGTGAAAGAAATGGAAAAAGAGTTTAAAAGCTTTCTCCAAAGTCGATTCGATGAGTCAAAAGAAATAGAAAAAGCTCATATCACTCCATTCTTACAAAAGGAATGGGCTGGACTTACTCCAGCCTCTGACAACTCTTTCGCTCAAAAAGTGGATACAGGAGTAGATGTTAAAACGCTTAAAAAAATTGCTAAGCATTTGTACGATATTCCTCAAGTGTCTCAATTGTTTAAAAAAACTCAGAGGTTATTAAATGATCAGCGTAAAATGGTTGAAGAACGTAATCAACTAGATTGGGGTACCGCAGAACTATTAGCATACGGCTCATTACTAAACGAAGGAAAATCGGTAAGGTTAAGTGGTCAAGATGTTGAAAGAGGAACATTTTCTCATCGACATGCAGTTCTTAAATTAGAAGAGTCAGAGCAAGAGATATGCCCACTTAATAGTGTAAGTAAAGAAGCAAAATTTGAAGCCTATAATTCCCTTTTGTCGGAATACGGTGTACTAGGTTTTGATTATGGCTATGCAATGGCTAGACCAAATTCATTAACAATTTGGGAGGCGCAATTTGGAGACTTCAGTAATGGAGGTCAGATAATGATTGATCAATTTATAAGTTGTGCAGAAGATAAATGGAAGATTATGAATGGATTAGTAATGCTTCTTCCTCATGGATACGAAGGTCAGGGAGCAGAACATTCTAGTGCTCGTATGGAACGTTACCTACAAATGTGTGCACAGAATAATATGCAAATGGTAAACTGTACCACACCTGCTAATTTCTTTCATGTACTGAGAAGACAATTGAAACGTAAATTTAGAAAACCATTAGTAGTATTTACTCCTAAAAGTCTGCTAAGACATCCAAAATGTGTTTCTAAAATTGAGGATTTGAGTTTCGGTTCTTTCCAAGAGCTAATTATTGATGAAAAATCAGACACACAAGTCAAAAAATTAGTGTTTTGTTCTGGAAAATTATATTATGAACTTGATGCATATAGAGACAAAATAGGTTCAAAAAATGTAGCTATTGTCAGGGTAGAACAGCTATATCCACTTCCAACAGATCAAATTACTCAAACATTAAAAAAATATAAAGCGGATAAAATTATTTGGGCCCAAGAAGAACCAGCAAATATGGGAGCTTGGACTCATATTTTAAGAAGTTTAAGGGATATTCCTTTCGAATTAGTTTCTAGATCTGAAAGTGCTGCAACAGCAAGTGGATCTAGCAAGCGTTCGGCACAAATACAAAATAAATTAATAGAACAAGTTTTTAAATAAAAGAACCATGCTCTTAGAAATGAAAGTACCTAGTCCGGGAGAGTCAATCTCGGAAGTTGAAATTGCTACTTGGTTAGTAGAAGATGGAGATTATGTTGAGAAAGATCAAGAAATCGCCGAAGTTGATTCAGATAAAGCTACTTTGGCTTTACCTGCTGAAGTTAGTGGAGCTATAAAAATTGTAGTTCAGGAAGGCGAAATGGTTGCAGTAGGTGATGTTGTTTGCATAATTGACACAGACGCTGTTGGTCAAGCTAAGAAACAAGAAGAACAATCTTCTGAAGTTACCATTTCAAAAAATATTGTTCATTCTGATTCTTCTAACTTAGACACAAAGGCAACTCCTTTAGCTAAAGCTATGATACAACAAAATGAATTATCTCCTGCTGATGTTAAAGGCACTGGAGAAGGAGGTAAAATAGTGAAAGATGATGTAATTGAAGCGTTATCTTCATCTACTGTTGTTTCGGATGGACCTAGAGGAATTGAGCGTAAAAAAATGTCTATGTTGAGACGTAAAGTTGCTCAACGTTTAGTTTCTGTAAAAAACGAAACAGCTATGTTAACCACTTTTAATGAAGTGGATATGACTGCTATTAACGAAATTCGATCGGAGTATAAAGAGGTATTTAAAGAAAAATATGGTGTAAACCTTGGTTTCATGTCGTTTTTTACCAAAGCGGTTACTACAGCTTTAATGGAGTTTAAAGATGTTAATGCAATGATTGATGATAATCAGGTTCAATATCATAACTATGCGGATATAAGTATTGCTGTAAGTGCTCCGAAAGGATTAATGGTTCCTGTTATTAGAAACGCTGAATTACTAAACTTTCAAGAAGTAGAAAGTGAGGTTAAACGATTAGCAATAAAGGCTAGAGATGGTAAAATAACCCCAGACGAAATGATGGGAGGTACTTTTACAATTACTAATGGCGGTATTTTTGGTTCTATGCTTTCTACACCTATTATTAATCCTCCTCAATCTGCAATTTTAGGAATGCACAATATTGTTGAGCGTCCGGTTGCTATAAATGGAAAAGTTGAAATTAGACCTATAATGTATATTGCTCTTTCGTACGATCATAGAATTATTGATGGTAGAGAGTCAGTTGGGTTTTTATGTAGAGTAAAAGAGTGTTTAGAAGATCCTGCTACTCATTTATTGAACTCTGAGATTAAAGTAAGTTTAGGGCTGTAAACTCATCTTAGTTTATAAGATGAACTTCGCCCATTTTTACTTGGTTTATTTTTACACCATCGTAACTTACTCTCCAGCCATATACTCCATTAGGACAAATTTTACCATCATAAGTTCCATCCCATCCTAAACGCGGATCATTTGTATAAAAAATAGTTTCCCCCCATCTATTAACAATGCTCAATTCATAATTTTGGTGACATCCTAAAATTGGTAAAAAGCGGTCGTTTTTAGTATCAGAATTAGGTGTAAATGCGTTTGGAACAAAAATTGGTACTTCTTCAATCGGAGTAATAAATTTGGAAAAACTATTTGTACATCCATTCTGATCGAATACTGATAAATTTATTTGATATGGATTTAATTCTTGATAAGTATAAACCTCAAGAGTATCTTCAAAAAATAAAGATCCATCATTCATATCCCAAACAATACTATCATAATTAGTTGTAGCATTTGTTATATATACAGAACCATTACATTTTGAAATTTTTTCTGGATAAATATCAAAACTTACATATGGAATTTCATGAACAGTTAAAAAATCATTTATTGTAAAGTAACCTTTACAACCTAGTTCTGTAGTTACCTCTAAACTTACATCAAATGTTCCTGACTGATCAAGGTAGATATTTGGCGTTTGTCCAAAATATAAATCGTTATTTATTTCCCATTGCCATGACTCAATAGGATCGTTAGCAAATGCGATACTAGTGTCAAGGAGTGAAAAATAGGAGGGATTACAACCTGAATTATTAGAGGTCGTGAATCCGAGATTTGGCGAGTCTCCTTCATAAACTATAATTTGATCAAAAAATGAACAAAAATTGGGGCTCATGTTAGTAACACTATATGTACCAGGGTTGTTTATGTTTATATTAGAAGTAACTTCTCCTGTGTTCCAAAGAGATGATATAGCCTCATTTCCTGAGTTTAAACTAATCGATTGTTGTGAGCCATTACAAATGGTTAAATCTGGTCCTAATGTAAAAGAATAATCATCAATAGCAATATTAATTGTTGCTTGACTAGTACCACCACAAGCACCATCGCCTGTAACAGTATATGTAGTGTTTTCTGTTGGACTTGCAATAGGATTTGCACTTGTAGGATCGTCTAAACTTGCTGTTGGAGACCATTGGTAATTTGTACCCCCACTAACACTTAAAACGACACTAGAGCCTGGACAGATGGTAGAGTCTGGTAAAACAACAAATTCAGGTGATATTTGTTCGTCAGAATAAATTTCAATATCCCCAAAAGACATTTTTTGTGAGCCGTCATTTCCCATTCCAGTATAATTTACATCAACATATATACTGGTATTCTGTACATAATTTGCTGAAGTTGGGTCAAGAGAATTTCCTTCTACAGGAATTCCTGCTGCTCCGTAAACATAATCTACACCACCATCTGCTGGATTAAAGCCTGAAAACCTTAGAGCATCACCAGTTGCCCAAATTAATTTTTCACATTCAACACCATCAGTAGTTTGTTTATTGCTCAAAGCTACACCACCAGCAGTATTATCAGAGGTATTAGGCGTATTATAATTTCCTACTCCATAGTGCTGAGTTTCTACCCATACCCCAGCTATTAATGTATATTCTAACAAACGAGAATTATGTGCTCCTGGAGTAAATAAATCGTCAAAACCTCCAAAGGTAGACCAACCTCCTTGAGTTTTTTCACATAAATACATTTTACCATCTGTACTGAAAGTAATATCTGAAATTGGATATGAACCACCTTCTACAACTTGCCAGTTATAGGTAATATCACTAAGACTAAAACATAGTTCTTCCGTGCCTGAAAAATCACCATTATTATCTAAATCTATAGACCAAACAGAATTATTGATATTTGTTGAGTAAGAGAGTGAATTATCTTCAGTCCATTGAGAAAAATAAACTTTTAAATTATTGCTATTATCTCCATATATATTTATTCCCCATATTGCTTCACCATGTCCAGCGAATCCGCTAGTACCATCATCAGCATTAAAAGGGTCAAAAGTTGATAAAAGATTTCCGTCGGTGTCAAACCTATAAATTTTACCATCTTCAAAGTTTGTGATAAATAACTGATCATTCCATTTATCATAACAAATGTTGCCTAGACCAACATTATTATTAGGTATTTGATTCGGCCCAGTACCAGTTGTTATAAATGGTGTAACACTCCAGTCATTGGCATTTAATTTATAAACTCCACCATCTCCTGCAACTCCGCTATTCGTGGCTGTAGATCCACTACTAGAAATGGACTTTGTAGTTGTAAAGTAGGCGTTTTTTTCACTATCAATAGCAATACCGAAAACATCACCCATATTAGTTCCTTTCCATTGCTCATGTATTAGAGGGTCAGCAGGAGTATAGAATGTGGTATTCCAGTTTTGACCAAGAGGTGCATTAATGTTATCTTCAGTATCAAAAATTGAAAAGGCATCCCATTGGCCGCTATTACCTGTCCAATGTGTTAAAATTGCCATTCCATTTTGTAATGGTTGTGCATTAATATTGTAAAAACAGCAACTTACAAAAAAAACGATCAGTAGTCTTGTTAAGGTATTAAACATGTAAATTTAGTTAGGTAAGGAAACTAATTATTTGAACGTTGAAAAAAATATCTAAAGTCAAAGGTAATAAAATTACCGTTTTGTTCTATATAATAACTGTTGCTCGATGGAGCAGTAATATTAAACTTACTTTTCCCATCATTATATTCTGGAAAGACACGAACAATACTCTTTAATGGTCTGTGTAATGAAAATCCAAGATAAAAGTAGCCTTTGTCTTTGGTTCTATATTCTGCACCTAAGTTAGCAATAAATGCAGATTGACCTCTTCTTCTTCTTGATGTATTTTGATAAAAAAAGCTGTTTGTTTCTCCTTCTGAATAGGTATCGGAAGAGAAAACATTATATGAAACACCAAAAGAACCATTCAGATAAACTTTTTGAGATGCTTTAACAAATGCTAAAATTTGAATAGGAACTTCATATGATCTTACTGAAAAATTAGTGTAGTCTGATAATTCGTTGCTTTCAACCAAAAGTTTATATTTTCTTTGAATTAGATTCATTCCTGTTTCATAAGAAATAGTTTTACTTAAGTTTTTCCTTATAATCATACCAATAGATTGACTTACTCTTGGTTTTAATTCAAAGTTATATTGAACAGAGTCATTACTATAAAATGATTGGCTAATACTGCCAGCATTAAAATAATTATTTGGAATAATTGGCTTTATTTGAAGACCAAAAAGAATAGATTTATCTTCTTGTGCATATACAAATGAAGTTAATCCTACAAAAAATAAAATGAGATACCTAATCATTATCGGCTATAACTTCAGTAACCTCGTCAGGTAGCATTTTCGTTAATAAACCTTCGATTCCTGATTTTAGAGTCATACTTGAAGAGGGGCATCCGCTACATGCTCCTTGAAGCGAAACAGTAACTATTCCTTTTTCGAATTTCTTAAGAGAAATAAACCCACCATCTTGTTCTACTGCAGGCCTAACATATTCGTCTAATAAATCAGCAATCTTTTTCTCAATATCTGAAAATTCTCTTTTTAATTCTTCTTTATGTTTTATAGAATCTTTTTGAAGTTTTGCAGGTTTTGCATTTTCGTTTACAATTATTCCTCCGTCCATTATATAGTCTCTTATAAACTCCCTCATTTCAACTACAATGTCTGACCATTCTATATCGTTTTGTTTTTTTGTTACTGAGATAAAATTGCCACTGATAAAGACGCTTTCTATAAATGGAAATCCAAATAGCTCTGTTGCTAGAGGAGAAGAAATAGCTTCTGCTCTATTTAAAAATTCAAAAATGTTATTATTAACTAACATTTTGTTGGCAGTAAACTTCATAACCATAGGATTAGGAGTAGCTTCTGCGTATAATGAAATAGGAATTTTAGTCATGATATTGATTTATATTAGTGCAAATTTACATCAAACTTTTATCTTTGAAAAAAAAACAAAATGGCATTAATAAAAAGTGTTGAAGGAAAATCACCCAAATTTGGTAAAAATGTTTACTTAGCAGAAAACTGTACTGTTGTTGGTGAGGTTGAGATAGGAGATAATTGTAGTATATGGTTTAATGCTGTTATTAGAGGTGATGTTCATTATATCAAAATAGGAGAGAAAGTTAATATTCAAGATGGTGCAGTCGTACATTGTACTTATAAAAAACATCCAACTGAAATTGGTAATAATGTGTCTATAGGTCATAATGCAATCGTTCATGGTTGTACTATTAAGGACAACGTTTTAATTGGTATGGGAGCAATTGTAATGGATAATGTAGAAATAGAAAGTAATACCATAGTAGCAGCTGGATCAGTTGTACTACAAAATTCTAGATTAGAATCAGGATCTATTTATGCTGGTATTCCAGCTAAAAAAGTTAAAAGTTTGAGTGTAGAGCAAACGAAAGATTTAATTAAAGGAATTGCAGAAAATTACACAAAATATGCTTCGTGGTTTAAGGTTTGAGTTTAACTTTTTCTAAGGCTAAATTTTTATTAAAGAAAACTTTAGCTGATTGTTCAAAAGATTCGGTATAATCTGACACATAAAAATGATGTTGGGCTTCCGTTTTGCTCAATATTTCTTTTTCTGTTAAGTAACTTTTTATTTTTTCAGCAACCTGACTAGCCGAATCAATAATTTCAATTTTATTTTTGTAAAAAGACTCAATAATTTTTTCAATTAATGGATAATGGGTACATGCCAAAATGATTTTCTCAATCCCAGCTAATTTTTCATTATTAAGATAATTATGTACAACTAATTTACTTATGGAATCGTTTACAAAGCCTTCTTCAATCATTGGAGCTAATAATGGAGTAGCTAGCGATTTTACAGAAATATGTTTGTTAGAGGCGTTTATTTTTTTTTGATAAATATTCGATTTTATTGTTCCTTTTGTTCCAATAACACCAATTTTTACAGTTGATTTATTTTGAGAAATATAATCTATCACTGGGTCAATGACATTTATAACTTTTATACTAGGACATGTTCTTTTAACAGATTCAAATGCAACTGAAGACGCAGTATTACAAGCTATAATAATCATCTTACATTTTTTTTGTTTAAGAAATTTACTGATTTGGATTGAATATTCTATAATGGCTTCAGTTGATTTTTCACCGTATGGTAAATGTTTAGTATCTCCAAAATATACTATACTTTCGTTGGGAAGAACATTCTTTATTGCATTTGCAACGGTAAGTCCACCTATCCCAGAATCAAAAATACCAATTGGAGCGTTATTAATCATATCTAAACTTAAAAAAAAGCAGTTTGTTGCCAAACTGCTTTAAGTTTTATAATAATCTAGGTTATTACATTCCCAGTTTTTTCTTTACTTTTTCAATTATATTTTCACTTTCATCGACATATAAAAAAGTACCTGCTCCCGAATCAAAAATATAGGTATAATTTCCTTCTTGGGCTACTTTATTTATCGCATCCATAGCTTTTTCTCTAATCGGAGTAAACAGCGCAGCTTCTTTTTCAGCTAATTCTTTTTGAGCTCTTTGCTGAAAATCTACCATTCTTTTTTGAATACTTTCTATTTCTTTAATTTTATCTTCTTTTACCAAATCAGAGAAGGTTGTTTCATTTTTTTGAAAATCAACAACTTTGCTTTCATATTCTGATTGCATTGCAGATAGCTGAGATTCTAATTTTTTTGCTTGATTTTCGAGCTCTGTTTGCATTTCTAAACTTTCAGGCATCATTGAAAGTAATTCATTGGAGTTTAAGTATCCGAATTTATTTTGTGCTTCTATACACGATAAAGTTGATATTAAAAGCGTTAAAATTAAAATTCCTTTTTTCATTTTTTTTTGTTTTTGGTTGTTAATTAATTTCCTAAGATTTTTAAAATATCATCACTCTTGTCAAGGCTAGGGTTAGAATGTAACATAATTAAATCACTAGACTTGTCAAAAATAAAATCGTACCTTTTTTCTTCGCTAAAACTTTTAATAGCGTTAAATACTCTATCTTGAATTGGTTGTACAAGTTCTTTTCTTTTTGTAAATAAATCACCATTCGGACCAAATCTTTTTCTTTGAAGTTCTTTAGCTTGTTTTTCTTTATTAATGATTTCGTTTTCTCTTTTTTTCTTCATGTCTTGGGTAAGCAAAATCTGGTCGGCTTGAAATTTTTTGTAAAGCTGATCAATTTCTTGAAAGACTTGTTCTATTTCATCTTGCCAAGTAACGGACACTTTTTCAAGTTGGTCTTGAGCAGATTGATATTCAGGGATTCTTTCTAAAATATATTCACTATCAACATATGCAAATTTTTGTGCTGATGAATTAAGAGCAAACAATAAAAGAAAAATGGATAGGATATTTTTCATGTTCTTCACAAATATAATTAAAATTGTTGATTAATAGAGAAGTGAAATTGACCGCCGTTTGCATCAGGTTTGCCTGGTACATCATCGAATCCATATCCCCAATCTACTCCCATAATTCCAATCATAGGAATGGTTATACGTATACCAACACCTGCTGATCGTTTTATCTCAAACGGATTAAATTTAAATAAATTGTTCCACGTATTTCCTGCTTCTATAAATGCAAGAGCAAAAATTGGGGATTGAGGGTTTAACGATAAAGCATATCTCATTTCTAGAGTGTATTTGTTATAAACGGTAGCTCCATTATCTGGAGATAATGAATTATTAGAATATCCTCTTAACGCAATAACTTCTCTTCCATCTAATGCATAGCCGCTTAAACCATCTCCACCTACATAATAACGTTCGAATTGAGACAGAGCTTTTTCACTTGAATACTTTCCGATTAAACCATACTCTAGGTTTGTTTTTAAAACCAATTTATTTGCTAATGAACTAAACCAGTTAGCTCCAATATTCCATTTATGATATTCGACCCATTTGTTTTGGACTAAGCCTTCAGGAGTACTATAGTCATCTATATCATCAAATAACGAATAAGGTGGAGTTAATTGTATCGTTAATTTCATGTTTGATCCTTTTCTAGGAAAGGTTGGTTGATCGACTGAATTTCTTCCTAAAACAAAAGAATAGCTGTAGTTGTAAAAAGTTCCTTCGTCAAATGAACCTAAATTATAATTATCTACATTATATTTTTTAAAGTTTAGGTTTTGATATAATGTAAAAAAGTCATCTGGGAAGGTTAGTCGCTTTCCTAAGCCTAATGAAAAGCCAGTAACATTGAACTCGCCTCTATTTTCATTATCTCTATCTAAACCATTAGTAGTTATGGAGTGATATGCACCTATACTTAGAGCATTTGGTTTTTTTCCTCCCAACCAAGGTTCTGTAAATGAAATGTTGTAGGATTGGTATTGTACACCATTTGATGAAGCAGATAAACTTAAGCGTTGACCGTCTCCTGAGGGTAGAGGTGTCCAAGCCCCTTTATTGAAAATATTTTTTGAAGAAAAGTTATTAAATGATACTCTGAATGTACCTATAATTCTATTTGCTCCCCATCCTCCTTGTAATTCAATTTGATCAGATGACTTTTCTTCAACTTTATAAGTTAAATCTACTGTTCCTTTTTGAGGGTCAGGCTTAACGTCAATGTCTAAAGTTTCAGGATTAAAGTAATTTAAAGTAGCAAGTTCTCGATTAGAACGTATGATTAATGATCGATTGAAAAGATCACCTGGTTTTGTTCTAATTTCTCTCATAATAACATGATCGTTGGTTTTGGTATTACCAACTACCGAAACTCGATTAACTCTAGCTTGTATCCCCTCATAAATACGAACTTCCATATTTATAGTATCATTCTCAACATTTATTTCAACTGGGTTGACCTGAGAAAAAAGATAACCATTGTCTAAATAAAGAGAGTGTACATCTCTACTATCTGGAGAACCTAAAAGTCGAGTTTGAATGATAGATTCATTAAAAATATCTCCTTTTTCAATACCAATTAATTCAGTAAGCTCTCTGTTGGAGTATTTAGTGTTACCAACAAAGTTTATATCACCAAAATAGTAAGGGTTTCCTTCTTTTATACTAATACTAATTTCTAAGTTTCCTTCTGAATTAAAGTTTATAGAATCCGATTCGATTTTAGCATCACGATAACCAGACTCATTATATTTTGATATGATGCTTTCCTTATCGTCTGAAAATGCATTACTCAAAAACTTGGAAGCTTTAAAGATTCTAAGGGTTTTCTTTTCCTTAGTTTCTTTCATTAAGCGTTTTAATTTTTTTTCATTAAAAACAGAATTTCCATTGAAAGTGATTTTATCAATTTTAACCTTCTCATTTTTGTTAATCTTTACTAACAAAATCATATGATTTTTAGTTACAGTATCTTTCTGGTAAGAAAGATCAACTTGGGTTTTATAAAAACCTTTTTCAATGAAAAAATCTTTAACAATATTTTTAGTGTTATTGATTAAATTTTCAGTTAAAATTTTACCTCTTACTAATTTTATTTTATCTCTTAATTCATCTACATCTGCCTTTTTAATTCCTTCGAACTTAAATTTAGATAATCTAGAACGTTCTTCTAAGTAAAAGGTTAGGAATACTTTTGACCCTTCAATTTTATCAATGTTAATTTGAACATCAGAAAATAATCCTTGTTTCCAAAGTATATTAATGGCTTTTGTAATTTCATCTCCAGGAATCATTATTCGTTGTCCAATTTCAATAGATGAAATTTGGATTAAAGTTTGATGATCTAAAAATTTTGTTCCTTCAATAGTTATTCCTGCAACGGTGTATTCACTTGGGTTTTTATAATCAATATCAATCTGATTAAGTGAAATTTGCCCAAAACCAAATAGTTGTAAGCATAAAAAGAAAATGGTTAATATTTGTTTTTTATGCATTTTCTTTTTCAATTTGTTCGCTAGTTTTACCAAATCTTCGTTCTCTATTTTGAAAATCTATGATTGCTTTCTTAAGATGATCCATGGTAAATTCTGGCCATAGGACATCAGTAAAATGTAATTCTGAGTAAGCAATTTGCCACATTAAAAAATTACTTAATCGATACTCTCCACTAGTTCTTATTAATAATTCAGGGTCAGGGATATTATGAGTATAAAGATTTTCGTTAATAATATTTTCGTTTATGTCGTCGATATTTAGCTCTTTGTTTACTACTTTTCGAGCTATTTTTTTGCATGTTGATATAATTTCTTCTCTAGAGCTATAACTTAAAGCAAGTACTAAAGTCATTGCAGTATTGTTTTTGGTAAGTTCAATAGCACTTTTTAAATTTTTTGAACAATTATTCGGAAGATTATCAATATCGCCAATTGCAGTAAGCTTTACATTATTTTTATTTAGAGTTTTAGTTTCACTGTGGATAGTCTGAACAAGTAACTCCATAAGAGCATTTATCTCAAACTTGGGTCGATTCCAATTTTCAGATGAGAATGCAAAAAGTGTTAGGTATTTAACTCCTAACTGTACAGACCCTTCAACAATATTTCGAACTGTTTTAACACCTGTTCTATGACCAAATATTCTAATTTTGGATTGTTTCTTTGCCCACCGACCATTACCATCCATGATAATGGCGATATGTTTTGGAATTTTTTCTGTTAAAATTTTGGTATCCAACGACATACTAGAATTTACAGACTTTAGGTTTAGTATAAATTTTATAAACTAATGATATACCTGCAAAAGAATACCAATCGCTCCAATCATTTTCGTTTGCTCTTAGCTTATCACGATTTCCTTGCCAACTAGTAATATTTGCTCCTGGGTTAGAGTTTAAATATTCAAATAGAGCATAAGATCGATCAGATAAAAGTGCTGCAGTTTCGTTTTCTGCATATAAATAAAAAGGGTCTGCATAGGTTCCACCAACATCATCTAAATAGTCGGTGTAAGTTTTCCTTGCTCCATACTCAGCGCTTAGACTGAAGTTTCTACCTAAACTTAGTTTAAAGCCAACTCCAATTGGAATAGCAAATTGAATCAGTTGATAAATATCTTTTCCTGGGTATTGTACGGAGTTTTGCCCTTCTGTTCCTAGTGGTTGTAGTTCAACCCATGGATTTCCGTCACCATTATCGTTATCAAATACAGTTGGTGTATCATATAACCTTGCTTGAGGATTGAATTGAAATAAAGAAATTCCAGTATAAACAAATGGAGTAAATGGATATCTGCTGTTTCCTGTTTCGTAATCAAAGAAATTGAATTCTATTAAGCCTGATACTTCATAAATTGGAGACTTAAAATGTAAATTACGATTAATTTTAGTTGTATCGGTTTCGTTTAGTTTATCACTTGCTCTTAATTCTCCGGCCCAAACACCTCCTCTTAAAGCAAATCTTCTATCTAGGTTATAACGATAATTGATGGAAGTAGCAGGTTGTGCTAGCTTAAAGTGAACATCGTTTAAATCACCTAGATAATACGATGTTCCTAAAAACAAACCAATTTCAGAGTATGGATCTATTGATTGTGCTTTTATGTTTGTGCCAATGAGGGTAGAAACAATTATTAAAAAAAGTAATCTTTTCATCATATTAAATTTTACGTGAAAACTATAACGTGCAAATATAGTTATTTATGATATATTCGATTAATTTCTTTTGTCTTTACCCCACATTAATTTTTCTCGCATAGTAGAAATAAAACTTTGATCTTCTAATCGAATAAGTTTAATTTTATAGTTTGCTTTTCGGATTGTAAGGCTTAAGCTAGGATTAATTGCTCTTGACCTACTGTCGAGCGCTACTAATGCTAGTTCTTCTCTTTCATCAACTTTTAATCGAATTACAGTATCGTCAGACACTACCAATGGACGAACATTAAGATTGTGAGCCGCAATTGGAGAAATAATAAAATTATTAGTCTCTGGTAAAATAATTGGACCTCCACAACTTAGAGAATAGCCAGTAGAACCTGTTGGGCTAGAAACGATTAATCCATCTGCCCAATATGAGTTTAGATAAACGTCGTTCAAATAAGCATGGATTTGAATCATTGATGAAGTATCTTTTTTCAAAATAGTTACTTCATTTAATGCAACATTTATTTCGCCAAATAAATTGTTTTCACTTTCCAATTGTAAAAGCGTACGTTCTTGAATGTTGTAATTCCCTTTTATTAATTGTGTTATTGCAGAATCTATTTGATCGGTTGAAATACTAGAAATAAACCCTAAACGACCGGTGTTTATTCCTAAAATAGGGATATTAGAATCCCTGATTAAAGTAATAGTATTTAATAATGTTCCATCACCTCCAATGCTAAGAAGTATATCAGCATTTTCTTTTAAATCAAGATGAGTTTCAAACTCAGTAACCGAGTTTTTAAATTTAATTTGTTGTGTTAAAAATTCCAAAAATTGACGTTCAACACAAATGGGAATATTTTCTTGTTCAATTTTGCAAACCAGGTGTTGAATATATTTTGATTTTGACACATCAAATGGACTGCCATATAAAGCGATTCTCATTTCTAAAAAGGATTTGAAAAATGGAGAAAAATTCCCCATTCATTTAAATGGTTTTTACTTAACTCTAATCTAAATAATTTATCATAATAAGTTACAAAGTCAAGACTTACACCTTGGCTAAATAAAAAGTTATTATTCAGTTTATTGCTAGGATCTGTGTATTTATCATAAACAATACCCATATCGGCAAATATACTTAAGTATACCGAATAATAAGATTTTTTAAATTGATCTAAATCAAAAAAAGGAATTTGAAATAATTTTTTGGGAATTAACGAATATTTAAATGCAGTTTTTGAAAAAATATATTTCCCTCCATCTATTACAAAATATTCATATCCTCTAAGATAATCTTCAAAGCCCAATGATTCGTTTAAAACATAAGGTAAAGAATCATTGAGATTTACTTTTCCTTTTAGACTGTAGCCATAAAAAAATCTATTACCAGCTCGAAAATGATTTTCATTTTTTGCAATTAGACTTATGTTTTGAAAATCATTATCAATGCCTTTGTAAAAATCAAATTGTAACATGTTATATCCTCCTTCTGTAGGATAGCTTATTGAATTTCTTTTTTCGTTTTCTAGCAAATATTGAACTTTATTAACAATAAATTTATTGGACGAAGACTCTATGAAATTCATTTCTTTCAAAGATGGATCATCTGGAATTGTATAAACAGAATTTTCAAATGATAATTTGTGTGTGAAGATAAGTTTCGGTTTGTATTGTAGAGTGATAGACTTTTTAAAATCTTTAAATTGAGCTTCGTTGGAAGTAAAATACTCCAATTGATTATTTACTGTATTAAAGTGAAAAGTTTTCATTCTAAATTGTTCAACCACTATATTTAACCCAATTGCTTTAGATTGGTTTAAATATGGGATGTAATAGTCGAATAAATAATGTTCTTTATGACCTTTACGATATTTAATTTGTAGCAATTCGTTTCGTCCTCTAAAATTATAGATATTAAGAAAAATACCATAATTCAATTTTGAAAAATCTGAATAATTAGATGCTTTTAACGAATCATAAAAAACGTTGAAGTTTCGTTCTGATATTTCAAGGATAGGATAAGGCCATATATACCATCGTTCGACAACATCAATATTAATAGCTATTTTTTGTTCTTGAATTTTAAAGTCAAAATCAATAAAATTAAATAGCCATTGCGTTTCAATATTTTTTTTGCTCTGCTCTATTTTTTCTACCAATTCCTTGGCGTTCAATGAATCTCCTACTGCAAAGTATAATTCTCTGAGTATAGTATGTTCTTTGGTTTTCTTATTTCCGTTTATTGATATTTCAGAAATGACCATTTTGTTTTGTCCAAAAACAAAGCTTGTGAGAATTGTAAAACAGAAAAAAAAATAAAATCGCATTTACGGATTTAAATATCTCATTAGCGAATCATACCTATCGCTAATGGTGTTATTTGTATTCTGATTTGTTGGTTCAAAATGGGCGGTTATGATGTATTTGTAACGTTCAAAAGTTTGAACAATTGCATTGAGGTTTTGAATGTTTAGTTTAAGAGTAACAGTTAGCTTGTCACTATCATAATGTTCGGTAATGTAGGAGCTTAAAATCTTAGCATTATTTGATTCAATGATTTGAGCAATTTCGCTCATTTGATAGTTTTGTTTTTTTAAAGCTAAAATAATCATCCCTCCACCTTCTTTCACTGCAGTTATAGATGCCAAAGCACTAATGATAGAATGTATTGTAATTGAACCAAGGTATTTACCCTCATTTAAAAGAGGGATAAGAGTAAGTTTGTTACTATGAATTTTATCAATTACTTCATAAACATCTTTTTCTACATCGATAAAATCTTTTGATAAATTATTAGAAATGACACTTATTTTTTCAGTATCATCTTTCATATTAATAATATCGTCTTCTGAAATTATTCCAAGAAAAGTATTTTTGGAAATAACTGGTAAATGACTGACTTTAAATTCATTCATCAATGATAAGACAAGAGCTCCGCTATCCTCAAGACTAACGGCACTTATTTCATTTGCTATGAGTTTATGACTTATCATAATTTATTTAAAGGACAAACTTAGTATTTTTTAACTTTGTAACTTCTAAAAAAGACAGTTAGTTATGACCAAGTTGAGTGTAAATATTAATAAAATAGCAACCATTCGAAATGCCAGAGGTGGCAATTTGCCTAGTGTTACTTTAGCAGCAACTAGATGTGAGATGTTTGGAGCAGATGGAATAACAGTACACCCGAGACCAGACCAAAGACATATTACTTATAATGACGTTGATGAGTTAAAAAAAATAGTGACAACTGAGTTTAATGTTGAGGGTTATCCATCATCTAATTTTTTAGCACTTGTTAAAAAAACACAACCACATCAAGTTACTTTAGTACCTGACGCACCAAATGTGAAAACATCAAATGCAGGATGGGACATTTATTCAAATCAAAGTTTTTTAAGTGATATTATTAGTGAGTTAAAAGAATATAAAATTCGGACGTCTATATTTGTTGATCCTAATTTGAAACAAGTTGAAAGCGCAAAAGATACAGGAACAGATCGAATTGAATTATATACAGAAAGTTATGCTGAGAATTTTTTAAAAGATAAAAAAAAGGCAATAGCTCCATATGTTGAATGTGCTGAGTTAGCCAAAAAGATAGGTTTAGGAATAAATGCTGGACATGATTTGAGCCTAGAGAATCTAAATTATTTTGCATCCTCAATTTCTTTTCTTGATGAAGTATCAATTGGACATGCACTCATTTCTGATGCTTTGTATCTTGGTTTGGAAAATACCATTTCGCTATATAAAAATGCACTAAAATGAAATTATTTTCTAGAGTTTCAGGAAGCGGAGAGCCGTTAATTATTTTACACGGATTATTTGGTATGTCGGATAATTGGCAAACCTTAGCAAAACAATTTGCAGATTTTTTTGAAGTTCATTTACTAGATCATCGAAATCATGGAAGATCTTTTCATGATGAACACTTTTCATACAAACATCTTTCTGACGATTTGTATAATTATATTCAATATAACAAATTGTCGAATGTTTCTCTGATTGGTCATTCTTTAGGAGGCAAAACAGTAATGTACTTCAGTACAGAATATCCTCAAATTGTTAGGAAACTAGTAGTAGTGGATATAAGTCCTAAATTTTATCCTATACATCATCAAACGATTATTGATGGATTATTTGCTGTAGATAATACCGATTTAAAAAGTAGATCTGAAGCGGATAAAATTTTATCTCAATATATTAATGAAACTGATGTTCGACAATTTCTTTTAAAAAGTCTTTATTGGAATGAAAAAAAGAAACTAAAATTTCGATTTAATTTAAATGCAATTTCCAAAAATATAGCTAATGTTGGTCAACAGCTTAATCAATATAATCGATTTACTAAACCAACATTATTCTTGAAAGGAGAAAAATCAGATTATATAAAAGATGAGGATGAAGAAAAAATATTTTTTCATTTTCCAGATACATACATACAAACTATTTCTGAGGCTGGACATTGGTTGCATGCAGAAAAACCAAACCAATTTTATGAAATAGTAACTAGATTTTTACTTTAATCTAAAAATATTTTTTTTTCTACTTCTCCATTTTCGTAGATATAAAATAAAAGAGAATTTGGTTTAAAGCTTGTGGATCTTCCATACATATCAATTATGGCAATTTGTTTTGATAAGTTATTTTTAGTACTTCCTTTAATATTGCTCAATGAAGGGTCGTACTTCAAATTCATAACAACTGGTAAATGATCTGACATATAATAAAGAGCATTGTTTACATAGCTAGGCACCGTACTATTATTAATGTTATTAAAAGATAAGTTAAAATGATTACCATCTTGACCGACAGAATAATAACTATTAGCTTCATAAGATAATCTTCCTTCTAATAAATCGTCAGAAATAAGTATAAAGTCGAATCGATCATCCATTCCTCCTATTGACCCTCCATCGGATAGATATTTAGTTCTAGTACTTTGAGTATGATAGTTAGAATAATTAATATTATTATGCCATTCTCCTTCCTGACTAATAGGGTCGTTTAATGTTACACCATAATTTAACAAAGTTTGATAAGCATTTTCATTTGCGCTGTAAACATTAAAGTCTCCTGCAACGATAAAATGTTCTCCATTAATTCTTTGTGTTATATAGTTTTTTAAGGCTGTTGCCTCTAAATTTCTTTGTGCAGCGTTTTCGATACTATTCCCTGCCTTTAGATGTGAAATATAAACATACAAAAAAGTGGTATCTATAGAGGTGCTTTCAGTAAGGTAAAGAACGTATTCATTAATGTCTCTAAGAGTTGTTGCAATTACATTTGTTTCTACTAATTGAAACAGGTTGTTTTTATAAAAAAGTAGATTGTCGGTATCTGGGCCATCTATAAATGGAGAACTTGACCAATTATTTTCATTGCTGTTTAATGCTTCATCAAGAATTAAATCAACAGCGCTGCCATCAGTTATTTCGGTAAGCATCAATAAATCTGTTTCTGTAAAGTCGATTATTGTTTTGAGTGTTTCTGCTTTATCAGGATTTGATGACGGGAAATTTAGGATATTATAAAACATCAGCCGATAGTTTTGTTGCCCACTAACATTTAGGCACAAAAAAAGAAGAATGATTAAGTTAAAAAGTTTCATTTGAATTGTTTGATTAAAAAAGTATAGACCGGAAAATGATCGCTATAACCACCAATATAATTACCTCCTGCAAATGTTCTAAAAGGATATCCCTTATAACTACCTTGTTTTTGAATTAGAAAGGAACTATTAAAGACTTTCGCTTTATAAAAAGTTAAGCCTTTTTGATTTTTCACCAAGGATGGAGTGAATAATATTTGATCAAAAATATTCCATGTGTCTCTCCAAGCTAATGAGCCAATTCCTTTTTTGTATAAATCAAGCATTGGATTATACATTTGGGATGGCTTTAACTTTTGTAAATTGCCATTACTTTTTAAGTGTTTTGTAAGGCTTTCGTTTGTTGGATCGTCATTCAAATCTCCCATATAAATAATCTTAGCATTCGGTTCTGCTAGTTGAATGGAATCAATAATACTTCTGCCAAGATTTGCAGCAGCAATTCTATTTGGTTTGCTTCTTTTTTCCCCACCACTTCTTGAAGGCCAATGTGCTACGATAATATGTACTCGCTCGCCAAGTAAATCTCCACTTACAAGTAGTTGAGACCTAGTTCTGAAAGAACTATCTGTAGGGTGATTTAGAACATAATTTTTTGACGATTGTAGATTAAAGTATTTTTTTTGATAAATAAGGGCAACATCAATACCTCTTTTATCTGGCGAATCGTAATGAACAATCTGATAATTTTTTTCAATAATATTTGCATGTGATACTAAATCTTCAATAACACCTTTATTTTCTACTTCCGATAAACCTAAAATTGCTAAACCGTCAGGATTAACATCGATACTTATTTTACTTATTACTTCTGAAATATTAGCGATTTTATTGGAGTATTTTATGGAGTTCCATGAGTTTTTACCAAAAGGAGTAAAGTCTTTATCGTTCACGCCTTTATCATCTTTGGTATCAAAAAGATTTTCAACATTATAGTAGCCTATACTACTTACTACAAAATTTTGAGATTTTAGTTGAATCTGACAAAAAACGAAAAAAAGTAAAAGAAGAATCTTTTGTAAAATACTATTCACTTGTATCTGTGGTTAAAAATTTAGTATCAAAAATAACTAAAAATATAGTCCTCTTGAGAAAAAGTTTAATTTTGCAAGAATGTTTGACCTTAACCTATACAAATCGTTAGTGAGAATTACTTTAGTTTCACTAGCTATGCTAGTTAAACTTTTAGTTTTTGCTCAAGATAATTCTGTAGATACTTCATTATACCAAAACATGGGATTTGTTTTGTCATTCGATGATCTTGAAAGTTCATCTTCTGAACAAGATTACTCAGGATTATTACAATCATCAAAGGATGTATTTACGGCAATATCAGCCTATAATTTTAGTTCATCTCGTTATAAAACAAGAGGTTATGATTCCAGAAATACTTTTGTTTCTATGAATGGACTTCCTTTAAATAATTTAGAAAATGGGAGAGCTATTTGGGCATATTGGGGAGGATTAAACGATATAACTCGTTATCAACAAAGTATGTCTGGACTATCTCCTAGTTCTTTTTATTTTGGTGGAATAAATGGATATTCAAATATTGCTACAAGATCTACCGATTTGAGGCCAGGGACAAGAATTTCATCTGCTATCGCAAATAGAAATTATACAAGTAGGTTAATGATTACTCATTCTACAGGCTTAATGGACAACGGATTAGCAATATCTGTTTCTGCATCTACTCGTAATGCTAATGAAGGTTATATAGAGGGGACCTATTATAGTTCGGCTAGTTATTTTCTTTCAATTGAAAAAAAGATTAATAAAAAGCATAGTTTGGGCTTGGTCGGTTATGGTGCTCCTACAGTTCAAGGCCGTCAAGGAATTGTTGTTGAAGAAATTCACGAAATTTTAGGAAATAATTTTTATAACCCAAATTGGGGATTTCAGCAAGGTGAAAAAAGAAATGCTAATGTGAGAAATACTCATAAGCCAATGTTATTACTTTCTCATTATTGGAATTTGTCTGAAAATTCGAAACTTAATTCTACTGTCTCATATTCTTTCGGCAAGGTAGGAAATACAAGATTAAATTGGTACAATGCCCAAGACCCTAGACCAAATTATTATCGTTATTTACCTTCCTACTACAATCTTCCTGGACAAGAGTCCGATTACCAGCAGGTATTAAGTAATTGGCAAAACGACGCGTTTACAAGACAAATAAATTGGGATGAGCTTTATTTTGCAAATAGAAAAAACCTATTTACAATGAATGATGCTTATGGTATTGAAGGGAATACTGTAACTGGAAATAGAGCAAAGTATATTGTAGAAGAATATTTTAATAACCACTCACAATATTCTTGGAATAGCGTTTTAAATCTTAAAAGTTCAGAAAATTTAAATTTTGATTTTGGTGTTTATATTACCAAATACACTAGTTATAATTTCAAAAAAATTAATGATTTATTAGGTGCAGATTTTTGGGTAGACGTTGATCAGTTTGCTGAGCGAGATTTTGTAGATCCATTGGTTTCACAAAGTAATATATCAACACCGAATAACCTTGTTGTAGAGGGTGATAAGTTTGGTTATGATTATAACATTAACATAAACAAATTTAATACCTTTAGTCAGCTGCATTATAAGTTAGATAAAGTAGAGTCGTATCTTTCAATGCTCATTTCTGGAACTCAGTTTTGGAGAACGGGTAATGTGCAAAATGGTCTGTTTCAAAATAACTCTTTAGGAAATTCCGAAAAACTTATGTTTTTTAATCCCGCAGTAAAATCAGGATTGTTATATAAGTTTAATGGTCGTCATATGCTTCAAACTAACTTAGCATATATTTCAAGAGCACCATTAAGTCAAAACACCTTTATTTCACCCAGAACAAGAAATGAGGTTGTCCCAAATATTACTAGTGAAACAATAAAAACTTCGGATATTAATTATCTTATTAGATTTCCTTATTTAAAACTCCGTTTATCTGCGTATTATACTTTGATGGAAGACAAAACATGGTCTAGAAGTTTTTATCATGATGATTTAAAATCTTTTGTTAATTATTTTATGACCGGTGTTGACCAAAGCTATATGGGTACTGAACTTGGTGCTGAAGTTAAATTGACTTCTTCTTTGAATCTTACAACGGCATTTGCCGCAGGAGAATTTTTATATAGTTCAAGACCAAAAGCGACAATTGTACAAGACAACTCGACAGAATTACTTGCAGAGAATAGAACGGTGTATATCAAAAACTATCGAGTTGGAGGAATACCACAAACTAATGCATCTTTAGGATTGAAATATAATTCCTCTAAATTTTGGTTTGGAGGACTGACTGCTAATTATTTTGCAAATACATATTTAGATTTTAATCCTGATCGGAGAACTTCTGAGGCTATACAAGGTTTTGTTTCTACTGATCCTCAACTGGAGAGTGTTTTAAATCAAACAAAGTTAGATCCGGGTTGGAGTCTTGACTTGTTTTTAGGGAAATCCTGGAAAATTAAATATGGAGAGTATGTTCGTTTTAGCCTTAATGTAAATAACATACTAGATTTTAAAGATTTTGCAACCGGAGGTTTTGAACAATTAAGGTATGATTTCTCTGATGTTGATAAATATCCAAATAGGATTGGTTATATGTATGGTAGAAATTTTTTCGCTATGGTTAGTTACATTTTTTAAATAAAATATTATGAAAATAAGGTTATATTTTTTTATCGTTTTAATTGCTTTTGGTTTAATTTCATGTGAACGTGAGTTTGATGCTCCACCTGTTCAACAAATTTCAGCAGGTCAGATAATCAATTTACAAGAACTAAGAGACATGCACACCGGACAAGATTTGATTATTACTGATTCACTTTCTGTTTATGCAGTAGTAACAATGGATGAAACGACAGGCAATTTATACAAAGAAGCATATGTTCAAGATTCTTTTTCATCTATGTATTTACGATTTACTTCAACGAGCGGATTGTACCAAGGAGATAGTATTCGAATAGATTTATTAGGCACTACTTTAAAAAAGTACAATCAAATGTTACAACTGGATTCTCTTGATGCCGATCTTAATATTTTTAAACAATCTACTCAGTCTCAAACGGTTGTAGATATGCAAACATTAGCAGATGTTGCTCTTTATGGAGAAAGTATGCAAGCTCGTCTAGTTATGATTGATAATGTAGAATTTATTTGCGATGACCTAAATCAAACTTATGCAGATGGAATAAATCAACAAACAACAAATAGATACCTTCAAGATGAGGTAGGTAATCAGCTAATAGTACGAACAAGCGGTTATTCAAATTTTGCCAATCAGGTCATTCCTTCTGGAAATGGAAGTGTAACTGCTATAGTAAGTCAGTATAATGATGATATTCAATTATTGCTAAGACGACCTTCTGAAGCAAAGCTTGTAAATGATCGTTTAGATGATTGTCAAGGGCAAGGAGGTTCGAAAATAATACTAAATAAGGATTTTGACGATAATAGTGTTACCTCTGGAGGGTGGTTGAATCAATTAGTCAGTGGTCCTACTTTTTGTGAGTGGGGAATATATTCGGGGACTAATTCTGCTGCAAAAGTTTCAAATTATTCTGATGGCTCAAACTCTGCTTGTGAATCATGGTTAATTTCTCCAGCTATAAATTTACAAGGTACAAATGCAGAGTTATCTTTTAGAAATACATACAACTACAGTGGTGATCAGCTAAGATTGATGATTTCTACTGATTATTCAGGTTCTGGTGATCCAAATAATGCAACTTGGGTAGATTTAACCGATCAAGCTACCTGGTCTGAAGGAAGTTTCAATTGGGTTGGATCTGGAAATATAAGTTTAAATTCTTTCAATCAAAATGGTGTGTATTTAGCCTTTAAATATATTGGAACAAATTCTGACGGAAGCACATGGGAAGTTGATGACATACAAATATTTAATAATTAAAATCAAATTATAATGAAAAAAGTTAGTTTTTTAATCGCTATATTTATTATGAGTTTAAATCAAGTTAAAGCTCAAAGTGATACTTTATTTTACAAAGACTTTAATGATGAGAGTATAACTTCTGGTGGTTGGGTTAATGAATTAGTTTCAGGACCTGAAAATTGCTATTGGCAGATTTTCAGCTCAGACGATCAATTAGCAAAAGTGAGTAATTATCTTAGTGGTGAGAATCAAGCTTGTGAATCTTGGCTTATATCACCAAGTGTAGATTTAACAAACGTCGATCCAAGCTTAGGGTTTAGATCTAGTTATAATTTTAATGGAGACCCTCTAGAGTTGATGATTTCTACCGATTATCAATCTGGAAATCCCTCTTTAGCTACATGGACTGACATTTCAAATCTTGCAATTTTTGCAACAACAGACGGATACCAGTGGCAAAATTCAGGAACAATTGATTTATCTGCTTATGCTGTTCCAAATGTTAGAATTGGATTTAAATATACAGGTAGCAATAATGATGGTAGCACTTGGAATTTGGATGATATTATTCTTTTATCTGGAGAGATTATTGAACCTACTGAAAGTTGGAATTGTGAAGCCTTTTCATGTGTTGAATCAACAGATGGAAATGGAGAGTTTAATACTTTGGAAGACTGCTTAGCAACATGTCAGGATAGTCAAATTGTAGTCACTAGTATTTATGATATTCAATATACTGAAAATCAAAATGGTAATTCGCAGCTTGAAGGTCAAATAGTTTCAACAGGCGGTATAGTTACTGCCATTGTAAATGATACTTCTGCATATTTTATTCAGAATGGTTCTGGTCCATGGTCTGGTATTTATGTATACGATTTAGATAATTCACCAGAATTAGGAGATAGTGTAACTTTTGATGCTGAGGTGTATGAGTTTTATAATTTGACTGAACTAAAGAATATAACCAACTATAACAAGGTATCTTCTAACAATATTTTTACAGCTACTGAAGTAAGTCCAGAAATGGCTAATAATGAAGCTTACGAAGGTGTTTTTGTAAAATTAACAAATATAGAGTGTATTGAAACTTTGGACCAATACGACGAATGGACTGTAAGTGATGGTAGTTTTTCAGTCAAAATTTCTGATTTTATTTATAGTTACACACCAGTCTTGAATCAATCTTATGATATTGTAGGCCCATTGACCTACAGCTTTGAAGAGTTTAAAGTTTGTCCTCGTTCCATTAGCGATATTACTGTAATTACAACAAGTAACTTGGAAGATAATTTATCAACAAAAATGCAATTCTACCCTAATCCTTCAAATGGTATAATTCAGCTGATAAATGATGCAGCATTTGAGATTTTTAACCTTTCTGGTCAGTTAGTTTATCAAGCAAATTTACCTTCAAAAAAAGTAAATTTAAAATCGTTAAAACCTGGTACATATATTTGTAAATTTTACAATAATAGTGGAGAATTAAATGCTACCAATAAGTTAATTTTATTTTAAAATATATAATATTCAAGGAGGCGAGAAATTATCACCTCCTTGATTTTTTTAATATTTTGTAATAGTGTACGTTAAAATGGTTTATTCCATTTTTTATATTTTAGCAATTAAATAAAACCTAAATGTCAGATAGCTTAATAATTATTCCTACTTATAATGAAAAAGAAAATATTGAGAAAATACTTAATAAAACGTTTTCATTATCCAAAAAGTTTGATGTATTAGTGGTTGATGATGGTTCGCCTGATGGTACAGCACAAATTGTTAAATCTCTACAAGAAAAAAACAAAGGATTATATATCGAAGAACGTAAAGGGAAACTTGGTTTGGGTACGGCTTATATACATGGGTTCAAATGGGCACTTGAAAGAGACTATAAGTTTATTTTTGAAATGGATGCTGATTTTTCCCACAATCCAGATGATTTAGAACGTCTGTATAATTCTTGTATTACAGACGGTGCTGATGTAGCAATTGGCTCAAGATATGTTAATGGTGTTAATATTGTTAATTGGCCAATGAGTAGATTGTTGATGTCATTTTTTGCTTCAAAATATGTAAAATTGGTAACACGATTGCCAATAAATGATTCTACAGCAGGCTTTATGTGCTATAAGCGACCTGTATTAGAAAAAATAAATCTGGAAAAAATAGATTTTGTAGGCTATGCTTTTCAAATTGAAATGAAGTTTAAATCATGGAAGTCAGGATTTAAGCTTGTTGAAGTTCCAGTTATTTTTACGGACCGTACAGAAGGAAATTCAAAAATGAGTTCAGATATATTTTTTGAAGCTTTTTTTGGAGTATTACAGTTAAAATTAAAAAGTTTATTTACTAAATACTAAGCTAATTTATGTCATCAACCTTAATAAAAAATGCATTTGTAGTTAATGAAGGGTTAACAGAGTGTAAAGATGTGTTTATAAAAGATGGTATTATTTCTAATATAGGCGTCGATCTTAATGAGAAAGCGGATGAAGTAATTGAGGCTAAAGGATTACATCTTATGCCAGGAGTAATAGACGATCAGGTTCATTTTAGGGAGCCAGGTTTAACCCACAAAGCTGATATACAGTCTGAAGCAAGAGCTGCAGTCGCTGGTGGTATCACTTCCTTTATGGAAATGCCTAACACTAAACCACAGGCATTAACTCAAGAATTACTAGAAGAAAAGTATAAGAAAGCTGAAAAAGTATCTGTAGCAAATTATTCGTTT
The DNA here is from genome assembly GCA_049890095.1 of Flavobacteriales bacterium. Taxonomy (GTDB): domain Bacteria; phylum Bacteroidota; class Bacteroidia; order Flavobacteriales; family UBA7312; genus JABAYQ01. Next base: position 131,924 of record JBMHCD010000009.1, on the reverse strand, counting down.
TTTATGGGTGCTTCTAATGATAATTTGGAAGAAGTTTTGAAAACTAATCCACGTAATGTTGGTGCAATCAAAATTTTTATGGGTTCTTCTACTGGAAATATGTTAGTAGATAATCAAGATGTTTTAGAGCAAATTTTTTCGAAGTCAAAAATGTTAATTGCTGTGCATTGCGAGGATGAGGATATAATTAGAGAAAACACAGAAAATTATAGAAAAATATATGGTGAAGATGTTCCAATTCAATTACATCCATTAATCAGATCAGACAAAGCTTGTTATAAGTCATCATCTATGGCTATTGATTTAGCAAAAAAACATAATACACGACTTCATGTTTTCCATCTGTCCACTGCAATAGAAATGGATTTATTGGACAATAAGTTGCCATTAGAAGATAAGATGATAACTGCAGAAGTTTGTATTCATCATCTTTGGTTTGATGATAGTTTTTATAATGATAAGGGTACATTAATAAAGTGGAATCCAGCAGTTAAAACTAAAAAGGACAGAGAAGCTGTTTTTAATGCTTTATTAGAAAATAAAATTGATGTTATTGCCACTGATCACGCTCCACATACATTACAAGAAAAGCAGAATACTTATTTTAAGGCTCCATCAGGCGGACCTTTAGTTCAACATGCCTTAGTAGCAATGTTAGAGTTTTACCATCAAGGAAAGATTTCGTTAGAGAAAATAGTTGAAAAAATGAGTCACTCTCCTGCTATTTGTTTTAAAATTGAAAAAAGAGGGTTTATTAAAATAGGATACTGGGCAGATTTGGTTTTAGTAGATTTAAATGACTGCTGGACTGTAACTAAAGATAATATTTTATATAAGTGTGGTTGGTCGCCTTTTGAAGACCAAGAATTTAAATCGAAAGTAAAGTATACATTCGTAAATGGTCATCTTGCTTATAACAATGGCAAAATTAATGATTCTAAAAAAGGTAAAAGACTTTTGTTTGATAGATAAAAAAAGGTGTTCCTTTTGGGAACACCTATATTAAACAAATTAAGTAATTTGCTTATTCTGTAACCTCTTCTGCAGCTTCAACACTTACAGAGTCTGTTTCTTCTGTAGCTTCAACATTAACAGAATCTGTTTCTACTGACATAGAGTCTGTAGTAACTTCTGCTTCGTTTGTTGTGTTTACTTCAGTCGATTTTTCTGTTGGAGCACCACATGAAATCAATCCGAAAGTGATTACTGCAAAAACAAATATTATATTTTTCATAGTTTTTATTAATTAATAATTGCACAAATATAACTTTTTAGATTGCATATTAATTTTTTACATTAGCTAAAAGTATGAACAATTTATTTTTAATAGCTATTTTTCTTTTGTTTTCATGTTCAAATCCAAATGAAAATAATAATCAAGACAATTTTTTAAACAAAGAAAAATTAAAAACTGTACTTGTTGAAAAACATTTGCTTCTTGCGAAAATTAAATCATTTCAATATGATGATAGTCTTTCTATTTCAAAAATGGATTCATTAATAAATCAATTATGTGAGGACAACGGAACTTCACTTTCTGAATTTCAGAAAAGTTGGGATTATTATATGAATAATGAACCAAAAATACTTTCATCGATATATGATGAGGTCATTCAAGAATTAAAAACTAAAGAAGTTAATCAATAGAATTTTCTTCCAGAAACCATTTGCTGTATTTTTCTATGCTTTTATCAATTGGAGTAAATGTTATTCCGAATTGAGTTATTTTTTTATTAGAATATATAGAACAGTTCATTGCCTGATTTGCTGTTTCTTTAGTTAAAAGAGGTTTTTTGCCAGTAAAAATATATTTTAACCAGTCTAATCTCCATGCTACTTCTTTTAGAAAAGGTGTAACTTGAATATGTGGTATTTTTTTGTTCAGATGAAGTGCAATTTGTTCAAATAAGTGTTTATAGCTTACATTTTGACTAGAAATAATAAATCGTTCGTTTTTAATATTACTTTCCATTAGTGCTAAACACGCTTTTGAAACATCGACTACATCGACATATGCTGTTGATCCTAGTGTATAATATTTTAAACCATTCCAAACTTTTGTAAATAATTGAGAACTCCCTTTAGACCAATCTCCAGGACCTAAAATAACAGACGGATTGAGAATAACGGCATCCAATCCTTCTTGTATACCTCTCCAAACTTCTTGTTCAGATAAATATTTACTAAAAGCGTAATTAGTTTTATTTTCACTATCAATCCAATAGCATTCTTCATTAATTGGTGATAGATCTTTTGTTTTGCTTAAAGATGAAATGGAACTAATATGTATTAACTTTTTTATTTTTTTATCTAAACAAATATTTACTAAGTTGGCGGTACCATTTATATTTATATCCATCATTTTTTTTACATCCTTTGGGTGAAATGACACAAAAGCAGCGGCATGATATACTTTATTACACCCTTCTAAATGTTGATCGAGAGTGTAGGTATCAAGTAAATCTCCATCAACCCACTGAATATTTTCTAAAAGTTTAGACTTTTGATAATATTTAAAGACTTTGTTGATAATTTCAAGCGAACTGTTTTTACGTTTCATAGCTTTTACCTTGATGTTTTGTGATGTTAAATCAAGTAGAATATGAGATCCGACTAGTCCTGTTCCTCCTGTTACAAAAATCATACAACAAAGGTACCTAAAAAATGCTGCTTATGATGACATTAATTATATTTGTCAATAATTTAAATTAAATGAATTTTATAGAAGAATTAAAGTGGAGAGGAATGATACATGATATCATGCCTGGAACAGAAGAACAATTTTCCAAAGAGTTAACAACAGCTTATATTGGTTTTGATCCAACTGCTGATTCTCTGCATATTGGATCTCTGGTGCAAATAATGATTTTAGTACACCTTCAACGTTGTGGTCATAAGCCTATAGCTTTGATGGGTGGTGCAACAGGAATGGTAGGAGATCCTTCAGGAAAATCTAAGGAAAGAAATATGCTTTCCGAAGACGTTTTACAACATAATTTGAGTTGTGTTCAAAAACAATTAGAAAAATTTCTTGATTTTGATTGTGGTGAAAATTCAGCTGAATTGGTAAATAATTATGATTGGTTTAAGAACTTTTCTTTTCTATCTTTTATTCGAGAAGCAGGAAAACATATATCTATAAATTATATGATGGCTAAAGATTCAGTAAAGTCTAGACTAGAAACAGGAATGAGTTTTACGGAGTTTTCTTATCAGTTAGTACAAGGTTTTGACTTTTATTGGTTGTATAAAAATAAAAATTGTAAAGTTCAATTAGGAGGATCAGATCAGTGGGGAAACATTACTACTGGAACAGAATTTATCAGACGAAAAGATGGTGGAACTGCATTTGCAGTTACAACTCCATTGATTAAAAAATCCGATGGGGGAAAGTTTGGAAAAACCGAAGAAGGAAATGTTTGGTTGGATAAACGATTAACATCTCCTTATAAGTTTTATCAATTTTGGTTAAATTCATCTGATGAAGATGCAAAAAACTATTTGAGAGTTTTTACCTTATTTGATAAACAAGAGATTGAACGTCTGGAAAAAGAACATGATCAACAGCCTCATAATAGAATTCTTCAGAAAGCTTTAGCTAAAGATGTGACTGTAAGAGTCCATTCAGAAAAAGATTATGAAACAGCCTTGTTAGCTTCTAATATTTTATTTGGAAAATCAACAGCAGCAGAACTTCGTTCGTTAGATGAGCAAACATTTTTGAGCGTTTTTGAAGGAGTTCCTCAGTTTAGTATTGATGCTTCTGAACTACATTCGCCAATTCTCGATTTTTTAGCTGAAAAAACAAAAGTATTTGACTCTAAAGGGGAAGCACGAAGAATGATAAAATCAAATGCAGTTTCCATAAACAAGCAAAAAATAAATGATCAATTCACTTTATCAGTTAATGATTTGATTGCTGATAAGTATATTTTAGTGCAAAAGGGTAAGAAAAATTATTTTTTAATTACGGTAATCTAAGGAAGTGAAGAATGATGTAAAGAAATTTTAATTCCGTCATTAGTTTTAATATAAACGAAGCTATATTCTACTTTTGTTTCCTCACCTTGATCATCAGAGAAAAAATAATGCCCCATTGCACAAGCATAATTTTCATATAAGTTGATTTTGGCATTATCGAATCTTACCTTGGTCCATGGCTTTAGTGCAAATCCATTATCTTCACTTAATTTTCCTTTTGCGAAGTAAGAAACGGATTCATCAAATTCGAGTCTGAAGGGGACTTCTTTTGCCATAGTTGGTTTGAATAAAGCATCCGAACAATACATTTGGGTTACAAACGTATTACTTGATAATAGTCCTGCACCTATATCTACGATTCCTTGCCCCCATTTTTTTTGAGCATCTAAAATTTCTTTTTTTAATATCATAGCAGCAATAATAAAAAACAATTTTTACATTGTCAATACGACTTTGTCAATTATAGTTTTTTCTCTATCTCCTGGAAATTTATAGTTTAGCTTATAAATGTAAATGCCTGAGGGCAAAAGTTCGCCATTAAAACTACCATACTATTGTTTACTACAAGATTTTGACCATTTAAATTACTAAAACTAAAAATAAAAATTGAAAAAAAAGTAAGTTTGCCTTCATGTATAAAATTAAATTTTACTATGGTAAGGTAAGGCGGGTTAACTACTTACAAAGTTAAATAATTTTTTCAAAACAATAATAAACATCTTTGTTTGGCTTCAAGTTGATAGATCCTAATTTTTTATACAGTAACTTTTCATAAAACAAAATTGCTTTTGGATTATTTATATACGTATCTAGTCTAATAGAAGAGCAATTCATTTTAGCGGCTAATTTTTCAGCAAAAATCATCATTTGACTTCCAACTCCTTTACTCCACACAGAAGGGCTAGAACATAGACGATGAACAACAATAAACTTATTGCTTTTGTCTTTCCAATTTATTGTTAGGTAACTAGCATCTTGTTTTTGATCAATTTTAATGCCTGCAACGATTTCATCTTCTATAATTCCAACGTAAAAATTTTCTTCTAAGATGTCGTTTCTAATAATAGAGATATTGGGATATGTGCTATCCCATTGATCTATGCCTAGTTTTATCATTCCTGCAACGCAAGATTGATAGACTTTCATAATTTGATGAAGGTCGGATATTGATGCTTTTCTAATGATCATTGAACTAATAAATTACAACCTCTAACATCTGAATGATCAAATCTTCCTAGTAATTCAAATTGTTGTTTGCTATAGCTAATTCCTAGGTCTTGAGTAGCGATGAAAGAACATGAGTTAATATTTGCTAAATCGATGATGTTAATTCCTCCTGATCGATTTAATCCGATATAACTTAAAGGGTCGTCTGTTGCTCTTATTTTGATTTGCATCCATTCAGGAGATTCAAAAACCCCATTTTTTTTTGAATATGCTTGAGATAAAAGTTCAGTCATTCCATATTCAGAATGAATATTTTTGAGTCCAAAAGATTTAGAAAGTTGAGAATGTAAATCCTTTTTTGTTAGTTCCTTTCGTTTGCCTTTCATTCCTCCCGTTTCCATCAAAATGGTATTGTTTAATTGTTGAGGAAAACGCTCTGCTAAATCAAGTAATGCATAGCTTACCCCAATTAATAAGGTTTTCTTTCCGCTTTTTTTATCTAGTATCTTGGATAACTCTTCTAAATTATGTAGATAAAAACCACTTTCGGAATCTTTACTTTGTTCAATAAAATTTTTACACATATAAACTAAAGAAGAATCCCCTTTTTCAAGATATGAAGGCAGTAAAGCAAGTATTCGGTAATTACGAATATTTCCATAAAAATGTTGAAAGCCTAATTGAAAACTTTTTTTATAGATTGATAAATCTGTTATAAAATGTTGGCTAAGTTGGTTTTTTGTGGTTCCACTACTGGTAAATATTTTTTCAATAGTATTATCTGAAGAAATAACTTTATGAGTTTTAAAAAGTTCTATTGGTAAAAATGGAATTTTTTCATATTCATTAACTGATGATGAGTCTATATTAAGATGATTTATAAACTGATTATAAACCATGCAATTTTTGGCTTGGTGTTTAAATACAGACAAAGCTCTTTCCTCAAAAGGGATAGTCGAATCAAAAACATTCATCTTACAAATTTAACAAATACTTAAGTAGTTTGATTAAAATAATGCGTTACAAAAATAGAGTTTGCACATAATTATTTTATATTTATAGTGAGTATTACAAACAAAGTTAATTTTACATAAATTTAATTTCACAAATTCATGAATAATACAACCATATTAATTGTTGATGATGAAGAAGATATCTTAGAGTTTGTAGGATATAATTTAAGAAATGAAGGTTATAATGTGATTACCACCAATAATGGATTAAGTGCAATTGAAATTGCAAAAAAAAATAAACCTGATCTAATTATTTTGGATGTTATGATGCCCGAAATGGATGGTATAACTACATGTGAAAAGATGAGAACTATTTCATCTTTAAATAATACTATTATTACTTTTCTAACAGCACGTTCTGAGGATTATTCTCAAATTGCAGGTTTTGAATCTGGAGCAGATGATTATATTACAAAACCAATTCGACCAAAAGTTTTGGTTAGTAGAGTTAAAGCTTTGTTAAGACGTAGATTGAATAACGAAGTTATGGAATCTTTGTCGTTTGGAAATCTTTCAATAAATAAAGAAAAACATAAAGTTGTTTACAGAGGAGAAAATATTATTCTAGCAAAAAAAGAATTTAAATTACTTGAGTTGTTAGTTTCAATGCCAGGAAAAGTGTTTACTAGACAAGAAATTTTTGAAAAAGTTTGGGGTCCAGACTTAATAATCGGCGATAGAACAATTGATGTTCATATTCGAAAAATTAGAGAAAAATTAAATCCGGATTATATTAAAACAGTTAAAGGAATTGGTTATAAATTTGAACATTAATGCGTTTTTCCAACCCAAATAGTATAGCGATATATTTAGCTTTAGTTACTTCAGTTCTCGCAACTTTAATAATGTTTTTAATAGAAGGATTCAATATTGATTTTATCAATTTTAAATGGTTTCTTCTTCTTGTTTTACTTAGTATTTGTTCTTTTCTATTAGTAAATTATGTTATAAAAAAATATATTTTCGATAGAGTCAATTTATTATATAAGACGATAAATACATCTAAAACAGCATTTAAAGTAGATACAGATTTAGATAGTGTTAATGATAAGGTTGTGAGCTTTACTAATGAAAGACAAAAGGAAATCGATGAGCTTAGAAAGATGGAAAATTTCAGGAGAGAATTTCTAGGCAATGTATCGCATGAGCTAAAAACGCCAATTTTTAATATTCAAGGATATGTTCATACTCTTTTGGATGGAGCAATGTTTGATGATAATGTAAATGTTTCTTATTTAGAACGAACTAGTAAAAGTGTTGACAGGATGATTGCCATTGTTGAGGACTTAGTCACTATTTCAAAAATTGAATCCAATAGGCTAGATCTTGAAATGGAAAAGTTTGATATAGTAGAACTGGTTAAACATGCTTTTGATCTGAATGAAATAAAGGCCAAAAAAGCAAATGTGTCTTTTACTTTTTCTAAAGAATATTCTCCGATTTTTGTAAATGCTGATAGAGATAAAATAACTCAAGTGTTTACCAACTTATTAGTTAATTCTATTAAATATGGTGTTCATGGAGGCAAAACTACTGTGCGGTTTTTTGATTTGGGAGAAAACATTTTAATAGAGGTTGCAGACAATGGAATTGGCATATTACAAGAAAATTTACCAAGATTGTTTGAGCGATTTTATAGAGTTGATAAATCCAGATCAAGGGAGCAAGGAGGAACAGGTTTAGGTTTAGCTATCGTAAAGCATATTTTAGATAGTCATCATCAAAATATTAATGTAAGAAGTGCTCTAGGAAAAGGTACTACTTTTTCATTTGCTCTTAAAAAGAGTAAATAGGTTTTCCCAATTTGTTTCATTTTTTTGCCCCTCTAAACCTTTAAAATTTGTTATTTCATTTAAAGCAATTTGTAAATCAAATTTGTGTTGATGCATAGCGAATGTTAATTTACTATCATAATAATATTTTGCTAAGTAAATTTGTTCTGTTTGACCTGGCGTAGGCACAAATATTGCTTTTTTATTTAACGCAGCAATATCCATTACAGTAGAATAACCAGATCTGCTCAATACGACATCTGTATTCATCATAGCTTGATTGAGTTCAGTCGAATTAAGGTGATTGACAACTTTTAAGTTGCCTATTTGTTTTTCATAATTTTTTTCTGGTTTTCCTAAAACTAAAAGAGACTTTTTATTAGAGTCGATAAGTTGTTTCTTTAGTATTTTTTCAAAAAGTGTACGTTGAGGTTCAGGTCCTGAAATAATGGCAAGAATTTCTAAATCATCCGTTTTTTTTAATTTCTTAAATCGACTCAAACTACCAATAAAATGACATTTGGTTTTTGGTAATGTTGTATTTGTTAAATTTCCACTTAACAAATTATTTTGATAGTCAGGAATCCAACAGGCATCAAATTTTTCAATAAAACGATAGTTAATTTTTTGTATCCATTTATGCAAAATAGGAGATTGAATGTTTAATTGATGAGTAATAAATACAGAAGGTATTTTTTTGGAATATAAGCCAAAACGATTATCAGAAATAACCCCATCAATATTGTAATCGTTAATAATTTGATCTAGCTCGCTTCTTTCTCTAACGATGCCACGCCAAATTTTAAAACTTTGTGCAAGCATACTCCATGCCATATTACCATTTTTTGGATATGTAATATTATAGTCATCTAATTTTATAAAATGATGATTTGGAAATTCGTTAATTAATAAATCAAGAGATCTGCCGCTACAAGCAAAAATTACTTCAAAATTATGTTTTTGTAATTGTCTTGCTACAGGAATGCATCTGCTCGCGTGACCCAACCCCCAATCTAAAGGTGCTAGAAGTATTTTCTTTTTATTCATCAAGTAAATTTAGGTAAAATTGGGTTATTTTTGTTATAAAATATAAAAGGGTGGCAAAAAATAAGTTAAAAAAATTTCAAGACATGAAAGAGTACAAAAATGTTTTTGAACCAAGCATGGAACAAGTAATGTCTGAATTTGAATTAAAGGGTAGCTGGAACAAGTCATTTTTTAAAAACGAAAATCCAATAGTTTTAGAATTAGGTTGTGGGAAAGGAGAATATTCTGTTGGATTAGCTAAAAAATATCCAAACAAAAATTTTATTGGTGTTGACGTTAAAGGAGCTAGAATGTGGCATGGGTCAACGCAAGCCTTAGAACAAGCTCTGGAAAATGTTGGTTTTTTAAGAACAAGAATTGAGTTTATAGAACATTGTTTTGGCTCAGATGAAATAGACGAGATTTGGATAACTTTTCCCGATCCTCAAATAAAAAAGAGAAGAGCAAAAAACAGACTTACACATCCAATTTTTTTAAAAAGATATCAATCTTTCTTAAAAAAAAGTGGAGTAATACACCTTAAAACAGACAGTCAGTTTTTACATGGCTATACTTTAGGCATAATTTATGGATTTAATCATATTTTGGAAGATGCTGAGCATGATATTTATAATGCTGTTTTAAAAAGAGAAAATTTGGAAATCAAAACGCATTATGAAAAAATGTTTTTAGATAAAAATATGCCAATAACCTACTTAAGATTTGCTTTAAATAATTGTCATGAAAGATAATTTTTTTGAAAAAGTTTATAGTGTAGTATCTCAAATTCCTGAAGGAAAAGTTACAAGTTATGGTGCAATTGCCCGTTATTTGGGTTCGTCAAAATCTGCAAGAATGGTTGGTTGGGCATTAAATAAATCTAAAGATATTCCTGCGCATAGAGTAGTTAATAAACAAGGTTTATTGACAGGAAAATTTCATTTTGATGGTATTAACTTAATGAGGCATTTGCTTGAAAATGAGGGGGTTTTAGTTAAAGACAATCATATTGTTAATATGGATAAAGTTTTTTGGGATCCAAATAAAGAATTGAGGTGATATCTAATTGATAATAAGGAAATCTTTATCTTTGCAACCTATGAAAATATCAAAACAACAAATCTTAGACGCATTATCAACTTTTACACTTCCTGGAGGTGGCGGAACTTTGGTTTCGTCCAATCTGATAAAAAATGTTCAAATTTTTGGGACAGAAGTTGTTCTTGATATTGAAATTACGAACCCAACTTTACAATACAAGAAAAAAATTGAGGTAGACTGTTTGAAAGCTATTCATAAACATGTTTATGAAAAGGCTGATATAAAAGTTAATTTTACAGTAAATACTCCAGATAAGAATTCTAATATAATTAGGGGTAATGAAATTCCTGGTGTAAAAAATATTATTGCAATTTCTTCTGGAAAAGGAGGGGTTGGTAAATCTACTATAACTGCAAATATAGCAGTAGCTCTTTCAGATAAAGGTTACAAGGTTGGATTAGTTGATGCCGATATTTATGGACCATCCATGCCAATTATGTTTGATGTCGCTAAAGCTAAACCTCAAGGAAAAGAAGTTGATGGTAAACGTAAAATAATACCAGTTCAAAGTTATGGCGTAAAATTATTGTCAATAGGTTTTTTTACTGATGACAATCAAGCTGTAGCTTGGAGAGGTGCAATGGCGTCAAAAGCATTAAATCAAATGTTGTGGGATGCTGATTGGGGTGAATTAGATTTTTTATTAGTTGATTTACCTCCCGGAACAGGAGATATACATTTATCATTAGTTCAAGCTATACCAGTATCTGCAGCTATTGTGGTAAGTACTCCTCAAAATATTGCATTAGCAGATGCTAAAAAGGGAGTCGCTATGTTTAAGATGGAAGCAATAAATGTACCTGTTTTGGGTATTGTTGAGAATATGTCCTACTTTACTCCTGAGGAATTACCTGAAAATAAATATTATATTTTCGGAAAAGGTGGGGCTAAAGATTTAGCTCAGAAGTTGAATGTACCTTTGTTGGCAGAAATTCCATTAGTACAAAGTGTAAGAGAAGCCTCTGATGTGGGTCGACCTGCAGTATTACAAGGAGCTACAGATATAGCAAATTGTTTTGTAGATTTAGCTGATAATATTGTGTTAGCGATGAACGAAAGAAATAAATTAGAGCCAACAAAAAAAGTCGAAATAATAACTATGAAAGGTTGTTCAACAAAGTAAAAAAATGGGAATTATTACAGATAAAACAATTATTAAAAAGGTTGAAGAAGCCCTAGATCAAATTCGACCGTATCTAGAGTCAGATGGGGGTGACATTAGATTAATTGAAATTTCAGACGACTTTATTGTTAAGGTTAAGCTATTAGGAGCTTGTGGTGATTGTCAAGTTAGTACTATGACATTAAAAGCAGGTGTTGAGCAGGCGGTAAAGAAAGTACTACCTCAGGTAAAAGAAGTAGTAGATGTTGATAAACTTGACAATTAAATGACGAAAAAAATATTAGAAAAAGTTGTCATATTTTTTGCCGGTGATTCTGGTGATGGAATTCAACTTACAGGCTCTCAATTTACAAATACAACTGCTCTCTACGGAAATGATTTAAGCACATTCCCAGATTTTCCTGCAGAAATAAGAGCTCCACAAGGAACACTTGCTGGTGTTTCAGGTTTTCAAATATCGTTTGGAAGTACTGAAATTTTTACTCCTGGCGATGAATGCGACGTTTTAGTAGTAATGAATGTTGCAGCTTTAAAAGCAAATATTAAACGATTAAAAAAACAAGGAACAATTATTCTTAACCTTGATGGTTTTGATAAACGAAATTTAAGATTAGCAGGATTTGAGGAAGATCAAAATCCTTTGTCTGATAATTCGCTTTCAGACTTTAGAGTAATCGATATGAATGTTACCAAGTTAACAAGAGAATGTTTGTCGGATATCTCAATTGGGATGAAAGAAAAAGACCGATGTAAGAACATGTTCGTTTTGGGCTTTATTTATTGGATGTATAATCGTTCTCTAGATCACACTATTTCTTTTTTGAATGAAAAGTTTGGTCACAAAATGGATGTTTTAGAGGCTAATACAAAAGTACTAAAGGCTGGTTATAACTTTGCAAATACTTGTGAAATTTCGAGTAGTAGATTTGAGGTGAAGCCTGCTAAAATGAAGCCTGGTGTATATAGAAATATAATGGGTAATCAGGCGACAGCAATTGGATTGATTGCTGCAAGTGAACTTTCAGGTTTAGATTTATTTTATGGAAGTTATCCAATTACTCCAGCATCTGATATATTACACGAGTTATCAAAGCACAAAAATTTTGGTGTGAAATCATTTCAAGCGGAGGATGAAATTGCTGCTGTAAGTGCATCAATAGGCGCTTCATTTGGAGGATCTTTAGGAGTTACAGCAACTTCAGGACCAGGAGTTGCATTAAAAGGGGAAGCAATTGGGTTAGCTTTTATGCTTGAGTTACCACTTGTGATAATAAATGTGCAGAGAGGTGGTCCTTCTACAGGATTGCCTACTAAAACTGAGCAAGCGGATTTATTACAAGCAATGTATGGAAGAAATGGTGAGGCACCAATTCCAGTTATTGCTCCTAATTCACCATCTGATTGTTTTGAAACTATTTTAGAAGCATGTAGAATAGCTATTGAACATATGACCCCAGTTTTTTATTTGTCTGATGGTTATATTGCTAATGGCGCCGAGCCATGGATGTTCCCTTCTACTAAAGATCTTAATAAAATTAAGGTCCCGAATAAAGATTTAGCAGACGAATACTTGCCTTATTTGAGAGATGAAAAATTAGTAAGACAATGGGTCACACCTGGAACCAAAGGAAAGGAACATCGAATAGGTGGATTAGAGAAAGAAGATGTTACCGGTAATGTTTCATACGATTCGGATAATCATGAAAAAATGATTAAAATTAGAGCTAGAAAAGTAGAGTTAATAGCCGAAACTATTCCTAAACAAGAACTTGATTCTGGAAAAGAAAAGGCTGATGTATTAGTTCTAGGATGGGGATCAACTTATGGAGCTATTAAAACAGCGATGAAAGATTTATTAGCTCAACATTATTCTGTAGCTCATGCACACTTAAAATATATTCATCCTTTTCCTTCTAATTTAAATGAGTTGATTTCTAATTATGATACAATACTTATTCCTGAAATAAATAATGGACAATTAATAAAATTGATTAGAGATCAGTTTGCTGTTGATGCTATCGCATTTAACAAGATAAAGGGAATTCCTTTTGAAGCACGTGAAATTAAAAATAAAATAATTGAAATAGTCGATGGCCAATAATTTACAATATACTGCAAAAGATTTTACTACAGATCAAGAGGTAAGATGGTGTCCTGGCTGCGGAGATTATTCTATTCTTAAGCAAGTGCAGTCGGTAATGCCAGAAATAGATGTTCCAAAAGAAGATATAGTCTTTATTTCAGGTATAGGTTGCTCCTCTAGATTTCCATATTATATGAATACTTATGGAATGCATTCGATTCATGGGAGAGCGACAGCAATTGCAAGTGGACTTAAAGCCTCTAGACCAGATTTAAGCGTATGGATAATTACTGGTGATGGAGATTCATTGTCGATTGGCGGTAATCACTTAATTCATTTGTTAAGAAGAAATTTTGATACGAATATTTTATTGTTTAACAATCAGATTTATGGTTTAACAAAAGGTCAGTATTCTCCAACTTCTGAACAAGGTAAAAAAACAAAATCTACCCCTATGGGGTCTATAGATCATCCATTTAATCCTCTTGCTCTTTGTTTAGGGGCAGATGCAACTTTTGTTGCCCGAACAATGGATAGAGATCCTAAGCACATGAGAGAAATGTTAAAAAGATCTAATGATCATAAGGGTACTTCCATGTTAGAGATATATCAAAATTGTAATGTATTTAACGATGGTGCTTTTTTTGGAATGACAGACAAAAAAACAAAACCAAATCAAACACTTTTTTTAACTCACGGTGAGCCGTTAATATTTGGAGAGAATAGCCAAAAAGGTATTATTCTTGATGGATTTAAACCTAAGATCGTTTCTCTTGATGAATACTCAAAAGATGACTTGTGGGTTCATGATGAAAGAGATCAGGTAAAAGCTAATTTATTAAGCCGGTTTTTTGACAATGAGTTACCTAGACCATTTGGTGTTTTTTACAGCGAACAAAGAGAATGTTATGAGGATGCTTTAAATGGTCAGATTCAAGAATCTATTGAAAATAAAGGAAAAGGAAATTTAAATAACTTATTAAGTGGCAACAATAGTTGGACTATTGATTAAGATAACTTTTTAGGAATGTAACAAACAGGTATTGGGATCATTTTATGTTTGTTACTAGTATTGAATTTCTTGTAGATATCTAAGATTTCTTTTTGCCTCGAATTTAGGTTTTTTCCGTCTTCTTTGTAATTCATTGCCCATTCTAACTCTGGATATGTAGCACCTATTTGATCTTCATCTGTTCTATCGTCGCCCCATAAGCCATCCGTAGGAGCAGCTTTAATTATTGATTCTGAAACTCCAAGTGTTTTGCATAGTTCGTATACTTCGGTTTTTAGAAGGTCTGCTATTGGACTTAAATCAACACCACCATCTCCATACTTCGTATAAAAACCAATTCCAAAGTCTTCAACTTTATTTCCTGTACCTGCAACTAAAAGCCCGTGAGATTGAGCTAAAAAATAGAGTGTTGTCATTCTCAATCGTGCTCTTGAATTTACTAGTGAGATTTCGTAGTTTTTTGTTGTATTAGTTTTATCAAAACTATTCTTGAATTGATCATAGAGTTTAGTTAGGTCAATTTCAGTTGAATGAACATTACTGTAATTTTTTTTAAGCCAATTTATATGTTCTTTGGCTCTATTAATTTGGTTTGAATTTTGATGTATGGGCATTTCCACGCAAAGAACATGAAGTCCGGTTTTTGCTGCTAGAGTAGAAGTTAATGCAGAATCGATTCCGCCAGAAATGCCAATAACAAATCCGTTTGAGTTAGAATTAGTTGCATAATCAAACATCCAGTTTTTAATGTATTCAATTATAAGTTCATTTTTCATATTGATACAAAGTTAATAAAAGCTTAAATTTGTATTGTGAAAAATTTGATTTTTATAAGTGTTATTTTTTTCGTTTTTAACGGTTGTAAATTAAATGATACTAGTTCCGATTTAGATTTGTCTATTCACCATTTAGAAGAATTATTTTATCCTTCAAATGAATTATTTGATGTGGATAGTTTATATAGTTTATATGGAGATTTTTGGTTGGATTACACAAATGGAGTTTTAAACTTGCCTAACAATAATAGTTTTAACGATTCTCTTAAAAAAATTCGAACAGAAAGATCTTTTGTTGAGTTGATTAACCAAATGCAAAAACAATATTCTGATTTCGATATTTATAAAAAAGAATTGAGTATTGGTTTTGGAAATTATCAGACATTTTTTCCTGATAAAATTGTGCCTAAAATTGTAACTATTTTTAGTGCGTTAAATTATCCAATAGTAGTTACAGATAGCGTTCTAGCCATAAGTCTAGAAATGTTTTTGGGTAAAAAATATTATGAAAAATGGGCTTTTAAATATCCGTTTTATATGCATCAAAAATTTCAGCCAAAGTATATGACAACTTTAGCTTTACGATTGTGGCTAGAGACTGAATATACCCGCTATTCAGGAAATTTTTTAAGTCAAATTATTCATAATGGTAAGCTTAATTACGTTTTGAAACAAATGACAAATAAGGATAGTCATATTATTATGGGATATTCTAAAGATCAGTTAGACTGGTGTATTGAAAATGAATATTCCATTTGGAAATTTTTAATTAGTGAAGGATTACTTTATACTAACGATCAGTTTGAAATATTAAAATATACTAATCCTTCACCAAGCTCTGGACGGATGCCGTCCGAATCACCTGGTCAGCTAGTTAATTGGGTAGGATGGCAAATTGTAGATCGTTTTATGAGTAATAACCCAGAAATTTCGATTAATGAGTTAATGATGATAAATGATGCTCAATTTATTCTTCAAAAATCAAAATATAAACCATAATGAAAAATAAACAGTCAGAAATAGTAGTAAAAGTATCCTTAGATGAAAATAATGTGCCAGAAAAATTATTTTGGGAGGCAAGCGATGGTGGTCAAGAACTTTCTGAAACAAAGGCTGCTTTTTTATCTTTCTGGGATTTAAAAAGTAAAGAAACGCTTAAAATAGATTTGTGGACTAAAGAAATGGAAGCTAATGAGATGAAACATTTTTTTTATCAAACACTATTGTCGATGTCTGATACATTAGAACGTGCAATAGGTGAAGATAAAATGGCAGCTGACTTGCGTGACTTTTGCCATCATTTTTCTCAAAAATTATTGAAATAATAAATTTGTTTTATTAATAAAATCTAGGATTTCCTTTTGTCCGATCTTTTTTGTTGATGAGGTAGTAAAAATTTCGGGTAGACTTTCCCAATTCTTTTTTAATTCTTGTTTATAAACGTCTATATTTTTGACAGTTGCTTGTTTAGACAATTTATCTAGTTTGGTAAAACAGACAACGAAAGGAATTTGGTTTTCTCCAAGCCAGCTCATAAAATCAAGGTCTATTTTTTGTGGTCTTAGTCTACAGTCTATCAAAACGAATAAGCACATTAAATTTTGTCTTTTTAAAAGATATTCTTTAATAAACTTTGCAAATTCAGAACGTTGTTTTTTAGAAACGTTTGCATAGCCATAACCAGGCAAGTCTACTAAAAACCAATTTTCATTAATTAAAAAGTGATTAATTAATTGAGTTTTTCCTGGTTTCCCAGATGTTTTTGCTAAGTTCTTTCTATTTGTTAACGAGTTAATTAAAGAAGATTTTCCTACATTGGATCTTCCTATAAAAGCATATTCAGGAAGTTTAGGCTCAGGACATTTTTTTATATCCGTATTGCTTATGACAAAGGATGCTTTGTTAATTTGCATTTTGCAAAATTTTATTTGGCTTGTTTAGAAAGCCATGCACACAAGATTTCTGTAAAAAGTTTAGGATGCTCCCACATTGGCGAATGACCACATTTATCAATCCAAAATAATTCAGAGTTTGAAAAAAGACTGTGAAATTCTTCTGCAACGTGAGGAGGGGTTACCCCATCTTGTTTTCCCCAAATGAGACATACGGGATATTTTAGTTTTGGAATATCTTTACTCATGTTGTGACGAATAGCAGATTTAGCCATTGCCAAAAGTCTAATAACAGAATCTCTGTTATTTGCTATACCAAAAACTTTATCGACTAAGCTTTTTGTAGCCATTTTTGGATCGTAAAACACTTCTTCAGTCTTAGTTTTTATGTATTCATAATCACCTCTTCTAGGAAAAGAATCTCCCATAGAGTTTTCGTATAGACCAGAAGAACCTGTTAAAACAAGATGTTTCACTAATTCAGGATATTTTTTTGAAAAAACTAATGATATATGACCGCCTAAAGAATTACCAATTAATGTGAGATCTTTATACCCTTTGAATTGAACAAAGTCGTGAATATATTGTGTAAAATGTTTAATTGAAGTTTTCAAAAGTGGTTTTTCGAATAAAGGTAACAAAGGACCAACAACTTTATATCCATGTTTAGGTAATTCAAGAATTAATTCTTCGAAATTATCTAAACCACCCATTAAACCGTGAAGAAGAATAACCGTAGGACCTTCTCCTCTTTCGATAAATTCGAATCCGTTTTCGATCGTTGTTTCTAGATTCACACTTTGAAAATTTGACCCCAAAGATAAGCAAATTTTACAACTTTACAGCTGGATAGTATTTACAAATTTTCGGAAAATTCAAATTTTTAAAAATTAACAAAAGCTAATTTTAGTAACAGATCAAATAATAATAAAAAATGGATACTTTACATAAATACTTGATTTAGGGGGTGTAATTGTTTCATGTGTTACAAACGTAAATAAAAGTGGTAAAAAGTGGTAAAAAGTGGAGATATTTTAATATATTTACCCTTTAATCTAGTAAGATGGCTAATATTATAGGAACATTTGAATGCAAAATTGACGCTAAAGCAAGGGTCATGTTGCCTGTTGCTTTAAAAAAGCAATTGTCGGCTGTGCTTTCTGATGGTTTTATAATAAAACGATCGGTTTTTAATAATTGTCTTGAAATTCATCCTTTTAGCGAATGGAATGTTTTGATGAACGAGATAAATAAATTAAATCGATTCGTAAAAAAGAATAATGATTTCATACGATTATTCACCGCTGGAGTTAGAATGGTCGAGGCTGATTCAAGTGCTAGAATTCAGTTGCCAAAAGATTTAGTTCATTTTGCTGGCATAAAAAAAAATATAGTCCTTTCGAGTTCGGTTAACATGATTGAAGTTTGGGACAAGGATTCTTATGAGCAAGTATTAAAAAGTGCAGCATCTGACTTTGCTGATTTAGCAGAAGAGGTGATGGGCGATTCTCAAAAAATAGATTAATGGGGTATCACGAGTCAGTCTTATTGCACGAAAGTATTGAGGGACTCAACATTCAACCTAACGGAATTTACGTAGATGTTACTTTTGGTGGCGGAGGTCATTCTAAGTTTATATTAGAAAAATTAGAGGGTGGTAAGTTATTTGCCTTTGATCAAGATTCCGATTCAATAAAGAATAAAATTGAGGATCCTCGCTTCGTTTTAATTCAGCAAAATTTTAAGTACTTAAAGAAATTCTTAAAATTTAATGGGGTAGAAAAAGTAGATGGAATTTTAGCAGATTTAGGAGTTTCTTCTCATCAATTTGATAAAGCTGATAGGGGGTTTTCTATACGATTTGATAGTGATTTAGATATGAGAATGAATCAAAGTCAGGAATTTTCTGCTTTTGATGTAATAAACGAATACGGACTAGAGGAATTAACTCGAGTTTTTAGAGAATTTGGAGAGTTAAAAAATGCATATTCATTAGCAAAAGCTATAGTAAGTTTTAGAGAAGGTTGCTCTATAAACTCGACAAATGATTTAAAGGAAGCGGTGAAGCCTCACACCCCTTTTCACAAGAGTAATAAAATTTTGGCTCAAATTTTTCAAGCCATCCGAATAGAGGTTAACGATGAGTTGAATGCTCTAAAGCAAATGCTTTTACAATCTATAGAATTACTAAACCCTAATGGAAGATTATCGGTTATTTCTTATCATTCTCTAGAGGATAGGTTAGTTAAAAATTTGTTTAGATCAGGAAATTTTGAAGGGATTCTTGATAAAAATATTTATGGCGTTGTAAATTCTCCGCTGGAGGTAATTAATAGAAAGCCTATAGTTCCTCAAATACAAGAGGTAGAAAGAAATTCTAGAGCTAGAAGTGCAAAGTTGAGAGTTTGTCAAAAAAAGTAATGAAAGATTTAAAACATAAACATCAACCAAAGAGTAATCTTCAAAATTCGATTATCGATTTTTTGAAAGGAAAAGCCTTAGAGCAACAAAGCTTTATGGATTTATTTCCTTTTTTAATCTATGTAGGACTATTGGTGATGTTTTATATCAGTAATTCATACAGAGCTGAGCGTTATGTTCGAGATATATCAGCAGTTGAAAGAGAGTTAAAAGATTTGCGATCAGAATATATTACCACAAAATCGCAATTAATGTATAAAAGTAAACAGACTGAAGTAGAAAGAGTTGTAGCGACTCAAGGTCTTTCAGTTTCAGATAGGCAACCATTTATAGTAACCACTAAAAAGAAATGAATCATCCAAAAAAAATAAAAAGACGGGCAGTGCTAGTTTATTTAGCGATGTTTCTTTTGTCTATTGGGATTATTTCACGAGCTTTTTATACTCAAACATTTGAGTCGGATAAATGGAGTGCAGAAAAATATAAAATTGTAAAATTTGAAACAGTTCATGCTCCAAGAGGAAATATTTATTCCGACGATTATTCTTTACTAGCAACTTCAATACCAGAGTACGATATTCATTGGGATTCAAAAATGGTTTCTTCTTCTGTGTTTAGCGAAAATGTAAAAGCACTTTCATTAAGATTGTCTGAACTTTTTGAAGATAGGTCTCCTCAAGAATACGAGCAATATCTCAGATATCATAAGTCAAAAAATAGTCAATATGCATTGATAAAAAGAAAGGTAAATTATAATCAACTAAAGATTTTGAAAACCTTCCCAATTTTCAATTTAAAGCGATATGATAGTGGATTTATCTATAGTCAAAATAACAAGAGGAAAAAGCCATTTAAGCGTTTGGCGGAACGAACAATTGGATATGATAGAAAACATTCAAAATCTGTTGGTCTTGAAGGAGCATTTAATTTTTACTTGAAGGGAGTAGAGGGGGAAGTGTTAAAGCAGCGATTAGCAGGAAATGAATGGATGCCAATACGAGAAATAGAGCCTAAGCCAGGAAAAGATATAGTTACAACAATAGACATAAGATATCAGGATATTGCTGAAAAGGCATTAGAGAAACAACTCATTTTGCATGATGCAGATTATGGATGTGTTATAATGATGGAAGTTTCTTCTGGACAAGTAAAGTCAATTGTCAATTTGAAAAGAAATCAAGAGACCGACTTCGTAAGTGAAGAATATAATTATGCTATTGCTCGACTTTCTGAGCCTGGTTCTACCTTTAAACTTGCTTCTGTAATTGCTGCCTTAGAAGATGGATATCTAAAAGAAAATGATTCTGTTAATACATTTACTGGAAAACATATTTTTTATGATCGAGTGATGAGAGATTCAAAAGAAGGTGGCTATGGAAAACTATCAATTTCGGATGCATTTGTAAAATCTTCAAATGTTGGAATATCTAAGCTTATAAATGAGAGTTATTCTAGAAATCCGTCACAATTTGTAGATCGTTTATTTAGTATGGGATTGAATTTACCTTTAGAGATATTAATTTCTGGAGAAAGTCAACCAAATATTATTCACCCAAAAGGAAATAAAAAAAGTTGGAATGGAACGACACTTCCATGGATGTCTATTGGCTATGGTCTAGAAATGACACCTCTTCAAATCTTAAGTTTTTACGCTGCGATAGCAAATAATGGTAAGCGAATGCGACCATATTTTGTTCAATCTATCAGAGATAACGGAAACATTAAAAAAGAATATAAACCAGAAGTTATAAATCCATCTATTTGTTCTAAGGAAACTATCGACATAGTTAAGGAGATGATGCTGAATGTTGTAGAGAATGGAACGGCAAAAAATATAAGAACAGATAAATATAAAATAGCCGGAAAAACAGGGACGGCTCAATTACTAATAGATGGGGTTTATTCCAATAAACGACATCAAGCATCTTTTGTTGGATATTTTCCGGCTGATCAGCCAAAATATGCTGCTATAGTAGTTATAAAAGACCCTAAACAAAATGGATCTTACGGTGGTGAAGTAGCTGCTCCAGTATTTAAAGAGTTATCTGATTATGTGTATGCTAATGAAATTTCACTTTTTAAAAATACACAAAACATGGCATTAAGCTCTCCGATTTCTAAGGATGGAGATAAAGAAAAACTTTTGCAGGTTTATAACACTTTTGGAGTAAAAACAGAATTTAATGAGAGTAATTCCGAATGGGTTTTAGCTTATGCTAAAGAAAATTATGTTGAATTAAGAGCTAGAAATATAAAAAGAGATTTTACTAATAATAGAATGCCAAACCTAGTAGGCATGACAATACAAGATGTTTTGTATTTGTTAGAAAATTATGGAATGAAAGTAAAATTTACAGGAAGAGGATCTGTAAAAAAACAATCTATTTCAAAAGGAAGTAAAATCCAAAAAGGTCAAACTATAGTATTAGAATTATCATGAAGTTATTACAGGATATATTGTTTAAGGTAGATTTGCTTGAAGTAGCAGGTTCTACTAATTTAGCGATAACTAACGTATGCTTTGATTCGAGAAAAGTTACAAAAGACTCCTTGTTTGTAGCTATAAAAGGGACTCAAACGGATGGACATAATTTTATTGAAAAGGCTATAGAATTAGGTGCTGCGGCAATACTTGCACAAGAACTTCCAGCTACAAAGCCAGATCACATTACGTTTGTTAAAGTAAATGATTCATCGAAGTCTCTTTCAATTATTGCATCAAACTTTTATAATAATCCTTCTGAATCTTTAAACTTGGTTGCCGTAACTGGAACTAATGGCAAAACTTCAGTTGCCACAATGCTTTATAATTTTTATCAGTCTAGAGGGCAAAAATCAGGGCTAATATCTACAATAGTAAATAAAGTAGGTTTTAATGACATAGATAGCACGCATACAACTCCAGATGCTCTTCAAATAAATTATTTATTATCATTAATGGTAGAGCAAGGATGCACATATTGCTTCATGGAGGCAAGCTCACATGCTATTCATCAAAATAGAATTTTTGGATTACAATTTAATGGTGCAATTTTTACAAATATTAGTCACGATCATTTGGATTATCATAAAACTTTTGATGATTATATTTTGGCTAAAAAACAATTGTTTGATCAATTAAGTGCTGACTCTTTTGCTTTAGTAAATAAGGATGATAAGCATGGCTTAAATATGCTCCATCATTGCAAAGCAAAACAATACACTTATGGTATTAAAACAATGACTGATTTTAAAGCAAAAATTTTAGAAACACAATTTGCTGGTCAGTTAATGAACATTGATGGTAAGGAGGTATGGTCAAGAATTGTTGGTGAATTTAATGCATATAATTTACTAGCAATTTATGCAACAGCAATTTTGTTGGGCGAAGACCATTTGCAAGCATTAACTTCAATTAGTGCTTTAAACTCACCACCTGGTAGGTTTGATGTGTTTGAGTCTCAAACCGGTATTGTAGGAATTGTAGATTATGCGCATACTCCAAATGCTATTAGTAATGTTCTTAAGACAATTCTTGAATTAAGAAATGAAAATCAATCAGTAATCACTATAGTTGGATGTGGTGGTGATAGAGATACAAGTAAACGATCTAAGATGGGTAAAATATCTACTGATTTGAGTGATAAAGTAGTATTTACTTCAGATAATCCAAGAACAGAAATTCCAGCTAAAATCATTGAACAAATACAAGAAGGTGTTGAAGAAAATAATAAACACAAATATTTGTCAATTTCTGATAGAAAAGAAGCGATAAAAACAGCATGTTCAATTGCAAAACCTGGAGATATTATACTATTGGCGGGTAAGGGACATGAAAAATATCAAGAAATAAATGGTGAGAGATTTCCATTTGACGACAAACTAGAACTTAAAACAGCTTTTAATTTATTAAAGAAATAATGCTATATCATCTATTTGAATATTTAAATTTATTGTACGATATCCCTGGAGCTGGTGTGTTTCAATATATTTCTTTTCGTGCATCTTTTGCAGTAATTACCTCATTATTGGTTTCTATGGTTTTTGGAGGTAGGATAATTTCATTTATTCAAAAAAAGCAGATTGGTGAAGAAATCAGGGAGTTAGGTTTAAAAGGAGAAAACCTTAAAAAAGGAACGCCAACAATGGGTGGATTAATAATAATTGCGGCAATTCTTATACCTACCTTACTATTTGCAGATTTATCTAATATCTACATTATTTTAATGATAGTTTCTACTATTTGGTTAGGCTTGATTGGCTTTTTGGATGATTATATAAAAGTATTCAAAAAAGACAAGGAAGGGTTAGCCGGCAAGTTTAAAATTATTGGTCAGGTTGGACTCGGATTGATAATTGGAATTACTTTATTCCAACATGGTGACATTACCATTAAAGAAAAAAATCAAAATCCAAATCAAACTGAGATAATTGAAGTATTTGGAGAAGAAATAAAATCGACTAAAACCACTATACCATTTGTAAAAAACAATGAATTTGATTATTCAAGTTTGGTAAGTTGGGTAGGTAGCTCTAGTTCAATTATAACAATGATTGTTTTTGTTATAATAGTAATATTCATCATAACTGCTGTAAGTAATGGTGCAAACATGACCGATGGTTTAGACGGATTAGCAACTGGAACTTCGGCTATTATCGGAGTAACATTAGGGATTTTAGCATACGTTTCAGGTAATGTATTTTTTGCTGACTATTTAAATATTATGTACATACCGAACTCTGGTGAGTTGGTAATATTTATGGCAGCTTTTGTTGGTGCTTGTGTCGGATTTTTATGGTACAATTCGTTTCCTGCTCAAGTTTTTATGGGAGATACTGGAAGTTTGGCAATTGGTGGAATTATAGCAGTATTTGCTATATCGATAAGAAAAGAATTATTGATTCCGATACTTTGTGGAGTATTCTTAGTTGAAAACTTATCTGTTATTCTTCAAGTCTCATATTTTAAGTATACAAAGAAAAAATTTGGTCAAGGTAAAAGAATCTTTCTTATGGCACCACTTCATCATCATTATCAAAAACTTGGAATGCATGAGAGTAAAATTGTGACAAGGTTTTGGATTGTAGGGATAATACTTGCAGTAATAACGATCGTAACATTAAAACTTAGATAAAGATGAATAAAATAGTTGTGTTAGGAGGAGGTGAAAGCGGCTGTGGAGCTGCTGTTTTGGCACGACTTAAAAATTTTGATGTATTTGTTTCTGATATCGGAAAGATAAAAGAAAAATATAAAAATGTTCTTAAAAAATATGATATCAGTTGGGAGGAATTGAAACATTCAGAACATAAGATCTTTGATGCTAATGAGGTAATTAAAAGTCCAGGAATTCCTGAAACGATCCCTTTAATAAAGGAAATTAGACAAAAAGGAATACCTGTAATTTCAGAGATCGAGTTTGCTTCTCGATACACTAATTCAACAATCATTGCTATTACAGGAACAAACGGTAAAACAACTACAACGTTACTAACTGGTAGCATTCTTAAAAGAGCTGGACTAGATGTAGGAGTAGCTGGAAATGTAGGAGATAGTTTTGCAATGCAAGTAGCTATTGAACCTCATGATTACTATGTGTTAGAATTAAGCAGTTTTCAGCTTGATGGAATTGTAAGTTTTAAGCCTAAAGTAGCGATTATTCTAAATATCACACCAGACCATCTGAGTAGATATAATGAAAGTATGGATTTATATATTAAATCCAAGCTAAGAATTTCGAAGAATCAAGATACAAATGACTACCTCGTTTATTGTCTTGATGATAAAAATATCAAAAATAATATCCAAAATATACAAGCTCATCTGATGCCTTTTTCAATTAAAGAAAAATTAAAAAAAGGTGCATGCCTAATTGAAGATGAACTAAATATAAATATTAACCAAACCCCATTTATTATGAATATTCAACAATTAGCTTTACAAGGAAAACATAATATTTATAACTCTATGGCAGCAGCTATTTCCTCTAGAGTGTTAGAAATCAGTAAAGATATAATTAAAGAAAGTCTTATTGATTTTAAAAATGTAGAACACCGTCTTGAACGAGTAATTAAAGTTCATGGAATCGAATTTATTAATGATTCTAAGGCAACAAATGTAAATTCGTCTTGGTATGCTCTTGAAAGTATGACAAAACCCACCATTTGGATAGCCGGAGGTATTGATAAAGGAAATGATTATTCATCACTTTTAGCATTAGTAGATGAAAAGGTAAAAGCAATAGTTTGTTTGGGTCAACAAGTAGACCCTATTAAAAAAGCTTTTTCTAAATCAGATACGGAACTTTATTTTGCTAAGAATATGAAAGAGGCTGTAAACTATTCTTATCAATTAGGAATAAAGGGAGATGCAGTTTTACTTTCACCAGCCTGTGCTAGTTTTGATTTATTTGAAAATTATGAGCATAGAGGACATGAGTTTAAAAAATATGTGCGAAACTTGTAATGAAGTCTCTACAAAAATACATCAAGTTAGAAGGAGATAAATCTATTTGGATAGTAGTTTTTTTTCTCATGCTAATTTCCATTTTGGTTGTATATAGCGCAACTGGTGGATTAGCTTATACTAAATTTCAGGGTGATACGATGCACTTAATTACTAAGCATTTTAAGTCTCTGTTAGCTGGTATGGTAGCGATGTATTTTGTACATAAAATCCCATCAAAGTATTTTTCACGATTGGGTCAATTTGGTTTTTATATTTCAATTATTGTCCTATTATACACTCTATTTTTTGGTGCATCAATAAATGATGCTAATAGATGGATAAAAATTGGAGGACAAACTATTCAAACTTTTGATATTGCAAAATTATCTATAGTAGTTTTTATTGCACGTCAGTTGATTAAATTTAAGGATGATTTAGATGATTTAAGAAAAGTAAGTTTGCATATTTTTTTACCATTAATAATTATTTGTGGCTTGATTTTTCCTGCAAATTTTTCAACTGCAGCCATAGTATTTGCCAGTGGTGTTTTATTATTTTATTTCGGAGGTGTAAAATTTAGACATCTAGCATTACTTCTGGGTTCGATGTTTAGTTTGGCAGCTTTAGCTATTCTTCTTTCTATAAACATACCTTATTTTCAAGAAGCTTTTCCAAGATCTCAAACATGGGTAAATAGAGTAAAAAACTTCTCGAATACGGAAGATGCTCAATTAAATAGAGATGATTTTCATCAAGTTGTTCAAGCTAAAATTGCTGTTGTAAACGGGGGTATACAAGGAAGAGGGCCAGGAAAAAGTATTCAGCGAAATGTACTTCCTCATCCTTATTCGGATTATGTATATGCAATTATAATTGAAGAATATGGTTTAATCGGTGGTTTTTTTGTGTTGATACTTTATCTAATTTTAATGGTCAGAGGCAAGCGAATATTTGATTTGGCAAGGGATAATTTTGTAGCATTACTAGGTGTAGGGTTGAGTATTAGTTTAGTATTACAAGCTTTGATTCATATGGCTGTTAATGTAGATTTTTTCCCTGTAACAGGTCAAACTTTACCACTCATTAGTATGGGTGGCGTTTCTATCTTTTTTACCTGTCTAACTTTTGGGGTGATATTGAGTGTAAGTAAAGAATTAAATATTTCTAGAATAACTTCATGAGCAAATTAAAGGTTATAATAAGTGGTGGAGGTACAGGAGGTCATATATTTCCTGCAATTGCAATTGCTAATGCATTAAAAGATATGGATCAATCTATTGACATAATGTTTGTTGGTGCAAAAGGAAAGATGGAAATGGAAAAAGTTCCTAAAGCTGGTTATCAAATAATAGGTTTACCAATTGTTGGACTGCAAAGAAGTTTTACAAAACTTAGCAACCTATTATTTCCATTCAAATTATTATTTAGTCTTGTAAAAGCATATTTTATTATCAAAAAGTTTCAGCCAGATGTTGTTGTAGGTACGGGAGGGTATGCTTCAGGTCCTTTGATTTATTCTGCATCAAAATTAGGAGTTCCATCTTTAATTCAAGAACAAAACTCTTTTCCTGGCATTACCAATAAGTTGTTATCAAAACTAAGTCAAAAAATTTGTGTTGCATATGAAAAAATGGATCGATTTTTTCCAAATGAAAAAATTGTGTTTTCTGGAAATCCTATTCGTCAAGATTTATATGATTTAGAAAAACTTAAAGACAAAGCATATCATCATTTTGGATTAGAAGTTGATAAATTAACAATACTTATTGTGGGAGGTAGTTTAGGAGCGTTGACAATAAATAAATCGGTGTATAATTACGTAGAAGATTTATCAGAAAATATACAAATTATTTGGCAAACAGGTAAAAGCTTTCTGGAAATAGGACGAAATAAAGAACAAAACAATGTGAAAGTTTTACCCTTTATTTCTAGAATGGATTATGCATACAGTATCGCTGATGTTGTAGTTTCAAGAGCTGGTGCCAGTACTATTTCTGAGTTATGTTTGGTTGCAAAACCGTCTGTTTTAATTCCTTCACCTAATGTTGCTGAAGATCATCAAACAAAGAATGCCATGGCTTTAATCTCTAAAAATGCAGCATTAATGTTGAAAGATAAAGATGCGAAAGAGGAACTACCCAAGGTGTTAAATTCATTAATTAATGACTCTGAATTAAGAAAAAAACTTTCTCAAAATATTCAGGAATTAGCAAAAATCAATTCAGCAGCTGTAATAGCTAATGAGGTGATAAGTTTAGTAAATAAAAATGAATAGCTATACACACATATATTTTATTGGAATTGGAGGTATAGGTATGTCTGCATTAGCTAGATATTTTCATGCTAAAAAATGTGTTGTAGCAGGCTATGATAAAACATCATCACAATTAACCAGTAGTTTGATAAAAGAAGGTATTGAAGTTTCTTTCAAAGAAAATTTTATACCAAATTGGGTGTTAGAAAACGAAAATACGTTAATTGTATATACGCCTGCAGTTTCTGAAAATCATTTTCAATTAAATTTTTTTAGGTCCAATAATTATGAAATAAAGAAACGTTCTGAAGTTTTAGGAATAATAAGCCAAAATAAGTTTACCATTGCCGTTGCAGGTACTCATGGAAAAACTACTACTTCGACAATACTTGCTCATTTGTTGGATTCTTCATCTGTAGGTTGTACTGCTTTTTTAGGAGGGATTTCCTCTAATTATAACTCAAATTTATTATTGTCTTCAAATGATATTGTTGTAGTTGAGGCAGATGAATATGATAAATCATTTTTGCAGCTAAAACCTGATATTGCAATAATAACATCTGTAGATCCAGATCATCTAGATGTTTATAAAGATTCTCAAGATTTTAAAAACACATTTATTGAATTTGCAAAAAATGTAAAACCTGATGGACTAATAATTTTAAATAAATCAACTGGACTTGACCTATCTAATTTGTTGGATAAAAATGTCCAAACTTATTCTGCATTAGAAAAGGCAGATCATTATGCATATAATTTTAGAAAGAAGGACAACAAACAAATGTTTGATGTAAAAATATATGGGAGCTTAGAAAATGAAATATTGATAGAAGAATTGAGTTTGAGTTTGCCAGGTGAACATAATATTGAAAATGCATTATCAACTATTATAATTGCTAATCGATTAGGAGTTAGTAAAAAAGAAATTTCAAAAGCATTTTCTTCTTTTAAAGGAATTAAAAGAAGATTTGAAATACATCAAAATAATGATTATGTATTTATAGATGACTATGCTCATCATCCTCAAGAAATTAAGGCAACCTTATTATCAGCAAAAACGTTTTTTCCCAATAAAAAAATGACTGTAGTATTTCAACCTCATTTATTTTCTAGAACAAATGATTTTTTTGTTGAGTTTGGTCAAAGTTTATCGATTGCGGATGAAGTAATACTTTTAGATATTTTTCCTGCAAGAGAGCAGCCAATTAAAGATGTAGATTCGAGTTTGATTTTAGATAAAGTTAATTGTAATCAAAAAAATATTTTGTCAAAGAAAGAGTTGTTAAATTCTTTAAAAGATAAACGAGATTTATTAATTACACTTGGTGCAGGAGATATAAGTAAGTTAGTGGAACCTATTAATTCTATTTACTTATGATTTGGCTAAAAAGGATATCAATTTGCTTAGGCATAGTAATTTTATTTTTACTAATAAAATTTAGTGATACAAATAGAAATTTAAGTTTGTGTAAATCAATCCGAATAGAAATTTTAGATGAGTCAAAATCGTTTATTTCAAGAAATGAGATTCAACAAATATTAAAAAATGAAAGTTCAAATTTAGACTCTTTGTTGATTTCAGAAATACCATTTTTTGAATTAGAACAGTCACTTGAAAATCATTGTTACATAAAAAACGCAGAAGTTTCAATTGATGTTGATGGAAACTTAGAAGTTTTTGTTGAAAATCGTACTCCAATTGTTAGAATTCATAAGTCAAATGGTGATGATTTTTATTTAGATGAAAGTGGTTTTTCTTTTCCTATCTCTAGTAATTTTACAGAAAACATATTAGTTGCAAATGGAAATATAGAGGATAGTTTAGACTTGAAAAGTATTTTAAAAGTTTCTAAGTATGTATGTAAAAGTTTGCTTTGGAATTCACAAATTACACAAGTTTATATGAATTCGAAAAAAGAAATAGAATTAATTCCTCGAGTAGGAAATCATACCATTTTGTTTGGAAATTCTGACTTAATTGAAGAAAAGTTTGATAAGTTAAACTTATTTTATAGTAAAGGCGTAAAACAAACTGGATGGAGAAAATACAAGGAAATTAATTTAAAATTTAAAAATCAAATTGTTTGCGTTAAACGCTAATTATAAATGGAGTCAAAATCACAAAAAATAGCAGTCGGATTAGACATTGGGACAACAAAAATTACTGTTACAATTGGTCGTGCGAACGAACATGGTAAAATAGAGATTTTGGGTATGGGAAAAGCTCCTTCTGCAGGTGTAATGAGAGGAATTGTTGCCAATATTGATAAAACCACACAGTCTATTAAACAAGCTTTAGATGAAGCAATTAGCAAGTCAGGAATAGATGTAAAATTTGTTAATGTTGGTATTGCTGGTCAACATATTAAAAGTTTACAGCATAGAGGTCAGTTAGTAAGAGAAGATTTGGAGTGCGAAATTAACGATCACGATATTGATAAATTAGTAAATAATATGTATAAGTTGGTAATGGTACCAGGAGAAGAAATTATCCATGTCATTCCACAAGAATATATTGTTGATAAACAAGATGGTTTTCCAGATCCGAGAGGAATGGCAGGTGTACAGTTGGAAGCAAACTTTCATATTATAACAGGTCATACTGCTGCCATAAATAATATAAAAAAATGTGTGACCAATGCAGGCTTAAAAATGAAAGAGTTAACTCTAGAGCCTCTTGCATCGGCTTCTTCTGTTTTAGACCCAGAGGAAATAGAGGCAGGTGTTGCTTTGGTTGATATTGGAGGAGGAACAACAGATGTAGCGATATTTAAAGATGGAATAATTAGGCATACAGCTGTTATACCTTTTGGTGGTAATATAATTACCCAAGATATTAAGGAAGGTTGTTCTATTTTGGAAAATCAAGCAGAGCTACTAAAAATAAAGTTTGGTTCTGCATTAGCAACTCAAAATAAAGAAAATGAAATCGTTTCTATTCCAGGTTTACGAGGAAGAGATCCGAAGGAAATTTCACTCAAAAATTTAGCAAGTATTATTCAAGCCAGAGTGGAAGAAATCATAGAACTTGTTCATCATGAGATAAAAAATTCTGGATATGAAAAGAAACTAATTACTGGTATAGTTCTCACAGGTGGAGGAAGCCAATTAAAACATATTCACCAATTAGTTGAATTTTTTACTGGAATTGAATGTAGGATAGGATATCCAAATGAGCATTTGGCCTCAGATTCTCCAATCGATGTAAGCAGTCCTGCCTTTGCAACAGGAGTAGGTTTAGTAATGAAGTTGCTTGAAGAAAATGCTGGAGATGAAGTTGATAGCAGCAAATCGACTAAACCTCCAGGTGGAGGTGGGCTCGGACAAGCATTTAAAAAGATGCTGGATAAAATTGATGATATTTTAACAAACGATATTTAAAACTAAATTTAGAAAAATGACAAACGAAAGCGTACTTAAATTTAATTTACCTAAAAATCAGTCTTCTGTAATTAAAGTAATAGGTGTTGGTGGAGGTGGTAGTAATGCCGTAAATTATATGTTTGAACAAGGTATTGAAGGAGTTGACTTTGCGGTTTGTAATACTGATTTACAAGCTCTTGAAGCAAGTCCAATAACTACTAAAATTCAGATAGGAGAGCATTTGACTGAAGGTTTAGGGGCTGGAGCAAATCCTGAAGTAGGAAGAGAAGCTGCAGAAGAAAGTATAGACAAGATTCAAAATCTTTTAGAGTCAAATACTAAAATGTTATTTATCACTGCAGGAATGGGTGGTGGTACTGGTACTGGAGCTGCACCGGTAATTGCTAGAATTGCCAAAGAAAAAGAAATTTTGACTGTTGGTGTTGTAACTGTTCCATTTTGGACTGAAGGAGATTTTAGAAAACAATATGCTGAACAAGGATTAGAAGAACTTAGGCAAAACGTTGATACTTTATTAGTTATAAATAACGATAAGTTGATTGAAGTATTTGGCGATTTAACTTTAAGGCAAGCATTTGCAAAAGCTAATGAAGTATTAAATACTGCAACAAAAGGAATCGCTGAGGTTATTTCTCAAACCTTAATGGTTAACATTGATTTAAATGATGCTAAAAGAGTACTTAAAAATAGTGGTTCAGCTGTTATGGGACAAGCATATGCCCATGGTGAAAATAGAGCTATTGAGGCGGTAGAGTCAGCATTAGACTCTCCTTTATTAAATGATAACAATATTAAGGGTGCTCAACAGGTTCTGTTAAAAATTGTTACAGGCTCTGAAAATGAAATTAGAATGACAGAGTTGTTCAAAATTAAGAAACATATTCAAGATGCTGCTGGTAGAGACGTAAATATCATTGAAGGAATAGGCGTTGAAGATGGCTTAGGTGAATCTATATCAGTTACTGTAATCGCTACAGGATTTAAAGTATCAAAAGTAATAGGGCCTAAGACACCAGAAACACCTAAGGTCTATGATTTAGATAAAGATGATTTATCAAACAATCCTTCAAATTCTAAAGATCAAGACACGAGTCCTTCTGGTGAGATTTCCGAGGATGATCAGTTTCAAGCTACATTAGATTTTGAATTAGAAGAACCTCAAACATTCAATTTTGATTTAAATGATGAAACAGAAAGCAACAAAAAAACAACAATAGATTCTCAACAGCCAGAGGAAAGCATCATGTTGGAAAAACAAGAACCAATGAGTTTTAATTTTCAGCTTGATGAACAAGAAGAAATAATTGTACATTCTTTGGAAGAGGAAGACTGTGAAGAACAAATAATTGAAAGTGAGGAGGCCATTGTAGAAGATAAAAAAACTGAAAATGAAGAGTTGACTCAAATAAACCAAGGGATTTCTGCTGAACAAATGGCGATTCGTTCAAGACAAAGAATGGAACGTTTACGAAATATCAGCATGAAGTTAAGAACACCTTCTGGCCTTACTGATTTGGAAAGTCAACCTGCATATAAAAGAAGAGATGTAGAATTAGATAATACTCCACATTCTTCAGATTCGTCAGTTTCTAAATATACATTAGATAGCGATATGGATGACAAACCAATTATTAAGCCAAATAATTTTTTACACGATAACGTAGATTAACAATGTTGGATTTAAATAAAGAAATAAAAGCAGCAATGCTTGCTAAAGATCACGTAAGACTTTCGTCTTTGAGGGCAATAAAATCAGCGTTAATATTAGCTCAAACTGAAAAGGGAGCAGGAGAAGTTGATGATTTAATAATTCAGAAAATTATTCAAAAACAAGTAAAACAAAGAAAGGATGCTGCCGATATTTATATTTCTCAGTCAAGACAAGATTTAGCAGATGAAGAATTAGCACAAGTACGCGTGTTAGAAGAATTTCTCCCTGAACAAATGAGCGAAGATCAAATATTAGTTGAAGTAAGTAAAATTATTAATGAGCTTGGTGCTTCTTCAATGGGTGAAATGGGAAAAGTGATGGGGGTAGCTAGTAAAAAATTGGCTGGTAAAGCAGATGGAAAAATTATAGCTCAAATAGTTAAAAGTGTCTTGTTGAAATAAACTATTTCCAATTCCAACTTTCCACAATTGAATAAACATCTTGTGTAATAAAATTGTTGATTGGGACTATGGAATCATTTTGGGCAGTATTAAAATATAAGGCCCCTCTAACAAAATGATTTGTACTATCTGTTAAATAAAATTGTACTCCTGATGCTGTAGCTCCTTCAAATGTATAAACTAACCCAAAAACATCTAAAGAGTCATTTATAAACTCTTGTTCTTTAATAGCTTCAGCAACTCTTGAATGTTTATACGCTAGGTCTCTACTTTCTTCAATGTATATATTCAAATTATTATTTATCTCTTTGTAGCTCATGTAAATAGTTGCATCAAACTTTTCAAAATATAAGTCTTTCCAGCAAAATTCACTTGTATTTTGGATAGAAAAATAATTAGGCAATTTAAATTCAAAAGGGCATTCTAAGTTCGATGTAATAAATTCTTTTTTTGGCAAGTCAATTCTTGAAAATGCATTTGGTTTTGGAGTATATTCATTTTGGCATGAAAGCAAAATAAACAAGCTTAAAATAAAGTAGATTTTATTCATTAATACTAATTTTTACTCTTTTAATTCTTCTCTTATCAACAGATTCGATTTTGAATGTTAAGTTTTCAAAGTTTAAAATTTCTCCTACTTTAGGAATAGTTCCAGCGATTTCCAAAATTAGACCAGCTAAAGAGTCTGATTCACCTTTTATGCTGTCAAAAAAGTCAAATTCTAAGTCTAAAATTTTTAAAGCATCGTTAAGAGATACTTTTCCTTCAAAAATAAAATTGTGTCCGTCAAGCTTAGAAAATTGTAGTCCATCGTCGTCAAATTCATCATTAATTTCTCCAACAATTTCTTCTATAATATCTTCGAGTGTAATAATTCCAGATGTACCTCCATATTCATCGACTACAATAGCTAAATGTATTTTTTTTAATTGAAATTCTTTAAGTAAATCGTCGATCATTTTACCTTCTGGAACGAAAAAAGGTTCTCTGATTATACTTTCCCATTCGAATTTATCTTTTTCTAGATGAGGTAATAAATCTTTGATATATAAAACACCTTCAATTTGGTCAAAATTTTCTCTATATACAGGAATTCTGGAATATCCCGATTTAATGATTTTTGATTTAATATCCTTAAATTTTGAATCTATGGAAAATGAGGTTACGTCAATTCTAGATTTCATGATTTCTTTAACCTGAATATTTCCAAATTCTACTATTGACCTTAAAATTCTTTTCTCTTCAGAATTAGTGACATTTTCACCAGCTAAATCTAATACTTTTGATAAGTCGTCAACCGAAATGTTATAGCCTCTAGATTTTGACCTTTTTTCAATGAACGAACTTGAGGATACTAGTAAATTGCTTAAAGGGCTAAACAAATCATTTAAAATTCCCAATGGGCGAGTCATAAATTTTGCAAATTTTAATGGATTTTGATTTGCTAAAACTTTTGGAATTAATTCACCTGCCATCAGTAATATAAAGGTTACTACAACAATCTGGATTATAAATTTTAGAATTGGTAAAGAGTCAAAATCAAAAATAGTATTTGTTATGTAGGTAGATAAAATGATAATTGCAACATTTACAAGGTTGTTTGTAATTAAGATTGTTGCTAATAATTTGTTTGGTTTATTTAATAACGTTTTTATATTGTAGAATACTTCTTCTTTTTTTATTGTTTTTATTTTTTTAGAGTCAATAGAAAAAAAAGCAACTTCTGATCCGGATATTAGTGCTGAGCAAACAATCAATAAAAAAACAATAAAAGTACTAAGAACTATTCCAGCATCAATAGGGTTTTGATCAAGAATTGTAGTGCTTAAAAAAAATAGATTAGGGTCTTCGTCCAAAATAACAATTTAAAAAGGTAAGTTATCTCCAGGTTCTTCTTTGATAGTGTCATCATTTTCAGACGTCAACACATCGTTATTCGATTTTTTAGTTAGCAACTCAAGTTTATCACAAATTACTTCAGTTGTATATCGAGTTTCACCATTTTTATCTTCCCAGGATCTTGTTCTCAATTTTCCTTCCACAAAAACACTATGTCCTTTTTTTAAGAAAGGCTCGACAACTTTAGCCGCTAAACCGCCTCTAGTTACAATAGTATGCCATTCTGTAAGTGTAACCTTTTCGTTAGTTTCTTTTTTGGTATAACTTTCAGATGTAGCAATGCTAAAGCGGGCAATTGAGCCACCATTTTCAAAGTGTCGCACTTCGGGGTCTTTTCCTAGATTTCCTATCAATATAACTTTATTTATACTAGCCATTTTTTAATGTTTTAAGGATTTGTATACCTCAAATATAATTTTTTTTATTGTTTTTTAAAAATAGATGATTTTAAAAGTGATTCCATTAATTTAGACATGGGATAGTTGTTAAATTGACTTAACACAATAGAATTCCATTTTTGTACATTGGGTTTTTCATCACATCTTATTTTCCAAATTCTTGCATGTATTTTTCGATGACTTAAAAGATGTATGTATTCTTGAGATATTGCTTCAATTTTAAATTTGCCTTCATTAATCCATTTGTTTTTCACTATTTCATTTATAATTGTATTGTCTGTCTGCTTAGATGAAAACTCTAAATTAGGAAACTCATATAGGTTTTTCCAAATACCACTTTCGACTCTTTTTTTAATAAATGTTCCAGAGTCGAATTGCATATAAAAATACTCTATATAAAGCTGTTTCGTTTTAGCTGATTTAATTTTGTATGGCAGTGTACTTTGGATATTTTCATTCATTGCTATGCAATTATCTTTTAAGCAACATTCATTACAATTAGGGTTTTTAGGTTTACATTGAATGGCACCAAACTCCATTATTGCCTGATTATGGATGTCAGGTGAATTTTCATCTAAAAGATTTTGAGCCAGTTCGTTAAATATTTTTTTTCCTTTTCCGCTATTTATTGCTGTTTTTATTCCAAAATATCTTGATAAAACTCTAAAAACATTTCCGTCGACGACTGCATAAGGTAAGTTGTATGCAAAGGATGAAATTGCTGCAGCTGTATATTCCCCAACTCCTTTTAATGCAATAATTTCTTTATAAGTTTTGGGAAAAGTACCATTGTGATTTTTTATTATTTGTTTAGAGGTAAAATGTAAATTTCTTGCTCTAGAATAGTATCCAAGTCCTTGCCAGAGTTTTAAAACAGTTTGTTCATCAGCATTTGCTAAATCTTTAATTGTTGGAAATGTATCACAAAATTTTAGGTAATAAGGTAGACCTTGCTCCACTTTGGTTTGTTGAAGAATGATTTCTGATAACCAAATTTTATAGGGATCTCTGGTATTTCTCCAAGGAAGATCTCTTTTATTATTAAAATACCAGTCAGTAATTTCTTTTGAAAAATTCATTTTATTTTAAAACGGAAACAAAAATATTATTAATTTACTAAAATATAAGATAAAACAGTATATTTGCAGTCCGATTTTTTAATGAAATCGTGAAATTGATTTTAAAGCAAATATCATGACAAAAGCAGAAATAGTTGCTTCTATTTCCAAAAAAATAGGAGTTGAAAAAGTTGATGTACAAGCTGTAATTGAGGCTTTTATGAAAGAAGTAAAAGACTCAATATGTAGCGAAGAAGATGTTTTTTTAAGAGGTTTCGGTTCTTTTAAAATAAAGGAAAGAGCAGAAAAAACAGGTAGAAACATTTCAAAAAATACTACAATCATTATTCCTGCTCACAAAGTACCTGTTTTTAAACCTTCAAAAGCATTTGTAAATCAAGTAAAAGACAAAACTGCTGGCAAATAAATTGTCAGTTTTAAATAAAAATTTTTAAAAATAATAAATCATGCCAAACGGTAAGAAGAGAAAAAGACATAAAATGGCTACTCATAAACGCAAAAAGCGTTTAAGAAAAAACAGACATAAGAAGAAATAAGATTATCTTATTTTTTAGTTTCTAACCTTTAATCGCTTTTGCTCCATTTTACGGAGCATTATCGGTTTATATAGTAGCCTTTCTTTTGAAATTCGAATTACTTGTAGATTCTCGACCTGAAGAGGTTGTCATTGCCTTGTTAAAAGACAAGAAATTGACAGAACTTCACAAGGAACCTTATGAAAATAAGTTTTCCGTTGGCGATGTTTATCTCGGTACGGTTAAAAAAATTGTTCCCGGATTAAATGCTGCCTTTGTAGATGTTGGTCACGAAAAAGATGGCTTTTTACATTATCTAGATTTAGGGCCAAAGTATAACACCTTTAATGATTTTTTACAAAGAAGTTTAGCAAAAAAGCTCAACACTGCCTCTTTGAAAAATTTTAAACACAAAGAATTATTAGAAAAGGATGGTAATGTTAGTGATACCCTAAAAAGTGGAAACAAAATTTTAGTTCAAGTCGCAAAGGAGCCAATTTCAACAAAGGGACCTAGACTAACTACAGAGATTACCATAGCTGGTCGATATATGGTTCTGGTACCTTTTTCTGATAAAGTATCTGTTTCGCAAAAAATTCAATCAAACGAGGAAAAAAAGCGACTTAAAAGACTAGTTCTTAGTATAAAACCTCCTGGCTTTGGCGTTATTATTAGAACAGTGGCTCAAGGTAAAATGGTTGCCGATTTAGATTCTGATATAAAGTATCTTTACAAAAAATGGCAAACTTTATTTAAACATGTAAAAGTTGCGAAAGCACCCTCGAATGTTTTAGTCGAACTAGGAAGAACTGCATCTTTGTTGAGAGATGTATTTAATGATAATTTCACTAATATTTTAGTAAACAATGCTGATTTACACACTGAAATAAAGGAATATATCGGTACTATCTCAGCCAATAAAGAAAATATAGTTAAGTTATATAAAGGTAAGATTCCTTTATTTCAAAAATACCAAATAGAACGTCAGATAAAATCTTCTTTTGGAAAGTCTGTAACCATGCGTAAAAGTACCTATCTGGTTATTGAGCACACCGAAGCAATGCACGTTATTGATGTAAATAGTGGTAAACGAGTTAACTCAAAACAAGCACAAGAAGATAATGCTCTCGAGGTAAATCTTATTGCTGCAGAAGAAGTTGCAAGACAACTCCGATTGAGAGATATGGGAGGGATAATTGTTGTAGATTTTATTGATATGTATGTTGCTGCAAATAGAAAAAAATTGTTTGAAGCAATGGTAGAATTTATGAAGGAAGATAAAGCAAAACATCATATACTTCCACCTTCAAGATTTGGTTTAATTGAAATTACTAGACAACGCGTACGCCCCGTTTTAAATATTGAAACTAAAGAAGGTTGTCCTTCATGCAAAGGAACAGGTAAGATTGAAGCTAGCATTCTTATTATTGATGAGATAGAACAAAAGATTTCTAAAGCTTGTCAAAAAAGTAATAATCTGATTTTAAAAGTTCATCCATTTATTGCAAGCTACATAACGAAAGGATGGTTTAATTCACAGCGACGTCGATGGGCTAAACAATTCGGATGTAAATTGAAGGTAGAGGAAGATACAAGATATCACTTACTACAATATCGATTCTTAAATAAAGAAAGAAAAGTAATTACTACTTAGAGTCGAGTTCTACTAACTTTTTATAATTTTTTATTAAAGGAATCACAGCAATTAAAAGAATAATTGCCCCTACTAAATAACCGAAATTTATAGTTTCTCCTTTAGTAAAAAAAGGAATGGTTAATATCCCAATGAGTAAAGTCCTAATTAATACACTAATCGAGTTTAAAACACTTGTAGCTCTACCAATAATATTATTTGGTATATGAGAAAATAAATAAGTAATTCTTAAAATTCGAGTTCCTGCGTTACTCAAACCAATTAGGAATGTTACAAAGTAAAAAATCATTACGTCTTTAGTAGCAAAAAGTAGAATACATCCTATAATTGTAGCCATCATCATAACAATAATTCCATAAACAGGATTCTTATTATCAAATAGTTTTCGAATACTAAATCCAGAAATTAACGCTCCAATAGAATAGTACACTTCAGAAGAAGCAAATACATTTCCACCCTCGTTTAAATAATTACTAACATAGTTCGGCACTAAAACAAACATTTCCACAATAAGGAAGGTAAATATTATATAAGAACATATTCCAAAGATAAATAGTAAGTAATTTGTTTTTAGAAAACTAACTCCTTGTTTTAGTCTATCTATTATTGTTCCTTGATCTATAATTTTTGTGTGTATAGGTTTATATTTTATAAAAAGAATCACAAGAAAAGCAATAAAATAACTAATAGCGTCCATAAGAAAAATCTCATGAATTTTCCACTTTTCAATTTCAAAAGGTAAGGTAACATCCAAGCCTAATAAGTTAATAGATTTACTATCAGTTCCAGTTAGAAGAATTGCTGCAAATCCACCAGCAAGAATACTTGTTGATTGCCCTTGGATTTCTATATATGAGTTAAGTTTTCCATAATCCTTTGGTTCTGATATTTCTTGACCAAATGCATAAAGATTTGGATAGTGTATGTTATAATGAAACATTGTAGTTCCAAAAACCAAAAGAGCCATTATCCATGGAGTATTATCTTGATATAATCCAAAGCTTGCTATCATTCCAATAATAATTGCACAAACTAAATTAGAGTATAAAAACATTTTTTTTCTGGAATATCTATCTATTAATGTGCCAGAAAAAAGTCCCCAAAACAAACTTAAAAATGTAAAAATGGCATAACCAATGGCGTAAGTGCTAGGCATTTTTAAAATGTCTGCAAAATACCATGGAATCGCAAGCATGCTTATACCTTGAGCAAATCCTGAAATGATATTTGCTAAAAATAAAAGCCCAATTGCTTGTTTGTTTTTCATCAATGCAAATGTACTATCTTTGAGCTACATGCAGTCCAAAATTTTCGATATAAATAGATGTAAGTTTTTAATTAAAAATTATTGTGCTAAGTCAGATAGATGCCAATTTCAGGTAATGGAAAAATTAAAACAGTATGGGTTAAGTAATTATCTATGTGAAGAAATTTTGATTGAATTAATAGCAGAAAACTATGTAAACGAACAACGTTTTGCTCAAAGTTTTTGTAGTGGAAAGTTTAAAATTAAAAAGTGGGGTAAAAGAAAAATTTTTTTTGAATTGAAAAAATTAAAAGTTTCTGATCAATGCATTAAAATAGGATTGTTAGAAATAGATGACGAAGATTACATAAGTACCTTGAAAAATTTGGTTTCAAATAAGAGGTCCATATTAAAAGATAAAAATTCATTTGTTAAAAAGAAAAAAATAGCTGATTATGCTATACGTAAAGGTTATGAATCAGATTTGGTATGGGACTCTATTCGTCAATTAATTTAATTATTTTCGCTACAGTATGTTAAGCAACGAACAAATCAAAGAACTAGATACGAGACTTCAAGATTTAAAATTGTATTTGAACATTGAAGAAAAGCGACGTTTAGTCTTAGAGGATGAAAAGCGGACGCAATCTAGTAACTTTTGGGATGATCCTAAAAAAGCAGAAATTTTTTTAAAAGCAATAAATAAAAATAAAATTTGGGTTACTGATTTTGATGATTTAAATTCTTCTTTTGATGATTTAAATGTGTTATTAGATTTTTATAAAGATGGAGATGTATCTGATCAGGAAGTTGAAAATGCTTACAAATCAACCGTATCTAAATTAGAGGATTTAGAATTTAAGAATATGTTGAGTGGTGAGGAAGATAATCTTTCTGGTATAATGGTTATCAATCCTGGTGCTGGTGGCACTGAAAGTCAGGATTGGGCTCAAATGTTGATGCGAATGTATATTATGTGGGGTGAAAAAAATAATTTCAAAGTTAAAGAACTCGACTTTCAGTCAGGAGATGCTGCAGGAATTAAATCCGTTACCTTACAATTTGATGGAGACTTTGCATTTGGTAAATTAAAGGGTGAAAACGGTGTTCACCGATTAGTTAGAATATCCCCTTTTGACTCAAATGCCAAAAGACATACTTCTTTTTCTTCTGTATTCGTATATCCATTGGTAGATGATAGTATAGAAATAGAAATTAATCCATCTGATATTACTTGGGACACATTCAGATCTGGTGGTGCTGGTGGGCAAGGAGTAAATAAAATCGAAACAGCAGTTCGATTAAAGCATGCTCCTACAGGCATTATCATTGAAAACTCTGAAACTAGATCCCAATTAGAAAATAAAGAAAAAGCATTACAGCTTTTAAAATCTCAATTATACGAAATTGAACTTCGAAAAAGGCAATCTGAAAAAGATAAAATTGAGGGAAATAAGAAAAAAATAGAATGGGGATCACAAATTAGAAATTATGTTTTACACCCTTATAAATTAGTTAAAGATTTGAGAACAGAATATGAAACATCAAATACCCAGGCTGTTTTAGACGGAGAGTTAAACGATTTTATTAATGCATATTTAATGCAATTTGGACAAAAATAAATGATAATTATATATCACAACAACAGATGCAGAAAAAGTAGGGAAGCTGTGTCGCTTTTAGCAAAAAATAAAATTGATTTTGAAGTAATAGAGTATTTAAAAACGCCAATTTCAGAAAATCAATTAAGAAAAATTCTTTCCTATTTAGATATTAATGCATTAGAGTTAATAAGAACTAATGAGTCGGATTGGAAAACAAAGTTTAAAGGAAAGCAAATGACAGAAGACGAATTAATCAAAGCAATGATAGAATATCCAAAGTTGATGGAGCGTCCGATTGTTGTTAAAGGAAATAGAGCTGTTATAGCAAGACCAGCTGAAAAAATATCAAAAATTATTTAGTATCATCTTCAACCAAGTCTCTATTCCTATAAGACTCAATAAACCAAACTCCTATCCAGTAAGGTAAAAAACTAACAATAAAAGTTAATAACCAAAATGCCATACCAGCAACAATTAGGAAGAGTAAGAAACCAAGAAACATATCTGTAATATTTGAATTAAATTTGCTACAAAAATAAGCGATAATTACTAAATAAAAAAACTATGAGCTACAGAATTGAAAAGGATACAATGGGAAAAGTAAAAGTGCCATCACAAAAATATTGGGGAGCACAAACTGAGCGTTCTAGAAACAACTTCAAAATAGGTGATGAAGCATCCATGCCATTAGAAATTATTTATGGTTTTGCTTATTTAAAAAAGGCTGCTGCTCATGCAAACTGTCAGCTTGGTGTATTGTCAGAACAAAAAAGAGATTTAATTTCTCAGGTTTGCGATGAAATTTTAGAAGGCAAACATGATGATCAATTTCCTTTAGTAATATGGCAAACTGGCTCAGGCACACAATCAAATATGAATACAAATGAGGTTATTGCTAACAGAGCTCATGTATTAAATGGAGGGAAATTAGAAGATAACGAAAAGATAGTACATC
Source organism: Flavobacteriales bacterium (assembly GCA_049890095.1). Classification (GTDB taxonomy): domain Bacteria; phylum Bacteroidota; class Bacteroidia; order Flavobacteriales; family UBA7312; genus JABAYQ01. The sequence continues at coordinate 89,030 of JBMHCD010000009.1, read as the reverse complement.
CAAATGATGATGTAAATAAATCTCAATCATCCAATGACACCTTTCCTACAGGAATGCATATTGCCGCATATAAAATGATTGTTGAAAAAACTATTCCGGCTGTTGAGCAATTAAGAGATACTCTTTTGTTAAAATCTAAAAAGTTCATGAATGTCGTTAAAATAGGTAGGACACATCTAATGGATGCGACACCATTAACACTTGGACAAGAGTTTTCTGGATATGTTTCTCAATTAGATCATGCCTTAAAGGCATTAGACAATACTCTGGATCATTTATCAGAGTTAGCATTGGGAGGTACTGCTGTTGGTACTGGTATAAATACACCAAATGGATATGCAAAAGTGGTTGCAGAAAAAATTGCGAGCTTTACAAATCATCCATTTATTTCTGCTCACAATAAATTTGAATCTTTAGCAGCTCATGATGCTATTGTAGAATCTCATGGTGCTTTAAAACAACTAGCAGTATCATTAAATAAGATTGCAAATGATATACGCTTGTTATCTTCTGGTCCTAGAAGTGGTATTGGCGAAATTATTATTCCTTCAAATGAACCTGGATCTTCTATTATGCCAGGTAAGGTAAATCCTACTCAATGTGAAGCATTAACTATGGTATGTGCTCAAGTTATAGGTAATGATGTAGCCATTGCAACTGGTGGTTTGCAAGGACATTATGAATTGAACGTATTTAAACCTGTAATGGCATATAATTTTTTACAATCAGCTAGATTGATTGCAGATTCGTGCATTTCTTTCGACGAAAATTGTGCGGTAGGTATAGAACCAAATTATGATAATCTAAAGAAAAATTTAGATAATTCATTAATGTTAGTTACAGCACTCAATACTAAAATTGGATATGAAAAAGCAGCTTTAATAGCTAAAACAGCTCATAAAAATGGTACAACTCTAAAAGAAGAATCTGTTAATTTAGGTCTTTTGACTGAGGAGGAGTTTGATCTATGGGTAAAACCAGAAGAAATGTGTGGTAGTCTAAAATAGATACTTATTCTTTTGTATCCTTTTTAAGGTTACTTACAAATGATTTTATTTCTTGCTCGCTGTTTTTACGACAAATAAGTAAAGTATTGTCATTTTCAACTATAATATATCCCGACAAACCTTCAATTATTGCAGTTTTATTTTTTGGAAGAGTAATAATATTGTCCTTAGATTGATACAGATGAATGTCATTTCCTAATACTCCGTTTTGATTTTTATCTAATGGTAGGTGTGTATGTAGTGAAGACCAAGTTCCTAAATCACTCCAACCAAAATTTGCTTTGTGAACATAAACATTTTCTGACTTTTCCATTATACCATAATCAATTGAAATGTTTTTACAGGCAGGATAAATTCGATTGATAAACTCTTCTTCCTTTTCGGTATTGTAAAAGCTATTACCCTCTTCAAATAAATCGTAAATATCTCTTAAATACTTTCTAATATTTAGTAATATGCTTTTTGTATTCCATATAAAAATACCAGAGTTCCAAAGAAAATCACCACTATCAATAAACTGAATTGCTAAATCTTCATTTGGCTTTTCTGTAAATGTTTTTACTTTAAAGATTTCTAGATTGCTTTCTGCGTTATCTTGAAATTGAATATATCCGTATCCGGTATCTGGTCTGGAGGGTTGAATGCCTAGAGTTAACAACTGATCAGTTTGACTACATCGTTCAAAACAATTTTCAATAACTTTATAAAACTCATCTTCATTAGTAATTAAGTGATCTGAAGGGGCAACAATTATATTTGCATTAGGGTTTTTAGCTGCAATTTTAAAAGATGCATATGTAATGCAAGGAGCAGTGTTTTTCATCATTGGTTCACAAAGAATATTTTCTTCTAAAACTTCAGATAGTTGATCTAAACAAAGAGATTTATATGCTTTATTAGTCACTATAAGAATATTTTCTTGTGGACATAATTTAGATAATCTCCTAAATGTTTGTTGAATAAGAGTTTCACCTGTCCCTAAAATATCTAGAAATTGTTTTGGGAAACTTGCTTTACTCATTGGCCAAAATCGTGAACCAATTCCACCAGCCATAATCACCGCATAGTTGTTATTCTTCATGATACACTTTTTTCAGATTTGTAAAAATAATATTTATTTTGAAAATCATTTTTTTAAATGAATGCTACAGATTGGATTAAAAAGATATAACTTATTGTTTTTCAAATTCTTACATTTTATTCGAGTTCTTACTTTATGAAGTCTCACATATTCTTTACCATTATCTGTATAAAATTTAGTTCCATCTTTAATGTTGCAAATTCTTAAAATAGTTGTAGTATTATAATTTTCTAGAACAGTAATTAATGACGGGTCTGATGTTGTACTTGCTTTTGGATTTTTAATATGTCTAGATAATTCTCTTTGTATATCTTTAGGAAATAACGGTATAAAATTTAACATCAGTTTTTGAAATGTTATTTTCCATTCGTAACCATGAGGTTTAACTTTATGACCATACTCGTTAAAAACCATCATATGTGCAATTTCATGTGTTAATGTAATAAGAAAAGAATAAGGGTTTAAATTATCATTTACGGATATAAAATGCTTTTTATTTTTATACTGATAATCTCCAAGTTTGCTTAATCGTGGACTACAAATTTTGAGATTACATTGATAACTTTCTAGCCATTCAAAAATTTTGTTTTTTGCTTGGCTTGGAATATAATGTTCTAGTTTATTCATTAACTCAGAAGCTGAAAAGCTATATAACTAGCAATATAAGCCAATCCACTCATATACAGAAATTGAATTATAGGCCATTTCCAATTATTGGTTTCTCGAAAAACAATAGCTAAGGTGCTCATACATTGCATTGCAAAAGCATAAAATAACATCAATGAAATAGCAACTGCTGGAGTAAAAAAAGCTTCTCCCGTTTCCGGATTTTTATAAGACATTAGCTTTTCTTTTATTGATTTAGTATTATCAGCATCTCCAACACTATAAATGGTTGACATCGTTCCAACAAAAACTTCTCTTGCAGCAAATGATGTTATTATTGAAATACCAATCTTCCAATCAAAACCAAGTGGTTTTATTACAGGCTCTATGGATTTACCAATTATTCCAGCATAAGATGCTTCGAGCTTTTCGCTTGCGATAATCAATTCTGCATCTGCTTTCATTTTATGCTCTTGTTCTATTTTTTCAAATTTTCCTGAAGGACCATAGGAGGAAAGAACCCAAAGAATGATTGAAACTGCAATAATAATTTTACCTGCATCAAATAAGAATATTTTTACTTTTTCTACAGTGGTGTACAGAATTGTTTTCCAATTAGGTGTTTTGTATGTTGGTAGCTCCATTACATAAAAAGAGCGTTGCTTTGACTTCAGAATGTATTTCATGAATTTAGCAACGGCAAGGGCAGCTATAAATCCAATTAAGTAAAAAGCCATCAATATTAATCCTTGTAAATTAAAAATCAACCAAGTTTTTTCTGATGGAATCATCATAGAAATCAACAGTGTATATACTGGCAATCTGGCCGAACAACTCATTAGTGGAACAACCATGATGGTGATGATTCTTTCTTTCCAATTTGGAATCGTACGTGCCGACATTACCGCTGGGATCGCACAAGCTGCTCCACTTAATAAAGGAATTATAGATCTTCCTGATAATCCAAATCCTCGCATAACTTTGTCTGTTATGAAACTAACTCTAGACATATAGCCTGTGTCTTCAAGTATTGCAATAAAAGCAAACAGGATAAGTATTTGAGGAACAAAAATTACAATTCCACCCAAACCAGCAATTACACCATCGACTAATAAATTATTAAGTGGTCCAGGAGGTAAAGTTTGAGCGACAAATTGAGATAAATTAGAAAACCCTTCATCTATTAAATCCATGGGTAAGGATGACCATGAGAACATAGCTTGGAAAATAAGAAAAAGGATTACTAAAAAGCTTGAAAAGCCCCAAACAGGATGAGTAAGAAATTTATCAAATTTATTGGTAAGTTGTTTGTTTTTACTTGAGTCAGGACACTTTACTGCACTTGTTAAAATCTTATCAATGGATTTATAACGTCTAACAGTTTCTGTTGCTTGAGCTCTCTTAGAAATAAACTTTGTATTTCTAACAATCGTTTGAAGATTTTGCTTTTGTTCAATATTTAGCCCATTCTCATCTAAATTACATACTAATTGTAAACATGAGAAGTCATTCAAATTTGAATCTATCTTAGATCTGATTTCATCAAATAAAAGAGGGTTTATATTATTTATGTCAACAAAATCATTGGGTGTTTTTTGATCCTTGTATTTTAAAATCGCTTGTTTTAAATTATCAATCCCAATCTTTTTTCGTGCATTTATCTCTACAACCGGAACCCCCAAACTTTCTTGTATTTTATTTACATCAATAATAATACCGTCTTTTTCAACTAAGTCCATCATATTTAAAGCTAGGATGGAAGGTGTTTTTAGATCGATTACCTGAGTTGCTAAGTTTAATGATCGTTTTAGATTAGATGCATCAACAATAATTACATTTACATCAGCTTTATTTTCATGAACAAGATCACACAATATTTTTGATGTAATTGATTCTTCTATAGATTTTGGATATAAACTATACGTTCCTGGTAAATCAATAAACTCAGTGTTGATAACGTCTTTAGTGGAGGATTGAATAATTTGACAATTACCAATTTTTTTATCTACTGTTACACCAGGAAAGTTGCCTACTTTTTGATTGAGACCGGTTAAGTTGTTAAAAAGAGTTGTTTTACCACTGTTAGGATTTCCTACTAAGGCTACGGTGATTTTATGATTGATTTTTTTCAAGCTTTTATTATAATTCTTTGGTGTTCACGAGAATAGAATTGGCTTCTTCTTCACGTACACTTAAAAGATAGCCCGAAACAGATATTGCTATTGGATCACCCAAAGGAGCTCGTCTTTCAACACAAATTTTTTCTCCTGGCAAGCATCCCATTTCCATTAATTTTAATGAAATATCTGTATCCAAAAAAGAATCTATGATTGCCTCTTCTCCTAGTTTTAAGTCTCCTAATTTTATCATAAAGCGAATTTACTTATTTAGTATTATTCTAAGTTAAAATAGATTCAGTTTTTTTTGAGTTGATTTTTTTATCAGAAAAGTTAGGGCAATCGCAATTTTTTTTAAGTGCCTTACAACTAATTAATGAAGAAAAAACAAGCAATAACCATATATATTTTACTATTCTCATATACCAATATTAACAAATTTGTTTAATTCTTTTAAAGATTCTAAAGTTAATCTTTATTATTGTTATTTTTGATATGAAAATATGATAAAATTAATAAGAAATATTGGTAAGTATTTTGCTTTGTTGAGACAGGTTTTTTCTAAACCTGAAAATAACAAAATTTATGCTAGTCGAGTTGTTGCAGAAATGATTAATCTTGGCTTTAATTCGTTAGCAATTGTATCCATTATTTCATTGTTTATGGGAGCAGTTGTAACAATTCAAACGGGGCTTCAACTAAACAACCCTTTTATTCCAAAATACTTGATTGGATATGCAACAAGAGAGTCATTAATTTTAGAGTTTTCGCCAACAATGATAGCATTAATTTTAGCCGGAAAGGTTGGGTCCAGTATTGCCTCAGAAATTGGTACTATGAGAGTTTCAGAGCAAATAGATGCATTGGAAATAATGGGAATAAATTCTAGTTCATTTATTATTATGCCCAAAATTATTGCTTCTGTTTTGTTTTTCCCATTTTTAGTCATTTTGAGTATGGGAGTTGGTATGCTTGGAGGATTTTTGGCGGCAACATTGGGAGGTATTATTAGTAAAACAGAATTTTTATATGGATTGAGCTATTGGTTTGAGCCATACCATATTTTGTATGCAGTTGTCAAAACATTGTTTTTTGCCTTTGCGATTTCTTCTATTTCGTCCTATTTTGGATATTTTACCAAAGGAGGTGCCTTGGCAGTTGGAAAGTCTAGCACAAAAGCGGTTGTTTATAGTAGTGTAGTTGTATTGATAATTAACTTTATAATTACTCAATTAATGTTGTCATGATTAAATTAGAAAAAATCAATAAATCATTTGGAGAAAATCATGTTTTAAAAGATTTTTCTTTTGAATTTGAGGCTGGAAAAACGAATTTAATTATTGGTGCTAGTGGGTCGGGTAAAACAACGCTCATAAAATGTATGATTGGATTACATCAGCATGACTCAGGAAACATACTATTCGATAATCAAAATTTTTCTCAATTACATAAAAAAGAAAAGCGTAAACTTCGACAAGATATCGGCATGTTATTTCAGGGTGGAGCATTATTTGATTATTTGACAGTAAAAGATAATATTTCTTTTGGCCTAGATATGTTTACAAACATGAGTCAGAGTGAAAAAAACGATCGAATAGAGTTTTGTTTGAATAGAGTAAATCTATCTAATGTTAACGATTTATACCCTTCTGAGTTAAGTGGGGGGATGATAAAAAGAGTAGCTATTGCAAGAGCTATTTCTATGAAGCCTAAATATTTGTTTTGCGATGAACCAAACTCTGGTTTAGACCCACAAACAGCCATTATTATTGATAATCTTATTAGAGAAATAACCCAAGAATATAAAATTACAACAATTGTAAATACTCACGATATGAATTCTGTTATGGAAATAGGAGATAATATTGCTTTTTTGAGTAATGGAAACCTATCGTGGAAAGGTAATAAAGATGAAATCTTATCATCCGAATGTAAAGAGCTAAATGATTTTGTTTTTGCTTCTAAATTATTTAAAAAATTAAAGCCCTAAGTTTTTAATCTTAGGGCTTTATCTCTTATCTATTGAATTACTATTTTTTGACTGTAGTATTTTTTGTCATTTTCAGAAATAGTTATTGTATAAACCCCTTTTTCTAAATAAGATAAATCCATTAACTTATTTAGTTTAGTTATTTTACTCAACTCTTCCGTGTACACATTTTGACCTAAAGTATTTTGAACACTTATTTCAAAATTACTTTTTTTGTTATTATCAATTTCAATATTAAAAATACCATTGTTAGGATTTGGATAAACATTGAATGAAATGTCTTTTATATCGTTTACAGAAACAGGTGCTTGTGCGTTTGGATCAAAATTTAAACGAACCATAGAAGTTTGAGTCGTATAATACCATGTGCCAGGGTCTCCTTGAACTCCATCAACATCTTGCAACATTGTTTCACCAGGTTGGCTTAAGCCAGATGCTCCAATTACAACAGAGTCTAATCCATCTGTAAATTCGGCATATATAGTTGCTAATAAAACTTGACCAGCGGTTGCTTGGTACGGATTATTAAACATAAAATCAACCCATTGTTCTGTGTTTTGACCAACATCAACAGTCAAAGTTTCATCTTCATATAAGTAAGGTGGATTTTGACCAGGGGTAGCGACATGAAGAATAGCTTTTGCTTCAGCATTTAAAGAAGTAGCCTCATCGATATAAACTCTTATAGAATATATTTCAGCATCTTGATAAATATCAAAAATATTTCCTCTTATTTCTGTTCCTTCACCATTTATTGTTGAGCGTCCAAACGCTTGAGCGAAATCTCCTCTATCTCTAGCATATTCGTATTCTGAAACTCCAAAAATTATAGAATCAATTTCAGATGTTACTTCGTTATCGTCCATTGCATAAATTTCGCCAATAAATTCACCAGTTGCGTTAGGCGTGAAACCATTTATACAGAATAAAGTATCTCTAAATTGGGTTTCTAATGTAGCTCCAAAGCTTTGTTCGGCAAAATTTTCTGATGATATTTCACCATAAATTCGTGCACTATCTAGGGTGTTTACACCTAAGTTTTCAACAATACCTCCAAAAAAGTATGATGTTGATTGTGCTTGAGCTAAGGGAACAGTGCTATAAAAAGTTCCTCCAAGCCATGTGCTAGGAAAACGTACATAACTATCAACTAGATAAGCAAATTCGGCAGGAGTTTCTATTATACTTACATCATCTATCATCCAATAATAATGAGAAGCGGTTTGCTCTGTTCCTCCCCAATCGAATCGGATTAAAACACTGTCTTCACCACCAGCTATGTCGGAAAGTATAATACTTGTTTCGTGAGTGGTAGCCAATTCATTAGTAACATAGTTATCATTAACAATAAAATTATTCCATGAGATACCATTATCAATGCTGACACCAACAGAAAGTTCGTGTTCACTACCACAACACCATCTGAAAGCATGTTCAAATCTAAGCGTGATATTAGTATCATTTGATAGATCTATATAAGGGCTAATTAATTGACCATTTTTAGCGTTAAATTGAGCAGGTATTCCAGGGTTATCTGCATCAGCATCAAAAATCATCCAGCCATTTCCAGCAGATTGTGAAGTTAATAAATAAGGCGTTTGACCAGCATATTGACCATTGGATCCGTCAGTATCGTAGGCCCAAATATCACCATCTGATCCTGAAAAGGTCCATTGTGGATCTGCTGAACCATTATTTCCTCCTAACCCATATCTAAAGTCTTCATACCAGATACTTGTATCTTCAGCAGAACTTCTTTCTTGAGTTAAATGTTGATTTATTGGTTCTTGAATAGTTGGAACTTCTAATATAGTTTGAGAGTTAGAACAAATAAATACGAATAAGGTTAATGCGATAGATAAATTAATTTTTTTCATTTTAAATTTTCTTTAAGAGGTAAATATAGTGACAAATATACTAAAATAAAAAAAGCAAGTCGTTAGACTTGCTTTTCTTGTTAAAGTTAAGTTTTGTAATTATTGAATAATTACTTTTTGACTAGAGCTTAATTTGCTTTCGTCAGTTATAGTTACTGTATATATACCAGCTTCTAAATTGGATAGGTTAATTTGTTTTTGAAGTTTAGAAACATTTGATAAAGTTTCAGAATAAACAATCTGACCTAATGTATTTTGAATAGTTAATTCTAAATCACTTGATTCAGTTCTGTTGATGTCAAGATTGAAAGAACCATTACTTGGATTAGGATAAATATTGATATTTCCAGCTTTAAATTCGTTTATTCCTACAACATTAGGATCAAAACTTAATCTAACCATTGCTGTTGCAGAAGTGTAGTACCATTCGCCAGCGTCACCATTAGTACCGCTAATATCTTGCAATAAAGTTTCGCCTATATCACTAGCACCATTGTTTGCTATTACTAAAGTGTCCAAACCATTAAAGTCTGAATAAATAGTAGGTAGTAATACTTCTCCTGCAGTAACTGGTATTGGAGTATCGAATACAAAATTATACCAACCGTCAACATCAGCAGATGCACCTACATCTTTTAGACCAGTTTCTGTAAGGTAGCTAACATCTCCAGAAGTTGGATCAACAGTATTTAATATAGCTTTTGCTCTTGTATTTGGTGAGGTTGCAGGGTGAATTCTTACTTTAATAGCATATAATGTTTCATCTGCATAAATGTCAAAGATATTACCTCTTTGTTCGTCTCCCTGATCGTTGATATACGAACCTCCTGTATAATCTGATGTAGTACCGGCAGCATCTCTTGCATATTCTGTTTCACTAACTGTAAATGTTACAGATTCTGTTGCTGTAGAAATATTATTATCACTAGCACCATAAATATCAGCAGTATATGTTCCAGCCGAAGTAGGTGTCCACACATCATTACAAAAGAAAGTGTCTTGTGCTAAGCTTAAAGTATTTATACCAAATGATGTAGTACTAAATCCTTCGCTAGTTATTGATGCATGTAGTCTAGCACTATCCAAAGCGTTAAGTCCTAGGTTTTTTAGTGCACCTATGAAATTATAAGCTGTCGCTGATGCTTGAGATAAAGGTACTTGTTGGTATGAAGTTCTACCAAAATAAGTACTTGGGAAGGCTTGTTCGATTTCGATAAGATTTATTGCATAATCAGGAAGTGGGTTGATAACAATATCATCTATTGCAAAACCAGAAGCCCATGAATTACCATCTGACCATGTAATTCGAATTGTAACAGTCTCTTCACCTTCGTATGCACTTAAATCAAATGCTGCTGTTTGCCATGCTTCAGCTTTTTCCAAAGGACCGCCAATTTCAATCCAGTTGTTACCATCTGTTGTTAGTTCAACTTTAGAATCTCCACCACCGTAATTTCCATCTTCATAATATTCAAATAACAACCACATTCCTGCCTGACCAGTGAAATCTAGTGTTGGCAAAATTAATCTTTCGAAAGAAAGATCGCAATTATTGTTTTCATTTGGAGCAGAATTTGCTGGCATACATGAGTCATCATTAGTCATTGCAAATTGAGTATGTTCTTCAACAGGTAAAAAGCCACCAACGTTAGCATCAGAAGCATTACCAGTAAAGAAACCAGAAACTTGAACTCCTTGACCAACTTGTACTGAAGTAGCTCCAGGTGCAGGAACAAAATAATTTGATTCCTCAGAAATAGTGCTCATGTCTGATGGAAGTGCAGGAGCAACAATATCATTACCTTCAAAGTCTTCACAATAGAATGCGTCAGAAGTTGAACAATCAACAGCTTGTCTTAGAGTAATATAAGAAGGTGATTTTACTGTTGTAAGTATTGCATTATTTGGGTTTTTCTTAGCAGGTTTAAGGTTATCTAATGCTATTCCTTGAGCAAATACGCTACCTGCAATTAGAATAGCACCTAAAAATGAATAAAAATTTTTCATATTGATGTTAGGTTAAGTTACAATTGATAAAGTTAAGATTTAAATAAATCGGGAACGAATATATAAATTATAGGAAATAAAACCTAATATAATAATACTCTTAATTTCGATTTATTTAAGCATAGGATTCAATTGGTTCGCAAGAACATATTAGGTTTCTATCTCCATAAGCATCATCTATTCTTGAAACAGAGGGCCAAAATTTATTTTGAGAAACAAATTCGAGTGGAAACGCAGCTTGTTTGCGACTGTATTTTTTATCCCAATTATCGTCTGTTAGTACACTCAATGTGTGGGGTGCATTCTTTATCGGGTTATCTGAAGAATCTAAATTACCAAGAGCAATATCATCAATTTCTTTCTTGATAGATTTCATAGCTTGTATAAAACGATCTAATTCTTCTAAACTTTCGCTTTCTGTTGGTTCCACCATCATTGTTCCTGCAACTGGAAATGATACAGTTGGAGCATGAAATCCATAATCCATTAATCGTTTTGCGATATCTGTAACTTCAATACCTAATTCCTTAAATGGTCGGCAATCTAGAATCATCTCATGAGCTACTCTTCCTTTTGGGTTTGTGTATAGAATATTATAGTTATCCTTTAATTCTTCTTTGATATAGTTAGCATTAAAAATGGCAATTTTAGTAGAATCAGTTAGGCCTTTAGTTCCTAGCATTTTTATGTAAGCATAAGAAATACATAATACTAATGATGATCCCCATGGAGCTGCTGAAATAGCACTAATTGGATTTTCACCACCCGTTGTAATTAACGGATTGGAAGGTAAAAATGGTTTTAAGTGCTCTTTTACTCCTATTGGTCCCATTCCAGGTCCACCGCCTCCGTGGGGGATAGCAAATGTTTTGTGTAAATTTAAATGGCATACATCTGCACCAATTAAACCGGGACTGGTTAGACCTACTTGAGCATTCATATTTGCTCCGTCCATATAAACTTGCCCTCCGTGTTTATGAATTAAATCAGTAATTTCAATTATTGATTCTTCGAAAACACCATGAGTTGATGGGTAGGTGATCATAAGTGCAGCTAATTCATTGCTGTGTTGTTCTGCTTTTTCTTTTAAATCTTGTAGGTCAATATTTCCATCTTCATCACATTTTGTAACTACTACTTTCATTCCTGCCATAATTGCAGACGCTGGGTTAGTTCCGTGAGCAGATGAAGGTATAAGACAAATTTTTCTGTCAAAATCACCTCTGCTTTGATGATAAGCCCTAATTACCATTAAACCAGCGTACTCTCCTTGTGCTCCAGAATTTGGCTGAAGAGACATTCCGTCAAAGCCAGTAATTTCACAAAGCGATTCTTCTAGCTCATGAAACATAATCTGGTAGCCTCTAACTTGATTTAAAGGAACAAAAGGATGAATATTACTAAATTCACTCCAACTAAGGGGAAAAAGTTCTGAGGCTGCATTTAATTTCATGGTGCATGAACCGAGTGGTATCATGGAGTGATTTAAAGCTAAATCTTTATTTTCCAACCTCTTTATATATCTCATCATTTCAGTTTCGCTGTGATAAGAGTTAAATATCTTATGTTGCATAAAACTTGAAGTTCTAACAATAGATTTATCTATCATTAGAGAAAGATCATGATCGAAATCATCTTCTGAATTTAGTTGTGGAAAGTCAGATTTATTTGCACTTTTTGCAAAAACTTCTATGATATCATTTAAATTACTCAGCTGATCCTTTTCGTCTAATGAAATTGAGATATGTTTTTCGTCAATAAAATTGAAATTCATTTTTGCGTCTTGAGCAAATACTTTTATAGTATCTATAGTTACATCTCCAGTATGTATTAAAAGAGTATCAAAATAATTGGAATTTAGTTGTTTGTATCCAAGTATTTCTAGTTTAGAGCTTAATTTTTGAGCGTAGAAATGTATTTTTTTTGCAATATATTTTAATCGTTCAGGCCCGTGATAAACACCATACATTCCAGCCATTACCGCAAGCAAAACTTGAGCAGTACATATATTGGATGTTGCTTTTTCTCTCTTAATGTGTTGTTCTCTAGTTTGTAGAGCCATCCTCAATGCTCTGTTTCCTTGATTGTCTTGTGTAACTCCAATAATTCTTCCAGGAATATTTCTTTTATATTTTTCTTTAGTAGAAAAATATGCTGCATGAGGACCACCATAGCCCATTGGAATTCCAAATCGTTGCGTTGTGCCGACTACCACATCTGCTCCCCACTCACCAGGAGGTTGAAGTAAAGTAAGACTTAGTAAATCTGCAGCAACAGCAACGCCAATTTCTAGTTCGTTAGCGGATTTAGAAATCGAAGAATAATTATCAATATGACCGTATTTGCAAGGATATTGAAGAAGAATACCAAAAACATTTTCGTTTAACTCAAATCCATTTGGGTCTACAATTTTAAGTTCTATACCAATCGGGTTGGATCTAGTTTTTAACAAATCAATGGTTTGTGGAAAGCATTCTGAAGACACTAAAAAAACATTTGCGTTTAATTTTTTCTTAGCTCTCGATCTAGCATTAAACAGCATAATCATAGCTTCTGCTGCTGCAGTTCCTTCGTCTAACAAAGAAGCGTTTGTAAGTTCCATACCTGTTAGATCAGTTACCATTGTCTGATAATTTAATAACGCTTCCAATCTACCCTGAGCAATTTCTGCTTGATATGGAGTGTAGGCAGTGTACCAGCCTGGATTTTCTAAAATATTACGCTGAATAACACCAGGAAGAATAGTATTGTAATAACCAAGACCAATGTAGGATCGATAATTTTTATTTTTTCGACCTAAACTTTTCATATGCTCCAATAATTCTGATTCGCTTAATGCTTCAGGTAATGTCATTTCAGAGGTCATCCTAATATTATTAGGGATAGTCTGATCAATTAGCTCTTCAATGGATGAAACGCCTATTTTTTTTAACATTAAATCATGATCACTTTGTCTAGGACCTATGTGTCTTTCTGAGAATGAATTCATAGTGCAATATTTTAGAGTACAAAAATAAAAAAATGACTTCGTATTTGCCCCTATTATAAATGATTATTTTTGAAGGATGTTTGTGATTAAAAAAGGACTTAATTTTTTTGTTAAGAATAATTTTTTTGTGTCAGTGTGTGTGGTAGCACTATGTATGCGAACAGCTCAATTGTTGGATGTGAAAATGACTTTAAGTTTTATAGGTTTCATTTTTTGTTCAACATTTCTTATGTATAATTTCCAACGTGCTATTAAATATTACCAAAATAGAAGTGAAATACAAAAAAAGGATGTGATAAAAAGCTCCAAATTTTTAAGTGTTTTTTTTGTTATACTGGCTTTACCATTGGTAGTTTTCTTTTCTATTCAACTTTCACTTAAAACATTTCTTTTGTTAATACCGTGCTTTTTAATTAGTCTTCTTTATCCATTAAGAATTATTCCTGTTTATTCTGAAAAACGATCATTGAGAGAGTTACCCTATTTAAAAATTTTTTTTATTTCTACTGTGTGGGCAGTTACAACAACTGTCGTAGTTGCTGTTGAACATAGTTTATCTTTGGATAAAAATCAGCTTTTATTATTGTTTAGTCGATTGTTGTTTGTTTTAGCTATTACAATTCCTTTTGATATAAGAGATATAAAGTATGATGAAAAAAAATTGAAAACATTACCCATGCTTTTTGGAATTAATGGTGCAAAAAAGATAGCTTATTCTTGTTTAATTATCGCACTTGTTTTAAATGGGTTTTTCTTAGAAGCCGAAAAACAATTTATCCTTTCTTTTATGCTTACTGCAATTGTTGCTTGCTCATTAATCTATAAATCCACAGCATTTAAAAAGGGATATTATTATTCAGTATTTGTAGAAGGAACTTCTATACTACTTTATTTATCCTATTTTTTTATTTCATAAAAACTCACATTCCTTTTGTATCTTTGACAATTATTAATAAGTAAGATGGAAAATAGTTTATTGTATGCTCAAACATTAGATCAAAATGATACTTTATCTAGTTACAGAGAGCTTTTTAATATTCCAAAAATAAATAATAAAGAAGCCTTTTATTTTACTGGCAACTCATTAGGTTTGCAACCAAAATCAACCGAAAGTTATTTAAAACAGGAATTAGAAGATTGGGCAAACTTTGGTGTTGAAGGTCATTTTAATGCTAAAAACCCTTGGGTCAATTATCATAACATTTTATCCAAGCCATTTTCCATGTTAGTTGGAGCTAAATCGTCTGAAGTAGTAGCCATGAACGGTTTGAGTGTTAATATTCACTTGATGATGGTTTCTTTCTATCAGCCAAAAGGCAAAAGAATAAAAATATTATGTGAGGCAAAAGCATTTCCATCTGATCAATACATACTAGAAAGTCAAGTAAAGTTTCATGGTTTAGATCCAAATGAGGTAATTGTTGAAGTTGCTCCCAGAGAAGGTGAACATACTATTAATGAACAAGATATTTATGCAAAAATAGCAGAACTAGGTGATGAACTTGCATTGATATTTATTGGAGGAGTCAACTATTATACAGGTCAAGTATTTGATATGAAACATATAACAAAAGCAGGACATGAAGTTGGTGCTTTTGTTGGATTTGATTTAGCTCATGCTATTGGAAATATTGAATTGTTTCTTCATAAATGGAATGTTGATTTTGCTTGTTGGTGTTCTTATAAATATTTAAACTCCGGACCTGGAAGTATTTCAGGAGCATTTGTTCATCAAAAATATGAAAGTGATTCAACTCTTCCTCGTTTTGCTGGTTGGTGGGGTCATGATGACAAAAGAAGGTTTTTAATGGAGAAAACGTTTGCTCCAATGAAAGGAGCTCAAGGGTGGCAATTGAGTAATGCACCTGTTTTTGCTATGGCACCTTGTAAAGCAAGTATGGATATTTTTGACCAAGTTGGAGGAGTTAAAATGCTTGTTAGCAAAAGCAAAAATCTAACGAATTATATGGAGTTTATTTTTAACGATATTTCTAGTCGTTATGATAATTGTAATTTTGAAATAATTACTCCAAAACAAGAAAATAAAAGAGGTTGTCAGCTTTCGATCTTGTGTCATGGGCAAGGAAAATCATTATTTGACTACATTAGCAAAGAAGGTGTAATTGCCGATTGGAGAGAGCCAAATGTAATTCGTCTGGCTCCAGTACCTCTTTATAATTCATTTGAAGATATTTTTCAAATGGGACAAATCTTTGAAAAAGCATTAAAATGAGGAAAAAGGTAACTGTTGCAGGAGCTGGTTTAGTTGGTTCTTTGGAGGCTATTTATTTAGCAAAAAGAGGTTTTGACGTTGAGGTTTATGAACGTAGGCCAGATATGAGAAATGTGGAATTAAAAGCTGGTCGTTCTATCAACCTAGCTCTTTCTGTTCGAGGTTGGAATGCATTAAAACAAGTTGGTGTGCATGAGGAAGTTGAAAAAATGGCTATACCCATGTATAAAAGAGTGATGCATGCTGTTGATGGAACTCTAACAGATCAGGCATATGGACAGGATGGAGAAGCCATTTATTCCGTTTCTAGAGGAATGCTAAATCAACTTTTGATGAATTTAGCAGGAGAACAAGAAAATGTGAAGTTAAATTTTGATTACAAGTGTATAGATGTGAATCTTAATACTGCAAGCGCTTCTTTTGAACACAAAGACGGTACTACTAAAGAGGTGGATGCAGATATGATAATAGGAGCAGATGGTACCTATTCAGTCATTAGGGCAAAAATGGCTCGTCAAGATCGATTTCAATTTTCACAATACTATATAGAACACGGATATAAAGAATTAACTATTCCTCCAAATGAAGATGGTAGTTACCAACTTGAAATAAATGCATTACATATTTGGCCAAGAGGTAATTACATGCTAATAGCTTTGCCTAATTTAGATGGTAGTTTTACTTGTACATTATTTTTTCCCTATGATGGTGATCACTCATTTAACAGTTTAGATTCAGAACAAAAAGTCTATGATTTTTTTAAATCGGTATTTCCTGATACTTTAGATTTGATACCCAACTTAGTAGAAGAATATTTTGCTAACCCTACGGCATCCTTATCAATAATGCGTTGTGACCCTTGGACTGTTGAGGATAAAGTTTTGTTAATTGGTGACGCTGCTCATGCAACAGTTCCATTTTATGGTCAGGGAATGAATGCTGGTTTTGAAGGTTGTTTTGTTTTGGATAAGCTAATGGATAAGCATAAAGAAAACTGGTTAGAATGTTTTAATGAATATAGTAAAGTCAGAAAGCCTGATGGAGACGGAGTGCAAGATTTATCCATGCACAATTTTATTGTGATGCGTGATAAAACAGCCGATTCAAACTTTTTACTTCAAAAGAAAATTGAGCTATATTTTTCAAAAAAACATCCTGAAAAATGGTTGCCTTTATATTCTATGGTGTCGTTTAGTAACATTCGCTATTCTGAAGCTTGGAAGTTAGGTCAAAAACAAGAAGAGTTGATGAAAAAAGTAATGAGTATTCCTGATATTGAAAATAAGTGGAACAGCTCTGAGGTTGAGGAGTTGATGCTTAGTTTAGTACATTGAAAAATATTTTAAAATCATACAGTCGGCTTGAAAAAAATGTACTGTTAATGATCAAAGCCGAATTTTTTATTCAACTTATAGGTGCAGCATTTTTTCTGATTTTGAACATTTATTTGGCAAAAGAAGGTTTTTCTGACCCTGAAATTGCAAATTTCATTTCATATAGATTTTTGGCCGTAATGGTACTTGCATTTCCTTTAGGTTTTTATATAAAAGGAAAACGATTAAAACCATTTTTTTTAGTTGGTTCTTTTGGAGTTCCAATTATTGCAACATTAATGGTAATTGCAATTCGTTATCAATTTTATTCTATTCTACCTTTTTTGTTTGTCAGTTGGGGAATTGTTTTTTCTTGTTTTCAAGTTAGTAGTTTACCCTACATTATGCGAAATACATCAAAGGAAAATCAATCTCATTCAATATCCTTGAATTATGCGACACATAGCTTTGGAACAATAGCTTGTAGTATTTTGATTTTTGCTTTGAGTCATTTTATAACGGCTATTGATGAAGGACAAGTTCTTTTAATTATTTCACTAATAGGTTTTGTTGGAATTTATTTTTTAATGAAAATGGAAGTAGATAAAATTATCGTAGAAAAAAATAACTTTGATTGGAAATCCTATGACTGGAGACTTCTAATCAAAGCAATTATTCCTACAATAATCATATCCATTGGAGCAGGATTAACAATTCCTTTTATAAACCTCTTTTTCTTTCATAATTTCAATATAGATTCTTCGGAATTTGCATTGATAGGAGGTGGAGCAAGTTTATTAGTTGCTTTTATGGCATTATTAGTACCGAAAGTAAAAGGTCGGTTAGGCTTTAAAAAAGGTATAACGCTAACTCAATCTTTTGCGGTTTTGGCATTAGTAGCTTTAGCAACAACCGAATTTTATGTAGAATATTGGTGGGCTTTGCCATTAGCAATTTTTTGTTTTTGGATTCGTACCCCATTAATGAATATGGCTGCACCTATGACATCTGAACTGACGATGAATTATGTAGGAAAAAATAATCAAGAAATTTTATCTGCTGTTACCGCTGCTATATGGAGTGGTAGTTGGTATTTTAGTTCTCAAATTTTTCGTTTTTTAAAAAATATGGATTTACCATATGCCTATATTTTTTATATAACAGCAGTTTTGTATGCATTTGGTGTATTTACGTATTATTTGCTAATTTTAGATTACAATCGAAAACTAAAAGTTAATTCTATTAAATAATAAAGGGATTATTTTGTTTTTCAAAACCTATATTTGTAGGCATTCCATGCCCACAATATACCGTTGTGTCATCATGCAATGGAATTAGTTTTTCTTTTATACTTTGAATAAGTGTATCGTGATCTCCACCTGGCAAATCTGTTCTTCCAATGCTTAATTTAAAAAGAACGTCTCCGCCAATTATAAAATTTTGTTCACTAGAATGTAATACAATATGCCCTGGAGCGTGACCAGGGGTAAATAAAACCTTAAGACTACTGTTCCCAAAGTTTATAACATCGTTTTCTTTTAAAAAAAGTTTAGGTTCTGGACTTTGTTCGTAATTATGAAAACCATAAATGGAACAATAATCAGCTACAGATTTTAGAGTAGGTAAGTCCAATTTATGCATTGCTAAAGGAATGTTCCAACTTTTTGAAACAAAATGATTGCCCAAAACATGATCTATATGACAATGCGTGTTTACCAGAAGAATGGGTTTTAGTTTATTATCAGAAATAAAGTTTTCTAATTGTATTTTTTCCTTTTTTTCATAGCAACCAGGGTCTACTATTATGCATTCATTGGTTTTGTCGAACAACACATAGGTGTTTTCTTGAAAGTCGTTAAATGTAAAAGTCTGAATTTTAATCATGTAACAAAGATAAGATTGAATTGTCTATTTTTGCAATGTAATTTAAATAAAATGGAACTTACAACAGTATTATTTTTGATTTTCATTGGGCTTTGTGCTGGCATGCTTAGTGGCTTTATTGGAGTAGGTGGTGGTTTGATTATTATTCCGTTGTTGGTTTTATTAGGTTTAACTCAACACCAAGCACAAGGAACAAGTTTGGCAATTATGCTTCCTCCAATAGGAATACTTGCTGCTTGGAACTACCATAAAGAAGGGTTTGTTGAATGGAAATTTGCCCTAATTATTGCGTTAGCTTTTATATTAGGTGGGTATTTTAGTTCGAAGTTGGCAGTTAGGCTAGATCCAAAATTATTGAAAAGAATTTTTGGTTTTATAATGCTGATAGCTGGCTTAAAATTAATTGTAGAAAAATAATGAGTTTGATAAATCAAATCAATCATTTAAGTGAAGTAAATCATTCCGCTGTTGTGGAAATGAGAAGACATTTACATAAAAATCCTGAGCTTTCATTTAAAGAGTTTAAAACATCTGAATATATTCAACAAAAGCTTGATGAATTTGGCATTGAATATGAATCAGGAATTGTTAAAACGGGTGTCGTTGCCTTGATTAAAGGTAAAAATCCTGAAACAAAATGTTTAGCTCTAAGAGCAGATATTGATGCTTTGCCAATTAAAGAAACAAATCAAACCAGTTATTGCTCCATTAATGATGGTGTAATGCATGCATGTGGTCATGATGTTCATACTGCATCTTTATTAGGAGTAGCCAAGGTTTTAAATCATACGAAAGATTTGTGGAACGGAACGGTAAAATTAATTTTTCAACCAGGTGAAGAAATACTACCTGGTGGAGCTTCATTAATGATTGAACAAGGGGTGTTAGAAAATCCGCAGGTTGATGTTATTTTAGGACAACACGTTTCACCCGAAATATTGTCTGGAAAAGTTGGGTTTAAAGCTGGGATGTTTATGGCATCTGCAGATGAATTGTATTTTAAAGTTATTGGGGTTGGTGGTCATGCTGCAATTCCCAATGATTCTATCAATCCTCTAAAAATAGCTTCTAAGATAATTTCAAGTTTGTATGATCACTTTGAAGACCAAGAAAATATTATTTTATCCTTAGGTGCAATAAATGGAGGCACGCTAGGAAATATTGTGCCAGAACAAGTGAAAATGAAGGGTACGTTTAGGGCTATGGATGAGAAGAAGCGTAAGGACTCTCATGAAAAAATTCGAAGTATTTGTAATGAGATTGCAAACGAATTTGGAGGAGGTTGTGAGGTGGATATAAGATTAGGGTATCCTTTTTTAAAAAATGATGTGTCACTCACAGAATGGAGTGTTAAAAATGCAAAAACAGTTTTGAATGAATCCGATATCTTAGAAATCCCTAAGAGAATGACAGCTGAAGATTTTGCATATTATTCTCATCTAGTTCCATCATGTTTTTATCGCTTAGGAGTTGGTTTTGAAAATCAAGAACCTAAAAAACTTCATAACTCAAATTTTGATATAGATGAAAGTGCTTTGTTAACTAGTGTAAAGCTTATGTCTACTTTAGCAATTAATTGGCTACTTCAGAAATAAATTTGATTCTAAAAAGTCTTAATTCTTCGTCTGTATATTCGTCTTCATCGAATTCAGTTCTTGCTTCAGTGAAGGATGCTTCATTAGAATTTCGGAAAAACTCATCTAACTCATCTTGTTGATATTCGTCAAAGAGTTCGTCTATGTAGTAATTCAAATTAATTTTTGTTCCAGATTCAACTATAGTTTCAATTTGAGTAAGTAATTCATCTTCTGTAAGTCCTTTTGCAGAAGCAATATCTTCGATTGAAAGTTTTCTGTCTATACTTTGAATGATAAAAACTTTATTACTTGATTGTTTAACTATAGTTTTAACAACCATATCTAAAGGTCTAGTAATATCATTTTCCTCCACATATTCTTTGATTTCTGAAATATATCTTTCACCATATTTTTTTGCCTTACCCATACCTACACCATGAATTTGACTCAATTCTTCTAAAGTGATAGGGTATTGGTTTGACATATCGATAAGTGAAGCTTCCGAAAAAATAATATTAGGTGGTAGACTTAATTCTTTAGCATGAGCTTTTCTTTCACTTTTTAAAAGGTTAAATAATGTTTTATCTGCTGATGCACCTTTTTGATTACTTTGTTGGTGCGATTTTGCTTCATTTATAGCGTCATAATCATGGTCTTCAGTAAGTTGTATTTTGTATGGAGATTGTAAAAAGTCATGGCCTTTTTGGCTAACTTTAAGAATTCCGTATGTTTCTATTTCTTTGAAAATCAATTCTTTTACCATTGATTGTCTGATTATGGCATGCCAAAACTGCTTGCTTTTTTCTTTTCCTGCACCAAATATTTTTAGATCTTCTGCCTTGTGTTGTTTAGTAAAAGTGTTGCTCTCTCCGACTAAAATTTTTACTATCTCTTTTGCTTTTAATTTTTGATTAAGTTCAAGGATAACCTTTATAACTTGTTCTATGTAACTTTTGCCATCAAATTGCGGTTTTGGAAATTTGCAATTATCGCACATTTCTTCACAATTTTTATCATCAAACTTTTCGCCGAAATAATGCAGAATATATTTTCTTCTGCACATTGAGGTTTCGGCAAAAGAAATGGTTTCCAAGATGAGTTGCCTACCAATTTCTTGTTCTGCAACTGGTTTTCCTTGCAAGAATTTTTCTAGTTTTTCTATGTCTTTATAACTATAAAAAGTAACACAATTACCTTCTCCTCCGTCTCTACCTGCTCTTCCAGTTTCTTGATAATAACTTTCTAGACTTTTAGGAATATCGTGGTGTATAACAAATCGAATGTCAGGTTTGTCGATTCCCATTCCGAATGCAATTGTAGCAACAATAACGTCTACTTCTTCCATTAGGAAGGCATCCTGATGTTTTATTCTTGTTTTTGCCTCAAGTCCAGCATGATATGGAAGAGCATTAATTCCATTGACTTGTAGAGTTTCGGCAATATCTTCAACTTTTTTTCTGCTCAAGCAATAAACTATACCGGATTTACCAGGATGTTGTTTAACGTATTTTATGATTTCTTTTTCTACTTCAATCTTTGGTCGAATATCATAAAAAAGATTTCCTCTATTAAAAGAGTCTAGAAAAACAGGGCAATCGCTAATTTTCAGATTTTTTTGAATATCCTCCCTTACTTTGGTCGTTGCTGTCGCAGTTAATGCAATAATTGGTGCTCTTCCTATATTGTCTACAATTTTTCTGATGTTTCTATACTCTGGTCTAAAATCATGCCCCCACTCAGAAATACAATGAGCTTCATCAATTGCAAAAAATGAAATTTTATTTTCTTTTAAAAATGATATATTTTCTTCTTTTGTTAATGACTCTGGAGCTAAGTATAAAAGTTTAGTTTTACTAGCAGTAACATCTTCTTTTACTCTAAGCATTTCTTTTTTTGAGAGGCTTGAATTTAATACATGAGCAATGCTATCATTTTCATTAAATCCTCGTATTGCATCCACCTGATTTTTCATCAATGCAATTAATGGTGAAATTACAATTGCACAACCATCAGATATAAGAGCAGGTAGTTGGTAACACATTGATTTACCACCACCAGTTGGCATAACAACAAAGGAATCGTTTCCATCAAGTATATTTTGGATAATAGCTTGTTGCTGCCCTTTAAAGTCTTTGAAGCCGAAGTAACGTTTAAGTTCTTTGTGTAATGATATAGTTTCTGTATTCATTAAAAGAAAAAAAGTAAAATATTTTGTTTGGTTAATTTAGTAATAAAGCTACAATAAAATTTATAGCTTTGTTCTATAAATTATAAAATAATTTTGGAAAATATTAACCTCATACTTAATTCTGCACAATCCACTATCAAAAAAGAAGGGGAGTCGATATTAAATTTACAAAATTTTATAAATGATTCTTTTGCCAATGCTGTTGAATATATTCTTTCAAGTAATGGCAAATTAATTGTAACAGGTATAGGAAAGAGTGCAAATATTGCACAAAAATTAGTTTCTACTTTTAATTCTACCGGTCAATCATCGGTTTTTATGCATGCTGGAGATGCCATTCATGGTGATTTAGGTAACATTCAAAGTCAAGATGTTATTCTTTGTTTATCAAAAAGTGGAAATACTCCAGAAATCAAAGTTTTAATTCCTTTAATAAATTCAATGGGAAATAAAATTATTTCAATTTGTGGCAATCAGCATTCTTTTTTAGCAAAAAAATCAGATTGGTTTATTAATTCTTTTGTAGAAGAAGAAGCTTGTCCAAATAATTTAGCTCCAACTTCTAGTTCAACTGCTCAGTTAGTTTTAGGAGATGCGTTAGCAATATGTCTTCTTGAGTTAAGAAATTTCTCGGATATTGATTTTGCTCGCTTTCATCCTGGCGGATCTTTAGGGAAGAAGTTATTTCTAAAAATGGGAGCTCTTTGTAGTTCCGAAAATTTGCCAAAAGTTGATGTTGATTGTACAATGGATAAAGTAATCATTGAAATTTCCAAATATCGATTAGGAGCCACTTTAGTTGTACAAAATGACAAGATGCTTGGAATAATTACGGATGGAGATATTCGAAGAATGATAGAGCATAAAATGGATATTGGTATTACTCTCGCTAAAGATGTAATGAATACAAATCCAATTGTCACTCAGTTTGATGAACTCGCAATTAACGGATTGAGGCTTATGCAGGAAAAAAATATTTCTCAGATTGTAGTATTGGAAAATGATTTGTACAGAGGAATAGTACATATTCATGATGTG
Organism: Flavobacteriales bacterium; assembly: GCA_049890095.1. Classification (GTDB taxonomy): domain Bacteria; phylum Bacteroidota; class Bacteroidia; order Flavobacteriales; family UBA7312; genus JABAYQ01. Next base: position 65,123 of record JBMHCD010000009.1, on the reverse strand, counting down.
TTAAAGGAAGGAATATTATAATGGATAAAATAGGAGAAGAACAATCTTTTTTAGATCATTTAGAAGTATTGCGTTGGCATCTTATCAGAAGTGCTATAGCCATAGTATTAGGAGCTATAATCGCTTTTGTAAATCCACACATTCTTTTTGATCAAATTATTTTTGCCTCAAAGGATCCATCATTTGCAACTTATCAGTGGTTATGTTGGATATCCAGATCGCTTTCATTGGGAGATACCTTTTGTATTTTAGAAATGCCATTTACTCTAATGAATATTAATATGTCAGGTCAATTTAGTACTCATATAATATCTTCATTAGTTGCTGGATTAATAATTTCTTTTCCTTATGTTTTTTGGGAGTTGTGGCGTTTTATAAAACCTGCTCTTCATCAAGGAGAACAAAAATTTTCTAGAGGTATAGTATTTTATACTTCCTTTTTATTCATACTCGGAGTTTTATTTGGTTATTATTTTGTTGCCCCATTGTCTGTACAATTTTTAGGAAATTATCAGATAAGTGCACAGGTTGCGAATCAAATAAATTTAAATTCGTTTATCTCCACAGTAACAACTGTTTGTTTGGCCAACGGATTAATATTCCAACTTCCGGTGTTAGTATATTTTTTGAGTAAACTTGGTTTAATAACTCCTGATTTTTTAAGAAAGTATCGCAGACATGCTTTGGTTTGTTTGTTGCTATTGGCGGCAATTATTACGCCTCCTGATATTATGAGCCAGATAATGGTAACATTTCCGTTGATGATTTTGTATGAGATTAGTATAAAAATATCTTCCAGGTTTCAAGATAAATAATTTATGAAGTTAGAAGTCAAAAATATTATTAAATCCTATAGCAAAAGAAATGTTGTTAACCGAGTTTCTATAGAAGTTTCACAAGGTGAAATAGTTGGATTATTAGGACCTAATGGTGCCGGAAAAACAACTACATTTTATATGGTTGTAGGTTTAGTAACACCAAATTCCGGTCAAGTTTTATTAAATAATGTGGATGTATCTGCTTATCCAATGTACAAAAGAGCTCAATTAGGAATCGGATATTTAGCTCAAGAAGCATCTGTTTTTCGTAAGCTTTCTGTTGAGGATAATATTTTGGCAGTTTTAGAAATGACTTCACTTTCAAAAGATGATCAAAATAAAAAATTAGAAGAATTAATTGCCGAATTTGGTCTAGATCATATCAGAAAAACAAAAGGCGATTTGCTTTCTGGTGGTGAAAGAAGAAGGACTGAAATCGCTCGTTGTCTTGCTACAAGTCCTAAATTTATTCTGTTAGATGAACCTTTTGCTGGTGTCGATCCTATTGCGGTGGAAGACATTCAAGAAATTGTTTCTACTCTAAGAAAGAAGAATATTGGTATTCTTATTACAGATCATAATGTGCATGAAACTCTTTCAATTACAGATAGAGCTTATTTACTTTATGAAGGTAGAATATTGAAATCTGGTACTGCTAAAGAACTAGCAGAGGACGAAAAAGTTAGAAAGTTATATTTGGGTGAAAACTTTGAGCTTAGAGACTAAAGTTCAACAACTGTAAAATGATATTCTTCCATTATCTGATTGCATAACATATCTTTACATGCTTTGTCAATCAGTTCTTTTGCTTCATTTTTGTCAGAGGCTTCAACAATTAATGACATATGTTTTCCTATACGAACATCAGTAATTTGAGATAATCCTATTTTAGACATGCTTGAACTAACTGCTTTTCCTTGAGGGTCAAGTAAAGCTTTTAATGGCATAATATCGATTTCAGCTTTGAATTTCATTGGTTTTATTTAATAATGATATAACTATGTACAAAAGTAAAATAAAAGGCATAGCTACAAAACGAAAAGCTAATAATAATATAATAGATATTGCAATAAATGAATATTGGCTTTTATTGTCTTTCCAACTTGTATTTTTAAGCTTAAATGAAAATAAATTGATTTTAGAAACTAGAAGAAAACTAAACAAAATAGTTGCCAAGATTAAAAACTCTAGACTTTTAATTACTTCCAAAAATGTAGAATTTGGGTGAAATTCAATTATGAGTGGAATGGATATAAAAAATAAAGCGTTTGCTGGAGTTGCTAGTCCAATAAAATTTGAAGATTGATTTTTATCGATATTAAATTTTGCTAATCGAAGAGCAGAAAAAATCGGAATTAAAAAAGAAACAAAACATAATGGATATTCCATTAAGTTAATTTGGTTGAAAAAAAGATTGGATTGAGCATTTATTATGAGCTGTAAAACTATGATTGATGGAGCAACACCAAAAGTTATTAAATCTGCTAAACTGTCGAGTTGTTTACCTAATTCTCCGCTAACTTTTAACAATCTAGCTAGTAAGCCATCAAAAAAATCGAAAAACAAGCCGGATAAAATAAAAAAGCTAGCAGTAGTTAAATCTGATTGAAAAGCAAACAAAATGGAGAGTAATCCACAAGTTAGATTAGATATTGTGAAGATATTCGGAATATGTTTTTGAATTCTCAAGAATTGCAGATATTTGTTATGCAATAATACAAAAGATGTTTCATAAAATTTTACTTAGTTTATTATCGGCTTTATTGCTGTTTTTTTCTTGGCCACCTAATGGGTTTTCTCCAATAGCTTTAGTTGCATTTGTTCCTTTGTTTTATCTTTTTAAAACTTTAGACAAGAAGAGAGAAATTTTTCTTTATTCGTTTTTAACTTTTTTGTTGTGGAACTTTAGTACAACGTATTGGATTATGCATGCTTCTTTTTTGGGCATGATCTTAGCAGTATTGGTTAATAGTACTCTTAAGTCGATTGTCATTTTAATATCATTCTATATCAAGAAAAAATTTGATTTAAAAAGAGCTTGGTGGGCATTACTATGTTTTTGGTTGACTTTTGAGTATATACATTTAAATTGGGATTTAACCTGGCCTTGGCTACATTTAGGAAATGTATTTTCATCACAAGTTAATCTTATACAATGGTATGAGTATACAGGTATTTTAGGTGGTACCTTTTGGGTATTGATTGCCAATTTGTTTATTGTTCAGGCCATCTCAATAAAATATTATAGATATGCTTCTTTTTTAGTTGTTTTATTTCCTCTGATTATTTCTTTTTTAATTAAAAATGAACCTATACCTAAAAAGAAACTAAACTTTGTTGTTGTCCAACCTAATGTGGACCCATATTTTGAAAAATTTGATAAATTTTCAGAAAGCGAACAATTAGATAATTTTTTAGAGTTAGCTAAGTCTAAAATAGATAATACTACAGATTATTTAATTGGTCCAGAAACAGCATTAGTAAAAGAAATTTGGGAATCGAAAGTTGATCAAGCAAATTCCATAAAAAAATTAAAAGATTTGATTAAACTATATCCTAATCTAAAAATTATTTTAGGTGCTACCACTGTTAAAGTTTATGATTCTAAGAAAACAAATACTTCCAGAAAGTTTAGAAATAGCACAATGTATTACGATGTATTTAATTCAGCTCTTCAAATATCAAAAGAGGATGTTCAGATTTATCGGAAGTCTAAATTAGTACAAGGAGTAGAATTTATTCCTTTCGATAAAGTTTTGGGTTGGATTGATTTCCTAACTATCGATTTGGGCGGAACTTCTGGTAGTTTAGGGACTCAAGCTGAACGCTCTGTATTTACAAATAAGTTTCAAAAAGTGGCACCTATTATTTGTTATGAGTCCATTTATGGCGAATTTATTAGCGGATTTGTAAGAAATGGAGCAGAAATTTTGACTGTAATCACGAATGATGGTTGGTGGAAAGATACTCCAGGATATCAACAACATTTACAGCTTTCATGTCTTAGAGCCATAGAAACTAGAAGGGTATTAGTTAGAAGTGCTAATACTGGTATTTCTGCTTTTATAAGTCAAAATGGACAAATTATGGAGTCAACCAATTGGGATGAAGCTATCGTTATAAGTAAACAAATGCCTACTTTCTCTAAAATAACATTTTATGTTAAGTATGGAGATTATATAGGTAGAATATCTTCATTTTTGTCAGTTTTATTTATTTGTTTTTTAATAGCAAAGCGTAAATGATTTATGAATAGATCAACAGTTACATATAGTATTGCAGATATAAATTCGTTTAAGCAAAAGCTGATCCAATGGGCAAGTCAATTTGATTATTATTCTGTTTTAAAAGGAAATATTGATCAAAATTCGGGATTGTATTTAGAAAAAGAGTTTTTGGTTGGAGCAGATTCCCTTTCAGTTTTAGAAACTCATAAAAATTCTTTTGAACAACTTGAAAACTTTTACGATCAACAAAAAGATTGGCTTTTTGGTGCATTATCTTACGATTTAAAAAATGAGTTAGAAAAGTTAGAATCAAATAATTTAGATTCTATTTTTTTTCCAAAATTGATTTTTTTTCAACCAAAGTGGGTATTTGAAATCAAAGGAAATGATGTTTCTTTTCATTATCCAAATTTTGTAGAACGATCCCAAATGAGGATGGTATTTAAGCAAATAATGAAGTTTAGTTTTGTTCATGAATCCATTGAAAAAATTAAACTGAAACAAAGAACATCAAAGAATGAGTATATTGATAATTTTAAAAAAATAAAGGATCACATTAATAAGGGAGATATATATGAAATAAATTATTGTCAGGAGTTTTACTGTGAGGATGTCAATATAAATATGCTTCAAGTTTTCAAGGAATTAGATAAAATTTCGGACGCTCCATTTAGTGCTTTTTTTAAAGCAAAAAAAATAGAGTTAGCATGTGCAAGCCCTGAACGTTTTTTAAAAAAATCAAATAAAAAACTGATTTCACAACCAATTAAAGGAACTAAAAAAAGGGGAAAAGACAGTCAACAAGATGAATTATTTAAGAACAATTTATTGAACTGTACAAAAGAAAGAAGTGAAAATGTGATGATTGTTGATTTAGTAAGAAATGATCTTTCAAAAACGGCGACTGAAGCAAGCGTTATTGTCGAAGAATTATTTGGAGTATATTCTTTTAAACAGGTACATCAAATGATTTCTACAATTACATCTACATTAAAAAGTGATGAAAAATGGTCTCAAGCCTTAAAAGATTGTTTTCCCATGGGTAGCATGACTGGTGCTCCAAAAATTAAGGCAATGGAGTTGATCGAAAAATATGAAAATGCTCAAAGAGGCTTATATTCTGGATCTGTAGGTTATATAACACCAGATTTAGACTTTGATTTTAATGTCGTAATTCGAAGTGTTATTTATAATAGTCAAAATAAATATTTGTCATTTTCTGTTGGCGGAGCAATAACCGCTCAATCTATAGCAGATATGGAATATGAAGAGTGTTTGCTCAAAGCAAATGCTATATTTAATGTTTTAAATGCTTAATAAGCTCAGTAAATATATAGAGGATAACGATCTGTTTGATAAGAATGATCGCTTGCTTGTTGCTGTAAGTGGTGGCAAGGATAGCGTTGCTTTGGTTCATATGTTGTTTTCTTTAAAACTTACCTTTTCAATTGCACATTGTAATTTTAATTTAAGAGATTTTGAAAGTAAACAAGATGAGATGTTTGTTTCTTTTTTAGCTAAAAAGTATGATGTTCCTTTTTTTTTAAAACGGTTTGCTAGTAATAATTTTGAATCTATGAAGAAAAAGTCTATTCAGATGATTGCTAGAGAATTAAGGTATAAATGGTTTTATGAGTTGTTAACAGAAAATAATTATACTAAGATTCTTACAGCTCATCATTTGGATGATTCAATAGAAACTTATCTTATTAAAAAAAGAAGAAATTCTAGTATTGAAGCGTTGAGAGGAATATTACCTAAAAATAATAGTGTAGTAAGACCATTAATGTGCTTCTTTTCAGATGAAATATTGGCTTACATTAATCGAAATAATATTATTTATAGGGAGGATTCTTCCAATAGTTCATTAAAATATTTAAGAAATGAAATTCGTTTGAAATCAATACCTGAAAAGGAACTTGCAAATGAAAATTATAGATTGGAAATATTAAAGGAAATAGAGTTTAATAAGATAAAATTTGAAAGGTTAACAAAAAAAGTAAATGATGTAAGGATTAATTATTTTTCTGATTTTGAATTTGGAAAAAGATTAGGGTTGAAGTGGATAGATAATACAGATAATTATAAAGATGTTTTATATATGTTGCTTAGAGAATATGGGCCATTTAATTGGAAAGATGTTTTTGAATTATTGAGAGCTAAAAATGGAAAGTTTATTGAAAATAAAAAAAATAGAATTATTAGAGAAAGAGACTGTTTTGAGATTTCAGTTCTTAAGCAAGAAAAACAGGTAACATATTCAGTCAATGAGCATGATAATATATTAAAGCCATTAGATTTAATTTTTACACATTGTGAAGTAAATGACGTTATTTTTAAAAAAAATACACTATCACTCGATTTGGATAAGCTTGAATTTCCTTTGAAATTAAGAAAATGGAATAGAGGCGATAAGTTTATTCCTTTAGGAATGAGAGGATCTAAATTAATAAGTGATTTTTTAATTGATAAAAAATGTTCAACTTTACAAAAAGAAAATACTTGGGTTTTATTTTCAAAGCAAAAAATAGCTGCAATTATTGGTTATCAAATAAGTGATGAGTTCAAGCTCGACAAAAATTCTAAATTTGCATTTAAAATTACAACTAAATTAGATTGATGGATAAAAAAGTACTTTTTGAGGAAATTCAATATCTTGGATTTAATAAATCATCTTTTGTATTACGTACAATTTTAGCTTTATTCAGTTTTTCATTCTATTATTGGTCGGACAATTCCAACCTTTCAATAGGTTCTGGAGATCTTTTTTTTGTAATTGGTCTTTTAATTATAGCTATTTCATTAAGCTTAATTTATATTAAGCATTTTAAAACACAAATTATTAATGGTAGCGTTATTCTTGAAGGTATTTGGACAGCAAGAAAAGTGAAAATTGAACTTTCATCAATTAAAAGTGCAACAAAAGAAAGATATAGTCGTTTTCTGTTTAGTAAATCGGTATATAATTTACATTCAAAAGGTGCAATACGTTTTTATACTAGAGGAACGGATTGTGCAAAATTAATTGATAAAGATGGATTAATTTATTATATCGGAAGTCAAAGGGCTAACGAATTAGTTCATGAAATAAACAAACAAATTAAAAATAATCAATAATTATGAAAAAACTTATTTTACTTTTCTTAACCCTACCTTTTTTGTCGTTTTCTCAAATTTATGATCCTGTTTCTTGGGAATTTTCTCAGGAAAATTTAGGAAATGATGAGGTAAACTTGGTATTTAAAGCGGAGATTGAATCAGGATGGTATTTGTATTCACAATTTATTGAAGATGATGGTCCTGTACCTACTTATTTTGATTTTTTTAAAACGGATAGTTTTAATTTAGTAGGTGAGACCATCGAAGGTACTCCTATAGAGCAGTATGATCCTAATTTTGATATGGTATTAAATTACTTCAAAAATGAGGCTACATTCACTCAAAAAGTTAAGGTTACTACTGAAAATGATTTCAAATTAAAAGGGGAGCTAACTTTTATGGTATGTGATGAATCACAATGTCTTCCGCCTGAATATGTTGAATTTGAGTTTGATATTAAAGGTTCAGATAGTTTTGTTTCGAAAACGTCATCTCAATCCTCTTCTAAAAGAGGGATTTGGACTATCTTTTTTATTGCATTCCTAAGTGGGTTTGCCGCCTTACTTACACCTTGTGTATTTCCTATGATTCCGATGACGGTAAGTTTTTTTATAAAACAAAGTAAAACAAAAGCTCAAGGAATTTCGAATGCTATAATTTATGGAATTTCAATAATTGTAATATATGTTTTATTAGGGGTAGGTGTTTCTGCACTTTTTGGACCTGAAGTACTTAATAGTATGGCTACTAATGTATATTTCAACGTAGCTTTTTTCTTGTTATTAATTGTATTTGCAGCTTCATTTTTAGGAGCATTTGAAATTACATTGCCTCATTCATGGGTTAATAAGGCAGATCAAGCTTCGAATAGAGGTGGTTTAATTGGGATATTCTTTATGGCTCTTGTTTTGGCATTAGTTTCTTTTTCATGTACAGGACCTATAGTTGGAACATTACTTGTTGAAGCAGCTTCAGGAGGGAGTTATCTCGGCCCTATTGTTGGAATGCTTGGTTTTTCTTTAGCAATTGCACTTCCTTTTGCTTTGTTTGCTGCTTTCCCAGGAAAATTAAATTCTTTACCTCAATCAGGAGGATGGTTAAATTCCGTAAAAGTAGTATTAGGATTTTTAGAGTTGGCATTAGCATTTAAATTTCTGTCAAACGCAGATTTAGTTCTACAAACCCATTTAATTGAAAGAGAATTGTTTATTGCAATATGGATTGTCATTTTTGCATTATTAACATTTTATTTATTAGGATTTATAAAACTTGCTCATGATAGTGAACTAAAATATGTTTCGGTTGGAAGATTGTTTTTAGCAATACTTACAGGAATGTTTACAGTATATATGATTCCTGGTCTTTGGGGTGCTCCTTTAAAAATTATTAATGCATTTCCTCCACCAATGCACTATAGTGAATCTCCTCATGGAGTAGGTTTTTCTAAAACGACGACTTTAGTTTCTGATAATACACACAACCAATCACATGACGGTCAGCATTTAGGACCTCAGGGCTTAATGGTTTTTCATGACTATGATAAAGGTATAAAGTATGCTAAAGAATCAGGGCTCCCTATAATGTTAGATTTTACTGGTTGGGCTTGTGTTAATTGTCGTAAAATGGAGGAACAGGTTTGGTCTGATACAGAAGTAAAAAACATGCTAGCAAACGAAGTTGTTTTAATTTCTTTATATGTTGATGAACGTACAAAATTACCTGAGAGTGAGCAATATGAAACTACTATTGCAGGAAAGAAAAAGAAAGTAAAAACCGTAGGTGATAAATGGACTGTTTTACAGGCAGAACGCTACAAAACAAATTCTCAACCATATTATGTGATTTTGGATCATGATGAAAATCAATTAGGAGTTGCTGCTAATTATCAAGATTATGGTAAAGTATCATTATTTAAAGATTGGTTACAAGATGGTATAAACGCTTTCAAAAAGTAACCTACGCTTTTATTCCTTAAAGTTTATAAATATGCTTGTTAAAACCTATTTCTTACCGTGACATTGCTTATATTTTTTACCACTACCACAAGGGCAAGGATTGTTTCTTCCAATTTTTTGTTCAACTCGTACAGGTTCTGTTTTCTTAACTGGTTTTCTATTAGATTCAATAGACCTACTTGTTTTAAGTTGTTGAGTTTTCTGTACTTGCTCATTTTCTACTTTAGATTCCGAAGGAAGATTTGCCTTAATTAAAAAAGAAACAATGTCTTTGTTAACTTTTTCTATCATTTGCTTGAACAAATTAAATGATTCGAATTTATAAATTAGCAATGGGTCTTTTTGTTCGTAAGTTGCATTTTGAACAGATTGTTTTAGATCGTCAAGTTCTCTTAAATTTTCTTTCCATGACTCATCAATAATGGATAATGTTACCCCTTTTTCTATTGATAACGGAATAGTTTTTCCTTCCGATTCAAAAGCTTCTTTTAGGTTTGTAACAACCTGTAATGTTTTTAAGCCATCAGTAAAAGGGATTACAATATTTTCATAGTTATTAGATTGATTTTCATAAACATCTTTAATAACAGGATATGTTTTTTGAGAAATTAATTCTGATTTTTTATGATAATTTTCAATCGCCTGATTATAAATCAGATTACTTAATTCGTCCTCACTAATTTGATTAAATTTATCTTCGTTTACTGGACTGTCAATTCCTAAATATCGAATTAACTCAATTTTAAAACCATCGAAATCTTGTGCAGAATGATATTCACCACTAATAGCAGCGGCTGTATCAAAAATCATATTATCTATGTCTATTGAAAGTCTATCACCAAATAATGCATTTTTTCTTTTTTTGTAAATAACTTTTCTCTGGGCATTCATCACATCGTCATACTCGAGAAGTCTTTTTCTAATTCCAAAGTTATTTTCTTCTACTTTCTTCTGTGCACGCTCGATGGACTTAGTAATCATTGAATGTTGAATTACTTCTCCTTCTTCAAGTCCAATTCGGTCCATCATTTTAGCTATCCTATCCGATCCAAATAGTCTCATTAAGTTGTCTTCCAAAGAAACAAAGAATTGAGAAGAGCCAGGGTCACCTTGTCTACCAGCTCGACCTCTCAATTGTCTATCAACTCTTCTTGAATCATGGCGTTCTGTACCAATAATTGCAAGCCCACCATTTGCTTTAACTTCCTCAGAAAGTTTAATATCAGTTCCTCTACCTGCCATATTGGTAGCAATAGTAACATTACCTGCTTTACCTGCTTCTGCAACAATATCTGCTTCTTTTTGATGGAGTTTGGCATTTAAAACATTATGTTTAATGCTTTTCATCTTTAGAAGTCTACTTAGTAGTTCTGAAATTTCAACAGATGTAGTACCAACTAGAACAGGTCTTCCACTTTTACTTAGTTTAACAATTTCTTCTATTACTGCATTATACTTTTCTCTTGCTGTTTTATAAACAAGATCTTCTCTATCATCTCTTAAAATTGGTCTGTTAGTAGGAATAACAACTACGTCTAATTCGTAAATGTCCCAAAATTCTCCTGCTTCTGTTTCAGCTGTTCCGGTCATTCCAGAAAGCTTATTGTACATTCTAAAATAGTTTTGGAGAGTAATAGTTGCAAAAGTTTGAGTTGCAGCTTCAATCTTTACGTTTTCTTTTGCCTCTATAGCCTGATGTAAACCATTAGAATATCTTCTCCCGTCCATTATTCTTCCGGTCTGTTCATCGACAATTTTGACCTTATTATCCATTACTACATATTCTACATCTTTTTCAAATAATGCGTATGCTTTTAAAAGTTGACTTACCGTGTGTATTCTTTCGCTTTTTACAGAATAGTCACGCATTAATTCATCTTTTTTGAGTAGAATTTCTTGTTCACTTAGAGAAGATTTTTCAAGTTCAGCAATTTCTGCACCAACATCAGGCATAATAAAAAAGTTATTATCGTCCGAATTAGATGTAATTAAATCAATTCCTTTGTCTGTGAGTTCAATCGTATTATGTTGTTCTTCGATAGTGAAAAATAAATCTGTATCGACTACATGCATTTCTTTACCTTGATCTTGCATGTAAAAATTTTCTGTTTTTTGTAATAAAGTTTTTATACCATCCTCACTTAAAAATTTGATTAAAGCTTTGTTTTTAGGTAATCCTCTATAAGCTCTAAATAATTTTAAACCACCCTCTTTATCATTTCCTTCTTTTATAAGTTTCTTAGCGTCAGAAAGTACGGTTGTTATATATTTTTTCTGAGCATTTACTAGTGTTTCGATTTTATGTTTTAGCTCATTGTATTCGTGAACATTTCCAGAGGGTGTAGGACCAGAAATAATTAATGGTGTTCTAGCATCATCTATTAATACAGAATCGACCTCATCTACAATGGCATAATTGTGTGGCCTTTGTACTAAATCTTTTGGTCTTCTAGCCATATTATCCCTAAGATAATCAAAACCAAACTCATTATTAGTTCCATAAGTGATGTCTGCTAAATAAGCATTCCTTCTTTCTTCTGAGCTTGGTTGATGTTTGTCTATACAGTCAATAGTTAGTCCGTGAAATTGATAAATCGGACCCATCCATTCAGCATCTCTTTTTGCTAGATAATCATTTACGGTAACAAGATGAACTCCATTTCCAGGAAGAGCATTAAGATAAACTGGTAAGGTTGCGGATAAAGTTTTACCTTCTCCAGTTTGCATTTCAGAAATTTTACCCTTATGAAGGGCATATCCTCCAATTAATTGAACATCATAATGAACCATATCCCATTTGATTTCGGTTCCTGCAGCATACCATTTATTATCATAAATTGCTTTATCTCCTTTAATAGAAACATTCGAATAGTTTGCTGATAATTCTTTATCAAAATTATTGGCTGTTACTTCTATTTCACCATTGCTAAATCGATTTGCTGTTTCTTTAATAACTGCAAATGCTTCAGGAAGAATAGATTCTAAAGTGTCTTCAATAATTTGTAAGTTTTGTTTTTGAAGATCATCAATTTCAGAAAAAATAGTTTCTTTTTCTTGAGAGTTTAAATCTTGTTTTTTGGCTTTGTTGTTAAGTTCTACAATTTTTTGCTCATTAGCTTGACATGCAGATTTTATTTTTGATTTAAATTCTGTTGTTTTACCTCTTAATTCGTCATTTGAAAGTTTTTGAATGTGAGGGTATGCTTCTTTAATTTTATCAATTACAGGAGTAATTTGTTTTAAATCTTTATCGTATTTAGATCCAAAAATTTTTTTTGTGAAATCGAATAATCCCATTTGTTGAATTGAAGTTTTTAAAAATAAAAAACAAAGTTAGTTTTTTAGTAGGAAAATAGGCTTTTTATATTCAAAAAAAGTCGCATTTAGCGACTTTAATTTTTTTATTAGTACTCTTCTTCGTTGAAGAAAAAATCATCTTTATCAGGATAGTCTGGCCATATATCTTCAATGGAGTCAAACATTTCTCCGTCATCTTCTAATTCTTGTAAATTTTCTACGACTTCCATCGGTGCACCCGATCTTATAGCAAAGTCAATCAACTCATCTTTGTTTGCAGGCCATGGAGCGTCTTCTAATTTTGATGCTAATTCTAAAGTCCAATACATAGTTTTAATTTTTTGCAAATGTAATTTTTTTTAAAATAATAGCAAGACATTAAACTTTTGGTTTCCATGGAACTTCTTTAGCATTCATTTTTTTTGAAAAATATCTACTTAAAACGAATAAAAAATCAGATAAACGATTGAGATATTTTAAAATTAGTTTGAATTGTATAGTTTCTTCAGGTAATGTAGTTGCAATACGTTCTGCTCTTCTACACACGCATCTTGCAATATGACAAAATGAAACTAATTTATTTCCACCTGGTAGAACAAATGACTTCATTTCATCAAAGTTTTTTTCTAAGAGATCTATTTTTTTTTCCAAATCCTCCACATCAATCTCTGAAAGTCGAGGAAGTTTGAATTTAATATCTGGATTATCTACAGCTAGTAATGACCCAATGGTAAATAATCTATCTTGAATTTCAATTAAAAACTCATACAGATTTTCATCAATATCGTGATCTCTTATAAGTCCAATGTAGGAATTTAGTTCGTCAATAGTACCGTAAGCTTCAATGCGTTCATGATTTTTTGAAACTCTTTTTCCTCCTAATAATTGAGTTGTCCCCGAATCGCCTTTTTTAGTATAAATTTTCATAGAGATTAAATATTTAGAATGTCACTCTCAATTTCCCCATCTTTTAATCGAACAATACGTTGAGCGTATTGAGCAATATCCTCTTCATGAGTTACCAATATAACTGTATTTCCGTTATTATGAATATCTTGGAATAATTTCATTATTTCAACAGAAGTTGATGAATCAAGATTTCCTGTTGGCTCGTCGGCAAGAATGATTGAAGGATTATTAACTAGTGCCCTTGCAACGGCAACTCTTTGTCGTTGACCGCCAGATAGTTCGTTTGGACGATGATTGATTCTGTCTTCTAATCCGACTTTTATCAAAGCAGTGGTAGCTAATTTTATTCTTTCATCCTTTGCAATACCCGAATAAACTAATGGAAGCATAACATTTTCTAAAGCAGTTGATCTTGGAAGTAAATTAAATGTTTGAAAAACAAAGCCTATTTCTTTGTTTCTTATAGTTGCTAAGTTATCATCATCTAAGCTACTTACAACTTTATTGTTTAAAATATAACTTCCGTTTGTTGGGGTATCTAAACAACCTAAAATATTCATTAAAGTTGATTTTCCAGAACCTGACTGTCCCATTAAGGCTACAAATTCATTTTTTTCTATAGTTAGGTCAATACTTTTAATTGCTTTGATTAATTCGGTTCCAACTTTAAAATGCCGTGCAATATTTTTTATTTCAATAACTGTATGCCCCATATTTTGAAGTTAAAATTTAATTGTGAAGTGTTCTTTTTCCTGTTTAGAGTTAAGAAAAACTAATCCTACAAAGAACAAGTCGATAGTTACAAAGACTTTTGGGTGATTTTTAATGTAAGTCCATGCATTTTCCATTCCTTTTGACCAATGAATATCGTCAAAAACAAAAACACTTTTTTCATGACAAAATTTAAGGCACTCTTCAAAGTATTTAATCGTAGGTTCCTCTTGATGATTACCGTCAATAAATGCAAAGTCGAGAGATTTAATTTTTTTAAGAGTAGGTATTAAATTATCATTAAAATCTCCAACAGTTATGTTGACATTATCAATTTTTAAATATTCATGACTTTTTTTAGCTTCTTTTGCTGTATTAGGGCATCCTTCAAGAGTGTATACAACTAAGTCTTTATTTGCTCTTGCTAAATAACTTGAGCTGATTCCTAAAGAAGTTCCTAACTCTATGCAGTTTTTTACATTCAAGAAATTTGCTAAACGATAAAGTAGTTTTCCATACTTTTTTGATTTAGCAGAATTTTTAGCAATGTCTTTTATTTTTCGTTTTTTAACATTATTGATGCTAGACCCAGCACCTAAATCTGTAATTTGAATCCAGTTATCATTCTTACAAAGATCAGCTCTAAGCTTTTCTATTTCATGTAAATCATTATTTACACTTTTTGAATTAATAACTTTAGTAACTAATTCATATACAAAAGGAGAGTGTACACTGTGCTTTGACTTTGATTTAAAGAAATAATTTAAATATCTTAAAATTAACTTAAGTACATTCATTAAGCGAAAATAAAAAATCAAACATCAAAAACGTGACAAATAAGAAATTATCTTATAATGGTAATAGTTCCTTTTTTGTCAAATGTTTTTCCAGATTCTTCCGAATAGATACTCAATTTATAAACATATACACCATTAGGCAATTTTTTTCCTGTAGTGTAATGATTACCGTCCCAAGGATTATTAAAATCTGAACTTTCAAAAACTTTGTTTCCAAATCTGCTAAAGATGTTTATTTCGAAATCAAAAGGATGAAGAGAAAATACGGATATTTCAAAATTGTCGTGAATACCATCATCATTAGGAGTAAAAGAATTAGGAACAAAAACTTGGAATTCTTCTTTAAAGTTAGCAATGATAGTATCGTTCGTTTTAGCTAATGTATAACCTAAAAGATTAGTATTAACAGGTAATATTTCTCCATATTTTGATGACCAATTTTCAAATTTCCATCCATAACTTGGTATAGCGTCAAAATTAACTATCTCCATTGCTGCAAATTCTTGAGTGTAAGGTATATCTACAGGTAAAGAATTTAAATTTATTTTACCAGATTGCGGTGGTTCAACTAAGAAAGTGATTGGATAGGTAATATTTTCCTCATAATGGATAAATATACTATCGTTTTGTTGAACAATGAATGATTGATTTACATCGTTTGAAATACCAGAGATATGAAAATTGGAGGTAACATATTGGAATGTCCAACGATTAGTAGATTGTATTAGGAAATTGTTTATTTCGCCATAATTCATGGTACTTGTAAAGGGGAATGAACTAACAGCATTTCCATCTATGTTTAGGCTTACATTTGCCTCAGAAGGGACCAAAACGTAAGTAATTTGATGTGTTTGAGGGACAAAATTTAAAACAATGGTGTCTTCAGTTAATACATCAAAGTTAACGCTCTGACTATTAACATTTGGATCAAGAATATGATTTTGACTTGACCAAGAGTCAAAAACCCAACCAATATTTGGCGTGTTTGTAAGTGTTAAATTTTCATTTTCAATAAAACCTTCTGTGTATGGATAATTTGCTACACCATTTCCGTCTATTGATACAGTTCCTGCACCAACTGGATTTACTAAAAAGGTTACGTCAATAGCATCAAAGTAAAAGATGACAGTGACATCTCCTAAAAGGGATATAGAAAACTCCTGGTCTGTTGGAGTATATACATAACCTTCATTACTAACTATTTCGAAATTAGAAAAATTACCATTTTGGACAGAGAATTCAATCTCAACACCACCAAAGTATTCTCCATTCCATGGAGCATTAAAATTGCTAATATCGACGCTATTAAGTTGTACTTCTCCAACACCAACTATTTCTACATTTACATTGTATGGTCCTTCAATATCATAGCAGTCTACAAGTGATGAGTTAAGAACTTCACATCTTTCGGTCATAAAATCTTTCATAAAGTCAACGTTGGATTGCCATTCTCCGATTGTACCACCCCAACGATCAATTTGATCCTGCATTTCAGGTTCTATTAGTGTAATCAGACTATCCAAATGTTGAATCATGAAATCACAAGAAAAATAGGTGTTTGATAAATCAGACCAACGATTTATATAATCGTTAAAAAATTCTTCATTCGCTGATAGGGCATTCCATATGGGAATATGTCCTTGACCACCAATATTTCCTAAAGATTCAGGATCGCATGGGTCCGCATCTGCATCTGTGTCAGGAACCCCTGTATAATTTGCTCCGTGATCAAATGTGTTGTCCATGTCCCATAGCACATACCTCCATTTTTTCTTATCGCCATCCTCTTTCAATCCATGCCACCATGCAGTATTCCAATTAAGCCAGTCGGCATTTACAATGTAGGAATTAAGTATAAAATAGTCCATTAAACTACCAACATTATATTGGCTTTTTACTAGATCATAATTAGCTGGATCTGTCATGTCATTACTAGTAACAAAATTTACAAAGTTATCCCAACTATTTTCAACATCATTTGGATTTTGATCATCAGTTAGCACATCAACCCATGTGCCTCCCCAAGTCTTTAAAAACTCTACAGAGTCTTGATCATAGTAATAATCTGTAAAATCTAAATCATCTACTTTTTCTCTTAGCTCATATAGTCCCCAATAATCTCCATTGAGATACATTACACAAGGTTCGAATGATCTCTCATCTAATCTTAAATCAGCAACTTGAGACAAAGATTGCACATAAGCATCTCTAATGTGTGCACCAGAACTTCCATATGAAAACGGATAGTTGTCATTTGCTGCTGCTTTAATGATTAATCGTTGATATTTACTTCTGTCTTTGTCATTAAAAATTTCATGTTTTATTGCATGATTATATCCAAATTGATCTCTAGTTATGTAGTCGAATCCTCTTTGAGGATACGCCCAGGAATCATTTCCATGTTCGTTAAATTCTCCTGTAGCTTTATCTAATAAGTTACCATCTTTGTCGTATAATTCAAAAGAACCAATAGGTTCTAACCCACCATTTCCTTCGAGCAAATTATCAACTTGTCCTCCAGAAATAGATAATATTTTCATTGTATGTTGAACATTAATGAAGTAAGAACCATAATTCATAAAGCTTGGTAATAAATTTGGATCTGCGTCGTAAGCAACAGCTTTTAAGACTGTTGTATTATTGATGTTTACAGGACCTGTGTACAGATTATCAGTGTTGTTAGGAAATGAGCCGTCAGTAGTATAATAAATTTGTGCATTAGGACTTGCAGTAATAGTAACAGAAACAGGGTTTTGATGAACACCTGGTACTACAGAAAATTGTGGTGTTTGGGTATATTCTTCAAAAGAACCCACATTACTGTTGCCAAGTGTTGGAGTAGTAAAAACACCCCACTCATTATTTCCATCTGTAACCCTTCCTCTAGAATTATTAGTTTGGCAAGGACGGATAAAAATCGAATCTTCAACTGTTACTCCATCAGGATTTGTTAGGATAATCCATTCATTACCTTTAGTTTGATGTAATTTAAAGTTAGTATGTATATTGTTTCCAATAATTTCATTTCTACCTGAACAAAATATAGATAATCTTTGATTTGAATTTAAAATAGTTGAGCTAGTAAACTGCCATTTTGTTAGATTATCAGCCTTATCACTCAAATAATATCCATTTAAATCAACATCATTTGCTCCGTTGTTATATAATTCAAACCAGTCTTCATAATCAAAATAATTGTCAGTAATTCCATCAAAATTTGCTGCGGAATATTCGTTAATTACGATTTGAGAAAAAGCAGTTGAAAAATTAACTAAAATTAGAAATATATATATGAAATACTTCATCATGTTTATAAATTGTTAAGGCAATATTTTATTCGATCATTGGTACAAATATACTTCATTAAAAATTAATCTATAAATTCAATTTTGTTTTTCTTTATTTTTTAATTTTAGACAATGGATTTTAAACTAACCTTAACAATTCTTATTAGTTTTATCTTTTCTGATTTAATTAATGCTCAATGTAACATTAATCTCGATGATTTTTATACATGTACCTCCGATGAAGTACAAATTAGCTTACCATTTAATACTCAGTTAGATTCTAATTTGAATAAGTACGAAATTCAAGAAATTGAATTTTCTCCAATTGATATATCAAAATCGAATGATTTAAAAATGGGTGATGATCAGATATTTGGACCTTATCCCATAGGCTTTAATTTCACTTTTTATAATCGTGTTTATAATGAATTTTGGATATCGTCAAATGGCTTTATTAGTTTTATTGAACCACCAACAACTTATAATTCCTCGGTAATTCCAAATGGTGGTGAGCCGTATGCGTCAATTATGGGTGCATGGGAAGATTGGAACCCTGGAGGAGGTGGAGATATATTTTTTGCAAGTTTTCCAAGTAAGTTGGTTGTTCAGTATTTTGAACTAAATAGTTATAATTGTGGCAATGAACCAGATACGGTTGGTACCTTTCAAATTGTTCTTAACAAAGGAACTAACTTTATTGATATACATACAACACAAAAAACGGAATGTACTCCATCTGTTCAAGGGATACAAAGTCATGATGGAAGTTATGCAATAGCTGTAGACGGTAGGAACTCGTCTTTGTGGAATGTACAAAATCAGTCGGTGCGTTTTAAGCCATTAAATATGGAGTATGTAAACTGGTTTAATGAATTAGGTGAATTGATTTACAACGGAAATCCACTTGTAATTGAGCCTTTAGAGTCCCAACAAATAACAGTTGAGGTCGATAATGGCATAGATTGTTATTTTAGTGATGAATTTAATTTATTTGTTTCTATACCAACTCCAAATATCGAAGTAAACGGAAGTATTTTATTATGTGATTTGAACGGTTATCAATACCAATGGTATTTGAATGATGAAGCAATAGAAAATGCTAATGCACAATATTTTATTCCTTTCATAAATGGAACTTATACTGTAATTGCAACAAGTGATATTGGATGTGTTCAAGAATCAAACCCTTTGTCAGTTGACTTTGCAAGTATTTCAGAAATATCCTTAGATAAATTTTTGAATATTTATCCCCAACCGAGTAATGGTGAGTTAACTATTCATTCTGAAATTGATTTGAAATTAAGATTATATGATATAAATTCTAGATATTTAGAATCTTTTACTATATCAAAAGATAAGATTAAAAAATTGAATCTTGAGACAGGGATCTATTTTTTAAAAATTTATGATAGTGATTTTAATTTTGATGTAAGAAAAATTATTATTCAATAACAAAGGCTCCAAAAGGAGCCTTTATTGTTAAATTAAATCTACGCTTCTTTGTATAAATTTAGTGAGTTTTTCTCCTTTTAAAAGACCTTGAGATAGCAATGCTAAATCCAAAAATTGATTGACTATTTCTTTATTGTCTGCAGTATCATCTAAAATTTTAGACATCAATTTGTGATTAGAATTTATTACCAAGTTGTAGCTTTCAGGCATTTGTCCAAACATTTGCATACCACCACCAGATAGTTGTTGTTGTTCTTTCATTCTTCTCATAAATTCACTTTGGGTAATCAAAAAAGGAGCATCTGTAGTTGATAAACTTTGAATTTGTACAGTGTATTTTTCTTTTTCAACTTGACCTTCTACAATTTCTTTCAATTTGGTTTCTTCCTCTTCTGAAAGTAATGATGGATTTACCTCTTCTTTTTCAATAAGTTTTTCTATTGTATCTGCGTCAACTCTAGAAAATTGAACATCATTATTTGTAGATTCTAACTTAGATATTAAGTGACTTACAAGAGGGCCTTCTAAGATTAAAACTTCATACCCTTTTTGAGTTGCAGTCTCTACAAAACTGTGTTGTTCTTCAGCATTGTGAGTATATAAAATAATGGTTTTGCCATCTTTATTTTTCTGATTTTCTTTGACTCTTTCTAGTAATTCTTCTATGGTAGAATAAACTTCATTGGTGTTTTTATATAAAGCGAAATTTTTTGCCTTTTCAAAGAATTTTTCTTCGGTTAGCATTCCGTATTCAATAAATACTTTAACATCGTCCCATATTTTTTCAAATGCTTCTCTATCATTTTTGAACATGGAGTTTAATTTATCACCAACTTTTTTGGTTATGTATTTGGAGATTTTTTTAACATTCGAGTCCGCTTGAAGATATGATCTAGAAACATTAAGTGGAATATCAGGAGAGTCAATAACTCCGTGTAGTAAAGTCAAAAATTCCGGAACAATATTTTCTACATTATCTGTAATAAATACTTGATTACTGTATAGGTTTATCTTATTTTTTTGGACTTCTAAATTATTTTTCAATTTTGGGAAGTACAAAATACCAGTTAAGTTAAATGGATAATCAACATTTAAATGAATATTGAAAATAGGCTCGTTAAACTCCATGGGATATAATTCTCTATAAAAAGAATTATAATCCTCATCATTTAATTCTTGTGGTTTTTTTGTCCATGCAGGAACCGTATTATTAATAATATTATCTACAGTTTCTTCAACTTTTTTTATTTCACCTTTCTCATCCTTTTCACCATTAGGATCATCTACGTAATTAGTTTTGGTGCCAAACTTAACTTCAACTGGAAGAAATTTACAATATTTATTTAAAATTTCGCTAATTCTAGATTCTTCTAAAAATTCAGTGGAGTCATCGTCAATATGTAAAATTACGTCAGTTCCTTTGGTTTTCTTTTTTGTCTCTTCGATAGTATAATTTGGTGAACCATCACAAGACCATAAAATAGGAGTGCTATTCGTTTTTTGACTCTTACTAAGAATTTCAACTTTTTTTGAAACCATAAAAGAAGAGTAGAATCCTAGACCAAAATGACCAATGATCGAATTTTTTGCATCAGCATCTTTATATTTATTGACAAATTCTTCAGCTCCCGAAAAAGCTATTTGATTAATGTATTTGTCAACTTCTTCTTCAGTCATTCCAATACCATTATCTCTGATGGTAATCGTTTTTTTATCTTTATCAAGAATTACTTCTACTTTGAGCTTGCTGATATCTGTTTTTAACTCACCAATAGATGTTAAAGTCTTCATTTTTTGAGTTGCATCAACTGCATTAGAAACCAATTCCCTTAAAAAGATTTCGTGATCAGAATACAAAAACTGCTTTATAATTGGAAAAATATTTTCCGTTTGAACGTTTATATTTCCTTGTTTTGACATAATTATATTTGTTTATACTTTAGACTCAGGCAATAAGTGTGCCATTATTTTATAACTGACATTTTGTGCGTTCTAACTTTTTTTAAGTCATTTAAATTGCCAATTTGACATTTATTAATTTTATCTGAACTAAATTTACGGCTATATTACAAGTACCTTAACTTTTAACTTAATACTAATTTTATGCATTTGACTAAAGAAGATATTTTTAAAATAGATCGAATCAAAAGATTAAATTTAATCAATTCTGTTTCTGGAATTAAATCGGCAAATTTGATTGGGACTCAATCTAGTGATGGATATAGTAATCTTGCTGTTTTTAGTTCTGTAGTTCATTTGGGAAGTAACCCCGCTTATTTAGGGTTTGTATTGAGGCCAGATTCTAATGTGCGACGCCATAGTTATGAAAATATAGAGTCGAGTGGTTATTATACTATAAACTGTATTCATAATGATTTTATAGAAAATGCACATTACACTTCAGCCAAGTTCAAAGCTAAGGAGTCTGAATTCGAGAAATGTAATATTGAAAAAGAATTTTTAGATGATTTTTTTGCTCCATATGTGAAAGCTAGCAGATTGAAAATGGGAATGAAATTACAAGAAGTACTAGATATTAAAGTTAATTCTTGCAAGTTATTGATTGGATCTGTAGAACATCTTTATTTAGATTCTAGTGTTATGGAAGATAATGGTCAACTGAATTTAGAAAAGTTAGCTTTAGTTGGTATTGGTGGACTTAACAGATACTATGGCCTAAATGAAATTGGTCAATTTCCTTATGCTAGAGTAACAGAGTTGCCAAATTTTAAAAAAGTAGATTAAACTTGTAATTTATGCAAGAAATAATTTTACATAATTTAGAATCTATAAATGATTTTATTGATTCTTTAGATGAGCAAGATTTATTGCCAATTCAGCAATGGAAAGAATTATTAAAATTAGCCAGCTACAGAGAAGAGAATGTTGTTTTTATCGCGTTGTTTAACAAAAAGTTGAAAGCTGGAGCGCTTTTTTATGAAGGTATTAGAAGAATAGCAACTTTAAGCAATAAATCATTATTTTTATATGGTTATGAGTTCTTTGATTTTAATCCTATTTATATTTGTAAGGGTTATGAAAAATCATACATTTCTACGCTTAAAAATTATGCCACCTTTAATAACATAAAGTGGTTAATTTTTGAAAATTTGTATCAAAAGACAAAGTTAAACTCTTATTATTCAGTAGAGGAAAAAATAAGTTTATTTGATAAGGGTGAAGAAAGTTTTACGTCTTTATATTCTAAAAAAGGAATCAAACGTCATCGCAAAAAGGTTGTTGATAATTTTAATTACTCAGTTCGTCATTTATCCGATTCGGAGATAACCGATGAACATATAGATCGTTTGGAAAAACTACATAAAGAGCGATGGAGTTTCGATGGTGTTAGTAGTAGTTTTAATGAGGAGAAAAGAAAAACGTTTTACTCTGCTAATAAGAAAAATAAACTGCTCACAATTATTTATGCTTCAGATGAAATTATAGCAATGCATTTTGGAATTTTATCTAAACATAGTTTATTATTTCATACACCTGTAATAAATATAAAATTTTATCCTTTTTCTCCCATGTCATTAATTATGTATGAACTTGCATTTTATTGTCATCAAAATAATTTGAAAGAGTTAAATTTTGGTTTAGGAGAAGAGTCCTATAAGTCTAGGTTTTCAAATAAAACTAATAGTGTCTTAACCTATTATTTCCCTTTAGGTTTCTTCAATAAATTTATGTTTTCTGTGTTTTTTATTTTAAGTAAAAAACAAAAAATAATTAGAGCGTCTGTGGGTAATATTAAAAATGTTATTCGTCATGTTTTATCTCAAAAAAATAGGGTTAATTTTTATAGGTTTGAAGTAAAATCAAATTTGATTTCTAATCGTAATGATTTATCCTTTTTGAAAATAAATGATTACTCATCTCTTGTTGATGAGTTTAGAAAATCAAATTTAATTGTAAAAAGGTACCATTATAAACGAATGAAAAATGGAGATGTTTTTTATTGTTTGAAAACAGAAAATCAGATTGTTACTTATGGTTGGTCGACTAGTAAACCATTATATGTTTCGGAAAAAAACAAAGTAATTTCTAAACCTAACTCTTATATACTATATGATTTCTTTACCTTATTCTCGCACAGAAACTCAGGACTTTATCAATATCTTCTAAAAAATATTCTCTCTATATTAGATGAGGGTAAATATGCCTACATTTATGCATTGTCAACAAATGTACCTTCTAACAGAGCTATTTTAAAAATAGGGTTCAAAAAAATTAAATCTAAATTCGTTTTTTAATGCTTAATTTTTTTCTTTTTGTAGCACATTATATAGGAATTAATAGTCTGTTTTATTTTTTAACTAGATCTCGGCAGCGTGTTATTACCTATCATAATATCATTGAAGATAAATTTTATGATGATGCTCCACATCTTGGGGTTTCACACTCAAAAAGTAATTTTGAAGTACAGATCAGAGAGATAAATAAACGATTTGCTTTTACAACGGTAATAGATAAGCCTAAATCCGCAATAATAACATTTGATGACGGCTATCAAAATAACTTTTATGAGGCATTACCACTTTTAAATAAATATAATGTTAAAGCTATCTTTTTTATAACTTCAGACCTAATCGATAGTAAAAAACCATTATGGATTGACCAAATTTTACTTTGGTTTTCATATGTTCCATCTGGCAAATATGAGATTGAAAATTTGACTTTTACTATTTGTGATTCAAATAGATTAGAAGCTTACATTAAATTATATAAATATTTGACAGCAAATTTTAATCGATTGAATTCAGTTTTACATCAGCTAAATAGTTCATTTTTATTTTCAAAACTTACTGTAGATACTATTTATTATAATTCAAGATTTTTAGGACTAACTTCACAACAAATTGATAGCATGAAAAAACAGAATCAAATTATTGCTTGTCATTCAAAATCTCATGCTATATTATCTAAGCTTGTGTCAAGCGATTTAAAAGATGAAATCAATTTTTGTCAGACCAAGTTAGACACAATTTATAATAGTTCGTTTTTTAGTTACCCTTTTGGTTCAGAAATAGAAGTTAACGATGGAGTAAAAAAATGTTTAGAAAATTCAAATTTCACTCATTCATTTATGAATATATGGTGCTGGACTAAAGTTGAATGTATGTATTCTATAAGCAGACTTTCTTTACCAAACACTAATAGCAAGCATATTATACATGCACATTTGTCTGGTTTATATTACTTTTTAAAGTATTTATTTAAAAAATAAATTATTGTTTGCTATGTTCATAGCCATAGCTAAAACCATAGTTTAAATTATGTTCAGGTACTCCATTAATCACGACTGATAATTTATTGAAAGAGTTATCTTCATATAATTTATTGATGTAGGAAATTACTTTAACATCCGTATGGTTTGATCTAGTTACATATATAGTTTGATCTGATAACTTAGTAAAGTTAAGCGTATCTGAAACTAGTAAACAAGGAGCAGTATCCAATATGATATAATCATATTTAGATTTTAAAACTTCTAATAGCTGATTAAGGTTATTTGAAAGCAATAACTCAGTTGGATTTGGTGGAATAGGACCTGACTGAATGATGTCAATATTCTCAACCTTTTCAATCATTGGATTAAAATCAATAGAGCCATCAATAAGATAATTGGTAAGCCCTAAACTTGAGTTTCTTTCGATTTTCAGCGAAGAATGCAATTGCGGATTTCTTAAATCTAAACCTAAAACAACAACTTTATTTTCATTTAATGAGGCTAAATTTTTTGCAAGATTAACAGAAACAAGGCTTTTTCCTTCGCCCTTAATTGAAGAAGTTATTAAAATTACTTTTTCATCTTTTTTAAGAGTGAAAAATAAATTTGTTCTGACTAATCTGAATGCCTCGTGAATAGTTTTTAGGTGGTTGTTTAAGTTTTTACCAAACTCAGGAATTTCTCCAATTATCGGAATATTAGAATTCAATATTCTTTCAACACTATTTTTGTCAGAAATTTTGTTGTTTAAGAATTGTTTAATTATTACAAATCCCAAAGGAATAAATATTGCAATTAAAAAACCAGCGATTAAATAAAGAGACGATTTAGGGGTTGGTTTAGAAAAGTCAGTATATGTGAAGTCAAGTATTTTGTAAACAGGGCTTTTAGCAGAAAGTTTCAAGTCATTTTCTTCAAGCCTCTGAAATAAAAATAATAATATATTTGATTTTACTTCCAATTCTTTTGTTAATCTTAATACCGTAAGTTCTACATCGTTGAGCTTATGATAATCGTATTCAATAGTGTTTTTGTAGTCATTAAGTTTTTGTTTTTTAAGTGTCAGACTACTTATATATTGATTTAAAGAGTTTTGTAAACTTTTTAGTAAGCCATTGAGTTGGGAGTTAATGAATTGAATTTCTGGGTTTTTGTCAGTTCTTCCTGTAAGCAGAGCTTGTTTAGTTTTTATGAGTTCGTTGTATTCGGAGGTAAATGAAGACAACTTTTCATTTTCTAATCCTAAGTCAATTGGAAGCGGCAGTAATTCATTCTCGTTTTGCTGATTTAATTTTTGTAGAAAACTTTTTGCTAATAATTCTTGAGTTTCTACTTCAAAATTCATTGATGCAGACTTCATTTTCTGATCGCCATAGACAATATTTTTTGCTTGCATATCAAAAATGTCTCCATCCTTTTTAATATTAGACAAGCTATTTTCTAATATTTTGATTTCATCTTTAAGGATATCAATTCTATCTGCGAGAAAATAAGAAGTGTTTTGAGACACTATTCTTTTGTCTATTTCTCTGTCAGATTTATAGGTATCTAAAACAGCATTTATAATTTTTTCGTTAAGGTAAAAATCACTTCCAGAAATTGAAATTTCTAAAATGGATTCAGTTACTAATTTTATGTTTAATCTTTTCTTTAAGCTTATATATGATAAGTACAATTCATTTTTGGAAAAAGAAAATTCGTTTCCTATCAATTCTTCCATTGGAATGATTCCAGTATAATTTATTTCAACAGTATCTGAGCCAAAAATAAATGGTTTGTCCAACTCAAACATTTTTGGAGTGATATCATCATTTGAAATTTCAAATTGATTTTCATCTTTAAAATCTAAATTGAAGTTTATTTTGTGGTTTCCACTAACCTCTATATTGATAGGAGAGTTAAACTGATTATAGGTTGTATTACCAAAAAAATTGTTTTTGGTATATGTTTGGTTTAGATAAAGATCTGAAACAATTTTTTCTAAAACGTTTTTAGATTTAATAATTTCAACTTCATTTTCAACTTCTTTATCATTACTCAGAGGAGAGGATAAATTCATCATGCCTTCTATAGCAAAAGCAGATGTCTCTTTTTCTTCTAAAATTTTAATTTTGGTGAAAGTAGTATAGCTTTTATCAGTATTAAGAAGGTTTATAAAAAATAATGCAAAAATGATTAATCCGGATATAGCTAAAAATTTTACATTATTTGTAATTATAGATTTTATATTTTCATATTGGTCTAAAAAACTGGATTCGTTCTGATTTATTTGATTATTCGAATTCATCTTAAATTTTAGTTATTAGATGTTAATAAAAATATGCTTATGAAAAAAGAAAGTAAGGAGGTAACACTACTTAAATTGCCAAAATAACCGCTACTTGATCTCTTACTTAAATTGGATTCTACATAAATAATGTCATTGTTTTTGACATAAAAAAATTCAGAGTTTAAAATATCTGATTTTGAAAGGTCAATGGTACGCTTGATAATTTTCCCATCTATTTCTCTAAGTACCTTTACTTTTCTTTTCTTACCATAGATAGAGATATCTCCTGCCATTCCAAGTGCTTGAAAGATATTCAACTTTGAATCATAAATCGAAAATGTTCCTGGATTATTAACTTCTCCCAAAATAGTAATTTTATAGCTTACAATAGTAATACTAACAATAGGGTCAATAATAGACTCTTCTAATAAATCTTGTATTTTTTTACTTGCTTGTTCTAATGATAAGTTTTCAACCAATACATTTCCAATAATTGGTAGGTTAACGTTTCCGTTTTCATCAACTTTATATCCCTCTAATAACTTTACGTTCATATTGGTATTAGCTCTAGGGTCGCCTTTGAATCCAATTACTGTACTCATATCTAATGCACTAACATTTAGATCTAGGATATCATTTTTTTGAATTTTTTGGTTTTGAAAATTTAGTTCAGTTTCTGTATAATTTCCTTGAAGATAGGTAGAATTCTTTTTGCTAACACATGAGCCTAAGAACAAAACTAAAATCAATAAATAAGGTCTAAATTTTAGAATCATAAAGTTATAATTAGATTTTAATCTGATGGGCAAAAATAATCGAATAGACGTACATATCAAAAAAAAAGATTTTTTTTTGGAAAGCGAGTATTTTAATTTATAACTTTGAATAAAGATAATTTATCCTTAATTATGAATATTACATTCGAAATCCACGAGCTCAATCAATTCAAAAAAAATTGGTTAGTTACAGGAGCGGCAGGTTTTATAGGTTCAAATCTGACAGAGTATTTGTTAAAAATGAATCAAAGTGTTGTTGCTATCGATAATTTTGTGACAGGTAGAAAGATAAACCTTGAAAAAATTAAAGAAAATGTATCTGCTAGCCAATGGAATAATTTGGAGTTTATAGAATGTGATATCACATCTTATGATACTTGTAAAAAAATTACATCTAATATTGATGTTGTTTTGCATCAAGCTGCATTAGGTTCTGTTCCAAGATCTATAAATGATCCAATCAAGTCGAATGATTCTAATGTATCAGGATTTTTAAACTTAATTCAGGCAGCAAACTTAAACGGAGTGAAACGTTTTGTTTTTGCTTCATCTTCTTCAGTTTATGGTGATAATGCAAGGCTTCCAAAAGTTGAGGAGATTACCGGAAATTTACTTTCTCCTTACGCTGTTACAAAATATGCTAACGAATTATATGCTTCTGTTTTCAATAAATGTTATGGAATGGAAACTGTTGGTTTAAGATATTTTAATGTATTTGGAAGGCGACAAGATCCTAATGGTGTCTATGCAGCAGTAATGCCAAAATGGATAAAACAAATCTTAGATAAAGAACCGCTTTACATCAATGGAGATGGAGAAACTAGTAGAGATTTCACCTATATTGATAATGTTGTTCAAGCAAATATATTGGCGGCTACTACTAAAAACACAGCAGCATTTGGAACTGTATTTAATATAGCTGCAGGTGGAAAAGAAACTTTAAATAACCTATATCAAAAAATAGTAGATCAAATAAAATCTAAGTTGCCAGAATTAGAAATAAATGATCCAATCTACAGAGATTTTAGAGCAGGTGACATTCGTCATTCAAATGCTTCAATTGAAAAAGCTAAAGATACTCTAGGTTATAACCCAACTCACACTTTAGAAGAAGGATTGATAGATTCTATTTCATGGTATATTGAAGATTTACTCCTTTCAGAAAGTAAAGTTAAATAACTGATTCCTATTCAAAAACTTGTTTGTTTTGTTGGTGCAGTGGATTTGAACTTTATATTTGTATGGTTAAATTTAAGGTATGGCAATAGCATTTCTTATAAGTAGTTTAAATAGTGGTGGAGCTGAAAGAGTTGTTTCATTGTTATCAAAAGAACTATCAAAATCGAGAAATGTTTATTTAATTACGTTAAATAATTGTACTCCTTTTTACCAAATAGACTCTAGGGTAAAATTAATTCAGCTAAACTCAAACACAGAAAAGAATATTTTTAAATCGATAGTGTCAAATTTCAAAAATGTACTTTTTTTGATCAAATTTATAAATGAAAATAAAATTTCAAGATTGATTTGTTTTATGACATCTTCAAATCAGTTTGGCATTTTATGCAAATGGTTTGTGCCAAAATTGCACCTAACAATCTCTGAAAGAGGAAACCCTTATCGAAATATTGGTTTTAGAGGTAATTTGAGAAAAGTACTTTACAGATATTCCGATCGTTTAGTTGTTCAAACTACATTAATAAAAGATTACTTTGCTCAATACATGAGTGAAGATAAAATTAGTATTATCAAAAATCCTATTGAAATCAAAACTGATTTTTTCGTTGAAAAGAGTAAGATAATTTTGACGGTAGGATCTCTAAATAAAAATAAAAATCAGGCTCAGATTATATCTGCTTTTTCTATGATTAATGCTCCTGATTGGCAATTACATATATGTGGATATGGTAGTGAAATGAATGAATTGAAAAGACTTACAAAAGAGTTAGATGTTGAACAAAAAGTAACATTTTTTGGTTCTGTAAATAACATAGATTCTTATTATAAAAATTCATTAGTCTTTGCTTTTTCATCTAATTCTGAAGGGTTTCCTAATGTGTTACTAGAAGCAATGAATCATGGGTGCGCCTGTATTTCTACCGATTGTCCAACTGGGCCAAGTGAGTTGATAGAACATGAAGTAAATGGATACCTTATTCCACTAAATGATTTAAATACTTATTGTCAATATTTACAAAAAATAGTCGATAGCGAAAATATAAGAAAAGACTTTAGCCAAGAGTCTAAAAAAAGAATTCAAAAATATAATCTTACCTCGATTGCTAATCAGTGGATTTGTTAGATGTTAAATAAACTACAGGAAATATTTGCTAAAAACAGTGGGTTTTATAAAAATATATTATCGGTAGCCATTGTTGTTTTTTTGGTTAAAGTTTTTGGATTTATAAAAGAAATTTACATCAGCAAATCATTCGGTATGAGTGAGGAGTTAGATGTTTTTTTTATTTTGATATTAATTCCAACTTTTTTTAAAAGTGTATTTCTAGGAGCATTTAAGGCGGTTTTAATTCCAAATTATATTTATGCTAAAAAAAATAACAATACCGTTTTTCACAATAATTTAATTCTTCAAACTATTTTATTGTCTATCGTATTGACCTTTAGCGTATTTCTTTTATTAGAACCTATTAACACATACTTAGTTCGTAATTACTCTAGTCAAATTGGAGCCAAAGTTTTTTCCTATCAAAGTATTATATTATGGTGTATACCACTTTGGACTTTTTCATCTTTAATAAGTGGTTTATTGGATGTGAGAAAAAAATTTATGATTAGTGTTTTTTCGCCAATTATCACTTCTGTTGTGATTATTATCTCGTTGATTTTTTATTCTCCTTCAGCAAAATTGATTACACTTGCTTATGTAGTAGGGGCATTTTGCGAAACCATTTTTTTATATTTAAATAATCCTCTAAAACTTAAGTTTTCAGATTTAAACTTTTATGATTCGGAATCTGTAAATCTGTACAAGCAATTTGTGCCAAAACTTTTGTCTGGTTTAATTATTGGCCTAAACCCTATTGTAGATCAATTTTTCACTTCTGGATTAGCAGATGGAGCAATAAGTACATTAAATTATGGAATGAAATTTCCAGCATTTGTTATAGGAGTTTTCACTGTGGCAGTTGGCAATGTAATTTTACCATATTTTGCTGAAATTGCTGAAAAGTCAACAGAAGAAATAGCTTCTTTTCTTAAACAGAAGATATTATATGTGTTTCTATTTTCTTCATTGTGTAGTTTATTGCTTATTTTGTTTGGTGAAGATTTAGTTACTCTGTTCTTTCAAAGAGGAGAGTTTGATTTATCCGACACTGAAAGGGTGTCGTATGTACTTTTTATGTTTAGTTTTCAGATTCCATTTTATTTAATGGATATTATTTTTGTTAGATTTTTGACTGCATATAATTTAAATTGGTTCAATATATTATCTTCGTCTATAAGTGTGGTAGTAAATTTAATTTGTAATTTTTTGTTAATTGAGAAGTTCGGAGTTGCAGGAATTGCATTAAGTACAAGTATAGTAATC
This sequence comes from Flavobacteriales bacterium, assembly GCA_049890095.1. GTDB lineage: Bacteria > Bacteroidota > Bacteroidia > Flavobacteriales > UBA7312 > JABAYQ01. The sequence goes on along the minus strand of JBMHCD010000009.1, from coordinate 33,743 downwards.
GTTATAAGCTGTTTAGTAAAGTTACTATATGTTAGATCTTTAATTAAAAGAAAAATGATAAAAAAATATGTATAAAAAGATATTAATTCTGTTAGCTACTTTTTTATTATTGTTAAACATACCAAGTTTTAGTTTGTTTTATTTTTCATCTGCACTTGGTTCTATAACTTCTATGGCTTTAATGGCTTCTCTATTGCTTGTTTTTAGCTTTGAAGTCAAAAATAAATTCCCAACTCTTCTTTATGCCTACATAGTTTTTTTGATTATTTATTTTAGTATCAGTTTAGCTAGTTACTCCGGCTCATTATTTGATGTTGTTACTTTATTTACAAAGAATATTTTAGTTTTATTAGGCTCCTATGCCATACTTAAAAATGTCCAGTTAAAATATGTTGTTTATCTTCTAGCACTTGGAAGTTTGTCTGTTATATTAGATAATTTTTATTTTAGGTTTAATGATGTAATTGCAAATGATGTGGTTATTGAAAAAAGAAGATATGCAGGCTTTTATCTTAACCCAAATAATGCTGCATTTGTAGCTGTTTTAGGTTATTTGTTGGTGTTGTCTAATTCAATGAAATACAAGTTCTTGCTTGTTCTTTTTACTTTTGTAGGCCTACTTACTCTTTCTAAATATTTTTTTCTTAGTTGGTTTTTGATCAATCTTGCTTATTTATGGTATAATAAAAGTAAAATATTTAAATATGCTTTTGTAGTATTTTTTGGATTGATAGCATTATATCAAAATATGGATCGGTTAAATTTGGATAAAAATAGATTAGATTTATTTTATAATATTATTACTTTTAATAGTACAGATGGTTATGTAGAAATAGAATCTAGAGAGGAAACTTGGGCTAAATCTATCCAGTCAATCAAGAACAAACCAATTATTGGAAATGGATTCGAATATTTTAAAAAAGGTAAATACAGAACTGATAATGAAGGAGTGCACAACTCTTATTTATTAGTTATTGGCGAGGCAGGTATTTTACCATGCTTATTTTTAGTTTGGATAAGTATATGGCTTCTTTATAAATCTGTTAAAATGGCAAAATATAATCTCACACCACTTTTATTAACGATTGCTTTTTTACTTCTATTAATTGTTTCTCATAATTTATTTGATAATTATATTTTCATCTTTGCTCTATCGATAATCATATATGAACTTCAAAAATCTATAACTTTATCTAATCAATAGCCAATGTGTGGAATTTATGTAAGTAATCTTCTAATTGAAGAAAAGAAACTTAGACATAAGCTTGAATCTATTAAATTTAGAGGTCCAGATTATACTGGTATTACACAAAAAGACGATCTCTCTTTTGGTCATTTAAGATTATCCATAATCGATTTGGATGAAAGGTCTAATCAACCATATGAATATGATAATTTGACCTTAGTTTTTAATGGAGAAATTTATAATTTTTTAGAAATAAAGTCAGAGCTAGAAGCACTTGGACATACTTTTAATACTAGCAGTGACACGGAAGTTTTGATTAAAGGGTTCAAACAATGGGGAGAAGATGTAGTGTATAAATTAAATGGAATGTTTGCTTTTGCTATTTACGACTCTCTCAAAAAAATATTATTTTGTTCTAGAGATCGTCTAGGAGTCAAGCCTTTTTATTATTCTTGGAAAGACGGTGCATTTGAAATTTGTAGTCAACTACAACCTATTTCAAATAATAAATCGCTAAACAAGTCGGCAATTGGAATGTATTTAGATTGTAAATTTATCCCAAGTCCATTTACTATATATGAAGATGTATACAAATTACCACCTGGTAATAACTTGATTATTGATTTAAAGAAAAAGTCTTATGAATTAAAAGAATACTGGAATTTAAAAAAAGTCAAAACATCTAAAATTTCATATAAAGAGTCTGTAAATAAATTACATGAGTTGTTAAAGGATGCGGTCAGAATAAGATTAAATTCAGATGTTCCTATTGGCACCTTTTTATCTGGTGGTGTAGATTCAGCATTGGTAACAAGCATTGCTGCTGAAGTATCAAATGATAAAGTAAAAACATTTACAATTGGTTTTGACAATCCCAATTATGACGAAAGTAAAGTTGCTCAATCTTATGCTGATAGATTGAAAACAGATCATAAAGTTACTATTTGTAATCCAGAGGAAATTATAGATTTAATACCCACATTTTTTGAAGCTTATGACGAACCGTTCGGAGATAGTTCGGCTTTACCTTCTTTGTTGCTAAATCAAGTAACAAAAAAAGATATTACTGTTGCTCTTTCTGGTGATGGTGGTGATGAAAGCTTTTTAGGTTATAATCATTTTGATTTGGTATCTAAATACAAGCCCATATTTTTTCTTCCCTTTTTCATTAGAAAGGTGATTTCAAAAATTTTACCAAAAACCTTTTTTGGAAAAAATTTAGATCATTTTAAAAATACTATAAGTTTAAATTCTATCAACAATATCATTGAGGGTGTTTTTGTAGGTTTTAATTCTATAGCTATGCCAAGAAATTTAAATTGGCTAAAACATTATTCTATTTTCAGCTTATTGTCAAATAATATTCTGCAAAAATGTGCAGATTTAAATATAAAACTTTGGTTAGAAAATGATAGTAATGTAAAGGTCGATAGGGCAAGTATGGCTCATTCGGTCGAAGTTAGAAGTCCATTTTTAGATTATAGAATTATAGAATTTGCAAGGCAACTGCCTGTTTCTTATCGATATTCGTCTGAAAAAAATCAGCGAAAAAAAATATTACGCGACATCTTAGAAAACTATATACCAAAAGAAATGTTTACCCAGCCAAAGTCAGGCTTTTCAATTCCTTTAGGAGGTTGGATTAAAAATGAACTTTCACAAGAATTTGACTCAAATTTATCTATTGATATATTAAATCAGATACCAAATTTGAATATTAAAAAGTTTCAAAGTATGTATTCGGACCATTTTAATAATAAGGCAGATTATAGCTCTTATATTTGGAGGGTGTATGTGTTGTCTAAATGGATGCAAAAAAATAGATTTATTAAGTTATGAAAAGAATTTTTAGATTACTGGTAGATGCTTATCATCTAATTACTAAATCAGGTGTTGGTTATGCTAGATACAAGGGGGTAAAAGTTGGAGAATTTTGTCGAATTTATATTAGGTCCTTTGGTTCCGATTCCTTTTTGATAGAAATAGGCAATAAAGTAACCATTACTTCTGGAGTGAAAATTATTACTCATGATGGTTCAACCTGGTTAATGAATGATGAAAAGGGGAGAAGATACTTGTTTAAGAAAGTAGTGATAGGTAATAATGTTTTTGTAGGTGTTAATGCAATTATTATGCCAGGTGTAAAAATTGAAGATAACGTTATTGTTGCCGCAGGAAGTGTAGTAACTAAATCAATTCCAAGCGGTAAAATTGTGGCAGGAAATCCAGCCAAAATTATCGGAGAATTTGATCCCTACAAAAAAAATGTTTTAGAAAATTATATTTCAGATAAGGACAGAAATAAAAACCTTTCATATAAAGAAGACATATTATCGGTTTTAGACAACAGTTTTAAAGAATACATGAATTAACATTGAAAAAAGTACTCGTAATATTACCATGCGATCAGATGGGAGGAGCTGAAAAAATTCTTTTTGAATTAAGCTCATATTTTCATCAAAATGATTTTCAGATAAAAGTCATTTTTATTAAAAAATCAATTTCAGGATATTGGAATAAAAATTTAAAAGGTCTGGATAAAATTTACTTTAAATCGAATAGTGAATTTAAAGGGCTTTTGTCTTTAGTAAAGTATTTTTTACAAAATAAAAGCACTTACGATTATGTACTAACTTCACATTTACATCTAAATGGCTTTGTTGGTTTACTTAGAAAATTACGAGTATTAAAATGTAAGTATCAAATAGGTAGAGAATCAACTTTTGTTTTTGATCGATTTTCAGGTTTTAAATTACTATTATTTAAGATGTTTTATTTTTTGGGGTATTCAAAAATAGATTTGTTGATTACCCAATCGGAGGCGATGAAAAATCATGTGATTTCTTATTTAAATCCATTTTCAATGCCTAAAAGGGTACAAACGATACCAAATTTATTTAATCTGGAAGAAGCAATAAAAAAGTCTAACGACTTTATACCTGATTTTCCGGAATATATAGTTTCGGCAGGACGACTAATTACTGAAAAGGGGTTTGATTTATTGATTCAATCGTACAAACAACTTAACACAAATAAAAAACTAATTATTTTAGGGGAAGGAGTACAACGCAAATTTTTAGAAGAATTGATAGCAAAAGAAAGTCAAACAGATAATATTTTTCTTTTAGGTTTTGTGGAAAATCCTATGCCATATTTTAAACATGCACAATTATGTGTTGTTTCTTCCAGAGTAGAAGGTTTTCCTAATGTATTATTACAAATGATGGCATTAAATAATAATGTAGTTTCTACCTTATGCGCACCAGGAGTAGAAAGTTTAAATGGTGTAATTAATTGCAAAACTAATGATGTTATAGCACTTTGCGATGCTATGCAAATAGGTTTAGCAAATGAAAATGATAATACGGATGTTTTTAAAGATGAACTTCTTAGTAGAAATGTTCCGTCTTTTTGGAAAAAAATTCAGGATAACTTGATGGTTTAATAAATTTATAATTTATTTTTATGTTCTAATGAAAGTTCTATTTTCTTCAAATCTGGCTTGGAGCGTCTATAATTTTCGAGCAAAGTTACTACTTGAGTTACAAAATTCTGGGGCAGAAATTTTTGTTATTGCCAAAGCAGATTCGTATTCAAAAAAATTGGAAGAACTTGGTTTTGTATTTATACCAATTGAAATAAATAACAATAGTTTAAATCCAATCTCTGATATCAAAACTTTTTTTAGCTATCTTAAATTATATCGAAAAATAAAACCTGATGTTATTTTGCATAATGCAATTAAACCGAATATATATGGTTCGATAGCAGCTGGTTTATTATCTACTCCTACCATAAACAACATTTCTGGTTTAGGAACATTATTTATAAAAAAATCTTATGCTACATATATAGCTCGTTTTCTGTATAAATTTTCACAACGATTTGCAACGATTGTTTTTTTTCAAAATTCAACCGATAAAACATTATTTGAAAATAGTAGGATGATAAGTAAAACACAAAGTAGATTGATTCCAGGTTCTGGTGTTGATACTAGTTTATTTTCACCATCCGAGTTTGTAGAAAGCAAGCCGTTTAGTTTTTTGTTAATTGCTAGATTATTAAAAGACAAAGGAGTTGTAGAATATTATGAAGCTGCAAAGTTGCTTAAAGAAAAATATAAAGATCAAATCGTCTGCAATATTTTAGGGCCCTTTTATAAAAGTAATTCTTCTTCTATAACGGAATATCAATTTTATTCTTGGCAAACATCTGGAGCGATAAATTATTTAGGCTTTTCGGATAATGTTTGTGAGTTTATTTCAAAGGCAAATAGCGTTGTTTTGCCATCGTATAGAGAAGGACTGTCAAAAGTTTTGATTGAGGCATCAAGCATGGCTAAACCAATTGTAACAACTGATGTTCCTGGTTGTAAAGATGTGGTAATAGATGGATATAATGGGTTTTTATGTAAGCCAAAGGACAAGCAAGATTTGTTCGAAAAAATGGAAAAAATGTTTTTACTTTCCTCTGATAAAAGAAAAATAATGGGAGAAAATGCTCGAATAAGAGCAATTGAACATTTTGATGAAAAGATCGTAATTTCTCATTATAAAAATGAGATTGATAAAATTATAAATGCTTAAATTTTTATTTGGATTTTAAATACTCTTGAACTTCAGATTTTACTCCCTCTTCGAATCCAATGGGTGAATATCCAAAATCTTGACTTGCTTCTTCATGAGAAAATGCTCTCGATTCTACAAGTCGTTGAACTTTTTCTACATAGTTAAACCTTTTAAAAGAAATATAATAACAAAAAATTGAACCATAATATGCGAGCCAAAATGGAACAGAAATAAAGTAATTCTTTTTACCTAAATATTTTCCTATAATCTTAAGCATATCGATTAATAAAATAGGCTCTTTTCCAGAGAGATTATAATTTTTGTTTTTAGTTTTTTCCGGATTTACTAATACCTGAAAATATGCTTTACCAAGATCAGATTCATGAACGGGTTGTAAAAGATATTGAGCTTTATTTATAACGGGGAAGATTCGTAATTTATCTACTAATTTTATAAAAATGATAACGTTTCGGTCCGTTTTTCTTCCATAAATCATTGTAGGTCTAAGAATTGATAAATCGATATTTGTATTTTCTAAAAGTTTATCGATTTTTTTTTCAATTTCTAAATATTCGTAACTAGCAATTTTAAATTTTGAATAAATTCCAGTGGTATGAACTAGTATTAGCCTGTTTACATTATTTTTAATAGCAGCTTTTACTAAATTTAATGATTTACCAATTCCTGCTATATGCAAAATGGTATCTATATTTTCTGTTACCTTACTAGCAAATTGATCATTTTCAAGGTCTCCATATACCTTTTCAATATTTAATTCATTATTATTTATTAAACTATGATCGGAAGATTTTCTTAAAACAACTCTGAACTTTTTATCTTTAAATTCATTTTGCTTTTGAATTAATTCTTTTAAAAACCAACTACCACTTTTTCCTGTAATTCCTGTAATTAAAATCATGAAATAAACTAAATGTATCTGTTATTAATAACAAAGATAAAAATAGAAAACAGTTGTTAGTCGATTATCATTTTTTTAATTACTCGACCATCTTCATAAATATGTAGTTGAGGCATATTTTTTAACAACCTACTCTTTTTTCCGCTTAAATCTAAAACTTGTAATAGCTTACTTTTATTCTTATGTGGTATTAAGCCTGTTGGCATATTAATGTTATACTCAATAGAACAAGTGTTCTCTTCAAAAGAAAATTCATTAGTGTAAGTAAATGTAATCGTTAAAGGATAAATAATAGTATAGTTATCATTTAATAAATAAGAGTAAACGCTAGTTTCTCCAGCACCACTCTGGTATAAATTAAAGTCTCCATTTTGAATTGGTTCATTATTTCCATTTGTTGTTGTGGAGATATAAGGATAATTTATATCTAAACTTGAATTATTAAAAATTTCAAAAATAATTTCATTAGAAGTACTATCTATAAAAACACTTGTTAACTCTATAGAATCACAAATTTGAAAAAATTCTTCATTACATTCTGTCCATTCATTGGGATCGAATGAGGTTGAGGACACAGAAGTAGTTGAATTGTCATCAAATGTTACAGTAAAAGATTCTTCGCTTAAATCTGAAATTAAAATATTCATAGATTCTTCATCTTCATAATTAATGACCAAAATACTATCATTAAATTCATAAGAATTAGATTCTACATAATAACAATCTACATATTCGAAAGAATAGAAAAATACAGAGTCATTGCTAAATTCAAGATAATCACCAAAATCTTGATTGTACCATTGGCCAACTAAGTTAGATTCTTGATTTTCTACAACATGGATTATTCCTTTCATTCCCATAGTAATATGGGGCGTACAAACATAGTAGTATGTGCCTACTTCAGTAAAAACATGATAATTATCTGTATAGTACTCAAAACCACCATTAGATAAAATGCCATCATTATTGTATGTTTCTTCACTTACTTCTACTGCATTGTGGTTACCTAAGTTTTGAAAAAATACGGTATCGTTAATTGATATAGTTACTTCAGATGGACTGAAAATCATATAATCTGAAGCTAGAATAGAAATCGATGTTGGAGATTGAGCCAAAACTAAACTTGGAATCAGGATTAGTAAATACTTGATAAGGTTCATTTATTTTAAAATTAGATATGGCAAGTTAAAAAAAAAGTATAACATGTAATTTTTATAGAATTTAAAACTTAATTGAATTATAGGCACAAAAAAAACGAGATAAAATCTCGTTTTTTTCATTGGTTATAAATCAACTTTAAAATTTATATTCGAAATTTAGGAATATAGAATCTTCAGAATCATCTGTAGCTTCTGTCCAGCTTTGGTAATTTAAAGCAACTTTTACTCCTTTTGCCATTTCTTTTTGAATACCAAATATTAGAAAATTTCCATCTTTAGATAGGTTCCAGTCGTTGTCTGAACTTAATTCATCATATCTAGCAAAAAATGACATTCCATCACTTAAATCATAGCTGCCATAAGCAGATAAACCAGTACGTTCTTGATTAATTACATTATTTGCGTTCTCTTGTAAGTTGTATTCAGCACCCATAGTAAAGCCATCGCCCTTATATGCTAATGCAGCACTTGTTGTATTTTGGTGTGCATCATTATCACCATATGATTCTCTTGGAACAATATCTCTGTGTAATCTTACAATTACATTTTCTGTAGCGTTGTAAGTTAATCCAAAACTTCCTCTAAATAATCCGTTTATTTCTTGCACCTTTTTGTATCCTTCACCATTAAGAATTTGACCATCAAAAGATAATTTATCACTTACCTCATAATCGAAGGATGCACCGATGTCTGCAGAACTAGCCCATTTATGTTTGTCTTGTAGAGACTTATAAATGTATCTGTGACCCCAGGCTTTTTCCATAAATTTAAAGTTTTTAGTACCAATCATACCAAAATTAACTTTCATATTATCACTAGCTTTCCAGCTAATTGATGCAATTTTTAAAAACGCAGTGTAAGCACTACCTGAATTATTATTACCTACATCAAATGTAACTTTTGCACTGAAATCATCACTTAATACTTTACTGTATCCTAAATAAGCTCTATTGATTTCAAAAGCTTTAAAATTATTATCATCGTCAGATAGATTATAATTAAAATTAGAAAATATTTTTGCACTTGGCTGACCTTGAGCCATTGCAATGAACCCTGAAAAAGTTAGAGTTAAAACAATTAATATTTTTTTCATTAGTCTGTTAATTTAATTTTAAGCAAATGTAAATTTACATTTTAGCTATTATGTTAATTTAATGTTAATTAATCTTAAACAATTTATTTTTTGAAAGGTTGTAATTTCAATAATCTAAGATAGGTTTAAAATTGCATGTTTCTTGCCATGTATAGTTTTTTTAAAAAAGATTTATGACTTTTTGCTAAAAGAATTTTTAATGAGTAAGAGTTGTTTGCTAATTGAATTTCAAATTTATTATCATTACATAAAAATGATATCTGATTGTGCCTACAATAGTCGATATATTCGTCGTTTTTAAATCGGAAATATAAACAAATTCCTTTTTTTCTGATTTCTAATGTAGCGTATATCAAATTGGTATGTTGACCAAATGTTAATTCTTTCAAAATAGTTTTGTCGATATTAATTTGGTATCTAGGAGACCCATAAATACCATATTTTAATTTTTCCAAAAATGAAAAACTAGCTCCGCATTCTTTTTTCAAAATGGCATCAATTGTTTTTTGATCTTCTGTACTTTTATTAATCATTGCTAATTTGAGTTATAAAAAATATGCATCACAATTGCATGGGGAAGAGTGATTGCTGATATGATAATCAAGGAGGTTAATGGCATGGATAAAGGAATAAATTCAATATGAGAAAGCCATAATATTATTACAGTGAAGAAAATACTTAGCAAAGAGTATGGACTGAGTAATTTTAAAAAATGAATAAGATTAAAGTTTTGATTTTCTTTTTTAAAAAAATGAAATTCTTGACTCATAACCTTTAAAGAATGTAAAACCACGAAATAAAGAGAAAAGCCAATAATAAATGGAAATAAATAAAAGGTTAGATGAATTAATGCAATAAGAAATATTTCAGAAAAAAATCGATTATATTTTATGGTTTTGCTATACAGTAAGAAGCTTAGAAAAATAAAAATTGAACTATTTAGTGTAATAAAAATATAATTGATGTATTTACTTTCATACAATAGGTTAAAGGTTTCTGTATCGTTGAAAAAAGCAGTGAGTTCGCTTAATTCATTAATATTGTAATATATAAGATTTGTTAGTAGGGTCAGTCCCCAAACGCTGTATAGGCTCAATGAAAAAAGGGACCTTTTTATAGAAATGTCTTCCAGTTGTGACTCTCCAAAATGAAATGCGGAAATAATAAGAAATAAGATGAAGCTCCACATGGGCAAGTAAAGCCAGCAAACGAGAAATGCTAGAATTAATCCAAGGTAAACTGAGTAGAATTTAAGTTGGGTAGTAGTCTTTTTTTTGAAAAATAAGATGTGATCTATAGCTCCGTGAGGAATACCAAAAGCTAAAATAAATATGGATGAATATAAAATTTGTTTTTCTAACTCTATGTCGCTGTATACTTGATAGATATTAAAAAGGGCATACAGGCAAATTAGAAATATAAAAGTGAAAATATTCATGTAAAAATAAAAAATACAAGCAGAATTTAATCTGCTTGTATTTTAATAAAATAATTGAGTTTTATTTCGACTCTGTTACAGCAATATTATATACTACTAAACCAAATCCGATTTTGTTAATAGCATCTGCAATGTTATACCATAAGTCAACATTAGATGATTCCCATCCTAAAGCAGTGTTTAACCATCCACCTTCCATACACATGTAACCGATTGGGTAGATAGCCCATCCTACTAATACAAACCATGCTAGTGTACGTACTCCTTTTTTAACGACACTAGAATCGCTTTTTTCTGCAAGTTGAGCAACTTCACCAAACCATGCAGTGTATAAAATGTAAATGTAACCGATAGTTGATAATACACCCCATTTCACTGAGTGAGCAGTTGATCCATCTGTGAATGCTTCACCAATGTAACCAGCAACTAACATCCAAACTGAAGCGATGATTAGCTTCCATAATAATGATTTGGTTGCACCTGCAGCTTTAGTTAATAAATAGAACTCTACACACATCAACGGAACTGTCAGCGTCCAGTCAATATATCTCAAAGCAGTTGGGTTATCACCAGTTGCCATGTAGTAGTCTTTCATGTAGTAATAGTGAACTGCTGCGATACCTGTAATTAAAGCAGATACTAATAAAGACAGTTTCCATTTTTTGTCTACACTACTTCTTTCAAAGAAGAAAAATACAGATGCTGCAAACATAGCCATATATCCTGTGAAGAATGTAAATGCTACTGCGTCATCTTTTGGAATTGAAATAATATCAAATAACATAATTAATAATTTTTAGTTAGGTTACAAATATATATATTTTTGTATAACTTTAGCAAATTTAAGTTATACAGTTGTTGATTATTTGTTTTTTACTCTAGTAAAAAAAATAAAAAAATTATTTTCTTTGAACAATATTTTTGGGTCTAACATGAATTTTTAGTAATCTTTTTGATTCATTTTTGACCATTGGGTCTTTACGAAGTTCCCACAGTTGAGATCTAGTTTTTCTAACAGCTTTTATTGGCTCTACAATTGGGGTAGGATAATTGAGCTCAATTCCTTCTGATAACAAGTCTATGTTTGTCATCTTCCACGGTTTATGAATAAAAGGGATTTCTAAATCTTTTAATTCTGGCACCCATTTTTTTATAAATATTCCATCAGGATCTTTTTCAATAGATTGTTTAATTGGATTGTATATTCGAATGGAATTTATTCCTGTAACCCCAGCTTGCATTTGAAATTGAGTAAAATGTATACCTGGTTCGTAATCTAAAAATAATTTTGCCATATGATAAACCCCACGTCTCCAATCTTGATTTAGGTGATGGCATAAAAACGAAACTAACATTGCTCTCATCCTAAAATTTATCCATCCCGTATGTATCAAACATCGCATACTAGCATCAACAAGAGGAAAACCAGTCTGACCTTTTTTCCATTTTTCTAATGCTAGATTATTATTTTCATAAATCATTTTTTCATAGCCTTTATTTATACATACTTTTTCGTAACTGCAATCGGTTTCGAACTTTTGAATAAAATGCGACCTCCATTTTAGTCTTGCTAAGAAAGCATCAAATGATCGCTTATGCTTATGATAGTTTTCAGATTTTATAGTTGCTTGATATACTTGCCGTATGCTTAAGTTTCCCCAAGACAAATAAATGGATAATCTACTACAAGAGTATCTACTTTTTTGAGGGCTTGAAATATTTTTAGAGTATTCTTTACCACGTCTTAAAATGAAAGAATGGAGATATTTAACAGCATAATTTTGCCCAGCTGGTTGTAATTCCTTTCCATACTTGTTAAGTATATTTTTTTGTTTTGAAGAAAAACCAAATGGATTTTCAAACGATTTGATTGTTGATTTAGTGAAGAAATTTTTAATACAATTTTGGTTAGCATATATATACCAATCTTTATCCCAATTTTTTCTGTTTTTTACTCCTCTTTTAATAGACTGGTTTTTTATGTCAATCCATTGAATATTATTTTGTTTAAAAAAGTTTTTTACTGATTTATCCCTTTCCCAGCTTTTTTCTGTGCCATATTCTTGAAAAGAATAAACATTGTTTAAAATAAAAATCGAATTTAAGTAGTTAAATATTTTAATGGAATCACCATAAAAAATATGAATTGTTCTCTGATGCTGATTTAGTTCTTTTTTCATCTCAAGTAAAGAGTGATAAATAAACTGTTGGTGTCTAATACTCCAATCTGGCTCAGAAATTAATACAGGGTCAAAAATGTAAATAATAATATAGTCTTGCTCATGATTTTGTGCAAGATGAAGTGGCTCATGATCTGTTGTTCTTAGATCTCTTTTGAGCCAAACGATATTTATTTTTTCTTTCAATTTATGGTAAGGTACAAAGATACCAAACCACTCTCTAAAAAACTATAAAATGGATAAAGTCTAATTTCTATTGATTAGGAAGTAACCCACACAAATACAAAGTATGGAAAGACTAAAGTAAAGTATATCCATAGGACTAGAAAAGTTTTGACTAAGCATTAAAATCTTTTCAAAAAATTTAACAATCAAAACAATAATTATCACCTTAATGATTTTGTTTTTAAGTTGATCTAAACTATTAATTCTTAGAGTAGAGTTTTTGAATTTTACTTTAGCAAAATCGATTTCGCTTATAAATAGTTCGTACACACCAAAACCAAAAATTAGTAGAACAATTCCTATGAGAAACAAATCGACAGATGATATTATTTTAAATAATACATCATTATTACTTTCAATAGTAGGGTCAAAAATTGGGTTTTTAAAAATGATAGCATTTATAATATCCCAACTTCCTAGTAAGAAAAGGGTTACTGCGGATAAAATAGATAAAATAACTGATAATAGCACAATAAAGCGCATATTCCATAATATCTTTTCAAATTTTTTTTCTAACATATGTTGTGTTTTTTGACTCACCAAATATAGTAAAGCTTCTATAATTTTTTTGCAATCGATTTGTAAGCTCAAATATTTTTATAGTTTATTTTTGTATCCCAAATTTACAGAACACTTAATAATGCATAAGTATTTATTCTTAATTTTAAGTTTTACCCTTTGTTATAATATAGGTTTTTCTTTCGATTTAGAAGGTGTAATTCAGTACAAAGGTAAGCCAGTACCATTTTCTAGTTTAGAAGTAAAGGATTTAAAACTTGCAACTGTTTCTGATAACGATGGTAAGTTTTATTTAAAATTTGAAAAGAAAGGCACTTACGAACTATTAATTTCATCTATTGGATACAAGAAAAAAAAATTAGTTGTTGATATTTCTGACAATACATCTTTTTTAGTCATAGAATTAAAGCCAATCTCCTATGATATTGAACAAGTTGTAGTCACTGGTACCATGAAGGAATCTTTCGTTACGGCCTCTCCAGTTAAGGTAGAGGTATTGACAATGAAATACTTGGAAAAATCTCCAAGTACTAACTTAATGGATGCAATTGAAAACGTTAATGGTATTCAACAACAAGTAAACTGTGGTGTTTGTGGCACCAATGATATTCATATAAATGGTATGGAAGGACCTTATACTTTGATATTGATTGATGGAATGCCAATAATGAGTTCACTTTCAACTGTCTATGGGCTAAATGGAATTCCTACTTCATTGATAAAACAAGTAGAAGTCGTAAAAGGAGCTTCCTCGACTCTATATGGAAGTGAAGCTTTAGCCGGGGTTATAAATGTTATTACTAAAGATGCAAGAGATGTATCTTTTTTAGAATTGGATATTTTTGGCACTTCTCATTTAGAAAAAAATGTAGATTTTTCAATAGTACCAAAGTTAGAAAAATCTAATATTTTGTTTAGTGGAAATATTTTTTCGATGAATAACTTTGTTGATGATAATAACGATCAATTTTCTGATGTTCCAATGTCAGATCGTTATAGTTTATTCAACAGATGGTCGTTTAATAGAAAAAACGAAAAGCTACTTTCCTTTTCTGCGAAGTATTACAATGAAAATAGAAAAGGTGGAGTCCAAAATTATAGTCACGATATAAGAGGTAGTAGTCTTATTTATGGAGAATCTATATTTACAAATAGATTGGAGTTAATGGCAAAATATGATTTACCATTTGTCAATAACCTTAATTTAAGTATGTCTTATAATTATCATCATCAAGATTCTTATTATGGTCAGACTAATTACAATGCAAGCCAGCAAGTTTATTTTTCTAATTTAGTTTGGAACAAAAAAGTAAGTTTGATTCATGATTTATTGATAGGGTATAGTCATAGATATCAAACTTACGCTGATAGTACCTTAGCATTAACAGATGAAAAAAGATTTATTCCAGGCTTGTTTATTCAGGATGATATTAAATTAAACAAAAGATGGAATTTTCTTCTAGGATCTAGGGTAGATCATCACAAAGAACATGGATATATTTTCTCGCCGAGATTAAATTTAAAGTATAATCCATCTTTTTACACAACATTTCGATTTAATTCAGGTACTGGTTTTCGAATTGTAAATTTGTTTACTGAAGATCATGCTTTTTTTGGATCAAGAGAAGTTCTAATAGCAGAAGAATTAAATCCAGAAAAGTCAATAAATTTTAGCCTAAACATTAATCATTTCTTTTCTTTTTACAATTCTACAGCTACTTTAGATTTAGATATATTTCACACTTATTTTTCAAATAAAATTATTCCTGATTATGATCAAGATCCAAGTTTAATTGTATATGAAAACCTTACAGGGAACAGTATTTCAAAAGGAATATCCTTATCACTGAAGCAAAATTTTGATTTTCCACTAAATTATAATTTGGGAATTACATTTTTAGATGTGTACTCAGTTGATGATGATAATGTTAAGACTAAACAAGAATTCGCTCCTTCTTTTTCTTCCGTTTTTCTACTTGGGTACAAGTTTTCCAATGGTGTAAGCTTGGATTGGACTACTAGATTAACAGGCCCAATGTCGTTGCCAACTTATCCATTTCCTTTTGAAAGAGCAGAACAATCTCCAACCTTTAGCCTTCACAATGTGCAACTTAAAAAACAAGTTAAAGACAATTTTAATATTTATTTAGGACTAAAGAATGTCTTTAACTATACTCAAGATTCACCATTAATAGATTGGCAAAATCCTTTTGGAGATAATTTTGATACTAACTATGCCTATGGACCACTACAAGGAAGGCGATTTTTTCTTGGACTAACAATATCCCTTCAGTGATCCTTTGTAAATTGTTTAGAGTATTTTCGAAATGATTTATCTCCGCTAATCAAATAAAGCCAATCAAATTGCTTGATGTGAATTTTGTGATAATTAGATGATTTTACTTTGTGCGATAAGCAATAGGAGGATGCGTCACCTTTGTTTCTGAAATAAATGATGTTTTTACTTGCGGTATAAATACATGTACAGAGTAGCTGGTAAGCTTGTTTGTTTTTCTCAATTAAATAATAATCATATAGTCCAATAATCGAAAATAAAAAGCCATTAAGTGTATAGTTAGCAGGTATAAATGGATACTCTTCTAACCATAAATAGTTGTTGTTGTCAATTACTGATAACCAGTTTTGATCATCTTTTTTTTCATCAAATTCTAAAAAGAAAGAATTAAAAATCTTTTCTGAAATTCTTAAGTATGATTTGTTGTTTGTGATTTTATACATTTTAGAAAATAAAGAAAGGGAATGCCCTTGTGCCATACTACTGTACCACGGTGCTTTCATTAGATTATTGCTGTCCCCATGAAGAGCAAAATCGAATTGATAAGCAAAGAGAATGGTGGAATCATTACTTACAGATAAGTCTAAAAGTTTTGTGCAGTATTTTTCAGCCCATTTTAAAAAAATAGTATCCTTTGTATTTTGATATGATGATACAAAGTAAAGGGCTCGATTTGCAATTTGAACAGGATTATAATAATTTTTACCATTATATTCTTTAATTAAAATTCCTGATGAATCGCATGGTGTATAATTATAAAATAAAGAATCAGCAATAGATTTGGTAAAATGAAAGCTCAATGTGTCGTTTAGCTCATTTAGTTTGTATTTCTTTGAGTTTACTTTTTTATCATTAAAGTTATAATCAACATTCTGATATGTACATGAAACGACAATTGTAAGTATGAAAAAAAGGTTAGGGATTATTTTCATTTGCCTAAATTAGTAAAATATCAAAATGTTGTATTGTTATATAAGTATAGTTTTAAAAGCATTTTTTCGCAAATGACTTTTTTTAAGCTAGTTAAACAATTTCTTTAAATTTGCTTGTTATTAGATATAAATCAAAATTATAATTATGAAGTTTGTAAAATACTTTTTTGTTTTGTTGCTATCCTTAATTCTATTATTTGTTGCAAAAGGATTTCTTACACCGAGTATTTCATATTCGAGCGAAATTACTGTAGAAAAGCCATTAAAAGAAGCTTGGGCAGTAATGAGTGATGAGTCTAAAACTTCCTTATGGCTTGAAGGAATTATCGATAGCGAATTGGTAAGTGGTCAAAAAGGTGAAATAGGTTCTGTTACCAAATATACTTTTTCGAATAAAGGGCAGGAGTCTTACATTTATGAAACATTGAAATCTATAGAAGAGGAAAAATATGTTGCTATGGACTTTGTTATAGAAGGAGTTATGACCATGGATTATAGAATGGATTTCAGTTTATCAGATGGAAAAACATTAATTAAATCATCTACAACAACAACAGGAGATGGAATGTTAATGCGTTCTATGCTCTCTTTTATGCAAAATTCAATGTTGGAACAGGAAGAAAAAAATATGAATAATCTAAAAAAGGTAATTGACCAAAATACAACAGATTATTTTTTTAGTGTCGTAGAGTAATACTTTTATATGGTCAAAAAATATTGGATTATTGTAGTAATTGCATTTACATTTTCTTGTGCCTCGTCAAAGTTTATTGAGCCTTTAGAAAAAAAACAAAGTGCCATTTCTCTCGATATAGGAGGGCCTTTAATTGATTTTAATGGCGCAACGATTCCAGTTCCATTATCATCTATTAATTATGGGTATGGACTAAAAGAAAATTTGTCAGTCTTTTCTAGCCTTCATCTAACATCTTTGGTGTTTAATAATTTTCATTCTGAAATTGGGGTTTTAAAAAAAATATACTTTCAAAATAAATTTATACCATCAGTATCATCTTCATTTTCATTAAATTTTATAACAGAATTAAGTTTAGGAAATTCAAAAATTTGGCCTCAGATTGAATCAAATGCTTTTTGGAAAATTGGTAAAAATAGACTTCATCTTGGTGGTTTAATTATGATAGATTCTGAAATTGTAAATACGGATGTTGCTTATTTAATTAATCCACATATAGGCTATACCAAATCATTTAATAAAATTAATGTTGGAGTTGAGGTAAAGTTTTTAGCACCTTTAAATGACAATACTAAAGTCTTTTTACCATACAACAGCCTGACGGGAGATTATGGAGCAACAGGTGTTTATCTTAACTTTACAAAGCGTTTTTAATATGAGGCTTAAACTTCTTACCGTTTTACTTTTATCGTTAGCATCATGCGTGAAGCTGAATGATATTGCATTTTATAATGAAGAGTTGACGGCTTATCAATTAGATGACTACACTACTGATTTAGATTTTATTTTAGATAATTCGTACGATGTTGAAAATATTCATGAGTTAAGTTTATCCTCACAATCAGTTTCTATTTCAGCTATCTATATCGGAAGTTTAGATAGTATAAATTTAGACACTATAATTTTATATAGCCATGGACAATCTAAACACATTGATCATTATTGGCAAAGAGCAAAATTATTAGCTAATTGTGGTGGTAAAGAACGATTTGGAGTTCTAATTTACGATTATCAAGGCTTTGGTAAATCTGAGGGAGAACCGTCCGAACAAGGAATGAATAACGACATTAGAGCTGCAATGGATTGGTTGTTGGACAATGGTGCATCGCCACAAAATATTATTTCGTATGGCTTTAGTCTTGGTTCCGCTCCAGCGACAGATATTTGTGCTTTTGGTAATAATGGTAATTTTCCTTCTAAGTTAATTTTAGAATCTCCATTTGCATCTACCGATTTTTTAGCTCATGAGTCTACACTAATTCAGGTATCTGCTAGTTATATAACAGAGTTAGAATTTGATAATACAGAAAAAATAAAAAATGTTAATCAGCCATTGATGTGGATGCATGGAGTTGATGATGATTATGTTGCTATTTCAAATGGTGAAGCGATAATAGAAAATTATGTCGGAGAAGAGTTAGATATTTATAGAGTTGAAGGAGCAGAACATGGCAAAAACGGTGTGCCACAGACCATGGGTTTTTCATATTATTTGGAAAGGGTAGAAGAATTTATCACTCAATAATAGATTCTTTTCTAAATTGATGTTTTGGCTCGATATTTTTAGGTTCCACAATAGGTTTTATAATTCTTTTCGAAGTTTTCTTGACAAGGCTCAATATATTTGTCCAATTTTTTTTGATAATCGTATGGTTTGGATAAAACGTTTAATAAGCGATTAAATGAATCAAGGTTACCTTCAGTTGCATTATTTAAAGCATTTTCAACCAAATGATTTCTAGGGATAAATATTGGGTTATATGTTTGCATTATTTTTTTTGCTTGGTCCATGTTAGATTGATATTCGATATATTTTTTCCAATTTTCATGCCAAATCAAAAATTCGTCATTATTTGAGAAGATATTTTCATTTGAGTTTTTTTGAGATAAATTTAAAAAGGTATTGGTATAATCTAGTTGATATTTCTGCATACACTTTAATAAATCTTCTACCATTTTATTATGGGTAGAATTGCTAGTTTCAATACCGATTTTTTTACACATCATTTCATAATATCTTTGTTGCCAAATATCATCAAATTGATCAATTACTTGCTGTACAAGCACTAAAGATTGTTTTTTATTTTTATGAATAATAGGTAAAAGTGTTTCTGCAAATCGTAATATATTCCATCTAATGATGTATGGTTGATTTCCAAAGGCATATCGCTTATTATGATCGATGGAACTATAGCAAGTGTTGGGATGATAGGTATTAATAAATGCACAAGGGCCATAGTCGAAAGTTTCACCACTTATAGAAGTATTATCAGTATTCATTACACCATGAATAAAACCTACTCTCATCCAATTTATTACTAAATCAATTTGAACATTCATTACTTTTTTGAGCAGTGAAAGAGCAGGAATTTTGTCCTTTAATAAATCAGGATAAAGTCTTCTAATAGTGTAAGTAGTTAATTCTTGCAAATCTTCTTTTGAACCTAAATAGGCTGCGTATTCAAATGTGCCAACTCTTAGGTGACTTTTCATCATTCTTACAAGAATACCTCCTTTTTCTATTTTTTTTCTTTGTATAAATTCTCCTGATTGGATAACAGATAAACTTCTAGAAGTAGATACATTTAAATAATGCATTGCTTCGCTAATTAAGTACTCTCTAAGCATTGCATACAATGTGGCTTTTCCGTCTCCTCCTCTAGAATAAATGGTTCTTCCTGCTCCTTTTAATTGTATGTCAAATCGTTGATTATTATTGCTTAGATGTTCGCCAATAATTATTGCTCTTCCGTCGCCTAGCTTTGTAAAATGTCCGAATTGATGACCTGCGTATGCTTGAGCATATGATTTGGTATGATATTGCTTTTCAAATAATAATTTTGTCCATTGCTCTTGATCGGTAGAAAACTGTAAATCACGAAATAATATTTGGTTATTTACAAAAACTTCATGCTGTTGGAAAGAGTCTGGTTTTGTGAGAGAAAAGAAGTTTGGGGGTAATGTTAAATAGGAATAGTCGAAGTTAAACATCTTGCTTTTTTGCGTGAGAAATAAGGTCATTTATTGATAGATGGATTAATGCTTTTTCGCTAGTAGCTTCCAAATCAACTTCGGGAGCGCAACCAGCATCAAAAGCTTCTTTCCATCTTAATGCACATAGACACCATTTATCTCCAGCTTTTAATCCAGGAAAATGGTATTCTGGAATAGGAGTGGTAAGATCGTTTCCTCTTTTTTTAGAAAACTCAAGAAAGCTATCCGTTACGATTGCACAGACAGTATGACTTCCTAAATCATACAGATCTGTTCTGCAAAATCCATCTCTAAAATAGCCTGTAAGAGGATCGTTACAACATGATTTTAAAGTTTCGCCAAAAACATTCTCCATAAGCTAAAACTACTTAATTTTAGTTAAAAAACATTGTATATGCATTAAAAATGATCTAATCATAAAATATTGAACGATTAGGTTTTAATGGCTAGTGTATTTTTATTCGAATTATTATTGTAAAATTATAGTAGCTCTATGTATTTGATTGTTTAATTTCAATTTGACGAAGTACAAGCCAGTTGATAAATCATTCTTTTTTATAGTAAATCTTTCTGTATTTATGTTGCTATATTTTTTAACAACTCTTCCTTTTGAATCTAATAATTGAATATTTGCTATTTCATTTTTTGGATTTGAGAAACGCACCGTTGTTTCGTTCGTAAATGGATTCGGGAACACATTTAATCCAATTGTTTCTTTTACTTCAATACTGGTTGGTCTTAAAATATCGATTTCAATGCAATATTCTTGTCCTAAACATCCATATTGATCTTCTTCGTAAACACATAAAGTTATATTACCTCCTTCACCTCCCCAATTAACACTAATTTGAGAGCTATCGTTATTCGCAGACTCTATTGTCCCGATTTGTTCTGATAAATACCAATGATAAGTGGACCCTTCTGCAGAATTAAGGATTGAATATATGTTATTACTTGTTTCAACCAGCCCAGTATTTGGACCATCAATTTCTAAATTGTTTAAGTCTGATATGATTAAGTTTAAATTAGCTATGCTATCACAATTATTAGCATTATAGTCTTCAAATGTATAATTACCACTTTGTAAATATTCTATACCATTCCATTCAAAAGTAGTACATGCAATGACTGAATCGTAAGAACTAGTACTTTCATTTATAATTAGGGATAAAATGTTAGTTTCCGGACACCCTGAGGTATTTGTTCCTATATATGTGTATTGGCCACTTTCATTATAATTCTGTCCATTCCATTCAAAACTATCACATGAAGTGACCGACTCATTGACCACATTGGAGTAATTAATGATTAAATCTAAATAAATAACACTATCACAATTATTGGAATTTGTTAAGGTATGAAACGCAGTTGAATTACTTTCGTTGTAGGTTATACCATCAATCCATGTATATTGATCACAATGATTTTGTTGGTCTACAATTTCATCAGATTCATTTATAACCAAGGAAAGAATGTTTGTTTCTGGACATCCAGAAATATTTGTTCCTATGTAAGTATAATCGCCACTCACATTATAATTCTGTCCATTCCAATCATAACTATCACAAGCAGTGATAGATTCGTTTATGAAACTAGAATAATTGATAGTTAAATCTAGAGTAATAATGCTATCACAATTATTTGAGTTCGTAATGGTATGTGTTGCAGAAGTATTACTTTCTGTATAAGTGTTACCATCAATCCAAGTGAATTGATCGCAATGTTCTTGAGTATCCGTACTGTTGATAGGATAACAACATATACTATTGTCAGACAAATAAGCTTCCGAGTCGTAATTTAGAGCTGTTGGGTCTGTACATCCAAATGGTTCAGAATCAACGATGTAACAAATGTCATCAATCCAAAATTCATTGTTATCTATAGGATATAAGTTCAACGCACCAATTTCATAGATTTCTGTAGTGTCGCTAAATACGAGATTTTCATTAACAATTAGTTCTGTTTTTCCATTCGATAAATCAAATTTGAACTTTAAATGATTCCAATTATTGTTACTAATTGAAGTTTCGAAATAAGTTAAATTAAACCCATTTGAAAGAGACAGTTGGTTTTGTTCAATAAAAACGTTCATAAGCCAATTGCCTGGAGTATGGTTTTGTTGAAAATTGAAATAAGCACCAGTATTTTCAGACACGAAAATATGAAATGATATTTCAAAGTATCCGTTAGAAATGGAGGATTGCTGAGTAAATGGTAGTACAATATCTTGTGGCCCACCATTCTCAGAGTAAGGGAAATAAAGTGCGTTATTTCCATTTATGCTAAATGCTGAAGTTATTGGAGCGTCATCCGCATATGGAGGCTGTAAATTACTATTGTAACTTGTTGCCCAAGTTTCCCAATTGTCAGAGCTTTGAGCTATTTGATCTCCGTTGTTATAGGATTCAAAATCGTCGCAAAATAGATAATTTTCGTATTCACAGCTACCATCGCTAGTATTTGCTAATTCGTTATAATTTATAGCAATAGGATCTGTACAACCCAAAATAGTTTCTTCAATACAAAAATTAAAACTAATTTCTGATCCAAAATTTGCTTGCTCTAGATCAAATATTAATTCATTGTTTTGATCATACAGATAAAAAGTACCATCCGAATCACAACTGTAGCTAGTACCTTGCATACCGTCCCCGTAGCTATCATATACCACTAGGGTGTAGCAAGAAGGTTGCAAGCACCAATTATATTGATTGTTAGAATAATTGGTCAAGGAATTATTTTGAAAATATACTAATTGGTCATTTTCATCAAATAATGAAAAAGTAGTTTCAGATGCATAACAATCTGTTATAAGATTAAAGTTAATATATTCTTGTCCTGTAGAACTATAAAAATCGAAATCTAAATCTGTAAAGTTTGTAGAATATTCTTGTCCATTTACTTCTAATATTTCAACAGTTATAGTATACTCACCATCATTAAGATTTTGGATTTCTGGTAATTCAAAAGAAATTGGATTTCCACTAGAAACATTTCCTTGCCAAAGATATGGAGATGTATTTCCATTAATGCTGTAGTTTACCAAAAGGCTATTTATGTTATTCGTTCCTATATTGAGATAAGATACAACAGGTGTAATAGAGTTTGAGCAGGAAAACTCATCGATAGAATCGATTTGAAAGGCATATATACCTATTGAGTCTAATTCGCTAGTATTAACATTTGATTGCCAAACACCTCTACCATATGTTCCAATGGTGACTAAATTAAACACTTCATTAATTTCAATATCGTTTACTATTACATTTGGCAAATCGCTATTAAATGATGTCCATAGGTTTAATTCTGAGTTAAAATTATATACTCCTATATCCATTCCTAAATAAAGTGAATTGTTTGAGTGATGTCTTTTAATAACATTTGCAGGTAAATTTGGAAGATTATAACTGATATTCTGCCAGCTCGACCCCATATCTGTAGAATGAAAAACCTTTTGACCTTGCGACCAACCACCTAAAACTATCCACAATTCATTAGCATTAGTTTTATTAACTTCAATAGATGTAATGGTTTGATTTGATGGGCTATTTAGTTGAGAAACCGTTAGGCCTCCGTCAGTACTTAGATAAATGTTACTGCCCTCGCTAAGATATATAGTATCCGAATTATTTTGATAAATTTCTATTTGAGAAATTAAAGATGGAAAATTAAAATTAGAGATTACTTGCCACCCGTTTATATTGGAATAGGAATATAATTGAGAATAGCCTGCTATAATTTTATTGTTTATACTATCGTATTGCATTGGAGTTATCCACCTTCCATCTTCTGGAGCATTTAAAAAATTAATGGTTTGACCGTCAGTTGAAGAATATAATTGACCAAATTGACTCATTCCAAAAACTTCAGATGAATTGTAAGGATTAATAATGGACTCCATTCCATCGGCTCCATGCCAAACTGTCCAGTCTTGTCCATTATAGTAAAAGCCTCCATTATCTTGCAAACCACCAGAAACTACATAAGGGTTTGTTTGATTAGAAGAGATTTTATAAAATTGTCCTATTTGTAATTTTTGAGAAAGATCCGTAAAACTTAAAGCATTATCTGTAGATTTATAAATACCTCCATCACTACCACAATAAAGATTATTGTCAAAATATTTTAAGAAATGAATGTCAGCATGAGTATAAGCGTTTTGTTCTGGGTAATTCCAATAATTTACTGGAGTCCAGTTTATTCCTCCATCATTAGATTTCCATAAATTTAAAACTCCAGCTACTAAAAAATTTGGGTCTTGATCGGAAACCACAATTGCCATATCATAATAAGCTTGATTAGATTGATCAAAAATGTCGGTTGTATTATTTTGTATGTAAAAGTTTTGCCCATTATTTTCCGATTTATATACACCAGCAAAAGACTGATCAGGAGCAGCAGTAAGTATGTAAACTGAATTAGGGTCTGCGTTGGAAACAGTTATGGCAATTCTACTTTTATCGTTGAGTAATCCTTGTGATTGTGTAATGGACTGACCTCCATCCAAAGAATAAAACACCTCATTACTAGTGCTAAAATAAAAAATATCGGAGTTATTTGGCGCTAAGGAAAAATCTCTAACATTATCGTTATGAACTAGCTCCCAGTTCAATCCTCCATTTTCACTTTTGAACAAACCTGAGCTTGAGGCAGCCCAAATCTTATCATTATCATTAGGATCTATTTCTAATTTATTAGCTTGAAAATTTTGAAAAGAGGTTTGTGTCCAATTATCACCTCCGTCAACAGACTTCCATATTCCTATACTGTAAGTGTCTCCACCATCTGCATCTCCAGTCGCAATGTATATTTCGTTACTATTTGAAGGGTTAATAGCAATACTAGAAATTCCTATTACAGATAAAAAATCACTTTTAGGCAACCAATTTATTCCTCCATCAACAGATTTCCAAATACCTCCTGCAGGTGTTCCAACATAAATTATTTGACTATTATTAGGGTCTTGTTCTATGCAATTTACTCTACCTTGCCCAGGGCTCCACGATTGTGAATATTGATAATCTATTGGTCCAATAGGATTCCATTGATCGTCGTCTGTATTAGCAGGATTAGAAAAAGAAGATTGAAAATTTACAAATTCGTTGAACCCTTTAGAAAAATTTGGAAAATCTCCATTAGAAAGCAATCTGTTTTCCCAAAAGTTTTGCCATCTATAAAATTGTTTAAATCCTTTTCCTTTTTCATACTCTTTATTTTTCCATTCTTCATCAAATGAAGTTTTAATTTCTTCAAATTTTATTTTGGGATCAACAATTAATTCACGCCAATTTTTTTGTTGTGAATAAGACGTTTTGAAGATTAAAACAAAGAGTATGTAAAGGAAAAATTTGTGTGAAATGTTTTTACAAATCGAAAAAAAAATAGAATGTATGAGTATCATTTTATACTAGTTAAGGAAGGAGTAAATTTACAAAATTTAAATATCAAATATTTTATCTTTAAGGCAATTAAAACAACTAATTCAAATTTTTGATTTTTTGTGCTAAAATACAGCACCAAATTAGTTTAGGTTTGTTTTACGATGGCTTAATTAGAAAAATACGACCTCATGTTATATGAGATTTTTAATGAATGTTTAAAAGAGATGGTACTATTTGATTTTGTCAGAGGTAAACAAATCGAAACATTAAAATTATAGTTACGTTTTATTGGATGTAATTTTAAAAAATAACAAAATTTTGAGTTATTTTTGTACCAGCAAAAACAAACAAATTAAACAATAAATTATGTCACATGTAGGTAAAATATTCCCATCATTAGAAGTTAAAGCCATTAACGAAATGGGGGATGCATTCAATTTAAATTTAGTTGAAAAAGCAAAAAATGAAGGTAAGAAGATTTTGTTATTCTGGTATCCAAAAGATTTTACTTTTGTTTGTCCAACGGAATTACATGCTTTTCAGGAAGCTTTAGCAGAATTTGAAAAAAGAAATACTATTGTAATAGGAGCATCTTGCGATACTGCTGAAGTACACTTTGCATGGTTAAATACACCAAAAGATCAAGGCGGTATTGAAGGAGTTACTTACGATTTAATTTCAGATAGTAACAGAAATTTAGCTTCAGTTCTTGCAATTTTGGACTCTACAGATGCCATGTACGATGAAGAGTTAGATGCTCATTTAGTAGTTGGAGATGCAGTAACTTACAGAGCAACTTTTTTAATTGATGAAACTGGAAAAGTTTTTCATGAAAGCATTAATGATATGCCTCTTGGTAGAAATGTTCAAGAATTTTTAAGATTAATTGATGCATATTCTCATGTTCAAAATCATGGTGAGGTTTGTCCAGCTAACTGGGAAGAAGGAAAAGATGCTATGCAAGCAAACAGAGAAGGAACAGCTAGCTACTTAAGTTCTCACTAATATATTTATAATGTTTACAGAATTAAACTCAGATACTTTACAATCAGTCATAGACAAAGAAAAAGTAGTGGTAGTTCAATATTCGGCAGGTTGGTGTGGAAACTGCAGAATTATGAAACCAAAGTTTAAACGTTTCGCGAACGAATATCCAGACGCTGAATTTATTTTGATAGATGCTGAAAAAAACCCAGTTTCTAGAGGTTTAGCAAATGTAAATAACTTACCAACTTTTGCAGTCTTTAAAGATGGTGTGTTTGTAGATCAGATTCAGACGAATAAGACTGATTCTTTAAAATCGTTTATTGATGAGGTTGCCGGTAATTAAGCACATACATGAGTTTGTCAAAGAAAACGACCAGGATTATGTGATCGAATCGTTGAGTCTTTTAGAACATTTAGCCGAAAGCTCTGCTATTAAAGATGAGGAATTGGACGTAATAGGAGAGATGATATCAAATATGTATGGAGCTTTGGAGGTTTGGAAGGAAATTGAAGAAAAGGGAGTTAGCGAAAAGGAAGCTCTCAATAGTTTTATGCAAAGAGTATCTGGTTCAATTGATAGATAAAAAAAAGGGTCACTAATTTGTGACCCTTTTTTTATGAAAGTATACCTAATCTATAGTATAGTCCTGTGGTATGTTTGAAAAGTAAATCGGCAATCAATTATTTTGTAGACTTGGCTTTCTTGTTTCGAACATTTTAATTTGAATAAGATAGACTGAAAGTTTATTTGCATTTTTTTTTGCATTATTGTGTAACAGTAACATTTATTAATGAGAAAATGAATAAGAATATACTAACACTTTTTATTGCCCTAATTCTATTTCAAATAACTAATGCTCAAGTAATAACAAGTGTTCCTTGCGATATGTTAGGGATGAGTATAAATGTTGGCTCACAAGAAACTTCTATCAGTATATATCATTCAGGACAGTATATGACCCACCCTAGACCAGAAAATATTTTTTACTGGGAATTTTCAGATCAACAAGGTAACGTCTTACACCAAGATACTATAGTTGATGATGCATTTTGCAATTTTAGTCACAATTGGTTACTTACTGATACCATTGATGTTGTGGTACATTTTATAAATGATTCGGCTAATTTGGATAATTGGTATATTTCTCAAGGCTTGACACCTAATGGTAATTCAATCAATTGTTTGTTTGAAGACCAACTGTATTGGGAAATAGATACTTTTCCAACAGGAACATCTTATGGATCTTGGACATTTATTCATAACAATACTGGTATTGATCAAAAAACTGAAACAGGAATAAATAATTTTATTTTACACAATAAACGATTAGTTAAAATAGTAGATGTTTTAGGTAGAGAATCTAAAGAGATTAAAAATCAAATACTATATTATATTTATGACAATGGAACTGTCGAGAAAAAAATGATTGCTGAATAATAGAAAATCAACTCCTAGTAGTTTTATTGTAAATCTAATTTTAATACTATCATTTATAAATCCGATTGTTAAACAGCAGGAGATAACTATAGCACATTATTTCATCGCTTGAAAAGTATTATTATATATTCTTGACACTTCTTTTTTTATCACAAAATTTATAATGCTCAATATTTTATAGTTTAAAAACAAATGAATACGTGACTAATTTTATTGATTAAATTATTATTTTAGCTATGATTATTTTCTAGACTAATTAGTTCAGAACAAAAATAATTTTAGTACTCACCTAAATGTTATGTCAAAACAAACTTCAAGTTTGAATAAGAATAAAAAATTCTCACACAATCATCAAACATTAGATGATTTGATTTCGGCTCTTTCTGAGGCAGAGAGGATGACTTTCAGTGATATTATACGTACCATTAATTTTGATCCTAAAGAACTTGCAAAATATGTTTCATGGTCTGAAGATTGTTATACAAGAAACTGTATTGTAAATACTGAAAAGTTTGAATTGATACTCATCTGTTGGTGTAAGGGTCATAAAACACCTATACACGATCATGGAGGAGAAGAATGTTGGGTAAAGGTTATTAGCGGTCAACTTGAAGAAGTCATTTATAAAAAAAATGAAAATGATGAATTAACTGTTTTAAGAACAATAGTATCAAAAAAAAATCAAGTTACTTATATGAAAGATTTTATGGGATTTCACAGCTTAGAAAACACTTCAGATAATAGAAGTATGACGCTTCATTTATACGCAAAACCCATAAGAAAATGTAATGTTTTTGATGAAGATTCAAAAACTTTCATCAACAAAGAAATGGTTTATAATACAATACCAAATTAAAAAATTAACCTATGACCACAATAAAAAACGATTTAGAACTATTTAATCAACTTGCAGAAATTTTGATAAACGAAGAAAATCAAAATCCTGTTGCTGAAAGAATAGAAGCAAATCAACTATATGATACTCTAGATTTATCTTTGGGTGACACTGGTATAATTGATGAAAATTTAAAATCTTTATTAAGAGATATTTTAATAGCAACGCCTAAAACAGCAACAAGTTTATTTTTTAATCAACTTTTTGGAGGCAGGCAACCCAAAGCAATGTTGGGTGATTTATTGGCTGTATTACTAAATAACAGTATGTACACCTATAAAGTGGCAGGTCCTCAGGTGGGTATAGAACAAGAAATTATTAGACATTCTTGCCAATTAGTAGGTTATGGTACAAATAGTAATGGAACATTTCCAACAGGAGGCTCTATGAGCAATTATATGGCTTTGATTTTAGGGCGAGATGTAAAAGACCCTAATTGTCGTTTTGATGGAATGACCAAACCGTTAATTATTTATACTTCTATTGAATCACATTATTCGAACGCTAAAAATGTTAGTTTCGCAGGAATAGGGAGAAATAATATTCGATATATAGAAGTTGATAGCGAGGGCAAAATGATAGTTGAAAAGCTAGAAGAACAAATTAAAGTAGATATTAAAAATGGCGGTATTCCAACCTATGTAAATGCAACAGCAGGTACTACAGTTTTAGGGGCTTTTGATCCTATTGACAAAATTGCAGATATTACTAAAAAATACAATATGTGGTTGCATGTAGATGGTGCATATTGTGGTAGCGTGATGTTTAGTAAAAAATACAAACACCTTTTGAAAGGAGTAGAGAGATCTGATTCATTTAGTTACAATGCCCATAAAATGTTAGGAACTCCCTTAACGTGTTCTATTCTTTTAGTAAATGATAAAAAACATTTACACAATTCCTTTAGTAATGATGCCAGTTATTTGTACCAAACAG
Organism: Flavobacteriales bacterium; assembly: GCA_049890095.1. Classification (GTDB taxonomy): domain Bacteria; phylum Bacteroidota; class Bacteroidia; order Flavobacteriales; family UBA7312; genus JABAYQ01. Next base: position 3,902 of record JBMHCD010000009.1, on the reverse strand, counting down.
ATGGCGATGATTTAAATTTAGGTAAAACCTCTTTTCAATGTGGTAGAAGAAATGATGCTTTAAAGTTTTGGACGCTTTGGAAATCTATGGGAATAAATGGGTTAGAAAAAATTATAGATCAACAATTCGAATTGGCTAAGGTTGCAGTCGATTATATTAAAAATAATCCTGATTATACCTTATATAGTTTTGATGAATCCATTTCTGTTTGCTTTAATTATAAGGACATTGACCCTGTAAAATTATGTACAGCTTTATACGAAAATCAAGAAACGGTTGTTGGTTTTGGTTCCTTTAAGGAAGATACCTTCATAAGGTTTGTGACTATTAATGCAAATAACAGTAAAAATAACGTCTTGAATTTTTTCAAAGTTCTCGAAGATTTTGTTGCCAAAACACTCATTTTAGTACCACATCAGCATTAAATGTTTAAATAAAATTCAATCAGATTTTATAAAGTCATTTATAAGCTGTAATTTTTCATAAATAAAAGTCTAACCGCTTTAAGTGTTATCTCTTCTGATAAATTAATAAAAAAGCGAAAAATTAACTTAAAGTTAGATATATTCCGCTTTGATTAATTTGTTGATTGTTATTTTGAGTATTTAAAAACTCCAATTAACATCTAGCAGTTGTTCAGTAAAATCCCAAAGTTTAGTTGAGGTTTCTTTATTTTGTGCAAGTAAATCTAGCTTGCATTCTCCAACCGGTCCAATCCACTGCATAGTTCCTGTTGGGCCATAATATGCTTTTTGGTTTAAATTATTTTCATCTTCAACAGAACACATTACCTCAGGATATGCTCCTTTTTCAGCCGATTGTACTATTGGAAATAATGACATTATTGAAAAAAGAACCCTGTCGAATTTACTCGCTTTATCATTTATAAGTGAAGTCCGTGATGCTCCAGGATGACAAACAAATACCTTTACCTTTTTATTAGCTATTTTAATTCGATCTTGTAGTTCGTAAGCAAACATTATTTGTGCTAATTTACTATGACAATAGGTATTCATTGGGTTATAATTTTTATCCCAATTCATATCATCAAATTGAATCGTTTTTAATCCCATTTTGTAACCCTCACTTCCTACTACAATAACTCTACCTTTAGATTGATTTAGGTTGTCAAATAATAAATTTACTAAAACAAAATGACCATAATAATTGATTCCTAGCTGACTTTCAAATCCATCTTTTGTAAATTCTTGTTTTGCAATTTGAGCAACAGCGGCATTACAAATTAGAACATCAATTTTATCTATAGTCTTATTAATCTCCTCAGCTGCATTTCGAATCGATGACATGTCAGATAAATCCATTTTAATAAAAGAAAGATTTATCGGTGAATTAATTTCCGTTTTTAATTTCTTAATCGCTCTTTTAGTTTTTTCTTCGTTGCGATTTAACATAACAACATTAGCCCCTTTTTGAAGTAAGATTTTTGTGGCTTCATAACCAGTGCCACTATTAGCTCCAGTGATTAAAATTGTTTTGCCGTCTAAACTTGCTATTCTATCAGGTGTCCAACCTTTTGGTCCAAAAATATTTGTACTCATTAAAAAGATATCTTAAAATTCAATTCACAAATATAAATAAAGCGGAACGCTATCTAAAAATGAGATAGATTCCGCTTTGGTGGGCAATGAGGGACTCGAACCCCCGACTTCCTCCTTGTAAGGGAGGCACTCTGACCAACTGAGTTATACGCGCATTAGTTGTATAAATTTACGCTACTTTTTTGTTTTTGCAGTTGTCTTTTTTATTGGAGTCTTAAGATTTAATCCAGGAACCGCAATTTTTATTACATCCATCATGTCTTTAGCAAAATGAAAGTCTATATCTTTTTTGATATGATCAGGAATTTCTTCAAGATCTTTGCGGTTGTGATCAGGTAGGATAACAGTTTTAATTCCAGATCTGTGTGCGGCAGTTACTTTTTCTTTTACGCCACCTATAGGAAGAACATTTCCGCGTAATGTAATTTCGCCAGTCATTGCTAATTTGCTTTTAACTGGTTTATTAGAAAGAAGTGATACTATTGATGTGAACATACCTACACCAGCTGAAGGTCCATCTTTTGGTATTGCTCCCGCTGGCACATGAACATGTATATCAGTTTTTTCATTAAAGTCGCTAGAAAATCCAAGAAGATTGGAATTTGATCTAACATATGTCATTGCAGCAGTAGCAGACTCTTTCATTACATCTCCTAGTTGACCAGTTAAAGTAAGTGCTCCTTTGCCCTTCATTTGAGAAGACTCAACAAAAAGAATATCACCACCTGCAGCTGTCCAAGCCAAGCCTGTTACAACACCAGGCTTAGTTGTTCTTTCTGCGATGTCAGAATAAAATCTAGGAGCACCTAAATATTCTGAAATCTTTTTCTTTGTAACTCTAATTTTTTTTGTATTTTTTTCTATTTTGTCCCTAGCAACTTTTCTAAAAACATTTGCAATCTCACGTTCAAGATTTCTAACACCAGCCTCCCTTGTATATGAACTCATCAATTCTTTAATTGAAGCATCATCAAGCGAGACATCTTTAGTTGATAATGCATTTTCCTTCAACTGTTTAGGGAGAAGATGTTTTTTTGCAATTTGTAATTTTTCATCTTCGATGTAGCCTGAAAAATTTATGACTTCCATTCTGTCCTTTAGAGCTGGTGGAATAGGGTCTTGATAGTTTGCTGTTGCTATGAACATTACCTTGCTTAAATCAAAATCAACTTCTAAATAGTGGTCTGCAAAAGCACTATTTTGTTCAGGGTCAAGGACCTCCAATAGGGCCGAAGAAGGGTCTCCTCTAAAATCCATTCCCAATTTATCTATTTCATCTAGCATAAAAACAGGATTGTTTGTTCCCGCCTTTTTAAGTGATTGTATAATTCTTCCTGGCAGTGCGCCAATATAAGTTCTTCTATGACCGCGGATTTCAGCTTCATCTCTAACACCACCCAAAGACATTCTAACAAATTCTCTTCCCATTGATTTTGCAATTGATTTTCCAAGCGAAGTTTTTCCTACTCCAGGAGGACCAGCAAAGCATAGTATTGGTCCACGTATTGCGCTATCTGGATCATTCTTCATTTTCAAAGCTCGAACAGCTAGATATTCAATGATTCTTTCTTTAACTTTTTCTAAACCATAGTGGTCTTCATCTAAAATATTTTTAGACTCTTTAACATTGATTGAGTCCTCAGAAGAAATTGACCAAGGAAGTTCAGTTAACCAGTCCAAGTATGTTCTAGCAACAGTATATTCTGGAGATTGTGTTGGAATCTTTGTAAGTCGGTCGAGTTCTTTAAGCGCTACCTTTTCTGCGTCTTCAGGCATCTTTGCCTTTTTGATTGCCTCCTCAATTTCATTTAGCTCAACCTGTGATTCATCTTCACCAAGCTCCCTTTTGATTGCTTTCATTTGTTCACGCAAATAATATTCTCTCTGTGACTTGGTTATCTCATCGTGAACTTCAGTTTGAATTTCTTCCCCAAGTTTGATTCTTTGTATTTCTTTTGTAAGTACCTTTATTGCCTTATCAACTCGCTTTTTTACATCTAACTCTTCCAGAATATCCTGTTTTTCTGGATTAGATACTGTTAGTAATGATACTGCTCTATCAGCTAATCTTGCAGGTTTTTGAATATTTGAAAGCATACCGGTGTGCTCCTCACTCAAATTTGGAGCAATTTGAATTAACTCTGAAAAAGCCTGCCTGAGGTTATTAGCTAAAGCGTCTAGCTCCACACTATCCTTTGAAGACTTATTTGACACTCTTTGAACTACCGCTCTATAGTAAGGATCTTTTTCTTTGTAGTCTAATATTTTAACGCGATCAATTCCTTGAACAATTGCAGACTTGCTATTGTCCGGCATATCAAAAACTTTTAAAACAACCGCGAG
>JBMHCD010000008.1:0-392386 GCA_049890095.1 Flavobacteriales bacterium | reverse complement strand
TTTGTATTCCTCAATATCATTAAGCTATATTATAGATAATATATATATTGGACTTGGTATTGGTGTAGATTATAATTTATCAAAAATCAGAAACTTGACTGAAGAAACTTATGATTCAAATACAGGCCTTACCTTTAACATAAATTCTTTTAATACCATAACGTTTACAAACTTTTTATCAGTTTCTTATGTATTTAAATAAACAATATCCCAATCAACATTGTTGCTTCCAAAAACTTATTGAATTAATAGTTAGTTACTAAGTTCTAAATGATACTCAAACTTTTTTTTATATTTATTCATCTAACCAAACAAATATGAAAGCATTTTATACTCTACTTATTTTATTGATTCCATTTTTTGGATTTGGACAATCTACCTATGTTCCTGATGATAATTTTGAACAAGCATTAATTGACCTTGGATATGATGATATATTAGATAATTATGTTCAAACTAATAATATTAATCAAATATTAGAATTAGATTTACCTTGGTTTTCTAACATTACTAGTTTAATAGGTATAGAAGATTTTACTCAACTAACAAGTTTGAAATGTAAATACAATCAAATTACATCTCTTAATTTGTCTAACAATTCACTATTAACATTTGTAGATTGCTCAAATAATCAAATAAACTATATTGCTTTTGACAATAATAACAACGTTTTAGAAGAACTTAATTGCTCTAGAAATAATTTAAGTAATTTAAATATTTATCAAAATTTTAACACTACACCTAATTATTCACTTAAACACTTAAATATAGAAGATAACTTGTTTGAAAATATAAATATAAATAGTTACGTTGCATTAGAAACTCTTTTACTAGGAAAAAATAAATTAAAAAATATTGACCTTTCGGCAAATATAAATTTAAAACAATTTTCATCTAATGATGTATTTACAGGTGATTTTCCCAATGATTACTATAATCAATTAAATTCGATTAGTTTCTTTAATAATACGAATATTGAAACAATTACAATAACAAATGGTGGTTATCTTCCTGACAGCAATAAAGTATATGAAATTTTACTTCCCTATGAAGCTGAAAATTTAACAAGTATTAATTTGAGTAACAATTTAATTGAATGCTTAGATGTTAGTATGTTTCCAAACTTACAAACTGTAAGCCTTGAAAATAATCAACTTAGTCAGTTAAATTTACAAAATGGTAATCAATATCTTTTTCCAACAATTAATAACAATAATTTGTCTTGTGTAGAAGTTACAAATTTAGGTATTGCTAACAATTGGAATAATGTGGATTCTTTTACAGCTTTTTCTTTAGATTGTGGTTCAAATTATAATTGCAATCAATTAACATATGTTCCTGATGATAATTTTGAAGAGTTCCTTGAATCTAATGGATATGGAAATGGTATAGACAATGATGACTTTGTTTTTACTTCTTCTGTTGAATCAATTCTGACATTAGATGTTAATGATTTAGGAATTTATGATTTAACAGGAATTGAAGACTTTACATTTCTAGAAATTATAGGTGCTGATAATAATTCAATTTCATATGTTGATTTTTCAAATAATTTAAATTTGGAAATATTAAGTATTCAAAATAATCAATTGAATAGTTTAGATTTAAGTGCTAACTATAACCTAACACTCATTAATTTATATGGTAATGTACTTACGAGTCTTGATTTAAGAAATTCAAATAATCAAAATATAAACTTCATTAATGTAGGTTCTGCGCCATTTAGCAATCCAAACTTGTATTGTATTAGTGTAGATGATTTAAATTATTCTAACAATAATTGGCTAAACGTAGAAGCTAATTTTGTTTTTGGCACAAATAATTATTTCAGTAATGGCTGCTCTTTTAATTGTAGTAATAGCGAAGCTTGTATAGATCCACTAGATGGTTCAGGAACTTACGATAACTTACAAGAATGTGAAGCTGATTGTAACTCTGTAGAGCCTACTTGGGATTGTGGTGATTTGAATGCATGCTATGAGTTATCTGACGGTTCAGGTAATTATCAATCTTTAGAAGAATGCGAAGCTGTTTGTACAACAGTGATTGAAGATAGCTGGAACTGTGTGAATAACTCCTGTATAGATCCTATGGATGGAACTGGTGAATTTAGCTCTCTAATCGATTGTGAATCATATTGTGTACCTACGTGGGGTTGTTGGGACTTTCTTTATTGTATTGAAATTACTAATGGTACAGGTAACTTTTACTCTTTAGAAGAGTGTGAAGATTTTTGTATTTCTACTTCAACTAGTGAAAATTTTATAGATTTAAATATTTATCCAAATCCCTCATCAAATATTTTCAATATAGAATTTAATTCAGATTCTGAAACTGAAATTATAGTTAATAACATCTTAGGAGAACAAGTTTATTATGAATCAATTAAATCAGTTGGTGAGTTTTATACTCAAATAGATTTATCAAACAACTCTAAAGGTATTTATAACCTAACAATTAAAACCTATGATGGGATAAGTAATCATAAACTGATACTTCAATAAATTTCAAACCCTCACTTTTAGTGGGGGTTTTTTATAATATCCCAATCTACATTGTTGCTTGAAATGTATTTAGATACATAATAGTTAGCTCCTAAAGTCTTTTTATAAGGATAATGGACAACATTATTATAAAGTAGATTTTTCGCCCTGAAATAGCCTTCTATTTGATTATTTACTCCATTTCCTTTGATTAACATATGATTGTGAGTATTGTAATTATAGTTAGTGTATTCAGTTACATAAAAAACATAATGTTCTATTGCAGATGATTGTAGATTTTCTCTTAACTCATTCATTAACCTTTCATTTTGTTTTTGCTTTATATCATATCTAAATGTGAAAGTTGAGAAATAATCCCAATTTGTTTTACCTAACCAATCACCATATGATTTTATTAAATCTATTTTATTCATTATTAATACATTAAATTAGGTATAGGAAAGTTTAAAGAGAGCCTATGCTTCTTCTCTAATAAATTTTAAAAAATAATAGTTAGTTGGGGTTGGAGGTTTTATTAGATTAATACTTGTTTAAATGATTGTTGTATCACTTTCAAAATAATTTTGTAATGGTTGAGCTTTATATCTTATTTGCTTACCTACATAGAACCATACTTCGGAGTATGGTATTTTACCTGATTTTCTGAGATTTGATAACGTCCTTTGTGATACAGAATATTTAATTGACACTTCTTTTTCTGTTAATATTTTTAATTCATTCATTTTTCATTAAATTTTATTTGTTTCCACAAAATTACTTCAAGGTTATATAAATTGAGAAAAAAATAAACTACATAATATTAACAGGATTTTAACAATGAAAAATTGTAAAATATTTGAAATCAGCACTTTATGTTAATTTTAAGTAAAAAATTATTTTGATACTTAAATAGATGATTTAAATCATATCTTTTTATTAGAATGTGTCTTTCATTATGCATGAAAGTAAAATTTTGCATAAATAATAAAAAATTGCCCCCATAATTGCCTCCAAATAAAAGAAAAACCCTCACTATACTAGATAATGAGGGCTTAATGTTGGCGGTCTGGACGAGACTCGAACTCGCGACCCCCTGCGTGACAGGCAGGTATTCTAACCAACTGAACTACCAGACCGGCTCTATAAAAGAACTTTGCTTTAAAAAGCGATGCAAATATAAATTGTTTTTTGATTTAACAATAGATTAAATTAATTTTTTTTGATCCAAATTTTAATTTTATATCTCAAAAAGAATACTTTTGTGAAATAACTTAAACTATAGGAAAAATGATTAAAAACATTTGTTTTCCCACTACCTTAATTTTATTAATACTAACTACAAGCTGTGCTTCTATATTTACCGGTTCTAAAAGAAATGTTTTTTTCGAATCAGTACCTAATGGTGCTAAAGTTTTTGTAAATGGTATTGAAAAAGGGGTTACTCCTAAAACCATAAGAGTAAAAGCAGATGACAGAATTGATTTTAGAATTTCTGATTATCAAGAAAAAGTAGTCGTTATGGATTCTAATTTTAATGCAGTTGCTATTTTAAATGGCTTTAATATTCTGGCTTGGGGAATAGATGCATTAACTGGCTCTCTTAAAAGAGTAGATACAAAGTATGTTCGAGTAACTTTAGATAAAAAGGACAAAGCATCACTTCATAATTACTTAGAAAATGGTAATATATCTCATGTTAATGTAAATCATGATGATAAAGTTGTCGAAACCTATATAGTTTTGAAGAAATAATTTTTTACAATAGTTAAAATTATTTTTTTATATCGTCTTTTTTGTTTTTAAAGAATGCATCCAAAACGGTGGATACGCCTTTGTATGAAAAGTAAAACAAACAAAGCAAAAATATAGCCGTTAGTATATACAACAAAGTACTCTCTTTTTTGAAATTTATCCACAGGGTAATCGCAGTGGTGAATAAAAATAATAGGGCCATTGATACCCACATTAAACCATTCGCAAATTTTTCTTTATCCATTTTTATATTTATTTATAGCATTTCTAACGCTACCAGTTTCTAACAATAATGTTTTGGCATCTTGATGTTTAAGATTGGTTTCGTCAACAATCATTTTAATTCCTCTTTCTACTAATTTATGGTTGCTAAGTTGCATATCGACCATTTTATTTCCCTTAACTCTTCCAAGTTTAATCATGAGACTGGTAGATAACATATTGAGTATTAGCTTTTGTGCTGTTCCAGATTTCATTCTTGTACTTCCTGTAACAAATTCGGGTCCAACAATAGCTTCAATAGAATGATCAGAAATAGCAGAAATAGGAGTTTCTTTATTACAAGAAATGCTTGCCGTTAATATATTATTTTGTTTGCACATTTTTAATGCTCCTAATACATAGGGGGTAGTACCAGATGCAGCAATACCTATAACTGAATCAATTTGTGTAATGTCATGTTTTTTTAGGTCAATCCAACCTTGATTAATATCGTCTTCGGCAAACTCAACTGCTTTTTTTATTGCTCCATCTCCTCCAGCAATTAAACCAATTACTATACCGTGTTCTATACCAAAAGTAGGAGGGCATTCTGAAGCATCAACAATACCTAATCTGCCACTTGTACCTGCTCCAATATAAAACAGTCTTCCGCCTAAAATCATATTTTGATAAACTGAATCTACTAGTGCTTCAATCTTTTTTAATTCTTTTTCTACTGCCTGTGCAACCTTTTGATCTTCTTTATTGATGTTTGTCAATAAAGTAAGGGTATCCATAGATTCAAGATCATTATAAATGGAGCTTTTTTCCGTTGATTTATCCATTAAAATAATGGGTATTTGTTAGGTTTTGATTCGTGAAGTATAGAATATACTTTTTCTACGATATCATCCGCATTAGGTTTAGAAAAATAATCTCCATCCTCACCATAAGCTGGTCGGTGATCTTTAGCACTTAATGTATGTGGTTGGCTATCCAAGAAATAATATGCATTTTGTTCTTCTATAACTTTTTGCATCATATAAGCAGTTGCCCCAGAGCTTACATCCTCATCTACAAATAAAACTTTATTTGTTTTTTTAATACTTTCTAAAATATTGTTAGTTGTATCAAAAGGAAGTAAAGATTGAGCATCAATTACCTCGCAGGAAATATCTAGTTTTAAAAGCTCTTTGGCAGCAGAATTTACAATTCTCCAAGTAGATCCATATGTTACTATTGTGATATCGTTTCCTACTTGAGTAACTTCTGAAATACCAATTGGTGTTCTTAGTTCAGATAAATTAGATGGTAGTTTTTCTTTTAATCGATATCCATTCAAACATTCAATAACTATTGCAGGTTCGTCCGAAGCAATTAGTGTATTGTAAAAACCTGCTGCTTTAGTCATATTTCTAGGGACTAAAACATGCATACCTCTAAGACCATTCAACATCATTCCTAATGGAGATCCAGAATGCCAAATTCCTTCAAGTCTATGTCCTCTAGTTCTTATAATTAAAGGAGCTTTTTGCCTTCCTTTAGTTCTATAATGTAAAGTTGCTAAATCGTCAGACATAGTTTGAAAGCAGTAAAGTAAATAATCCAAATATTGAATTTCGGCAATAGGTCTTAAACCTCTCATGGACATTCCAATTCCCTGACCTAGAATTGTAGCTTCTCTAATTCCGGTATCAGAAACTCTAAGATCACCATACTTAGATTGTAGACCTTCAAGGCCCTGATTTACTCCGCCAATTTGTCCACTATCTTCCCCAAAAATTAATATCTCATGATTGTTGTTTAGTAATTGATCAAAGTTATCTCTTAATATAATTCGAGCATCAACTTCTGTTGAATTTTCATTATATTCTGGTTTAACTTCATTAACATTTGATGAAGACCAATTAGACTGACTATAAAGATGAGAGCTATAACGATCTTGATTTTCTTTATTCCATTTTGATAAAATACCTTTTAAGGATTCTATATTTGCTAAGGATTCGTTTCTGGTTATTCTTAACACTGACCGAATAGCAGAAAAAATGTTTTTTCTATGCGGATTTAGCTTTGCATCTAGTTTAAGTTTTTCTAATATTGGTTTGATGAATGCAGTATTTTCGCTTTCATCACTTACTTTTTGAATAATTTCATAAGCTATATTTAACTCATCTATAATTGGTTTTTGATAAGCCTTCCATGCCTCGTTTTTGTACTTAGACACTTCTTTCTTACTTGTTTTTTCAATTTGGTCTAAACTTTCAGCATCGCTAATTTCATTAGTTATAATCCATTCTCTAAATAATTTAATACAATCAAAATCATTTTCAAATTTTAAGCGTTTTTCTGATTTATAACGTTCGTGTGAGCCAGAAGTTGAATGACCTTGTGGTTGCGTCATTTCAATTACATGAACCATTACAGGAACATGTTCGTTTCTTGCTATAGATTCTGCTTTTTTATAAGCTTCAATTAGAGCAGGGTAGTCCCAGCCTTTAACTTTAATAATTTCAAGACCTTTATCTTTTTTTGATCGTTGAAACCCTTTTAAAACTTCGGAAATATTTTCTTTGGTCGTTTGATCTTTACTATGAACAGATATTCCATAATTATCATCCCATATAGAAATTACCATTGGTATTTGTAAAACACCAGCAGCATTTATAGCTTCAAAAAAATGTCCCTCTGAGGTCGAAGCATTACCAATGGTTCCCCATGCTATTTCATTTCCTTTTTTGGAGAAATTATTCCAATCACTCAATTTTTCATTGTGTCGATATATTTTTGATGCTTGAGCCAAACCAACTAATCTTGGCATTTGACCAGCAGTACAAGAAATATCTGATGCAGAGTTATATTGTTCACATAAATTTTTCCAGCTACCATCTTCATTTAGAGATTGAGTAGAGAAATGAGCAACCATTTGACGACCACCAGATTGAGGCTCATGATTTATGTCAGCATGACCATATAGAGCAGCAAAAAATTGTGAAACACTCATTTCGTTTAATGCCATCATAAATGTTTGATCTCTATAATATCCAGATCTGAAATCTCCTTTTTTAAAACATCTCGCCATTGCAATTTGAGCAAGCTCTTTTCCATCACCAAAAATTCCAAAACTCCCTTTTCCGCTTAGAACTTCTCTTCGCCCCATCAAACTAGTTTCTCTACTAATACATGCGATTTTGTAATCATTAATTACAGAATTTTTAAATTCTTTTAGCGATAGTTGTTTTTTAGAAATTGTAGAGTTTGTCATGATCAAATAATTAGCGATGTAAATTTAGTAAGAAAGTTTAAAAAAATAAGTCGATTAACACAAAGATGCTAAATAAGATAGAAGCAAGCCCATTTGTAGTAAAAAATGCAAGGTTAACTTTAGACAAATCATCGTGTTTTACTAGAGTATGTTGAAAAATCAATAAAATGAAAAACAATACAAATCCTATCCAATAAAAAAGATCAAACTGCCATAAATATCCTGCTAAAGATAAGTTGAGAATAGTTATAAAATGAAAAAACTTGGAAACCAGCATAGCCTTTTTTCTACCCATAAAAACAGGTATTGAATTGAGGTTGTTTTTTTTATCAAATTCATCATCTTGTAATGCGTATATAATATCAAATCCTGCTACCCAAAATAAAACAGCAGCTCCGAAAAGTACAGGTACAATATCAAATTGTTCTGATACTGCAAGATATGCCCCAATTGGAGCAAGACCTAATCCTAATCCTAAAACTATATGACAAAGCGAAGTAAATCGTTTTGTGTAACTATATCCTAAAATTATGAGAAGTGCTAATGGAGATAGCCAAAAACAAGTGGTGTTTATAAAGTAAGTTGTTGTTACAAAAAGGACACTTGAAATGATTACAAAAATTAATGCTGATTTTGAAGATATTTTACCAGTAGGAATTTCTCTAACATTTGCTGTTCTTGGATTTTTCAAATCAATATCTCTATCTATGTATCTATTAAATGCCATAGCAGAAGATCTTGCAAAAATCATGCATAAAACAACATATATCAAATTTTCTATTTGGAATCCATAAGTTACACTAGCCAATGAAAAACCTATAATGGCAAAAGGTAATGCAAAAATTGTATGACTAAATTTGATAAATGACAAATAATTTTTCATGTTCTAATTATTTAACCATGTGGATTGAAGTTGCATTTGTTCTTTTGTAGCATCATTATTTTTTATCATTTTATAAATCGAATAAAAGTTCCCATTTGTTGGGACTGTTATACTAAATTTTGAAAATCTATTTTTAAACGTTAGTTTAACTTTTTCTTTGTTTTCCAGTAGTTGCTGGATGTTTTTTGAGGTAACCTTTTTGTCATCAATTTTCATTAATTCGTCTTCAACTGCTACACCATTATTTTCAATTAATGAATTGTTTTGGACTTTTTTAACTATTAGTTTATTGTTTAGCTCCAGGCATATAAATCCAAAGAAACGGGCACTTAAATTTGGATTAGGAGTTTTTTCCAGTTTTATTCCTACATAATTTAGGCACTTTTCTAAACTTTTTGTGTAGTCTTTTGTATCGTAAATGTGATCATTAATTACATTTAAAACGTCAGAACCTCCGTATTTTGCGCATAAGTCAATAAAGTCTTTTTCTGTATAACCAATATTTTTTTTAGCAAAATGTATGTATAAATCATTCATAACAGTATGTAATGAATATTTAGCTTCAGAATGATGAATTATGCTCAGATCTATCATTAACATATTTAGAGCTCCTTCTGTGTAAATAGATGTTTTTCTATTGGGAATACCAAGTGTATAACCATCCAACCATGTATCAAAACTACTATCGGCTACAGATAAATTAAAACGTCCATCATTTTCATAATGTCTTTTTAAATTTTCATTTTGTGTTTTTACAAATTGATTCCAATTAAATACTTTACTTCTGACTAGCATTAGATCTCCCATATATGTAGTTACTCCTTCAGCTACATAGCCTAATTTTGAATAATTTTCTTTGGTATAATCGTATGGAAGCATTTCAGAAGGGCGAATGGCTTTAATATTCCAAGTGTGGTATAATTCGTGAGAGCAAATTCCAAGTAAATCTTCATATCTATCTACTAAAGTATTTTTATCACTTCCTAACAAAATAACTGTAGAGTTGGTATGCTCTACTCCATGATAGCTCTTGTAAGGTGTTAGTTGAAATAAGAAATGATAATCACTTACTGGAAATGAATCAAAATTATTTAATTGCTCAATAGTGAAAGATTTAAAATCATCAACAATTTTTTTGAAATTAGAATTTGTATCTCCTTGAAACCATAAATGAAATGTATGATTGTTGCATGAGTAGTGAGCATGTTTTAAAGTTGATGAAGCTATAAATGGAGATTCGGCAAGTTGGTCGTAATTTTTGGCAAATAACACATTTTTAGTTTGGTTTAAACCACAAGCTATTTTGTAGTCGTTTGGTATTTTTAGTTCAATATTACACTCATCACTTTCTTTACCTTCTACATATAAACAGCAATTCACTGGATTAACATATAGTTGATTTTCATCTAGATAAGTAGAGCCTGCATCCAACTGATTAGCGTAAAAATTATATTTTATTGTAATGTTATCTGTTTGAACATTTTGTAAATCTAAACACCATCTATCTTTATTAATTTTAAAGACTTCAAATTCATTATTGTTTTGATCAAATGCACTAAGTTTTTGAATGTTTTTTGAAAAATCTGCAAGTTCATATCTCCCTGGTCTCCACGATGGTAGTTGTAAAAAAACTTTGTCTTCACTTTTGTTTGGCTGAAAATTTAAGCTTATATCAATAAAATGTCTGTGTGGATTTTGATATGAAATTGAATAATGGATCATTGTCTTTATTTTTTGCAAATGTAGTTAAAGTTAGTTGAAAAGATTGTTGATAAACAGAGGTAGAAAATTAATAAAAAGTTTGTTAGAATTAGTAATTTTAAGCCTTATTTTTTTAATTGAAATGGCAGACAATCAATATACAGAAGATAGTATTAGATCCTTAGACTGGAAAGAACATATTCGGTTAAGACCAGGTATGTATATTGGGAAGCTTGGTGATGGTTCATCTCCTGATGATGGAATTTACATACTTATTAAAGAGGTTTTGGATAACTCTATAGATGAGTATGTAATGGGAAATGGTAAAACGATTGAAGTTTCAATTAAAGATAAAAAGGTAAGTATTCGCGATTATGGAAGAGGAATACCTCTAACGAAAGTAATTGATTGTGTTTCTAAAATAAATACTGGTGCAAAATATGATTCTAAAGTATTTAAAAAATCAGTAGGGCTAAATGGTGTAGGTACTAAAGCAGTAAACGCTTTATCAAGTAATTTTAAAATTCAGTCTATAAGAGATGACAAAATTAAATCTGTTGAATTTGAAAAAGGTAAAATTACAAACGATGAAGATATTGTTTCATCTTCTTTGAGAAAAGGAACTAAAGTTATTTTTGAAGCTGATCAAACAATTTTTGGTAATTACCGGTTTGTTAATGATTACGTAGAAAAAATGCTATGGAATTATTGTTATTTGAATACTGGTTTAACGATAGTTTTTAATGGCGAAAAATTTAGATCAGAAAATGGTTTAAGGGATTTATTAGAAAAAAATGTTGATTCAAAAATATCATATCCAATAATTCATCTTAAAGGTGAAGATATAGAAGTTGCCCTAACTCATTTTAATCAAGGGTATGGAGAACAGTATCATTCCTTTGTTAATGGTCAGCATACCACACAGGGTGGAACGCATCAAACAGCCTTTAGGGAAGCAGTTGTAAAAACAGTCAGAGAGTTTTATGGCAAAAACTTTGATGCAGTAGATATACGTCAAAGTATAGTAGCAGCAGTTAGTGTAAAGGTAATTGAGCCCGTTTTTGAATCACAAACTAAAACTAAGTTAGGATCTAACGAGATTGGTCCTGGAATGACAACTATTAGAACATTTGTCAATGATTTTATTAAAAAATATCTGGATAATTTTTTACATAAAAATCCATCAACGGCAGAGGCTTTACTGAAAAAAATATTAGACTCAGAAAAAGAACGAAAAGCTCTAGCAGGAGTTAAGAAATTAGCTAAAGAAAGAGCTAAATCAGCTAATTTGCACAACAAAAAGCTAAGGGATTGTAGAATACACTTGAATAATCACAAAAACGATAAAAGGTTAGAATCTACATTATTTATTACAGAGGGAGACTCAGCAAGCGGATCTATTACAAAAGTTAGAGACGTTAATACGCAAGCTGTTTTTAGTCTTAAAGGAAAGCCTTTAAATTCATATGGTTTAACAAAAAAAATCGTCTATGAAAATGAAGAATTTAATTTACTTCAAGCAGCATTAAATATTGAAGACGGTCTTGAGGGTTTGCGGTATAACAATGTTGTTATTGCAACAGATGCTGATGTTGACGGTATGCACATTCGCTTATTATTGATTACTTTTTTTCTTCAATTCTTTCCAGATTTAGTTAAAGAAGGGTACTTATACATATTAGAAACTCCTTTATTTAGAGTTAGGAATAAAAAAGAGACCATTTATTGTTATTCTGATTTAGAAAAAAATTCTGCATTAGAAAAATTAGGTAAAAGTGCCGAAGTTACTAGGTTTAAGGGTCTAGGAGAAATATCTCCATCCGAGTTTAAGTATTTTATAGGCAAAGAAATGAGATTGGAACCAATAATCATTGGCAAGGATTTGAGTATAGAAAAAATGTTGAAGTTCTATATGGGGAAAAACACCCCTGACAGACAAGAGTTTATAATTGATAATTTAAAAGTAGAAGCAGATGTATAAAAAATCTTTTTCGATTTCATCAAAAAATAGATATCACAAATTAATTTTTTTATATCTGATTTTGACGTTTTTCTTTATAGTTATATTTTCTTTTATTTTATTTACAAATGGAACTATAAACAGTTTTATTTCTGAGTATTTAATTTTGTTTTTACTTCCATTATTTATTCCATTTTTATTATCCATAAAGGGATTATACTTCTTTTCATACGATATTAACAATGGAGTTTTAAATGTTGAGTCAAACTGTAAAGCGATATCTCCATTTTTTACTAGTTTTAAAAAAGAATTAACTATTCCTGTTGATTATTTAACGAAAGTAGAATTTGACGATGAGTTTTTTGGTTTACGTAAAGAAGTAATTGTTTCATACAGTAGAAAAAATAAAATTTTCAAAAGAAAATTCAATATTTCTACTCTGTCGAAAAATGAGTTAAAGTCATTTCACGAATATTTAAAAAATAATAATCATTAATTAGATTATGGATGAAATACAGTCAAATTCGATAACTCATATTTCAGGACTATATAAGGATTGGTTTTTAGATTATGCATCTTATGTAATACTAGAAAGATCAGTTCCACTAATTGAAGATGGATTAAAGCCTGTTCAAAGAAGAATTCTCCATTCACTAAAGGAGCTTGATGATGGTCGTTATCATAAAGTAGCAAACGTTATTGGCCATACTATGAAATATCATCCACATGGAGATGCTTCGATAGGGGATGCGATGGTACAAATAGGACAAAAGGAGTTGTTGCTTGATATGCAAGGTAATTGGGGTAATACTCTCACTGGTGATAGAGCTGCTGCTCCTAGATACATTGAAGTAAGATTATCCAAATTTGCTTTGGATGTTGTATATAATCCAAAAATTACAAGTTTTATTTCATCCTATGATGGTAGAGGAAAAGAGCCTATTTCGTTGCCGGTTAAATTTCCATTATTATTAGCTCAAGGTGTTGAAGGAATTGCTGTAGGTTTATCAACAAAAATTCTGCCACATAATTTTAATGAATTAATTGATGCATCTATAAAAATTTTAAATGGCGTTTCTCCAAAAATATACCCAGATTTTCTTTCTGGTGGTATGGCCGATTTCACTAATTACAATGATGGAAAAAAAGGAGGTAAAGTTAGGGTCAGAGCAAAAATTTCAATTCTCGATAGTAAAACATTACAAATTAGCGAATTACCTTTTGGTTGTACAACCAATTCAATTATTAATTCGATTTTAAAAGCTAATGATAAAGGAAAGATCAAAATAAAGAAAATTGAAGATAACACTTCTGAAAAAGTAGAAATAATGGTGCATCTTCCAAGTGGAATTTCACCAGATAAAACAATTGATGCATTATATTCATTTACGGATTGTGAAGTATCTATTTCTCCTTTAGGTTGTGTGGTTGATAGTAATAAGCCAAGGTTTTTAGGTGTCAGTGAAATGCTTAAAATTTCTACTAATAACACGGTTAATTTATTAAAAAGTGAATTAGAAGTTAATCTTAGAGAATTAGAAGAAAAATGGCATTTTTTATCTTTAGAAAGAATTTTTATAGAAAATAGAATTTATAGAGATATTGAAGAGTCCGAAACGTGGGAGGATGTTATTGCTACCATACACAAAGGATTAAAACCATTTGTTAAAAATTTAAATAGAGAAGTTAAAGACGAAGATGTTGTTAGGTTAACAGAAATTAAAATCAAACGAATCTCTAAGTTTGATAGCAAAAAAGCTGATAAGGATATTTTAAAATTAGAAGATCAAATAGCTTTAATTAAAAATAATTTAGACAATATCATAGAATTTTCCATTCAATATTTTAAAAATTTAAAAAAGACCTATGGAGCAGATAAGGGTCGTAAAACAGAGATAAAAATCTTTGATAATATTGTTGCTACTAAAGTAGTTGCTAAAAATCAGAAGTTGTATGTAAACAGAGAGGAAGGATTTATAGGAACTATGATGCGTAAAGACGAATTTGTATGTGAATGTTCAGATATAGACGATATCATAGTTTTTAGAAAAGATGGAAAAATGATGATTACAAAAGTTGATAAAAAAACTTTTGTTGGTAAGGATGTTTTACATGTTGCAGTTTTTAAGAAAAAAGACAACAGAACAACTTATAATATTATCTATAAAAATAACATTAATAAAAATTATTACGTAAAACGTTTTCATGTAACTAGTGCAACCAGAGATAGAGAATATGATTTAGTAAAAAATAGTAAAGGTGAAATTCTATATTTTACTGCAAATCCAAATGGAGAAGCAGAAATTGTAACCGTTTATCATAAGGCTTTGCAGAGATTAAAAAAATTGAAATTTGATATCGATTTTTCTGAATTGCTAATTAAGTCTAGTTCTGCTTTAGGAAATCTTGTTACTAAAAATCCGATTAAAAAAATTGAATTAAAGCAAAAAGGTCATTCAACTCTTTCAGCAAGAAAAATTTGGTTTGATAAAGTAACCATGAAATTAAATGTTGATCAAAGAGGTGAATTACTTGGTGAATTTCAATCGGACGATAAGATTTTGGTTGCTTACAAAAATGGATTACTACAACTTATTGGTTTCGAGTTGTCTACTCATTTTAATGAAGACTTAATTTTGATAGAAAAATGGAAACCTGAAACACCTCTTTCATTAGTTTATTATGATTCGACAAAAGAAATATACTATGTTAAACGTTTTTTAGTTAGTCAAACAGACAAGTCGGTTGGTGTAATTAGTAATTCTAGAGGTTCATATATTGAGTTTATCACTTCAAATTTAAGTCCCTCTTTGGAAATTGTATTTGCTAAGGAAAGAGGTAAAGAAAGAAAAGAAGATACTATTTCGATTTCCGATTTTATTACAGTGAAAGGAATTGGAGCTCAAGGAAATAGACTTTCTCCAAAGAAGATAATCAAAATGAATCTAATAGAGCCTGAGGAAACAAAAATTGTAGAAGAAACTAATCAGGATAATAATGAAAATGAAATAAAAAATATTGATTCTCAAGAATCTGATAAAATAATAATTGATTCTGAAAATGATCAAAATCAATTCAAACTTAATTTATAGCTATGAAATTTGTAAGCTTGTTTGTCTTAATGATAAATTTTCTTTTTGTTTTTGGACAAAGTAATTATAATATGTCATTGGTTGGCTCTCTAGAGTTCCCAAATGCCGAGGGTAATGATATTTGGGGATATGTAGATGAAAATGGTAGAGAGTATGCATTAATGGGACTCACAACAGGCTTTGCTGTTGTTGATATATCTACACCATCAGACCCTGTACAGAATTTTTTTATCGGTGGACCACAATCCATATGGAGAGACATCAAAGTTTGGAATAATTACGCGTACGTAACCGCTGATCAAGGTGATAGTGGATTATTAATTGTTGACTTAAATGATTTAAGTGGTCAAACTTTTTTGTACACAAATTTTGATCAAAACAATGAGTTTATCTGTGGAAAAGCACATAATATTTATATTGACGAAAATGGTAAAGCATATCTTTTTGGAGGAGATATTGATAATAATTCAACTTCAAATGCTGGTGCAATGATTTTAGATGTAACTCAAGTTTCGTTGGATCAGGATAGTGTGGTTTTGCCAACTATTCTTGGAGTTTTTGATGATTTCTATCTGCATGATGGTATGGTTAGAGGAGATACGCTGTGGGGATCTGCTATTTATGAGGGTAACTTTTTTGCTATTGATGTTTCAACTCCTTCTAATCCAGTAATTTTCAACGATAGCCTTGCTTTTCATCCAACACCAAGTCAATTCACACACAATTGTTGGATTTCAGATGATGGAAAAACATTATACACAACAGATGAAGTAAGCGGAGCTTATATAGCTTCTTATGATGTTTCTGATTTGAGTAATATTTCAGAGTTAGATAGGATTAGATCTTCAAATACTATTGGAAGTGTAATTCCTCATAATGTTCATGTTGATGGCGACTTTTTAGTTTCATCATACTACAGGGATGGAATAGTAGTTCATGATTCGAAATATCCTTATAATCTTGTTGAAGTAGCTAGGTACGACGCTTACCCTTTAGGTGGTGATGGTTTTGATGGTTCTTGGGGAGCATATCCATACCTACCATCTGGTTTAATATTGTCCTCCGAAATTAACAGTAGTGAAAATGGTTTTGGAGAGTTATTAATTTTACAACCGGAGTTTACTAATGCTTGTCATTTAGAGGGGATTGTAAAAGATTCTGTATCTGGTGTACCAATTAGTAACGCTCTGATTCAAATTTTAAGTTTTGATATTGTTTCGTCCAACACTAATATTTTTGGAGAATATGCAATTGGACAATCGCAAAGTGGTGTTTTTGAAGTTGTCTATGATGCTTTAGGATATTTTGCTGATACCCTTGAGATTGAATTAATAAACGGAGAGCTGATAATTCAAAATGTTGCTTTATTACCCGAAATATCTTTTGACAAAAATGGTAGAGTAATCGATAGTGATTCTATAGGTATTGAAGGAGCAAATGTAAGATTGTTTAATGGATTTGTATTTTATGAATTTATTACAAATTCTGAAGGTTATTTTTATGTAGATACTCTTTTTCAAGCAAATAATTATAATTTAATGTCCTCCAAATGGGGCTATCAAATGTATTGTTCAGAACAATACGAAATAAATGATAATTCTGATGATATTTTGATAGTGCTTTCAGATGGTTATGAAGATGATTTTAGTTTCGATTTGGGGTGGGATATACAAAGTACGGCTACTTCAGGAATATGGGAAATAGGTATTCCAAATGGTATAATATCACAAAACCAATATCAAACACCATATTCTGATATTGAAGGAGATTGTTATACACAAGCCTATGTTACAGGTAACATGATAGGCGATGTAGGTGCTGATGATGTAGATAATGGTTATACAATATTAAGTTCTCCTATTTTTAATATAGAACCTTTTTCAAGACCAGCAATAGAGTACCATCAATGGTTTGTTAATAATGGTGGTTGGTCAGAAGCTGATGATAGTTTGATTGTATCTATTACAAACATGTCTGATACTGTAATATTGGATGTGTTAGTAGCTCAGGAAAATAATTTCTGGGACAAAAAAACTTATACAGATCTCAATAATTACGACCTAGGAAATGAATTAAAATTAGTAATAAGAGTATCAGATTTTCAACCAAATAATCATTGGCTTGAAGCTGGAATAGATGGATTTAGATTATTTGAAGACAACACTCCTGTTAGTATAATTGATTTTAATCGTGAACTAAATATTTTTCCAAATCCCACAAGAAATTATATTAATTTAGACATGCTAGGTGTTAAAAAAATATATAGTATAACAGGAGAAAAAATATTACAATCCAGCAATAATCAAATTGACGTTTCGTTTTTACCTTCTGGTATTTATTTGCTTACATGCAATGATGCGAGGTTTAAGTTTATAAAAGAATAATGTTGGTTTTTTCGATAAAAGGAGCAAATAACAAGCCAATTATAATTGATTTACATTTTTCAAAAAATGAAAATGCACCACTTGTAATTTTTTGCCATGGTTTTAAAGGCTTTAAAGATTGGGGACCTTTCAATTATATTGCTAAAAAATTTGTAGAAAATGGTTTATCTTTTTTAAAATTTAATTTTTCACATAATGGTGTCAGTCAAAAAGATTTATTGAGTTTTACAGATTTACAATCTTTTGCAGAAAATAACTTTAGCAAAGAAAAATATGATTTAAGCAAAGTAATTGAATGGGTAATAAAAGAACACTCTAATTCAATTGATGTAAATAATATATTTCTACTAGGACATAGCAGAGGAGGCGGAATATCTATCTTAACTGCTCATGAAAATTCAACTATTAAAAAAGTAGTTTCATGGGCAAGTGTATGCGATTATAAATCTCGTTTTGACAAAGATAAACTAGACTTTTGGCAGAAAAAAGGAGTTGTTTATGTATTTAATTCAAGAACAAATCAGCAAATGCCTCTTTACTATCAATTTTATTTAGATTTTATAGAAAATGAAAAAAAATTGACAATTTCAGATGCATCCAAAAATCTTACTATTCCTACCTTAATTGTTCATGGAGATCAAGACACTACAGTGGATGTTTCAGAAGCTAAACAACTGAGTAGCTGGATTAAAAACTCCAAACTTTTAATAGTGAAAGATGGAAATCATGTGTTTAATTCAAAACATCCGTTTGAAGAAAGTAATCTATCAAAAGAGCTAGAATTGGTTATAAGAGAAACTATTTCCTTCTTCAAAAAAAGTAATTAACTATATTTGTTGAAACGGATTAATTTATATGTTAAGATATTTTTCACTTTTATTAGTTTTTTTTTCTTTGACTTCGTGTATAACAACTAAGGATATTGATCTTTTTTCATCTAAAAAAGATATTACATATTCTAGTTTTAAGTATGCAAAAAAACTTCAAAAGGGAGACTTGATAAGTGTAATTATTCATACAAGTACTCCGTCTGAGTATGATTTATTTAATAAGAAAGTCAATAATTCACAATTTTATAACCCATATTTAGATGGTTATACCATAAATGATTCTGGTTTTGTTTCATTGCCTTTGATAGGAGAAGTTTATTTAGAAGGTAAAACTTTTATGCAAGCAGAAAAAGATATAGCAGATCTTTCATCTAAATTTTTGCAAAATCCATCTGTAAAAGTTAATCAATTAAATTTTGAAATAAATGTTTTAGGTGAAGTTGCTAGTCCAGGAAAGTTTTTAGTTCAAAATAAAAAATTAAACATTTTAGATGCTATAAGTTTAGCAGGAGGGTTTAATATGGAAGCTAATCGAAAAAAAATTAAAATTATTAGTTTTAATGAAGGTAAATCCTTAATTAATTATCTTGACCTAAGTGATCCTAGTGTTTCTAAAAACCCAAATTTTTATTTAGAAACTAATGATATTGTTTTTGTCCTTCCTGTTAAAAAAAGATTTATTGTTTTAAATAATTTGAGTTCAGCAATATCTATTTTACTTTCAACCATTTCTTTATATATATTGATATCTCAAACAAATAATTAAATGTCTAAATTTCAACAAGAAGATTTTTTTTCGGTATATAAAATTATCCATGTTCTACGAGAAAATTGGTACTGGTTTGTTATCAATCTTTTTTTATTTCTTTTTGTAGCATTATTATTTAACAGATACTCTAATGAAAGTTATTTCAATAATTTAACAATACATATACAATCCAATGAAAATAATTTAAATCCCTTATCTGATTTTATAGACGATCCAACTCTATCTAATATTAATTTTACGGATGAAATTTCATTTTTATCTTCTTATCCATTAATATATAAAACGTTAGATGAACTCAATTTTAATATATCGTACTTTATTCAAGGGGATATAAAAACAGTCGAAACCTATAATTTTAGACCTATAACTTTTGTTCCTTACAATTTGGAAAAAAACTATGGATTAAAAGCGGTTATAAAAGTAATTGACAAGAAACATTTTTCAATTAGCATTGATGATAAAGACTTTGTAAAGTATAGTTTTGATGAATTCATCAGTTATGGAGAAGGACACTTTAAAATTTTATTTAATGAAAATTTTGTCTTAGACGAAACTATTAATTATTATCCTTTAACTGTAGTAAAATGGACAAGTCTTCATCCAATAACTAAAAAGTACAAGGCTAAGTTAGTTGTTGATCGTTTGTATAAAGATGCATCTATTTTAAATTTGAGTATTCAGGGCGAAGATTTGGCTAAAGAAACAGCTTTTTTAAATAAGCTTGCAGAAATGTACATTCAAGATAATCTCAATTACAAAAATAAATCTTCAGATAATACATTGAAGTTTATTGATTCTCAAATTGTTGAAATTAAAGATTCATTAAGTAAAATTGAAATTAAATTACAAGATTTTAAAAAGAATAATAAAATTTCTGAAGTTGATAAGGATTCAGAACGGTTTTATCAAAAAATTAATGATTTACAATTAGATAAATCAAAGGTAATAATCGAACAAAAATATTTTGCCTATTTAGAGGAGTTTTTACTTAAAAAAAATACATATACAGATATTATAGTTCCATCAGTCTATGGAATAGACAACCCTTTAATTTCTAAGTTATCAGAAGAGCTTGTGTCTCTTCAAATTGAAGCTAATCTTTTGGATCCTGAAGGAACATTAAATAATCCTTTAAAGAATAATATCAATTTAAAAATTCAAAATATTAAACAAAAAATACTTGAATCTATAAAGGGACAAAAAAGAACTAATCAGATATTTTTGGATGATATAAATAGCAGAATTGAACTTTCAGAAAATATTATTAATAGTTTACCATATGTAGAAAGACAATTAATAAATATTGAACGACATTATAAATTGTCTGAAAGTATTTATTTATTTCTAATGCAAAAAAGAACAGAAACAGGTTTACTTTCAGCTAGCAATATTGCAAATGCAAAAGTTTTAGAACCAGCTTTAATTCAAAATGGGAAACTAGTTAGTCCAAATACTAGACAAAATTATCTAATTGCTGTTATTTTGGCACTCATTTTACCAACTCTATTTTTTACCTTAAAACAAACAATTAATAATTCTATAATGACCCTGGGGGATATAAAGAAAATAACTGATATCCCATTTATTGGTTCAGTAGGTAAAAACTTTGGAGGAGATGAACTTATTGTATTGAAAAATTCAAAATCAACTATTTCAGAAAGCTTTAGAAATCTAAAATTAAATATCGAATTTTTAATTGAAAATAATAATGAGACAGGAAAAGTTATATTGTTAACTTCTTCGATTAGTGGTGAAGGAAAGACATTTTGTGCAGAAAACTTAGCATCTTTATATTCTATTGCAGATAAAAAAACAATCATAATTGGTGCCGATTTAAGGAAGCCAAGAATTTATAAAGTTTTTGAAAAAGATAATTCTTCAGGTTTGTCAAACTATCTTTCTGGATCGATTAGTATTGATGAATTAATTTTGAAAACAGATTTCAAAAATTTGAGTTTTATAAACTCTGGTCCTAATCCACCAAACCCTGCAGAACTTTTAGAAAACCATTTGATGACTAATCTGATTGATGATCTTAAACAAAGATTCGATTATGTTATCATTGATTCTCCTCCAATTTGCTTAGTTTCAGATGCTTTAACACTTATGGATAAATCAGATTTAACTTTGTACGTTATTCGACAGAATTATACTAAAGGGGATTTTCTATCCTATATTAATGAAATGTATCAAACTAAAAAAATTAAAAATATTTGTTTAGTGTTAAATGATGCAGAATATACCTTAGGATATGGGTACAATTATGGGTACGGATATAATTATAATTATTATAATTATTACGTTAATGAAGAAGGTAGTCAATCAAATTCATAGTATATCATCTTGACAAAATTTTCTAATTTATTTATTTCATTTTTTCAATTTTATAATTCTTTTTTAACCAATAAAACAATTGATGTTTTATTTTATTACCCTCAACATTTTAATATTGGTTCTAATAAAATTAGATCTCTCGATTTATTATTAGAAACATGCAAACAAAATAATATTACCTATTTATTGATTGAAGAGCCAAATTTTATTTCAAGAACTGAAAGAAATAAGGATGCTATAAAATTTGATTTTTTCTTTTTAATTATACTTTTTTTTAGACGGTTATTTTTTTGGCAAACCAATACTTATTTAAAGGATGAAAAAATAGGAAAACTTTTGTCTTTCCTATTTATTAAAAAAAATAATGTGAAAAATATTATAACCATATCTCAAAGTATGCAACATTTTTTAAAAAATGTATTTAATCAAGCAAATATTTATGATTATCAGCATGGAGTAATATCAAATAAATATGAAGGTTATTTTCTGAATAATGAAATAGCTCCTAACTTGATTAAAAATAAAGTTAAGGTTTTGATTCATGGTCAAAAAGTAAAGCAACAACTCGTAAATATCGATGGGGGAGATTATTTTAAAAACAATGCAATTGTTGTAGGAGGCCCTATTAGAAATTATGGAGATAAGAAATTGGAGTTTAATGGAAATATTTTATTTTCTCTTCAATTTACTAATAGTCATTCATTGTCAACTAATTTACTGCTATTAAACGAAACAATTAAATTGTTTAAAATGGTAGAACAAAAACAATTAAATGTTAATTTTTATTTAAGACATCATCCAAGATTTGATAATTGTATTGACATTTCTGAATTATATAAATTTAAATTTGTTTTAGATTCTCCAAAATCTAATGAAGAATGTTTTGCTACTTGCAGTCTTCACTTAACAGAATATTCAACAATGGTTTTTGATGGTTTATGCAATGGTATTCCATCTCTTTTTACCCGATTTTGCACAGATTTTTGTTTATTTGAAAATGATTTTAATTTTCCATATACAGAAATAGACTTTTTTGATGCTTTAATTAAACTGTACGATAATAATTTTTATCAGCAACTTTTAGATAAACAAACTAAAGCATCCAAAGAGTTTTATCAACCTTTTGATAAAGAATTATTTTTAAAATTACTTTCTTGATGAAAAAGATTATAATAACAGGAGGAGCAGGTTATATTGGTTCACATTCTGTAGTTGAGTTGTTAAACGCAGGCTATGAGCCAATAATTTTTGATAACTTTTCAAATTCATCTTATTTAAACTTAGAAGGAATAAAAAAAATATGCAATATAAATTCTCTTAACTTTCATTTGTTAGACTGCACTGATTTTAACGCAATGAATGAGGTAGTTAATCAATATGATAATGTTGAAGCTTTAATTCATTTTGCAGCGTTTAAATCAGTTGCTGAATCTGTAAAAAATCCTAATAAATACTATTCTAATAATGTAAATTCAATGAAAAATGTTATTAAGTTATGTAAGCTTCACAACATTAATAAACTGATATTTTCTTCTTCATGCACAGTATACGGTCAACCAGAAAAATTACCTGTTGATGAAACAACAAAATTTGGAATTCCACCTTCGCCTTATGCTGAGACTAAACAAATATGTGAAGAACTCCTTCAGCAATCAAATTTAAATTCTGTTTCACTAAGATATTTTAATCCAATAGGCTCTCATGAAACTTCACTCATTGGAGATTTGTCGGATGATAATTTAACTAATTTAGTTCCTATTATGACTGCCGTAGCCGCAGGTGAAAGAAAGGAATTGTTAATTTTTGGGAATGATTATAATACAAAAGACGGGAGTTGTATAAGAGATTATATTCATGTTCAAGACCTTGCATTATCTCATGTTAAGGCTCTCGATTTTTTGTGTTCGAATACAGGGAAATTTATTTTTAATATAGGCACAGGAAATGGTTTAAGTGTTTTTGAAGCAATTGATATTTTTGAGAATTCGAATAATATTTCATTAAATAAAAAAGTGGTTGAGCGAAGAGATGGGGATGTAGAGTCTATATTTTCTTCTTGTGATAAAGCAAATACTATTTTAGGATGGAAGGCAAAATTTTCTGTTGAAAAGGCCATGATAGATGCATGGAATTGGGAAAAAAATAAACAAAAACTTGATTAATGTATTTGTTTTTAACACCTTTTTTTCCGAATCAAAAAAGTTTTCGAGGGTCATATTTACTTGATCAATCTATTGAAATAAATAAACAAATTGATGATGATGTATTAGTAATTATATTATGTTCTTTTTTTTCAAAAAATAAAAGTTATGAAATCAATGGAATCAAATGTGAGGTTTTCAGATTAATTGATTTTCCATCCTTTTTTTTTCCAGGTTTTTTTAATTTTTTAAATCAAATAAGGTTTAATCAATTTCTTACAAAAAAGAAAATTATGATTACAAGTGAATCTGTGGTTCATGGTCATATTAATTACCCTAGTTTACATTTTTTAAAAAACATTAAGAAGAAGTATAATTGTAAAACTATATTACAACATCATGCTTTAGATGTTCTTCAATTTAAAACTGGTAGAATTAAATTATTAAAAACAATACAAAATAAATGGATTAAGTATCGTTTTTTAAAAGATTATTTATTTGTTGATTTACATCTTGGTGTAAGTCAAAAAGTTTTAGATAATTTAATCAATATAGTTCCACAAATAAAGCAAAGATCTTGCATATTATATAATGGTGTTGATACTTCTAAATTTTACCCTCTAAATAATACGCTTTTAACATTTAAGATAGGTTGTGTTGCTAATTTTTGGCCATTGAAAGATCAAATGACATTAATTAAATCAATAGAATTAATTAATAATAAATATTCCAATTATGACATAGAATGTGTTTTTGTAGGAGAGGGTCCGACATTAAAAATATGCAAAGAATACGTAGCAAAAAACAACATGCTTAATGTAAAATTTATTGATTCCATAAATCATGATAAACTAAATGATTTTTATAATGATTTGAGTTTGTTTGTTTTACCATCTTTTTATGAAGCTCTTGGCTGTGTTTATCTAGAAAGTTGGTCAACAGGAACTCCATTTATTGCTGTAAAAAATCAAGGTATTGAAGAATTAATTTGTGCTGATAATAAAGAAATGCAATTAATTACTAAAGGAGATTATAAAGAGTTATCCAAAAAAATTCTGCATTTTTATCATATCAAAAAGAGAGTGGTATTTAATCAGAATTATAATATTAAAAATACTATAGGTAAGTTTTTAAAGCAAACAATATATTTGAATGATTAGGTTATTACAAAAATATGGTGCTTATGCTTTTCTATTAAATAATTTACTTTTTAGTGTTTCTGGTTATTATGGTTTAGCTACTAATATTTTTTTGATACTATTAGCTGTTTTTTCTTTTTTTACAATTTTTAATAGTGCCTTTATTAAAAATGCCATTTTAGATAAATCATTTAATTTTTATTTTTTAATTATTCTTCTTAATATTTTATATTTCGTTTTAATAGAAATAAATGATTTTGAATCTTTTAAATTTCTTCTTGCAAAAACTGTCCAGCTTATTTTATTTACTAGTACAATATATTTTACATATGATAAATTTAAAAGTAACTTTTTGATGTTTTTAAAGGTAATAACTTTATCTTCTTTGTTTTTATCTTTGGTTTCTAGTCTTCCGACATTAGATAGCAGGTATCTAGGAATCTTTTATAATCCAAATGAACTATCTATTATTATGGTTTATGGATTTGCACTTTTCTTATTTAATTATAAAAAAAGTTTTTATAATATTTTAATAGCAATATGTTTTTTATTTGTAATCCTTGCAACAGGTTCAAGATCTGCACTTTTAGCAGTATTCTTGGCTTTGATCATACGTTTTAGTTTAATAAAATTCCTATTGATATCTTTAATTGGAGCTTTTATTTCTTTAACAATATTTAGTAATATTCAAACAATTGACCGCTTGGTGAGCGAACAATTATTTTTTAATAGAAAATATGAAATTTTATATGCATTAGAAACATTAAGTAACTCGTTATGGTTTGGTTATGGGTTAAAAAATTATGCATATATCGACAAAAACTTAATCAATTTTACTGATGTTTCTATTGATTTTGGTGCTCATAATGCATACTTATCTACTCTTGTACAGTATGGAGTAATATTTGGAGCTATTTACTTTTCTATAATGTTTAGAACTTTATTTAAATCTTTAATACATTTAAAAAATAGAATTAAGTTTAATTCTGATTATAGAATGTTGTTATTTATTGTAGTTTATACTATGATTAATGGTTTCTTTGAAAATTCATTTAATGGAATAAACTTTTTTCAAAGTAGTTTATTTTGGTTAACGCTTGGCTTTCTTTATTATGATTCTAAGGTAATTAAAACAAGTTTATGAGAATAATTTCATATCTAACTGAGCCAGCCTCATACACTTTAGATTTAATAACTAAAGTGCATTCTAAGCATGGTATTGATTATAAGTTTTTACAAAGAAAAACTTCAGCAAAATCCTCAAAATTGCTTAACAATAAGATATTTCTTAATGAGTTGAATTTATTTAATCGAATCCGAACAATTTATTTAGATTACAAAAAATATGATGTTATTGTATTTAATGGTTATGATAGATTAGATTTTATTTTTTTATTAATCATTCATATTTTTTCGAAAAATAAAACTCCTATTGGTTTAGAATCGGATACTCAACTAAGAATTCCAAACAATTATTTTAAAAGGATTATAAAAAAACTTTATTTAAACTTCGTTTTTAAATTAAGTAAGATTCATGCTCTTTCTGGAGGTAATAATACACATAGACATTTATTTTCTTATTACGGAATGAAGGAAGGAAATATTCATTTTTTACCAATGGTTATTGATGTTGAAAAACTAAACTTTGATCCAGATAGAAATCGAAATGATTTTTTTACTTTCATTTTTGTAGGAAGGTTTATACCATTAAAACAAATTGAATACATCATCAAATCATTTAAAATGGCATTTCACAAACAAGATGTAAAATTAAATTTAATTGGTGATGGACCACTTTTTAAAGAATTGATGGAGAAATATTCTTGTAATTCAATATGTTTCAAAGGGGCATTATATGATCAAGATTTATTAGATGAATACAAAAATGCTCATGTTTTGATTTTGGCATCCAACAAAGAACAGTGGGGTTTGGTTATTAATGAGGCTCTTGCGGCTGGCTTAGCTGTATTGTCCAATAACAAAGTAGGAGCAAATTATGATTTAATAGAAAATAAAAAAACTGGTTATATTTTTGATAGTAATATCGAAAATGATTTATGTGAAAAAATGAAATTAATTTATAGTCAAAAAAATGTTTTTGATCAGTTTTGTCGAAATGGATATCAACTAATGCATACGTATTGGAATTTTAATCTATACAAGGAAATGTTATTTAATGCAGCAAATAAAATGACTAAAAATGATTAGAAAATACGTGCATAACATATTTTCTTTTATTAATTATTGGATTTTTAGAAATGAACAATCAAAAATAATTTTTTATCATGATATTCATGATAAAACAAAATATTGTGATACATCCACTTCTTTAAACCTTTTTAAACAACATATTAGTCTAATCCGATCATTAGGATTTGAAATAACAAATAATATTTCAAAGCCAAGCAAACAAATTAAAATTCAATTTGATGATGGGTTTAAGGGTATTTATGATTGCTTGCCTTTTATTGTTGAACAAAGTATTCCAATTGAATTATTTTTAATTGTAGATAAAATAGACAGTGAAAATTACTTAACTGCAAATCAAATTGTAGAATTAAAAAAAACAAAACTTATTAAACTATCCAGTCATACATATTCACATCCAAATTTAGCTGATTGTACAGAAATACATTTGATTAAAGAATTAAAAGAATCGAAAGAAAAATTAGAAGATTTATTTGAAATTACTGTAAGTTCAATATGTTTTCCAAAAGGATTATTTTCAAAAAACGTAGTAGAAAAATCGTTTAAATATGGTTACCATTCTCAATATTGTTCAATTCCAGGATCATACAAAAACAAAAAATACCAGAATGTATATAACCGAAATTTAGTTCAATTTTTAAATGTTGACCAATTAAAAAGAGTTTTATTAGGAGGTGCTTATTTTTTTAATAAGTGGTTTTGGATTAAACATTATAAAAAATGAAAATATTAGTTGTAATGCCATATTTTTTTCCTGCAACTATCTATGGAGGTCCAATTTTTGCTAGTTATAATTTATGTAAAGAAGTAGCAAAAACAGATTGTAAAATAAAGGTTTTAACCACGAATATTAATGGAAACAAGAAAATAGAAACTAATAATTTATTTCAGAACCTAGATAATATATATGTTAAGTATTGTAAGGAGCAAATCACATCATTTTTTTCAATAGATCTAATCAAAAGCTTATGGAGAGAAATGAAATTAACCGATGTAGTTCATATTCAACCAATTTATTCTTACCCAACTCCAATAGCTTTGCTTTTTGCAACATTTCATAATAAAAAGATTGTACTATCCCCAAGAGGAAGTTTAGCTAGTTGGTCATTCAGTAAAAAAGGTTGGTTAAAAAAAATATGGATTCATTTCTTTATTAAACCTTTTTCAAAACGCATTCTTTGGTTATCAACCTCTGAAAAAGAAAAGAAAGAAATTTTATATTTTTTTAAAAATGCAAATATTAAATTTTTAAGTGATGGTATTGATTACGATCCAGACTTTGTTAAGAAAAAATGTAATTTTTCTAATCAAAATTATATATCTGCTTTAGCTAGAATTCATCCTGTAAAAGGATTTGATTTATTAATAGAAGCAATGGTCAAAATAATTAAAGTTAAACCTAAATTGAATTTATTTATTGCTGGTTTTGATGATGGTTGTTTAAGTCATTTGAAACAACTTGTTGTAAAATTAAAATTGGAGAATAATGTTCGATTCGTTGGAGAATTATCTGGAGATGTAAAAAATCAATTTTTAGCTCATTCTAAGTGCTTATTCATGCCCTCTCATACGGAAAACTTTGGCATTGTGGCAGCTGAATCTTTGGCAGTTGGAACGCCTGTAATAGCATCTAAAAATACACCATGGGAAGTATTAGAACAAACAAATACTGGATTACATATTGAAAATAATCCTGAACAAATTTATAAATCTTGTATATTGTTGCTCGATAAATTAGAAGATTTTGAAAAAAATACTCAATCATTGGCTAAAGAATATCAATGGAAAAATATTGCAGAAAAATATTTATCTATTCTAGGATCATTATAATATGGAGGTGAAATTGCAGGATTTTAAAAAACAAAAACATCAACAAAAAAAATCGATTGTTTTATTTCTATGGATACTAATAAGTGGAATAATATTTCAATCTTCTATTCCTTTTCCAATATTGTTAAAAAAAATATTATTAAAAATGTTTGGTGCAAAAATAGGAGATGGTTTTGTTATCAAATCAAAAGTAAATATTAAATATCCCTGGAAGTTAATTATTGGAAATCATGTATGGATTGGAGAAGGAGTATGGATAGATAATTTAGATTTTGTAAATATTCATTCTAATGTATGTATTTCTCAGGGAGCAATGTTGTTAACGGGTAATCATGATTATAGAAGTTCATCTTTTGATTTAATGATGGGGCCAATAATACTTAAAGATGGAGTATGGATAGCAGCAAAATCTGTAGTATGTCCTAATGTTATATGCGAAAAAAATAGTATTTTAACTGTTGGATCTATTCTTCAAAAGAATACAAAAGAAAACGGAATTTATAAAGGTCATCCAGCAATATATTTAAGAAATAGAGTTAATGAAAGTTAGTATTATAACCGTAACAAAAAATGCAATATCAACTATTCAGGATTGTTTTGATTCAATTCAAAGTCAAACATATGATGATATCGAACATATAGTTATTGACGGAAAATCTTCTGATGGAACACTTGAATTGATAAAATCTAATAACCGCATTTCTAAGTATATTTCTGAAAATGATGAAAATTTATATGATGCAATGAATAAAGGGATTGCATTGTGTACTGGACAATTAATTGGCATTTTAAATTCTGATGATGTTTTTGATAATTCTCACGTAATTGAAGATGTGGTTAATTCGATTGGAAATAATGATGCATTGTATTCAGATTTATGTTATGTAAAAAACAACAATTTGAATAAAGTTGTCAGATACTGGAAATCAGGTGCCTATACTAACGAATCATTTAAAAAAGGTTGGATGGCACCACATCCTACTTTATTCGTCCGTAAAGAAATATATAACAAGTATGGATGTTTCAATATAAATTTATCTAATTCTGCAGATTATGAATTAATTTTAAGACTATTTTATAAATTTAAAATAAATGTAAAATACTTAGCTAAAACAACCGTGAGAATGAGAGTAGGAGGAGTAAGTAATAAATCTATTGCTAATCGATTAAAAGCAAATAAAGAAGATCAACTTTCTTGGGAACTTAATGATTTAGATAAGCCTTTGTTATTCTCCTTTTTTAAGCCATTGCGTAAATTACCTCAATATCTTTTAAAACCAGATTATAACAATGAATAAAAATTCTGCAATTTATATTGCTGGGCATAATGGTATGGTAGGTTCAGCTATACATAGATTACTTACAAAAGAGGGTTTTACCAATCTTATTATTAAATCTTCAAAAGAGTTAGATTTAACAAATACCCTTGAAGTTGAAGTTTTTTTTAAAAAAAATAAAATTGAATACGTTTTTTTAGCAGCAGCAAAAGTTGGAGGGATAGTTGAAAATAAGTCCAAGCCAGCAGAGTTTTTGTATCAAAATCTGAAGATTCAAAACAATGTAATTCACTATTCGTTTTTGAATGATGTTAAAAAATTACTTTTTTTAGGTAGTTCATGTATTTATCCTAAATTTAGTAGTCAGCCTATAAAAGAAAATTCATTGTTGAGCGGTTATCTTGAGCCTACCAATAAATCGTATGCAATTGCTAAAATTGCTGGCATCCAAATGTGTGATGCATATAGAGAACAATATGGTTGTAATTTTATTTCTGCCATGCCAACAAATTTATATGGCCCAAATGATAATTATGATTTAAATTCATCTCATGTTTTGCCAGCTTTATTAAGAAAATTTTATGAAGCTAGTCTAAATAACGAAAAAACGGTTCAGTTATGGGGAGATGGAACACCATTAAGAGAGTTTCTTCATGTTGATGATTGTGCTTCTGCATGTTTATTTTTAATGCAAAATTATAATCAAAATGGAGCTATAAATGTTGGTACTGGTAAAGATATTACTATAATGGATTTAGCAAAGCTTATAGCAAATGAAGTTGGTTATTGTGGAGAAATAGTATTGGATAGATCTAAGCCAAATGGAACTCCAAAAAAACAACTGGATGTATCAAAAATCAATGCTCTAGGATGGAAGTCTGAAATTTCTTTAGAACAAGGAATTTGTAATGTTTTAAAAATATTACCTGAGGAATTAAAAAAGTAAATGAGAGTTTTATTGATTGATAATTTTGATTCTTTTACATTTAACCTTGTACATATAATTGAAAAATATGCTACCAAAGTTGATGTTATTCGTAACAATAATTTAGAAAATATTAATATTAATAATTATGATAAATTATTAATTTCTCCAGGTCCGGGCTTACCAAATGATTCTGGTGACTTGATTCCTTTTTTAAAAAAAAATGCTAAAAAAATTAGTTGTTTAGGCATT
This sequence comes from Flavobacteriales bacterium, assembly GCA_049890095.1. Classification (GTDB taxonomy): domain Bacteria; phylum Bacteroidota; class Bacteroidia; order Flavobacteriales; family UBA7312; genus JABAYQ01. The sequence continues at coordinate 360,963 of JBMHCD010000008.1, read as the reverse complement.
TGTTTAGGTCATCAAGCATTAGCTCAGATTTTCGGATCTAAGCTGTTAAATATCAGAAATGTAAAGCATGGAGTTACTTCAATAATTACTGAATATGATTCCTCTGATTATTTATTTAAAGATATTAATGGAAATATTGAAATTGGGCATTATCATTCTTGGGTGGTTGACAATGAAAATCTTGGAAATAATTGGTTGATTACATCAAAATCTGAGGATTTAATTATGTCCATAAGCCATAAAAAATATGATATTAAAGGAATTCAATTTCATCCTGAATCTATCATGACAAAAAAAGGAGAAAAGATATTAGAAAACTGGTTGTTTAATTAATTATAATCATACCAATCTTTTTTCTTTTCCCATTTCAAATCCTGTAAAACAGATGCCTTTACTCTAATGGTAAAATTATAACTTTGATGGAATCCAAAAGGAATCCATTTAAAGCGCATTTCCCAACAATGAAGATCTCTATAAAAGTCTAAGGATGTGTAAGTAATGTCTTTATTTATAAAATCATAACCAGAATTAAAACCAATCTTCCATTTTTCGGTAAGGTTTATATCACCAGAGAAATTTAATGATTGAGTTAGCTGATTTAGGCTAGCGAATTTATTGTAGTTTACAGTATAGTTTACATTCAATGTCCAAGGAATATTAAAACGGATAAACTCATTAAATTTATTATCAGATTTTCCACCATTGATATTAAAGTTTAATCTAGCTGAAGAATTTAAAAATCGACCTGGTAGAAATGTCTCGTTAAAATAGAATTTATTTATTCTTTGATTATTAGAGTTTATAATATAAGGGTCATACACACTATTGAAACTAATATCAGCCCTCTTAAATAATTTCGTACGACCACTAATATTTATCAAAGAAAAGTTTAACGAGTCAGCAAAAATATTGTAAGATGATTGTATGTTAAAATTTTCTAATATTTTAACCTTATTTATATTATTTACAGTATCTGATTTAGATTGGGTTTTTATTTCAATGATATTAGCTATACCAAGATTTATATTCCCTTGTTCTGAACTACCAGGACTTCCATAAATACCGTTTTGATATTTAGAATAGGTTAGCGTATTGCCTAACGTATCTGAAATCAACTCATCGTAATATCCATATTTGGAATTACTAAAATCTGGTCTATAACTAAACGAAACATTTGGAGTAATTACATGTCGGAGAGCTTTTATTTTTCCTTTTTTAAAATTATATAAACCGTACAATTTAGTAGAAGCATTCAAATTTACGCTATAATCAAAAACTCTATTAAAACCAGAAATAGTATCGTTTAAAATTTCATTTTCTACCAATCTTTTTTCTAGTCTATCAAAATACCATCGTTCATTATAATTGAACCTTGGTGATATAGTTAGATGTTTAAAAGCTTTAAATGATGTGCTAACAGGGATACTATGCATTACACCATTTTTGAGGTTAGAAATGGTTGAATTTGTAAATAATAAAGAATCAATAGTAGATATTTGATTCTTAGCATTTACATTGTAGCTCATACTTAGTTTATCAAACCATCTCTTTTTGATGGAGTTATTTCTTAAAATTCTTAGAGGATAAAATCGATTAACAGAATAGTTTAATTCTGGCAGACTTAAGTTTACAGTATTATTTAATGTATTTTGATTGTGTCTTAAGTTTATGGCTAGATTTGATGAAGAAAAAGATTTTGAATAAGCTACACTAGATTGAAAAGTATTGCTTAAATAGTCATTGTCAGAATAGGAATTGTTTTGATGATAAGAACTACTTCCTGCGTTTATGTTTGCAGAAAACTTACTATTACGACTTGCTTTTGGATCCTGATTATGGCTCCATCTTATAAAAAAGTCTCTTTTATCATTTAAAGTATTTAAGTATTCTGATCCTGATTTAATCGAAGCATAACTTATATTAAACTGCCCATTGTATCGATACCTTTTTTTATAATTTGATATTGTTTTTATTCCCCATGATCCTTTTGAATATATATCTCCAGTTAATGATAAATCTATTTTGTCGTTTATAGCAAAATAATATCCTCCATTTCTGAGGAAAAAACCTAATGATGCGGATTCACCATAAATTGGGAAAATTAGTCCCGAGCTTTGCTTTTTTTGATTAGGAAAAAAACCAAAAGGTAGTGCAATTGGAACGGGAACACCTGCAAATTCTAATACAGCAGGACCAGTAATAATTTTATTATTTGGAATTGTTTTTATTTTATTAGCCTTTATACCAAAGTGCGGATGATCTAAATTACATGTTGTATATTTTCCATTACTAGTAAATATCACATTATTTTGATTTTTTTTAACTGTTTTACCATGAATATATGACTCACCTTCTTTTGTAACAACTTCTTTGATAACACCTTTTTTGGTTTTAAAGTTGTAAGTCATTTCTTTTGCAGAAAAGCTATTTTCATCTTCAGTAAAAATGGGAAAACCATAATCATTGCCGATGCTATCTTTAAGGCTTTTTGCAAACACAGTATTTAACTCAGAATCGATTTCAATATATGCTGCAGTTAAGATTATATTTCCGTAAGTTATTTTGGCTTCTTTATAAAGTCTAACTTTATTATTTTTTAAATCATAATCGATAGAATCTAAAGCATAGGATTCAATTAATTCTAAAATAGGGTCGTTTGAAAAAATAGAATCTGAAGTAATTTTAAGAGAGTCAAGTTCTTGAGCTATAGTTGTTGATAAATGCATAAAAAATATACATAAACAGCAAATAAATTTAGCTATTTTTGGTATAAATATGGATTTAGACACTGTGGTTTTCAAATACTATAATTTAAGGTATCAAAACTAATTAATTTCTTTTTTGTGAATTGAATATGAAACGTTTATTCTTTATTTTTCTTGCATTAATAGCAATAGTTGCTTTTGCATCTTTAAATAATAATTCAACAGAAGCAGTTACTGTTATCGTTTTAGATGCAGGTCATGGAGGAAAAGATCCTGGAGCAATGGGAACTGGAAGGTATGATAAAACAGAAAAAGATATTGCATTGGATGTAACTTTAAAGTTAGGTGCTTATATAGAAAAAGAGTTTGATGATGTACGTGTTGTTTATACCAGAAAAGATGATTCATTTCCAACACTTAAAGATCGTACAGAATTAGCTAATAATGAAAATGCAGACTTATTTTTATCAATACATTGTGATTCGTTTACAAAATCGTCTGCTAGTGGAACTTCTTCACATGTAATGGGATTAAGATATACTGAAGAAAATCTAAGAATTGCTCAAAAAGAAAATTCAGTTATTTATCTTGAAGATAATTATTCAGAAAATTATGATGGCTTTGAACCTAATTCTCCAGAAAGTATAATTGCTTTAACCTTAAGTCAAACTACATTTTTGGACCAGTCAATTATGATGGCTCAAAAAATTCAAGATCAATTTAAAAATAGAGTTAACCGAAAAGATAGGGGGGTTAAACAAACTCCTCTATGGGTAACAAGTAGAACATCAATGCCAAGTGTATTAGTAGAATTAGGTTTTATTTCTAATCCTCAAGAGGAAGATTTTCTTCAATCTGATGAAGGTCAAACTTATATGGCTTCCGCAATATTTAGAGCATTTAAAGATTATAAATATGAACTAGAAGATATTCAGCAGTTTTCAGCTACAAATCCAATCGATGTTAAGGGTAAAAATCAAAAAAATATTGAAGAAGATAAAATCGAAATTTCTGAAACCATATATAAAGTGCAAATAGCAACATCCAAAAAAAATAATACCATGAATAGTGTTTCTGGTTATAAAGTATCTTCATTCAAAGAAGGAGATTATTATAAATACACAATTGGAAACGAAAAAAATATAACTAATGCAAAGAATATTCAAAAAATAGCTAAAAAATCTGGATATCAGGATGCTTTTATTATATCTTTTGTTAATGGAAAAAAAGTTAATTTGTTTCAAAAAAACTAATCTAAATAATTATGAATAAATCAGCAGAATTTAAAATAGGATTAGTCGCTATATTAACAATTTTACTTCTAATTTGGGGGGTAAGTTTTTTGAAAGGAAAAAATATATTCTCAAATAATGATTACTATTATTCTATTTATTCGAATATTGACGGAATGGAAGTCTCATCTCCTGTTAGATTAAATGGTTTAACAATAGGTTCGGTATCTGAAATTTATTTTCATCCTAATAATTCAGGAAATATAATTGTTAAATTTAGCATACATGAAAAGTTGAAATTTCCAACAAACTCGATCGCTAGAATTTACAATGCCGATATTATGGGGACTAAAGCTCTTCAAATTATTAAGGGAAATAACAATGTTTATGCATCTAAAGGAGATACTTTGTACTCAGAAGTTGAAAGTGGTCTGAAAGATGAAGTAAATAAACAAGTTTTGCCTCTCAAAAATAAAGCTGAAGATTTAATTTCTTCCATTGATTCAGTTATGACGGTTATTACAACTGTTTTGGATAATGATGCAAGAAATAGTCTAACTAATAGTCTGTTAAGTCTTAACAGAACATTTAACACTATGGAATTAGCTATGATAAAGTTGGATAGTGTTATTTATAAAAATGATTCGCGTATAAATATTATAATGCAAAATGTTGAGTCGATAACAACCAATTTACATAACAATAATGAAGCTATTACAAGAGTAATTTATAATTTAGAATCTCTTACTGATTCTTTAGCTAAATCAGAAATAAAAAATACAATATCTAATGTAGATAGCTCTATGGCATTGTTTAGTAAAATATTAACTAAGATTGAAAATGGTGAAGGAAGTATCGGATTATTACTCAACGATAAAAATCTTTACAATAATCTAGATAATGCATCCAAAGAATTGGAATTTCTTATTGCTGATATGAAAAAGAATCCAAAAAGATATGTTTCCTTTTCATTATTAGGAGGAACAAGAACAGTCAACCAAAACAAGACTAATATTAAATAAATTTAATGGGACTATCACAAATTATTTTTCTTTTATCATTCGTATTTGCTTCATTTTTATTTGCTAAAAATTTTAGACGAATTTTTAGAAATATAAATTTGGGGAAAGATATAAATAGATCTGATAATAAAAAACTTAGATGGAAAACAATGATCAAGGTTGCTTTAGGTCAGTCTAAAATGACAAGTCGACCAATTGCTGGTTTTTTTCATATCTTAATTTACGTTGGTTTTGTTATTATAAATATTGAAGTCATTGAAATTGTAATTGATGGAATTTTTGGCACTCATCGAGTATTATCTTTTATGGGCTCGTTTTATAGTTTTTTAATAGCATCTTTTGAAATACTAGCTTTTTTAGTTTTGTTGGCCTGTGTAGTATTTTTTGTAAGAAGAAACTTCATGAATATCAAAAGATTTATGAGTTCCGAGATGAAAGGTTGGCCAAAAACTGATGCTAATTTGATTTTAGTATTTGAAGTTTTATTAATGTTTGCATTTCTTCTTATGAATGCTGCCGATAAACAACTTTTTTTATTGAATACAGCATATTATCAAGTTGATTTTATTAATCCGGTTAGTCAATTTTTAATTCCATTAATAGATGCGATTAGTGTAGAAAATTTAATTCTTATTGAAAGAGCATGTTGGTGGTTTCATATTTTAGGAATTTTTGCTTTTTTAAATTATTTGGTAGTTTCTAAACATTTACATATTCTTTTGGCTTTTCCTAATACATATTATTCAAACCTAAATTCGCTGGGTAAATTATCTAATATGAATAGTGTAACTGAAGAAGTTAAAAAAATAATGGATCCTAATTTAGATCCATATGCAGATAATGGATCAGAAGTTCCTGAAAGGTTTGGTGTTAAGGATGTTATGGATTTAAATAGAATTCAATTAATGAATGCCTACAGTTGTACTGAATGTGGTCGTTGTACTTCTGAATGTCCAGCAAATCAAACAGGTAAATTACTCTCACCAAGAAAAATAATGATGGATGTTCGTGATCGAATTGAAGAAGTTGGTAAAAATATTGATTCAAATAATAACGAATTTAAAGATGATAATAAATCTTTACTAAATGATTATATCTCAAAGGAAGAAATCTGGGCGTGTACTTCATGTAATGCATGTACTCAAACTTGTCCTATTAATATTGATCCTTTATCTATCATTATAGATTTAAGAAGATATTTGGTTATGGAAGAATCTTCTGCTCCGATGGAAATAAATAACATTTTTAACAATATTGAAAATAATGGTGCCCCATGGCAATTTTCAATAAATGACAAACTAAACTGGAAAGATGAGTAAAAGCTTAATTAACAAGAGTGTAGATGGTAAACTAATTAGTCCTGTATTACCAGAAAATATTAAAAACTATTTGATAGATATAGATGGTACTATATGTGATGATATTCCTAATGAAGAACCTGAAAGAATGAAGACAGCAAATCTATACCCTGAAGCACTAGAAATATTAAACAAATGGTACGACGAAGGCCATATTATTACTTTTTTTACTTCTAGAGTTGAAGAACACAGAGAAGTTACAGAAGAGTGGTTAAATAATAATGGATTTAAATATCATGGATTATTAATGGATAAGCCAAGAGGCGGAAATTACCATTGGATTGATAATCATATGGTTAGAGCAACTAGATATACCGGAAAATTTACAGATTTAGTTGAAAAGTCAGTAAAAATTCAAGTGTTTGAAAATAAATAAAACTATGAGTAAACTTATTGTTCCAACAATGGCTGAAATGTTAGCTAGAGGAGAAAAAGCGGATATACTTTTTTGGGTTGGGTGTGCAGGAAGCTTTGATGATAGAGCAAAAAAAATAACCAAAGCGATAGTAAAGATTTTAAATCGTACTAATGTTAATTTTGCAGTTCTTGGAACGGAAGAAAGTTGTAGTGGAGATCCTGCTAAGAGAGCTGGAAATGAATTTTTATTTCAAATGCAGGCAATGAGTAACATTGAGGTACTAAATGGTTATGAAATTAACAAAATTGTTACTGCATGTCCACATTGTTTTAATACCTTAAAAAATGAATATCCGGAATTGGGAGGAAATTATGATGTGATACATCATACACAGTTGATTCAACAATTAATAGAAGATGAAAAGTTGGTTGTTGAAGGTGGCATGTTTAAAGGAAAAAAAATCACCTTTCATGACCCTTGTTATTTAGGAAGAGCAAATGATGTATATGAGGCTCCGAGGAGTTTAATAGAAAAACTAGACGCCGAATTAGTAGAAATGAAACGTTGCAAATCTAAAGGTTTGTGTTGTGGTGCTGGTGGAGCTCAAATGTTTAAAGAGCCTGAAAAAGGAAACAAAGATATAAATATCGAAAGAACAGAAGATGCAATCGAAACAAAACCTAATTTTATAGCTACTGGATGTCCGTTTTGTAACACTATGCTTACAGATGGAATTAAAAATAAGGAAAAGGAAAACAGTATTAAAGTTTTAGATATTGCTGAAATGATTGCTTTAGCAGAAGATTTATAAATATGTACGTGCCTTTTTCTCAATTAAGTAAAAATTCAAGAGTTTGGATTTATCAGTCTGATCATCATATTTCTGAAAACAATAAAAAAATAATTGATAATCAATTAACCCATTTGTGTAATAATTGGAATGCTCATGGAGCAGAGATTCACTCATCTTTTATCATAGATGATTTTTTTATTTATTTGTTTGCTGATGAATCAATAGAAATGGCAAGTGGTTGTTCAATTGATAATACTGTTAAGGTCATAAAATCGTTATCCGATCAACTTAATATTGATTTTTTTAATAGACTAAATGTGGTATATATTCAGGAAAATAAAGCTGAGATAATTTCTTTAAATAAATTTAAAAGTATAATAAAACCAACAACATTAGTTTATAATAACATGATTCGCACTAAAGATGAGTTCGAAAATAATCAGATAGTTCAAGTTAAAGATTCTTGGCTTTCAAGATTTGTATAATTATTATTTTTTCCAGATATCTTTTTTAGAATTTATCTTTTCGTTTACCCTCCAAATAAATCCTTTGAGTTTTTTCCATTTTTCAGGTAACTTTTCTGTTGGGTAAATAACAGACTCGGGCTTTTGTTGAAATGATATTCTATCAATTTTACTTTTTTTTACATCAATATTCATGAAACTACAATTGACCGTATTTATACCAGTTAGTTTATTCTTATTATCTTCTAAAGTATATGACACTTGTCCATTACCGAAAACCTGTATATTTTTCATCTTATTGTCTTTGAATAAACCAACAATATCTTTTCCTTTTATTTGGTTATAAAAATCTGGATATGGATTTGATACTATAAACGAATTGTCATATAAAAATAATTTATCTAAATTTTTATTTTTCATTTGTAAAACTATCGTATCAGCAGTCATCTGATAATCGTTTGTCCATAAAATTGGAGAATCGTATAAACAAATTGTGGAGTCATTATTGAAATAAAACAGACTTTGACATTTTCCACTTATTTCTTCATTAAAAAATTTAACTCCAGTACTGGATTTAACAATTTTTTCATTTTTTTCTGTAAATGCACAAATTGTATCAGAATGTAAAAATAGAGAGTCATTATCCATTACTACGGTAAAAAGCGGATCTATTGTCACAATAGAACTGTCCTTAAATTCGAAAAGTTCAGCTTTCTGACCATTAAGAATAAAATTATTGATAGTATCTATAATTTCTATATTTTTTAGTGCTAAACCATAGCCTAAATCTCTGTTATAATATAAACTATCTCCAGAAAGTTGCTGGTCTTTATTTTTTAAATAAGCATTTTCACTATACCTAGATACATTTGTTAGTGTATTATACCAACCATTTTCGCAATAAATTAAATTACTATCTGAAACAATAGTAGTTGGTCCTAAAAAAAAGGCTATTTCAGAAATAGTATTAAAGTGTAATGTGTCACAATTTATTTTGTAATCAACGTTTATTAACTCAACATTTTTTTTGAAGTTTAATTGGTTAAGATCAGCAAAATAATTTCCTATTTTACTAAATAGTTCATTCTCATTATTTTGAATTTTTGCACCAGAGTAATAAGAAGCAATATTATTATTTAAGTCGTATTCTAATTGACTTGTTTCCAATCTCATTTCTTTATCTATTAATACTATATTTCCAGATAGTATAGCTTTACCTTTTTTTCCATCATAGTTTAAGTGGTTTCCATAAAGATGTAAAGTATCTCCTTTATTTATATGAATATTTCCGAAAGCTTTAAAACGATTTTCTTTGAAATAGTGCCATGCACTATCACAATACATCAATGTGTTGTTATGTTTAAAAATAACAGAATCTACTAATCTTCTTGCGTCTGGCAATACAGAAGAATCATAAATAGTATAATTAGAATTGATTATTTCAAGATTTTTTTTTGATTGTGCGTTTATAAGAGATGATAATAAAACACAAATAAAAAAAATGAAATATCTTGTCAAAGTAAATTAACGTTTTAAAGTTTGATTTCTATTAGGCCCCACTGAAATAATAACGATAGGAATTTCTAACTCTTTTTCTAGAAAATCTATGTAATCTAAAAGTGGTTTAGGTGCTTGATTAATATCTGTAAGTTTAGTTAAATCCTCAGACCATGAGTCTAATTCTTTATAAACAGGAGAAATCGTATTTTCATTTGCATCAAATGGAAGATAATCAATTAATTCACCTTTATAATTATAATGAGTACAAACTTTAATAGTTTCTAATCCAGATAAAACATCAGCTTTCATCATCATAAGTTTTGTTACTCCATTAATAGCAATTGCGTATTTAAGTGCAGGTAAATCAATCCATCCACATCTTCTTTTTCTTCCAGTAGTTGCACCAAACTCATTTCCGATTTTACCAATTCTTTCTCCTACTTCATCAAATAATTCAGTAGGGAAGGGGCCACTTCCAACTCTCGTGCAGTATGCTTTAAAAATTCCGTATACATCACCAATTTTATTAGGTGCAACACCTAAGCCAGTGCAAGCTCCAGCCGAAATTGTATTTGAAGATGTAACATATGGATAGGATCCGAAGTCAATATCAAGTAAAGTTCCTTGAGCTCCTTCAGCAAGTATTTTTTTATTTGATTTTTGAGCTTTGTGGATATAGTTTTCACTATCAATAAAAGTAAAGGATTTTATAACTTCAATACCTTGAAACCATTGTTTTTCCATTTCTGGTAATTTTTCAAGTAAGTCATGATTATCCTTCAATAAATGCATGTGTTTTTTAAGGAGTTTTTGATAAGAAGAATTAAAATCATCAGAAATAATATCTCCTATTCTTAAACCATTTCTACCAGTTTTATCCATGTATGTAGGACCAATTCCTTTTAAAGTGGAACCAATTTTAGCTTTTCCTTTTGCAAGCTCAGAGGCAGCATCTAGCAATTTATGTGTTGGTAAAATTAAGTGTGCTTTTTTAGAAATTAATAGATTTTCTCTAATATCAACATTAAGATTTTCCAAAGCTTCAATTTCGCTTTTAAATATTACTGGATCTATCACAACACCGTTTCCAACTATATTAGTTGAGTTTTTGTGAAAAATACCAGAAGGTATTGTATGTAAAACGTGTTTTATTCCATCGAACTCTAGTGTATGTCCAGCATTTGGTCCACCCTGAAAACGAGCTATAATATCATAATTATTAGTCAATACATCAACAATTTTTCCTTTTCCTTCGTCACCCCATTGTAATCCGAGTAATACGTCTACATTCATTTTTTAATTTGTTTGATTTGATTCACATTCTTTACATTTCCCATACAAATTCAAAGCATGAGATTGTACTTTAAAGCCCATTAATTCTTCTACTGTATCTTTTATAATTTGTATTCGTGGATCACAAAATTCAATAACTGAGTTACATTCGTTACATACTAAATGATCGTGCTGACCACTAACATATGATTTTTCATATTGTGATTGATTTTTACCAAATTGATGTTTTCTGACTAAGTTACATTCTAACAACAACTCTATAGTGTTATAAAGAGTAGCTCTACTAACCCTATATTTCTTGTTCTTCATCATTATATAGAGAGACTCAATGTCAAAATGACCATTATGGTTGTAAATTTCTTTAAGTATAGCGAAACGCTCAGGAGTTTTTCGCTGACCATTTTTTTCTAGAAATTCAGTAAAAATTTTTGTTACAGATTCAATAATATTAACAGACATTATTCATGTTGTTTTGTTGGAGATAAATTTAAACTTTTTTAACCATTTATTTAACGAATTTATCAACATCTGTTTACAACCTTTTTACAGATTCGATTCCGTCAATACTTTCTAGTTTTTTGATTAGGGTTTCTAAATGAGAAATGTTTAACACACGAACAGATAACTCACCTTGAAAAACACCAGCACTAGAGGAGATATTTAAAGATTCAATATTTACATTGAGTAATTCAGAAATTAATCTAGTAACTTTATTAATCAATCCAATTTGATCAATTCCGCTAATTTTAATGGTACTAGTAAAATTAAATTGTTCTTTAGTTTTCCATGTTGCAGGTAAAATTCTATACGAATATCTAGATCTTAATTGAATAGCATTTGGACAATTAGAATTATGAACTTTTATTCCATCATTAATAGTAGTAAAACCGAAAATTTGATCTCCTGCAATTGATGAACAACATTTAGCAAATTGATAATCTAATTTTTGCTTTTGCTCTCCAAATAGTATGATACCATTTTCATAAATATTTTCTTTCTTATCTTTAAATTCACTGGTATTATCTGATCTAACAATTTTCTTTTTAATAATTGAGAACCAACCTCTATTTCTTAGGTTAACAAATTCTCTAATATCTTTATTTGTAAGTATTCCAACTCCAAATTGATAATATAAATCAAGACTATCCAAGCCGAAAAACTTGGTTAAATTATTTTCAGTTTGTTTGTTAAAACCGACTTTAAGGTGTCGCAATTTTCTAATTAAAATTTCTTTTCCTTCAGAACCAATACGCTTTTTTTCTTCTTTTAATGCGTTTTTTATTTTGGACTTGGCTCTAGAAGTTTTAACAAAAGATAACCAGTCTTCTTTAGGCTTTTGTTTACTAGAGGTTATAATTTCTACCTGATCTCCACTTTTTAGAGTATATGAAAGTGGAACAAGTTTTCCGTTAACCTTTGCACCCAAGCAGCTATTACCAATTTGAGTATGAATTTCAAAAGCAAAATCTAATGGAGTAGCTTCATAAGGGAGAGTTTTTAAATCACCTGCAGGAGTGAAGATAAATATTTCTTCGGTAAATAAATTCATTTTAAAATTATCGACAAAGTCAATAGCGTTGGCGTCATCACTTTCAAGTAATTCTCGAACTTTATTTATCCAATTATCTAAATTAGATTCTTTAACACCAGCTTGCTTATATTTCCAATGGGCTGCATAACCTTTCTCGGCGATTTCATCCATTCTTGATGTTCGTATTTGAACCTCAACCCATTTACCATTAGGCCCCATAACAGTAGTATGTAATGCTTCATATCCATTTGCTTTTGGTGTAGAAATCCAATCTCTCAAACGATCAGGGTTTGGTTTATAAAAATCAGTTACAATAGAATAAATTCTCCAGCAATCTGACTTTTCATTTTCAGGACTTGAATCAACAATAATTCGTATAGCAAATTTATCGAAAACTTCATCAAAGTCGACACCTTGTTTGATCATTTTATTTCTAATGGAATAAATTGACTTTGGTCTTCCTTTGATATTAATTTTAAAAGCTTGTTTATCAAGTTCTTGTTTTATTGGAACAATAAATTTATTTATGTATCTGTAACGATTTTTTTTAGTTTCATCTAACTTTTCAGAAATAGCCTTATATATTTCGGTCTTAGTATATTTTAATCCTAAATCTTCTAGTTCAGTTTTAAATTTATATAATCCTAGTCTATGAGCCAGTGGTGCGTATAGATATAAAGTTTCAGAGGCAATTTTGAGTTGTTTATGCTTTGCCATACTTTCTAATGTGCGCATATTGTGCAGTCTATCTGCAAGCTTAATCAAAATAACTCTTACATCGTCAGATAGTGTTAAAAGCATTTTTCTGAAGTTTTCAGCTTGCATAGATACGTTCTGATCATATACATCTGAAATCTTAGTTAGCCCATCAATAATTCTAGAAACTTTTTTACCAAATAAATTTTCAATATCAGTTAGTGTATAATCTGAATCTTCAACAACATCGTGTAACAGAGCACAAATTATAGATGTAGATCCTAAACCTATATTTTTTGCTGCAATTCGTGCAACATCAATAGGATGGTATATATAAGGTTCACCCGATTTTCTTCTCATGTTTTTATGAGCATCTACAGCAAGATTAAAAGCCTTTCTGATTTGCTTTTTATCTGCTTTTGTAGTGTTGTCCCTACAATCTCTTAATAGTCCTTTATACCTATTAAGAATTTCTTTTCTTTCTTTTTCTACATCAAACTGCATTTTATATAGCAGGATTTATCTTTGTTTTCACCTCGCCAAAACCAATTCTTACATTTTCATTCTGACTGTAAGCTTTCATTATTACCTGATCACCATCATTAATAAATTTACGTTGACTTCCATCTGGCATCATCAATGGTTTAGTACCTTTCCAAGATAATTCAAGCATTGATCCATAGGCGCTTTCATCATTACCAGATATAGTTCCTGAGGCCATCATATCACCAGCATTTATATTACATCCATTTACACTATGATGAGCTAATTGCTGATTCATATTCCAATACATATATTTATAATTAGATTCTGAAATAGTATGAGGTTCAAAACTTTCGCATGAAATCTGAACTTCTAACTTTATATCTATATTTTTATTTCCTTCAAATTTTAAATAGGGAAGAACTTCAGGCTCTTGTTTTTCACCAGCACAACGGAAAGGTTCTAGAGCATCAAGAGTTACAATCCAAGGAGAAATAGAAGAGGCAAAGTTTTTTGCCAAAAATGGACCTAAAGGAACATATTCCCATTTTTGAATGTCTCTTGCAGACCAGTCGTTAAAAATGACCATTCCAAAAATATAGTCTTCTGCTTCATCAATAGAAATAACTTCACCAAGTGGCTTTCCTTGACCAGTGATAAAAGCCATTTCTAATTCGAAATCTAACAATTTACAGGGACCAAAAATTGGTTTTTCAGCATCAATCGGCATTTGTTGACCTTTTGGCCTTACTATATCTGTCCCAGATAAAATAATAGAAGAGGAGCGACCATGATAACCAACAGGAATATGTAGCCAATTTGGTAAAAGAGCATTATTTGGATCTCTAAACATGCAACCTACATTATAGGCATGTTGCCTTGAAGAATAAAAATCAGTATAATCACCAACATGCACTGGCATTAACATTGTAACATTTTCTATGTCATGTAAGCAAGAAGATAGCTCACTTTTTTTAGTTTCATCACAAAATAATTTTGAAATTTGATTTCTTACTTTTGTCCATGTAGATTTTTTTTCTTTCAAAAAATCATTTAAAACAGATGAATTAAAACAATTTTGATTCAATATACCGTCAAAATATCCTTTTTTATAAACTTCATTTAATGAAATTACTGTATTGCCTATACGACTTACAACACTGTCTTTACCATTTATATTTGCTACTCCAAAAGGAATATTTTGAATTGGAAAATCACTATTCTTATTTACTTCTATCCAGGAAGTTAGTTGTGGATTATTTGCTTCTATCATATTCGTTTTTTTATTTTCACAAATCTATTGAAATATAATGTTTTTAAAAAAACATATAAGCTTATATTTGTTACATGTGGAAGATCTTTTTTTTATTGGTGTCTTTTGCTTTTGGCTCATACGCTCAAATAGATAGTACAAAAGTATTTAAAATTGCAATCGCCTCAGAAGTTGCAATTTATGGCGGTACGATGTATGGTTTAAACAAATTGTGGTATGCTGATTATGAAAGAAGTTCTTTTCATTTCCATAATGATAATAGTCATTGGTTTAAAATTGATAAATATGGTCATGCATATAGCGTATATAACTTAAGTAAATTAGGAAATAATATATTGTTATCATCAGGTGTTCCGAAGAAAAAATCACTCTGGTATGGAGGTATGTTTGGTCCGGTTATGCTAACTACAGTAGAAATTCTTGATGGATTTTCAAAACAGTGGGGAGCCTCATATGGTGACTTAGTTGCCAACACAATTGGTTCAATAGTTTATGTTGGACAAGAACTTCTATGGGAAGAACAAAGAGTACAAATGAAGTTTTCTTTTTTTCCAACAGCTTATGCAAAAGAAAATTCAAATATATTGGGTAGTAATTTTTTAGAACAAACGTTTAAAGATTACAATGGTCAAACGTATTGGATTTCTGCAAATATTAGTAGTTTTTTCAAAAACTCATCTATACCACAACCGTTGTGTATTTCTTTAGGTTATGGAATAGATAATTTAATTTCTTCTAATGCATATACAGATTTATCGTCTAGGCAATATTACTTATCTTTGGATCTGGACTTAAACAAAATAAAAACGAATAGCGAATTTTTAAATAAAGTGTTTATGATCTTCAACCATTTAAAAATTCCTTTACCAGCTATTATGCTCAACAAGAATAAACTAACCTTTTATCCATTACATTATGGGCAATGATTTTAGAGTAGGAGACAAAATCAAATTTTTAGATCAGAAAGGTGTTGGGAAAATTGTAAAGTTTATAAAAAATAATCAAGCAATTATTCAAACTGTTGATGGGTTTAATGAAGTTCATTTTGTAAATGACATTATTAAAATAAACCTTGATACCGATAATGAAGGGGCTTACAAGAATATTCCTACAATTGAAGTCAAATTAAATTATAATCGAAGTCCTAAAAAAAATAAAAAGAAAGGACCTCAATGGGAAGTGGATTTACATATTGAAACAATTTTAAGTAAATTTAATCATCTTACTAATTACGAAATTGTTCAGTTGCAACTAAAAAAATGCAAAAATGCAATAGAAAGAGCAATACAAAGAAAAGTTTATAAACTTATAATAATACATGGTAAAGGCTCTGGAGTATTAAGAGAAGAAGTACACCAACTTTTAAAAAACTATCCTGTAGAAATCAAAGACTCCCGCTTCCAAGATCATGGAGGAGGAGCCACTGAAGTTTTTTTTCGCAAATAAATTTAGTTGTCAATTAATCTAAATTCCCTTCTTCTATTTACTGAATGTTCTCTTTCAGTACATGATACACCGTTAGAACATCTATTTTTTAATCTTTTTTCGCCATAACCATTAGCAAATAATAAACTTGTATTTATACCTCTTTTTTGTAAATAGTTTACAACTGCTTGTGCTCGTTTTTCAGAAAGCAGTTGATTAGATTCTTCACTCCCTCTAGAGTCAGTGTGAGATGCTATTTCTAATTTAGCTCCTGGATTATTTGCCAAAATTGGCAATAGTTTATTATTGATGATATTTTTTGCATCTGAAGTTAAAATATAACTATTTAAATTCCAGTTGATAGGCAATGCTTGATATTCAACTAAATTACAATCAACTTCTTTCCAACTAGTTAGACCACCTTTTTCTTTTAAAACTTCTTTTATAATTGTTTTATATTGAGCAGAAATAGTTTCTTTAATGGTTTTTGCATCTTCAACTTTTACAATTTGAGTTACAGTTGAATATTCAGCTGGAATAACTTCTTCGATTATTTTTGCTTTTTCCTTTATAACTTTTCTGAAATAATTAGCATCTTTCGGCTTTATTTCTTTAGAAGTCACAAATGCTTTTTTATCAATTTTTTCTATTTCAATGGTTTTAAATTCTGCGGGATATCCTTTGAAACACCAATATTTACAATCGTCAGGGTTTGATGATTCACAATCTGGATTTAAAGTTCCTAATTCCCATTGTGCATATTCTGGTTTAATTTCAACAGTTTTAGTATCGTTTATAAATTTAGCTTGATTTGAAGTTAATACTGTATATCCTTCTTTCTTTGCATAGCTTATTTCTCTTTTCTCCCATTTAGCTGGTACAACTTTTAATTTTACCTCTTCATCCTTTACCTTAACCTTTACTACTTTCTTTTCAAATTTGGCCGGAATTGTTTTTAAAATTGAATAAGATGGTTTGATTTGTACTTTCACCTCTTCATTTACATAAATATCTGGGGTTGTACATTTTACGTAACATTTGCCTGGCTGTGGATTTTCTGGTAAATCTTTTGAGTAAGCATTTGCAATAAATAGGTATGCTACTAAACAGATAAGTTTAATTCTTTTCATGATTTAAGTTTTTAAGTTGCAGTAAATTTACTACAACTTTTTTAAATAAACATGAAAAACCTATTTGTTATTTTCTAAATATAGCAATTCGGAAAGTTGATCAACCCCAATATTTCCTTTAATTGCGTTGACCAGGATACGCTTGTCTTTGTCTAGCAAATAAACTTTTGGAGTACCATTTATGTCATAGAGTTGTTTGATATATGGAAATGGTGTAACATACATGTCATTTTCTCTATTATATTCTCCATCTACATATGTTCTAAACTCGGCAACATTAATCCAATCTCCTGTATCATATGTTCGTATAAACTCTAACCATTTTTCTTTATCTAATTCAACAGAAACACAATAAACTTCTACGCTGATACCATCAGCAAGCCATTGATCTTGCTTTTGTTTTATAACAGGCAATTCTTTTTTACAATGCCCACAATCAGGGTCATAAAATATTAAAACTGTAAAATCATTAGTAATTTGATGAAGTACTCTAACGTTCTCTGAAGTATCCCTTAAACTAAGGTTAGGAGCAATCTGACCAATCATTAACGGTTCGATTGTTTCAGCTCTATCAACAATATTAAAAATTTGTGTTTCATCTAACCAGTCAACTTCGCCAGTAGAAAAGTGTTTTTTTACAAGATGAACAAACACCTTTTCTAATCCCATGATTTTTGATCTCTCATAAGTAGAAGTTAAATAAGAAACAACATATTTAAATACTTCAATATTAGCTCTTGATTTTTCAATTAAGTAATCGCAAGAAACAATAATAGAATCTGCATGCTTTGGAGTTAGGTTTTCTATGTACGTATTTAATTTTGAATGAAAAATAGGAGTTCTTAGAAGTCTTTCATCAGAAAAATCAAAATTATCATAAAAATGTTTTTTATAGTAACGATATTGAAAAGTGCTATCTATAGATCCATTTTCTAAAATAGGTGGAGATGGCACTTTAATTTCTTCACTAGATTTTAAAATAGCGGTAAATAAAATATTTGGATTTTGAACAATAAAATCTTGCTGATGTTTTAACATCTCAGAGTTTATTTTATTCATTTCATTTTGAATATTTGCCTTTTGAGAAAGTTGTATCGTTTCTAATTTATTTCTGTAGTTTGATAATACTTCTTTTTTTTCTTCGAGGTATTGAAGGTATCCATAAAATTTTTGATTTTCGTCAGAATTAGTAAATCTAGTTTCCGAAATCAAGTTATCAATATCAGATGTAAAAGAAAATTCATTTTCAGCTACGACAATTTCCATATACTTACTATTAGGAAATACTATCATATACATACCGTGCAATAACCCTTCATCTCCTTTAAACTGAAAATTTCCGTTGCCATCAATAATTGCGGTATCTTTTGCAAATTGTTTGTCACCAAAATAATAAGCAAGCATACAAGTAGTATCTTTTATCCCTTTGATGTTTCCATTAAATTCATAGAAATCTGTTTTTCTTGACTGAGCAAATGATGACATAGAATATACCACTACTATGAGTGAAAGGATCGATTTTTTCATATTTTAAAAAAATTTTTGCAAATATATAACGAAATTTAAAATGGTTTATTTTTCTTTATGCTTTGCTTTTAAGTAACCATCTAAAAAAACTGTTATTAATATAATTAAGCCTCCTATATAAAAAGAAGGTGTCATTGTTTCACTATCCTTAAAAATTAAAAGAGCTAAAATAACACTATATATAGGCTCTAAATTAACAGCCATGATAACTGAATAAGGGGAGAGATGCTTCATTACTTCTACGCTGACCACAAATGCAAAGGATGTACAAACTCCTCCTAATACTAGAAGGTAATATAAATCTGTTAAAGTTAGGTTTAAAGATTGCATATTTAAAGTTCCATTAATCCCAAAATAAACAGTAAATAACAAAACACCAGCTAACATTTCTATAGTTGTAATGTTTGTAGCACTTACTTTTTTAATAAACACAGCATTTAAAATAGTAAAAAGAGTAGCTAAAAATGCTGCTAGTATGCCATAAACATAACCCAAAAAATATGAGGTATCTGCATTCATTGCATAAGATAAACCTATAATTACCAGTACACTAAAAATCACTTCTCTGTAATTTATTTTTCTTCTAAAAAATAAGGGTTCTAAAAAAGCAGAGAATAGGGAAGATGTTGCCATACAAACTACTGCAACTGAAATATTTGAAACTTTAATACTTTTAAAAAAAAATAACCAATGCGCAGCCACTACAACACCAATTCCTAAAATCTTAATAAAATTGGATGTTGAAACATTAAATCCTTTTTTAGTCAATGCAATAAAAATTACTAAAAATCCAAAAGCAAATAACATTCTATACCAAACAAGGATTGAAGAATCAAGATCTATAAGCTTTCCTAAAACACCTGTAAAACCTAATAACACAACAATAAAATGCATTACTAATAAACTATAATTCTTAGAAATATTTGTCATTTTTTTGTAGATGAATTTGATGGCAAATCAATAAATTTGTAATCAAATAAACAAGTCGCTAATATGTTGTCAATTATTTCTCCAGCTAAATCTTTAAATTTTGAAAAAGAAAATAAAGAAATTTCTCATACACTACCTATCTTAACAGATAAAAGCCAGCAAGTTGTAAATGTTTTAAATAAATTGGATGTAAAACAATTTATGAAACTGATGAGCATTAGTGAAAATTTAGCTCAACTAAATGTAGATAGAATTGCCAATTGGAAATTACCTTTTACTTTAAAAAATTCAAAACAAGCTGTTTTTGCTTTTACAGGAGATGTTTATGTCGGGTTAAACGCTAATGAGTTTACTAAAGATGATTTATCATATTCACAATCAAGTCTGAGGATTTTATCCGGTTTATATGGATTATTAAAACCATTGGATTTAATACAAGCATACAGACTAGAAATGGGGACAAAAATTTCTGTAGTAAATTCAAAAAATTTATATGATTTCTGGAAAGAAGATATTACCAGAACATTAAATGAAGATCTGAAAGTTCATCAACATAATTATCTTTTAAATTTAGCATCAAACGAATACTTTAAAGTTATTGATAAACAAAAAATTAATGCGGATATAATTAACCCTGTTTTTAAAAACTACAAAAATGGTGAATACAAGGTAATTAGTTTCTTTGCAAAAAAAGCACGTGGATTAATGGCAGCATATCAAATAAAAAATAAAGTTAAAACTCTTGATGACATAAAATCATTTAATTCTGAAGGTTATTATTTTAGTCCCGAAATGTCTGAAAACAATTCATTAGTATTTCTTAGAGATGCACAATAGAATTTTATTATTAAAAAAAATGACCTTTTTGAATATTCTATTTATGATTTATACGAATGAATTTGAATCAAATCATTGTTGATAACTTATTAATTTATCAAAATTTAGTCTACTCTAAATTGCCTTTTTAAATCTATTTACTAGGTTAGGTTTTTTTGTTTTATGATATAATATATGATATAGCATGTAGAATTAATATTAAATATAAAATATTGATTTTCAATTATTTAAAACAATATAAATAAACTATTAGTTTAGTTAATAGGTGTTTTTCATACAACTATTAAAAACATTGGTTTTGTTAGTATATGTTTACATCAAAGAAAATTGATTTTATTCTATCTGTAAATTGTTAAACATTTTTTTAAATTAATTATCTCTAACGATTTTATTTTTTGCTAAATTGACAACTGATTTTATAACTTATTTAATTAACTAAAAAATATTATTATGGCATTTTCGCACACAAATAGTAAAGGTCAAACTTATTACCTAAATTCTAAAGATGTAACTTTAAAGTCTACAGGACGTGTTCAAACAATTTATTACTTCTCAAAAGATGAGCGTAGTACTGGTCTTGATTCTGTACCTGCAGGAAAGAAAGTTGTTGAAAACACTAGAACTGGTTTACCTTTCTTGAAAAAAGCATAATTTGTATTATGATTTATATTAAAAGCCTCTTCATTTATGAAGGGGCTTTTTTTATTTCGTTCAAAATACATTTATCCTATTTAAAAGACTAGATTTGCAAACCATAAAAAATATAAGATGATAAAATTTTCAGATTTGAATCTATCCGATTCTGTTCTTCGTGTATTACCAGAACTAGGGTTCGAATCACCTTCACCCATACAAGAGAAAGCAATTCCGCTTTTAAAAGAAAAAAGACAAGACTTTATTGGTCTTGCTCAAACTGGTACTGGAAAAACAGCTGCTTTCGGTTTACCATTGTTAGACTGGATTAATCCAAATAAAAATTCCACTCAAGCATTGATTTTAGCTCCAACTCGAGAATTGGGGCAACAAATAGGAGAGCAATTAAAAATATTTTCAAAATACATTCCTAACATACAGAGTCAAACAGTTTATGGTGGTGCCTCTATTGTTGATCAAATGCGAAACATCAAAAGAAAAACACCGCAAATTATTATTGCAACCCCTGGAAGACTTTTAGATTTAATTAGAAGGAAAGCTATTAATTTATCTGAAATTAATTTTGTTGTTCTTGATGAAGCTGATGAAATGTTGAATATGGGATTCAAGGAAGATTTAGATTCTATATTATCGCACACTGGAGAAGATAAAAATACTTGGCTATTTTCTGCAACTATGCCTAAAGAAATTAGGTCTATTGTAAATTCATACATGAATAATCCTGCAGAAATTAAAGTTTCATCAGGTAATCAGACTAATGAAAATATTGAACATCAATTTGCCATTGTAAAATCTTCTGTAAAGTTTGAAGGTCTTAAAAGAGTTTTGGATCTTGAAGAAAACTTTAGAGGTGTTATCTTTTGCAGAACAAAAATTAAAACTCAACAATTAGCTGATGATTTAAAAAAAGCAAAATATCAAGCTGAAGCATTACACGGAGATATGTCTCAAGCACAAAGAGACAGGGTTATGAAACGGTTTAAAGATCATAGCCTTCAAGTATTAGTAGCTACAGATGTAGCTGCCAGAGGTATCGATGTTAATGATCTTACTCACGTTATACATTATGCATTACCAGATGATTCGGCTTATTACACTCATAGAAGTGGTAGAACGGCTAGAGCTGGTAAAAAGGGTATTTCTTTATCTATTCTTACTAATAGAGATATAAGAAAACTAGAAATGATCGAGAAAAATCTAAAATTAAAAATGAAAAAAGTAACTATTCCTACCGTTGATGACATTCTTAATATTAGACTTGAGAAATGGGCTGAAAATTTAGTTGAAACAAAACCAAATAGTAAAATTAATGGTCAATTTCTTACTAAAATTCAAATGATGTTAGGTAGTTTATCGTATGAAGAATTAGTTGAAAAACTAGTTGCTATAGAAATAAACAATTTGAATTATTCCAAAAGTAACACTGACTTAAATGAAGATGGCAGAGCCTCAAAACGTTCAAAAAGTAGGAGCGATCGACGTAGTAATAATAGAACTGAAAAAAGAAAAGATCAGTTTAAAAGCAAAAAAGAAAAATCTTCTAAGCTAAGTGGGGTACGATTTTTTATAAATGTAGGAAAAATGGATGGGGTTAATAAAAGAGAATTATGCGAATTTATTGCTGACACTGCAAAAATTAAAAAATCAGATGTTGGAAACATTGAACTGCAAAAAAATTGTAGCTTTTTTGAAGTAGACAAAAAGAAATCAAAATCAATTGCCAATAAATTCAAAGGAATTTATGTAGAAGGAAGAGAATTGAGAGTTAATAGAGATTCAAAATAATTTAAATGCAATCAATTAGAAATATTGCTATTATAGCACACGTAGATCATGGAAAAACAACTTTAGTTGATAAAATCATTCAACATTGTGAAGCAAATGATAAAAGAAAAGATACTGGCGAGTTAATATTAGACAATAATGACTTGGAAAGAGAAAGAGGTATCACCATATTATCTAAAAACGTATCTGTAAATTATAAAGATGTAAAAATTAACATTATTGATACTCCAGGTCATGCCGACTTTGGTGGAGAAGTTGAAAGAGTCTTGAAAATGGCGGATGGTGTTCTTTTATTAGTTGACGCTTTTGAAGGCCCAATGCCACAAACTAGATTTGTTTTAAGTAAGGCTATAGATTTAGGTCTAAAACCTATTGTAGTTGTAAATAAAGTTGATAAAGAAAATTGCACCCCTGATATAGTCCAAGAAAGCGTTTTTGAACTGATGTTTAATCTAGATGCTACAGAAGAACAATTAGAGTTTGAGACAATCTACGGATCTTCTAAACTAGGATGGATGAGCAAAGATTGGAAAGATAAAACAGATAATATTATTCCATTGATGGATGCTATTTTAGAGAACATTCCAGAAGCTCCTTACAGAGTCGGTACACCTCAAATGCAAATCACTTCATTAGATTTTTCAAGTTTTAAGGGGAGAATTGCAATTGGTAGAGTTTTTAGAGGTGATTTAGAAGTAGGAAAAGATTATATTCTTTGTAAAAAGGATAAAAATAAAAAAGTACGTATAAAAGAATTATACGTATTCAAAGGTTTAGGTAGGGAAGAAGTAAAGAAGGTCAGATCAGGAGATTTATGTGCAATCATAGGAATTGATGATTTTGAAATTGGAGACACTATTGCAGATTTAGAAAATCCTGAATCACTTTCAAGAATTGAGGTTGACGAACCTACAATGAGTATGCTTTTTACTATAAATAATTCACCCTTTTTTGGAAAGGAAGGTAAGTTCGTTACTTCAAGACATTTGAGAGATCGTTTGTACAAGGAAACAGAAAAAAATTTAGCACTAAAAATTGAAAAAACCGATAAAGAAGATCGATTTAATGTGTATGGAAGGGGTGTATTACATTTATCTGTTTTAATAGAAACAATGAGAAGAGAAGGATATGAACTTCAGGTTGGAAAACCTCAAGTTATCATCAAAGAAATTGATGGCGTTAAAAGTGAACCTTTTGAAACTCTTGTAATTGATGTCAGCGAAGAATATTCTGGAAAAGCAATAGAATTAGTGACTCAACGTAAAGGAGATCTTCTTGTAATGGAGCCAAAAGGAGATTTACAGCATCTAGAATTTGATATTCCATCAAGAGGATTGATAGGCTTAAGAAATAACATACTAACCGCAACTGCAGGCTCGGCGGTTATGACACATCGATTTAGAGAATTTAAAGCTTATAAAGGTGATATTCCATCAAGACTTAAAGGATCATTGATTTCTTCAGAACAAGGACCAGCAACGGCTTTTGCTCTAAATAGATTACAAGATAGAGGACGTTTTTTTGTTTCTCCAAATGATGTGATTTATAAAGGACAAGTAATTGGTGAACATTCAAGAGATAATGATTTAGAGGTGAATTTAGTGAAAGGAAAGCAATTAACTAATATGAGAAAATCTGGCTCAGATGATGCTATGAAAATAGCACCTAAAGTTGTTTTTTCTTTAGAAGAAGCTATGGAGTATCTGGCTGACGACGAATTTTTAGAAGTAACTCCTGTTAGCCTAAGAATGAGAAAATTTAAATAAGTCATTTTTTGTACCTTTCTTTGATTTAATTTTTGATGAGATGAAAATTGCAATAATAGGAGGAGGGGCTGCAGGCTTTATGGCGGCCATTACGGCAAAATCTATCAATAGAAAGAATGAAGTTGTAATTTTTGAAAAATCTAATAAAGTTTTAGCAAAAGTCAAGGTTTCAGGTGGTGGTAGATGTAATGTTACAAACGCATGCTTTTCTATTTCCAAATTAGCACAAAACTATCCTAGAGGAGGAAAGTTTTTAAAAAAATCGTTTTCTCATTTTTCTACTAAAGACACCTTCCAATGGTTTGAAGATAGAGGAATTAAACTTAAAACAGAAGCCGATAATAGAGTTTTTCCATCTACTGATAGCTCTCAAACAATTATAGATTGTTTATTAAACGAAGTTCATGATTTAAATATTAATTTAAATCTCAAATCTTTAATTTCTAAAATTGATAAAGTCAAAAATAAATTTCAATTAAATATAAATGGTAGTATTGATTTTTTTGATAGAGTCATTATTGCAACCGGTGGATCTCCTAAAATAAATGGATTTGACTGGATAAAAAAACTTCAAAAAGATATCATTATGCCAGTTCCTTCATTATTTACTTTTAATATACCTAATAATGAAATTACGGAGTTGATGGGAGTGGTAGCAAATGATAGCTCAGTAAAAATAGAGGGTACAAAAATAAAACATAATGGACCATTGCTAATTACTCATTGGGGAATGAGTGGTCCAGCAGTTTTAAAAACATCAGCATATGGAGCTAGAATTCTTCATAGTTTAAATTATAACTTTAATATTCAGGTCAATTGGCTAAATTTAAGTGAAAATAAATACCTTGAAATTATTACTCAGAATAGACTAAGCAACAGAATTATAGCAAATAAAAATCCATTTGATATGCCATCAAGATTATGGAATTTTATAATTAGTAAAAGTGAAATATCTAACTCCAAAAAATGGAATGAATTGAGCAAAAAAGAAGTTAATAAATTGTTAAACTGTTTAATGAATGATATTTATACCATAAATGGAAAAACAACTTTTAAAGAAGAGTTTGTTACCAGTGGAGGAATTGATCTAAATAGTATAAATAATACTTCTATGGAAAGTAAAACATGTAAAGGCTTGTATTTTTGTGGTGAAGTGATGAATATTGATGGTATAACAGGAGGATTTAATTTTCAGGCTGCATGGACTAGTGGTTATATTGCAGGTAAAAATGCTACAATATGAATTATTTATCTATTGATAATTTAGGAAAAAACTATGGTGAAAGAGTTTTATTCGAGGGTTTAAACTTTGGTTTAAATCAAGGAGATAAAATGGCATTAATTGCAAATAATGGTACCGGTAAATCTAGTATGATAAAAATAATTGCTGGTAAAGATCAGCAAGATAAGGGTACTGTTACCATAAGAAAAAATTTAAAAGTTGGTTATCTAGCTCAAGATCCTGATTTTAATTTTAACCAAACTGTAGATCAACTTATTAAAAATAATAAAAGTGATATTTCATTATTAATTAAGCAGTATGAAAATGCATTAGATGAACATACTAAACTAAATAACTCTAATACGTTAAATGCTTTAGAAAGTTTAACTAATCAAA
This sequence comes from Flavobacteriales bacterium, assembly GCA_049890095.1. GTDB lineage: Bacteria > Bacteroidota > Bacteroidia > Flavobacteriales > UBA7312 > JABAYQ01. Next base: position 334,583 of record JBMHCD010000008.1, on the reverse strand, counting down.
TGAATGAAAAGAATGCTTGGGATTATGAAAGAAGAATTAAGCAAATTTTATCCAAGTTTAATATCATTGATTTTCAACAAAGGGTTAAAGACTTATCAGGAGGACAAAAAAAACGTCTCTCATTAGCTTTGTTACTCATTGACGAACCAGATTTATTACTATTAGACGAGCCAACCAACCATTTAGATATTGAAATGATTGAATGGTTAGAAAAGTTTTTACAACAACAAAAAATAACTTTGTTAATGGTTACTCACGATCGTTATTTTTTGGATAGAGTTTGTAATCAAATATTAGAACTAGAAGATGGAATACTTTACCATCATAAAGGAAACTACAATTATTTTTTAGAAAAGAGAAATGAAAGGGTAGCAGCTATAAATACTGAAATTTCAAAGGCAAATAAGCTAATGAAAAAAGAATTGGAATGGATGCGAAGACAACCCAAAGCGCGAACTACCAAATCTAAAGCAAGAATTACCAACTTCGATAATATTAAACAAAAAGCACAATCCAAAAAAATAAATCATGACATTGTTTTGGATGTTAAAATGAATAGAATAGGAGGTAAAATTCTAGAATTAAAAAAAGTTTATAAAAGTTACGGAGATTTAAAAATTTTAGACAGTTTCGATTACACCTTTAATAAAGGCGATAGAATAGGAATAATAGGAAAAAATGGAGTAGGAAAAACTACATTTTTGAATATGTTAACCCAGAAAGAAAAAGCTGATAGTGGAAAAATAAATGTAGGTGAAACCATCATTTATGGATATTTTTCTCAACAAGGTATTCAGATAAAAGATGATAAAAGGGTTATTGATGTACTTAAAGATATTGCTGAAGTAATTGAAATGTCAGATGGGAAAAAATTAACAGCTTCTCAATTGCTAACGTATTTTATGTTTCCACCCAAAACACAACATACTTTTGTTTCAAAACTAAGTGGTGGTGAAAAGAGAAGACTATATCTTTTAACAGTATTGATAAAAAACCCTAATTTTTTAATTCTGGACGAACCAACCAATGATTTAGATTTATTGACATTAAATAAATTAGAAGAATTCTTAACTCAATTTAAAGGATGTCTAATTATTGTTTCTCATGATAGATACTTTATGGATAAATTATGTAATCATTTATTCATTTTTGAAGGTAATGGAAAAATTAAAGATATTTACACATCATATTCTGAATATAGAAAAAATCAAAACGATGCTCAGAAAATTAAAACGGAGAGTAATACTAATTCAAAAAAAGTAAAAGAAAAAAATAAAGTATCTTATAAAGACAAATTTGAATACGAACAACTCGAAAAAGAAATTTCAAAATTAGAAATTCGAAAAAAAGAATTAGAAAATGATATTATTAAGGAAAATTTATCTTTTGAGAAAATAAATTCACTTAGCGATGAACTAGGAAAAATTATTGAATTGTTGGATGAAAAATCCGTACGCTGGATAGAATTAGATGAATTATTCTAAATTTCAATAAACGCCCTATAATTAATATTATGTTAAATAGAATATGTAAAGAAGAGAATACTACTCTTCTTTTAAAGCATTATTAATTAAGAAAGTTAAATACTTTCTGTGTTGTTTAGTAGAAAGATCTCCTACATTTTGATTAAGATTATTTTTGAGCCATTCTAAATTATAATAAACAGAAGCTTTTGTAATATTATCAAATCTAGAATCAGTATCAACAATAGAAATTAATCTATTTACATAGGATGTTTGTAGATTTTGTCTAACTGTAGTAACGTTCTGATTAAAATCAGATTTAAAAACGGCATTCCTTAGATCAATCATATAATTAGCTAGAGTATAATCATTACCATACAAATTGGAATTAGTTATTCTTTGTAAAACATTTGGATGAAGTAAATGATTCATCAATCTATTTTGATAAGTAAGTATTAATTGATGGATTTGCGGATCATTAGAAACACTAAATCCTCTTCTTTGTTTTTGCAAAAAAGGAAATATATCCTGTTGTAATATTATCATATTACTAAAACCATACTTAGAAATAATATCTAAAGCGTTTTTTTGTACTTCTTTATTTATGCTTTCAAATGGTTTGTTTATTGAATTTTGATTGGTGTGAGCCAAATCTACTTTCACTCCCCCTATTTGTCTAGAAATAATATTTAACGATTGGTAGTACGAAAATAATAAAGTTCTATACGATCGATACAATTCTTCATAAGTGTCATTATTCTCAGTGTATTTCTGCTTTAAATTTGAAGCAATAGAAATTACTTTTTTTATTTTGCGTAAAGAATGTTCAACAGGATCGCTAGATAAATCATAAATCATAGCGTTTGGATCCGTTCCTTTTCCAGGATATCTCATATCAAATGCATCGTTAGCAAATGCCAACTCTTTTTTAGTTGAATGAGATAATATTTCATTTAGTGTTTCATCTTCTTTTTCTTTATTCTCAAACCACGAATAACCATATTTAATAGCCCATATATCATACACGCCAGGTTTAACGTCAAAAAATAAACCTTGATTTTCTGGATTTTCCGCAATGTTGATAGCCGGATATTCCATTACTGAAGAACATACACCTCTTTCATTAACAATTTCTTTATTGTTAAGCTCTTCGTTATTTAGAAATAAAGACCCTTTAAAGTTATGACTAAGCCCAAGAGTGTGACCTACTTCATGAAGTACTAATCTATACAAAGATTGTTTAATTAATTCTTTTTCAAGCTCCTCAGATAAATTAAATGACTTAATGTAATTTAAACCAAACTGATTTTCAATTTGTTGATGACTAGCAGCATTACACATTTGGTGATTTTGTTGATCTTCAGAATCATTAAATAACTCATCTGTTAATATCCTGTTGGTAATATATACCCATTCCAACATAATGTCAGCACCAAGAATTTCACCAGTTCTAGGGTTCACAAATGATGGGCCATAGCCACCCCAAGGTGGTGATGGAGAAGAAGTCCAACGAAGAACATTATATCGGATATCACCAGCATCCCACTCAGCTGAATCTGGTTGTATTTTTACTTCAATGGCATTAGAAAAGCCAGCTTCTTCAAAAGCTATATTCCAAGCTTCTACTCCATCTTTTATGATGTCTCTAAATTCATAAGGTGTTGTATTTTCAATCCAAAAAGTTATTGGCTTAAATGGTTCTGAAACATCGTTTTCTGGAAACTTTTTTTCTAATCTCCAACGATTGATAAAGTCTCTATAATTTACTTGATCAATACTAGTCATATGATTAGTCTGAGTTGTAAAATATCCAACTCTTGTGTCATCTATTCTTGGAACGTAATTATCATCAGGCATTTCAATAATGCTGTGTTGAACAACAACAGAAACATTTCTAGAGTCAGTAACAGCTTGTCCACCCCTTCTAGAAGGATATTTACTTTCGTAAACATATTTTACTAACACATCAGTATTTTCTGGATAGTTTCTTACTTTTTCTAATCTTGTTTTACTTTTACTTAAGTTGCCAAGTCTAAATCCCTTATAACCACCGGAATATGAGGATCGAACTTGCTGAAAAGATTCATTTAGAAAGATGTTATCAGCATCAATCAAGAACTTAGTCTTACATAAACTAGTTGCAACAATAGATTCCGAAACTACTATAGGTGTGTTTATGTTTGCATTAGATGAATTGCTTAATGGACTATTTGGATCAAAAAAGTACTTTGTGTTTTCTATTGTAAAATCTATTTTATCAAAAAACTTATTAATCTTTATAATCTTAGATCCTCTATATACACCCCTATTTGCTCTTGCATCTCCTACTCCATTTTCAAAGTAACTAAAGTAAATGAATTCTTTACCAATATGTGAAGTATCTATTTCTATAAAAGAAGACCCATTCTTTTTATCTTGATAAAATCTAAACAAACCATCGTATAATTCACAATTTTTAGTTTTTGTATCTATTGGATCAACAACCTTTTTCTTTTTTTTATAGATAAAGGAAGTTTGTTTTGTTGATGGTTGTGAATAGCTATAAATATTAGTTATGGATAATAAAACAACAACTAAAATAGCTTTGAATAATACTCTCATTAATTTAGGGTTTAGGGGAATTTTTTAATTTAACTTGCTTACGATTTCTTTGTATTTTGCTTCATTACCATTTCTGTAATATAATTCTTTAAGAACAATAAGGATATTTTTATCGTCTGGTTGCATTTCATAACAAGCTTCGATATGAGGTAAACCTTTTAGCATCAATTTATCTGCTTTATTTTTTGCAGCATCATATTTATTGAAGTCTTTTATTGAATTTGCCTCGTTTAACATTTTTCCGGCTTTGTTGTAATACATAATACCAAGATTGTATTGAGCATCATAAAAATTTGGATCAATATCAACAGCTTCTCTATACGCAGATTCTGCTTCTTCAAATTTACCTAGTTCATCATAACTACTTCCTAAAGCAAAAAATAATTTTGGGTTATTAGGATCTTCTTCAACTGCTAATTTTAACAATTCTTCAGCTTTTATATAGTTTTCATTTGCTAAATAATAGTTTAACTCTGCGATTATTAAATTAACATCAGTCTCGAAATACTCTCTACCCTCTTTAATAACTTCCAATGCTTTGTCTTGATTTCCTTCATTAAGATAAACATCAGACATATATGAATAAATCAATGGGTCTTGGTAATTAACGTCAATTAAGTTTTGAAGATATTGTTTACTACCCATATTGTCTCCTTGTGCAGAAGAAACATAAAACATATTTAGCCAAATGGATTCTTTAGTGACATTCGATCGGCTTAAATTTCCAGCTTCATCAAACGGAATTAAATCGAAAATTTTATTAAATAAAAGTTTTGAATTATCGTACTCTTTCATAGAATATAATTCAACTCCTTTATTAAACAAGCCAACTCCAGCTTTAGTAATATTATCATTGAGTTCACTTTTATCGAACCATTTTCCAGCTTTAGGATGTTTTGAAAGTCTTAACCAACTTTCAGCACATTTAAGAATAGCCATCTTATCTATTGATTTAAATTCACTATTGGAGTGTACTTCAAAATAAATTTGCCCCCTGTAATTAAGCATTTTAACATCATTTGATGTAGATTCATTATTGTATGCTAATTCAATATATTCAACAGCTTCACTTACCTTTTCTTTTTTAAGTGCTTTGTAAGCATTTTGCACATTGCTTTTTTGTGCAAAAACATTAAACGATAAAAAAGAAATTAATATTAATAGGTTGATTTTATTCATAATAATTTATGTTTTATTTTATTTTAAGTTCAGTAACTTTTCCAAATTTTGCCAAAGATTTTTTGAGAGCATATTTATTACCAACGACAACAACGATGTGATTATTTTTATCGATATACTTTTTTGCTAACGAATTAATATCTTCAACGGTCATGTTGTTGAGTATATTATTTTGTCTTTTAGTGTATTCTCTATCTAATCCATAGCGTTGTATACGAGCTAAAAATCTAGACTTTTGAAAAGCAGTTTCATACTTAAGAGCATCAGAATTAATTATAGCACTTTTTGTGAAATTTAATTCGTCTTGAGTAATACCATTATCAACGTAATTATTTAACTCTTTATATATTTCTGTCAAAGCGCTATCTGTGGCCTCAGAACGTACCGATGTTTGAATATAAAACAACCCATCGGTATCGTTACCTCTAAACCCAGATCTAATTCCATAAGTATAACCTTTATCTTCTCTCAGATTTAAATTTAATCTACTATTAAATGCTCCACCAAAAACGAAATTCATCACATTAGATTTAAAATAATCTCCTTCCGTATCATATTTTAATGAGTGATGACCCATTAAAATTATCGATTGAGGTCCAGGCTTGTGAACTACATAAATTTCATTTCCGAAAATATTTTCCTGTGGTAAAACCTTATTAATAGAAACTTTCTCTCCTTTCCAATTATTCAAAAAGTTCAATTGTGGCATTAGATCTTCTTTGGAAATATCTCCTACAACTACAACACTTGCCAAATTTGGATTATATTGTTTATTGTAAAACTCTCTAACATCAGATAATTTGAGCTTCTCGATGCCTTTAACAGTATTAGAAACCCCTCTAATAGACTTACCATAAAGCAGACTAGCCATAGCCTCTGACGCAATAATATTAGCAGATTTCTTATTGTTATTTATTGATTCTTTAAATTGTTTTTTTACTCGTTTGAAGTCTACTTCATCAAAAGCAGGTCGTAGTAATTTATCTTCAAGTATTTTTATAGTTTTATCTAAGTTTCCTAACAAACTAGTAACATATACAGTAGATGTCCTTTCATCAGCAGAAAAATTAATCGTACTACCTAATTCATCTAACATTGAGCTAACTTCTTCTGTAGTGTAGTTTTCAGTTCCTTCATTCAACATTTGAGCAGTTAATTCAGGTAATCCTTTTTTCTTTACATTATCTGAAATCAATAAATCACCACCTTCAAGGGTTAAAAGGAAATAAACTTTTGGCACTTCATTAGATTCTGCACCGATTACAGGAATATTTGTTCCAGACTCTCCTGTTTTAACATTGCTTTCAAAATAAAAAGGAACATTTACAGGTTTTGCAGGACCCGGTATTGGACGAACAGATCTGTCAAAAGTATCCTCTGCTCTATTATAAACTAAACCTTTATATTGTTCATCTTTTGTAAATGGTATATGAGAATATGGATTTACACTCATCACAGAATCTTCTGACCCCATTGGAAGAGGGTAATAATCAATAACTACCGAATTTTTATTTTTTATGTATTTCTTGTACACTTTAAGAACATCTTCTTTGGTAATTGCCTGATAACGATCAATATCTCTACTAAAGTTGTATGGCTCATCTAATAAATAAGCCCACATTGTAAGTTGAGAAGCTTTTCCACTAACACTAGAAAGTCCATCAATGATACTAGATCTCATTTTAGATTTGAATCGTTCTAATGCTTCATCAGTAATATATGATTCAAAATTGTTAACCAACTCGCTAACCGTTTCTTCTGTTTCAGAAAAAGTAAATGTGGGGTAATTTATTACATTTATCATAAACTCACCTGAAAGTTCAAAACAAGGATGAGATACTGAAGCTTGAACAGCTTTTTCAGTTTTTACAAATTCTTTGTAAAAAGGTGAGTTATTTCCTGCCCCCATTATATCAGCTAAAGCATCTAATGGAGCTTCATCTTTATGGAAATTAGGAACTGTTGGATATACAAAAGCAGCCATCGGAAAATAAATTCTGTCAGCAAATTTTTTGTATTTATTTTGAGGTAAAATAACTCTAGGAACTCTTAAATCACGAACCTCTTCCCCTCTAGGGATTGGGCCAAAATATTTTTGTGCTAGATCAACAACGTTTTGCGGATCTACATCACCAGCTACTACTAAATAAGCGTTGTTTGGTCCATACCATCTCAAGAAAAAATCTTTGAGCTCATTAACAGTTACTCTATCCAAATCATCTACATAACCAATTGTAGGCCAACTGTAGGGATGACCTTTAGGATATAGAACTTGATCCATTACTTCTCTAAACATTCCATAAGGGACATTTATTTGATTTTGTGCTTTTTCGTTTTTAACAGCATTTCTTTGATTTTCAAATTTCTTTTGTGTAACGGCATTCAATAAAAAACCCATTCTATCAGCTTCCAACCATAAGGCTGTTTCTAATTGATTACTTGGTAAAGTTTCAAAATAATTTGTTCTATCTCTATTTGTAGTTCCATTTAAAGTACCACCAGCTTCAGAAATAATTTTGAAATGTTCTTCATCATCAACATTTTCAGATCCTTGAAACATCATATGCTCAAAAAAATGAGCAAAACCAGTCATCCCTATTTGTTCTCTGTTGGAGCCAACATGATACGTAAGTTCAACATGAACAATCGGATCTGAATGATCTTCATGAATTATAATGTTTAAACCATTATCTAATTGCCATATTTCATAGGGAATATCATATTTGTTATCAGCCTCTATTTTCTGAATTAAATTTTGAGAAAATAAATTAGGTATAACAAATGATGTTAGTAATAACAAAAAAATAGTCTTTTTCATAGTAGTTTTTAATGAAATTTAAAAGTGCAAATATATAAAAAAGCGACTTCAAATGAGGTCGCTTTTAAAATTGGGAGTAATTTAATAATTTATTCTTTACTCGTATTTGATTCCGCTTGACTATTCGTTTCATTTGTTTGTGATTCATCAATATCTTCTTCACTAGATGCAGGAACCTTTGCAACAGCAGCTATTGAATCATCACCCTTTAGCTTTATAATACGAACTCCTTGAGTGGCTCGTCCCATTTGTCTTAGATCAGCAACCGAAATTCGAATAGTAATTCCAGATTTATTTACAACCATTAAGTCATTATCATCTGTAACATTTTTTAGAGCAATTAAGCTACCTGTTTTTTCAGTAACATTGATAGTTTTTACTCCTTTTCCTCCTCTATTGGTGATTCGATAATCTTCAATACTTGATCGCTTACCATATCCATTTTCAGCGACCACTAAAACATCAGAATTAAAATCATCAACGCATATCATACCTACTACCTGATCATCACTATTAGCTAAAGTAACACCTCTAACACCAGAGGCTGTTCTTCCCATTGGTCTAACTTTTTCTTCTTCAAACCGAATGGCTTTTCCTGATTTTACTGCCATCATTATTTGTGAAGCCCCTGTAGTAAGCTTAGCCTCTAATAGCTGGTCATTTTCTTTGATAGTAATAGCATTAATACCATTTTGCCTTGGTTTAGAATAAGATAATAAAGGTGTTTTCTTAATCTGTCCTTTAACAGTACACATTACTACATAATGATTAGAAACATATTCTTCGTCTTTAAGATCTTTGGTATTGATATACGCCATGACCTTATCATCGGAAGGAATATTAATCATGTTTTGTATAGCTCTTCCTTTGGATGTTTTTGATCCTTCTGGAATTTCAAATACTCTTAGCCAAAAACATCTTCCTTTTTCAGTAAAAAACAACATGTAATCATGGTTATTAGCAACAAAAACTTCTTGTAAAAAATCTTCATCTCTAGTTTTTGCTCCTCTAGCACCAACACCACCTCTATTTTGTGACTTGTATTCGGTAAGATTAGTTCTTTTAACATAGCCTAAATGAGAAATAGTTATAACTACTTCCTCATCCGGAATCATATCCTCAATTTTGAAATCTCCACCTGCGTACTCTATAATTGATCTTCGCTCATCTCCATACTTTTCCTTAACTTCAGTTAGTTCAGATTTGATAATATCCATTCTCATTTCTTCACTTTCCAATATAGACTTTAAGTGGGCAATTGTTTTCATCAATTCATCATATTCTTCCTTTATCTTATCTCTTTCAAGACCAGTAAGCTTTTGAAGTCTTAAGTCTAATATCGCCCTAGCCTGAATTTCAGAAAGCTTGAATTTTTCAATCAAACCATTTCTAGCTTCTTCAGGTGTTTTAGAAGCGCGTATCAAAGAAATAACAGCATCTAAATTATCCAATGCTATCAATAAACCTTCAAGTATATGAGCTCTTTTTTCAGCTTGATCAAGTTCAAATTGAGTTCTTCTTACAACAACTTCATGTCTATGATCTACATAATGACCAATAATCTGTTTTAGATTTAGTTGTTCAGGACGACCATTTACTAAAGCAATATTGTTTACACTAAAAGATGATTGTAATTGAGTGTATTTAAACAACTTGTTTAATACGATGTTCGGAATAGCATCTCTTTTGAGTTCATAAACAATACGCATACCCGTACGGTCTGATTCATCTCTAATATCGTGAATTCCTTCTAATTTTTTAGCGTTAACAAGGTCGGCTGTTTTTTTAATCATGTCGGCCTTATTTACCATGTAAGGAATTTCAGAAACAATAATTGCTTCTCTATTACCTACTTCTTCAAAACTAGTTTTCGCTCTCATTACAACACGACCTCTACCAGTCTCAAATGCACTTTTCACGCCATCATAACCATATATAATTCCTCCAGTAGGAAAATCTGGAGCTTTAATGTGTTGCATTAATCCAGCAATGTCAATGTCTTTGTTATCAATGTAAGCAATTGTAGCATCAACAACTTCAGTTAAGTTATGTGGAGGCATGTTTGTTGCCATTCCAACAGCAATACCGGAAGTACCATTACAAAGTAAATTCGGTATTCTTGCAGGTAATACAACTGGTTCTTTTATGGTATCATCAAAATTTAATTGATAATCAACTGTATTTTTATCAATATCAGACAGTAATTCTTCAGCTGTTTTTCTCAGTCTTGCTTCTGTATAACGCATTGCTGCAGGACTATCACCATCTATAGAACCAAAGTTCCCTTGACCATCAACAAGCATATACCTCAAAGACCATTCTTGAGCCATACGTACCATGGTATCATAAACAGAAGAGTCTCCATGAGGGTGAAACTTACCTAAAACCTCCCCTACAATACGAGCAGATTTCTTATAAGCTTTGTTAGAAGTAACCCCCAATTCATTCATTCCAAACAAAACCCTTCTGTGTACAGGTTTCAGACCATCTCTAACATCAGGCAAAGCTCTAGAAACAATTACGGACATTGAATAATCAATGTACTTTGCCTTCATTTCCTCTTCAATATTTATTGAAATTATTTTTTCTCCATCAGCCATATAGCTTATTTGTATTTTAATTATTACACAACGAATTTAATTAATCAATAAAAAAAAAGCCTAATTTTCATCATTAATTATTAACATTAATAATGTTGATAAATGAAACAAACTAAAACAATCTTTCGTATTATCAATTTATTAATTTTACACTAAACTATATTGTTGCCAACTAACTATTAAATTTACATTAATTTATGGATGCAAAATTTTCACCTCGACTTAATGATGTACTAGGATATAGTAGAGAAGAAGCTCTAAGACTAGGTCATTCTGCAATTGGCACCGAACATTTATTGTTGGGTATGTTGAGAGATGGTAGCGGTACAGCCATTTCATTGTTAAAAGCATTGGAAGTTGATTTAGCAGCTCTAAGAAAAGTTGTTGAAAATGCTATTTCAACTAACGAAAAAAGTGAATACTCTACAAAAGATCACATTGAGTTAAAAAAACAAGCCGCAAAAGCTATAAAGCTCACTCATTTAGAATTGATGATTTTTAAAAGTTCGGAAATTAGAACTGCTCATCTATTACTATCTATACTTAAAGACGAAGATAGTGTAGTTACTAGATCTCTATTGCAATTTAATGTTAATTATGATTTAGTAAAAAAAGAATTTGCAATGATGCTTTCTGAGATTGAACCTACAAAGGAGAGTGAGAATATTGATCAAACACCAAAATCTGAATTTGATAATCCAGAGTCTTCTTCTGAAGAAGAATTCTTTTCTAAAAAACCAAAACGTTCAAAACCTGCAAAGTCAAACACTCCTGTTCTGGATAATTTTGGGAGAGACTTGACCAAAATGGCTAGTCAAGATAAACTAGATCCAATAGTTGGAAGAGAGGCAGAAATAGAAAGAGTTTCACAAATACTAAGCAGAAGAAAGAAAAACAATCCAATACTTATTGGAGAGCCTGGTGTAGGAAAATCTGCTATAGCTGAAGGATTAGCATTAAGAATTATTCAACGAAAAGTTTCGAGAGTTTTATTTAATAAAAGAATCATTTCACTTGATTTAGCTGCTCTTGTTGCAGGCACAAAATATAGAGGTCAATTTGAAGAGAGAATGAAAGCAATTTTAAATGAATTAGAAACAAATTTAGATATCATTCTGTTTATTGATGAAATACATACCATAGTCGGTGCTGGTGGAGCTTCTGGCTCTTTAGATGCATCAAATATGTTTAAACCTGCTCTAGCAAGAGGAGAACTGCAGTGCATAGGAGCAACAACGCTAGACGAATATCGTCAGAATATTGAAAAAGATGGTGCACTTGAAAGAAGGTTTCAAAAAGTAGTTGTAGACCCTACATCTATTGACGAAACTATTCAAATCCTACACAATATAAAAGAAAGGTATGAAGATCATCATAATGTTGAATATACAGAAGAAGCAATTGAAGCTTGTGTTGCTTTAACCAATAGATACATGAGCGATCGACATTTGCCTGATAAAGCAATCGACGCTTTAGATGAAGCTGGCTCTAGAGTTCACATAAAAAATATTAATGTTCCTCAAAATATTTTGAATCTTGAAAACGATTTAGAAGAAATCAAAAAAGAAAAAACTCAAGTAGTAAAAAAACAACGCTTTGAAGAAGCAGCAAGATTAAGAGATCATGAACGTCAGATAGAAAATGATTTATCTGCTGCTAAAGACAAATGGGAAAGCGAATTAAAAAATCAAAAGGAAACCGTAACTGAAGATAATGTTGCACAGGTAGTTTCTATGATGACTGGTGTTCCTGTACAACGAATCGCTGAGCAGGAAACTAAAAAGTTAGTTCAAATGGAAAGTGATTTGCAATCTAAAGTTATTGGACAAGATGAAGCAATCAAAAAGATTGTAAAAGCAATCAGACGTAATCGAGTAGGATTAAAAGATCCTAACAAACCAATAGGTTCCTTTATTTTTCTAGGCCCAACTGGTGTTGGTAAAACACAGCTTGCCAAAGAGTTAGCACAGTTAATGTTTGACACTAAAGATTCTCTCATAAGAATAGATATGAGCGAGTACATGGAAAAATTTGCCATTACTAGACTAGTTGGCTCCCCTCCTGGTTATGTTGGATATGAAGAAGGTGGTCAATTAACAGAAAAAGTAAGAAGAAAACCATATTCTATTATTCTTCTTGATGAAGTTGAAAAAGCTCATCCTGATGTGTTTAATTTACTATTACAAGCTTTAGACGATGGACATATGACCGATAGTCTAGGCAGAAAAATTAGTTTTAAAAATACAATAATCATCATGACATCAAATATTGGTTCACGTCAATTAAAAGACTTTGGTCAAGGTGTTGGTTTTTCGACTTCTTCCAGAAAGAAAGAAGTGGACTCAGATGCTAAAAATCTAATTGAAAAAGCATTAAAAAAAGCATTTGCACCTGAATTCTTAAATCGAATTGACGATGTTATTTTATTTAATCAATTAAAAGAAGTTGATATTCATAAAATTATTGATATTGAATTAGAGGCTTTATTCGGTAGAGTTTCTAACATGGGGTATGAACTTAACATAGATAAAAAGGCAAAAGAATTTATTGCTGACAAAGGTTATGATGTACACTTTGGTGCTCGCCCTTTAAAACGCGCTATTCAAAAGTATTTAGAAGATTTAATAGCTGAAGAAATTATAAATTCTCATTTACAAGAAGGAGATAAAATAAAAATATCTCTTGATGAAAAATTAATGTCTTTAAAAATTCGTATTCTAAAACCTAAAAAGTAAATAAACATTAAAAAAGCCCGAATAATCGGGCTTTTTTGTTTTTGAAAATAAATTCTATTTCAAATAATTTTCCATTACTTTTTCGCTTATTCCTGTATTAGAAAATCCACCATCATGAAATAAGTTTTGCATGGTAATTGCTTTTGTGAAATCTGAGAATAACGTAATACAATATTTTGCACAATCATCACCGCTAGCATTACCTAAAGGAGATATTTCATCTGCATATTTGTAAAAACCATCAAACCCTTTTACTCCACTTCCTGCAGTAGTCATAGTTGGAGATTGGGAAATAGTATTTACTCTTACATTATTTCTTACTCCAAAGTGATAACCAAAACTTCTAGCAATTGATTCTAAGAATGATTTATTATCTGCCATATCATTATAATCAGGAAATGTTCTCTGTGCTGCTATATAAGAAAGTGCAAGAATAGACCCATAATCATTCATTGCTTCCATTTTCCATGCAACCTGCATAACCTTATGAAAAGATAGTGAAGAAACATCAAGACCTTTTAGAGTAAAATCATAATTCTGATCTGTATAGTGTCTTCCTTTTCTAACATTAACAGACATACCAATAGAGTGAAGAATAAAATCTATCTTTCCTTCTAGTATTTCCATTGATTTTTCAAAAAGGTTTTCCAAATCTTGTACAGAAGTTGCATCTGCTGGAATTACTTTAGCACCTGTTTTTTCAGCAAGTTCGTTAATTGTACCCATTCGGAGAGCTATTGGGGCGTTAGTTAAAACAAACTCTGCTCCTTGTTCTTTACATTGTTCTGCAACTTTCCATGCAATAGATTTCGAATCTAAAGCACCAAAGATTATTCCCTTCTTACCTTTTAATAAGTTATTAGACATAAAAATTTTTATTTTTTACAAATATAATTGGTTTTATTAACTAGCCAACAATTCTCTAGCGTTACTTAATGACACCTTAGTCATTTGTTCTCCACTCAACATTTTTGCAATTTCAACTTCACGTTCTTCAGAAGTGAGTGTTCTGATATGAGTAAATGTGCTATTATCCTCTATTTTTTTCTCAACAAACATTTGGCTAGTACCCATTGCTGCTACTTGAGGAAGATGAGTAATACTTATAACCTGCATGGATGAATCTAAAGTCATTTTTTTCATTAATCTACCAATTTTATGAGCAATTTCTCCAGAAACACCTGTATCTATTTCATCAAATAAAATAGTTGGCAAATTCATTTTACTTGCAATACTAGACTTGATAGAAAACATTAACCTTGATAGTTCTCCTCCAGAAGCTACTTTTGTTAGTTCAGATATTTCAATGCCTTTATTAGCGGAAAATAAAAACATTATATCATCCATTCCATATTTATTTATTGTATCTGAACAACTTAATTTTACTTTTAATTTTGCTTCTGACATTCCTAACAAAGAGAGAGTTGATTGAATTTCTTTTTCAAATTTAGAACAAGTATTTAATCTATTATCAGATAATAATTGAGCTAATTTTAATGCCTTTTTATATTTACTTTCTAGTTTATTTTTACACTCTACAATATGTTGTTCAATATCATTTACTTCATTAAGCTCAATACTTAATTTATTTTGTAATTCAACAAGAGATTGAACACTTGAAAGAGAATGTTTTCTAAAAAGACTTTGAATGATATCATAACGCTCTCGAACAAACTTTAATCGTTGTGGATCATGAACAATATCATTTCCTATTTTATTTAGATCATCTAAACAATCTTTAAACTCTAATAAAATACTTTCTGTCCTTTCACTAACACTTTCTATTTTAGGAGAAAATTTAGCAACAGTTTGTAAAAGAGAATTTAATTGAGAAAAAAGATTGACTATAGAATATTCAGAATCTTCGGACATTTCTATTGCTTGAGATAACTTTATGGAAATGTCTTCAGCGTTTGCTAACATTTTTAGTTCATCTTCAATGGAATCTATTTTCTCATCTTTATTCAAATTAGCTTCATTAAGCTCATTTAATAAAAAATGTTTGTAATCTATATCCGAACGATTATTTTTTGCTTTATCTATTAAATGATCTAATGTTTTTTTCTGATTGATATAATCTGAAAAAGCTAATTTATATTCAGCAAGTAACTTTTTATTATTAGAAAATGTATCTAATATTTTTAATTGAAATGATTTTTCGTTGATTTTCTGATTTTGATTTTGAGAATGAATATCAAATAACTGATTTCCCAATTGTTTTAATTGTGTTAAACTTACTGGAGTATCATTAATAAATGATCGACTTCTACCATTTGTATTTATTTCTCTTCTTATTATGGCAGTTTTATTGAAATCTAGATCATTTTTATTAAAAAAATCATCCAATTTAAATCTGCTTAAATCAAATTCTCCTTCAACAATACATTTCTCTTCTTTATTGGTTAGTAAGGAAGAATCTGCTCTTTCACCTAAAATAAGTGAAATTGCTCCAACAAAAATAGACTTACCTGCTCCCGTCTCTCCTGTAACGCTAGTATAACCATTCTCAAAACCTATATTAACTTCCTTTATTAAGGCATAGTTTTTTATGTATAAATTTTTGATCATTAAAAACGAGAATTTGGTACTGTATTTCTACTGGGTGAATTTAAATTATTAGAATTATTTTCTTTTATCTTATTATACTTGCTAATATTAGAAGGATCAAGTTCTGTTAATATTTTATAAACTCGATTTTTTTCATCTTGAAATGCATTTGAATAAATATTCACAATTTCAGATGACTTAGCATCGAAGAATATTCTTAAAATAAAAGCAGTCGGATTTAGACGCTTAACTTTACGTAATGACTCCAAACTTTCAGTAACTGCAGCTCGTGCTTTTTCGCTATCATCATACATTTTATCCAACCCTAACCTATGGTAATTGTACAAACATGAACGAAAATCTACATATTTTGCATCTAATAATTCTTCGGCAAGCCAATATCTATTTTTATTACTTTCAAAAGCTTTCCATCCCTTTTCAGCTGCACCTTGTGCATTGTTAACAATATTCTTGGCTTTTTGAAGATATACCGCCCCACCATCTTGTGAAAATGTATAATAATCTAAACCAATTATTAAATATGCATAAAAAGCTAACACAGAAGTCAAATTGCTTGAAAAAGTATTTTCATTAAACTCTAAAGGTTGATGTTCTACATATCTAAACTTAAATTCTTTGTCTATAAAAGTTAATAAAGGAGAATAATAAGAACTATTAAAAATTGGTCTAGAAGATTGGATGTTTATTGATGCTTCAAACTGATCAGTAGAAACTTCTTCAAGAATATTTATACTAATGTTACATTCAATTTTTTCATCATCTTTAAAAACTTCAGAAGTCCATTTTTTATTATTCATAAACTCACGAACGGAAGTTTGAAGGGTGCGGAATTTCTGCTTATCTAAACTTTGTAGTTTAGTCGAAGTTACACTTATATTACAAATTAATTCTTGAGAAAACCCAAAAAAAGAATTTGTTACAAATAATAAAATAAAAAACCTTTTTATCATAATAATTTTATCAGATAATTAACGATATCTTCAGCAACCAGATTCTTTGGTTTTAACTCATAACGATCCATTTTATTATTCTTATCAATGATTGTTATTTTGTTTGTATCATGTTTAAATCCAGCCCCGCTATCATTTAAAGAATTTAAAACGATAAAATCTAAATTTTTATTTTTAATTTTTTCTTTAGCATTTTGCTCTTCATTATCCGTTTCTAGTGCAAAGCCAATTAAAAGTTGATTTTGATTTTTTTTTGTTCCAAGGAAATGTAAAATATCTTTAGTAGATTCGAGTTGAAGTTCAAGTTTACTTTCAGATTTTTTGATTTTGTGATTCACAATTTCAGTTGGTTTGTAATCGGAAACCGCAGCAGACATAATAGCAACGTCTGATTGTTCAAAGTATTTTACTGTTGCGTCAAACATTTGCTGAGCATTAACAACATCCACTCTATTAATATTGGGATGCTTACATATTACCGATGAAGGCCCCATAATCAAGTTTACCTCTCCCCCTTTATTGGCGATAGATTTAGCTATAGCCATTCCCATTTTACCACTAGAATGGTTTCCAATAAAACGAACAGAATCAATGGCTTCATAGGTTGGTCCAGCAGTAATTAAAAACTTTTTATTGCTTAGAGGAAAATTTAATGAAATTTCATTGATTATAAAGCGAACAATATTTTGAGGTTCTGCCATTCTTCCTTTGCCAACTAACCCACTTGCTAATTCTCCGTCTTCGGCAGGTATCAAAAAATTACCAAAATCAACTAATTGCTTAATATTTTTTTGTGTTGATGGGTGAGCGTACATATCCAAATCCATAGCAGGAGCAAAAAATACTGGACACTTGGCAGACATGTAAGAAGTAAGCAAAAGATTATCGCATTCCCCAGATGCCATTTTAGAAATGGTATTGGATGATGCAGGAGCAATAAGAAATATATCTGCCCATAAACCTAATTCGACGTGGTTGTTCCACATTTTTTTTTCGTCGTCAATAAATTCTGTTAGAACAGGATTATTGGATAAGGTAGATAAAGTTAGAGGGGTAATAAATTCTGTAGAAGCTGGTGTTTGAATTACTCGAACATTTGCTCCATTTTTAACCAATTGACGAACTAGCTCACCGCATTTATATGCAGCAATACTAGCTGAAATTCCTAGCAAAATATTTTGCCCTCTCAGAACAGACATGAACTTTATTTTAAGTCGTTATTCTCGTCAGAATTACGGAAATAAACCTTGTTGTCTAAAAAGTCTTGTATTGCAATTAATGTTCCTTTTGGTAATTTTTCGTAAAATTTTGAAACTTCTATCTGTTCACTATTTTCAAAAATTTCCTCGATAGATTCGCTGTGTGTAGCAAATTCAGCCAATTTAGACAATAGCTCTTCTTTAATATCTTTGTTGATTTGAACAGCTCTTTTTGACATTATAGCTACTGCCTCATATAAATTACCAGTTCTACTAGCCATATCCTTAATGTCTCTTGTTTCGGTGCTACTACTAGCTTTTGATTTTTTAATATCTGTCATTATTGTAAAATTTCAAGTTGTTGGTTTGATTTTTCGAATATTTTTTGAGCATCATCCATCCTATCACTAGAATCGTATAGGTCAATAAAGTAGTAATAAGATGCGATTGTATTGTTAAAACGTTCTATTTTTTTACTAGCAACGCTATTAGTTGCTAATTTATAATTGGAATCTAAAATGAGAAATTGAATTTCATCGGCATTATTAATAGATGGATAATCAACTAGTACATTATTTAATGCTGTTATAGCAGCTTTGTAATCCTCAATGTCATAGTATAACTTTGCAATATTATACGATTTATCTTTTAATTTTTGAGTTAAATCATCAATCAACTCATTACATCTTTCAATTTTTTCGCTTTCTGGATTTCTATCTATAAAGGATTGAAGTTGATCAATAGCTCGTTGGGTATTTAAGCCATCTAGAGATGATTTTGGAGATTGAAAATAAAAACATAATGCAGACATGAAGTCCAATTCTTCTGCATGTTTACTTGCAGGATATCTTCTGTAAAAATTAGTAAAATGATAACTCGCTAAATTGAAAGATTTAAGACCGTAATGAGTGTATGCCAACAAATAATCTACCTCTTCTGACCTATCAGTACCTTTTAAAACAATTTGCAATTCATCTAGAATTGGTAAAGCTTTGTAATACTCCTCTTCTTGATAATACCTTTTTGCTTCTGAAAATTTATAATCAATGTCTGTACTTTTCAATACTTTTTGATAGCCATCACAAGAAGCAAATATTATTAAAATAGCTAAATAGACGAATTTATTCATTACCTAAAATTGATTTGCAAAGATATAAATTGAAACGAATAATCTATATTTTTATTTTTAGTAAAATTATAGAATTTCATTTATTGATTTTATCCTTCAAAATACATACTTTTGCAATTCATCAATTGTATTGTTTTTTATGGATCTTTTTGAAAAGATAAAACAAAATCGAGGACCGCTTGGACAACATGCCAAGTCTGCACATGGATACTTTACTTTTCCAAAATTAGAAGGAGAAATCTCTAATAAAATGACCTTTCGAGGTAAAGAGGTTTTGGTATGGAGTATCAATAATTATATCGGATTATCTAATCTAGACGAAATTAGAGAAGCTGATCAAAAAGCTGCCAAACAATGGGGATTAGGATACCCTATGGGGTCGAGAATGATGTCTGGAAACACTAATTTCCATGAGCAATTAGAAAATAATCTTTCTGAATTTATGAAAAAGGAAGATAGTATTCTTTTAAACTTTGGATATCAAGGAATGGTATCCTCTATTGATGCCTTGGTTGATAGAAATGATGTTATTGTTTATGATAGCGAATGCCATGCTTGTATTATTGATGGAGTAAGACTACACCAAGGAAAGCGATTTGTTTTTCCTCATAACAATATTGAGAATTTAGAAAAACAATTAGAAAGAGCTCAAAAGATTTGTGATACGACTGGAGGAGGAATTTTAGTAATTACCGAAGGTGTATTCGGAATGTCTGGTGATTTAGGAAAGATTAAAGAAATTTCTGAATTAAAATCAAAATTCCAATTCAGATTATTTGTGGATGATGCTCATGGTTTTGGAACAATGGGTAAAGATGGTTATGGTACAGGCGAGCATTTAGGTTGTCACGACGAAATTGATATTTACTTCGGTACTTTTGCTAAATCTATGGCTTCAATAGGTGCATTTATTTCTTCAACAGAAGATGTTGTAGAATACCTAAGGTATAATATGAGGTCTCAAATTTTTGCTAAATCATTACCAATGCCATTAGTTGTTAGTGCAATAGACAGATTGAGAGTAATGCAAAATAGACCTGATCTTAAAGATAATTTATGGAAAATTGCCAATTCATTACAAAGTGGTTTAAAATCTGCTGGTTTTAATTTAGGTAATACTCAATCTGCTGTTACTCCTGTTTACTTGAGTGGTGGTGTTGGAGAAGCAACAAATTTAACTTTCGACCTAAGAGAAAATCACAATATATTTTGCTCTATTGTTACCTATCCTGTTGTGCCAAAAGGAGTTATTCTTTTAAGACTTATTCCTACAGCTGTTCATACACAAGAAGACGTTAATTATACAATTGAATGTTTTTCTGCTATTAAAAATAAGCTCGAAAATGGAGAATATATCTCTGAAGAATTAGCAAGTGTAGACAAATAAATCATTGTTTTTTTAAAAAAACTTGTTTTTGAGTTATAAATAGAGCTATCTTTAAAAAATATTTACTTAAAGCATGAAAGTCTGTGTATATCCTTTACATTACATACATACATACATACATACATACTAGTGCACTTCACCAATATACCATAGCAAGTAATAATGTAGCCCTTGGTAGATGTTCTCTAGCAGAAAACACATCAGGAAGTTTTAACATTGCATTAGGTCGTGAAGCATTGAATAAAAACACGACAGTGATTCTTTACATTGCACATGGATATCGTGCTTTATTTAATAATACTGAAGGAAATGGTAACGTTGCTATATCTAATAGAGCACTGTATAACAATACTACTGGAAATAGCAACATAGCACTAGGAAGTAATTCTTTATATTCTAATACTACAGGGTATAATAATATCTCAATTGGTAAAGAAGCATTATACGAAAATACTACAGGGTTGTCTAACGTAGCATTAGGACGAAGTGCTCTATATGAAAATACGACAGGAAATTATAACCTAGCTATAGGTTTCAGTGCTTTAAATAGTAATACTGAGGGTGATCATAATATAGCGAATGGATATTTTGCTTTAAACAAAAATACCACTGGAGCTTTCAATATTGCTAGCGGAAATAATACTTTGAATAAAAACACTACTGGAAGTGATAATATTGGAATTGGTCGTTCTGTTTTACAGAATAACACTACTGTAAACGATAATGTAGCAATAGGTTATCTTGCATTAAAAAACAATACTACTGGATTTGGCAATGTAGCAATTGGTGAACAATCAGCAGCTACTGGTTCTAATTATACCAATTCCATTTCTATTGGAAGATTTACTAGTGCAGGTGCTAGTAATAGAGTACGTATAGGTGCTGGAGTAACAAGCATTGGAGGGCCAGCAGCTTGGACCAATACTTCCGATGCTCGTTTTAAAGAAAACATAAAAAACAATGTAGTTGGTTTAGATTTTATATTAGGCTTAGAGCCTGTTACATACAACATCAATCATAAGGCAATAAATCGCTACCAATTGGGTACGGACACTATTCATTCTGAGGAGCATTACCAAGATTTGTACAACACAACCAATATTGGTTTCTTAGCTCAAGATGTAGAAGCACTAGCGGATAGTTTAAACTTTGATTTTCATGTAGTAGATAAGCCTGAAAACCCTGAGGGAATTTACGGATTAAGGTATGCAGAATTCGTTCCATCCTTAGTAAAGGCTATTCAGGAACAACAAAAACACATAGATCAACTACTCCAAAGAATTGAAACTCTAGAAAAAAATAAATAATCGATTATAAATTATCGATGCATTTAATTAACTCTTCTTTGGTGCTTTGTTCTACATTTACTAAAGGTAGTCTGAGGGTATTAGAGCATAAACCTATTAGCTGCATGCATTCTTTTATTCCTGCCGGATTTCCATCTCTATAGAGCGGACCATACAAAGGATATAACTGAAAGTGCAACTGATTAGAAAGTTTTACGTTTCCGTTTAGACCTTCATTTACCATTGAAGAAAATTGCTTAGGCAATGCCTGACCAATTACCGAAATAACCCCGTTTGCTCCCATTAATATCATAGGAAGAGTTAGTCCGTCATCTCCTGAAATAACCAAAAAATCGTCTGGCTTATTGGCAATAATAGTCATAATTTGATCCATATCACCACTAGCCTCTTTCACAGCAATGATATTATCAAAATCGTTAGCTAGTTTTAAAGTAGTATCTGCACTCATATTAGAAGATGTTCTTCCAGGAACATTATATAATATAATTGGAAGATCAAAAGATTTAGATAGTTGCTGGTAATGCTTATAAATTCCTTTTTGAGAAGGTTTATTGTAATATGGAGAAACCGATAATATGGCATCTACCCCGTCTAAATTATAGCTATTGTAATCGTTAATTACGGATGCTGTACAGTTTCCACCTACTCCTAGAACAATAGGAAGTTTTCTGTTATTAACTTCTACGATATGACGTATCACTTTATCTTTTTCTTCTTTAGACAACACAACGCTTTCGCCTGTAGTTCCTAATACTACCAAATAATCGACACCTCCACTTATACAATGAAGAACGATTTTACTTAGGGAATCATAATCTATCGTACCGTCCGAATTAAAAGGAGTTATTAATGCTACTCCAGTTCCTGTAAATTTATTTTTCATGTCCGTTTGCATTTATTAAATTTAAATAATGTTTTACTTCTTTAATTAACACTTCTAAGGAATCTTGTTTTACATCTATCATCATATCGTAAACCGACATGTTTTTTTCGAATTTACCAACCTTAAACTTAGCTTTAGAACTTCCTGCTAAATACTTAACAGGAATGCAGTTGCTCGTACAAAGGTTGATTAAAATATCATAATCTTTTTCTAAAAAATTTTGGATAATATAGTTTTGAGGTTTGTAATACCAATTTAAATCTTTGAGAAAAAAGAAATCGAATTGCAACATTGGAATATAATTATGGGAAAGCTCATTTTTATTAACAAATCCTAGAGCTTTTATATCTTTTTTAGAATTAAAAAGATCATTTACAAACTCACTAACTAGCATCATGTCTTTTAAATCAGTAGCATCGTATAATACACCAATTGATTGAGCGGTGTGAAAACTATGAACAACCCTCTTTCGATCATTAAACTTTAAATCTCTACGAAAAAAATAGTCCCCTACTTTTTGTTTAATCTTCTCTACAAATTGTAATTGCATTAATCGATCATTTTTAAAAATTCAGATTCCGAAACAAATGGAACACCTAATTTTTCAGCTTTTAGTTTTTTACTTGGCCCTATATTGTCGCCAGCCAATACAAAAGTAGTTTTTTTAGAAATGGATGCAACATTTTTTCCGCCGTGTTGTTCAATAATTTTTTTTAGATCATCTCTACTTTTAGTTTGAAAAACGCCAGAAATAACAATTGATTTATCTTTTAGTTTATCCGAAAGAATGGAATTTGATTGGCTTACTACAAAACTCAACCCTTTCCCTTTTAGTTTATAAATCAACTCTATATTTGAAGGAACCGCAAAAAAATCAACTAAACTTTGAGCAATTTTTCCTCCAATTTCATCCACACTTTCTAATTCTTCAAAGGTGGCTACCATTAGATTATCCATATTTTGGAAGTGACTGACTAATTTTTTAGAAACAGTTGCTCCTACAAAACGAATTCCTAAACCAAATAATAACTTATCGAAAGACATTTCTTTCGATTTATTAATCCCTTCTATAATATTACTAGCCCACTTTTGTCCGTTCTTTTTTAATGGTAATAAATCGATTAGTTGTAAATCGTACAAATCACCAATATTTTTTATCAACTCTTTCTGAATAAGCAAGTCTATTGTTTCAGAACCTAAACCATCAATGTTCATTGCTTTTCTGGCAACAAAATGTTCTATTTTTCCTTTTATTTGAGGAGGACAACTTTGCTGATTAGGACAATAATGCTTGGCATCCGTTTCTTGCTTTTGTAAGATATGATTGCAAACAGGACAATGAGTAATGAATTGCAATTCTTGAGAAGTAAACAAATCTCTTACTTTTGTTTCAACAGCTACTACTTTTGGAATAATCTCACCACCTTTTTCTACATATACAACATCTCCAATTCTTAAGTCTAATTTTTTAATTTGATCTTCATTATGCAATGAAGCTCTTTTTACTGTTGTACCAGCAAGTTGAACTGGTTCTAGATTTGCAACAGGAGTAATAGCCCCTGTTCTACCAACTTGATAATCTATAGAATTTAATTTAGTAGAAACCTGTTCGGCTTTAAACTTATATGCAATTGCCCATCTGGGAGATTTAGCTGTAAAACCTAATTGATCTTGTTGACTCAGCTTATTAACTTTTATAACAATACCATCAATCTCATAAGGTAAATCATGTCGCTTTGTATCCCAATAACTGACAAACTTTATAACATCCTGAATAGTGCTACAAACTTTTGTTTCGGTCGGAACTTTAAAACCCCATCTTTTGGCATCTATCAAACTATCAAAGTGAGTTTCTTTTTGTTGCGATTTTTCTAGAATAGTATAATACAAAAAACAATCCAAAGGACGCTTTGCCACCTCATTACTATCTAAGGTTTTTACACTTCCAGAAGCTGCATTTCTAGGATTAGCAAATGGCTCAAGACCAGAATTTATTCTTTCTTGATTCATCCGTTCGAAACCATCTAATGGAAGAAAAATTTCTCCTCTTATTTCAAAATCATCAGGATAATCTCCTTTAAGTTTTAATGGAATAGACTTGATTGTTTTTACATTTTGACTTACATCATCTCCCTGAAACCCATCTCCCCTAGTAATTGCTTTATCAAACAACCCGTTTTTATACAAAAGACTTATAGAAACTCCATCATATTTGAGTTCGCACACATACTCTATATCGGTTTCTAAAACTTTCTTGATTCGTTTATCAAAATCTAATAAATCTTGATCTGAATATGTATTTCCTAAAGAAAGCATTCGGTGCTTATGTTTCACCGTATCAAACTTTGAAGAAAGACCACTACCAACACGTTGTGTAGGAGAATTGGCATCAAAAAATTGAGGGTTTTCATTTTCTAAATGAATAAGTTCTTCTAGCAATTTATCAAACTCAAAATCACTAATTTCTGATTTATCTAGAACATAATAGTTATGATTGTGAGTATGGATTAACTCTCTTAAAAAATGTATTCTTTCTTCCACAAGTTGTTATAATTAAGATTTGGTTGCTTTCAGCATTCTAAACTTATTATTCAAGTCTTTTTTTACCTCTATGTCTATAAAATTATGACGATGCAACAATGTACACATTTCGTCTTTAAATAGTTCGTTTATTTCAAAAAAAATAAAGCCGTTATTTTTTAATGTTATCTCAGAAAAAAATAGTATTTGTTTATAAAAAATAAGTGGGTCATCATTTTTAACAAATAATGCCTTATGCGGTTCAAAATCCAAAACATTGGACTTCATGTATTTCTTCTCCCTCTCTAAAACATAAGGAGGATTACTTACTATTACATCTACTTTTTCTATTTCACGAAAATTAAAAATATCCATTTCCATGAAATCAACAGACACCTTGTTTAGCATTGCATTTTTTCTAGCTATTGCTAGGGCTTTAGAGCAAACATCTATCGCCTTAATATTTGCTTTAGATAATTTTGCTAATGATACTGCAATACAGCCACTTCCTGTACCTATGTCTAATGCATTATCAAATTCATGTTGTAATATCCAATCAACTAATTCTTCTGTTTCTGGTCTTGGAATTAAACATCCATCCGCAAGCTTAAAAGTCAAATTTTTAAATTCTGTTTCGCCAACAATGTATTGAATTGGCTCGTAGTTTTTCAATCTATTTAAAGCCTCAGTATAAAAATTATACTCCGAGACTTCCAACTTTTTATTTTGTTCTAAAAGATAATTAGATCTAGAAAGGTTTTGTTTAAACTCTATTAGCCAATATGCAAGACTTTTAGACTCATTTAAATCATAAAAATCTTTCAATTCGTTAACAAAATGATCAACAATATCTTTTAATTTTTTCATCGATGCAATTTAATTAAATTTGCGCTTTATGAATGACGAATATTACATGCAAATATGCCTTGAGCTAGCTGCCAAAGGCTACCCAAACGCATTACCAAACCCAATGGTTGGTTGTGTTATAGTTCATCAAAATAAAATCATCGGACAAGGTTACCACCAAAAATTTGGTAAAGAACATGCAGAAGTTAATGCTATTGCTAGTGTTGAAAATAAAAATTTCCTTAAAGAATCTACTTTATACGTCAATCTAGAACCCTGCTCTCATTTTGGAAAAACTCCTCCTTGCTCTGATTTAATTATAAAAAGTAAACTAAAAAAAGTAGTAATTGGTTATATCGATACTTTTGACAAAGTCAATGGAAAAGGTATTGAAAAAATGAAAAAAGCAGGAATAGAAGTAGTTACTAATGTTTTAGAACAAGACTGTATATCGCTCAACAAACGATTTTACACCTTTCACAATAAAAAAAGACCTTATATTATTTTGAAATGGGCAGAATCTAAAGATGGATTTATCGCCCCCAAAAACCAAGATGGTCCTTTTTGGATGACAAATAACCTATCTAAAAGACTCGTTCATCAATGGAGATCTATTGAGAGTGCAATTTTAGTTGGAAAAAATACCATAATAAAAGATAACCCTCTTTTAACCAACCGATACTACGATGGTCCTAATCCAATTCGACTTGTAATAGATAAAGACGCTAGTCTAAGTCAGGATTATAACATTTTTAACGATCACGCTCTAACTTATGTTATTTGCCAAAAACAAACACAGTACCATCATTTAAATATAAATTTTGATAACTTTTTTGATCAATTATTCTCATCGCTTTATCACAAAAATATTAGCTCATTGATTGTTGAAGGTGGAAGAAAAACACTAGAGCAGTTTATAAATTCAAACAACTGGGATGAAGCTAGAGTTTTTAAAACAGATAAAGTATTGAAAAATGGGGTTTCTGCACCAAAATTTAACCAAACTCCAAGCTTATCAGAAAATATAGGCAATGTTACATTATCCTATTTTTTAAACACATGATATTTATAGTTTTAACTATATTATTTACAATACTGTTATTTGTTATTTTCAGACAATTTACTATCCAAAAGATTGACACCTTTCAAGCTATAACAATAAATTATCTGATAGCTGCTATACTTTCTTTTTTATTTTCAGATTTATCTATTGCCAAAAATCCAAGCTTAGACTTTACTTTACTAAAATACGCTATGTTACTTGGAGTATATTTTATTATTATGTTCAATGTGATGGCAAAAACAACTCAAAAACTAGGAGTTTCTATAAGTTCTTTAGCTAGTAAAATGTCATTAGTTATACCAGTTGTTGTTGGAGTAATTTTTCAAAATGAATATTTGTCAAATCTTGAAGTTGTGGCAATAGTTATAGCTCTCCTATCCATATATTTAACTATTTCGTCAAAAAACAAAACAAAAGGACCAATTTATTTAGCTGTAATTTTATTTTTTGGAGCTGGTATTTTGGATGCTTCACTCTCTGCAATTGAATTTGAATATCTTAAAACGACACAAAGTAAAAGTTTGTTTATGATAATCATATTTTTATTTGCTTTTATAACTGGCTCAATGGTTATGATTGTTAAAAGAAAAAAATGGATTTTTAAAAACATAAAAGCTGGAATAATTTTAGGCATACCCAACTATTTTAGCATATACTTTTTATTGAAATCTTTACAAAGTTATGATACAAGCTTAGTGTTTCCTGTACTTAATATTTCAGTAGTTTTATGTTCAGCATTAGTTGGCTGGAAGATTTATAATGAGGATTTATCGAAAACAAAAATACTAGGTCTTATTTTAGCTTGTATTTCTATTCTTATATTGATTTATAGCTAATGGAAAAGTACAGCTACTTTGAAATAGAAAAACAAACACAAGCTTTGTATAAGGAAAAAGGCAGCAAATTTATTGCTTATAGCTTTATTGTTAAAAATGAACTTGAAGTTAAAAATTGCATAGACAAACTCAAAAAAATTGAACACAGTGCAAGACATTTTTGCTACGCCTATTGTATAAATGCAGATAAATCTATCACTAGATTCAACGATGATGGAGAACCAGCTAATTCTGCCGGAAAACCAATTTTAGGACAAATAACTGCTTACAACCTTACTAATGTACTAATAGTTGTTGTAAGATATTTTGGAGGAACTAAACTAGGCGTTGGTGGACTTATAAACGCTTACAAAACAGCTGCAAAAGAATCGATTAACAAAACAAAAATTATTACGAAACACATTCAAGATGTATTTGAAATTACATTCGAATATGATGAGTTAAACTTTGTGATGCGTGTTCAAAAAGAATTAGACCTTAAAATAATTCATCAAAAACTAGAAATAAATTGTGAAATTACTTTTTCAGTGAACAAAAACATTTCTAATATTGCTCTTTCCAAATGGAATAAAAATCATAAACTAAAAATAAAACGCATAGAAATTAATTAATATGGAGTTACTAAAAAAATTGTGTGATATTCATGCTCCTTGTGGAGAGGAATTTAAAGTTAAAAACTTTGTATTAGACTATATTGAATCCAATCAGAAAGAATGGAAAACAATACCCAAAGTTTATCATGGTGATGGATTTCAAGATTGTATTGTTTTAGTTTTTGGAAAACCTAAAACTGCCATATTTGCACATATGGATAGCATTGGTTTTACTGCAAAGTACAATAATGAGCTTGTAAAAATAGGTGGGCCTGTTTGTATAGATGGAACTATTTTAATTGGAGAAGACAGTAAAGGAAAGTTTGAATCCGTATTAAAAATTGAAAACGATAAAATGATAGCTCATGGAAGGGAAATCGACAGAGGAACTAGTCTTACTTTCAAACCTAACTTTCGAGAAGATGATGAGTTTATTCAATGCTGTTATTTAGATAATAGATTGGGTGTATGGAATGCACTAAAGGTTGCTGAAACACTTGAAAATGGTATTATTTGTTTTTCAAGTTGGGAAGAACATGGTGGAGGATCTGTTGGCTATCTTTCCAAGTTTATTTACGAAAATTTCCAGGTTAAAAATGCATTAATATCCGACATTACATGGGTTACAGAAGGAGTAAAACACAATAATGGAGTTGCTATATCATTGAGAGATAGTGGCATTCCAAGAAGAAGTTATGTTAACCGTATTATCCAATTAGCAAAAAAAAGCAAAATAAACTATCAAATTGAAGTAGAAAATGCTGGTGGTTCGGACGGAAACGAAATACAAAAATCTCCTTTTCCTATGGATTGGTGTTTTATTGGAGCTCCAGAAGATAATGTTCATTCACCAGATGAAAAAGTACATAAAAACGATATCCAGTCTATGCTCGACTTGTACGTCTATTTGATGAAGCATTTATAAAATTATGCAACACAATAGCAAACAACGCACCTAAACAAGGTGCAACAATATAAATCCACAAAAAAGAAAAGTTATAAGATAATAAAGCTGGTCCTATTGATCTGGCTGGATTCATAGATGCTCCACAAATAGGTCCTGCAAGATATGCCTCTAACCCAACCGTTATACCAATCAATTGTGAAGAGTAATTAGAAAAGAATTTACTATTACTAGTAAATAAAATAACCAACATCATAATAAACGTCAATAGTAATTCTAACACAAAAGATTCTAACCAATGTCCACTTGGAATGGTTTCTCCCATATTTATAGGATTAAAACACCACTTTAACAATAAACTAGCAAAAATTGCCCCCATTATTTGGGCAATACAATACAAAAAGAAATAGTATGTTGATAGTTGTTGATTGAACCAAAAAGCTAAAGATACAGCTGGATTAATATGAGCTCCAGAAGTGTTCGAAAATAACAAAATAGACAAAATAACAGCTAAACAAAATGCAATTCCAATTCCTAATTGCCCAATATCAAAAAAAAAATTATTTAAGATAATAGATCCTGTCCCAATTAAAACTAACAAAAAAGCACCTAAAAATTCGGCTACGAATTTCTTCATTTTAAAAATTTATCTATTGTAATAGTCAAAAAATCTGGAGCCAAACAAGCTTTTTTCTTTTTAACATCTACAAAGGCTAATACTACTTCTGCCTCGTTTATTTTAGATCCAGATTCATTATAGGTTTCAAAATTAAAATAAAAACGTAATGCCGGACTTTTTTTAACCATTAACTTAATAGTTAACAAATCATCATAATAAGCTGGCTTTATAAACTTTGTAGAATAGGAAGATACTGGCATAATAGTACCATTTTTTTCCATTTCATTATAATTTATACCAATACTTCTCAAAGCTTCAACTCTTGCTACTTCAAAATATGTTGCATAGTTACCATAGTAAACATATCCCATTTTATCGGTTTCAGCATAACGAACTCTTATCTGATGTTCATATACAAACATTATTTTTCTTTATTATCGTCAGTATTATCTAATTTGTCAATTTCCTTCTTTTTTTTCATGGTCTCACCAATCTGATTACTGGCAGTAAATGATGCTACCATATTATTAAGCATATCAGAACCTGCTTGAGGATTATTAGGCAACAAAATTAAATTACTATTTGTTCCATGACTTACAGCTTGTAAAGTATCATAATGTTGTGTAACTACAATCAATGCAGACGCTTCTTGAGAATTGATACCAACTTTATTAAGAACTTCAACAGATTCTTCTAAACCTCTGGCTATTTCTCTTCTTTGATCAGCTATTCCCAAACCTTGTAGACGCTTACTTTCTGCTTCTGCTTTAGCCTTTTCTACAATTAAAATTCTAGCTGCATCACCTTCGTATTGTGCAGCAACTTTTTCTCTTTCTGCTGCATTAATTCTATTCATAGCATTTTTAACTTGACTATCCGGATCAATGTCGGTTACTAATGTTTTAATTATATCGTAACCATACTCTTTCATCGAATCGTTTAACTCTGATTTTACAGCAATAGCAACATCATTTTTACGCTCAAAAACATCATCTAACTTCATTTTTGGCACTTCCGCTCTTATCACATCAAAAACATAAGAAGTTATCTGGTCATGTGGGTAATCCAATTTATAAAAAGCTTCATAAACCTTTTCTTTTATAACATTATACTGTACAGAAACTTTTAACTTAACAAACACATCGTCTTTCGTTTTAGTTTCAACTATAACGTCTAATTGTTGAATTTTTAAGCTTATTTTACCAGCAATTCTATCTATTAATGGAATACGAAATTGTAATCCTGAATGCCTTACACTTAAAAATTTACCAAAACGCTCAATTATTGCAGCAGATTGTTGTTTAACAGTAAAAACAGTTAGAAAAATAAGTAAGGCAATAATGAAGAAAATAAAAATTTGTGTGGTCATTTTAAAATTATTTGATTAGCATATAAAAATATATAAAAATTAAGTAATTTACATTCTTAAATCACCTTATTTGTAAATTTGTTTTTTGGCGAAAAAAAAATGGGTCAATTTTAAGAAACTTTTATACCTGTAAAAAAAAACTTAAAGTCAATAGCTAAATCATTTTTTTTTTAACTTTTTTGTGAACACATTTGCCTATTAATTTAAATAAAGACCCTATAAATACATACAAAAAATGTCTGAAGAAAAAGTTTTTGAAATTGTTTGGAACAACTGCCTGGCTGTTATTAGAGATAATGTTAGCCCGCAATCCTTCAGAACATGGTTTCAGCCAATAAAGGCAATAAAACTTAAAAACAATATCCTAACCATACAAGTTCCTTCTCAATTCTTTTACGAATGGCTTGAACAACACTATATAGATCTTCTTAAAAAAACAGTAAAAAAAGAAATTGGTGCTGAAGGAAAATTAGAGTATAGTATTGTAATGGATAACAATTTTAATACCAAACCATACACAACTAAAATTCCTAGTTCTGGAAAACCAAATATTAAAAATCAACCCATTCATATGCCAATTAATATAAATGAGACTTCTATACGAAATCCGTTTATTATTCCTGGTCTTAAGAAAATTCAAGTTGATCCGCAATTAAATGCTAATTTTTCTTTCGATTCCTTTGTTGAAGGAGAATGCAACAGACTAGCTCGATCCGCAGGGTATGCTGTTGCTCAGAAACCCGGAGGAACGTCATTCAACCCTCTTTTAATTTATGGTAGTGGTGGTCTGGGTAAAACTCATCTTGCTAATGCAATTGGTATAGAAGTGAAAAATAATTTGCCAGAAAAAACGGTTTTATATGTGTCTGCAGACAAATTCCAAACCCAGTTTGTGGATGCAATAATGGATAATAAGAAAAATGATTTCATACATTTTTATCAGTCTATTGACGTTTTAATAATTGATGATGTACAATTTTTTGCAGGTAAAGAAAAAACACAAGATGCTTTTTTCCATATTTTTAATCATCTACATCAAAATGGAAAACAAATAATTTTAACATCAGACAAGGCTCCTGTTGATATGCAAGGAGTTGAACAAAGATTACTTTCTAGATTTAAATGGGGATTATCAGCAGATTTACAATCTCCAGATTTAGAAACTAGAATAGCAATACTTAAGAAAAAACTATACAATGACGGTATAGACATGCCATACGATGTTGTTGAATATATTGCTTATTCTATTACTACAAATGTAAGAGAATTAGAAGGTGCATTAATTTCATTGCTAGCTCAATCTTCTTTAAACAAAAAGAATGTTACTATTGAATTAGCAAAAGAAATGCTTGATAAGTTTGTTAAAAACACTGCAAGAGAAATTTCAATTGATTATATACAAAAGGTAGTTTGTGATTATTTTGATATTCCAATTGAATTAATGAAATCAAAAACTCGAAAAAGAGAAATTGTTCAGGCCAGACAATTAGCTATGTACTTTTCAAAACAGCTAACAAAAAATTCTTTAGCTAATATTGGAATTCATTGCGGAAATAAAGATCACGCAACCGTACTTCATGCATGCAAAACTGTAAATAATCTTAGAGATACTGACAAGCAATTTAGAACTTACGTTTCTGACATAGAGAAAAAGCTAACTCTAAACTAAATGAAAATTTTAATAGTTTGTCTGGGTAATATTTGCAGATCTCCTCTAGCCCATGCAATTTTAAATGATCTTAAAGATGTAAATACTTTTGTTGATTCGGCAGGTACTTCTAATTATCACCTAAACAAAAAGCCAGATCTTCGGATGATCACAACAGCTTTTAAGCATGGTTTTAATTTAAATGAATTAAGAGCAAGACAATTTACTCTAAATGATTTTGAAAATTTTGACATAATTTATGCTATGGATCATAGTGTACTCCAAGATATTTTAAAACTTACAGACAATCCTTTATATAAAAATAAAGTCCAATTATTTTTAGACGATCAGGATGTTCCAGATCCATACTTTGGGGGGCAAGAAAATTTTGATAATGTTTTCAGCATTATACATAAAAGATGTAAATCGATTTCAACAAATTTATATGGCTAAATTATTTCTTTTACCATGTTCTCTAGGAGGCGATAACTTAGATTATGTTCTCCCATCTGAAATAAGAAAAATTTTAAATAACTGTAATTTCTATATTGTTGAAAATATTCGATCAGCAAGAAGATTTCTTATAAAAGCTGGTATCGATACAAAAATTGATGATTTAACATTTTTTGAGTTAAATAAACATACAGACAAGTCGAATATTTCTCAGTACTTAAATCCAATTAAAAATGGTCAAAATATAGGGCTATTATCAGAAGCAGGCTTACCAGGAATTGCTGATCCAGGATCAGAAATAGTCTCCATTGCACACAGAAAAAATATTACTGTTAAACCAATAGTAGGTCCTTCTTCCATTTTATTAGCACTAATTAGTTCAGGGCTGAATGGACAAAATTTTGCTTTCAATGGCTATCTACCAAAAGACAAAAACCAACGTATTAAGTCCATTTCTAAATTTGAATCCATTTCTTTTAAAAATCAACAGACTCAAATTTTTATAGAAACGCCATTTAGAAATAATCATTTATTACAAGATCTTATCAAAACATGTGGAAGTAATACTGAAATTGCTGTTGCTACAGATTTGACAATGGATTCTGAAAAGATTTTACGTAAAAAAGTTAAAGAATGGAAATCATTCAATGTTGATCTTCATAAAAAACCAACAGTTTTTTTAATTCACAAATACTAAAAATAACTAATAATCGTTTTTTTTTCATTATAATTGCCTATTAACGAAAATAACATCTAAAACAAGATGATAAAATACACTTTAGAATACCCTATCCACTCTTCAATCAAAATTCTTTATGCCAGACTAAGCACATTAAGTGGTTTATCTGAATGGTTTGCAGATGATGTAAATGTAAACAGAGATGGCTTATATACGTTCAGTTGGGAAGGCAGTCAACAACACGCAAATTTAGTATCCAAGAAAAAAGATTCTCATATCCGTTTTCGCTGGGAAGATTCTTCAGACGAAGAATATTTTGAATTTTTTATTCAAATAGATGAGCTTACTAAAGATGTATCATTAATCGTTACAGATTTTGCTGATGACGAAATGGATAAGGAAGATGCCATACAACTTTGGGATGTTCAGATAGACAAATTAAAAAGCACTATTGGCTCTTAGCAACTCTATTTGATGAAAAAACTTCATTTATTTTTTATCAAATCATTTTTAGGACCTTTTTTCTTCACTTTTTTAATAGCTGTTTTCCTTTTGTTAATGCAATTTCTTTGGAAATACATTGACGATTTAGTAGGAAAAGGATTGGATTTTTATACCATATCTAAACTTTTATTCTATGCTTCTGCAAGATTTATTCCTCTTGCCTTACCCATTTCTATTTTACTTTCTTCCATAATGACTTTTGGTAACATTGCTGAAAAAAATGAATTTTTAGCTATTAAATCTGCCGGCATTTCTGTTTATAAGTGTATGATTCCAGTTGGAACACTTATTTTCTTTTTATCTATTTCATCTTTTTTGTTTTCTAACTATGTTATGCCTATAGCAAATCTGAAAGCAGGAACCTTACTCTACGATATACGAAAACAAAAACCCGCTTTAAATATAAAAGAAGGTGTTTTTTATAATGGTTTGAAAGGATATAGTATTAAAATCGATTACAAAGACGAAAATGGGATTGATTTAAAAGGTATTATGATTTACGATCATAATGATAAAGTTGGTAATAATAAAGTTA
This sequence comes from Flavobacteriales bacterium, assembly GCA_049890095.1. Taxonomy (GTDB): domain Bacteria; phylum Bacteroidota; class Bacteroidia; order Flavobacteriales; family UBA7312; genus JABAYQ01. The sequence continues at coordinate 299,195 of JBMHCD010000008.1, read as the reverse complement.
TCATTGCCGAAAAAGGGCAAATGTTTCTTTCTAAAAACGAACAATTTTTTATTATTTCTCTAGAAAATGGTTATAGCTATCACGAAATTAACACGAGCTATAATAAAAAAACAAAAAAAGATAAAAATCATCCGTTTCAAAGAAGTCATTTCAAAAAAGACATGTTAAGGTTTGACATATCTTATTTTGGAATGAAAAAAAGTAATGAAAATCTTTACAGAAATCATTATGCAATGATGAACAACCAACAACTCAAAAACTCTATTGACTCCATACAAGTAAAAAAAGAAAAATTGCAAAAAAAATATATCGAAAACCTGAACAAAGGAATTAGAATAGACTCTTCAGAATTAACAAATATTTCGTTTGTTAATAGAGGTTTTCAAAATGAATCTAACTTTTACAAACCCGCTTTAAATCAAGCAAAAAAAAGTAAAGCAATAATAGATAGTTATTACAATGACATCAGCTACAGAAATAAAATAATAATAAAACATGAAGTAGAATGGCACAGAAAGATCTCATTAGCCTTTGCATGTATGATTTTATTTTTGATCGGAGCACCTCTTGGATCAATTATTAAAAAAGGAGGGTTTGGAATGCCTGTTCTTGTCTCAGTCGGCTTCTTTATTATTTATCATATAGTATCTGTAACTGGAGAAAAAATGGCAAAAGATGCTGGTTCTATTTCACCATTTGAAGGCATGTGGGCATCCAACTTTATTCTGCTGCCAATTGGAATTTACCTAACCTATTTAGCAACAACAGATTCAACTTTTTTTGGCAAATCCTTTATTAATTTATTAAAAAGGAATAGGAATTCAGAAAACTGATAAATTAAATTACTTTATCAATTTTTTATACTTTATTCTTGTTGGACCTACATCTCCTAATCTTTTCTTTCTATTTTCTTCATAGTCACTATACCCTCCTTCAAAAAAGTAAACTTGTGAATCCCCTTCAAATGCTAAAATATGAGTACAAACTCTATCTAAAAACCATCTATCGTGTGAAATGATTACGGCACATCCACCAAAGTTTTCTAGCCCTTCTTCTAAAGCTCTAAGAGTATTTACATCCAAATCGTTAGTTGGCTCATCAAGCAATAAAACATTCCCCTCATCTCTTAATGTAAGTGCTAAATGTAACCTATTACGCTCTCCACCAGATAGGACACCTACTTTTTTATTTTGATCAGATCCTTGGAAATTAAACTTGGCAACATATGCTCTTGAGTTTACCCTCTGACCACCTACTTCTACAACTTCATTTCCGCCTGTTACTTGTTCCCAAATTGTTTTTTCAAAGTCTATTTCTGCATGTTGCTGATCAACGTAAGAAACTTTAACCGTATCTCCTAAAGCTATAGATCCCGAATCTGGCTTTTCTTGACCCATTATCATTCTAAATAATGTCGTTTTACCTGCACCGTTTGGACCAATAATACCAACAATCCCTGCAGGAGGAAGTTTAAAACTTAAATTTTCATATAATAACTTATCACCAAAAGCTTTAGAAACACCATTTGCTTCAATAACATTATTTCCTAATCTAGGACCTGGTGGTATGTATAGCTCTAATTTTTCTTCTTGTTGCTTATTTTCTTGAGAAAGCATAGACTCATAATTATTAAGCCTAGACTTCGATTTAGTTTGACGACCTTTAGGACTCATTCTTACCCACTCTAACTCTCTTTCTAATGTTTTTCTTCTTTTGCTAGCTTGTTTTTCTTCAAGAGCTAATCGTTTAGTTTTTTGATCTAACCAAGAAGAATAGTTTCCTTTCCAAGGAATACCCTCTCCTCTATCTAGTTCTAAAATCCAACCTGCTACATTATCTAAAAAGTATCTATCATGAGTTATTCCAATTACCGTTCCTTTATATTGTTGTAGATGTTGTTCTAACCACTGAACAGACTCCGCATCAAGATGGTTTGTTGGCTCATCTAACAAAAGGATATCTGGCTCTTTCAGCAACAATCTACATAAAGCAACTCTTCTTCTTTCTCCTCCAGAAAGAACAGAAACAGATTTTTCTGGCTCAGGACACCTTAGAGCATCCATTGCAATATTTAACTTTGTTTCTATATCCCATGCATTTGCTGCATCTATTTTGTCTTGCAATTCTCCTTGCTTTGCCATTAATTCTTCCATTTTTGAAGCATTTTCATATACTTCAGGTAAAGCAAACATGTCATTAACTTTGTTGTACTCTTCGATTAATTCGACAGCTTCTTTCATACCTTCTTTAACAATGTCTATCACTGTTTTATTTTCATCTAACTGAGGCTCTTGCTCTAGATAACCAATAGAATGATCTTTAGAAAAATGAACATCTCCTTGAAAAGATTTATCGACTCCTGCAATAATTTTCAAAAGAGTAGATTTTCCAGAACCATTTAGTCCAATAATTCCAATTTTTGCTCCATAAAAAAAAGAAAGATTAATATCTTTCAAGACTTGTTTACTATTAGATGCAAAGGATTTACTTACCCTATTCATCGAAAAGATTATTTTTTGATCTGACATTAGTGATTAATATTTTTTGCTAATATCGACAATTTAATAATGCTACAAAAAGTATATTAACTGAATTATTTTAATCAAAATTAACCTTTTAATAGTATTTAGAAATACTAGAAATTATATGTAAATAGATAAATATTTAGATTACAAAATGTTGAATCAATCTAAATTTTTTAATTCTTTAATAATGCTTTATGCACTTTTTCAAGTATTTCAAAACATTTATCTTGGGAAGTAGATTCAGCATAAGTTCTCAATACAGGTTCAGTTCCTGAAGGTCTTATCATTACCCAGCTATTTTCATCAAAGAAAAATTTAAATCCATCTAAATTATCAACACGTTGTATCTCCAAATCATCAAAAGATTTATAAATACCATTTTTACAATTTTCAATAATCTGATTTTTCTTGGTATTATCAAGGTGTAAATCTATTCTTTCAAAAGCAAATGATCCAACAATATCATAAACTTCATTAATAAGATCATCTAAACTCTTACCAGAATTTGCCATATATTCCCAAATTACCAAGCCCATCCAAATTCCATCTCTTTCTGGAATATGACCTTTAATTGCAACACCTCCTGACTCCTCTCCTCCAAGCAAACAATCTTCTTCAAGCATTACACCAGCTACATATTTAAAGCCTACTTTAACCGTTTGATGTTCTAATCCATAATGATGACATAATTTTGCAACCTTAACAGAACATGAAAATGCTGTCACTACTTTACCTTTCATCTGTTTATACTTTGCTAAATAATGTATCAACAATAAAATTAGATGATGAGAGTCAACAAACTCTCCTTTAGCATTATATAAACCTATTCTGTCTGCATCTCCATCTGTTGCTAATGCACAATCAATATTCTTATTTTGTTTTATATAATTAGATAATTCTATCAAATTTCGATGAATTGGTTCAGGAGCAACACCACCAAAACCCGGATTATGTACACAATGTAAAAGAGTTGTGTTTGGCAAAAGAGCTGGTACCACATTCTGACCTGAACCATACATTGAGTCATACATTAAATTTAATCCAGATTGTTCAATTAAATCTAAATCAAAATTTTCCCTTGCTTTATCAATGTATTCTTGTTCTAAATTTACAGAAATAGCATCTTCTAGATTAACTTTATCTAAATTTAAGTGATTTGTTTCAGGAATTAGATTTTCTACATTACTTATATCTTCTGGTAATAATGGACCACCAAAATTCCCTTTTAATTTAAAACCATTGTATGTATGAGGATTATGGCTTGCTGTTATAACTATTCCTAAATCTGCTTTATGAGTCAATACCCCTAGGGAAACCATAGGAGTAGAAACAAAATTTTCTGAAAAGTAAACCTTTATACCCATCGAAAGCAAAACTTTGGTTGCAGTTTGTGCAAATAAAATTCCACCAAAGCGAGTATCATAACCTATTACTACTGATGGAGAATCGAAGTTTTTATTCAACCATTCACCACAAGCAATACTTACACGAGCCACATTATTGACTGTATATTCTTTAGCGATAATTGCTCGCCATCCGTCTGTTCCAAACTTTATTTTCATCTTTTTATTCCTTTTTTGTTCAATGCATTTCTATATTTTCTTGCATTAACCATATGTTGCACTCCATTGTTAGCAAAGTTATGATAACCTGAAAAATCTTCTTTAGCACACATAAACAAGTAGTCATGCTTTTCAAAATTTAATACTGCATCAATTGCTCTAATAGATGGTATTGTGATTGGTCCTGGAGGTAACCCTTTATTTAAATATGTGTTGTAGGGCGATTTAAATTTCAAATCTTTGTTTAATACTCTTTTTATAGTAAAATCACCTATAGCAAAAATTACTGTTGGATCTGATTGTAATTTCATATTTTTTTTAAGCCTATTTAAATATAATCCTGCAACGGTACTTTGCTCATCTTTTTTTAACGTTTCCTTTTCTACTATTGAGGCTAATGTAGATACTTCATCTAATCTTAAGTTTAATTTTTTAGCTTTCTTTCTTCTTTGAGAATTCCAAAACCGATGATGTTCAGAAACCATACGATTTAAAAATTTTTCTAAGGAAACATCCCAATAAATTTCATAAGTGTTAGGAATAAATAAACTAGGTACATTATATTTATTCAAATCAATTGAATTTAAAAACACACTGTCTTTTAAAGAATTTAGAAGTTTAATAGAATCTAATTCTATTTGGCTTCCAATTTTACCACATAACTGCTCGATAGTCCTAACATTATTAAATGTTAATCTAACAGGTGTTTGTTTTCCTGACCTTAATAAATTTACTAATTCATTATTATTCATTCCATTCTTGATAATGTACCTTCCTGGTTTGATAATTTTAGTATATTTTTTTTGTTTAGCAGTCCAAACAAAAGACGGTATGTTTGACAATACTCCATGATTCGACAACAAACCTACAACCATATCAAAATCTGCGTTGGAAGGAATAAAAACCTCTAATTCATCTGAATAATCAAGGGATACGTTAGAGTCATAAATCTTATTATAAAAAACAGACACCGTTATGAAACCGCTAATAAGAATCATAAAAATAAAACTCCAAACAAACTTTTTTAAAAAATTATTTTTTTTTCCCATTTAGATTATTGTAGCAAATATTTAGCTTTTTTATTTTCAGGATTTATTAATAAAACCTCTTTTAATTTTTCGTTTGCTAATTTAATATTATTGTTTAATAAATGTAGTGAAGCTAAATTAAGTAATGTTTGTTCGTGTCTAGGATTAAGCTGATATGCTATATTTAACATTTTACCTCCTTCATTAAGCACTCCTTTTTTTATTAGTAAAAAACCAAGATTACAAAATGCAACTTCATTTTTTGGATATTCATCGATTACAAATCGATAAACATCTTCTGCTTTTACAAATTGATTTAAATTAAAATATACGTCTGCCAATTTTAGACTAAATTTCAATACATATGGTGCAAGTTTATTTGCCTTTTCATAAAACGGAACAGCATTTTGCAATAGCTTTAAGTAATCATATGCTTGACCAACTCTATACGACGTCCAAGCATGACTGTTTTGATAATCTACTTTATATAAACTATCTACTAGTTCAGGTACTATATTTAGAACGTTTATAATAGACTGGTAATCTTCTTTTAAAAAATAATAATGTATGTAGTCGCCAAAATAATTATTAATGTCTAACTTCTGGATATAATGAAATGCTGAATCTAGTAAATATGGCGAAGAATCAAACTTTTCGAATTGATACAAATAAGCTCTGGCGTAAATATAATGTTCAGGTCTGGGGTTGTTAATTGAAACTAAGCCCATAAAATCACCTTTAGTTTTAGATGAATCTTGAGAAGGAATTGCAATTTTGTGATCAGAAATTGAAACGTGAGGAATATCTATTGTAGATGATTTAGGCATATGACATTGAACGCAATTTTTAGATTCTTGAGGAACAGAGCAATCTGAATGACAATCCATACACTTATTATTAAAATAATTTGGACTAGTTTTCTGAACAGAATGATGTGGATTATGACAGCTTATACAGGTCATATCTTCTGATTCTGTAAAACATTTACTTTGTTTAAATCTATCTACGTGAGAAGCCATAATAAAAGTGTTATCATCCTCATACCTAGGAACAAAAACTGTCATCACATCAGATAAAGTCATTCCAGGTTTAAAATCAAAAAAACTTTTATCGTTATTCAATACAGTATTTCCTTGCAAATGACACCTCATACAAATTTGGAACTGTTCTTCTACTGGTAATTTAGCAGGATTAACAATAGAATAATCTATAGCAACAGAAGTATCCACAATTATACCATTTGTTACATTGTGGACATGCAATTCACCTGGGCCATGACAACGCTCACAATCAATACCTTCAGGTACAGAGGAATATTTATTTTGAGATCCCAAAGTCATTTCTGGATAAGCATTGTGACAACTTATACATTCTAGGCCGATTATTCTATCAAAACGACTATTATTATTATTTTCAAAACCAGGAGGAAAATCTAAAATACTATCTTGTGTATAATAGGTAAATGGCATTTGATGCAAATAACCATTTTCAATAAACAAATGTGAATTTGTATGATGACCAGAACCTATAATATAATCAACATGCTCTACCCTTTCGTTAGACAAATAATTTTCTGATAAGAATAACGAATCATTATCCCAAAAAGGATGATAGCTATATCCATTAAAACTATCTTTTATAATGGAAAATGAATCCAAATCAATACTACTATTTTCTTTTGTTGCTAAACTTAGCGAACGTCCCATTCCAGTCTGAATATAGGTTTGATAAATATCATAATGACATTGCATACAAGTTTCTTTACCTACATATTTAACAGTGTCTGAATGATTTAGATATAAATCAACAGATTCTACTCTAGGACTATTAGTGCAAAACATTAATAGAAAAGAAAATAAGGAAAGTATTATTAATCGCACAACAACTGAAAAAATAATTCATCTTCCCAACCGTCTTCAGTTTTATTCCATTTCTTTTTTACTCCCACCAACATAAAATCTAATGAACTAAATAAATTTATACTGATTTTGTTTGTTGATGAAATATTACAATACAACTGATTAAGTTTAAGATGTTTAAATGAATATTCAATAATTAATCTCAACGCTTCTTTGGCATATCCTTTTTCTCTTTCGGACTCTTCTGCTATCCATATACCAACCCCAGCTCTTGAATTCACTGGGTCGTAATCAAACAATTCAATAGTACCAATTGATAAATTCTTCTTCTTTATCATTAGCCGTAATTGTTTTGCAGTAAAGATATCTTGGTTTGCATTATCTAAATATTTAGACAAAACATGTCTTGAAAAAGGAGTTATAGTTTGACTAACCTTCCAAATAGATGAGTCATTCTCCCAATCGTACAACAAGTCTAAATCTGAGGGCTCAAGAGCTCTCAAAGCAATATTTTCACCTATTAACATTTTATTTCTCCATTAAATATTTGCTGAGCGGGGCCAGTTAAAAAAACGTCCCTATATATGCCATTTTCAAATACAAAAGTAACATCTATAATTCCACCCATTGCTTTAAGCCTCACTTTTTGCTTTTTCACAATATTCCAATTATGTAAAGCAATAGCACTTGCAACAGCACCTGTACCACAAGCAAGAGTTTCATTTTCCACACCTCTTTCGTAAGTTCTGAGGTGATAAATACCTTCTATATTCTGTACAAAATTTACATTTGTCCCTTCATCCTTAAAACGTGAATTATAACGTATCTTTTTTCCTTCCTCATAAACATTCATTTCATTAAGTTTGTTTACTAGTTTAATGTAATGAGGAGAACCTGTATCCATAAAAATAAAATCATCATTCAATTCTATTTCTTTAACATCAGACATTTTTAGTGATATTGCTGAATCATTCCAATAAGCAACATGAGGGCCGTCTGAGGCTAAAAAAACACATTCTGAAGAAAAAACACCTAGGTATTTAGCAAAATCTACTATGCATCTACCTCCATTACCACACATAGAGCCTATTTTTCCGTCAGCATTAAAATATACCATTTCAAAATCATAGTCGGTATGATTACGTAATAAAATCAACCCATCAGCACCAATACCAAATTTTCTATGACATAAGTTTTGAATAAAGTCAGAATTATTTGTGTCAAAACTTTTCGAACGATCATCAATAATTATAAAATCGTTTCCAGCACCCTGATATTTACTAAATTTCAAAACCATTCATCAAATTTAAGGAAAGTGATAATATTCTATATTAATATTTTAATGTTTTTTATAAAAATAAAGCTAGAATAATGATTTAATTTAAATTTGCAGTGGAAATAAAACAAAACAACTAATGGTACCTACAAACTACAACCAACAACTTGAAAACTGGATTAAGATTGAAAAAACTGCTAATACGTTATCCAACGTTGTTGGAGAATTACTTCTCAAAAACTCAACAGAATTAGTATTGTTCAGAAGTAAATTATCTGATCAATCTAACACAGAAATTTTAAATTTACACAAATACAGCCAACAACCAAATGGCATCAAAATTACAGTTGACGAAACATTAAAAATTGCTGAATCTATTCTTAAATTAGATATTAAGTATAGTAAAATTGATTTAGGAAAACTTGCAGTTGAATGGCATCTAGAACAAAATGATTTCAATAATCTTGATGAATTTATTAAGGATAAATTGGCTAACTTTTTAAAAAACACTCCACTAGATCCAAAAGACGTTGTTTTGTACGGATTTGGAAGGATTGGTCGTTTAGTTGCAAGAGAATTAATTTCTCAAGCTGGTGCAGGAAGTCAACTAAGGTTACGAGCTATAGTAACAAGAAAAAACTCCAAAGAAGATCTAATCAAAAGAGCATCATTATTAAAGTCGGATTCTGTACATGGAAAATTCTCAGCCGAAATATTAGAAGATTTTGACAATAACTGCCTGATAATCAATGGTAGAGCTGTTCATTTTATTTCAGCACAAAATCCTTCAGAAATAAATTACAATGATTATGATATTAACAATGCACTAGTAATTGATAACACTGGTGCATTTAGAGACAAAGAAGCACTAAGCTTACATCTTAAATCTAAAGGAGTAAACAAAGTATTATTAACTGCACCAGGAAAAGGTGTTCCTAATATTGTTTTTGGAATTAATCACGAGGTTGATATTGATAAACAAGATATCTTTTCAGCAGCTTCATGTACAACAAATGCAATTACTCCAATATTAGATGTTATTGAAAACGAATTTCAAATCAAAAAAGGTCATATTGAAACAATTCATGCATACACTAACGATCAAAATTTGGTTGATAATATGCATAGCAAATATAGAAGAGGTAGAGCAGCTGCATTAAACATGGTAATTACTGAAACTGGAGCCGGTAAAGCTGTTACTAAAGCAATTCCATCCTTAGAAGGAAAATTGACTTCTAGTGCAATTCGTGTGCCAACTCCTAATGGATCATTAGTTATTTTGAATCTTACTTTAGATAAGAAAACAAATGTTGATGAAATAAATAATGTGATTAAAAAAGCAGCTCATTCTTCAAGATTAATTGAACAGATTCGTTACTCTTTCTCTAACGAATTAGTTTCAAGCGATATAGTTGGTGATAGTTGTTCATCAATTTATGATAGTCCGGCTACACAAGTTTCAGCTGATGGTCAGTCTGTTGTATTATATGTTTGGTATGACAATGAATACGGATATACTAGGCAAGTTATTCGATTAGCTAAATATATTGCAAAAGTAAGGCGTAATTGTTATTACTAATATTAAAATAATGCTACAGGACTTAAAACTAAACACCTATTCATTTACATTATACAAGTTTTTTAACTCTTTATTTCTTGGTGTTTCTTTAGGATCTGTTTTTACAATTTACGAGCCATTAGATCCAAAACTTTTTTCAGCAGGTGGTATTTTTTTAGCAGTGTCTACTTTGGCTATTGCTAGATTTTACAAAAAAATATTGACTGCAAATTATTTTTATAAAATATCTTTATTTGTAGAGATTATTGTATTGTTAATTGTTCTAAAATTTTTGATCTTTTCTTTTAACCCAATCACTGCTCTAAGCATATATATTGGATATCAAATTACTTTTATATTCGGTTCATATTTAGTTAGAGCAGAAACTTTGGTCTTAAATGATGACAAAATACTAACTAAAGTAGATAGTGCTAAACAATTAGGATATCTATTAGGAATGTTAGTATCATTTTGTTTTTATCAGCTATTAGAACAATTCATGAGCATTACTAGTAATCAAGAACAAGTTTATTTAATTCATTATTTACTATTATTAATAGAGATCTTAGTCATTTTTTTCCTAATTAAATCTTTTAAAAAAGTAGGTGTTTAAATTCAAACAATTTGAAGTAAAACAAAATCAATCAGCCATGAAGGTTGGCACTGATGCCGTTCTGTTAGGCTCATGGGTTAAATATAATAATCCATTATCGATTTTAGATATTGGATCTGGAACTGGAGTTATCTCATTAATGATGGCACAAAGGTTTAACAAATCAGATATAACTGCTATAGAAATAGATAAAGAAGCATTTATTGAATGTAATATAAATTTTAAAAATTCTAAATGGAACAATAGATTAAATTGTATTCATGATGCTCTACAAACTTATAAATTCTCTCAAAAATTTGATCTGATTATAAGTAATCCTCCATATTTTAAGTCAACAACTCCATCAAAATCAGAAAGCAGAAAAATTGCTCGTCATGAAAATTGCTTAAAAATGGAAGAACTACTTTTTTACAGTAGTAAATTACTTAAATCGGACGGTATTATTGCAATAATAATTCCATATGAAAGATTTTTAGATATAAAAACATACATAATACAAGAAAATCTTTTTTTAAAAAGAATTTGTAAAATCAAAGGAAATAAGAAAGCACATATTAAACGAATAATGCTTGAAATTAGTAAAAATGAAAATGAAACTATTTCAGAACAGTTAATCATTGAAGAAGATAGACACCAATATACAAAAGAGTATAAAAGACTATGTAAAGAATTTTATCTTAACTTTTAAATTCTTGTTCAATAAATTTGATACCCAACTCTTCTAGCCTTTCTAAAACTGGCAAATAGATTTCTTTATCAACAGGGATTACTACACCTTTTGATTTAATTTTTTTCTCTAAAATCAACTCTACGGCAATAGCAACAGGCAATCCAACTGTCATACTCATAGCAGTATTTAAACTATCTTTTCCTTTTAATACTAAAGATGACTTTAACAACTTTTTTTGTGAAGATATTTCATACTCAAACAAATGTTGCATTACGATCATATCTTTATCATTTTCTTCTAACGAAAGTTTAGACTCTAGTAATTTTTGAAGTAAAACGGCAGGCGTCCCGGATTTTAGTCCAATTTTAGTATTATCAAATATACCTAACCACTTTAGTTTGTAAAGAGTATCTGTATTAATATTAAGTTGCTCAACTAACTTCTCTTCGATAGATTTATTGCTGTCAGAGATTAAAAAAGAATCAATAAAAGATTTCCAAGTAAGGTGCTCAACATCAATTAGTTCATATGTATCATCAGTCATTCCTAATTGAACAAAAACATTCCAAGCTTCACAGAAACCTTTTTTTCTTAAAGTACCTCTTAACATAGTGGAAACATTTGGCAAACCGTAAATCTCTAAATACGATAAAGAATCACGATTAGCATATGCTTCAAATTTTCCCTGATCTAACACTTCAATTTCATTTACTCTAGAAAACAAATTTTGGTATGGAGTATATTTATACTCTCCGTTACTAATAAATGATGCCGTAGATTGACCAGCTAATACAACATTTCTTGGATTCCAAGTAAATTTGTAATTCCATGGATTGTTATCAAACTCTGGTGCAACAAGTCCTCCACAATAGGATTTAAAAGATGTTATTTCACCTCCATTTTCTATTATTTCGTCAATTACTTTTTTTGCCGACATATGGTCAATTCCTGGATCAAGACCAATTTCATTAAGTATAATGATATCATTTTCAATTGCAAGATCATTCAACTCATTAATTTCTTTAGAAACATAAGAAGCTGTAACCATATTTTTTTGATGCTTAATACATTCTTTTGCTAAAAGTATATGCATATGAGCAGGTAACATTGATATTACAATATCTGCCTTTAAAACCTCTGGAGTACATTCAGAAATATTATTTATATCAAAAAAAATTGCTTTTGAAAACTGATCATCTTTAACTTTAGACTGAGCTAATTTTAAATCATAATCGGCAATTGTTACAAACCAATTTTTTTCTTTCGATTTTGACACAAGGTATTCAATTAAAGATGATGCTGATCTACCTGCCCCAACAATTAAAATTTGTTTCATGTTGCGTATTTTGAATGGCTAAGATATGTATTTTAGCAAATAAGACTTTGTATTGAATGAATAATAATAAAATTATTAAAACAGGTATTATTTTAATGTTAATCGCTGTAGTTTTAGGAGCATTTTTGAGCCATTATTTTCAAGAACTATTGAGTGAAAAGCAAATCCGTTCTTTTGAAACTGGTATTAGATATCAATTATTTCATGGTCTTACTATTATAATTTTAGCATTCAATAGAAAAAAAATTAATTCTTTCAACCAAATTTCTTATCTATTTATTACTGGAATATGCTTTTTTTCCTTTTCCATTTACTTATTATCTTTTAAGGATTTAATGTTATTCCCTATCGAAAAAATTTGGTTCATAACTCCACTTGGAGGTTTGCTCTTGATTATTGCTTGGTTAAAATTATTTTTTTCAATTAAATAATTTTTCAACATCATAACTGTTTAAAAATCATACAAAAAAGAGATTTTTTATTAGCAATTCTTTGCATATAAACTATAAATTTGCTTTGCTAACTTTTATTAAAAACTAATATGTCATTAGAAAAATATGGTATTAATAGTTCCAATTCTTATTGGAATTTATCTCCACAGAAACTCAGTCAATTATCCATTGATTCAAATCACGCTAAAAAAACAAGTTTCGGTGCTATAACTGTTGACACTGGAGAATTTACTGGTAGGTCTCCTAAAGACCGTTTTATCGTAAAAGATGATCTTACAAAAGATAATGTTTTTTGGGGCGATGTTAATATACCTTTTGATTCTACTGCTTTTGACCGATTATATCTTAAGGTAACACAACACTTACAAAACAAAGATGTTTATGTAAGAGATGCATATGCATGTGCAGATAATAACTTTAGGTTAAATATAAGAGTGATAAATGAATATCCATGGTCTAATATGTTTGCCTATAATATGTTTTTGCGTCCTACAAAATCAGAACTAGAAAACTTTAAAGAAGATTGGACAATTCTTAATGTACCATCTTTCAAAGCAAATCCTGATATTGATGGTACCAGACAGCATAATTTTGCAATTATAAATTTTACAAAAAATATCATTCTCATTGGAGGAACTGGTTACACTGGTGAAATTAAAAAAGGAATATTTTCAGTTTTAAATTACATTTTGCCTGTTGAGAAAAACACTTTATCAATGCATTGTTCTGCTAACATTGGTAGTTCTGGTGATACTGCTATATTTTTTGGCTTATCAGGAACAGGAAAAACGACTCTTTCTGCAGATCCAAATCGATTACTTATTGGAGACGATGAACATGGCTGGAGTGAAGATACCGTTTTTAATTTTGAAGGTGGCTGTTATGCAAAATGTATAAATCTAACTAAGGAAAATGAACCAGATATTTTTAATGCTATAAAAGAAGGTGCTTTATTAGAAAATGTTAGATTTTTTGAGAATTCAAATGAAGTGAATTTTAAAGACACCTCTGTTACTCAAAACACAAGAGTAAGCTACCCAATTAATCACATACGTAATATTGCTACCCCATCTATTGGAAAAGGACCAAAAAATATTTTCTTTTTGACTTGTGATGCTTTTGGAATTTTACCTCCAATATCTAAGTTATCAGTTGGTCAGGCAATGTACCACTTCATTTCTGGATATACTGCTAAAATTGCAGGAACTGAAGAAGGAATAAACGAACCACAAACGACTTTTTCAGCTTGTTTTGGCGCTCCATTCCTTCCGCTACACCCTACCGTTTATGCTGAATTACTTGGCGAAAAGTTAAAGTCAAATGACGTAAATGTTTGGTTAGTAAATACTGGTTGGTCAGGAGGTAAATATGGTGAAGGTGAAAGAATTAAATTAAAATATACTCGATCAATGATTAATTCAGCACTAGATGGTTCATTAAATAATGTTGACTATCAAAAAGATAATATTTTTGGATTAAGCCATCCCGTTTCATGCGAAGGAGTACCAAGTGAAATATTAAATCCTAAAAACACTTGGACTAATGAGACTGAGTACAACGAAACAGCTAAAGAACTTGCAAAACAATTCAACAGTAATTTCGTGAAATTTGAGAAATTTGCTAATAAGGAAACTATAGCAAGTTCACCCAAGCAGGTTAGCTATTGTTAAGATTTTTAATTCGCTAAAATTATTTTTTAAACTTAGCGTATTTGTTTTTGAATTTATCAATTCTACCAGCTGTGTCAATAAGCTTCATTTTACCTGTGTAGAATGGATGTGAATCAGAAGAAATTTCCATTTTAATAAGAGGATATTCATTTCCATCTTCCCACTTAATAGTATCTTTTGTATCAGCAGTAGACTTCGTAAGTACAGAATAACCTGTTGACATATCTTTCATTACAACAAGTCTGTAATTTTCTGGATGTATTCCCTTTTTCATTTTTATCTTAAATTAGCGGCTGCAAATATAAACACTTCTAATTAAATTACAAACTTCATTATTCAAAATATAATAATATAGGGTGTTAATTGTTTTACTATTAGAAAAAAATTAAAATATGTCAACTAAAAATATAGTAATATTATCATTGATTTCCTTACTGATTTTTTCATGTAAAAAAGACTTTTTTATTGAAGGAGGTGATGGAAAACTTAGCTTTTCTAACGACAGTATCATTTTTGATACCGTCTTTACTTCTGTGGGGTCTATTACAAAAATCTTTAAAATCTATAATCCAAATAATTCTGCTGTAAAAATCAAGAACATTAATCTTTTAAATAACAACAATAATAGTGTCTATAGAATAAATATTGATGGAAAACCATTTGATCAATTTCAAGAACTCACTATTGCATCTAACGATAGTTTATATGTTTTTGTAGAAGCAACAATAAATCCAAATTCTACTTCACTCCCATTTTTAATTTCTGACTCCATTCAAATATCAACACAGAGTTACACCAATTTTATAAAACTGATTGCTTATGGTCAAAATGCAAATTTTCATCTTGCTGAACCTCAAGAAATAAGCTTAATAAATAAAAATAACGATACCATTATACCATCTTACATTTCAATTGATGGTAATAACCCTACAATATGGAATAACGACTTACCGCATGTGGTTTACGGATACGTTATCATTGAACCAGGTGCTGAACTAATTATAGAAGAAGGCACAAAAATTTATTTTCATAATAATTCGGGTTTGATAGTTGGTAATCCATTTAAAACTCAAAACGGAGGTAAACTTACGGTTAATGGCTCTCTAGAGAACAAAGTTATTTTTCAAGGCGATAGATTAGACGAATACTATAAAGATGCACCTGCTCAATGGGATAGAATATGGATATCTAAAGGAAGTTTTAACAATTCCATTAATCATGCTATTATTAAAAATTCTATTGTTGGTATACAATCTGACACTATAGGATCAATAAATGTTCCAACTTTAACTATAAATAATACCATTATTGAAAACGCAAGTGATATTGGCATGTTTGCTCAGGGTTCACACATAGTTGGAAACAATAATATAATCACAAACTGTGGTCGATATTCACTAGTCTTAAATATAGGTGGTCAATACGACTTCAATCATTGTACATTTGCAAATTTTTATGAATTTGACAATAGAAACACACCAAGCATTTTAATAAATAATTATTATGAAGATTTCAATGGAAATATACAACCTAGAGCATTAATAGAAGCATTATTTACAAATTGTATATTCTCTGGTAATTTAGAACATGAAATTATATTACAAGAAAATACTTCAGTAGATTTTAACTATCAATTTAATCACTGTCTACTAAAAATTCACCCTGACTCTAGTATATCTAATTACGTGCAAACAGAAAGTCAAAAAATAAGTTCAAATTCAGAATTGTTCGAAGACTATTTAAATAATGATTTTTTACCTAAAGAAAATTCTCAAGCTATCGACTATGGAATACCTACTGAAATAGATATAGATATAAATGGCATTTCAAGAACACCTCTACCAGATATAGGTGCTTTAGAAAGAGAAAATTGATTAAAGTTTACATAAAAAATCTAATGTATCAATGCCATCAGCATAATCTGTTAGTTTTGGTCTTTGAGCAGAACCAAATTTTAAATAATCCTTACCACATATACACTGTAACTCATCTCGCATATTTATTAAATGATTATTTAAGTCATCTTTATTATCATAAAACTCATAAAACAACACTGAAACAGGTGAATGAATATTGGTATCTTCTTTTAATATAAGAAATCCATTTTCAATAATTTTATGTTTACCCATCAAATAAATTGCTTTATTGTAATCATAATTGTTAGCATACTTCGTATTTTGGATAACGTCTTTAAATGAATAAAACACTTCAAAAAGTATATCTAAATCATATTTTTCAGGAAGATATAATTTTGTAATGCTTCTACACCCTAAACCAAAGTAAGAGAAAATATCTGTTGCTAATGATTGTAAATCCGCTTTAGATTCAGTTCCATCTAAAATAGCAACAGAAGTTCTATTCGACCTAATAATATTTGGATATGATGAAAAATAACTATTAAAATACGTTTTACTATTATTTGACCCTGTAGCTATGATGGCATCAAAGTTATTAAGGTTCCTACTACTAAATGATATCCTGTTTTGTAATTTGGGTTCAATAGAAATTAGCTCTTCTACAATAATGGGCAATAATTTATCATCATCTTTGGATAATTTAATTTTTATGTTGTGACCACTGATCAAAACTGACAAAAAATCATGAAAACCAACTAAAGGAATATTCCCTGCCATTATTACTGCAACTGTTTTAGGCAAAATGTCATCAGAAATTTCTAAAGACCACTTCGTAAGGTTGTCAGCTTTTAGATTATTTGCAATAACAATAATAGATTGACGAATATTCATTGGATTAAACCAAGCATTATAAACTTGATTTTTTTTAATCATTATTTCTAATGGATGATTAACATTTTTCATTCTTTCTTTATCAAATGAAGATAAGAATTCACCTAATTTTATAAAGGCGTTAATTGTGTTATCCTTAGTCATATTCTTGTTATATTTGTACAAAATTACTAACTTATTGATTTAATTAAATAGTTATGGCGATTAAAATTACTGACGAGTGTATAAATTGTGGAGCATGTGAACCAGAATGTCCGAATAACGCTATATATGAGGGAGGCTTAGAATGGCAATTTTCTGATGGAACAACTTTAAGCGGAATGGTAAATGCTAAGTCTGGCTTATCGGTAGATGCGGATTCATCAAACGACCCTGTTGACTTCGATACATATTACATAGTGACTGATAAATGTACAGAATGTAAAGGATTTCATGATGAACCTCAATGTGCTGCTGTTTGCCCTGTAGATTGTTGCATTCCAGATGAAGACAATGTGGAAACAGAACAAGAACTATTAGACAAAAAAGATTTTTTACACTCCTAAATGAAAAAAAATATTTTATATAAAATTGTAGATTCAACTAAATTCATTCTACGATTTTATATATTAATCTTCTTCCCTACCATTATATTTGGTCAAGATTATTCTTTGGAAAAATATGAATCGGATTTATTCGAATTAGCACCTATTCTTGTTAATGGTGCAAGCGAATCGGAAAGACTGAAAGCAAATGAAAAATTTTATGAAATATGGGATTATATTTTAGATGATCCTAAATCAATTAAATACCCATTCAAAAGTTTAACTACTTTTCCAATTTTCACTAGTAAGAATAAAAAACTCAGAATTATTAATTGGATCGTTTTATTAGATAATGATTACTATCAATATCATGGATTAGTTCAATTTTACAACTCTAGAAATCAGTATAAAGTTTCTCGATTAATTCCTATTTCTAAAGAAATGAAGCAATTAGAAAATATTAAACTAGAAAACAATCAATGGTTTGGTGCTCTGTACTATCAAATGGAAGAAATAAAAAGAGGAAAGAAAAAACACTATATTTTACTAGGATGGGATGGAAATGATAAAAGAAGTAATAAAAAAGTTGTTGATGTCCTTACAATTGGAAAAGAATTAGTTTTTGGTGCACCTATTTTTAGAATAAACAAAAAACGTCAAAACAGATTCATTATTGAATACAAGGAAGATGCTTCAGCGTCTATGAAGTTTAATATAAAAGAAAAAAGAATCGTATTTTCTGAGTTAATCCCCCTAAATGAAGGTTTAGAAGGGCTTTATGATTTTTACGTTCCTGACGGAAGTGTAAATGCACTCGAATTAATTAATGGTTCATTTAAACTCAAAAAAAATATTGAAAATCAAAATAAAGTTTCTGTACCAAAAATCAAAAAAATCAAAACAGGTATTTTACCAAATTAAATTAAATAAAATGAAAAAACATAATTTCAGCGCTGGCCCATGTATATTACCTCAAACTGTATTTAAGGAAGCATCAGAATCCATTTTAAATTTTAACAATATGGATTTATCTTTAATCGAAATATCTCACAGAAGTAAAGATTTTGTAGAAGTAATGTCTGAAGCTACTTCTCTAGTAAAAGAATTATTAAACGTTCCTGAGGGATATTCTGTTTTGTTTCTTCAAGGTGGAGCTAGTTTGGAATTTTTAATGGTTGCATACAATCTAATGAAAGTAGATGGTAAAGCAGCTTATTTAGATACAGGTACTTGGTCTACTAAAGCAATTAAAGAAGCAAAACTATTTGGCCATGTAGATATTGTTGCAAGCTCCAAAGATAAAAACTACAGCTATATTCCTGAAATGAAACAACTTGATGGAGAATATGATTACTTTCATTGTACATCAAATAATACCATTTTTGGTACTCAAATGAAATCATTCCCTAATGTTAACTGTCCTTTAGTTTGTGATATGTCATCTGATATTTTTAGTAAAACGATTGATGTTTCAAAATTTGATTTAATTTATGCTGGTGCTCAAAAAAACCTAGGTCCAGCAGGAACAACATTAGTTATTGTAAAAGATGAAATTCTTGGAAAAACAGGAAGAGAAATTCCTTCAATGCTAGATTACAAAACGCATATTTCTAAAGATAGTATGTTTAACACCCCACCAGTATTTTCTGTGTATGTAAGCATGTTAACCCTTAGATGGCTAAAAGAAAATGGTGGAGTAGAATGGATTGAAAATTTAAACAAAAAAAAAGCTGAACTTTTATATTCTACTATTGATAATAGCTCCATTTTTAATGGCTCTGCAAACATCAAAGATAGATCCACGATGAATGCTACATTTCTATTGAATGATAATAATTTAGAAAGTGAGTTTTTAAGTTTGTGCGACAAAAATGGCATTAATGGTCTTAAAGGTCATCGATCGGTTGGAGGATATAGAGCATCCATGTACAATGCTTTACCATTAAAAAGTGTACAAGTATTAACAGAAATAATGAACCAATTAGAAAAATAAGAAAATGAAAATTTTAGCAAATGACGGTATTTCTCAAAGTGGAATAAATGCACTTAAAAAAGCAAACTTTGAGGTCATCACTGAAAAAGTTGAACAAGATCAACTAATTGATTATATAAATGAAAATGATATTAAAGTTTTATTAGTAAGATCTGCTACTACAGCAAGAAAAGAACTAATTGACGCATGCCCTAATCTTAAAATAATAGGAAGAGGTGGAGTTGGGATGGATAATATTGATGTTGAATATGCTAAATCAAAAAATATTAAAGTAATTAATACTCCAGCAGCATCTTCCGAATCGGTAGCCGAACTTGTATTTAGCCATCTGTTTAACATGGTTAGATTTGTTTATGATTCTAATAGAAATATGCCTTTAGATGGTGACACCAAATTTAAAGAATTAAAAAAGGCATATGCTAAAGGGTCAGAGCTTAAAGGAAAAACATTAGGAATTATTGGTTTTGGTAGAATTGGTCAAGAAGTTGCAAAAAGAGCTATTGGCTTAGGAATGAATGTAATTGCCTGCGATAAGCACATAAAAGAAGTTGATTTATCTTTATCATTTTTCGACAATCAAGAACTTACATTTAAAATTTCAACCATTCCAATGAATGAATTAATGAAAAATAGTGATTATATTTCTTTACACATTCCTCTCATTGGAGATAAAGCAGTTATTGGGGAAAAAGAATTTGATTTAATGAAAGATGGTGTTGGTATTGTAAATGCTGCAAGAGGTGGTGTTATTGATGAAACTGCACTATTATCTGCTATAGAAAAAGGAAAAGTAAGTAGTGCTGGACTAGATGTTTTTGAAAATGAACCAAACCCTAGTATCAAAGTTTTAATGAATCCCAACATTTCCCTTACTCCACATATTGGTGCTGCAACCATAGAAGCTCAAGATAGAATAGGAACAGAATTGGCTAGTAAGATTATTGATTATTTAAATTAATATTTTCGTATGACTTTAATAAAACCCTTAAAAGCAATTAGAGCTAAAAGAGATAAAGTTTCTTTAGTAGCCTCTAGGTCATACTTAACCTACACAAAAAAAACACTTTTAGAAAAACTAGAAAACAATCCATATACTTTTCTTCATATTATAAATCCTGATTATTCTGATAATCTGAATGTAAAGAGCCGAAAAGAAAAAAACATGTTAGTCAGAAACAAGTTTTTATCTTTTATTGAAAAAGGTATATTTTTTGAGGAATCAAAAGAATGCCTTTACGTATATCAACAGACGAAAGGAATTAAAAAGTATACTGGTATTATTGGAGGTGCAAGTTTAGAAGATTACAACAAGGGTAAAATAAAAATTCATGAAAAAACAATTTTTTCTAGAGAAAAAATGTTTGGAGAATATTTGAACGAAACAGGTTTTAATGCAGAACCCGTTTTATTAGCTTATAAAAAAAACAAAGAAATCAATAAAATTCTAAATGAGATTATAAAGTCAAGAGCAGAATACGAATTTTCTACAACCAACAAAGTTACACACAAGTTATGGGTAATAAATAATAAAGAGATTATCAATAAAATTCAACACGAATTCAAATCTGTTCAGAATACTTATATAGCTGATGGTCATCACAGAATGGCATCTTCTGCCCTATTATTCAATAAAAATAATTTAACATCCAATGCTTTTTGTCTGAGTTTATTTATTGCAGATGATGAGCTTGATGTTTTAAATTTTAATCGACTAATAAAAGACTTAAACGGTCTTACAAATGAAGAATTTTTAAATTCTCTTGAAAAATCGTTTTTTATTCGTAAAAAATCATTTCCATTTGATCCTAAAAAAGAAAATGAAATTGGAATGTATTTAAACAGATCTTGGTATTCTTTAACTTACAAATTTGATATTAATGATATAGAATCTATTGTTGATCGATTAGACCCTTCAATAGTAACAAATAAAATTCTTGAACCTATTCTCAATATCAAAAATTTAAGAAATAATAAAAAAATTGACTTTATTGATGGAGAAAATATTAATCGCGCAATAGAACTTGTCGATAAACAAAAATATAAAGCTGTCTTTATCGTAAAAAAAATTTCTACTAAGGATATATTTACAGTGGCTGACCAAGGATTAACTATGCCTCCAAAAAGCACATATATATTTCCAAAGCTTAGAAGTGGTTTAATAATATATAAATTTACATGATTTGAGTATTTCTGAAAACCTAAACCAATTACTAAATAATCTTAACAAAAAAGTTACTCTAGTTGCAGTTTCTAAAACTAAACCTATTGCAATGATTGAGGAAGCTTATAATTGTGGTCAACGAATATTTGGGGAAAATAAAGTTCAAGAATTAGTAAAAAAACACTCCGAACTTCCAAAAGATATTGAATGGCACATGATTGGTCACCTACAGACAAACAAAGTAAAATTTATTGCTCCATTTGTAAATTGTATTCATTCTGTCGATTCTATTAAATTACTAAAAGAAATTGATAAACGTGCTATTCAGAATAGTAGATCAATTAATTGTCTAATTCAAGTTCACATTGCAAAAGAAGACGGTAAATTTGGTATAAAACCCACAGATTTAGATACTTTTTTTAAAGAAATTTCAGAGTTTAAAAATATTAACATTATTGGGCTTATGGGTATGGCTACTTTTAGTAACGATAAAAATCAAATTCGTAATGAGTTTAAGTTGATTAAAAGCCTTTTTGAAAAATTTAAAAAAGATAATAGTAGTGAATTTAACACATTGTCAATAGGAATGAGTGGTGATTACAATATCGCTATAGAAGAAGGAAGTACAATGATTAGAGTTGGATCAGGAATTTTTGGAAGTAGAAAGTAAACTTTCTAACATTAAATCAATTCTGCTTTCAACATCTGGTGTAACTTTTCCATCACTAAAATTACTATAATCACAAACAACAGTGGGATTAACCATGTGAGCATTTGACTGGAAAAAAAGTATTTTTTGTAAATCCGATATTGCTAAATACGAGCGGTTAGAACCCAATGAACAACATACTCCATATTTTTTATTTAACATTGCTTTTGAAAAAATGTCAATGAAGTTTTTAAATACTCCTGAAATCGAATAACAATAAATTGGAAATCCAAAAACTAAATAATCCGTCCTACTTATATCTTCGAATAATTGTTGAATATTTTCAGAATATTGATCTAATGATCTACCATCACAAAAAGGAATATCTATTTTTTTTAAATCAATAGAATTTATGTTATAAATAGATTTATCTATCTTAGATATTGTTGTATCTATAAGAATTGATGAATTAGATGACGAGGATAAACTTGACGATATAAGCGTAATTGTTTTCAAAAAAATAGATTTTAATTATTGTACAAATTTAGGTTATTATACGACAACTATATTATATATTTTTGCAAAAGAATATAAATAAATGATACAGAAAATAGTTCTAAATAATCAAGCTAGTGGGCAATTCAACAACGGAGAGATAATAGAAAATAAGCCTATTGGTTTTCCTCAAGATGGAGGATTAAATTATTATTCTAATATTTTCTATTGGGCACATGCAACAGCTAATACAAATAGCACAATAGGCTTACATCCTCATCGTGGTTTTGAAATCATGACTATTGTACTAAAGGGAAATATTAACCATTATGATACTCTATTAAATAAATGGATAAAGTTAAAAGAAGGAGATATTCAATTAATAAAATCAGGATCAGGAATATCTCATGCAGAAATGCTTGAAAAAAACTCAGAAATCTTTCAAATTTGGTTTCATCCAGACCTAAGAGTAACCTTAAAGCAAAAGCCAACGTATAATGATTATGACTTTAAAAGCTTTGTCGCTAACCAAAACGTAACTACTATTGTAGGAAAAGATTCTCCTGTAAAGTTAGAAAGTGAAAAAATTGAAGTTTTTAAAGTCGAGTTGAATGAATCAACTTTTCAAATAGAATGCGAAAATGAATATATATATTCCATTTACATAACAGAAGGAAAGCTTAAGATTCAACAAGTGGGAGATGTGCAAAAAGATGATTTCATAATTGTAGAAAATGAAAAAACAGTGCACATTGAAGTGTCAGAAAGAGGTTGTTTATACTATATCAAATCACCAATACTACCCTCTTATCCGACATACTAATAAAGCCCCTTTATAAGGGGCTTTTTTAATTCTATTTATTAAGATAATCCAGAATATTTTTTTCTACTCTAGTAAGCACATCAGAAACATCTTCTTTAATAAATTTATCGCCTGTAATATGCTCGAATAATTCTATGTAACGTTCAGAAACTGAATCACAATATTCAGACGTCATCTCTGGAATCTGCTGACCTTCCTTTCCCTGAAATCCATTTTCAATAAGCCATTGTCTTACAAACTCTTTAGAAAGTTGCTTTTGCTTATTTCCAGATTTTAAATTCTCTTCATATCCTTCTTTATAAAAATATCTAGACGAGTCAGGAGTATGAATTTCATCAATCAAAGTAATTACACCAGAAGAATCTTTTCCAAATTCATATTTAGTATCAACAAGAATTAGTCCCATTTTATCAGCAATCTCGGTACCTCTTTGGAATAATTCTCTTGTATATTTTTCCAATAATACGTAATCTTCTTCACTAACTAAACCTGATGATAAAATTTCTTCTCTAGAAATATCTTCATCATGACCAACATCTGCTTTTGTTGTAGGTGTCAGTATAGGTTTTTCAAATTTTTGATTCTCAACCATACCATCAGGCATAGGAACACCACACAACATTCTTTTACCTGCTTTATACTCTCTCCATGCATGACCAGTCAGATAACCTCTTATAACCATTTCAACTTTGAACTGGTCACATCTTTTTCCTATAGTTACAGAAGGATCAGGAGTTGCTTCCATCCAGTTTGGCACAATATCGCTCGTATCTTCTAGAAACTTTGCAGCTATTTGACTTAAAACTTGACCTTTATACGGTATCCCTTGTGGAAGAACATGATCAAAGGCAGAAATTCGATCAGAAGCTATCATTACTAATACATCATTTTCTAAGGTATAAACATCTCGAACTTTACCTTTGTAAAGATCTAATTGTCCAGGAAAATTAAAATCGGTTTTTAAAATTACATTACTCATTATTACTTATTTATTAAGATTTGATTTATACGCAGTTATTATTTTTTTTACTAATTCGTGTCTAATTACATCTTTTTCGTCCAATTTCACAATACTTATCTCCTTTATTCCTTTTAACACTTTTAGAGCTTCAAGCAATCCTGAAGGTTGTTTTGGAGGTAAATCTATTTGTGTTTCATCTCCTGTGATAATAAATTTTGCAGATTTTCCCATTCTAGTCAAAAACATTTTCATTTGATGTTTGGTAGAATTTTGAGCTTCATCTAACAAAACAAATGCATTGTCAAGTGTTCTACCTCTCATAAATGCTAAAGGAGCTATCTGAACAACATTTGTTTCTATATATTCTGATAATTTCTCAGATGGAATCATATCTCTTAATGCATCATAAAGAGGTTGCAAATATGGGTCTAATTTTTCTTTTAAATCTCCAGGTAAAAACCCTAAATTTTCTCCTGCTTCAACCGCAGGCCTAGTTAAAACAATTTTTTTAACCTCTTTATTTTTTAATGCTCTAACGGCAATAGCAACAGCTGTATATGTTTTTCCAGTTCCAGCTGGTCCAATTGCAAACAACATATCGTTTTTATCCGACTCTATTACCATTTTTCTTTGATTGGAAGTCCTTGCTTTAATTAACCTACCAAAAGTTCCATGAACTAAAACATCATCATTTCCAGCTATTACACTTTCATCGTCAATCATTATTCGCTCTATATTACTTTTAGACAACCTCTGATACTTAGAAAAGTGCTTAAGTATAATTTCTATTTTTTGTTCAAAAAACAAAATAACGTCCTCCTCTCCCATTATTTTTAAAACAGATCCTCTTGCAATAATTTTTAACTTAGGAAAATAACTTCTTATAAGGTCAAGTTTTTTGTTATTAACCCCATAAATATTTACTGGATTAATATTATTTAACTCTATAACTTTTTCAATCATATTATATCAACGCGAAATTTACTTTCACTAAAAATTATACTTATTTTTGAATCACAAAATAACAACTTTTTAAAAT
Source organism: Flavobacteriales bacterium (assembly GCA_049890095.1). Classification (GTDB taxonomy): domain Bacteria; phylum Bacteroidota; class Bacteroidia; order Flavobacteriales; family UBA7312; genus JABAYQ01. The sequence continues at coordinate 273,254 of JBMHCD010000008.1, read as the reverse complement.
ATTTTTGGCCAAATAAGCTTTAATATTATGTCGTTTATAACATTAACAACTGACCTAGGAACTAAAGACCATTATGTGGGTAGTGTAAAAGCAACCATATTACGTCAGCTAAAAGATGTTCAGATTGTTGATATTTCTCACAATATACCACCATTCAATTTAAGACACGCCGCTTTTGTTATCAAAAATTCTTACAAAGAATTTCCATCTGGAACCATACATATTATTGGTATTAACGCAGAGTCTGATGATAAAATATCTCACATTGCTGTTTTTGCAGATGGGCATTACTTCATTTGTGCTGATAACGGATTATTATCTTTGGTGCTTGATTTAAAACCTGATAAAATTGTTGATCTAAATATAATGAGTGATAGTGATAATAAAAATTTTCCGACAAAAGATATTTTTGTAAAGGCTGCTTGTCATATTGCTAGAGGTGGAACATTAGAATTAATTGGAAATACAAAAGAGAAATTTGACATATACAATTCTAATTTTCAACCATTATTTGATAAAGATGTAATCAGAGGTAGTGTTATACACATTGATAATTATGGTAATGCAATAACTAACATCAAGAAAACATTGATTAAAGATGTTGCTAAAGGAAGAAGTTTTAAAATTTTTGTTGGAAATAAAAATTATTACATAATAGACAAAATATACAACAAATACAATCAAGTACCACCAGGTGAAGCTATTGCTATTTTTATTTCTACAGATTTGCTTTCGATTTCTTTAAATCAAGGATCTGCTGCAAATCTAATGGGTATTTCTGTTAATGATATATTAAGAATTGAGTTTAATGATTAAAAGAGTTGTAAAAATGGAGATAATGGAGAATAAAACAACAGAGTTTATCTTTTTCCTAAAACAAAACAAATCAAAAATACTATCTACTAATGGCTGTGAATCCTTAACCATATTACACAACAAAAATATTTTTTTCACCTACAGTAGCTGGAAAAGAAAAGAGGATTTAGAAAGATATAGAAAATCTCATTTTTTTAAAGAAACATGGACTAAAGCAAAAACTTTTTTCAGCAAAAAACCTGAGGCTTGGAGTCTTAACGAAATTATCTAATTATGCTAACATTATTAAAAAAAGAAATTAATTCGTTTATATGCCATCCTTCAGGCGTCTTAATATTAGTTGTTTATCTTGCATTAAACGGTACTATTTTATGGTTATTCCCAGGTACTTTCAATATCATTGATTCTGAATACGCTCAATTAGATGGTCTATTTTTAATTTCCCCTATTTTGTTTTTAGTTTTTATACCAGCACTAACAATGAAATTATTCTCAGATGAATATAGAGATGGAACAATTGAAACTCTATTAACAAAACCTCTTTCTTCTTTTGAAGTGGTAATATCTAAATATCTATCTGGAGTTATATTAATTTTTGTGGCAATTATACCAACTTTGGTTTATTACTTTAGTATTTATAATCTTTCTGAGATAGTTGGTAATGTAGATAATGGAGGCATTATTGGATCATATATAGGTCTTTTTTTATTAGCCATTACATTTGTTTCAATAGGTACTTTTGCCTCGTCAACAAGTAAAAATCAAATTATTGCTTTTGTCACTACTATCTTAATATCCGCTTTTTTATTATATGGATTAGAATTTATTGCTGAATTATTTCAAGATGGAAAAATTAATCTATTTATAAACTATTTAAGCTTGAATTATCACTACAACTCAATGAGTAAAGGAATAATTGATTCGAGAGATGTTTTATACTTTATATCCATAAATGTTTTATTTATTTTATTGACTAAACAAAGAATTGAAAAAAGTAGCTCGTTATGATTAAGAAATCTACAAATATTACATATTCTATATTTATTTTAATTCTATTGAATATTATTTCGGGCTATCTTTATTTTAGAATAGATCTTACTGAAGATAAAAAGTATTCTATTAATGATGAAACAATCGAGCTATTAAATAAGGTAGATGATATAGTTTTTATTAAAGTTTATTTAGAGGGTGATTTCCCTGCTGGTTTTGTTCAATTAAGAAATGCTTGTTATAATCTTTTACAAGAATTTAAAATTCATAATGATTTGATAGAGTTTGAGTTCATCGACCCTAGTGATAGAAATCAAAAAAGTAGAAATAATCTTTATAAACAACTTGTCGAGTCTGGTCTTAAACCCACAAATCTTGAAATTAAAGAAAACGACAGAAATAGTCAAAAAATCATATTTCCTGGAGCTATCATTAATTACAAAAACAAAGCTATTTCATTTAATTTTTTGCAGAGTCAGTTTGGTTCAAATCCGGAGATTGTTTTAAACAATTCAATTGAGAATTTAGAATTTGAATTTTCTAAAGCATTTTTTAAATTATTTTCTGAAAAGACAAAAAAAATAGCATTCCTTAAGGGAAATAACCAACTTTCAAGCCCATACACTTCTGACATAACCAACTCACTTGGAGTAAATTACAATTCTTTATCTGAATTTTTTTCTGTTGAAGAATTTGATTTAAAGTCTTATGAGATCGATAAAGATGGAAATCCAGATATAAGCAAACAATTAAAAAACATACAATCTTTTGATGCCTTAATTATAGCAAAGCCTACTTCAAGTTTTAATGAGTTAGATAAATTTATTATTGATCAATTTATAATGAATGGTGGCAAAGTTATGTGGTTTATAGATGGTGTTGCTATGGATATGGATAGTTTAAGAAATAATGTTGCATTTTCAACCTCTTTGCCAAATAATTTAAATTTGGATGATATGCTTTTTAAATATGGTGTTAGAATAAATTCTGACTTAATAATGGATATTCAAGCAGATCAAATTCCGATTGTAGTTGGTTTTGAAGGAGATGTGCCACAAAAAAGATTATTTCCTTGGTTATATAACCCACTTTTTATCCCAAAAAACAATCATCCAATTGTAAAAAATTTAGATGCAATAAAATCTTCATTTGTAAGCACAATTGACACTATTAAATCTAAAAACATACAAAAGACACCATTGTTATTTTGTTCTCCTTACAGTAAGATTGTTAAATCTCCTCATAGAGTTAGTCTTAACATTTTAGGAGATCCTCCAAATATTGAAAATTACAACTCGGGGCTTAAAATTTCAGCAATTCTTTTAGAAGGATCTTTCACATCTACATTTCAAAACAGACTAACACCAAAAACACCTAATATTCCATTTTTAGAGAATAGTGTAGAAAATAAAATGATTGTCGTTAGCGATGGAGATATAATCAAAAACCATGTCTCTAAAAATGGAAACTCATACCCTCTAGGATACAACCATTTCAATAAGGTTCAATATGAGGGTAATAAGGATTTCATTATAAATAGTATGCACCATTTACTTGGAAATGAAGACTTAATTAAGATTAATACTAAACAATTTAAAATTAGACTTTTAAATAAAGCAATAATAAGCACTGACAAACTTAAATGGCAACTTATTAATCTTATATTTCCATTAGGATTAATCGCTTTATTATCATTTTCAATGATTACTTACAGAAAAAATAAATACAAATGAAAAAATATCTGATTATTATAGTAGTTCTCAGCACCATTGCAACTATATTATATTTTGGCAGACACACAACCACAATAAAACAAGAATTGAGTGACTTTTCTGTAAAAGACACTTCTTTAATCACAAAAGTATTTTTTGCCGATAAATTTGGTAATTCTGTATATATTAACAAAGCTGAAAGTGGATGGTTAGTTAACAATAAGCACAAAGCACGACCTGATGCTATTTCCACATTATTATCAACTATTCATGAGATAGAGGTTAACTATCCAGTTAGCAACTCGTTACACAATAGTGTAGTCAAAAAACTGGCATCAAAAGGCATTAAAGTAGAGATTTATACAAAAAATGAAAATAAAGCTTTTAAAACGTATTATGTTGGCGAACCAGCTGCGAATATGATTGGTAGCTTTATGTTATTAGAAAACTCATCCAAACCTTTTGTCATGTATATTCCAGGCTTTAATGGTTTTTTAGCTCCTAGATATAATATTGACGGATCAACAGTTGACGAAGAATTGTGGAAAGATAGAGTTATTTTAGAATTCGATCCCAACACAATAAATTCAGTAAAAATTATTAATCATGAAAATGAAAATTTGTCTTATTCCATAAAAAAAGATACAACAGAACAATACATCTTAGCATACAATAACAAATCATTCATAATAAATAATGAATTTGGAAAACAGTATTTTGATTATTTTAATAAAATTAGCTGTGAGGGTTTTATGAATGATTTTTCAGCAAAAGATTCTATAGTAAACAGTCCAAATTTTCATACTATTAAAATAAAATCTGATAAAAAAGAAATTGAATTTAAGACTTTCCACAAACTACCAAAAAGAGACGAGTATTTGGATCAATATGGAGAAAAATTAAAATATGACCCAGATAGATTATTTGCATTGATTAACTCTGAATTCGTTTTAATCCAATTTTTTATTTTCAACAAGTTGCTATTAAATCCAACAAAAATTCCTGTTGAAAAGTAGTTAATAAATATAATAAACTTGCTAGAGTAAAAAATATATATTTGTTACAACATTTAATATTTAGTTTAATGAAATTTATAGTATCTAGTTCTCAGCTTTTAAAACAATTACAATCCATAAGTGGAGTTTTAAATTCTAGTAACACCCTACCAATTCTCGATAATTTTCTTTTTGAAATATCAGAAAATTCTCTTACCGTTTCTGCCTCGGATCTTGAAACAACAATGAAAACTAAAGTTGCAGATTCTAATGCTGACAGTGATGGGAAGATAGCTATTCCAGCAAAACTACTTATAGAAACTTTAAAAACATTCTCTGATCAACCACTTACTTTTTTGGTAAATGAAGAAACATATGCAATTGAGATTGGATCAGAAAACGGAAAATATAAGTTAGCAGGACAAAATGGAGAGGAATTTCCTAAAACTCCTTCGATGAGTTCATCTTCTTCAACCGTTATAAAATCTTCTATACTTGCAGATGCAATCAACAACACCATTTTTGCTACAGGAAATGATGAATTACGTCCAATTATGTCTGGTGTTTTTTGTGAACTTTCCGAAGAAAATTGCACTTTCGTTGCTACAGATGCTCACAAATTAGTCAAATATCAAAGAACTGACGCTAGTACATTAGAACCGACATCATTCATTTTACCTAAAAAACCATTAACACTTTTAAAAAATAACTTAACTAATGATTGTGATGTTAAATTAGAATACAATTCAACAAACGCATATTTTGAGTTTGACGATATAGAACTAATTTGCAGATTAATTGACGGAAAATATCCAAATTACGATGCGGTAATTCCAAAAGAAAATCCAAATGTAATGACAATCGATAGGTTATCCTTTTACAATTCTATTAGAAGGGTTGCCATATTTGCGAATAAAACAACTCATCAAATACGCCTAAAAATTGCTGGTACAGAATTAAGCATTTCGTCAGAAGATATTGATTTTTCAAATGAAGCTCACGAAAGATTAACTTGTCAATACAATGGTGAAGATTTAGAAATTGGATTTAACTCTCGTTTTTTGTTAGAAATGTTAAATAATTTAGAATCTGAACAGATAAACTTAGAAATGAGTGCACCAAACAGAGCTGGTTTACTAATTCCACAAGATAACACTAAAGATGGAGAAAATATTTTAATGTTAGTAATGCCAGTTATGCTTAATCAATAATTTTATTTTTAAGTATATTCGCATCAAATAAATTTTAATTATGAAAAATATAGGTCTAATTATTGCAATTTTAATAAGCTTAAGTTCATTTGCACAACACAAAAAAGGTTCTTGGTATCTTGGAGCATCTAGTACAAACCTTGGATTCAATTCAAGTACTGGATCGGAACGTACAATTGATGTAACCTTCACTGGTTTTAGTGATACCTTAGTTGGTGCGACAGATTCTTTAAATTTAGACTTTCTTTTTCCATATACTTACAATTTAGTTGAGGATAAATCTACCGAAATAGATTTCAACTTTAGAACCGGTTACTTCATAGAGAAAAATTTTCAAGCTGGTATTGGATTTGGATACCATTCTCACTCAACCTCATTTAAAACAAGTGAAGACTCTAAGATAACAAATGCCGACTTGTCCGACTCTCTAATGGGAGTTTGGTTTAACGGATTGCCAAACGTGGAATCTGCAGGATCAACCTATGCAAATAGATATTACGAATTATATTATTTAATTGCTGGATCAGTCAATAATACTTTAACTACTGACCTATCAATGATAAATATAGCTCCTTTTGTTCGTTATTATTATACACTAAAAAATGGTAATAACTTTTTCTTGGATGGCTCCTATACATTAGGGTTTGGAACAGAAACAATGAGCGAAAATGTTGGAGGAAATTCTACAATAACAGACATTACTACAAGTAAAATTAATGTTGGATTAGGATATACTTTGAATATTTCTAAAAACTTTTACTTAGAACCACAGTTTAGTTACTTTTTAGCAGATTACAACTCTAAATTAGTCGAATCAGTTACACATCCAATTCTTGGTATTTCAGATATGGGTGAACAAACAACTTCATTAGACATGAAATCTTCTGGAATTAATTTTTCTGTAGGTTTATCGTTACACTTCTAATAATCAGTGGATTATCCATTTTTTAGTGTCTGGCTGCCCTGCATCCACCCATGCAGTATACCATATTGAACTTATTAAATGTATTGATCTTCTCATCTGACGTTCAACCATACCACCTAGCATATTATGATATTCTAATGAATATTGTTCCGAATATACAGATCTAGAGTGATTTCCTTTTTCTTCAAAACTATATTTTTGATCAGTTGGATATACTTCACTTAATTTTTTTTCTATTAATAAAACAGATTCTTTAGCCATATGACTTAGTTTGATTGCAAGCCAAACTTCATCGAGCACATTATATAAATACTTTGCTTTAGGCAAAAAAATTATACTCGCTAGAAAAAAGCTCTGGCAAACGAGATTCCCAAAAAGCATGTATTCCTTTTTGACCAGTCAATTGACCATCATAGTTTATTGTTGTATGTAATGGAACATTTGCATCGGCTATGTAATGACCTAAATCAGAACAAATAAATAAAATTTGCTCAGATTTATTATTTTTCATAGCATCAACAAGCCTGAAGAAACTTTCATTTATATGCTAAGGCAATATCCCATATTGAACAAGAGTGTCTAAAGAATATTTTTCTATTGCAATTTCTTTATTCCTTGGCATTACAACAAATGGAGAATCTACACTATAATGATCTATGTCGATATAGTGTTTTGAGGCCTCATTTTCATCAGAATATCTTCTTTTGTCCGCATCAACTGACTTCTCCTCTAGACTGACAATGTATTTAAGAAAAAAAGAATTCATGCTTTCAGGTAACAAATAAACAGCTTGCTTATTTATTTTCTTATGTGCAAAAAAACCCCATGTAAAAGAAAAAGTAATGTTAGTAATTATAAATGCTATTACTAACAATAATTTAGATCTCATTTTTTAATGGATAAGTAGTTTTTATTATAGTATGGTATTAAGTTTGTTTTATTTCTTAAAAGACAAAAACGTACATCATCTTCAATTTTTAATTCTGACAAACGAACCCTATGCTGTGAGTTTTCAAGAAATTTAAACATATCATCTTTTGCTTCCTTATAAATTAATTTAGAAATGTTTGCGGCGTCCGAATTAGAGTCAAATTTATTACTTAAAAGTAAGTTTTCAATTAAAGCTCCTGCAAACATTGTATCCTCAATACAAAAATCATTTTTCCATCCTGCACAAAGAATAATGATATCTTTATCTTTTTCAATTAAAAAATTGGTTAAACTATCAATATTTAAAAAAGAACCTATAACAACTTCATGATCAATTTTGGCAATATTTATAGCTTTAGTTCCATTAGTTGTAGTTACAACCAACGATTTATTTGTTAAGTTTTCTTTTAAATATAATAATGGTGAATTACCAAAATCAAAACCTGAAACTATTTTACCATTCCGCTCAGCAGCTAAAATATAATTGTCTTTATTTTTGTAATCTAATGCTTCTTCAACTGTCGAAACTGGAACTATTTTTTCAACACCTCTATCAAATGCAACACACATTGCAGAAGTAGCTCTTAAAATATCTACAACTACGACTATACTTTTTCGATCAGAATAAATGTCAAAAAGTGCAGGAGATAAGCAAACTTTTATTTTTCTTAACATTTTTATGACTTTATAAATGGCATTTTAACCACTATTGCTTTAACCTTTTTAGATCTGATTAATATATATATATCTGTTCCGAATTTAGAAAAAGATTTTTCTACATAACCCATTCCTATGGCTTTTGATAATGATGGTGACATTGTTCCAGAGGTTACCTCTCCAATACATTCATTATTTTGATTATAAATTTTATAACCTTTTCTTGGAATACCTCTCTCAAGTAATTCAAAACCTATTCTCTTTTTTGAAACACCTTGTTCTTTTTGATTTTGTAAAAAATCGGAATGATTAAAATTATTATTAAACTTCGTAATCCATCCTAAGCCTGCTTCAATAGGAGACGTTTCATCATTTATATCATTTCCATATAAGCAATATCCCATTTCCAAACGTAGTGTATCTCTAGCAGCCAATCCTATCGGTTTAATATCGAACTCTTTACCAGATTTAAAAATTTCATTCCAAATATGAAGAGCATTTTCATTAGGAAAGTAAATTTCAAAACCACCAGCTCCTGTATATCCAGTAGTAGAAATTAAAACATTATCAATTCCACAAAAAGTAGTCTTAAGAAAAGTGTAATATTTTAATGTAGACAAATCTACTGAAGTTAACGGCTGAATAGCATTAATTGCATTAGGACCCTGAACTGCCAATAATGATGTTTGATCTGAAAGGTTTTTTATAACAGATCCGTTGTTAAATTGATTAATCCATTGCAAGTCTTTATCAATATTTGAAGCATTAACTACCAGCATAAACTGTTCTGAGTTTATCCTGTAAACTAATAAATCATCTACTATCCCTCCACTTAAATTAGGAAAACAAGAATATTGAACCTGATTATCATCCAATAATGAAACATCATTTGATGTTATTTTCTGCACAAATTCTAATGCATTTGGACCTGAAATTAAAAACTCGCCCATATGAGAAACATCAAAAACACCAACTGAATTTCTTACAGCTAAATGTTCTTCATTTACGCCACTATACTGAACGGGCATATTAAAACCAGCGTAAGAAACCATCTTTGCTCCTAACGACTCATGTAATGACTCTAAGACTATTTTACTCATAATTTAACATTTCCAATAAAAGCTAAGGTTGATCCAGCTTCAAACTGGTAATCAAAACCAACAGTTATAAATTGTAGTCTTGTTTTATTTCTAATCAATAACGGAATAAAAGCAGACCTATCCCCTCTCATAATTTCATCAAAATGCTTTTGAGATTCTAAATTAATTTCGGAAACTAATGGGTTATTTCTTACGATTTCAATAAACCTAATATAGTCAATGTTATTTGAAAAAAGTACATTTTTAGGTTTTGACAAAGCATCAAATTTCATTTCGTTTACAGTTATTAATCTGTAAACTCCAGACTCCCCCAAACTATTTTTCAATTTCCTACAAGCAAAAATATTAATATCATTACTAGATGTTAAAGCAAGTAAATGACCAGTATCTTCTATGTCAAAGCCATATTCATCTTCTGATAAAATATTTCTTTCTTCAACATGTAATCCTTGTGCTTTGGCCTGTCTAACATTTTCTTTAGATAAATCCATTAATGTAGCTGTTACATGATGTTGATCTAAATACTTAGCTATAGCAATTGACCCCTCGTTGGCACCCAATATTACAACGCCATTTCTATCTTTCTTAATCACGCCTAAAATTTTAGCAACTATTTTAGCGGACAAACCATTTATAGTAACTGTTCCTAAAATAATCATAAACGTTAAAGGGACTAACATTTCTACATCTTGCCTTAAAGATTCTGGTAGATTAATTTTATCAGAAGTTAGATATAATGAAAATAAAGAAGCAACTGCAGCTGCAACAATACCCTTAGGGCCAACCCAAGAAATAAATGCCTTTTCCTTCCAGTTTAAATCTGATCCTACCGCACTTAACCAAACAACAATCGGACGAAGAATAAAAACTATTATTAAAAAGATATAAATAGTGTTAAAATCTAAAGACGCTAATTGCTCTATTTGAATGTTCGCAGATAGAATTATAAATAAAACCGATATTAAAATTACAGTTAAGCTTTCTTTAAAATCTAAAATCTTGTCAAGATTAGGAGTCTTAATATTTGCCATCAAAATTCCCATAACGGTAACAGATAATAATCCAGACTCAGCTTGTAAAACATCAGCTCCGGCAAAAGCAAAAATCACAAAACCGAGAGATACCACATTGATTAAAAAATGAGGTATTAAATCCTTTTTTAGTAAAGAGTGCAACGCCCATCCTGAAAACAATCCAAAAAATGAACCTACACAAACTGTTAGGAAGAACGTTTTCAAGGCTACTTGAGTAAGACCTAACGAATGATCTCCTCCAACTCCCATTGTAGAAACAAACAGCAACTCATAAACTAAAACGGCAACTAATGCCCCAATAGGGTCAATAACTATACCTTCCCATTTAAGAATAGTGCTTATATTTTTTTTTGGTTTTACACTTTGTAAAATTGGTGCTATTACTGTTGGACCAGTAACAATAATTAAAGAACCAAATAAAAGCCCAACCCTGAAATCCATTCCTATAAAATAATGAGCAATCAATGCACCACCTATAGCCATTATAATTGAACCAAAAAGTAAAAGATTTCGAACAACTCCTGCGAGCTGTCTTACCTCTTTGAATTTGAGGGTCAAACCTCCCTCAAATAGAATAACTCCTACAGACAGGGAAACAAAATAATACATAGTCTTTCCTGCAAATATATTTGCAGGATTAATCCATTGACTTTCAGAAAAAAAAGTGGACAAAGGCCCCAACAAAAGACCCAATAAAATTAATGGGAAAATAGCAGGTATTTTCATTCTCCATGCAATCCATTGAGCAAAGATTCCACAAACTATTATAGCGGCTAATTCAAGCATAAATTGAGATTATTAAAATTTATGTTACTAAACTAAAAATAATTTTAATAATTAGGTAAAACCATGGTCTTTTTTCCATTGGCTATATAAATACCTCCTTTAACATTTTTCAGACTTGAAATTTTATTTCCCTTTAAATCATAAATTTGATTACTAAAAGAATTACCTATGCTGTAGCTTGAGATTCCACTAGTATTTCTTATGTCAAAAACAATTGTTCCTGGAGAAACACCACAATCAAACTCTTTAACCAATTGATTTTCAGAATTATAAATAAACACTTTTCCAAAACTTACATAATCTGTAGTACTTGCGTATAAATAGTCATCTACATCATCATAGGACAAATCATAAAAACTTGAGCTAATTTCTAATAATTCTCCAAAATTATTTAACTGTTCTGGATCCCATTCAAGAAGTTCTGAAGTTTGACTAATTTGATAAATTACTTTACCATCTCTAAAAGCAGAAGTTCCGCAACCTGTACTAGCGTTTGAGATATTAGTTGTGGTTACTTCATAATCAGTAAGACTAATTTTCGAAATAGATGTTCCTGTCCAATCCTTGTTGTTTACCGTGTACAAAAAACTACCATCACTCATCATATTGTCAGGATTTTTACCATCCGGACCTAAATCAATTTCCATATCATAAAGCATGTTATTCAAGTCAACCACACCAACTAAGCCCATTGGATTGCCAAATTCAAATCCATTATTAATAGCTATAAACAATTTATCTCCATTTATTATAATATTTTGACTTGCATACTTGGGTCCAGATAATGTGTCAAATTGAGAAACAAAACTTAGATCATCAGATTTATATACTTGTAAATAACTATCAAATTTCTGATTATCTCCTCTGGAAACAAAAAGATTATTTTCAAAAAAAGCAATATTTCTTATACCAGGCACAGTCACTTGATGTAACAATTCGTTTGTATTTAAGTCGTATTTAATTAAAAAGGAATCAGCTGCTACATAATAAAATTCATCATGAAGAATTATGTCAGAAGCAAATCTCGCATTTTCGATAGTATCAATTATAGTATACAGTTCAGTGGAAGGATTATAACTTCCAATACTTACTGGCTCAACAATTTCAGAGGAGCTATAATTATAATATCCTTCATTCAATACAAGAACTTGATTAACAAAATTTTGGGCACTTAGATTTACAGACAACAATAAGGTAAGGCAAAAAGGAAATAAATATTTCATTTTAAACATATTAAATTAGTTAGTAAAAGATTTTAAAATTAAAATTTTTATTCTCGAAAATTTTAACTCTTTAACAAATTGGCAGGTCTTCTGACTTACTCTTTTTGAGAAACCTTCCCGAAAATATTCAGTGGTTAATTAGAATACTCAAAATCACAGAGCTTACAGCTGCGAGTACAGTTGAGGAATTACACCTCATTCCCTATTATCATCTATTAATAAACTTATTAATAAATGACCAATTTTATGCAAATTTAAACTAAATTATAACATATAATTCAATTAATTTGCTATATTTAAATATATCTTAAAAGCCATTGCAAATGAAAAGACATCTCATATTCTTTCTTATTGCCTTTTTATCATTTAACTCTTTTTCTCAATCTTATTCTATTTATGATTTTGAAGTTTCTCAAATACAAATTATTAGTAATCATGATAATTGGAAATTAATTAGCAGTCAATCCACCAACAACATTTCTACAGATTGCCCAGTGTTAACACAGCTTCTTACTCCTGCTGAAATTTCATTTGTTAATAATGTTGGTAATTACTCACAACAAAATGCATTAGTATTTAATGGACTGTTTCCAAATCAGTATGGAACTGCTAGTAGAATAAATGATGAAAATTGGTCTACTCCAAATTTGGCAAATACTAAAATATTAATACTTGATTTTGTTTTTGATAAAGGTTTTGAATACAAAGAATTTAGACTTGCTTACGACAAGAATGAAGATGGAGATTATTCAATAGATTGCGACAATCCTGATCAAAATGAACTCGAACTTGGATTAAAAAGTGAAATAGACTTATCAGGAAATTATCAATTAAGTCTTTTTTCTGTCTATTTACCATCCATTGCTTCATCTACTCTGCCAACATCCATACAGAATATTGATATATACTGGTCTGTTGAAAACACTTCAGGAAATGCCATAATCTATGATAATGGCTTACTTTACCCTACAAATATTGGAAATATAGAAGTAATAGCAACTTCACTTGATGGCTCTAACGTACAAGGATCAAAAACTATTACTATTGTTGAAAGCACAACAGATATAAACTTATATGAATTTGGAAATTATACATATCCCAATCCATTTAAAAATGTAATAAACTTCCAATTAGTAAAGAATTTCAATTCAATTAAAATTACGACTATTGATGGGAAAATCGTTTACGAAGGACCATACATTGAAAAAATAAACACATCATCGTATAAAAGAGGAATTTATGTTGTTTCAATTTTTGATAAAAATGGACTGAGCAATAACTTAATGATGATTAAAAATCTCGAAAGATTTGTTATATGCACTTTCAAAAGCTAAGGTATTTAGCTTATGATCTATATTTCTCTCTTGACAAAATGTCAATAGATTTTCAGTAGCTAAATTACCTACAAGCTTGTTGTTTGCCATTGGGCAACCTCCAAAGCCTTTTATGGTACTATCAAAACGCCTACATCCTTTTTCATATGCCGCGTCTACTTTTTCTTTCCATTTATCTGTAGTGGTATGCAAATGTGCTCCCCATTTTATGTCAGAAAATTCATTAATTAAAAGCCCAAAAATTGTTTCAATAGTTGTTTTATTGGAAACACCAACAGTATCAGATAAAGCAATGGTTTTAACACCTAAATCAATTAATTTTTCAGACCATTTAGCAACTATATCCTCATGCCAATGCTCTTTGTATGGATTACCAAAAGCCATCGATAAATAAACCACCAGCTCTTTATCATTTTTTGTAACCAATTCTTTAACTTTCATCAAATCAACAAGTGATTGATCAATACTTTTATTTGAATTTCGTTTTTGAAATACCTCTGAAACAGAAAATGGATAACCCAAATAGTCTATTCTTGAAAATTGACAAGCATCTTTGGCCCCTCTTTCATTGGCAACAATTGCTAAAAGCTTAGTATTACTTTCCTCTAAACGATCGATAACATTTGCAGTATCTCTCATTTGTGGAATTGCTTTTGGAGAAACAAAGCTTCCGAAATCTAATGTATCAAAACCTACTTTTAACAAACGATTTAAATATTCAATTTTTAACTGAGTATCCACAAAACGTTCTAAACCTTGCATTGCATCTCTCGGGCATTCTACTATTTTCATGATTCCTTAAGAATAGCCTTATTAATTCGTTTAACTAACCCCGGACCTTCGTAAACAAATCCTGTATACAATTGCACTAAACTTGCTCCCGCTTTCAATTTTTCTAAAGCATCACTTGCAGAATGAATACCTCCAACTCCAATTATTACGAATGAACCTCTAGACTTTTGTGATAAGTAACTAATTACATTTGTTGATCGGTCTTTTACAGCTTTTCCGCTCAAACCGCCATTACCAATATTTTCAATAACTTCAGATGAAGTTTTTAAATTGGATCTGTCTATAGTGGTATTGGTAGCAATAACACCGTCCAGCTTTGTATCGTTTATAATGTCTATAATATCATCTAATTGAGAGTCCGTTAAATCTGGTGCTATTTTAAGTAAAATAGGTTTTCTTTTAACTTTTTTATCATTTAAAACTTGTAAACCGGTAAGTATTTTTGACAACGGTTCTTTATCTTGCAATTCTCTTAGGTTGGGTGTATTTGGAGAGCTAACATTAACAACAAAATAATCTACATAATCAAACAATCGATTAAAACAAATTTCATAATCTTTAAAAGCTTCTTCATTTGAGGTAATTTTATTTTTTCCAATATTACCTCCTATTATAACAGATGACTTTCTCTTTTTAAGCCTATTCACAATCTCTTCAACTCCAGAATTATTGAAACCCATTCTATTTATCAAAGATTCATCTTTTGGAAGTCTAAATAACCTTGGTTTGGGATTTCCTGATTGAGGAATTGGAGTAACTGTTCCTATTTCAACAAAGCCAAAACCAAAAGAAGAAAGCTCATCAAATAACTTTGCATCTTTATCAAATCCAGCTGCTAATCCTACAGGATTAGCAAAATTCAATCCCAACACCTTTCTATTTAGTTTAGAAGAATTAGTCTTATAAATCCATTTCCAAACTTTCATTTTATAAGGAATATAAGACGCAAACTTTATTGTTTTAAATATAAAGTGGTGAATGAATTCAGGGTTAAAAAGAAATAAAATTGGCTTAACAATTAATTTGTACATCGAAAAAAATTATGACACAAATGTATGAAATAGAACTTTTACGAAGCTTTATATTCCATAAAAGTTTGATCTGTATATATAATAATTATCTTATCTATTTCTTTATCTGATTTATGTTTATAGCTTAACTCAGAAGTAGGAGTATCTAAAGACTTGGTATTAATTTCACCTGTTCCAAGAAGTAACCATTCTGCAGAAATATCATTAAATCGTTTTAATATTTTTTGCAACACTTCGATACTGGGCTTATTTCTACCTGTTAAAATATGCGAAATGGTAGACCTATTAACTTCTATTTCATTAGCAAATGAATTGGAATTTAAGTGATAGTGATCTATGATTTTTTGAATACGATTTTTCATAAATTGACATTGATACAAATGTAATCATAATATTTTATAAATTCTATTTAAAATTATCGAAAACGTTATAGAAATAAATAATATAGATCGAAAAAAAATCGAACTAAAACTAAATATAATTCAACTTAACTAACTGAAATACAATTAATTATAATTATATGTTTAAATAATGTTTACATTTTGCAAATAACATAGCAAAAAACTGTTATATTTTGTTTACAAAGGTAACATTAAGCAGGTATTTTATTCTATTAAACTTTGTTTATAATTTTTAGAAAAAGTAAAATTACACCCCCTAACCTATTACACATTTTTAATTATTTTTGTTATAGTTATGATAGCACCCAAACTCCCAAGTTTTTTTAAAACTTCGAGCCACAGACAGTTTAATTATAAGTCGAGGTATTTTAATCAAAAAAAAGAAAACATTATCCAAAAAAAGAAAGCAAACGCTAAAATTGAGTTTGATAATAGTTGGGGGCCTTCAAAACGATCTGTTGTTAATAATAAATCGAATCGAATAATTTTTTTAATCATAATAGCTTTATTTTTATTTAGTTTTTTGCTTTTAAAATAATTTTTATGACAGATATAATTCAGTTACTTCCAGATCATGTTGCAAATCAAATTGCTGCGGGGGAAGTTATACAAAGACCCGCTTCTGCTGTCAAAGAACTTCTTGAAAATTCTATTGACGCTCAAGCTACCGATATAAAAGTTATTATAAAAGATGCCGGTAGAACACTTATTCAAATTATTGACAATGGTGTTGGAATGAGTGAAACAGATGCTAGAATGTGTTTTGAAAGGCATGCTACATCAAAAATTAAAAGTGCTGATGATTTATTTAATCTTACATCCATGGGATTTAGAGGTGAGGCTATGGCATCAATTGCTGCAATTGCTCATGTTGAACTAAAATCGAGAAATAATAACTTTGAATTGGGAACTCAAATTAATATTGAAGGAAGTAAGGTTTTAAAGCAAGAAGATTGTGCATTAAATAAAGGAACATCAATATGTATTAAAAATTTATTTTTTAACGTTCCTGCAAGAAGAAATTTTTTAAAAAGCGATAATGTTGAGTTCAAACATATTTTGGAAGAATTTAACAGAGTAGCACTTGCCAATCCTAATTGTAGTATGTCGCTTTTTCATAATAATAACGAAATTCATCATCTACCACCTACAGGTTTAAGACAACGAATAACTAATCTGCTAGGCAAAAACATTAATGAAAAACTGGTGCCTATTAAAGAAAGTACTAGTTTAGTAAATGTAAATGGTTTTGTTGGCAAACCTGAATTTGCAAAAAAAACAAGAGGAGAGCAATACTTTTTTGTAAACAATAGGTTTATTAAAAGCGGATATCTACATCATGCAATTCTTTCTGCCTATACAGATCTTATCCCCTCTAATTATATACCCTCCTATTTTATATTTTTTGAAATTGATCCAAAACTAATAGATATAAATATTCATCCAACCAAAACTGAAATTAAATTTGACGATGAAAAAAGTATTTATGCTATACTTAGATCTAGTGTAAAACATGGATTAGGACTAAATAACATCACGCCAACACTGGATTTTAATAAAGATCCGGCATTTGACACTATAGCACCAAAAGGGGTTGAATTTAAAGCACCTAAAATAAATATTGACACATCCTATAATCCATTTGAAAATAAGGAAAAATCAAACAGAGAAGTTTCTAATAACAATAATTGGGAACAATTATTTGAAAACAATCAACTTACAACTTCCGAAGATAAAGTTGTTCAATCAACTTTAGACAAAGAACAAGGATTCGAACAAAAACTTCTTTTTCAAGTTCACAATAAATACATACTCTCCCCTATTAAATCTGGATTAATGATTGTTCACCAACATAGAGCCCATCAACGGGTATTATACGAACAATTTGTAAAACACCCCGAAAAAGAACATGAATCTCAACAATTGCTCTTTCCTCAAACAATTGAATTGAATACTCAAGACATAACTCTTGTTAAAGAAAATTCTAATGAATTAATGGATCTAGGCTTTCGATTTGATTATTTAAATAAAAACAGCATTGTAGTATTAGGTATTCCAAGCATGCTAACACAAGATAATTTAGAATCTGTTTTTGAAGAAATTTTGGAGGATTACAAAAATTCATTATCAACTTCGAGCAATAAAAATAATATGGCAAAAGCATTAGCCACTAGTTTATCCATTTCAAGTGGCAGACTATTATCTCAAATGGAAATGTCTAATTTAATCGATCAACTTTTTGAATTAGAATTACCTCAAAAAGGAATTAATAACAAAAAAACTTTCATCACAATTACTAGTGATGAAATTGATAATAAATTTTAAATCACAATGAACCTTAGACCTCCAAGCTTTAGCTATCTACCTGAAATTGTAAAAAATCTTCTAATTATTAATGGACTTTTCTTTTTAGCAACATATGTTTTAGGTAGTACATTTAACATTGATTTAGTTAAACATTTAGGTCTACACCAATTCCAATCACCAGATTTTAGACCACATCAATTGATCACTCACATGTTTATGCATGGAGGTTTAACTCATTTATTGTTCAATATGTTTGCTTTATGGATGTTTGGTAACCAACTTGAAAATATTTGGGGTGGCAAAAGATTTCTTACATACTTTATTTTAACAGGCTTTGGAGCAGCTCTTTTACACATTGGTGTAACCCAGCTTCAAATATGTTTTTTAGAGTCAAAAATGAGTCAAGATCAGATTAATCTTGTAGTAAACGAAGGATATAGAGTCTACAAGGATTTTTCTATACAGTTCAGCGACTCTAATTCGAACTCTCTTAATTCCCTTTACAACATTCCTACAGTTGGTGCCTCTGGAGCAGTTTTCGGACTTCTTCTAGCCTTTGGAATGTTATTCCCAAATACAATTATTTACCTTTATTTTGCTATACCTGTTAAAGCAAAGTATTTTGTAATTTTCTATGGATTGATAGAATTGTATCTTGGTTTACAAAACAATCAAGGAGATAATGTTGCGCATTTTGCTCATTTAGGCGGAATGGTATTTGGTTATCTTCTTATTAAATACTGGAAAAAAAATAGTAATTACTTTTATTAATGAACATTTTAGAGGAAATACGCCTTTCATACAGAAATGGAGATCTACTTGCCAAATTAATCTACATTAATGTTTTTAGCTTTTTAGCCTACAAAATATTGATTGCAATATTTTTTCTTTTGTCCATAGACAATATATCAGTGGTTAATTGGATAGCTATCAGTCATCAAAAAACTGTTTTTTTACAAAAACCTTGGACGTTTATTACATTTATGTTTTTTCATGAAAGTTTTTTCCATTTACTTTTTAATTTATTAGGACTTTACTTTGGTGGTAAAATACTCGTAAAATATATGACTTCGAAACAATTAGTAAGTACATATTTTTTAGGAGGATTAACAGGAGCTCTTTTTTACATCTTATCATATAATTATCTACCAGCTTTTGATCCAGATCAAAAAAGCATTGCATATGGTGCTTCTGCATCCGTACTTGCAATTATTGTTGCTATTTCTACTTATGTTCCTTCATATCAAATAACCTTAACTTTTTTAGGAAGAATCAAACTTAAATATATCGCAATAGCATTTATTTTACTAGATATAAATTTTATTCCAGAAAGTAATACTGGTGGTCATTTAGCACATCTAGGAGGAGCTTTATTTGGCTTTTATTTTGCATCAAGACTAAAAAAAGGGAAAGATATTACTAAAGGGTTTAATAACCTTTTAGATAGTATTGCTAATTATTTTAAACAAGAACCCAAATTAAAAACGGTACATAGAAGAGCTAAATCAGATCAACAATGGAATGAAAAGGTTAACAAAGAACAAAAGAATATTAACTTAATTCTTGATAAAATTTCCAAATCTGGATATGAAAGTTTGACAAAAAGCGAAAAAGAAACTTTATTTAAAGCAAGTAAAAAATGAAAATTGTAGATAAAACCATTTACATTTTAAGCTTTTTATTGTTATTTGCCCTTTTATTATCCTATTTAGCTCCATATATAGATCCTCAATCATTTTTGATTCCAATATCTTTTTTGGGCTTACTTTATCCTTTTCTACTAGTTTCAAATCTTTTATTTTTACTCTACTGGATTTTCAAGTTCAAGCGTCACTTTTGGCCTACTTTAATTGTTATTCTATTAGGTTTTAACCATACAAAAACACTAATAAATATAAATCCAAAACCAGAATTTATTCCATCTGTATATTCACTTACAAGCTATAATGTAAGACTATTTAATGCTTATAAATGGATTAAAAGAGATGGAGTAAAAAATGAAATAATAAATTTTATAAATCAAAACAACTCCTCAATTCTATGTCTTCAAGAGTTTTACGCCCCTAAAACTCTTCCAAATTTGGATTATAAATACAGTCATATAGGACTTCAAAAACAAAGAAGTCATTGGAGAATGGCTACCTATTCAAAATTTCCAATTATTAAAAAAGGTACAGTAAGTATTGAAGGTGAAAATATAAATAACGTGTGTATTTATTCTGACATTGTTTTGGCAGGAGATACTATTAGAGTTTATAATATGCATCTTGCATCAAATTTCTTTCAAAAAAGTGATTATGAATTTATTGATTCTCCTAGTGTAGAAGGTGCAGAAAATATTTTTAGAACTCTTAAAAGATCTTTTTTACGTAGATCTATACAAGTAAAGTCTATTAAATCACACATGAATAATTCTCCTTACCCTTATATTTTATGTGGTGATTTTAATGACACTCCAAATTCATATGCATATAATTATCTATCAGATGGATTGATTGATGCTTTTGTTCAATCAGGCTCTGGATTAGGCAGAACATATAATGGTAAATTTCCTGCAATCAGAATTGACTTTATATTGATGAGTCCTGAATTTGAAATAAATAGATTCAACACTAACAAAATTAAACTTTCTGATCATTTCCCTATTACTGTAGAGTTTAATTGAGTTTTTTAACGTATTTCAATTTTAGCGAATTCATAGCATTAGCTTGTAAGCCAAAAACATCTTTCTGAACAAATCGTAATACTTCATCATAATACAATGGTACTATAGGAGCATTGTCTAGAATAAGTTGATCCATTTTTTGATATAATTCCTGACGAACAATCAAACTATTTTCTTTAACTGCTAATTCATATAAATCATCAAATTCTTTATTGAAAAAGTGAGTGTAATTAGGGCCATTAGGACTATGATTTTTACTGTAAAACAATGCTAAATAATTTTCAGCATCTGCATAATCCGCAATCCAAGACCCTCTAAAAAAACTTAATTTTGAAGTTGCTACCATTTGACGATGAGTTGAAGGTGGATTTATAGAAATTTCCAAATTCAATCCATGTTCTTTCATTTCGCCTTGAATAAACTCACAAATATCTAAATACGAACTAGTTGTGCTTAAAATAATTTTATGATCACTTGGCAAATTAGCATCAGTAATTAATTTTTTTGCTAAGTCAGGCTGATAATTATAACCTTTAATTTTAGAAGTGAAACTAGGTAATCCCATAGGTATAAAACCAAATTCTGCAGGTGTTCCAATATTATTTCTTAAATATCGAATCATTTTTTTTCTATCAAATCCATAATTTATGGCTTTTCTAATAGAGATATTTATACTATTTGGACTATCATCATCCATCAAAAACCCTAAATACTCTGTGTTTAAATATGGTTGAGTATAAAAATTCAGTTTATCTTCGTAAAAAGTTTTAAGCTTTCCGTCTTTTGTTAAAACTTCATCTTTGTAGGACGCATCAATTCCGGAGATAAAATCAATTTTTCCTTTTAAAAATTCTAAAAATGCTGTTTGTTTATCTTTGATAAATGTAATAGCAACCGCATCCAAAAATGGCAATCCTTTCTCAAAATATTCATTATTTTTTCTAAAAACTAACTTTATATTTCTCTTCCAATATTGAAATTTGAAAGGACCTGTACCAATAGGATTTTTTAGAAATTGATTGTTTTCAATAATCCTTTCTGGAACTACAAAACAATAAGGCATGGATAACAAACCTAAAAATGGAGGAAATGGTTGTTGTAAATTTATTTCAAAAATGGTGTCATTTATTGCCTCATAAGAGTTTACATTAGACAAAACCCAAACACCTGGCGATGCAGTTTCTGGATCTAATAATCTATTAAAACTATATTCAAAATCTTTAGCCGTTACCCTCCTATCTTTTTTAGATTTAAATAATTTATGATTGTGAAAATACACATCGTTTCTTAAATAAAAACGGTAACTTAAACCATCATCCGAAATTGACCATTCTTTAGCAATTGAAGGGTTAACATTTAAACTATCATCTAACTGTACTAATCCATCAAAAATTTGATTAATAGCCCATATATTAGCTTGGTCTTTTGAAAATGCTGGATCAAGAGAACTAATACCTGCCGATTCGTTATACCTAAAAATAGACAAATCTTCATTCGAAACTTTTTCATTGCATGAAAAGGTTAAAAACACAAATAAAATTAAAATCAATCTTAACATCATTTATTCAAAAATAATAATAACCAATCATAAAGTCTAAAAATTTAGATTGTATTATTAGTTTACTTTTTGATATTTATATTAAAAACCTAATTTTGCAAACATGTACAATCAAGTTTCCAAGATAGCCTATTATACACAAGGATGTAAATTAAATTTTTCTGAAACTTCAACTATATCTCGTCAGGTTTCGAAAGATGGATTTGAAAAAGTACAATTTGATGATAAAGCAGATATTTATGTTATAAACACATGTTCTGTAACTGAAAATGCAGACAAAGAATGTAAAAGAATTGTAAGAAATGCTTTAAAACGATCTCCTGAAGCATTTATAGTAGTAATTGGCTGTTATGCTCAACTAAAACCCGAACAAATTGCAGAAATCGATGGTGTAGATTTAGTTTTAGGAGCTACTGAAAAATTTAAATTAAACACTTATCTCAAAAACTTAGGAAAAAATAAAAACACAGAAATTCATTCATGTGAAATTGATGATGCTAATTTTTTTGAAGATGCCTATTCGTTTGGAGATAGAACAAGAGCATTTCTAAAAGTTCAAGATGGTTGTGATTATAAATGTACATATTGTACTATTCCACTTGCCAGAGGTAAAAGCAGAAGCGATAAATTACAAAATGTAATAAATAACGCTAAAGAAATTTCGAATAAGGGAATAAAAGAAATCGTTTTGACTGGCGTGAATATAGGCGATTATGGCAAAGGAGAATTTGGAAATAAAAAGCATGAACATACATTTTATGATTTAGTACAACAATTAGACAAAGTAGAAAATGTTAAAAGAATCCGAATATCTTCTATCGAGCCTAACTTGTTAAAAAATGAAACTATAGATTTCGTTGCTCAATCTAACTCTTTCGTTCCACACTTTCATATTCCTCTTCAATCCGGGTGTGATGACATATTAAAACGGATGAAAAGAAGATATTTATCAGATTTATATGTTGAAAGAATAAAGCGAATAAAACAAGTTATGCCACATTGTTGTATTGGCGCTGATGTTATTGTTGGTTTTCCTGGAGAAACGGAAGAAAATTTTTTAGAAACTTATCATTTTTTAAATGAATTAGACGTTTCTTACTTGCATGTATTTTCGTACTCTGAAAGAGATAATACAGAAGCAATTAAAATGAGTGGAGTTATTGATAAAGCGACTAGAAATAAGAGAAGTAAAATGCTAAGAGTTTTATCAATTAAGAAAAAACACTCTTTTTATGAAAAACAAATTGGAACAGTTAGAAGCGTTTTATTTGAACATGAAAATAAAGATGGTTTCATGTATGGATTTACTGAAAACTATTTGAGGGTAAAAACTAAATTTAATAGTGAATTTTCTAACCAAATTGTTAAAACTAAAATAAATAAAATGGATGAAAATGGTGTTTTCATCTACGAACAAGTTTAAAGAAATAAAATGTATCCTAATTTAAGTTTTCTGATTCAAGATTTATTTGGAATCTATATTCCGTTACCAATTCAAACGTTTGGTTTTTTTGTGGCTTTGGCGTTTTTACTTAGTAGTTGGACATTAAAGTTAGAATTAAAACGAAAAGAAGAAGAAGGATTGATAACATCTTTTTTGCAAGAAAAAATAATTGGCTTGGCAACATCCAAAAAAGATCTGCTGATTGCTTCATTAGTTGGTTTTTTAGTTGGTTTTAAATTATTGTATGCTGCTCAAAATTATTCTGAATTTTCAATAAATCCTCAATATTTTATTTTATCGACCAATGGAAGTTTTTTAGGAGGATTTATTGGTGCTATTGTTAATTATTATTTAAAATATTCTGAAGGAGAGAAAAGTAAATTAGATCAGCCTAAAAAAGTAAAGGTAGAAGTTCATACCTATGAACTCGTTGGAAACATTACAATTATTGCAGCTGTTTCTGGAATCATTGGTGCGAAAATTTTTCATAATCTTGAAAATATTAATGACTTTATGGCTGACCCAATAGGTCAACTATTATCTTTTAGTGGACTTACTTTCTACGGAGGTTTAATTTGCGGAGCTGCTTCAGTTATTTGGTATGGAAAAAAATATAATATTCATTATAAATATCTTAGTGATGCTGCAGCTCCTGGACTTATGCTTGCCTACGGTATTGGGAGAATGGGTTGTCATTTTTCTGGAGACGGAGATTGGGGAATTAATAACTTAAATCAAAAGCCTGAATGGATGAGTTTTTTACCAGACTGGACTTGGGCATATAACTATCCTAATAATGTTCTTAATTCTGGTGTGCCAATTGAAGGATGTATTGGAAATTATTGCAATCAACTAGCCATTCCTGTATTTCCTACCCCACTCTATGAAGTAATTATGGCATTATCTTTATTTTTCTTATTGTGGTCATTACGCAAGAAGATTAAAATCTCTGGAATGCTTTTTGGACTTTACCTTATTTTTAATGGAATCGAACGTTTTTTAATTGAAAAAATAAGAGTAAATACCAAATACATCATATTTAAATATGAAATTACTCAGGCAGAAATTATCTCTTTCTCACTAATAATTATTGGTAGTATAATTATTTATAGGTTATATAAGTCCGAAAAATTAATCACGTCTAATTAGCATACAAAGACCTAAAAAGGTAATTAATCCATTTATCATTAACAACTCAAATCCAAAAGAAATATAGAGTTGAAGAATAAAACAAATAATTGGAGACAATACAGCTATTACAGGCACCCAATTATCTTTAATTTTCCACTTAGTAAATATACCAAAAGCAAATAAGCCTAATAATGGTCCATAGGTATAACCAGCTACTTTAAACAAGGCAGCGACAACACTTTCATCATTAATAGCTTTAAAAATTAATATTGATACTACTAATACTACAGAAAAGCAAACATGAACAACTTTTCTTGTATTTATCTGATCTGATATAGGTTTATTTTCAATATGTAAAAAGTCCAAACAAAAAGAGGTAGTTAAAGAAGTTAATGCTGAATCTGCACTAGAATAAGCCGCTGCTATTAAACCCAACACAAAAAATATACCTACACCCACACCTAAATCACCTTTTAATGCAATAAGAGGGAAAAGATCATCTGCTTTTTTAAATTCAATACCATTTTTCTCTGCATATAAGTATAATAAAGCTCCTAAGGCAAGAAAAAATATATTTACTAAAATTAGGACTATACTAAAAGAATACATATTTTTTTTTGCTTCCCCCAAATTTTTACAACTAAGGTTTTTTTGCATCATATCTTGATCTAAACCCGTCATAACAATTGCTAAAAAGGCTCCAAACAAAAACTGTTTTAAAAAATGTTTTTTTCCTTCAAAGAAAAAGACTTGACTATACTCACTTTCTGAAACATTTTGAACAACATCTACAAGGCCCCAACCTAAATCTTCAGAAATAAGCCAGATACTAAAACCAACTGCCAATAACATAAATAATGTTTGTAATGTGTCTGTCCAAATAATTGTTTTTATACCTGATCTAAATGTATATACCCATATCAATAATATAGTTAATGTTACTGTTAACCAAAATGGGACATTCCAATCTTGGAATATAGCCAGTTGTAATACATTTGCAACAAGATATAGCCTAAATGAAGCTCCAATTGTTCTGGAAAGTAAAAAGAAAAAAGCTCCTGTTTTGTGTGTTAAACTACCAAATCGTTGTCCTAAATATCCGTATATAGAAGTTAGATTTAATCGATAATAAATTGGCATTAAGACATTTGCAATAACCACATAACCAGCAGTCATACCCAAAACCATCTGAATATAGCTAAACTGACTATCACCAACCCATCCTGGAACAGAGATAAAGGTAACACCAGAAAGTGAAGCTCCAATCATTCCAAATGCAACTACATACCATGGCGATTGTTTGTTTCCCAAAAAGAACGCATCGTTACTATCACTCTTTCCTGTCAAGTACGAAATTGCAATTAATACAATGAAGTAAACAAAAATTATAGTTAAAATTAAACTTGAAGACATAGTTAAGAGGATAAACTATTTTCATAAGGTGTTCGATTTACAATCGACCTTCCAAGAGTTACTTCGTCTGCGTATTCTAATTCATCTCCTATTGAAATTCCTCTTGCAATGACTGAAATTTTCACCTTTAAATCGCTTAATTTTCGAAAAATATAAAAATTAGTTGTATCTCCTTCCATTGTAGTGGATAATGCCATTATTACCTCATTAATACCTCCTTTAGATATTTTGCTAACCAAACTATCAATGTTCAAATCCGAGGGTCCAATACCATCCATTGGAGAAATAATTCCGCCTAATACATGATATTTTCCTTTGAATTGCATTGTATTTTCAATAGCCATTACATCCCTTATATCTTCAACAACACAAATAATCGAATTATCTCTTTCTTGATTTGAGCAAATATCACATATCTCAACATCACTTATATTGTGACACTCCTTACAATAACTAATATTTTGTCTCAAGTTTATAAATGCGTTTCCAAAATCATCAACAACCTCCTTATCAAGTTTAAGTAAATGTAATGTAAGACGTAATGCAGATTTTTTACCAATACCTGGTAATTTTGAAAACTGTTCGACAGAATCATTGATTAACTTTGATGAAAATTCCATAATACAAATTTAAAAGTAAATTCATTCTATATATGCATTTTAAACTTCAAGTTATTGACACTGTTATTAATAAAAAATTCACTAATAAGAGTATATTTGTTTTATGACACTATCAATAGTAATAGTCAATTATAATGTTAAAGATTTATTAAGAGACTGTTTAGTTTCTTTACAATTAGCAACCCAAAATATAGATGCAGAAATTTTTGTAGTTGACAACAACTCTAGTGATGAATCTTGTCAGATGGTTTCCAATGATTTTAAGGATGTAATTTTAATTAAAAACAATAAAAATATTGGCTTCTCCAAAGCGAACAACCAAGCAATTAATTTAGCCAAAGGTAAATATATACTTATCCTAAACCCTGATACTATTGTATATCCAAATGTTCTTGATTATTGTTTAAAATTTGTAAATAAAACTAAAAATTGTGGTGCAATAGGAGTAAAAATGGTAAATAAAGAAGACCGCTTTTTACCAGAATCAAAACGTTCATTTCCAAGTCCAATTGTCTCTTTTTATAGACTAGTTGGCTTAAGTAGAATATTCAATAAATCTCCAAAATTTAACAAGTATTATCTTAGTCATCTCAATAAAGATAAAAATCATATTGTTGATACTTTAGCAGGAGCATTTATGTTTATCGAAAAAGCTATTTTGGATAAAGTTGGTTATTTGGACGAACAATTTTTTATGTATGGTGAGGATATAGATTTATCCTATAGAATTCAAAAAGAGGGATATAACAACTATTATCTTGGAGAAGTTAAAATTTTACATTATAAAGGAGAAAGCACAAATAAGCTAGACTATAATTATATATATGTGTTTTATGGAGCCATGAAGATTTTTTCAAAAAAACATTTTAAAAATTACCTCTTATATAATCTAGCTATCAATATTTTAATTTTTGCTCATATTATAAAATTATTCTTTGTTAGACTTGTCAAAAAAAAATAAGCCCACTTCGTATATTTTTTTAATTTAGCAGATCGAAAAATTTGTAAAAAAACTATGGCTAAAGTTGAATTAATTATGCCTAAAATGGGTGAAAGTGTTGCTGAGGCAACCATCATCAGTTGGCATAAAAAAGTTGGAGATTTTATTGAATTAGATGAAACAATTATAGAAATAGCAACTGACAAAGTAGACTCCGAAGTTCCATCAACTGAAGAGGGAAAACTTGTAGAAATATTATTTGATGTAGATGCCTTAGTAAAAGTTGGCGAAGCTTTTGCCATTATTGAAACTAAAGGCGACTCTGACGATAATGATTTAAATAATCTAAGTAATATAGATCAATCTTCGACTGTAACAGCAGAAAAAATTGAAGAAGAGATACTAGAAATTAAAGAAAGTATTTCAATTGACACATCATCAAGTGATCGTTTCTACTCTCCATTAGTAAAATCAATTGCAGCTGAAGAAAATATATCTATTTCAGAGCTAGACAATATTACAGGAAGCGGAAAAAACAATAGATTAACAAAAAATGATCTGCTTGAATACATTAAAAATAAAGGAAAACAAAAAACAAATGTTCCTTCCCAGGAAACAGTCTCTACAGAGAAAAAAGTAAATACAACAATTGAAAGTCCTAAATTATCAATGAATGGCAATAATGAAATCATTGAAATGGACCGAATGAGAAAATTAATTGCTGATCACATGGTGATGTCTAAACAAACATCCCCTCATGTTACATCCTTTGTTGAAGCAGATGTAACAGGAATTGTGAATTGGAGAAATAAGATCAAAGAGTCATTTAAAGCCAGAGAAGGAGAAAACATAACATTTACTCCTATTTTCATTGAGGCCGTTTCTAAAGCAATTAAAGATTTTCCCATGATTAATGTTTCGGTTGATGGCACGAAAATTATCAAACACAAAGATATTAATATTGGAATGGCTGCTGCTTTACCTTCAGGAAACTTAATTGTACCAGTTGTTAAAAATGCTGATCAAATGAACCTAATGGGAATCACTAAAAAAGTAAACGACCTTGCAAAAAGAGCTAGAGCAAGTCAACTTGGACCTGACGACATTCAAGGAGGAACTTTTACTCTAACCAATGTTGGTTCTTTTGGAAACTTAATGGGTACTCCTATCATCAATCAACCTCAAGTTGCAATTTTGGCTGTTGGTTCTATCAAAAAAAAACCTGCTGTAATTGAAACCGAAGATGGAGATATGATTGGTATTCGTCAGATGATGTTTTTGTCTCTTTCCTACGATCACAGAGTAGTTGATGGAGCATTAGGAGGAAGTTTTTTGAGAAAAGTAGCTGATTATTTAGAGCAGTTTGACACCAACACACAAATTTAATCACAATGAACTTAAAGCTAGTTAGACCAATTGTATTTTTTGATTTAGAGACAACTGGAGTTCAAGTTGCAAAAGACAGGATAGTTGAAATTTCCATTTTCAAAGTTTTTCCTAACGGAAACAAGGAAGGTAAAACTTGGTTAGTAAACCCTACTATTCCAATCCCTGCCGAAACAACTGCTGTTCATGGTATTACCAACGAAAAAGTAAAAAATGAACCAACTTTTAAAGAAATTGCTCCAGAAATAAAAGATATAATGGAAGGCTGCGACTTAGCCGGTTACAATTCAAATAAATTTGACATTCCATTATTAGCAGAAGAATTTTTAAGAGTAGATATCGATTTTAATTTTAAAAAACATTTAGCGGTTGATGTTCAAAATATTTTTCACAAAATGGAAAAAAGAACACTTTCAGCTGCATATAAATTTTATTGTCATAAAAACTTAGAAAATGCTCATAGTGCTGAAGCAGATACACTTGCTACTTATGAAATACTAGAGGCACAAATAGAAAAATATGATGAACTCGAAAATGATATAAATTTCCTTTCTGATTTTTCAAAAAGAGGAAATACTGTTGATATGGCGGGTTTTATTATTTTAAATGATAAAGATGAAGAGTGTTTTTCATTTGGAAAATATAAAGGCAAAACTGTTTTAAGCATCTTAGAAACTAATCCAGGTTATTTTTCATGGATACAACAAGCAGACTTTCCATTATATACCAAAAAAATTCTTAAAGAAATTTTACTAAAAAATAAATTTAACCACTGAAATGGAAAATGAAATGTTCTTACATTTACTTATAGGTCCATTATTACTTCTGTTCAGTATTATTTATTATTATTTTCCACCAAAAAATATTAATGCTTTATATGGCCATCGAACTAATATGTCGATGAAAAATCAAGATACATGGAATGAAGCAAATAAAAGAAGTACAAAATCCATGTTTTGGTCTTCTACATATACATGCATCATACAGATTACAGGTATAATTCTTGGTTTCAATAATGAAAAATTAATTCTTTACAGCACTATCTTTTTAGTTGCATCTCTTGTAATTGGTGTAATTAAAGTTGAAAATCAATTAAAAAATATCTTTGATAAAGACGGAAATAGAATATGAAAATTATTTGTATTGGTAGAAATTATAACGAACATGCAATTGAATTGGGAAATAAAATACCAAAAGAGCCAGTAATTTTCTTAAAGCCCGATACAGCAATAAATCCAAAAGGACATCCCTTTTTTATTCCTGAATTCAGCAATAATGTTCATCATGAAATAGAATTAGTTCTTAAAATAAATAAAGTTGGAAAACATATTCAAGAACAGTTTGCACATAAATATTATGACCAAATTGGATTAGGTATTGATTTTACTGCTAGAGACTTACAGCAGAAACTAAAAGAAAACGGTCTTCCTTGGGAAAAATCAAAAGGATTCGATGGATCTGCATTTGTTAGTAGACAATTTACCTCAAAGCAAAAGCTTGAATTAAATAATATCGAATTTCATTTAACAAAAAATGATAATATTGTTCAAAAAGGCAATTCTAAGAACATGATTTTTAATTTTGACTATCTAATTTCCTACATTTCAAAATTTTACACTTTAAAAATTGGTGATTTAATTTTCACAGGAACTCCTGCTGGAGTTTCTAAAGTAAATAAAGGAGATAAATTAAAAGGCTTTCTAGAAAATGAAAAAATGTTTGAATTAAATGTAAAGTAAATGAATCGTGAAGATCTTATTTATGAATTATCAAACATGAAAAATGCTGCTAGAATATACAGACAACAACTCTGTGATTTAGCACTCAACGACAAAACAATTATTCCAATTTTAATTAATTTATCTTTTGAATATGACAATAAACTGTCTATTAAAGCAGCATGGATTTTAGAATTTGTTGTTAAAGACTCTGTTCATCACATCATCCCATATATAAATCAAATAACTTCTAAAATTGCTAATTTAAAATTCGACAGTTCAAAAAGGCCTTTTGCCAAAATTTGCGAAATTTTAGCCAAAAATTACCAAAAAAAGGGCATTTTTTATCAAATTTTATCCAAAAAACATAAAAAAGAAATTATTTCATGTTGCTTTGATTGGATGCTTTCAAACGAAAAAGTAGCTGTCGAAGCATACTCTATGAACGTTTTGTACATTTTTGGAAAAGAGGAAAAATGGATACACAACGAATTATCTTATATTTTAAAAGAAAACATGCACAGAAAAAGTTGTGGCTATAAATCTAGAGGAAAAAAAATTTTAGCTGCCATATCAGCTAATTAATTACCACAACTTTTTGACTAATTTTTTGTGTTTCTGAAATCAAAGAAAAAATATACGTTCCATAGGTAAGAGCTGATATTTTCTTAAAATTAATTTTCGATTTTCCAGAAAGAAGCTCATTATAAATTAATTTCCCATTTATATCATGTATTTGAAAACTAGCTTCATTACTTCCAGTTATAAAATAAAACGATTTATCTATAATTGGATTTGGATAGATTTTTAAAGATAAGGTATCTACTTGACTAAATTGCAATAGTTCATTAGCTAAAAAAAAGTTAGGAATACCATTTCCATAACTGTTGTTTGGATTATTTACTAAATGTGAACTAGAAATAATTGCATTTATAATTTCTTGAGCACTTTTATTATAATTAGCTTGCCATAAACAAGCTGTCATTCCTGCAATTAATGGAGATGAAAAAGAAGTTCCATTACTTGTATTTATTGAATTATTTGCATTTAAAACTGTCGTATTCCCTCCTTGTGCACTAATAGTTGGCTTTAATCTACCATCTGAAGTAGGTCCTAAAGAACTAAAGTTTGATATTATTCTATTTTGATCTACCGAACCTACAGTAAGTATACTATCTGCATCTGCTGGAGCACCAATGTATTTCCAAGAATTGTTACCATAATTTCCTGCTGACGAACATACTATCATACCTTTTCTTGCTGCTATAGTAGCAGCTCTAGTAATTGGTGTAGTTTTACCATCTAAGTCAGAATACGAATGATTTTGATAATCTAAATCAAATCGTGTGTAGGATAATGATGAATTAATGATATCAATACCTAAACTATCACAAGTCTCAGCAGCTATCAACCAATAATATTCTTCAATTAAATTTTCAGATTGTGAATCTTCAGTTCTAAACAACCAGTAGTTCGCATTTGGCGCAGTTCCTATAAATTCGTTTTCGATATTTGTAGCCATAGTTGACAGAACAGACATGCCGTGATAGTTATCATCATATACAGAATACTCATTATCCACAAAATCCCATGTTAATTTCACTTTATTATTTGAAAATAAATGTTGCAGACCATCTAATTCATTTGCATTTCGGAATCCAGCATCTAATACTGCTATATTTATATTATGACCTTTAAACCCTTCTTGATGTAATACATGCCCTTGAAGCATTTCTATTTGATTAAATGAAGTGCCATAAGTATCAGAAATTTCTTCATGTTTTTGAGTTTTTCTGAGTGTTAGATCATTAGTAAAAACTCCAAATGAATCCAAAGATGTAACAAAATCTAAATTCATAATTGATGAAACATCATTTTGATTCGACCAACACAAAACTCCATTAAACCACTTGCTTTTAAAAATGATATTAAATCCCCTATTCTCTAATGTATCAATATAGTTTTGAAATACAGGCAAATCATCATAATCTAAAGTAATATTTTGTTTTTCTCTTCTTAAAATTGATTGATTTGACAATAAATCTGTGGGTAAAAAATCTGACGTTTGGTAAGATCCTTTATCCTCAAAATAGATGAAATATCTATAATTAAGTGTGTCTTGTGCAAAAATTGTACAAGAAAAAAACAAAAAAAATAATACTCTCATTGTTTTGCTATGAAACCACCTCCTATCAAGTCGTTTCCTTCATAAAAAACAGCAGATTGACCTGGTGCAATTCCTTGAACTTGTTTATGAAATAAAACTTCAATCTGATTATTTTTAAGTGTTAGTTGAGAACTTTCTCCTTTATGTTTGTAGCGAACCTTTGTTAATGCTTGAAAACCATCTGGTATACTTTCATATTTAACAAAGTTTAAGCCTTTAACTAGCATTTGTTGCTTTTTTAATTCTTCTTTTGAACCAATTACAACTTCATTAGTTTCTGGCTTTATTTCTAAAACATAAGATGCATCATCACCAAAAGAAACACCAAGTTTTCTTTGACCTATTGTATAAAATGGATAACCATCGTGAACCCCTAAAATTTCTCCTTTAGAATTAATAAAATTACCTCCTTTAACTTTATTTTCTAACCCTTCAACCCTTCTCTTTAAAAACCCTCTGTAATCATTATCAGGTATAAAACAAATTTCATAACTCTCTGGCTTTTTTGCTAACTCCTCATATCCTCTATCAATAGCCATTTGTTTTATATCCTCTTTATGAAACTCTCCCATTGGAAAAATAGTTCTACTCAAACAATCTTGAGACAATCCCCAAAGAACATAAGACTGATCTTTCCATTCGTCAATACCTTTTGAAACTATATAACGACCATTCTCTTCTCTTACTTGTGCATAATGGCCTGTTGCGATATACTTACATCCTAATTGGTCTGCACGCTTTAAGAGTGCTTCCCATTTTATATGGGTATTACACAAAACACAAGGATTGGGAGTTCGTCCAGCTATATATTCATCAACGAAATTGTCTATTATATAATCACCAAACTCATCTCTAATATCTAAAATAATATGAGGAAAACCACAATCAACAGCTAGTTGACGAGCATCATTTATCGAATCCAAACTACAACAACCTGTTTCTTTTTTTGAACCTCCAGAATTGGCATAATCCCAGGTTTTCATTGTAATACCAATAACTTCATAACCTTGCTCATGTAACATTAAAGCTGTAACGGTACTATCTATACCACCACTCATTGCAACAAGTACTTTATCTTTTTTCATCGAAAGTAGTCATTTGTATTCCATTCATATATTCTATCTCATAATCTAAAGAACCATCTTCTTTAAAATATTTCCAGACCCCATTTTTTTTGTCTTTTAAATAATTTCCTTCATATTCTTTAACTCCGTCAGCATAATATAGAATATATTTATTATGTAGTAACCCATTAGAATAAAAACAATCTACCATTGTATTACCATCCATATAATATTGAATTGAAGAACCATTTTTAATACCATTAGTGTAATTAGATTCTAATAATATCGATGAGTCATTATAATAGGTAATTACTTTTCCCTCTAACTTTCCACTTATATAATGTTCTTCTTTAATAAGAATACCGTTAGTATTAAAATACTTCCAATGTTGATCTTTTTTTTGATTTAAATAAACACCTGTAGCACTTGTAACTCCATTAGGGTAATATAATCTAACAGAAGATGATTTTCCATCATTAAAGTACTCTAAGTTGGCTTTCAAAATACCATTTTCGGTATAATAATTGAACATTCCAACAGGTTCATTATCAATGAATTCTCCTTCATATCTGATATTTCCATTCGGATATTTCTGAATCCACTCGCCCTGTTTCATTTGATTTTCGTCAATAATATTTTGACTTAACGTAAAAACAGGAAACAAAAAGATAATTAAACGTAGTATCATACCACAAAGTTAAAAAGAAAAAAAGCAAAGCCTCTAGTATAAATAAGAAACTTTACTTTTTTGTGGTGAACTCGGAGGGAGTCGAACCCCCAACCTCTAGAGCCGTAATCTAGTGCACTATCCAGTTATGCTACGAGTCCAATATTTTTGCAAATATAAAAGAGCTAATTGAATACACTATACAAAAATCAAATATTTTACTCTTTATTACTTTTTTTAGAAAATAGATTAATTTTATTTTCTTCTCCTTGTAACAAACGTTCAATATTTGTTTGATGTGTCGCGATCAATAAAATTGGAATAAAAACAGAAAAAATTATCTGTGTTGGAATTAAATTATCTGAAAAAAAGTAAACACCTACAGGAAAAACCAAGCTTGATATAATTGAACTTAAGGAAACATACCTAGAAATTATCAAACAAAAAATAAAAATAAGTATTGAGCAAAAAGATGCTAATGGAAAAACACCAATCATAAATCCTAAAATTGTAGCTACACCTTTTCCACCTCTAAATCCAACATAAATTGGAAAAACGTGTCCTAGAACAGCAGCTATTCCAAATGCTAATTGCAAATTTATAAATGGCTCTGCTGTAGGATCAAATGGGGTTAATTTTGTTAAATAAACAGCCAAAAGCCCTTTTAGAATATCTAAAATAAGAACTGGAATACCCGCTTTTTTACCTAATACTCTGAACGTGTTTGTTGCACCTGCATTTCCACTACCATATTCTCTTATATCAATCCCTTTAGTAAGCTTCCCTGCTATTATGCTAAAAGGAATAGATCCAATTAAATAGGATAAAAACAATAATAAAACAGTAGATATTGAAATCATAGTTGCCGAAAATACAATTTATGATCTTTATCTAAAGAAACGTTTCTTGAAGTTATCAACATCATCTTCTGAAGATAAGTCATACTGAAATTGAGCTTCTCCTTTTTTTGTTGGTAATTTCTTTTGCTGAGTTTTTACACCTAAAATTTCTAAATTATAATCGTCAATAGTCGATCGTGTTATTAAAAATTCGTTATAGTAACTAAAGAAATAAGATTCTCCTATGTCTGTTTCTAAATAAATATTGAATAAATCTTCTCCATTTTCTTTTGCTAACTCTATTCTTCCCGTGTAGAGCTTATTTATTTGATATCCTTTAATATTTCCTAAACCTAAACTATTTTTGGATATCAAAGAATTTGTTTCTGAATCCCATTCTAGTTGAACTTCATAAAAATAAAGAGACTTATTTAATTCTTTTGGCAATTTTTCAAACTGACCAAACATATCGTATTCAAAAACTAAATCAGGGTCAGATAAAATTCTATTAAAGTTATTAGTGTAGTACTTCTCTGCTAACTCCAATTCATCTGCCATAGGGTCTTGTTCTAATTCAAGTCCAAATTGATCCATAGCCTTGTCGCTCATATAAAAATCTAGAGATAACATTGAAGTTGATTTGAGAGTATTACTCATTGCATTATAAGTAAACTCACCGGTATTATTAAATTCAACCTGACCGAAATTCATTCCAAAATTAAAATCTCCTTCCCCTTTCATTACACATCCAGAATTCGACATAGTTAAGGTACTATATCCGTCTGTAGAATCCGAAGCATTTGTAATAATAAACATTGATTTGTTATTATCATACGATAAATAACCATTTATTGGCATCATAGGTCTATCATTTTCAGATTCAAGGGTTGATAAAAATGCAGGATATAGTTGGTCTCCTGAGAGAATAGGACCTGAATATAGCTGTTGTCCATATTCATCCAAAATAGAATCGCCAACAGGTAATTCCATTTTTTCTTTTCCTACATAATCAGAAAATTGAACCCAACCATTACTAATTAAACTACATTCATGCTTAACTTTATAAGA
This sequence comes from Flavobacteriales bacterium, assembly GCA_049890095.1. Lineage (GTDB taxonomy): Bacteria > Bacteroidota > Bacteroidia > Flavobacteriales > UBA7312 > JABAYQ01. The sequence goes on along the minus strand of JBMHCD010000008.1, from coordinate 236,330 downwards.
ACCTGTGTACAAAAATTCTTTTCGCATTCCTTCTAATTTAAATTTTCCCTTATATAAAAATTGTGGATTAAATTTAAAATTAGAATTGTCCGAAATAACACCCTTACCAATACTTTGTTTATCCAAAACAAATAAAGTATCAAGTTTAATAATTTGTTCTTGTAATCCTCTACCATTGTATTTTACATACCCATCTCCAGAATAATCATTTCTTCCGAATACATTTAAATTAGCATCAAAAATCTGATGATTTTTTTCAATCGTATTGATAAGCATTGACGCTTTCGAAAAAGAATCCATTTTTGCATTAGACCTAACAATCACTTTTTTATCTGATGGATATATTTCTGCATCAGCAACTTTTATTTTATCAACACCATTGGCTTTAATTATATAATCATTCAAACTGTAGAAGGAAGATTTTGAGAAAAAGAATAAGGAATCTTGATCTTCATGAACAGATACAAATTTTGACCCATCACCTATATCATCACTTTTTCCTAGAACAAGCTCTTTTTTATCCATATACCATTTTAATTGATCAATATAACATATGTATTGGTTACTAGGAAACTTAGCAAATGATCCCTTTCCATTTGATTCAAATTGAGCTGTCCTATCGTATAAATTCATCTGAGTTTTAAGATTTACAGATTCGAAAGCAATCTCATTTACATCAGTCCTATTTAAAGTGAAATCAGCTGTATCTGCTTCAAAATCTTCTAACCTAAATGAAAATAATTCAGAAGATAGTTTTGAGTTTTCTAAAGAAATTAAACCTGCACCTTGCAGACCATCAGGCCTAAGCTCTAATTTTCCATCCAATGTTAATTTATTATCATAAACATTAAACTCTTCACTTTTATTATTAATAATCAAGATATCATTATATGGCTCCCAATGCTCATAAACATCAATAGCTTTAGCATTAGGAAAACCAACTTCATCTATTTTTTTAACCAACTCAAAACTATTTGCATGAGTGTTCATAGAATCTAAGAAAAAGACAAAATCATCAGAATTAGTAATAGAGTTAAGATATTGAAATTCACCTTTTCCCCTAAGACCATTCATATTTAATGAAAGATTATTCAAACCAACGAAAAAACCTTTATCAACATATAATGGATATCCTTCCTCTGGAATAGAAATAGAAAAACCTAATATATTATCAGGTTGAACTTTTAAGTTTTGTTGAAAAGAAGGAAAAATATCTCCAGAGTTGAAAATGCCGGGAAAATTTAATGATTCTCTATCATAGGTATCCAATGAATCTATTTCAAATGGCTCAACATCAAAGAAGAATCTATTTCTATCATAAGTACCTGCTAAAATTTCATTACTATCATAAAAAACCTTAGAACGATCATAGCTTCTAATTATAGGAAATTGAGGATAGTCCTCTTGCCAAATACCCGATTTATTTATATTGGTATCTACCAATAATTCTCCATTAGTTATAGATATCTGACTTTGAACAGGCTCTAAAACTAACTCACCTTTCTGATTGTATTCACCCCTATTATTAGGAATCCAAATTTCAGTACTGGCATCTTTAAAATAGATTTTAAACTCATCATAAATAAAATTAATATCCTGAGCATTAATTCTAAACCTTCCGTTATTACCAGCAAAAATCCTACCTGACATATTGAAGTCTCTTCCTTTTTTAACCACTACTTGATTTGTATTTGGAGTTGCTAATACATCCCTAACTGAACTTAATCGAATACTTTGAACACCATAAATAGTTAAATCCATTGTATTTAAATCTAAAACAGCATTTTTATTATCAGAAGGCATTTTAGATTCAAACAACAATTCATCATGATCTACTTTTTTAGATTTAGCTAAAATATGTTTAGACGCATTTTCCTTTACAATTACTTTTCTTGTAACAGAGTTATAAATCAAATAACCTTCAGAGGCAAGCTTCATTAAAAAGCTAATATCTTGATCATCAGAATATGGAGAAACTTTTAAAAAATCATCAATTAAAAAAGTGTTTTCTACACCATATCTCTTAACAAAACCTTCCAATCTTAATAAAGGATGTTCCTTATCTAAACCAAGTAATCTGTCAAATTTATTTTCTTTAAAATATTCAGAAGAATAAAAATAAGCAGGTGAAGATGTATTACCTGGAATAGTTCCAAAAAGAATTTTATCTTCATCTATATACCATTTCAAATTTTGAAAATCCATTTCCAAATCATGATATGTGTTGACATATGGAGCTAATGAAATTCCAGACCCATCTCTAATTAAATCAAGTCTTCTTTCATCCTGATCATAAATTAAAGATAATCCTGGGTGAAGAATCGAGTCATTTCTTAACTTAATTTTTACTGAAGCATTAGAAGCAATAACTCTTTTTCCACTAATAGCAATTCTACCAGATGAAACTATTGCAAATGGACGATTATCCTTATAAAAAATAAGATCTGCCGTTTCTCCATCTCCTCCACTAGAAATAAATCGATTGCCATGTAATGAGTATCCTCCTTTAAAATCTACATCATCAATCAAATCAGATAAAACTATGTTTTTGTCATACGAATCAAATTTTGGATAAGAACTTGTTGATTCAGATCTATTTCTTTTTACTAAACGATCTTCAAACACACCTTTCAAAGGAACATCATCGAAAATTAAACTATTATAAAACAAAACAGAATCTGCTACTAAACCTGCTTTAGACATATTAATTCTATAGTCTGCTAATTCTGTATAGACTTCAACTAAGGAAAAGCCTGCTTTTTCCCAACTCATCAACCCACTTGCTCCAATCCAATTAGATTTTAAAGGATAAAACTTACCATTTGTCTGACGAATAAGCATTGTATCTCCTCTAGCAAAACAAGTTAAATCTATTGATTGATCAAATACCAAACTTGGTACTGTATCGAAATCAAAACTAAATGACTGATCAGAAACAGTCCATGTTAAAGACCTATTAGTTACTAAAATATTTTTATCAAATAGGTTTTTTGAAAAAACTAAGAACTTCAATTGTTTGGAACTTGATGATCCAGAAATCATACTCTTTACGATTGAAGTCCAATTAGAAAATTCACTTTCAAATTTTGGACTTTCACTAAAAGCCATTAGGGATTCGAAAAACGAAATAAAATGATTAGCTCTTTTTCGTTTTTTTAGCATTAAATTCGAAATTTCATAAATTTCATTCTGCTGTAAAGAAGAATATGTTCCTTTTTTCCAGTCTTTAGTAAATTTACTCATTAGCTTTTTAACCTCCTCTTTTGGAGTTGCTAACATAAATGTATTTAGCTCTTCAATAAAAATATCGCTTTGCTCAGAAAATGATTTTATTTTTTTAGATTGAGCAAAAGAGTTTAAAAAAATCATTTGAACTATAAATAATAAAAAAAGTTTTTTCATTTTAAATACGTTTTAAAAATTTTGCTGTTACCCAATTATCACGACTGGCATGACTTTCTAGTTTGAGCATATTTTCATTAGCTTTTTGATTAATAATATCTAAATCGTAAGTGTAAAACCCACTTAACAACAAAATCCCATCTTCAGATAATGCTTTAGAATATACAAACATATCTTCAATTAGTACATTTCTATTAATATTTGCCAATATTACATCATAAGTACCGCTTATTAGATTACTAGCACCTTGTTTAACATCAACATTTTTAATTTGATTTAGCAATAAATTTTCTTTTGAATTTGTAAATGCCCACTCATCAATATCGATTGCAGTAACATGATTTGCTCCAAGTTTAGATGCTAAAATTGCTAAAACAGAAGTACCACAACCCATGTCTAGAACATTTTTATTACAAAAATTAATATTCATCATTGCTCTCATCATTCCAGAAGTAGTAGCATGATGACCTGTTCCAAAAGACATTTTTGGCGTTATAACAATTTCATACTCAACATCTAATGGATTATGAAAGGAAGCTCTAATGCCACACGATTTATCAATAATAACCGGTTTAAAATCAGATTCCCATTTTGCGTTCCAATTTATATTTTCAAGTAACTTGTACGAATAGCTAACATCTGTCTGGATATTTTTTAAAATATCATCTATTTGTTCTACTGAAAAATTATCGGACTTTATATATGCTCTTAATCCATCATCTGTTTCATGAAAACTATCATATCCTAAATCAGATAAAAAGGCAATAAAAATATCATTCCATCGAGAAGGAGTGTTAAAAGATAAATTTACTTCTATGTACCGCATTAAAATGAATGTATAATGTGATAAAAATCTTTGGCATTTAATGAGGCTCCTCCTATTAAACCACCATCAACATCTTTCTTAGAAAAAATCTCAGATGCATTATTCGGCTTACAACTCCCACCGTAAAGAATGGAACAGCCATCAGCTATTTCTTGACTATAATTATTTTTAATAAGTAATCGTATGTATTGATGCATTTCTTGAGCTTGATCTGAAGATGCAGTAACACCAGTTCCTATTGCCCAAATTGGTTCATAAGCAATAATTATATTTTTCATTTCTGTTGCGGAAAGAGAAAAAAGAGATTCTTCTAATTGCCTCTCAATATGTCCAAAATGCAAGTTGGATTCTCTTTGATCTAAAGATTCTCCACAGCAAAAAATTACTTTTAAATTATTATCTAATGCAGATTTAATTTTTTTCAGTAAATCACTACTCAATTCATTATGATACATTCTCCTTTCCGAATGACCTACAATTACATAATTGGCTCCAGTAGAATGTATCATTGAACAAGAAACCTCTCCTGTATATGCTCCTTTTTGATGACTACTACAATCTTGTGCTGCAACTCTTGCAAATCCGTCCATTAATTGAGAAGTTTCTTTTAAATGTGTGTAAGGCACACCTAAAATAATGTCTACATTGTCTATTGGTTTTTTTGACATTATTTCTTTTAAATCACCACACAATTTATTTCCTTCAAATAAATCATTATTCATTTTCCAGTTTCCAGCTACAATTTTTCTTCTCATAATTTTAATTTATTCTTATTCTTGGATCTAATAAACCATAAACAATATCTACTAAAATATTTATTATTACAAACATAAATCCAATTGTTAACACACAACCCATTACAACAGGCAAATCTAAATTATTTAATGCTTCTACTATTTCTTTACCTAATCCATTCCAAGCAAAAATATACTCTACAAAAACAGCCCCTGCCAACATACTTGCGAACCAACCAGAAATTGCTGTAATTACTGGATTCAGTGAGTTTTTTAGAACATGCTTTAAAATAACCTTCGGGTACGACAAGCCTTTTGCAACAGCCGTTCTTACATAATCTTGAGAAAGTGTTTCTAAAACAGAACTTCTTGTTAACTGTATAATTACTGCTAAAGGTCGGATACCCAATGTAATTGCTGGCAAGATAATATTTGAAAGGCTTAAATATTGACCTCTACCATAATCATCAACTGTATACAAACTACCAGTCATACTTAAGCCTGTGATATCAGACAATAAAAAGCCAAAAAACCAAGCTATTAATATTGCTGAAAAAAAAGAAGGTACTGACATTCCAAACACACCAAAAAAAAGTGCTAACTTATCAAATAATGTGCCTTTCAAAATAGCACAAAGAGACCCAATTAATAAACCAAGAAACAAAGCAATTAAAATAGAACATAATGCTAATACTATAGTATTTGGCAATGTGCTTAAAATAATCTTGTTTACCCCTACTCCAGTATTTTTAAATGATTCTCTTAAATATGGAATCTTTAATACAACTGAAAAATTACTTAAACTAAATATTTTTATAAATGAATATTTCTTCGATTCTAAACTAGTAAATGAGTTGTTTTTTTCTCTATGAATAGAAATTGGTGACACATCATTTAAATACAAAAAATATTGTTGATAAATTGGTAGATCAAAACCATATTTAGCTTTAATATTTTGAAGCTGCTCATTATTTTCTCTCTGATCTAACATCATCCTTGCAGGATCACCAGGCAATATGTTAAACAAGAAAAAAACTACTGTTATAACCCCTAACATAACTAGAGAACTATAACCAATTCTTGTGAAAATAAATGAAATCAAAATTTATTTTAAGTAATGATTCTTAATCGTTTCGTAAGACTGCAAATCATTAAAATGCCATTTAGCAACTATGGTTCCTTTATTCATCAAAATCAAACCAGGATTTGAACGAACCATTGTTTTTAATGTAGTCTCATCCGTGAAATAAAATTCAAAATTCGAATTATTTCTTTCATTAAATAAATTCAAATCATCTGTACTTGAGGCCGATAATGCATATAACGAAGCGATTGAATCTGATAAAATAGAGGTATATAATTGATTTATATCATCAAATGGACTATCATTGGTTTTATTTATGTTATAGCAAACTAATAAAAACACATATTCTTCATCTAGAATCGAGGTTGTATAATCAAAACCATTCAAAGAAATACTAAAATCAGTAATAGCTGGTTCATATCCTTGTACTAATGTTATTGCATTTTCAGTACTAGAAATAAAATCATAGTTCTGCCAATTTTCTTGATATTCTGTTGATAAAATTTCAATCTCTTGACCACTAGTTTTATCCTTAACTTTATAATAATAAGCTTCTTCAGTACATGGCAATCCTAAGTCTTCACAAGTTTTCATGCTTTCGCTAATATTTTTACCCACAGCATATGGTCTAAAATCTTTAATTGGTAAATGATTATACGTATGAATCACAAAAGCAAAAGAAAAAAACGTAACTATTGCAACCAGCATATTTTCCATTTTAACAGAAAACATTGATTTAATATCTTTATACTTAAAATAAAGAATAGAAATGAAAAACAATAATATTAAATCCTTATTGAAAGAACCCCATGGAGTTAATTTGATAGCATCACCAAAACATCCACAATCAGTAACTTTATTAAAGTATGCAGAATAAAAAGTTAGGAATGTAAAGAATAGAATCATCGCCATCAGTAATCTTGAAGTAATTTTTGGACGAGCTCCAATAATTACCATTATACCAAGAACAATTTCTACTATACAAATCCCAGCAGCCATTATTAATGCAAAAGGCATTAAAAACTCCAAATTCAAAACATCAGCAGAAAAATATTCTTCTAGTTTATAAGAAAAACCTATCGCATCATTCGCTTTTATTAATCCTGAGATTATAAATAAAACACCGACAATAAATCGAGAAATAACAATTAAAATTTTCATAGTTTATTTTAGTTTTATAAGTGAAAAAATTGCATAATTGATCATATCATAATAATTCGCATCAATTCCTTCCGAAATTAATGTTTTACCATCATTATCTTCAATTTGCTTAACTCTTAATAATTTTTGCAATATTAGATCAGTTAATGAAGAAACCCTCATCTCTCTCCATGCTTCTCCATAATCGTGATTTTTGGATTCCATTAATGATTTTGAATTATTGTAAAACGTATCATACAATGGGATTATTTCATCAGGGCTCATATCTGGTTGATCAACAACTCCTTTTTCTAATTGAATGAGTGCTATTATAGAATAGTTTACAATACCAATAAATTCATTTCTGATATCTTCTCCAACTTTTTGCTCACCTTTCATTTCAATACTTCTGATTCGTTGAGCCTTTATAAAAATCTGATCAGTTAAGGAAGATAATCTTAAAATTCTCCATGCAACACCATAATCTTTCATTTTTTTGAGGAAAATATCCTTACATTTGGTCATTACCTCATCATACTCTTTTATAGTTTGTTTCATCTAAAGTAGTTCTTTTAAAATGCACAATAAAATTAAACAAAATCAACTGAAAATAGGATCAAAAACATTGGATTTATCAACACCAAAAGTAATGGGAATTTTAAACATAACAGATGATTCTTTTTATGATGGAGGCAAGTATAATAATATTAAGGATTTAGTCCTACAAACACAAAAAATGCTAGATGAAGGAGCTTCCATAATTGATATTGGAGCAGCCTCTTCTAACCCTAATTCAAAAGAAATTACCTCAGAAAAAGAATGGTCAAGACTAAAAGACTTTTTAACGATTTTGGATAAAGAATTTCCAAATACTATTTTTTCAATCGATACCTTTCATTCCCAAATTGCAAAAAAAGCAATAGACTTTGGAGTTGGAATCATAAACGATATTTCAGGTGGCCAATTGGATAACAAAATGTTTGAAACAATAAAAAAGGTTGACGTTCCATACATAATGATGCACATGAAAGGAACTCCTCAAAATATGCAAACTAAAACCAATTACTCTAACGTTACTCAATCTGTTTATCATTTTTTCCAATCAAAAATAAACCAGCTTGAATCTTATGGAGTTAATCAAATAATTATTGATTTAGGTTTTGGTTTTAGTAAAACAACAGAACAAAACTATCAGTTACTAAATAATATGCAAATGTTTAAGCAGTTAGGTTATCCAATATTGTCAGGTGTTTCAAGAAAATCCATGATTTATAAAGTATTAGATACTGACCCTTCTAATTCTTTAAACGGAACTACTGCATTACACATGTTATGTTTATCAAATGGATCTTCTATTTTAAGAGCACATGATGTAAAAGAAGCAAATGAATGTATTAAATTGTTTAACTTCGCTCAAAACAATAAATAATGGATTTTTTAGAGTTTAATTTTCTTGATATTTTAGATATCTTACTGGTTGCATTTCTATTATTCCAATTGTACAAATTAGTTAAAGGAACAGTTGCAATTAGAATATTTATAGGAATTACAGCCATATATTTATTATGGAAGCTAGTAGAAGCACTACAAATGGCTCTTTTGAGTGAAATACTTGGACAATTTATAGGAGTTGGTGTAATTGCAGTTATTATTGTTTTTCAACAAGAACTTAGGCGATTTTTGTTAATGATTGGAAACACTAAATTCTTTTCAAAAGGTGGTGTATTAAAATTTAACTGGGTAAATGATGAATCAAGTCTAGAAGTGAAAATTGATGATATTGTTGATGCATGTGATAAAATGGCTAGTACAAAAACCGGTGCAATTATTGTTATAACAAAAGAAAATAATCTAAAAAACTTTATAGAATCTGGAGAATCAATTAGAGCTACAACCTCTAGTATATTCTTACAAAGTATTTTTTTTAAAAACAGTCCTTTACATGATGGAGCGGTTATAATTACTGGAGATCAAGTAATGGCAGCTAGATGTGTATTGCCAGTTATAGAAAATGATTCATTCCCAAACAATTTAGGTATGAGACATAGAGCAGCGGCAGGAATTACAGAAAATAGTGATTGTATTGCAATAATAGTTTCGGAAGAAAAAGGTAAAATATCTATAGCCAAAAATGGTAAATTAGAAATTAGTCTTTCTCCAAAACAATTAAAGGACGTACTTAAAGAAAATTTAAGTTAACTTTTAAGCCTAGGATCTAATGCGTCTCTTAATCCTTCACCGATTAGGTTATAAATAGTGATAGTTACAAAAATAGCCAGACCAGGGAACATTACTAACCACCACGCTTCAAACTCTTGTCTTCCTAAGTTCAACAAAGAACCCCATGTTACTACATCATCCGGAACTCCAATTCCTAGAAAAGATAATGAACTCTCTATTAATATAGCAGAAGCAACACCAAATGCTATCGAAACAAAAACAGGTGCTAAAGCGTTGGGTAATGCGTGTTTAGCAATAGCTCTAAAGTTAGAGTATCCTAAAGATTTTGCAGCTTGAACATATTCTAATTCTCGAATTCTCAAAAATTCAGCTCTTGTAAACCTAGCTATTCCGGTCCATGATGTTAAACCAATTATAACCATTATCAACCATATACTTCTAGCAAAAATAGAAGATATAGTAATAATCAAAATTAATCTAGGAATAGAATTTAATATCTCAATACCCCTAGAAATAATAGCGTCAATAGGAACATTCACCTCTTTTGATAGCCAACCAAAGTTAAACAATAAACTAATCTTTCTAAATCCTACGATAATAGCAATCATTATCAAAAGGCTGATTGTCATTTGCATAACTCCTCCTGAACCATCCGAAAAAGCACTAGAAATAACATATTTTCTCACACCTATACCGTAGAAAAAGGCTAAAAATATTCCGACTAAAGTAAAATAATATTTACCTCTTGTCATTAACAAATTTCTATCGCCAAAAAACCCTGCTATTGCTCCTAAAAAAACTCCTATAATACTTGCTATACCCATAGCAACAACCCCTACCAATAATGATATTCTTGTACCATGGATTAAACCAGACGCAAGGTCTCTTCCGATATTATCTGTTCCTAAAAAATGTCTTAATCTAGTAGGAATTTCTGTAATTTCATTATCAGATGTCTTATACCTCTGTTCTCCTAGTGGAGATACATATTCTCTATTATAACGATCACCTTTAGAAGGAGAATATGGGATTGGTGCCCATACAACAGACTCTAGATTTAACCTTCTCCAATCTGTAATATCAAATTGTAATTCTTCTACTTTATTTGTTTCTTTATTGGTTACCTCAACCAATTTCGAAGGATTAATCATTGTTTCAAATGCAGGATAAAATGTCTCACCCTCATATTTACAATATAACGGTTGATCATTTGCAATGATTGGTGCAAAAAGAGCTATAAATACCAATGAGACCAATATATACAATGAAAATAACGCAGGTTTGTTTTTCTTAAACTGTGCCCAAGCGTATTTTTTAAATGAAAATGTAGTTTGTTGTTCCATTATGAATTTTATTTATAAGATATTCTTGGGTCAACAATAGCGTATAACACATCCGCTATTAAATAACCTAACATTGTTAAAAAACCAATAATAGTAAATACAGCAACTATCATTGGATAATCCGAATTTAAAATAGAATTATAAATTTCAAAGCCCATTCCCGGAATAGTAAAAATAGTTTCAATAATTACAGACCCACCAATTGCTAAAGGAAAAATATTTGCAAAAACTGTTATAATTGGCAATAATGAATTCCTTAGTGCATGTTTCATCACTACTTTACCTTCTCCAAGCCCTTTAGCTCTTGCTGTTCTGATATAATCCTGTCCAAATACATCAATAACTCCTACTCTCATTATTCTACTTAAAAACGCAAAAGAACTGTATGTATAGGTAATTAATGGCAATATAAAATATGGTAATCGATGGCTAATCTTTTGAGATAATGACCAATTAGGATCAAAAATAGTTGGATCTTGAATACCAGAAACAGGAAACCAGCGGAATGTATCTGGGTTAGCAAAAGTGTACAACAACAATACTCCAATAAAAAAGCCTGGCATTGAGTATAAAACAAATACTACAATTGAAGATATTCTATCAAATCTGCTGTCTTTTTTATATGCAGAATAAATACCAAGAGGTATACTAATAATGTATGCAAACAACACGGAAAGAATAGTAAAAGAGAATGAAATCCATACCTTGGACCATATTTTTGTTGCAATTGGTTGATTATCTATATACGAAAATCCAAAATCTCCTCTAAACAATCCTTTTCTGTCTTTACCGTTTCCAAATAACCAAAAATGATATTGATTTTTTGAACCATAAAATTTAATACTTGGCACATATGTTTTCCAGTGAGATGAATTATTACGAACAGTAGCATATGCTATTTTCGAAATATCAAACTTTTCTTTCACTGGCATCAAAAAACTATATTTACTGTATAGTACGTCTAAGTCTGCCATTTTAGATTTTAAAACACCTGGATTTGCTGTTTCTAGAATAGCACTAATTTCAAAACTTGACTTTGTTATTGCATCATTAATCTGATTCTTTGTATAAATATCATTCGAGGTATCTTGATATTTATATATGGTATCTAGATTTAATAAGTCATGTGCAAGTTGTGCTTGGTTTAATGAAAGATAATAATTAGATATTTCTTCCCAGTTGCCATAATGATGCGTTAACTCAGATAAAGAAGCTATGTGATCCTTATCATCAATTTTGTATAATGTATCACAATCGCTTAACGATCCAATACTAAAATAAAATATTGGAAGGTCAAGTCCTAGTTTCTTACGAAGCTCTTGTTTTACTTTTTTAGTTGCATCAGATTGTTGATTAGCAGCTCCTTCCTTATCAGCAGAGTTAGTCAATTTCTCAATTGGATCTGCTGGAGCAGCAATACTAATAACAAATGCTAATAATGAAATAGCAACAAGTGTTGGAATGAAAATTAAAATCCTTTTGATTATATATTTTAACATCTTTTAGTTTGTTGGTGTTAGATTTTTAAAATTGTCTTTCAACATAAAGTTATTTAGAACAAAACCTGGTTTCTCAAAATACATATCTGTATTTTCAAATCGTTTGTGAATAACAATCTTACGTTTTGGACTATATAAAAATACGTATGGTTGATCTTCATAAATTTTTGCCTGTAGAGCCCAGATAGCATTTCGATGATCTTCTTCAATAATTGAACTGTTAGCTAATTTAATTAAAGAATCGCTTTCAGCATCACCAAATCCACAAAAGTTAGAACCTTTATTTGCCCATGATGACGTATGCCACAATTGATAAGGATTCGAATAAGAAGCTGAACCACCCCAACCTCCTAACATCATATCAAAATCATGTTCTTGAGCATTTTTATAAAACAAGGTGAAATCCATAGGAGTTGGTATAACATCAACACCTGCCCTCCACAAACTTTCTTTTATAATTAAAGCTGTTTCTTTTGAGGTTGGTGAACTCATATAACTTAACTCAAAACTCAACTGAAGCTTTTCTCCATTTACTACTTTATCTCTTATATTATCCCCATCAGTGTCTACCCATCCGCTCTCATCTAAAAGTAACTTTGCAGCATCAACATCTAAATCTATTAATTTAAGTGTGTCGTTATAATTCTTTTTTAGAGATGATAAATTAGATACTTGTCTCGAACCTTCACCATGTAAAATAACCTCTATAATTTCGTCAACTGGTACTAAATGAGCCATTGCTCTTCTAACTTTTACGTCATCAAAAAATGCTTTTCTTTTAATACCATCCGGACGACAATTCATTCCTAAATAATAATAGGTATATTGATTTAAGAAATCTGAATAATAATTTTCATTAAAATAATCATGTTTTTGAAGTTTAAACAACTTTGATGTTCCAATTCGATTAGTTGCATCAAGCCCTTCGCTTTTAAGAGACAAAAACACAGATGCATCATCTGTAATTATTTTAAAAATAATTTGCTCAGGATAATTTTGATTATAAATCAGAGTATCATTATCTCCCCACCAATTTTCTTTTCTGGAAGCAATTATGTACGAACCAGTTTCCCAATCGGTAATTTGATAAGGACCTAAACCCACTAATAATTCCGATTTATAGCTATTATCTCCATGATTAAATTTATTAAACCAATCAGACCATGATTTTTTTTCTTTAAAATTAGGACTGTGTATATCCTCAAAAGTCAAGTCATCCAATGCACCATCTTTGTCCCAATGTGATTTTTGCTGTATATACACTTCAGAATAAATGCTTTTGTTGGTTACATTTTTATTAAATGCTACCATAGTAAACTTTAATGGATTATCGGGATACAAAATTATATCCTTAATAACCGATGAATAATTTCCTCTAACATTTGCATTATCGGTTAATGGGCAAACCTGTATTTTAGATGTAAACTCCACATCCTTAGCCGTTACTTGTGTTCCATCGTCCCATTTCAAATCTTCTCTCAATTCGTAGGTATAGTGTAAACCATCATCCGATATTTGAGGTAATGTTTTGGCCAACGATGGAATATATTCTAATGACTTTAAATCTAACTTCACCAGTGTTTTTTGGGTGTGCTGAAAGATAAACGACCTCATTACTGAGTTGTTATTGAATGGATGAAGTCCGTCTGGATTAGAAGAAATATGAGCGATAACTATATTTTTTGATAGATCTCTATTTTCTACACAAGAGCTCAAAAACAATAGAAAAACGAAAAGTTTTGCAGTAAATTTAAACATCATTTATGGATTAGATTCATGCAAATATAACATTCCGATTATAAAATAGCTATTACATTTTTTTTCTTTTATAAAAAATAAGAATAAAAAAAGTTTGTGAAACATCATAATTGATATAAATTTGCCGCTCGTTCTTTTGGAAAGGTGGCTGAGTGGCTGAAAGCGGCACCCTGCTAAGGTGTTATACTGGTAACGGTATCGGGGGTTCGAATCCCCCTCTTTCCGCATTTTATGAGTTTTAGCTTGTCTGTTTATTTAATTTAATTAGATTTGCAGCTCAATTTTTCGGGGTGTAGCGTAGCCCGGTTATCGCGCCTCGTTTGGGACGAGGAGGTCGCAGGTTCGAATCCTGCCACCCCGACAAGGACTCTTTAGAGTCCTTTTTTTGGTCGCGTAGCTCAGCTGGATAGAGCATCTGCCTTCTAAGCAGACGGTCACAGGTTCGAATCCTGTCGCGATCACATAAAAAACCTTTCTACTCAAGTAGTTGAAAGGTTTTTTTGTTTTTAAAATTTCTATTTCCAATATTATTTTCACTAAAAATTATATTAAAAATTGTCAAATAAAAAAATCAAATATCTTTGCATTAACTTATAGACAAATGAAAATAACAAATTTACTTCATCATCATTATCATTTTTGCCTTTCGGCGATGTAATAATGATATGCAGTAAAATCAATATATCTTAAACACTGTCTGAATAAATCAAGCGGTGTTTTTTTATCGTTAAAAATTTGTTGACCGTTTGGAGATAAATAAACTGTGGCGCAACTAGAAAGTACGCACACAACCAATAGGTAAAGTGTTTTTTTCATGATTTTAATATTAAGTTCAAATATAATAAAATTACCTTCCCTTTTTTAATGGAAATCTCATTCTATAACTTGCCTTAATATTACCTTTAGAAATATCTTGTAATTTTCTTTTGAGCATTCTCCTTTTAAGCGGAGACAAATAGTCGGTAAACAAAACCCCTTCGATGTGATCGTATTCGTGTTGAATAATTCGAGCCTTTATTCCTTCATATTCTTCCTCTATCCAATCAAAATTTTCATTTTGATACTTAATTTTAATGTTGGACTTCCTACTTACCTCCTCCCTAACATCTGGTATAGATAAACATCCTTCGTTAAAATTCCAATTTTTTCCATCTTCACTAAGAATTGTTGGGTTTATAAAGACTTTACAAAAATCTTCCATACCCTCTTCATCTTCACCAAAAGGGCTACCATCAACAATAAATAATCTAATACTCTTACCAATTTGAGGAGCAGCCAAACCGACACCATTAGCTTCATACATGGTTTCAAACATATCCTCAATTAGCTGATCCAAACCTGCATAGTCTGCATTAATTTCTTCCGCTTTTTTCTTCAATACAGGAAAACCATATGCTACAATAGGTAAAATCATTACAACAAATCTTTTATTATGTTTTCAATAGAAATAGCTTCTGCTTTATAATTTTTAACCACTCTGTGTCTTAAAATGGGTACTGCAACGGCCTTAACATCTTCAATGTCGGGCGAAAACTTACCATTTATAGCAGCATGACATTTGGCACCAATTACTAAATATTGTGATGCTCTAGGACCAGCTCCCCAAGAAATGTATTGATTAACACTTTCTGTCGAATAGGTGCTATTTGGTCTGGTTTTTGCAACTAATTTCACTGCATATTCCATTACATTATCCGAAACAGGTATTCTACGAACTAAATTTTGAAAATCTACAATCTGTTTTGCATCCAACACCTTATCCAATTTTACTTTTTTATCGGAGGTCGTATTTTTAATAACCTGTAATTCTTCTTCAAAAGAAGGATAATCTAAAACTACATTAAACATAAAACGGTCTAATTGTGCCTCAGGTAATGGATAAGTTCCCTCCTGTTCGATTGGATTTTGAGTAGCTAATACAAAAAATGGACTATCTAATTGAAAACGATTACCAGAAGCTGTAATAGCTCGTTCTTGCATTGCCTCCAATAAGGCTGCTTGTGTTTTTGGTGGCGTTCGATTTATCTCATCAGCTAAAATAATATTAGCAAATAAAGGACCTTTTTTAAATTCGAATTCTCTATTTGTATTTAATATTTCAGAACCAACTATATCTGATGGCATTAAATCCGGTGTAAACTGAATACGATTATATTTTAGTCCTAAACTATCAGAAATTGTTTGAACTAATAATGTTTTTGCTAATCCAGGAACACCTACCAAAAGACAATGACCCTGACTAAAAATAGATATCAAAACATTTTTAATCACTTCATCCTGCCCAACAATAACTTTTGCTATCTCAGCTCTAAAATTATCATAAGATTGCTTAAACTCTTTTACTAATTCTACGTCTGTCATTTTACTTGTTTCCAGTTAGTTAATAAATCACAAGATAGACTTGTATTTAATTTTATAAATGTATTAGCAATAGTTTCATTTCTCCAATTTGCTAAAGCATCCGATTTCATTTGTTGCAAGGTAATGTTCTGTAATCGATCATAGTCATCAGAGAGGTTTGCAATATGGGGTTCTGATAGAGAATTTACAAAAATTATTCTACATCCAACTCTTTGATCGAAATTAGTGAAGTTAAATGGAATAGATATTTCTCCTTCAGACAAACCATTAACAGACAATGATAACTCTGAGTCCAACTCTTCTATTAAAAACGAAGAACCTCCTGTTTGTGGATTTAGAATTATACCGCCATTATTTTTGGAATCATCCTGAGAAAATTTTAATGCAGCTTCAGCAAATGATAAACTATCAGAACGAATAAGCATACTAATACTATCCAGTTGACTTTTTGCTTTAGTAAAATCTTCTAATCTGTATGAAGGCTTTAAAAGAATATGACGAATACGAAACTGCTCTCCCTTTCTATCAATCATTTGAATAAGATGAAAACCATATTTTGTTTTTACAGGATCAGAAATCTGACCTTTTTGTAATCTAAATGCTGCTGCTTCGAATTCAGGCACTAATTTACCTTTTCCAACATAACCTAAATCTCCTCCATCATTAACCGAACCTTCATCTTGAGAATATAATGAAGCTAAAAATGAAAAATCCTCTCCATTTTGTACCCTTTTCTTATACTCTAATAACTTTTTAGTTAATCGTGCTTTTTCTGTGGAAGAAATCTTTGGATAAATAACAATTTGAGATAATTCTATCTCAGCAGGTAATGTTGGCAAACTATCTTTGGGAATTTCATTGAAAAACTTTCTTACATCAAATGGGGTTGTTTTAATAGATGATGTAATTTTTGATTCCATTCGTTGTGCCAACATTTGATCTTTCATCAAATTATACAAATCATCTTTTAGATCTTCAATCGGTTTATCAAAATATCGTTCAACACCACGAACAGATCCTCCAAGCTTACTCATAAAAAAATCAACTCGTTGATTCACAACTTCTTCAACTTCTTCATTTGTAACTTCTATACTATCTACTTCTGCCTGATTAGATAACAATTTTTGAAACATCATTTCATCAATAATTTGACAACGAAGCTGATCTTTATCAGCAGCAGGATTCTGAGCCAAAAATTGTAACAATTGATTTTCAATATCAGAATACAAAATAATTTTATCCCCTACTATAGCTTCAATACCATCTACTTTGTTTTGCCCATTTGAACTAAAACCAACAAACATCAACAATAAAAATCCAATCTTATTCATAAGTAACTAAATTTTTAGAAATCGCATCTTTGTAAATAGAATTTTCCATATTCTTCAAAAAATCTAATTTCCTTTTATTAATCAAAATATTTCTAATCTGCTTTTTTTCTAATTCTAAAGGAGCAATATCTCCAGTTCTTTTTACTTTTTTTAAATAAATAAAATAAAAATAGTCATCATCAGAAAACTCAAAATTTCTTCTCTTGTTAAAGTCTGAAACTTTAAGATTAAGATCTTTTGGTAATTTAGAGATTAAGTCTTCAATTCTTACCCACTCGTCTCCAATAGAATATTCATCCGAAAACTGATAACAATAATCCTCTAATTTTTCTAAGGTATTTTCTTTGTCAGATTTATACCATTTTAAAGGTTTCCAAAGGTTTGGCACTTCCTTTTTTAATTTTATATAGTTAATGGTTGCAATATTATTTTTCAACTTAAAATTAGCTTTATTATCGACAAAAAAATTGCGTAAATCTAAATCAGAAACTACTGTATCTAATTTTTGATTTAATAATAATTGCTGATAACGATAAATAAGTAGAGAGTTTCTATATTCCTTTACTTGATTTTCAACTTGTATTAACTCGTCATCAAGGTTCAACTTTGCCTTATGCACAAGAGCCTGATTTTTCACCCATTTTTCTATCAAATTCTTTTGTAATAAAATACTATCACTTTTACTCAATGATGTATTGAAAGAATGTTTAATGTCATCAAAATAGAGATCTTCACCATAAATTGAAGCTAGTAAGACAGCATCATCCTTCTTGAAAAAATGACAAGAAGCGAATAACAGTAAAAAACAAGATAACAGAACTCTAATCATCAAAATTTTACTTTTGTATAATAGAGTATAAAACGTCTTCGTAGATTATTACTGGATATTTTTGTTCTAACTCTTTTTTCCACATCGACTCCAAATAATCTTGGTAATCCGAAATAACTGCTCCTTTTGCTTCATCAAAAGTTTTTATTTCACCAGACTTAATATCAGTTATATTGCTTATCAAAATAGTACCATCAAGCTGGGGATCATCTTCTGTAAGACCTAAAGACCATTTATTATCTATTGTATTAGATGTACCTTTGCTGTAATTCTTTTTTTCAAACGAAATACTTGATGGATTGGTATAATTTATAATATTCACAATATCCTGATCAGACAAAAATATACCATCACCTTTACCGAAACGTAATAAATCTATTTCTTTTTTGGTTAGTTGATTTAAGGAATACCTATTATTAATCAAAGATCTTAATCTATCAGCTGTTTTTTGATTTTTACAATTAAACGTAGAAGCAACCACATTTTCTCCCCAAACGTAGTTTTCTTTAGCAATTTGATAATAATTCATCAATCCAACAGTATCTTCTATTGCTTTAGACCAAACTTTTTTATCCATCAAATCGAACAACATTATGCCATCGTTATATTCTTTCATTAAAGCTCTAAACTCTGGGTATTTATCTTCTAATTGACTATCTTCATGTTTAATACAACTATCATCAATCCAATTGTTGTATAATGAATTAATAGAAGATTCCATTTTATTTGGATCTATTTTTGATTTATGTTTATTCAGGTAATCGGCAAAATCATTTTGAGTATAATTTATATTATCTAAAACAAATAATGTTTTGTTATCGGTTTCAAAGTTTTTTCTATCCCAATTTTGCAAATCTATATCATAAAATACTTGTAAGTTTTTGGCGAATGAACTTCCTGAGGAAATTTGACGAAACTTGTACTCTTTTTTGATATTTTTTATCAGTGACTCTCTACCAACATTTGTTCTTGAATCTCTATTAATTTTACGTTGAATATCAGCTTTACTGTCCTCAAAACTTGGTACCGCCTTAGTATCTAAAAGCTTAATAAAATGCCATCCGTATATAGTTTTTACTGGCTCAGAAATGTCTCCCGGTTTTTGTAAACCAAAAGCTGCATTTTCAAAAGGAGCTACCATTTGACCTGAAGAAAACCAAGGTAATTCTCCTCTATTTTTAACAGAGGATTTATCATCGGAAAATCGAACCATGTCTTCAAATGATTTGCCACTTGCAAATGCCTCTTTCATTTGAACAATCTTTTCCTGATTTGCAATAACTTCTTTTGGGGTAGCATCCTCTCTTTCTTCAATCATAATATGTGCTACTTTTAACTCTCCTTTATTTTTTCTTCTATCTGTAACTTTAACAATATGATAACCTACTCTAGTTCTGAATGGAAGAGAAATCTCTCCTACTTCAGTATTGTAAGCTACTGTTTCAAAGTCGTACAACATTCTAAATGCCGAAAAATAACCCAAATCGCCACTATTTTCTTTAGCAGAAGGATCTTGAGAATTAATTTTTGCTAGTTTGTTAAAGTCTTGCCCAGCTAATGCAGCAGATCTTAATTGCATTAATCTATTATAAGCTTTTAAGGTGTCATCTGGTAAAGCTGATTCGTCTAGTGTAATAAGTATATGACTAGCTCTTACTTCTTCCAACATTCTGGAATATGCCTCGTCTATTAGAGATTCTTCAGCCTTTTTATCAGTTAAATAAGGACGAGCTAATTGTCTTCTATAGCCAGCTAATTCTCTTTTAAAAGCTACAGAAGTATCCATTTTGAGCTCCTTAGCAAATAATACTTTTCTTTTAAAATCAACAAATAAATCTGTGTATTGATCAAGATATTCTTTATCAACAACTCTATCAGCATTGTTTTTTCTGAATGTTGATTCAAACTCGCTTAATGGAACACGCTCAGGGCCAACTTCCATTACAATTTGTTGTTTATCTTTTTTTGAATCGTTTTTTAAATTACCACTTAAAACTGCTAATCCTAAAGCTACTAAAACTAAAATTCCGTTCATTTCTTATTTTAAAATTTATTTGTTATTTATCTGCTATAATTTGGTGCTTCTCTAGTAATTCGCACATCATGAGGGTGGCTTTCAACTACTCCTGCACTGGTAATACGAATAAATTTAGATTCTTTCATTTTCTCAATACTTGGTGCTCCACAATAGCCCATACCCGATCGTAAGCCACCAACCATTTGATGAATTACTTCGTCTAACTTTCCTTTATAATCAACTCGCCCAACAATTCCTTCTGGAACTAATTTTTTCTCCTCTTGATCAGATTGGAAGTAACGATCTTTTGATCCAGCTTGCATTGCTTCTACAGAACCCATTCCTCTATATGCTTTGAATTTTCTACCTTCAAAAATAATAGTTTCACCAGGAGCTTCTTCAACACCAGCAATTATAGATCCAAGCATTACCGTACTTGCACCAGCAACTAATGCTTTAACAATATCTCCTGAATATCGAATACCTCCATCGGCAATAACAGGAACATCAGAGCCTTCCAATGCTTCTACTACATCCATTACTGCAGAAAGCTGAGGAACACCAACACCAGCAACAACTCTGGTAGTACAAATAGAACCTGGACCAATTCCTACTTTAACGGCATCAACACCTGCTTCTTTTAGTGCTAAAGCTGCAGAAGCTGTTGCTATATTACCAGCCACAACATCTAAATCAGGAAATCTTGACTTTATTTTCTTTACAGTCTCGATTACACCCTTACTATGACCATGTGCAGTATCTACAATAACGGCATCGACTCCGGCATTATGTAGGGCTTCAACACGATCAATCGAATCAGAAGTTACACCTACAGCAGCGGCAACTCTTAATCTCCCATATTTATCTTTACAAGAATTTGGTCTGGTTTTGTTTTTCATTATATCCTTGTAGGTTATTAAACCAACAAGTTTTCCGTTCTCATCAACAACAGGTAATTTTTCAATTTTATTTTGTTGTAAAATATCTTCGGCATTTTCTAAATCCGTTAATTGAGTAGTTATCAAACTCTCACTAGTCATAACATCTGTTATTTTCTTTTCGAGTTGTTTCTCAAAACGTAAATCTCTATTAGTTACAATTCCAATAAGATCATTTTTATCATTAATAATAGGAATCCCTCCTATTTTATTTTCTTTCATTATTAACAATGCATCACTCACAATTGCATCTTGGGACAAGATGATTGGATCTAAGATCATACCACTTTCCGATCTTTTTACTTTTCTAACTTCAGAAGCTTGTGCTTCAACACTCATGTTTTTATGCAAAACACCTATACCTCCTTCTTGAGCAATAGCTATAGCCATTTTTGCTTCTGTAACAGTATCCATAGCTGCTGCAACAATTGGAATGTTTAGTTTAATATTTTTTGTGAATAAGGTAGAAACACTTACTTGAGAAGGTAAAACTTCAGAGTATTCTGGAATAAGAAGAACATCGTCATAGGTTAGCCCTTCTCCTATAATTTTTTGATTTTTTGGCTCCATAAACTCAACAATTAAAAGTTATCAATAATATCGGGCAAAAGTAATAAAATATCATGTAACAGAAATATTAATTACTGGATTATCTTAACAAAGTAATATTCCCGTTTTTGTAAATCTCATAATCATTAGCATATGTTATTTTTAACATATATACATAATTATCGATTGGTAAAACTTTTCCTTTAAATGTTCCATCCCAATATTCATTTTCATCATTGGTTTGAAAAACAATGTTTCCAAGCGAATCATATATATCCAGTTTAAAACTCGTTAACGAACCGTTATCATACAAATAAACCTTAAACAAGTTGTTTTTCATATCCTCATTTGGAGAGAAACTATTTGGAATGTATACCAATGGTTTATTAGCTACACATACTCTATTGGAGTAAATAGTATCCTGACGATTTATCAGATTAACGTCATTTTCATAAGCCTTTAAAAAAATACATATTTCGCCTATGTCATCAGAAATATCAATTTCAGATGATGAAAAGGGAGATACCGAATTTAATAAACTGAAATTATTATTCACACCTTTCCACAATTCTATCGTGTAATTAGGGTTTAAAAAACCTTCATAATCATCCCATTCTACCGAAATTTCTTTATTTGTTAAAATTAATGGAGTTAACTTTAAGTTACTTACAATTGACGTATCAACACTATTTATATATTTTGATCTTGACAATTCGTTACCACATACATCTACAGCTATAGCACTGTAATAATATTTATTTAATTGTGGATAAGTATACAAATCACGATAACTATTAGGACTAGTAACCGAATCCGTTATTCCTAAAAAATTTGGAAATCCTCCATCTAAAAAAGATCGGTATATTTTATAATAAGAAATATCAGAGCTATCCGAAATTATAGAAACATCAATTGTATTTTCAGAATTAACACTTACTCTATTTATGTAAATATATTCTGGAGCTTTTAAATTAGTTGTAGAAAAAACGGAATTAGTAGAGACCGATAAACTATCGAAAATATTAAAAGCCGCAATGTAAAACGAATAAGAAGTCGAATAATCTACTGGCATAGCCAAAGTGGTATCATTTTGTCCTAAGGTAATTTCTTGAAAACTGGTTTGTCCGTTCAGATTATTTTTGGAATTAATCAGAACGCGATAACCAACAAGACCAAACATATTATGGTATCCATTCCAACTTAAAAAACATGTATCATTACAATTTTGATAATCATATTCCAGTTTAGTTGTTTGATGAAAATCACTTCGTAAACTAGAATTATCATTCCCATCAAATGCTGTTATACTGAACGTTTCTATTTGATTTTGAGCATTTGATGAATTAGTGACATAAAAAGTATTATCAATGCCAAAAATAGTATCTAGTGGAATCCACAAGCCAAAATAATCTCTTTTGTAAACAATATAACCCTCAGTTTGAGGTGATGAATTTGCCCAGTTTATTTGAACCTGATTAGTAATCGAATCGATTGACAAATGAGTAATTAAGGGAGGCTCAATTGTTTGAGAAAAAGAATTGCTAAAGACAAAAAATGTAAAAATGTAAAATATAATTTTTGACATAAACACTTAACATGAAAAAGTAGTATTTATTATATTAAAAACAAACATTAACTAATTGATTTTTAGCAATTTCAAATTCATCTATCAACTCTTCAACAATTTGAGCAGCAGGTTTTATCTCGTCCATCATAGCTGAAACTTGACCAACTTCTAACTCTCCTTCGTCCAAATCACCAACAAACATTCCTAATTTTGCTCTACCTCTGCCCAATATTTGTTTTAACTCATCCACATTTGCTCCCTGATCATATGCTTTCATTAGCTGATTATAAAAATCATTTTTCAATAATCTAACAGGAGTAACTTCTTTTAAAGTTAGCTGTGTGTCTCCTTCTTTAGAATTTAATATATATTGTTTAAAATTTTCATGTGCAGACGATTCGGGAGTAGCAATAAACTTACTTCCAATTTGTACACCATCAGCTCCCAATGCCATTGCAGCCATCATAGATTTACCACAAGAAATACCTCCTGCTGCAATTAATGGGATATCAATATGTTTACTTATAAGTGGCAAGAGGCACATTGTAGTAGTTTCTTCTCTTCCGTTATGACCTCCAGCTTCAAAACCTTCAGCAACTATTGCATCAACTCCTGCTTCAACAGACTTCAAAGCAAATTTTAAGTTACTTACAACATGAACAACAATTATTCCATGATTTTTTAAAACTGATGTCCATTTTTTTGGATTTCCAGCAGATGTAAAAACAATTTTTACATCATTATCAATAATAATCTTTATGTGATCGTCAATTTGAGGATATAACAAAGGTAAGTTTACAGCGAAGGGTTTATCCGTTGCTGCTTTACACTTTAAAATATGTTGTTTTAGTACATCTGGATACATAGAACCAGAACCAATAATTCCTAATCCTCCAGCGTTACTCACTGATGATGCTAATTCCCAACCACTACACCATATCATTCCGGCTTGAATAATTGGATATTTTATACCAAATAATTGAGTGATTTTGTTATTCATTATTTATATTTGTTACCAACTACGAAAGTAAAAAAATATTCATGAAGAGAGACCAAAAAATATTTGATCTTATTGATCAAGAAAAAGATAGACAAACACACGGAATTGAACTAATTGCATCCGAAAATTTTGTTAGCAACCAAGTGATGGAAGCAGCTGGCTCTTGTTTAACCAATAAATATGCAGAAGGATTTCCAAACAAAAGATACTATGGTGGTTGCGAAGTTGTTGATAAAATTGAACAATTAGCAATTGATAGAGCAAAAGAATTATTTGGCGTTGAATATGCCAATGTCCAACCACATTCTGGCTCTCAGGCCAATGCTGCAGTCTTTTTAGCTGTTTTAAAACCAGGCCAAAAAATGCTAGGATTCAACTTGGCACATGGTGGTCATTTAACTCATGGTTCTCCAGTAAATTTTTCTGGTAAAACTTATCAAACCAGTTTTTATTCTGTTAGAGAAGATAATGGATTATTAGATTATGACGCTATTGAAAAAACTGCAAAAGAAGAAAAGCCTCAATTAATTATTTGTGGTGCTTCAGCATATTCTAGAGATATTGATTATTCAAAGTTTAGAGCAATAGCAGATAGTGTTGGAGCTTTATTATTAGCGGATATTTCACATCCTTCTGGACTAATTGCTAGCGGACACCTTAACAATCCTGCTCCTCATTGCCACATCATTACCACTACTACTCACAAAACGTTGAGAGGTCCTAGAGGTGGTTTAATAATGATGGGTAAAGATTTTGACAATCCTTGGGGATTAAAGACTCCAAAAGGTGTAATTCGTAAAATGTCTTCTTTATTAGATTCAGCTGTTTTTCCAGGCACACAAGGTGGTCCTTTAGAACATATTATAGGAGCAAAAGCTATTGCTTTTGGTGAAGCTCTAAATCCTGAATTTAAAGAATACACTAAACAAATAATTAAAAATGCAGCTGTAATGGCTCAATGTTTTATTGACAAAGGATATGATGTAGTTTCTGGTGGTACTTCAAATCATTGTATGCTACTGGATTTAAGATCAAAAGGAATAACAGGAAAACAAGCAGAAAATACTCTTGTTTTAGCAGATATTACTGTAAACAAAAATATGGTTCCGTTTGACGATAAATCTCCATTCGTAACTTCAGGAATGAGAGTTGGTACTCCGGCAATTACAACTAGGGGTATTAAAGAAGATACTATACCAGTAATTGTTGATTTAATTGACGAAGTCTTAATGAATATCGATAACGAAAAGGTTATATCAGAAGTAAGAAAAAAAGTAAATAATCTTATGAGTAAATACCCCCTATTTGCTTACTAAATCAAAAAGCCCTTAAAAGGGCTTTTTTTATAAATGAATCACAAAAAATACTTAGATATAAACCAAAAAGCGTGGGATACCAAAACGCCTATTCATCTTAAATCTAAATTTTACAATAATGATGAGTTCAAAAAAGGAAAATGTTCTTTAAATTCTTTTGAACTTAATGCATTAGGTGATATAAATGGAAAGACCATTTTACATCTGCAATGTCACTTTGGTCAGGATAGTATATCTTTAGTTAGAAAAGGAGCGATCGTTACTGCTGTAGATTTTTCGTCTGTTGCAATTAAAGAAGCAAAAAAAATTTCGAATGAAATTAATGTTCCTGTAAACTTTATCGAATCTAGTGTTTTAGAGCTAAACTTAAATAAAAAGTTTGATATCATTTTTAGTTCTTACGGAACCATAGGCTGGCTTCCAGACCTTAATCAATGGGCAAAAACAATATCTAAACATTTGAAAAAAGGTGGAACTTTTGTACTCACAGAATTCCATCCGTTTATCGACTTATTAGACCCTGCACAATATGATTATTTTTACAAAAAAATACCTGATGTTGAAATAGAAAAAGGTAGTTATACAGATGGTGGCGAAGATATTGAAATAAAAACCTGCTGGTGGAACCATTCTTTGACCGAAATTTTTAGTGCTTTAGAATCAAACGGATTAAAACTAAAACTTTTTGAAGAGTTTGACTTTAGTCCTTATAAACTAAGAGGTTTCAAAGAAACTGAAAAAGGTAAATTTGTATTACAAGAAAGAGAAAAGCAAAAGCTACCTTACGTTTTTAATTTAAAGGCTACAACCAGATAAATCCTTTAGTTTAGAATTAATAAACTATCTGATTTTAATTTGCAACACTTATAACGATACAATATTTGTTTTGCCTCTTAGTGTTTTTGAATATAATCTTGTTGTAATTCAGTTTCAAATTTATAGCTATTCAAGTCTTTTTTTGTGCTCTTATATTTTTTTAATGAATCTTCTAGATTTTCAATTAAAAAATTGTAAATATCAACAACAGAATCCTATCATGCTCATATATACCTCCAAACTTTTCTGTGAACAAGTTAAAGTAATATAAACTACTATCTGTATTTATATTTTTATGTTGATTTTTTATTTTTTGATTTTTAAACGTTAAAAAACAAAAAATGAATACCAAAAGAAATATAGATAAGTGTCTTTTCATAAAACTAAATTGTAGCAAATCAAAGTTAAGTTTAATGAAAGTTTAAAAGGTTATCCTATATGATAACCAGCTATTAAAAAAAAACACAAACCTTTAGTAATATTTCTAATTTGCTTTGAAGAAGGAAAAACTACAAAAGGTTATTGGCTTTACAATAAAACAAATACGACTATCAAAAGGAATGTCTCAACAAGATCTTTCTGCCATTTGCAATATGGAAAAGTCAAACTTTAGTAGATTAGAAGCAGGAAGATCTAATCCTACGATATATACCTTAAAAAAAATAGCTGAGAACTTAGAAATTGAATTACAAGAACTAGTAAAAGACATAAAAAAAGGGACTCAATAATGAGTCCCTGTAGAGTAGCGAGGGAGAGATTTGAACTCTCGGCCTCCGGGTTATGAATCCGACGCTCTAACCAACTGAGCTACCTCGCCAATTGGGTGGGCAAATATACTATTTTTGCTTATTCATCAAATCAATAAAACAAAATTTTTACGACCTACCACTTTCGTCAAGCAAAGTGGTCGTTTTCTTTATGGTTCTGAGTATCAAGCTAAATACTAATACAACAACTAATGTAAACCAATAGCCATTTGAAATACAAAAACATTGATCAACAAAATAATTTCTTGATAATTCTACAAAAACAAATCCTATAACAGTGGCTAATACTCCAGAATATTCTCTTCTTAGAATACTTTTAAACGAAAAAGAAACTTCCGATTTAACATAATTAGAAAAGTTGGGTAAAAAAGCAGGCTTCTGAGATGCCCAATGAAGATAATCCTCACCAAACTTTTTTTGTAAAAAACGTTCTTCGGCAAACATAATTCGTTCATAATACAGCCAAAAAAGCAAGCTTACAATTAATACAAAATAAAAGTTATATGTAAACAAAACTATACCAATCCACATCAGGTAATTCCCTAAATATAAAGGATGACGAACAATAGAATAAATACCAGTTGAATTTAAAGAATCTGCAATTTGTTGTTTGGTATTTCTTCCTGAAGTTCCTCTGGGTGTAGTAGCAATAGTAATTGCACGTACAACAAATCCTAAAATAGAAATTGTAATAGCAACTACTTTACAAATCTGTATATATTTTTCATCTACAGCAGACAAATCTGTTGTATAGATAAAAGGAATGGCCAAAACAAATAAAACAACAGGTATTTGCCCTCTATATTTAAATAAAAAATTTCCCTGTTTTTCTAATTCATTAATCAATGCCATTATTGAACTGCTACTAGCTCTACATCAAAAATTAAGGTTGCGTTTGGTGGAATAACTGCTCCTGCTCCACGCTCACCATAACCTAACTCAGAAGGGATAATAAGTTGAGCTTTAGTACCTACATTTAAAAGCATAATTCCTTCATCCCATCCCTTAATAACTCTACCTGTTCCAACAGGAAAAACTATTGGCTCTCCTCGATCATAAGAATTATCAAAAACTGTTCCATCTTCAAGCATGCCTTTGTAATGTACCGAAACTTGCTGACCAGCAGTTGGCTTGACCCCTTCTCCTTGCTCAAAAATAATGTACTGTAATCCGCTTTCTGTAGTTGTCATTGTTGATATTTCTTTAGATGATTCATTAGATTGATTATTGTTTTCCGATTGCTTCGTATTTTGGCAGGAAACAAAACAAGCTACAATAGCAATACTCATTATTGATTTTTTCATTTTTTATAAAATTTGATTAATACTCTTTTAAAACTGATTTAAATTTTTCTATGGCAAGACTTAGATCTGTTCCAAACGATCCTCCAGCAGCATTAGTATGACCACCTCCATTAAAATATTTTCTTGCCATTTCATTAACTGAAATATTTCCTTTAGAACGAAATGAAATCTTAACAATCCCCTCTCTTTTAACAAAGAAAGCAGCTAAATTTATATCTTTTATAGATAAGGCATAATTAACTACTCCTTCGGTATCACCTTTCTTAAAATTAAACCGGTCTAACTCCTCTTCATCTAAACTGATTAATGCAGCATTATAATGATGCAATACCTCTAATTTTTCATTCAAGCAATAACCCAATAACTTTAATCTACTAACTGTATTATTATCATTAATTCGATCATTTACCAAATGAGTTTCAGCTCCTTTTTGAATAAGCTCAGCAACAATTTTATGCGTTTTACTAGTTACTGATTTAAATCTAAAGTTTCCTGTATCTGTCATTATACCAGCATAAATGCATTCTGCAATGTCTTTATCAATCAAATGAGCATCTCCCAATAAATCGATAAATTCATAAATCATCTGAGCTGTTGAGCATGCATTAGTATCCGAAAAATTAAAATCAAATTGATCTGGTTGCTGATGATGATCAATCATTGCTTTGAAAGCAGTTGACGAAGAAACGACTGGTTCAAAAGTATCTATTCTGCTTAATGAGTTAAAATCAAGACAAAATATCAAATCTGAATTATTTGTAATCTGTTTTGCTTTTTCAGGCTCGTTAGTATATTGTATAACCAAATCATCTGCTTTCATCCACTTCAGAAAATCTGGGTATTGATTTGGAGTTATAACTTGAACTTGATGCCCTTTTTTAACTAAGTAATTATATAATGCTAAAGAAGATCCCATAGCATCTCCATCAGGCCCTTTGTGAGTGGTTATAACAATTCTTTTTGGAGTGCTTAACAGCTCCTTGAGTGTATTGAATTCTTTTTCGTTCATATAATTTGCGAAAATAAGAATAAAAGTTCGTCTTTTTAATGATTGGTTTTTTATAAATTTGCCCAAAATAATTCTTAAAAATAAAAAATGGCAACAAACAGAACATTTACAATGATTAAGCCAGAAGCTGTAGAAAGTGGTTATACTGGTTCAATTTTAGAAAGAATAAATAAGGCAGGTTTCAGAATTGTAGCTCTTAAAAAAACAGCTTTAACTGCCGAGTCTGCAGGAAAATTCTATGAAGTTCACAAAGAAAGACCATTTTATGGTGAACTAGTAGAATATATGAGTTCAGGACCAATTATTGCTGCAATATTAGAAAAGGAAAATGCAGTTGCAGACTTTAGAACTTTAATTGGCGCTACTGATCCAAGTGAAGCAGCAGACGGAACTATCCGAAAAGAATTTGCAGAATCAAAAGCAAAAAATGCTGTTCACGGTTCTGATTCTGATGAGAACGCAGAGCTAGAAAGTAATTTTCACTTTAATATAGAGGAACAGTTTTAAACAAATATCTTCCAAAAGAAAAAAAGCTCCTAATTAGGAGCTTTTTTATTTTAGAATTATATCCTTTATTACTTTTTTACCGACCATATCATTAAGATCATCAACCAGTTTTGATTTTTTGTATGATAGCTCTTGCCTGAGTGTTGATGAATTTAATCGGATGTGCAAAATAGAATTTGATATAAATACCTCATCAGTGTATTTAGCTAAATTTGGACCTAACAATTTATCCCACTGAGTAATTAGATGCACTTCATCTAATTTTCTAGACCATCCACTTTCTTTTAAAAAATCCTGAATGACTTCTGCTAATGACTGCTGATTACTAAGCCTTTTCAATCGCTCCTTTTTTTACATTAAACAACTTATAATTAACTCCTATTTTTTCAAATATTTGAGATGAACGCATAGGATGAGTATCCGTAACAAAAATTTGTCCAAAATGTTTATCACCAACCAATTTCATTAGATGCTCTACTCTATTATCGTCTAATTTATCAAAAATATCGTCTAACAACAACATTGGCTCAAATTTCAAAGTTGATTTCATAAAATCATACTGAGCTAATTTTAAGGATAACAAAAATGTTTTTTGCTGGCCTTGAGAACCTCTTTTTTTAATAAGATAACCACTTAAATTAAAAATCAAATCATCTTTATGCACTCCATAATAACTTGAATTACTAAATCGCTCTTTATCAGTATTATTATTTATCAAATCTAAATAATCAGAGTCTGTTAGTTGAGATTGATATTCGATATTTACATTTTCATCAGAATTTGATATTAAATGATAATATTTTTTAAAAATTGGAATAAACTCTTTTAAAAAATCTAATCTTTTTTGGTGAATAGATTTAACCAAGGGTTCAATCTGATAATCATAAACCGAAAGTGTACTTTGATCAAATGAATTAGACTTGCTCATTTGTTTAAGCAATGCATTTCTCTGACCAATCAATTTGTTATATTTAATAAGTTTGAGAAGGTAATTTTTGTCGAATTGAGCAATAATAGAATCCATAAACTTTCTTCTGTAATCACTTCCAGAATTTAATAATTCTACATCAGTTGGTGAAATCATAACGATTGGAAAAAGCCCAATATGATCTGATAATCGGTCATAGGTCTTTTTATTTCTTTTAATCGTTTTTTTTAGACCACTTTTAACTCCAATATGAATAACATCTGTTGTTTCGTCTTTTAGAAACCGACCTTCGATAGCCATAAAAGGTTCGTTATTGTATATATTCAATGCATCTTGCTTAGTAAAATAACTTTTAGTGAGCGATAAATAGTGAATAGCATCTAACATATTTGTTTTTCCCGCACCATTATCTCCAACAAAACAATTTATTCCTTCGATAAAGTCTACACGACTATCAATATGATTTTTGAAATTAAGTAAAGAAATGCTTTGTAAAATCATCACCTGTTATTTAAAGTACTAAATTATTATTTTTATGATGAAAACAGCTTAAACAAATAAACTTTTTAAAGTCGAAAAAAAGATTATTTTTGTTTTTCAATTTTTTAATCAAAATGGCAAAAAAGAATAACAAAACTGAAGAACAGTTTGCAGCAGTTGAAGAAACGCTAACTAACACAGAACAATGGGTTGAAAACAACCAAGCTTTATTAATGAAGGTTGTATTTTCTGTAGTAGGTGTAATAGCTATTGTATTAGGATATACAAAATTTGTTACTGAACCTAAAAATAATGAAGCTCAGTCCGAATTATTTATGGCTGTTAACTCATTCGAGAAAGATTCATTTAACTTGGCATTGAATGGAGATGGTCAATTTTATGGTTTTTTAGATTTAATAGATGAATATGGCTCAACAGAAGCTGGTAATTTAGCAAATTTTTATGCAGGATCGTGCTATCTAAATTTAGGAGACTTTGATAATGCCATTGAATATTTATCAAAATTTAAAGCAAATGATCAATTGGTTTCTTCTGTTGCTTTAGGATCTTTAGGTGATGCATATATGAATGTAGGTGAGTCCAATAAAGCTATCAATAGTTGGAAAAAAGCAGCTAGTAACAGTGATAATAATTTTACAGCACCTTTATACATGATGAGAGCTGCTATGGCTCTGGAAGAAAATGGAAATTTTAAAGAAGCTTTGAGCTTATATAAAAATATCAAAAACAACTACTCTGACTCAGATCAAGGTAGGGATATAGATAAGTATATCACTAGAGTAAGTCTTAAATAATCAAATTAATTAGCTCGCTTTGCGAGCTTTTTTATGGCTAGTTCGAATTTATCCAAATATAACTTAAATGAAATTCCGGATGCAAAAGGGATGAAAATCGCTATTGTAGTTGCTAAATGGAACAAGGAAATAACTAATGGATTGCTCGATGGTGCTAAATCAACTTTAATGGGGTGTAATTGCCAAGAGTCAAATATAATTGTTAAGTATGTTCCAGGCAGTTTTGAACTTGCTTTAGGAGCTCAGTTTATTTTAGAAAAAGACACAACCATTGATGCAGTAATATGTTTAGGTAGTGTTATACAAGGCGAAACAAAGCATTTTGACTTTGTTTGCCAATCAACTGCATTAGGAATAAAAGACGTTTCTCTGAAGTACAACAAACCCGTAATTTTTGGGGTCCTTACCGACAACACTCAACAACAAGCAATTGATCGATCTGGTGGAATATTGGGTAATAAAGGAGTTGAAGCCGCAATTACTGCCATTGAAATGATTCATCTAAAACAACATATAGATTAATATTAGTAAACTAGCTTTTGAAAAACTTACTTGAAAGCAAGTGAAAAAATTATTTTTATACTTCTTATTATTTTCGTCTAAATTAATTGTTCAATCACAATCGGTAAACATATTACAATATGATGGTGGATGGAACTTATAAAGAAAAACAGAACTTAGCGGAGTATACGTAAATTGATTAGAATACAATAAGAAAGTGTACATTAACTCTTTTATGGTATCTTCAACAGTTAACTAAAAAAAGCCCTAGAAATCTAGGGCTTTTTTGAAGCGGAGAGAGAGGGATTCGAACCCCCGGTACATTGCTGTACAATGGTTTTCAAGACCACCGCATTCGACCACTCTGCCATCTCTCCCACTTGGGGTGGCAAATGTAAAATTTTTTTTAATCATTAGGGCAAAACTTTGTAAAAAAATAATCATTATTAGTATTTTAGCTAATATGAAAACTCTTTTACAAAATACTATTGTTGCTTTTACTTTAATTATTTCGTTTAGTAGCAAATCTCAAAACTTAGATGTTCAATTTGATTTTTGTCAATTTACTTCCGAAAACAATACTTTTTTGGAAACCTATCTTTCTATTGATGGAAAA
This sequence comes from Flavobacteriales bacterium, assembly GCA_049890095.1. GTDB lineage: Bacteria > Bacteroidota > Bacteroidia > Flavobacteriales > UBA7312 > JABAYQ01. Next base: position 202,712 of record JBMHCD010000008.1, on the reverse strand, counting down.
TCAACTCAATTTATTGCTAACAATAATGGTAAATACCAATCTACCATTGAAGTTAGCTTTGAGTTTAAAGACAAAAATGGTAATATATCTAAGTTTGATCAGTATAATCTACTAAGCCCCATTGTTGAAGATACTAATGATATCAACTTTATCTTTTTGGATCAACAACGCTACACTCTATCCATCGGTGAATACGATCTCACACTAAAAATTTACGATATAAATAGTAAAAAATTAAATAATATAGAACATAAACAAAAGATAACCATTTTTGAACAAAATGGATTGTCAGATATACAATTTGTAGATAATTTTTCTGAAACCAAATCTAAAAACATTCTTAGCAAAAGTGGTTATGACCTTACTCCTTTTGTATCTAACTTTTATAACCAATCAAATCATAAAGTAAATTACTATTACGAATACTATAATAAAAGTGCAGAAAAAAGACTCTTAAGAACTTCATTAAAGTCTGTAGAAACTAAAAAAGTAGTCAATAATTTGTATAACACCAAATGGAGTAAAAATAAAAAGACAGTAGTATTATCGTCTTTTCCAATTAAAGATCTTCCCTCTGGAACGTTTAAATTAGTTGTTGAGGTTATCAATAAAGATAATGACGTCATTGATCAAAAAGAAAAAATTCTGTTTAAATACGGAAAAAAATTAGATTATAATCAAGTTGATATTGAAAATACTTTTGCAAGTAAAATTCAAAATATAGATACACTTAAGCAATTCATTCGATATTTATATCCTATTGAAAATTCAATTGAAAGTTTATTTTCAAATAATCAACTCAATTATGATAGCTTGCATCTAATGCAAAAATATTTTTATCAATTTTGGAAAAAAAGATCAGCTTTTAATCCAGAACAAGCTTGGCTGGATTATCTTAAAAAAGTAGCTATAGTAAATAATGAATTTCGATTTGGAATGGCAGATGGATATCTAAGTGATAGAGGAAGAATATATTTACTATATGGTGCTCCAAACTCAAGAACAGAAGAATATCTTCCTAAACAATTTGAACCATTTGAAGTGTGGCATTATTATCAACTTGAAAACGAAAGAGACGTACGATTTGTGTTTTCAAATAAAAATAGGCCAAACGAATATCGCTTAGTTTATAGTAATAAAATTGGTGAAGTATCTGATATAGACTGGATAAATCGTTTTGAAGAAAATTATTATGAAAATGATAGTGGTAATCAGTCCCCATGGGATTTTTTCAATAACCCTCAATAATTATAAATGAATATTGTTTTTTATTCACTTATTAAATTGTTAGCATTATTACCAATGGGTATTCTTACATACTTTGGTAGTTTTATTTCTTATATTATTCGTTTATTAAATTATAGAAAGAAGGTAATTTTAGAAAATTTAAGCAATTCTTTTCCAGAAAACAGTAGAAGTCAAAACCAACAGCTTTTAAAAAAGTATTATCAATATTTAGGGCAATTAATAGCTGAGACCATAAAGATTTTTTCAATTTCAAAAAATACACTTAAAAACAGATTTGTATTAAAAAACAAACAACTTGTTCAATCTTATTTAGATAAAAACAAAGATGTAATTTTAGTTTTAGGACATTACGGTAATTGGGAATGGAGCTTGCTTGCAACTAGTATTAATTTTAGTAATGAATTAATTGGCATTTATAAGCCATTGTCATCTAGTTTTTGGAATAATAAAATAAAACAAATTCGTTCACAGTTTGGAGCTACATTAGTAGATATGAATGAAAGTGTTCGATATATTTTACAGCCAAATTCAAAAGCTAGAATAATTGGAATTATAGCTGATCAAACACCTTCATCAGAACAGCTAAATTATTGGACTATTTTTTTAAACCAAAAAACTCCTGTATTTTTAGGAACTGATAAATTAGCAAAGAAACTTGATTGTGCTGTTATATATGCTAATATAATTCCAATAAAAAATGGGTTTTATGAATTTAGCTTCGAGCTGATTACAGACAAACCTTCAACCTTAAAAGTAGGTGAAATTACTAACTTACACACTAGAATACTAGAACAAAAAATAATTGAACGACCATTTTATTGGCTGTGGTCGCATAGAAGATGGAAACACAAGCAAAAATAGCAGTAGTAATTCTTAATTACAATGGAGTTCATTGGTTACAAAAATTTTTAAACTCAGTAGTTGAAAAAAGTCCTGAAGCTGAAGTTTTTGTTATTGACAACGGTTCCACAGATAATTCTGTACCATTTTTAAATTCTAATTTTCCAAATCTAAAACTAATTGTTAACACTAAAAATGATGGATTTTGTGGTGGTTATAACTTTGGTTTAAATCAAATTTGTGCTGATTATTATATTTTACTTAACTCCGATGTTGAAGTTAGTGAAAACTGGATTATGCCTGTGATTGAAAAAATGGAAAAAGATAAGTCAATAGCCGCTTGTCAACCAAAAATTAAAAGTTACCACAACAAAAATAAATTCGAATATGCTGGTGCAAGTGGAGGTTTTATAGACAAATATGGTTATCCGTTTTGCCGAGGAAGAATATTTGACAATGTAGAAGTTGACAATGGACAATACGATGAAGAAATAGAAATATTTTGGGCTACTGGAGCTTGTCTTTTTATTCGCTCATCATCATTTTTTGAAATAGGAGGATTCGATAATGATTTTTTTGCACATATGGAAGAAATAGACCTTTGTTGGAGGCTTAAAAATAAGGGTTATAAAATTATGTGTATTCCAAAATCACATGTTTTTCATGTTGGAGGAGGAACCTTAAATAATAGTAGTACTTTCAAAACATATTTAAACTACAGAAACAATCTATTGATGCTATATAAAAACTTAGAAAAAAATAGATTTAGAATTATTTTTTCCAGATTGGTTTTGGATGGATTATCATCCATTAAGTTTGTATTGGACAGAAAACCAAAACATATTTTTGCAATTCTAAAAGCTCACCTTCATTTTTACTCGAAACTCAAAAAATTTCGTTCGAAAAGATCTAAGAATTCCCAAACAAAACTATACCCAACTAGTATTGTTTATTTATATTTTTTAAAGAATAAAAAAGAGTTTAATCAGCTGAATAAACTTTTTAACTGATTTATCAAAAAATCTACCTCCTCTTTTTTATTGAACTTACTAAATGAAAAACGTAATGAAGGGCGTTGCATATCTGAATTAACACCTCTTAGCACATGCGACCCTATATTACTACCAGAGCTACAGGCACTCCCACCAGAGGCAGCAATGCCTAAAATATCTAGATTGTAAAATAACATTTCTCCAATATCTGTTTTTGGAAACATAACATTTAATACCGTATATAATGAGTGTTGCAAATCATCACAATTTCCATTAAATTCTACATTTGGGATGGCTTTCTTTAATGATTCAATGGTGTATTTTTTTAAACCTTCAATGTGCGACCTATGTTCGTCCAGTCCTTCATACGAAATATCCATTGCTTTTGAAAGCCCTGCTATTCCATAAACATTTTCAGTACCAGCTCTCATATTCCTTTCTTGAGCTCCTCCACTTATTAATGGTTTTATTGAAACTTCTTCATTTACATATAAAAAACCATTGCCTTTTGGCCCATGAAATTTATGAGCAGATCCAGTAACAAAATGTATATATAAATCTTGTAAGTCAAATCTGTAGTGAGCCATTGTCTGAACAGTATCCGAATGAAAAATAGCTTTATATTTTTTACATATTTCACCACATTCCTTTAATGGTAATAAATTACCTATCTCATTATTTGCATGCATTAACGAAACAAAAGATCTATCATTAGAAGATAATAATTGTTCTAAATGATTTAAATCTACACTCCCTTTGTTATCTAAATTAACATAGGATAATTTAATCATTCCTTTAGATGCCATATCCTCAAGTGTATGTCCAACAGCATGATGCTCAATTTTAGAGGTAATAGCATGATTTATACCCAAATCCATCATTCCACATCGAATAGCAATATTATCCGACTCAGTACCTCCCGAAGTGAAAAAGATTTCTCCAGGTGCACAATTTAAATGTTTAGCTACATTTTTTCTAGCTCGCTCAACTATAGACCTTGTTTGCCTTCCATAAGAATGAATAGAAGAAGGATTTCCAAATTCATTTTTCATAACAGAGGTCATGACTTCTATCACTTGAGGATCCAATTGGGTAGTCGCTGCATTATCTAAATATACTTTCATCGCTAAATAATATTTTTTATTTCAGTGATAATTTTTTCAGCTAAATCATCTGCATCTTGTTGACTAGTACTTTCTGTATAAATTCTAATAATTGGTTCAGTATTTGATTTTCTTAAATGTACCCATTCGTTTTCAAAATCAATTTTCACACCATCTATGGTATTTATTTGAAAGTCACTATATACAGATTGTATTTCTTGTAAAATAGTGTCAACATTTATAGTCGGATTTAATTCTATTTTGTTTTTTGACATAAAATAAGAAGGATATGATTTTCTTAACTCAGAACACGTTAAGCTTTGTTTTGCGTAATGAGTTAAAAATAGTGCAATACCTACAATAGAATCTCTTCCGTAATGAGATTTTGGATATATGATTCCACCATTTCCTTCACCACCAATAATGGCATTTTTTTCTTTCATGCTTGCAACTACATTTACCTCTCCTACAGCAGAAGCAAAATATTGGCCTCCATGTTTTTCAGTAATATCTTTTAAGGCTCTAGATGAAGATAAGTTAGAAACAGTATTCCCTTTATTTTGAGATAAAACATAATCAGCAACAGCTACCAATGTATATTCTTCACCAAACATACTTCCATCCTCATTCACAATTGCTAATCTATCTACATCAGGATCTACCACTATTCCAAAGTCGGCATTAACTTCCACGACTTTATTAGAAATGTCTTTTAAATGTTCTGCAAGTGGCTCTGGGTTGTGAGGAAAATGACCATTTGGCTCACAATATAACTCAACACATTCTACTCCTAAAGAATTTAGTAATTGAGGAATTATTATACCACCTGTTGAATTGACAGCGTCAACAACGACTTTTATTTTTTTATTTTTAATAGCATTTACATCTACCAAGGATAAGTCTAAAACAGATTGTATATGTTTTGTCATAGCTTCATCATTAGTTTGGTAGGAACCAAGACTATCTACTTCAGAAAAAAGATAATCATCTCTTTGTGCAATATTCAAAATTTCTTCTCCTGATTTTCCGTCTATAAACTCTCCTTTTTCATTAAGCAATTTTAACGCATTCCATTGTTTTGGATTATGACTTGCCGTTATAATTATTCCTCCATCTGCAGCATAAAAACTAACCGCTAACTCTACAGTAGGCGTAGTAGACAAACCTAAATCAACCACATTAATATTTAACGATTGTAAAGATGATGTAACTAAATTTGAAACAAGATGACCAGAAATTCTAGCATCTCTACCAATAACGACGGTAGGGTTCTCTTTTTTACATTTTTTCTTAATCCAACTTCCGTAAGATGAAGCGAAACGAACTACATCAATGGGAGTTAAATTATCACCAACCTCTCCTCCTATTGTACCTCGAATTCCAGAAATTGATTTGATTAACGTCATATTGGTAAATTTTAGGCAAAAATAATATTTTAAACCATTTATTTATTTTAATTAAAATTATTAATAAAGTGTTGAAAGTTTTTTTTCAAAAGTAATTCGTTATATTTTTTTTTTGCGTTGTTTTTATTATATTTATGTAGATGTATAGAGAAGAATTGAACAGAGAAGAAAGCAATCACCACCTAAACCTTATTAAGCGTTTTGAAGATATGGTTGTTCAGAACAAATCAATATATTTTGATTCGGATGATTTAGAGATAATATTAGATCATTATCATCTTAATAATCAAAATGAATATATTCAAATAGCCCTCAATTTATCAGAAAAATTATTTCCTTTTTCAATAAGTTTAAAACTAAAAAAAGCTCAAATTCTAATTTCAATGGACAAATTAGAAGAAGCAATGATTATTCTTAAAAAAATTAAACCATTATCATTAAACAACGAAGATTTTGATTTTACAATGTCAGTTGTTTACAGTAAACTAAATAATCATAAAAAAGCAATATCTATTTTAGAAAAGCTTTTTTTTAAAGACAAATCAAATCTTGAAGTAATTTCTTCATTAGCAAATGAATATCAATGTATTAATGATCATTTATCATCATGTAAAATGATCGAAAAACTTATTCAATTAGAGCCACAAAATGATTTGTATTGGTATTCTTATTACTTGTCTAGCGAATTAATCGATATCAACAAACGTAATCTTTATTTTACTAAATCTATATTAGAAAATGACCCTTATTGTTTATTAGCATGGTTTTATTTAGGTCTTTTTTATCAAAAAAACGACAATCATTTAAAAGCAATTGAGGCTTTTGATTATGCCATATTAATTGACGAAAGATATACTCGATCATACTCTCACAAATCAGAATCTCTTTCAGAAATTGGTTTGTATCAACAAGCTATAAACTGCTGTTTTGAAAGCATGAAGTTTGAGGAACCTAATTGTAACACCTATTTTGAACTAGGAGAATATCATAAACAATTAAATAAATTAGAAAAAGCCCTAGTTTATTTTTACAAAGCTATTCGTAAAGACTCCACTTTTTCTGATGCTTGGTTTTCCATTTCACAAATTCTTGATGATCAAGGAAATCATTTAGAATCCCTATATCACATTAAACAAGCTTACAAAGAAGATAGTACAAATTTGGATATTTTATTTTTTTATGCTGAATTGCATGAAAAAGTAGGTTTTATCAAAGAAGCAGAAATAGCATATAAAAAGGTATTAGAATTCGATAACAAAGATTATGAAAGTTGGCTGAATTATACTCATATATTATATCAACAAGAATCCTTAAACGAGGCTATTGATAGCCTCTACGAAGCCATTGATTATAATCCAAAAAATGCAAAATTAATTTTTCGTTTATCAGCATATCTATTAGAAATTGGAGATGAAACTAAAGGCACAACATTGTTCGAAAATGCATTAAAAATAAATTATGACTTGCATGAAGAATTATTTGAATATATGCCGAGTATCAAAAACAATAAAAATCTATTAAATTTGCTCGATAATTTTAAAAAATAAACACGAAAACATGAATTTCGAAATTCCATTTATTCCTGAGAGGCCATCAAAGCCAAGAGAAAAAGGCATTACCATGGTAATGGATAAAGGATTAAGTCTAAGACAAGCAGAAGATTTTATTGAAGCCACAGGAAACTTAACTGATATAGTTAAGCTAGGTTTTGGTACTTCACATGTGACAAATCACTTATCAGAAAAAATTAAATTATATCAATCAGCTAATATTAATGTATATTTTGGAGGAACATTGTTTGAAGCATTCATTGCAAGAAATATGTTTGACGAATATCGTAAACTGATTGAAAAATATAAACTCGAAACAGTTGAAGTTTCTGATGGCTCTATTAATATCTCTCATGAAGATAAGTGCAATTATATTAAAACTTTAAAAACTCAGGCAACTGTTTTATCTGAAGTAGGATCCAAAGATTCAGACAAGCTCATACCTCCATATAAATGGATTGAGCTGATGCAAAAAGAACTAGATGCTGGTTCATGGAAAGTAATTGCAGAGGCAAGAGAAGGCGGAAATGTAGGGATTTATAGAGGGTCTGGCGAGGTTAGATCAGATTTAATTGAAGAAATATTAACTCAAATACCAAGTGAAAAAATACTTTGGGAAGCTCCTCAAAAATCACAACAGGTTTGGTTTATCAAACTAATGGGATCTAATGTCAACCTAGGAAACATTTCGCCAAACGAAGTCATCCCACTAGAATGTTTAAGAATTGGACTTAGAGGAGATACATTTTTTGATCATTTACCAAAATAATTATGAAAGCTACTACCCTAAAAAGCAAACTTGAAAAAAATAATCAATTTCAACTAATTGATATAAGAGAAAGTTATGAATTTGAAGATGGGCACATCTGCAAAAAAAATATTCCTCTAGCCGAGGTGATGGAGAAAATACATCAATTTGACCAAGACCAAGAAATTGTTTTTTATTGTAATTCTGGAAAACGAAGTAAAGCGTTGGTATACATGCTTCGCAAAAAGTTTGATTTTAAAAATATTGATCATTTAGATGGTGGTTATCAGAATTGGTTAGATCAAAATTTTTAAAATGCTTAGTAAATTTATTGTTTTTTTAAAAGGAGTTGCAATGGGAGCTGCTAACGTAATTCCTGGAGTTTCAGGGGGTACGATTGCATTAATCACAAATATCTTTGAAGAATTAATCGACTCAATCAAAAAATTTGATAAAACAGCATTAAAAATGCTACTAAAAAAAGACTTCAAAAATTTTTTTAATCATATTAATTATTCTTTTTTAACCCCTATTTTCTTAGGTATTGTTTTCAGTATTTTTAGCTTAGCTAAACTTTTTGAATTTCTTCTAGAAAAACACCCTCAACCAACATGGGCATTTTTCTTTGGGTTAGTATTAGCATCCGTTTACTATGTTGGAATAAAAGTTGAAAATTGGAATCTAAAAGCAAAACTTAGTCTTCTTTTAGGTTTCTCTTTTGCCCTGGGTCTTTCCTTTATAGAAAGTAGCTCGGTAGCAAACACAAACTATCTCTATATTTTCATTTGTGGAATGATAGGAATTTGTGGAATGGTACTTCCTGGGTTGTCGGGTTCTTATATTCTTATGTTAATGGGTAATTACGAATTATTAATGGTAAAATCCATAAGTAGTTTATTTGATTTTCTAAATCAATGCTTTGTTGGCAATTTTAATATCATTCTAAGTGATATTGAAATGCAAAACAATCTTATATATTTTATTATTTTTTTAGTAGGATCAATAGTAGGATTACTTGTTTTTTCTAATTTAATATCCTACATATTTAAACGATATTTCAATATTACTATTTCAATATTGACTGGATTTGTATTAGGTTCGTTAAGTACTATTTGGCCATGGAAAAAAGAAATATTTGATAATACTATTTTCGATCGAGATGGTCAACCTGTAATAACTGGTTATGAAAGATATATACCTGAAACTATTGGAAATGGTGAACTTTTGGTAATTTTTTCCCTAATTATTGGAATGCTCACTATCATAGCAATTGAACAATTAGCAAAAAAAATGGCTAGATGAGGCAGTTTGGACTTATTGGAAAAAATTTAAATTATTCTTTTTCTAAGGACTTTTTTGATCAAAAATTTGAATTAGAAAATATTAATAATTGTTCGTACAATTTGTTTGAATTAGAAAATCTGGATTCTTTTAAAAACTTTATAGTAAAAAACAAAATTGAAGGATTAAACATTACCATTCCATACAAACAAGAAATTATACAATTTGTTGATGAACTATCAATAGAGGCTAAAGCAATCAATGCCGTTAATTGTTTGAAAATAGCAAATCAAAAAATTATAGGACACAATACAGATTATATTGGATTTAGTGATTCAATTAAACCATTATTAAAACCTGTACATAAAAAAGCATTAATATTAGGAAGTGGAGGTGCGTCCAAAGCAATAGCTTTTGCCTTTACCAAAATGGGAGTAGATTATTCTATTGTTTCTAGAAAAAAAGAACTAAACTATGAATGTTTGGACAAAGATATGCTTAACGACTACAAAGTTATAATAAACTGCACTCCCTTAGGAACGAGTCCAATTGTAGATGAGTGTCCAAATATTCCATACAAATATTTAACCGAACAACACCTTTTGTATGATTTGGTTTATAACCCCAAAGAGTCACTTTTTCTTAAAAAAGGAAAACAAAAAAAAGCAACTACAAAAAACGGCTTTGAAATGCTTAAAATACAAGCATTAAAATCTTGGGAAATATGGAATAGTTAAGCTAACCCATTTATAGTTAATTTCTTACATTTGTAATTGTAAAAAAACACGGATAAATATGAGTGAAGATTCACTTAACGAAAAAATAATTTCTAGCGACAACATCATTGAAAATGAACAAATCAATCTTCATGATAATTCGTATGAACAATTAATTTCTTTAACCGAAGAATTGACCGAAAACGGAAAAGCCTTGACTAATTCCAAACAAGTTGAAAATATCAAAGCTACATTTTACACCAAAATTCGTAACGAAAAAAATAATGTTCTTAATGATTTTCTAGAAAATGGAGGAAAAGAAGAGGATTTTGAATTTAAAAATAACTTTGAAGATATTTTCAAAAAGAAATACTCCGCTTTTAAGAAACTAAAAAATAAAGAAAGAGAATCGTTAGAAAAAGAAAAAAAATCTAATCATAAAGTTAAATTAGAAATTATAAAAAGTATTGAAAATCTGATCAATACAACCGAAACTATAAAAGAAACATTTAATCAATTTAATTCATTACAAGAACAGTGGCGTTCTACAGGTCCAGCTCCTATAAATATAAATAATGAACTTTGGCAATCTTATCATCATCATGTAGAAAAATTTTATGATTATATAAGTATAAATAAAGACCTTAGAGATTTAGATTTCAAAAAAAATCTTGATAAGAAAAAGGAACTATGTCAGAAAGCTGAGAATTTATTAAATGAAAAATCTATAAATAAAGCTCATACAGAATTACAATCTTTACACGAAAAATGGAAAGAGGTTGGGCCTGTTGAAAAAAACAAAAGAGAAACAATCTGGAATCGATTTAAAGACGCCTCTCATTTACTAAATAAAAAACGAAATGAATTTTTTGTTAATCTAAAGCAAAAAAATCTGGAAAAGATTAACCTAAAAAATGAAATTTGTGAAAAAATTAAAAATTTATGTAACGAAGAAGCAAAAAATCATAACCAGTGGAAAAATTTAAGTGAAAAAGTAAACGAACTTCAAATACAATGGAAAAAAATTGGTAATCTAGATAGGAAAGACAACCAAGTTGCATGGAAAAATTTCAGATCTGTAATCAATGAATTCCAAAAACAAAAAAACCATTTTTATAAAAGTAAAAAAGAAGAGGTTAAAGATGCAATAGCCGAAAAAGTTTCTTTATGCGAGCAAGTTGAAAAATTGTCAAAATCTAAAGAATGGAAAACAACAACTATTAAAATAATTGATCTTCAAAAAAAATGGAAAGAGACTGCATTTGTGCCAAATAAACAATCGGATCAATTATGGCAAAGATTTCGTACCGCTTGTGACACATTTTTTACGGCTAAAAAAGATTTTTTCAATAGCCTAGACCAAGAGAAGAAGGAAAATCTAACTAAAAAAAGAGATTTACTAGAAAAAATTAAAAAATTTAATTCATTTGAAAATAAAGAAAACTGTTTAAAACAAATTGACGATTGGACTATTTCTTGGAATAATATAGGAAGCATTGATAAAAAGAACGAAAAAATAGAATCTCAATTTGAAAAAACAATTTCTGGCTTTTACAAAAAATTAAAAATTGAGCCCTCACAAATTGAAAATATTAAGTTCAATAAAAAATTAGAAATCTTAAAAACTAAAAAAGATGAAAATTTAGTTTTGAAAGAGAAAAAAGTTCTACTAAATAAAATTAGTGAATTGAAAAAAGAACTTAATCAGTACCAAACTAACATCAGTTTTTTTAACAATTCAGAAGAAGCTGAATCCTTTAAAAAACAAGTCCAGTCAAAAATTGATACTAGATTAAGTCAAATTAAAGAATTCGAAAAAAAATTAAATCTTCTGAATTCAATATAAATGGAGTTTAAAATTGTTTCAGATTTTTCTCCAACGGGTGATCAACCAAAAGCTATTAAAGAACTAGTTGAAGGGCTTGATAATCAAATAGAGTCTCAAACCTTATTGGGTGTAACCGGTTCTGGTAAAACATTTACTATTGCAAATGTAATAAAGGAGGTAAACAGACCTACTCTTGTTCTTAGCCACAACAAAACTCTTGCGGCACAACTTTACAGCGAGTTCAAACAGTTTTTTCCGCATAATGCAGTAGAATATTTCGTTTCATACTACGACTATTATCAGCCTGAAGCATATATACCAAGTTCTGGAATTTACATAGAAAAAGATTTATCAATAAACCAAGAAATAGAAAAACTTAGATTAAGTACTACTTCCACTCTGTTATCGGGAAGAAAAGATATCATTGTTGTTTCTTCCGTTTCTTGTATCTATGGAATTGGAAACCCAAACGAATTTAATAATAACGTAATTGAAATTAGTGTTGGTCAACAATTAAGCAGAAATAAGTTATTAAATCAATTTGTTACATCACTTTATTCAAGAACTGAAAACCAATTTGAAAGAGGTAATTTTAAAGTCAGAGGGGATACCATTGATATTTTTCCAGCATATGCAGATATTGCATATAGAATTCATTTTTGGGGAGATGAAATTGAAGAAATAGAAAGTATTGAGCCATCAGATGGTAAAAAAATTGAAAAACTAGATTTTCTAAAAATTTATCCAGCAACGATTTTTGTAGCCTCAAAGGATAGAATTCAAAGTGCTATTCATGAAATTCAGGACGATTTAATGGATCAAGTACAATTTTTGAGAAATACCGATAGAAAGCTAGAAGCAAAACGTTTAGACGAACGAGTAAACTACGATCTTGAGATGATTCGAGAATTAGGATATTGCTCGGGTATAGAAAATTACTCTAGATATTTCGATGGTAGAAAAAAAGGAAGTCGTCCATTTTGTCTATTAGATTATTTTCCAAAAGATTTTATAACCGTTATTGATGAAAGCCATGTTACATTACCTCAAATACGAGCTATGTACGGAGGAGACCGTTCAAGAAAAGAAAATTTAGTTGAATATGGCTTTAGGTTACCAGCTGCAATGGATAATAGACCATTAAAGTTTGAGGAATTTGAATCATTAAGTCAACAAACAATTTACGTTAGTGCCACACCTGCTGATTACGAACTACAACAATCTGAAGGAGTATATACGGAACAAATCATTCGTCCTACTGGTTTATTAGATCCAATAATTGAAGTCAAACCATCAGTTAATCAAATTGATGATTTATTAGAAGAAATTAGAAAGCGAATTATTATTGACGAACGTATTTTAGTTACTACTCTAACCAAAAGAATGGCTGAAGAGCTAAGCAAATATTTGGATGGTTTTAAAATAAAATGTAGATACATTCATTCAGATGTTGATACATTAGAAAGGGTAGAAATTTTACACGAACTTAGAGAAGGTCATTTTGATGTTTTAATAGGGGTTAATCTTTTAAGAGAGGGTTTAGATTTGCCAGAAGTTAGTTTAGTTGCTGTTTTAGATGCAGATAAAGAAGGTTTTTTACGATCAGAAAGATCATTAACTCAAACTGCTGGGCGAGCAGCCAGAAACGTAAACGGAAGGGTAATTATGTATGCTGATAAGATTACAAACAGCATGAAATTAACGATTGACGAAACTAACAGAAGAAGAGAACTACAAATTGAATATAACACTAAAAATAATTTAACCCCTACTCCATTAAACAAGAAAAAAAGCAATCAGATTGCTCAGAAGTTAAATCCTTATTCAATTAACACGAACAATACTTCTGTCGACGAAACAGATTACAGCGACAAAAAAACACTAAATAAAGCCATTAGAAATGTTCAAAAGCAAATGGAAAAAGCTGCTCAAGACTTAGATTTTGACGAGGCAATAAAATTAAGAGATAAACTTAATGAACTAAAGCTTTTAAAAAAATAGGTTACTGATATCCCCATCGATGAACATCGTTATTAGCTTCTTCAATCTCGTTTTTAACTGTTTTTATTCTAGATGCAATGGCAGCAAATAAAGGATCATTTTTCAACAACCACTTCATTTCTTCTTTGTCATTATCGGCAGCTTTTGCAATTCGAAGCAATAATTTATAATTATTTCGCTCTAACCATGAAATCGCAGGTTTCTTTCCTTCAATAGCGTTTATAGTTGCCAAAAGATGAGGGGCATTTTTAAATAACCAATCACATGATTTTTTATCAAAAAATAAAGCAAAACGAAATAGTCCTAATTCTGGATATCCGTTTTTCATTAGCCAATCCCGAATCTCTTCATTGCCGCTAATACATTCTGCCCATGCAACAAGTATTTTTTCTGAATATCTTTTCATAAAAAAAGCTCCAAAAGGAGCTTTAAAATTATTTTATCTTAACCTATTGGACTTGAAATAATAATCATTTCCTTTTATTCCAACTAGCTCCCATCCCATTTTACCTAAAAAATTTAATGCACCTAATTCGCCACTAAAGGAAGCAGACATCTTAGACATTTGATTAACCAACTTAGGATCTCTTGCTTTAAATGTATAGTTCGTTTTTTTAGGTTCTTCTGTTCTAACTCCTTCTCTTTTCTTTTTTGGAGATTTTATAACCTCTGCTTTTTCATTGTAGGTCATTATCATATAACTATAAACTACTTTTGATGCTCTATCTTGAGTATTTTTAGCAGATTGTGCCATCGTAAAAATTGGATACGACAACATTAAGATTAAAACTATTTTTTTCATAATTGAATTTGTTAAGGTTACATATTAGTTACCACCCAAAATAACTGGTAAATCGTCTTCTCCATTACCTATTAATATAACTTTGCTATTTGGAGAGTTTGCCAATTCTTGAGTCGTTTCTACTCCTTTCCAACGTAAAAGTTCAGGAGTAATTGTTTTATTAATAATTCTTTGGAAATCCGAAATACCTTCAGCCTCGATTCTTTTTCTCTCAGCTTCTTTCTCTTCTTTCAAAATTTTAAACTCATACTCTAAAGCTTCCTGCTCGTATTTTAATTTAGTTTCGATAGCAGCCTGTAAGGTTTTAGGAAGTGTTACATCTCTTATCAAAATAGCATCCAAAACAATAAATTTATCCTTTACAGACTCAGAAGTGATTTGAAAAATCTTATCCTCTACCTCTTCTCTCTTTGTAGAATATAATTCCTCAGGCAAATATTCACCAATAACTTCCCTTGTTACTGATCTAATCTCTGGTCGTATTATACTTTCTAAATAATCTTTACCAACTAAATCATGTAGATAACCTACTTGAGTTAACTCTGGACTAAAACGAAACGATAAATCAACTTTAATAGAAAGACCATTTTTGGATAGCACTTCCATCGCTTCATAATCTTCTTGAATTTTTACATTGTAAGTATAAAAATTATTCCAAGGTGCGATAACATGAAATCCCTGACCATATACTTTATCTTTAACAAGTCCATCTCCAAATCGCTTAAATAAAATTGCCTTTTCACCTGGACCAACAGTGTAAAACATTTTTCCTCCACTAATTAAAAGAAAAATAAAAGCAAAAAAACCTATTACTAATATTCTGGGCAACTTAAAATTAAAGCCTCCTTCTTCATTTGATTCAAACATAATTATTATATATATTAAATATTATTATTAAATTTTCGAATTATCCATTCTAGGGATAAAAATACAAATAAAAATATTGAAATCCATTTTGAATTTATTAATTCATTTAAGTTTGTTTTGGTATACAAAACAGACTTTTTATCCATAGTGTTTAATTGATCAAAAACACTATTTATTTCATTTAGATAGAAAAAAGTACCGTTATTATTTTGCGATAATTCTACAAGCACCTCGTGTTTGTGTTGTTCATCAAACTGCTCTAGTTGTAGAGGAGTTACTTTTAATTTTCCTTTAGCGTTAAACTGCTCATTATTACGAATTGCACTAGCAATATATTCATAATCTCCTATTGGTAATTGATCAATCTGTAGTTCATAAGAAGAATTTGTGATATCAAAATTATAATCAAACTCATTTTTCTGATCATCAATAAGCTTAAATGAAACTTCTACATCAGTAATTAACTCATAATTTGAATTATAAAAATCAAGACTTACATCAAATGGCTCATTCTCAAAAATCTTCTTCTTCGCTTTTAATCTAAAAAGTCTCTTGTCGTCACTTAAAACTAAATACTGAACACTTTTATTGATTAGTTCATCGAATAAATTGTGGTTTTTTCTAAATTTAAACTCGTTAATTCTCCATCTCCATAATCCCTCACCTATAAATACTGCTTGTCGCATACCATTTAAATTGTTAAATGATAAAATTGGTTCATCAAATTCTATTCCTTTAATAGTTTGAGAAAGTAACGTTTGACTTTGGGTAACATAATCTGCTTGAGAAATGTACAAAGGTGGCAACTTTTTCACCCAAGTTTTCCAATCTGAATTCAACTCGAATAAAGAAAAAGACTCTAAACTAGGAGAAACCTCTTCAATATTCTGATTAGTTCGATAGTTTAACCACGGTATAGATGATGAATTTGAATTTTGACCAACAAAATGCCAAGTTGGTATTTCGATATTTTCCAAATTTGTTTGATAAGCAATAAGTAAATTATATGCCGAAAAATCACCATCAAAATCAGATTTATTTTTAATGCTTAAATCTATGTTTTGATTATTGGACAAAGCTTTAGAAATTGCGGAAATATCTGGATGAGTAATTTCTGTAAGCAACAATATCTTTTGTTTGCTTTCCAATACATCGATATACGCTTTTGTTTGATTGTTCAATGTGTTTTTTTCATCTGAAAATGACTCAATAATTACCTTATATTCTTGCAAACCAACCTCATCTGCTTTTATTAAAAAAGAAATCGTCTGAAGTTGTTCATCTGAATTTATCAAAATCTCTTTACTATCAATTAACTTATCTTTATTTAATATGTTAACCTTTGTTTTTCTTCCTTTATAAAAAGATGATTTTACATTAACATTTAAAGGAAACGTATTTCCTTTAAAAGCTAAATCATTATGAAAAAGATAATTGATACTAACATCTTTTTCTTTAACAGTATCTCCTACACCAACTGTGTAAAATGGAGCCTTTGATAAAAATGGTTGATAGTTTGGATTAAGGCCTTGATTGTAAAGCCCGTCACTAACCAATATAAAGGCACTTAAGTTTCTATTACTATATCGATCGTTAATTTCAGAAATTAATTGAGATATATCCGTTCTTTTATTTCTAAAATCAAATTGATCACTTTTTTTAGAATTACTACCAAAAGTATAGGATTGAATATCAAATTGATCAATATTGTTATCTCTAAATTGTTCTATTTTTTTACTTAGCTCATTTTTTAAGAACAAACTATCCTTTCCTCTAATCATAGATTCAGAGTTGTCTACAGCAAAAACTACTATTGGCTTTTCCTCTTGAGTAACTTCAAAATTTAGAAAAGGTTTAAGCAATAAAAAGCAAAGTATAAAAATGGTTAAAAACCTTAGTAAAAATAAAACAGAAGAAACACGCTTAGTAAAAGTTGTTTTTCGGTAAAGCCAATAGGAAATTGCAAAACTGACTAGCAAACAAACAATGAGCCAAGCTAAGGAATATTGAGTAGAAATTTGCAGCATTAAGTAAGCATTCCTCCACAAACATTTAATACCTGACCAGTAACATATGCAGACATATCTGATGCCAAGAAAATAGTAGCATTAGCAATATCTGTAGTGCTACCTCCTCTTTTTAATGGAATACTATCTGTCCATCCTTTAACGATGGATGGGTCTAATGAAGCTGTCATTTCTGTTTCAATAAAACCAGGAGCAATAGCATTGCAACGAATATTTCTAGAACCTAATTCTAATGCAGTAGATTTTGTAAAACCAATCATTCCTGCTTTAGAAGCTGCATAATTTGTCTGACCAGCATTTCCTTTAACTCCTACTACAGAACTCATATTAATTATGGATCCAGACCTTTGTTTTAGCATGGGTCTCAAAACCGCTTTAGTAAGATTAAAAACGGATTTTAAATTGATTTCCATAACTTTATCAAAATCTTCTTCCCCCATTCTCATTAACAAATTATCCTTTGTAATTCCCGCATTATTTACTAATACGTCAATACTTCCGAATTCATTCATTACTAGCTCTGCTAATTCTTGTGCAGTGTCGAATTTTGAAGCGTCGGATTTAAACCCTTTTGCTTTAATACCAAAAGTTGCTAATTCATTTTCTAATTCTTTAGCTTTTTGGTCAGACGATAAATAAGTAAATGCAATATTTGATCCTTGTTTAGCAAATTCTAAAGCTATTCCTTTACCAATTCCTCTTGATGCCCCAGTAATAATTGTTGTTTTTCCTTCTAACAGATTCACGATTTTTAGTATTAGTTAATATTCAAATATAAATTTTTAAAATAAAAAAGGTGCTAATTAGCACCTTCAAGATTGTCTGGCAAAAAAATTATGCTCCAACAGCCATCAATTCAGCCATTTTTTCACCAATTTTAGCTGGAGAAGCAACAACATGAATACCACATTCACTCATAATTTTCATTTTTGCTTCTGCTGTATCATCATCTCCACCAACTATAGCTCCTGCATGACCCATCGTTCTTCCTTTTGGTGCAGTTTGGCCAGCAATAAAACCAACAACTGGTTTTGTTCCATGTTCTTGAATCCACTTAGCAGCATCTGCCTCTAGCTGTCCGCCTATTTCACCAATCATGATAATTCCATCAGTGTCAGGATCATTCATTAATAATTCTACAGCTTCTTTGGTTGTTGTGCCTATAATTGGATCACCACCAATACCTATTGCTGTTGAAATACCCAATCCTGCTTTAACTACCTGATCAGCAGCTTCGTAAGTTAACGTACCAGATTTGGATACTACACCAATTTTACCTTCTTTAAAAATAAATCCAGGCATGATACCACATTTTGCTTGACCAGGACTGATTACACCCGGACAGTTAGGACCAACTAGAGTACAGTCAAAATCAGAAATAAATTCCTTTACTTTTATCATATCTCTTGTAGGAATTCCTTCTGTTATGCATATAATTACCTTTATACCTGCACTTGCCGCTTCCATTACCGCATCAGCTGCAAATGGAGGTGGTACAAAAATCATAGAAGTATTTGCTCCTACTTTTTGAACAGCTTCACTTACCGTATTAAAAACTGGTCGGTCCAGGTGAGTTTGACCACCTTTACCAGGTGTTACTCCACCAACTACATTGGTACCATATTCTATCATTTGACTAGCATGAAATGTACCTTCGCTGCCTGTAAATCCTTGAACAATTACTTTTGAATTTTTGTTTACTAAAACGCTCATAATTTGCAATTAAAAATATTACCACAAATTTAAAATAATTATGGCAAGACAAAACAAAAAACAAAAATATCTTGATTGTATTTCTATCTTTGTCAAATGTTAGGATTTAACGAAACCATTTGTGCAATAGCTACAGCCTCAGGGCCAGGAGCAATTTCTGTAATTCGTCTTTCAGGAGCCGATGCAATACCTATTTGCAATAGCTTATTTTTTGGTAAGGATTTAACTCAAGTCAATTCCCACACTCTTCATTTTGGTACTATAAGAGAAAACGAAATCATTATAGACGAAGTCGTTGTTAGTATTTTTAAAAATCCACATTCTTATACAGGAGAAGATGTTGTTGAAGTTTCCTGCCATGGTTCAAGCTACATACAAAATAAAATAATTCAACTTTTTATTAAAAATGGTGCTAGAATGGCAAAAGCTGGAGAGTTTACTTTAAGAGCTTTTAGTAATGGAAAAATGGATTTAACACAAGCAGAAGCAGTTGCAGATTTAATTGCAAGTGAAAGCGAATCTTCACACAGAGTAGCACTTCAGCAAATGAGAGGTGGTTTTTCAAATGAACTAAAAAACTTACGCGAACAACTAATTGAATTTGCATCGCTTATCGAACTGGAATTGGATTTTGGCGAAGAAGATGTTGAATTTGCTGATCGACAAAAATTTAATCAACTTTTACAAAAAATCAGGAAAGTATTGAACGATCTAATTAGTTCATTTGCTCTAGGAAATGTAATGAAAAATGGTGTGCCTGTTGCTATTTTAGGAAGACCCAACGTTGGTAAATCTACCCTACTAAACGTTTTGTTAAACGAAGAAAAAGCTATAGTATCAGACATAGCAGGAACAACCAGAGATGCTATCGAAGATATTGCAAATATAGGAGGAATCCTTTTTCGATTTATTGACACTGCTGGTATTCGAAAAACAAAAGATGTAGTTGAAAACATTGGAATAAACAAGGCGATTAAAAAAGCACAAGCAGCATCTATAAACTTATTTATAGTTGATGCTACTCAAGATATTGACCTTCAGCTACAAGAATTAAACAATCTTAAAAATCAGGGAATAAAAAACCTAATCCTCTTGTACAACAAAATAGATCTAAACCCATTAGCCAAATCTCAAGTGAATGATGCTATTTGTATTTCTGCTAAAAAGAAAGAAGGAATAGAAATGTTCAAAAATAAAATGCTAGAACTAACTAATACGGCAAATATAGATAACAACCAGATAATTGTAAGCAACAATCGTCACCTAGAAGCTCTACAAAATGCAGTCGAAAAAATTGAACATACAATAGATGGTTTAAATAATAATATTAGCGGAGATTTCTTAGCTATGGATATTCGACAAGCTCTTTATCATATCGGAGAAATTACTGGAGAAATATCTACAGATGATCTATTAGACAATATTTTTTCTAATTTCTGTATCGGTAAATAATTATCGAGACAATTTTTTAATAATCTTAGGCAAATAAATCAAGTCAAAAAATATAGCTATAGTGGCACTAATTATAGTTATGATAGATAATTGAGAAACAGATTTGAATTCGGAAAATGCCAATGGCAACAAACAAATAAGCACAACAAATGTAGTTTTGATAACTGCCGATCCAGTATTCTCAACAATGAGCTTTAATGCCTCAGACTTTCTAACTCCTCTTTTAATGTGGTTTGTGTATGCACTAATCACATGAATAGAATCATCAACAATCAAACCAAAAACTATAGTAAAAATAAAAGCATTAGAGAGACTAAAATAAAATCCAAACACATATAAAAATCCTATACAAACTACTATTGGCACTATGTTAGGTATAAGTGCTATCAAAAAATAATTCCAGTCAAATTTATTCATTACAAAAAAGACAACTCCAATAGATAAAATTGCAATGAATAATCCATAAATTAAACGCTTAGTTAAATCATTGCCCAAAAGATCAAACAAATATCCAGCTCCAGAATATGAAAATGATAATTCAGGAAATTGATTCTCTAAATTTTTCAGTTTTGATAAGGTAGCCAAAGAACCGATGTCGCCAGAACGACACACAAAAAAGTGTTGATCAGTATCTACCATTTTATTGATTGCTTGCCCTGCAAACCCATCAAAAGAAGTATTAGTGAAATCAACAACAAATCCTAAAGAAACTAAATGAGATTCTACCTTGTTTAATGTTTGTTGTTTTTGATTATCCTTTTCCAACATAATTGTTATAGGCTTAATGCCTCCAAAAAAACGATCGAAATAATTGGTTTGTTTGTACATTTCCGACTTAGTATTTATTTCGTCGGTCAGATAATTGTCTATTTTAACATTAAATACAGAATATACCCCCAATAATATTAAGGCTGCCGTAAGTACATGAAAAGAAAAACTTTTTCCGAGTTTAGCAAACCAATTCAATATACCATCAGTAAATAATTTCAAAGAAGATATTGGGCGTGTTTCAAAAAAGTCTTTATCGATAAAAATAGCGTACACCACTAAGGCCATAAATAAAGTGAAAGCTACTCCAATGGAAGTGATAATTCCAAAACGAACAATGGGCATTATATCATTTACCAAAAAAGTAAGAAAGCTCATAGAAGTAGTTAAAGATGTAAGTATTACCGCTTTTCCTACTCTATTCATTCTTAATTCAAAAAAAGAAAACTTATCTAATTTATTTTTGGACTGTTTATTGGTCAGGTGCATGATATCAGAAATACATACAATAAACAATATTGCCGGAGTAATAATCATTACCAACTCTATTCCTCCAAAAATGAGCTGAGAAACCGACAAGGTTACCACTATACTAGCTACTACACTAAAAACAGTAACTACAACTAATTTGAGGTTTTGCGTTATCAGGTATAAAAACAAAAAACATAAAACACTACTTATTAGGGTAATGGTTATAAATTCGATAATGACCTTTTTTTGAAAATATAGTTCGCTAGGAGCCCGACCTGCAATAGATACTTCTGGGCTTTTACCATTAATCTGACTGCTATATAATTGTTGTATAAAATCGGAAGTTTCTTCTCTGCTCAAACTAGAAGATGCTTCGATTAAAAACATTAAGTTTTTAGTATCAGATGTAATAAAATTGTTTCGCTCATTGCGTATATTAACTATCGATTTAGAAAATTTTTCTTCTGTAGAAAGATCTAACGTTTTTTTGGTAATGGGAAACAACCCCATGTTCATTATTTTTTTGTCGTTAACAATACTAAAGACTCTATTTACTTTATCGCTTTTTTTAAGCTTGTTATGAAAAATAGTTAACTCCTGAAAATCTGCTAAGGTAAGTTCTTCATCAAAAGAAAAACCTAAAAACATTAGGTTATTATCGTCCACAATTTTGAGGTCAACCTGAGTTTGTTCTAATTCCTTAATAATTCGTTCGGAATCAAAATAAATAGTGGCATTAAGAAGTTGATAAACACCAAAACCAAATAACAACAAACAAAGTGTTATGAGTTGGTATTTAAATTTCCAAATAAAAGATGTAAGCATTACTTTTTAATTGTCGACAAACCGCCATCTACTCCCATTACCTGCCCACTCATCCAAGATGATTTTTCGGAAAGTAAAAATGAAATAGCATTAGCAATATCTTTTGTTTCCCCTACTCTTTTGAGTGGGTGCCTGTCCATCATCTGTTGGGTTTGTGCTTCAGTTCTAAACATTTTGTGAGATAATTTAGTTCGTACCAATGAAGGCGCTACACAATTTACTCTAATTTTTGGAGACCATTCTGCAGCTAATGAGCGACACAAACCTTCTATTGCAGCCTTACTAGCAGAAATAGATGCATGGAATGGCATTCCTACACTTGCAGCTATAGAACTAATAAACACCAATGAAGCACCATCATTAAACGATTTTTGATAATATTTTAACACCTTTAAGAGACCCAAAACATTAACCTCATAATCGTGTTGAAAATCCGTTAGCTTGAGACTAGAAAATGGTCGTAAATTTATAGAGCCAGGAAAATAAACCATTCCATCTAAACCACCTTCGATTGTAGGAAATGTATCCGAATCTTGTACATCAAAGCCAGAAGTTGAGGAGCTGAGTTCTATAAATTCTATGTGATTATTTGAAGTTAAAACTTCTTTTGCTATATCGCTGGACGAACCAATTAGTAGGACTTTCATATTTTGTATAACATTTAGTTTTATTAATTATACAAATATATTTAAAATTAATAATTTAAGAAGATATTCAGCAGATTTAATTTTACAAAAAATAGTGATGTTAGGATATACTCTTTTCAAAATGCAATATGTAATAGATTTTCTTCTACAAAAAGGACAAAATTTTAGTTAAACTGAATCAATATTTATTAAATTTGTGATTGATTATAAAAAAAATATAAAAATGAACTTTGACGTTATAGTAATAGGAAGTGGTCCTGGCGGATATGTAACTGCCATTAGAGCTTCTCAACTTGGTTTAAAAACTGCAATTATTGAAAAAGAATCACTTGGTGGAGTCTGCTTAAATTGGGGTTGTATCCCAACCAAAGCACTACTTAAATCTGCCCAAGTTTTTGAATATATCAATCATGCAGAAGATTTTGGTATTAAGGTAAAAGGTGCTGACGCTGACTTTGGAAGTGTTATTTCTAGATCTAGAGGAGTTGCCGATGGAATGAGTAAGGGTATAGACTTCTTGATGAAAAAGAATAAAATAGAAGTAATCATGGGTACTGCAAAAGTACTACCAGGAAAAAAAGTATCTGTAACAGATACAGATGGTAAATCTACCGAATACTCGGCTGCAAATATTATTATAGCAACAGGAGCAAGATCGAGAGAATTGCCAAACCTTCCTCAAGATGGCAAAAAAATTGTAGGCTATAGAAAAGCCATGACTTTGGATAGTAAGCCTAAAAAAATGGTAGTGGTTGGATCTGGAGCAATCGGAGTAGAATTTGCTTATTTCTACAATGCTATGGGTGTTGAAGTTACTGTAGTAGAATACATGCCACACATTGTACCTGTCGAAGATGAAGATATTTCTAAACAATTATCTAGATCATTCAAAAAAATGGGTATTAACGTAATGACTAATTCTTCTGTGGAATCGGTAGATACTTCTGGGTCAGGTTGTGTAGTTACTGTTAAAACTAAAAAAGGAGAAGAAAAAATTGACTGTGATGTAGTTCTTTCTGCTGTTGGTGTAGTTGCAAACATCGAAAACATAGGCTTAGAAGATGTTGGTATTGCTACCGACAAAGGAAAAATTTTGGTCAATGATTATTACCAAACTAACATACCAGGATACTATGCTATTGGAGACGTATTATCAACTCAAGCTCTAGCACACGTAGCGTCAGCAGAAGGTATTATTTGTGTAGAAAAAATTGCAGGTCATAAACCTGAACCAATTGACTACAACAACATTCCTGGTTGTACTTACTGTTCTCCAGAAATTTCTTCTGTAGGTTATACCGAAAAGGCAGCCAAAGAAGCTGGATATGAGGTAAAAGTGGGTAAATTTCCTTTCTCTGCATCTGGTAAAGCATCGGCTGCAGGTCATAAAGACGGTTTTGTTAAAGTTATTTTTGACGCTAAATATGGCGAATGGCTAGGATGTCACATGATTGGATACAACGTAACCGAAATGATTGCCGAAGCTGTGGTTGCTAGAAAACTAGAAACTACAGGGCACGAAATTTTAAAAGCGGTACACCCTCACCCAACGATGAGTGAAGCGGTAATGGAAGCCGTAGCTGCTGCATACGATGAAGTGATTCATATGTAATAAATACAAACTTATATAAAAAAAAGCCCAAGCAAATTGCTCGGGCTTTTTTTATTAAATGTTTCAAGATTTATCCTCCAATAGAAATTAACTCTACTTCAAAAATTAAAGTAGCGTTAGGGCCTATTGCACCTCCTGCTCCTCTTTCGCCATAAGCTAAATCAGAAGGGATGAATAATTTATATTTAGATCCTACATTCATTAATTGTAATGCTTCTACCCAACCTTTTATAACACCATTAACTGGAAAAGTAGCAGGCTGACCTCTATCCACAGAGCTATCAAATACTGTACCATCTATTAAAGTACCATGGTAATGTACTGTTACTTGATCCGTTTCTTTAGGCATAGCACCATCTCCTTTAGTAATTACTTCGTATTGAAGGCCAGATGCAGTAGTTACTACACCATCTTTTTTGGCATTACTTTCTAAAAATTGCTTTCCAGCAGCAACATTAGCTTCTTGTGCTTTGTTGTTTAGTTTAGTGAAATACTCTTGTAAAATTAAATTAGCTTCTTCTTCACTAATTTCTAACTCTTTGCCTTCAAAAACATCTGCAAATGCTTTAGCGATTGCCTGAGAATCAATTGTTTCTAATCCTTGAGCCTTAACGCTTTTTGCAACGTTCACACCCAAACTATAGCTTACTTTTTCCATTTCGGTTTTATTTTGTCCATTAATAGTTAAAACACTCAATAAGTAGAGTGCACAAAAAATAATTTTTTTCATTTGTTTAAATTTTGTGCAAATATAGTTTAATAAATGTTTTTTTTGGTAATAAGTTCAATGATGTTTTTTTAACTTAGCACCTTATTTTTTAGGAATGGAAATTAGCAAAACAGACATAGAGGGTTTACTCATTATTCAGCCAAAAGTTTTTGAAGATAAAAGAGGTTACTTTTATGAATCATACAATAAAAATGCTTTTGAAAATATCGGCTTAAACATCAATTTTGTTCAAGATAATCAATCCTTATCCAACAAAAATGTACTTAGAGGCCTACATTTTCAAAGCCCTCCATTCGAACAAGGCAAACTAGTTAGAGTAATAAAAGGAAGTGTTCTTGATGTTGCATTGGATATCAGAAAATCTTCGCCAACTTTTGGCAAGCATTTCTCTATTGTGCTTAGTGAACAAAACAAAACTATGTTTTGGATACCGCCAGGTTTTGCACACGGTTTTCTAACTCTAGAAGACCAAACCATATTTAGTTACAAGTGTTCAGGAGATTATCATCAGCCATCAGAACAATCCATTTTATGGAATGATAAAGATCTAAACATTGATTGGAATATAACAGACGCAATAATATCTGAAAAAGATAAAGTTGGTACCCCATTTAAAAAATTTAATAGTCCATTTTAATGAAAAATACACATTATATTATAGTAACATTAGCTACAATTTTTGTAGCTATTTTATTCTCTTCCCATTCTAGTACTTTTTCAAAAGAGTTGAACTTTTTTAAAATTTTCAATTCAGATTATAATATATATGCTATTCCTAAAACTAAAAACAAACTTGATTTTTGTAATGAAGAAGTACCACTTCAAAATCCTGATATTTGGGAGAGATATGATAAAGAATTATTAAAAAACGTGTATTGGCAATCCAATACATTATTGCTTCAAAAAAGAGCTAAAAAATATTTTCCAATCATCGAACAAATATTAAAAGAGAATAACATTCCTGATGATTTTAAATACTTAGCACTTATTGAAAGTGGTCTAGAGAATGTAACCTCCCCTGCTGGAGCAAAAGGATTTTGGCAAATTTTAAAAAGTACTGGTAGAGAATACGGATTGGAAGTTAATGATGGCATAGACGAACGTTATCATTTAGAAAAATCAACCCATGCAGCATGCAAGTTTTTAAATAGTGCCTACCAAAAATTTGGTTCTTGGACTCTAGCAGCTGCATCATACAACATGGGTAAATCTGGAATTCAAAGGCAATTGAATCGCCAAAAGCAAAACGATTATTACGATTTAATTCTGAATCAAGAAACATCTCGTTATGTATTTAGAATTTTAGCCATTAAAGAAATTTTAGAAAACCCAAGAAAATACGGTTTTAATCTGATCAAAAGCGACTATTACCAGGCAATTGAATGTAAAGAAGTTAGAGTGGACACAACAGTTTCTAACCTCGCTGATTTTGCACAATTGCATGCTATAAATTATAAAGTTTTAAAACTTCATAATCCATGGTTAAGACAAGCATACTTACCCAACAAATCTAGAAGAGAGTATTTTATTAAAATTCCGAAAGAAGGTACTTATACATTTAACCAAACTAAAAAGGATACCATTTAATATAAATGAAACAAGACGAGACCTTAAATATATACGGTGCAAACGAAAATAATCTGAAAAACGTCAGTATTTCTTTACCAAGAAATAAGTTGGTGGTAATTACAGGATTAAGTGGAAGTGGTAAATCTTCTTTAGCCTTTGATACAATATATGCTGAGGGTCAAAGAAGATATATCGAAACTTTTTCTGCTTATGCTAGACAATTTTTAGGTGGTCTAGAACGTCCAAAAGTGGATAAAATTACCGGTCTTAGTCCTGTAATATCAATTGAACAAAAAACGACTAGCAAAAACCCACGTTCGACTGTTGGAACAATTACGGAAATCTACGATTTTTTAAGATTACTCTACGCCCGAGGTTCTTATGCTTACTCTTACAAAACTGGCGAAAAAATGATTTCTTTTTCGGATGAAGAAATTATCTCCATCATTTTAAATGAATTAGAAAACAGAAAAACGATCATTCTTGCACCTGTAGTTAGAGCACGAAAAGGGCATTATCGTGAATTATTTGAGCAAGTATCCAAACAAGGATTTATTAAGGTAAGGGTGAATGGCCAAATCGTTGAAGTTACATCTGGCATGAAACTGGATCGATTTAAAACACATGATATAGAAATAGTTGTTGATAGACTAATTGTTAATGAAGAAAATCGAGATCGTATAAAAGAATCCATTTCCATAGCCATGAAATACGGAAAGGGAATGATGATGAGTCTGGATATGGAAAACAATAATGTGCGATTTTTTAGCCGAAAATTGATGTGCCCATCCACAGGTATCGCTTATGCCAAGCCAGAACCAAATAGCTTTTCGTTTAATTCACCAAAAGGAGCATGTCAGAAATGTAATGGTTTAGGAAATGTTAATGTGATTGACATAAATAAAATTATACCCAATCGAAATTTGAGTATAAAATCTGGAGCAATTAAACCAATAGAAGAAAAAGATAGTAGCTGGATAAACCAACAAATTGAAAATATTTCTAAACGATTTAATTTTTCTCTCAACACCCCTATTTCCGAAATTCCAAAAGAAGCAATGAATGCTATTTTATATGGTTTAAAAGAATCTTTTGAAGTTAATCTAAAAAATGCTGGATTAAAGAAAACATATAAAATCCAATTTGAAGGAATTGCTAGTTTTATTGAAGATCAATTTTTTCATTCTTCATCGCCTAAATTAAGAAGATGGGCAAAAGAATACATGATAAATATAGCTTGCGAAAGTTGTCATGGATCAAGACTAAACATTGAATCACAACATTTTTTAATTGATGGTCAAAACATTTCTCAACTCGCACAAAAAAATATAAAATCTCTCAAAGAATGGATTACGGACTTACCTTCAAAACTAGATCAAAAACAACTGATTATTTCTAATGAAATATTAAAAGAATTAAACAAACGAATTCAATTTCTTTTGGATGTTGGACTAGATTATTTGTCGTTGGATAGAACTGCAAAAACACTCTCAGGAGGTGAAAGTCAACGTATCAGACTAGCAACGCAAATAGGTTCACAGCTAACAGATGTTTTATATATTTTAGATGAACCTAGCATAGGACTTCATCAAAGAGATAATCAAAAATTAATTCAATCTCTAAAAGATTTGAGAGATGTTGGAAACTCGGTAATAGTTGTAGAACACGATAAGGACATGATCCTTTCCTCTGATTACATTGTTGATGTTGGACCTGGAGCAGGAAAATTTGGTGGAGAAATAATTGCTGAAGGTAAATTAAAAGACTTTAAAAAAAGTAAATCGACAACGGTCCAATATCTTACGGATGAGCTAAAAATCGAAGTGCCTAAAACCAGACGGAAAGGAAATGGCAAAAAAATAAGCTTGAAAGGTGCAAGAGGAAATAACTTGAAAAGTATAAATGTCGATTTTCCATTAGGGAAAATTATTTGTGTTACTGGAGTTTCTGGTTCTGGAAAAAGTTCATTAATAAACGGAACCCTTTATCCCATACTGAATCAACATTTCTTCAATAGTGTCAAAAAACCTTTAGAGTATGATTACATTGAGGGAATAGAATACATCGATAAAGTTATTGAAGTTAATCAATCTCCAATAGGCAAAACGCCTCGATCAAATCCTGCTACATATACTGGAGTATTTTCTGAGATAAGAGCTCTTTTTACCAATCTTCAAGAATCTAAAGCAAGAGGTTATAAACTTGGTCGCTTTTCCTTTAATGTTAAGGGTGGTCGTTGCGAAAATTGTCAAGGAGCTGGAGTTAAAACCATCGAAATGAATTTCCTTCCAGATGTACATGTTGATTGTGAAGAGTGTAATGGTATGCGTTATAATCGAGAAACCTTAGAAGTTCGATTTAAAGGTAAATCTATCGCCGATGTACTTAACATGACTATAAATGAAGCTGTTGTTTTTTTCCAGTCCATTCCTAAAATTGCACAAAAAATAAATACATTAAAAGATGTTGGTTTAGGTTATATAAAACTAGGCCAACAATCTACAACTCTTTCAGGTGGAGAAGCTCAAAGAATAAAACTTGCCAGTGAACTATCTAAAAAGAATACAGGAAAAACATTTTATATATTAGACGAACCGACAACAGGTTTGCATTTTGAAGATGTAAATGTACTAATAGGAGTAATAAATAAGTTAGTAGATTTAGGTAATACCATAGTAATTATTGAACACAATATGGATGTTATAAAAATTGCTGACCACATAATTGATATAGGACCAGAAGGTGGAGATGACGGAGGAAATATACTATGTAACGGAAGCCCTGAAAAAATCGTAAAAGATAACATAGGCTATACAGCCCAATTCCTTAAATACGAACTTTAAAAACTACCTTAATTATGGAAAACAAAATTCAAAAAGCTTTTAACGACAAAAGTTGGAACGATTTAAAAACATCTGATTCGTGGCAAATTTTTAAAATTATGTCGGAATTTGTTGAAGGATTCGAAAAACTATCTAAAATAGGACCATGCGTTTCTATCTTTGGTTCTGCAAGAACAAAACCCGATAACCCCTACTACAAACAGGCAGAAATGATCGCTTATTTACTCACCAAAAAAGGATATGGAGTTATTACTGGAGGCGGATTAGGAATTATGGAAGCAGGAAATAAAGGAGCCGAAAGAGGTAATGGTAAGTCTGTTGGATTAAACATTGACCTTCCATTTGAACAAAAAGCAAACGATTTTATAGATAAAGATAAACTATTAAATTTTGATTACTTCTTTGTACGAAAAGTTATGTTTATGAAATATGCACAAGGCTTTATCATTATGCCGGGTGGTGTTGGTACATTAGATGAAATGTTCGAAGCACTAACCTTAATTCAAACTCAAAAAATTGGAGCATTTCCAATTGTTTTGGTAGGCAAAAAATATTGGGCTGGATTAATTGATTGGATTAAAGAAACAATGCTTGATCAAGAAAAAAACATAAGTCCAGAAGATTTGGACCTTTTTAGCCTTGTTGACACACCCGAAGAAGCAGTTTCAAAAATTGATGAATTTTACTCTAAATATTTGCTAAAACCTAATTTCTAATTTTTAAGGAAAATTTGTTAGCTTTACAACCATAAAATTTTACATAGTTATGGTTAGGCATTTGCTAACATTATCTTTACTAATTGTATTTACTGTAGCTGCTTGGGCACAAATTCCGGGTCCACAGTATACTCAATATCAATACAAGGACACGACATCTTTAAATGAAAACGGAACAATTCCTGTAAAAACAAAGCATGAACACCAAACAAAATTTCAACCTAAGATTTATTTAGGGTTTGGTAACTTTAACTTTAGTGGTGATATTTCGGACACTAGAAATACAGGTGTAATCAGTAGACCAGGTTTTAAAGTTGGTCTTACTACTAATCTTAATGATTTTTTCGATGCTACAGTATTTATGCAAGAAGGAACTTTAAGAGTTGACGGAACCACTGTAGCTGATCAACCATCGAATTTTCTCAGCAAAGTGAACACCATAGGAATAAACTTTGATTACAACTTCAAAAATATCTTTAAAAATTCAAGGCTTAGACCATATGTTAGTTTTGGATTAAGTTATCTAAATTTTGATTCTAAAGGATCTAACGATGCTACAACTGATGTTTATGAAATTGACCTACTTACTCAATACAATTTACAAACTGGTGAAAAATATAGCCAGAAAGGAATCGAAATTCCATTGTCTTTAGGTTTGAATTTTAATGTTAATGATCGATTAAATTTAAAATTTGAATCTTCAATTCATCTCACTAATACTGATTTTATAGACAATGTTGAAATTGATGGTAATGACAGTTATGTTGTGACTTCAGCTTCTATCAATTATGATTTATTTTGTTATGAATGTGAAGAGGAAATTCCTCTAAATACGTATGAAGACAATTCTGTAAACTTCGATATCATTGATAATGAAGATACAGATTATGATGGTGTTAAAGATATCAATGATTTTTGTCCTGAAACACCAAGAGGAGTTAAAGTGGATAATAAAGGATGTGCCATAGATACTGACTTTGATGGAGTGCCTGATTATAAAGATAAGGAGGCCAATACACCAAAAGGTGCAGTTGTAAACTCAAATGGAGTTCAACTAACCAATGAGATGGGTGAAATATTATTTCTTAAGTATCAAAATTCGACAAGTAGACAAGAAGCTGTTGAATACATAAAAGATAATTATCCTACTGATAGGTTTGTTAAAATATCAAAAGATTTGATAAACTCCGTTGGAGACACTTTGAAAATTGATCTTTACAAACCAAAAATATATCAAGATATCATTAATCAACAAAAAGAATACATCAATGAAGTTACAACTTCAACACAATTTGACGTAGGTTCTGATATTGTTTATAAAATCCAAATATTAAAATCTAAAATGCAATTAGAAGCTGGTGAGATTAACAAATTAATGAGTATTGTAGATATTAAAAGTACTAAAGAAAATGATGATGTAATTTACTTTAGTGGAGAATACGACGACCTATTAGTTGCCAGACAAAAACAAAATCAACTTATCATTAGTGGTTATCCTAATTCTGTAGTGATTGAGGATAAGCAAGGAGATTTAAGACTGGTTAGTAATGATGAAATCAATAGAGAGCAGAACTTAAGAAACTCTGCAAAACTAAAAGACTTACCCCCTCTTGAATCTATTGTATTCAGAGTACAACTTGGTATGTTCAAAGAAGTTGATTTAGATTTTTGGGATGTTGAAGACTTAATCGTATTTGAGGGTAAAAATGGTTTCAAACACCTGTTCTCAGGTGGTTTTTCATCTTATGAAAAAGCTTTAGAACACCGTAACGAACTTTACATATATGAAAATGCAAAAGTTATTGCTCTCAAAAGTGGACAAATTGTAGATGCTGAAGAATATATGGACTACGGTTTAGAATCGAATGCTCCTCCAGTATTCGGAGACGTTATTTACAAAGTTCAACTAGGAGTATTTGGGTTAAATGATAAATCAAAAATTACTGAATACTCAGAAATAGATAATATTGAAAAAGAAAATATGGAAAATGGTTTGATTAGATTCTCTATCGGAACGTTTACTAATATTCAAGCTGCAATGTTTAAAATGAATGAAATGAAAGCCAAAGGTTATTCTGATAGCTATGTAATTGCATTCTACAATAACGAAGAGATTTCAATTAAAAAAGCACAAGAATTAAAATAAACTTTCACCTAAAAAGAAAAGCAACTGAAATTATTCAGTTGTTTTTTTTTTGTGTAATTTTTTTGTGCCTTCGTACATTTGATATCTCAAAAATCTACATTCAAGCTGACCGTTAAATAATTTAATTCTCCTTGTATGTCTCAAGTTAATGTTATCAACCGCTTCCATATCTGAAGTAATTAACCAGGCAGTAGACCCAGCATAATGCTTTTTAAAGGTATCCCCTATTTTTTTATACAGATCGATTACATCAACATTTAAACGTTCTCCATAAGGAGGGTTGAAAACAATAGTACCAGTAGTATCAAACAACTCAGGATGTCTAAAGAAATTAGCTCTTTTTATTTTTATAATATCATCTAGCATTGCATCACGTACATTCGACTCTGCCTTTCTCAATGATGCAAAAGAACTATCACAACCTGTTATTTTTCCTTCAAATTCGATTGTTTTGTTTAGTGAAGATTCTTTTATGGTATTCCATAATTCTTCATCATAATCGGGCCATGTCATAAAACCGAATTTTTTTCTGTGTAAAGAAGCAGGTATATTACAAGCTATCATTGCAGCTTCTATTAATAATGTACCAGAACCACACATTGGATCTAGAAAATCACTTTTTTTGTCCCAATCGCTCAACAAAATTAATCCTGCGGCTAAGACTTCGCTTATTGGTGCCTGATTAGTAACGTGCCTATACCCTCTTTTATGCAAAGAATCTCCAGAACTATCTAAGGAAATATTACATTTATCATTTGAGATGTGTATGTTAATTCTAACATCTGGATTTTTAGTATCTACATTCGGTCTTTTACCTTTTGTAAGGTCTCTAAAAAAATCAACAATAGCATCTTTTACTTTTAAAGATACATAATGACTGTGATTAAAAAAATCGGAATGCACTGCTGCATTAACAGCAATAGTGTTTTCTACATTTATATATTTTGACCAATCAAATTTATAAGTCTCATTATAAAGCTGGTCCTCCTTTCTTGCAGAAAATTGATAAATGGGCTTTAAAATTCTAATTGCTGTTCGTAAATTTAAATTTGCCTTATACATAAAGCCCAAATCTCCAACAAAACTAACTGCTCTATTCAACTCTTTAACATTTTGAGCTCCTAAATCTTTTAATTCTTTTGCTAAAACTTCTTCTAAACCCAATTGCGTTTTAGCAATCATTTCAAAATTGACGTGATTTAAATTCATTTAACAAATTTAGTCATTTAAATCCTTTAGATGCTATATATTTGAAAAATGGAAAATTGGTTTAACACAAAATATTATCATACCCTTTATAAAAACAGAAATGAAGCTGAAGCTAAACTTTTTATAAGTAATATATTGAAAGAACTTGATCCAAATGCAAGTGATGTTTTTTTAGATCTGGCTTGTGGAAAAGGAAGGCATTCCTTGTTCATTAATTCTTTAGGCTTTAATGTACATGGTATAGATCTGTCAAAACGAAATATAGAGCATGCAAAAAAGAAAAATAATAGTACAGCAACTTTTCAAGTTCATGATATGAGAGAAGATTATATAAATAATCATTTCGATGTATGCTTAAACCTATTTACCAGTTTTGGATATTTTGATGATAAAAATGACAACCAGTTAGCTGTAAACACAATGTCAAATAGTTTAAAAAAAGGAGGTAAACTTATCATCGATTTCATGAACGTTAAAAAAGTGATTGATAATTTAGTACAAAATGAAATAAAAACTATTGATGGTATTGAATTTCATTTAAAACGAAAAGTTGAAAACAACTTTATTATCAAAGAAATACAGTTTACGGACCATGAAAAATTCACTTTTTTTGAAAAAGTAAATGTTTTAACTTTGGAGGATTTTAACCATTTAACAAACAATTCTAGTTTAAAAATATTAAAAACTTGGGGAGATTATAATCTAAACGATTTTGACATCAATAATTCAAATCGCTTGATTATATTAGCACAGAAATAATTACTATATGTTTTATATTGTTTTAATCGCATCCGTTTTAATAGGAGCAGGAATTGCTTTCTTTTATAAAGATTTGTCTAAAGATAAAACCAAGCTTCTAATTTCTTTTAGTGGATCTTATTTATTTGCAATAACTGTTTTGCATTTAATTCCTGATGTATATAATCACGGGCACAATCATTCCGTAGGTATATATGTGCTTATTGGCTTTTTCTTTCAAATACTTTTAGAGCATTTTACAAAAGGTGCTGAACATGGTCATAGTCATATTAACAATTCAATTCCGATAAGTGTTTTGATTGGTTTAAGTATTCATGCTATTCTTGAAGGAATGCCTTTAGGTAATTCTCATCATGGTCATGTACATGATAATTTATTAATGGGATTAGCAATACATAAAGTTCCTGTTAGTATTGTCCTAATGAATATGTTTTTAGCAAGTGGATTTTCCAATCTAAAATCTATTCTTATAATCATCGCTTTTGCTTTTATGTCTCCATTAGGGATGTTTATTAGTGAATTTATCAATTTTACTAATTATCACAATGAAATAATGGCTCTAGTAATTGGTATATTTCTACATATTTCAACAACAATTTTATTTGAAAGTAGCGAAAACCATAACTTTAACCAACGAAAGATAATTTCAATAATTCTTGGTTCTGGTATCGCAATTTTGGGAATGACGATGTAATGAAAAAAATTGTAATCACTGGTGGTCCATCTTCAGGCAAAACAACTCTAATAAATAAACTAAAAGAAACTGGGTACTTCTGTTTTGATGAAATCTCAAGAGAGATTATACATAATCAAAAAATTATTCAATCTGAAAAAGATCTTTCTTTTGAACAAATAGTATTTGAAAAAAGAATAGAACAATTTCACTCAGCAAAAACTGGAATTCAATTTTATGACAGAAGTTTTATTGATGGGTTAGCATACATGCAGCTAAACGGAATTAAAGTTCCTGAAAATTATTTACAACTAGCAAAAGAGTTAAAATATTTCAACACTGTTTTTATTGCTCCATTTTGGTCAGAAATTTACGTAAACGATAGTGAACGATTAGAAAATATCTATCAGGCCGAAAAAATTTTTCTTAAATTGAAAGAAATTTATACCACTTTAGGTTATAAAGTAATCATTATTCCAAAAGATACTGTTAGTAACAGACTACAATTTATAAAAGATTACTTACAGTGCTGACAACAACATAAAATGAAAACGCCTCTAGAAATATTAAATCATTATTGGGGATTCGATTCTTTTAGAGCTTCTCAAGAAAAAATTATACAATCCATATTTGAAAAAAAAGATACTCTTGCTTTATTACCAACAGGAGGAGGAAAATCTGTATGTTTTCAAGTTCCTGCATTATTACAAGAAGGAATCTGTATAGTTATTTCACCTCTAATAGCTTTGATGAAAGATCAAATTGATACTCTGCACAAAAAAAACATAAAAGCAATAGCTATCCATTCTGGCTTAAGCTATTCTGAACTCGATATTGCTCTTGATAACTGTATTTATGGAGGGTATAAATTTTTATATCTATCTCCAGAAAAACTACAAAATGACTTAGTAAAACAAAGGATTGATAAAATGAATATCAATTTGATCGCTGTAGATGAAGCACATTGTATCTCCGAGTGGGGTTATGACTTTCGACCATCGTATCGTAAAATAAGCGATTTACGTACTATATGCCATGCACCTGTTATTGCACTTACGGCAAGTGCAACGTCTGACGTCATCGAGGATATTCAAAAAAAACTTTTATTCAATAAAAAAAATGTTATTTCTCATAGTTTTTTCAGAAAAGAGCTTTCATACAACGTTC
This sequence comes from Flavobacteriales bacterium, assembly GCA_049890095.1. Taxonomy (GTDB): domain Bacteria; phylum Bacteroidota; class Bacteroidia; order Flavobacteriales; family UBA7312; genus JABAYQ01. Next base: position 166,003 of record JBMHCD010000008.1, on the reverse strand, counting down.
GAAAAACAGAAGATATTTACACTGAACTATTAAAAATTTTAAATCAAAAAAAAGGAAGTTCAATAGTCTATTGCAATACCAGAAAAGACACTAAACTAATTGCTCAGTTTCTCAACAAAAATAAAATTCCTTCCCATTATTTTCATGGTGGACTACACATAAATGAACGTGATAAAAAACAAAAAGAATGGAGCCAAAATCATGCTAGAGCAATGGTTGCTACAAATGCTTTTGGTATGGGTATTGACAAATCAAACGTAAAAACTGTAATTCATACACATATACCCAACAGTATTGAATCTTATTTTCAAGAATCTGGTAGAGCTGGTAGAGATGGAAAAGAAGCAAATTGCTATATTTTATATAACGACCAAAAAATACTTAGCTTAAAAAATCAAATTTCGACAAAATATCCTGACAAAAAGTATATCCAAAAAGTATATCAATCTTTAGTAAATCAATTTAATATTGCAATTGGACCTATTTCTACTATTGAACAATATGAATTTGACATAACGTCTTTTTGTCAAAATTATTCGCTAGATCAACTAAAAACCTACAATAGCCTTAAAATACTAGAAAAAGAAGAGCTTATAAAACTTAGTGAAGCTGTACATCAACCCTCAAAAATTCATATTAAATCATCACATAACGATTTATATCAATTTCAAATTGCAAATGCACAGTACGATATAGTAATCAAAACACTCTTAAGGTCGTATTCTGGAATTTTTGATACGTATATAAACATTAAGGAAAATTTGATTTCTAAACGATGTGGGATTAATATAAATGTGCTAATTAAATCTCTTGAAAAACTACATGAGTTGGAACTTTTAGATTACATCAAGCAAAATACTAATCCAAAAATCTATTTTATTAACCAAAGAATCGATGCAAACAAAATCACATTTACCAAGCAAAATATAAAACTTAGTAAGAAAAAAGATATTCAAAAAGCAAACAGTATAATAAACTATGTCCAACAGAATTCTATGTGCAGAAGTAGTATGATATTGGCTTATTTTGGTCAAAAAAGATTACAAAATTGCTATAAATGTGACATATGTTTAGGCAAAAAAAGTTTGTAGATAATAAACAATTTGTTCAAATTAAAAACGTGATAAAAACTAACATTTTAAATAAAAAGCAAAATATTGAAGAATTACTTTCCAATGCTAGCGAAGAAACAAAAGAAAGCTATATCAAAGTAATAGAATATCTACTAGAAAATGAACAATTATATATTAATGATAAGAATCATCTAATTTGGATAGAATAATTAGATTTGTTTAATGAATGAATTAAGAATTGTATTTATGGGAACTCCAGATTTTGCTACTGCATCGCTAAAAGCGTTAGTAGAATCTGAATATAAAATTGTAGCAGTTATTACTGCACCAGATAGGCCAGCTGGAAGAGGTCAAAAAATGCGATCTTCTTCTGTGAAAGATTATGCTATTCAACAAAACTTAAAAGTACTTCAACCTCACAATTTAAAAGATGAAAAATTTATTCAAGAATTAAAATCTTTGAATGCCAATCTACAAATAGTTGTAGCTTTTCGGATGTTACCAAAAATAGTTTGGTCAATGCCCAATAAAGGAACCATAAATCTTCATGCTTCTTTATTACCAAAATACAGAGGTGCAGCACCTATTAATTGGGCTATAATTAATGGAGAAAAACAAAGTGGAGTTACAACATTTTTTATTGAAGAAAAAATTGATACTGGAGAGATTATTCTTCAAGAAAAAATATCTATTTCAGAAAACGAAACCGCTGGAGAACTCCACGACAAATTAATGAACATCGGAAGTAATTTAGTTTGTAAAACTGTAGATTTAATTTCTAATAATAAGGTAAATGCTATTTCTCAAAATGGAGAAATAAGTGAAGCTCCGAAAATTTTCAAACCTTTATGTAAACTAAACTGGAATGATTATCCTGAAAAAATACATAATAAAATAAGAGGATTATCACCATACCCAGCAGCTTGGACTAATTTAACTAACGGTAAAGATTTAACTTTAAAAGTTTTTCAATCAAAAGTTGAATACAAAAATCATAAATTTGAAAATGGATTTATCATATCCGACAACAAATCCTTTCTAAAAGTAGCTACAAAAAAAGGCTTTATTGAAATTTTAGAATTACAACTATCTGGTAAAAAAAGAATGAAAATTGAAGATTTTTTGAGAGGGTTTAAAATAAACGATGACTTTCGATTTGAATAATGAAAAAGCTAATTCAACATTTAAGTAATTGTATTACCGAAGAACGAAAAACTTTATTCGAAAAAAATCTTAATGAACGAACCAAATATTTTACGGTAGTTTTAGAAAATATTTATCAACCCTTAAATGCAAGTGCCGTTTTAAGATCATGCGATTGTTTTGGAATTCAAGATATACATATCATCGAAAATTATAACGAATTTAAGCCTGACTCAGAAGTTGCTATGGGTGCATCGAATTGGTTAAGCATAAACCACTACAAGCATAAAAAAGATAATACGATTGATTGTATTAAAAAACTAAAAAAACAAGGCTATCGAATAGTCGCTACAAGCCCACACAAAACTAGTCAAACACTCAACGACTTTAATATACACAATGGAAAAGCAGCATTGTTTTTTGGCACTGAAACTAAAGGATTAAGCCAAATCGTTATGGAAGAGGCAGACGAATTTATTTATATCCCAATGTATGGCTTTACCGAAAGTTTTAATTTGTCGGTTTCAGCTGCAATTTGCCTAAATCATTTGAGAACAAAATTGAATAATTCTACAATAGACTGGCGTTTAAATCAAAAAGAAAAGGATATTATTTTACTAAACTGGTTAAGATATAGTATAGATAGGTGCGATATTGTTGAAAAGGATTTTTTAAAAAATCGATTAAGGAGCTAAACGCACAATTTCCCATTTTCCATCTACAAGAGAATAGACAAAACGATCATGAAGACGATTTGACCTTCCCTGCCAAAATTCAAATTGACACGGAACAATGATAAATCCACCCCAAAAATCAGGTCTAGGAACATCCTTCGGAAATTTATTCTTATAGAATTCAACCTTATTTTCTAGTTCGTCACGAGTTTCTATTTGACTACTTTGATTGGAAGACCATGCTCCAATTTTACTTGAATAAGGTCGGGATTTAAAATAATTGTCTGAGTATTCAGAAGTAGTTTTTTGAGCAATTCCATTAATCCTAACTTGTCGTTCTATTTCAGGCCAATAAAAAGTCATAGAAACCTTATTATTTTTAAAAATAGACTGAGATTTCTCACTGTTATAATTCGTAAAAAAACAAAAACCATCCTTCTCTACTCCTCTTAACAAAACTACTCTAGAGGAAGGGAAATTGGATTCAGAAATAGTAGATAATACAAATGCGTTTGGATCTTTTTTAACTCGCTCAACAGCTGTTTTCATCCATTGTTTAAAAAAAAGAAATGGAGATGAATTTAAGTCGGATTGATTCAATTGACCCATCTGATAATCTGTCCTAATATTTTTTAAATCACTCATAAGTCAAATTTACCTATTTTTGTTCGTACTTTAAATTAACATAATGAGAAATTTTGACGTTCCAGATTTTTATCAATCATCTATAATAAAAACTATAAAAGACAAAAGAAAAAGTCTTGATTTAAAGAAAAAAGATTTTACTCCTACCACTCTAGACTTTGGTCCTGTTGAATTCAAATTAGCTAGACATTTTGGTTTTTGTTTTGGTGTTGAAAATGCAATTGAAATTTCTTACAAAGCTATAGAACAGAATCCCAATAAAAATATTTATCTCTTAAGTCAAATGATTCACAACCCTATCGTAAATGAAGATTTGCTGTCTAAAGGTTTAAAATTCATTATGGATACTAAAGGTAATCAGTTGATCCCATGGGATGAAATTAGCAAAGATGACGTAGTTATAACACCAGCATTTGGTACTACTATTGAAATTGAAAACATTCTGAAAGAAAAAGGGGTTAGCTTAGAAAATTACGATACTACTTGCCCATTTGTTACTAGAGTATGGAAAAAGGCAGAAAGTATTGCAAAAAACAACTTTACAATTATCATTCATGGTAAATACAATCATGAAGAAACAAAAGCTACTTTCTCACATTCATATCAAAACTCTCCTTCGCTTATTATTAAAGATTTAGAAGAAGCAAAATTTCTTAAGCAAGTAATACTTGGTAATAAAAATGAACAAGAATTTTTAGATTATTTTGATGGAAAGTATTCTAAAGGATTTAATATTTACAAAGACCTTATTAAAATAGGAGTTGTAAATCAAACCACTATGTTGGCAAGCGAAACAGTAGAAATTTCCACATTTCTGAAAGATACCATTTCGGAAAAATACGGAGTTGATAATTACAAAGATCATTTTGCTGATACTAGAGATACACTATGTTATGCAACTAATGAAAATCAAAAATCAACTTATGGATTATTAGAAGAAGAAGCCGATATTGCTATAGTTGTAGGTGGTTACAATAGTTCAAACACCTCCCATTTAGTAGAATTGTGCGAAAAGAAACTAACAACATTTTATATAAAATCGGAATCAGAGATTGAAAGCAACACTTTAATACATCACTTTGATTATATAAACAAAAAAATGCTTTCAACTAAAAACTTTATTCCATCCAAAGAAAAAGTAAGCATTATTCTCACCTCTGGTGCATCTTGTCCAGATGCTATAGTAGAAAATGTATTATTAAAATTATTAGGCTATTTCGAAAATAAAAAATCTATTGAACAAGTTATGAAACCGTTCGTTAGTTCATAGCTTGAACGCACAATGCTATGATTTTATCGAATTGCTCTTTTTTAGTCATGTTTGTATTATCCACTAAAATAGAATCACTAGCTTGAATTAATGGATTTTCATTACGATTTGAATCATCAGCATCACGCTTCATTAGATTTTCAAGAACATCATCATAACTAACATCCTGTAAATCGGAAAACCTTCTTCGAGCTCTTTCTTCAATAGAAGCGGTAATAAACAATTTTAACTCTGCATCAGGGAAAACAACTGAACCAATATCTCTACCATCCATTACAACCCCTTTATTTTCGCCAATTTTTCTTTGTAAAAAAATTAGTTTCTGTCTGACTTCTTTAATTTTACTTATTATACTTACGTTCTGAGAAACATACAGTGTTCTAATTTTATCTTCAATATTTTTTCCATTCATAATAGTTTGAGCTTTATTTAACTCATTGTCAAATGAAAAGGTTATCTCAATTTTATCTAAATGTTGCAATAATTTTTGTTGATCTAATTTACCATTCTGCATTATATTATTTTCTAAACAATACAAACAAACTGATCGGTACATTGCACCAGAGTCAATGTAAGTATAATTAAAATGTTTAGCCAAATCTTTTGCTATCGTGCTTTTTCCACACGAAGAATGACCATCAATAGCAATATTTATCTTTTTCATCTTTTAGAAAAAAATTGGTTAAGGTTAGAACTTACAGAAAAATAATTTGGCGAACCATGTAAATGGTAAGTAGACCTACCAAAGTCAATTCTAAACGAATTTAATTGTACACCCATTCCCCAAGAAAAACCAACAGTTCCTAAATATGAATTTACTTTTAGTTCATTTCTTTTGAGAGCGTTGTAACCAAATCTTAAATCTACTCTTTTAGCAATAGTTAGCTCACCTCCAAATTCGAAATGACTAAAAAGCTTATTTCCAAACCCCATAGCGTTAGATTCTTCTATTTCAGTTTCATATAAACCAGAATAAGTTAAATCAAAACGATTTAAATTATTGTATCCAATTGTAAATTTAAAAGGTAAATGTTCTAATTTTTTTGAAGCTCCAAAATCTAAGGTAAATGGAATTGTTTCGCTTATTGAAGTATATTGGTTAATTTGACGTCCTATGTTTCTTGCTAAGAAGGAAAAAGACCAAGTCGATTTTTCATCAAAATACGAAATAGCAATGTCTGAAGCAAGAGCAACAGAATTATACGACTCTAAAGACGATAAAACCATTTTCACATTTGTACCTAATCGAATTTTTGGAAATATAAGTTTACTACACCCTATAGTAATCAATTGTTCACTAGCACTAAATGTTCCTTGTTGATTAGCAGAAAAATCTGTTTGGATAAACTGACCGTAGGATACATTCTTAAAAGATGTAGAAAGAGTACCAAAATCTTTTAAAGGAAATGCATATGCTGCTTCCACAAAGTTTATATCCGAAAAATAATCCACAAAGTTCATTGAAATTTGATGATGCATTTCATCATTCAAAACAGATGGATTTAAAACACCAACATTAACATCTTTATCAACTATTGCAATTGGTTGATTTAACACCGCCATTCGAGGTGAAAAAGGAGTATTCAGCACATTAAATACGAATTCTCCACTAGATTGAGCGTAAAGTTTTGTAAAAGAAAATACACACAGTAGAATTAAAATAAACTTGCTCATCAAACAACTATAATTTTGAATAAAACGAAATTAAGTATCCAAATAATATATAAATGGACTAATTTTCTTAAAAAACAATCCCAAAATCTAGTCCAATTTTTGGAACAATACCTGTATAGCCTCTTTGAGGAGATACCGGGTCGAAGTTTATACTTGTTTTACCTTCAACATCTGAGACTCTTAAACCACCACCAATAAAAAAATCAAGCGAAACTTTTTCTTGAACTACTAGTTGAATACCCATCAAAACACCAGCTTCACCTTGCTTAATTTCATATTTCTCATAATAATCTTGGTAATAACCTTCATCATAAGGATATAAAACATCATAATCTTCTAATTCTGAAAAATATTTCGCATTTCCATATAAAGCTCCAAAAACTCCTGATAAGGACGACTCACCAAAACGTAATGACTTTATAGTAAAAAGATATTTTCTAAGTTGCACTTCTCCCATCCAGCCTTTATCGTCTCCATTATCTGAAAGTCTATAACCACTAGAAATATTTACAGAATGATCACTTATAAATTCTTTTTCAATAGAAGTATAAAACGTACCATCTATTAAATGAAAAGGACTAATTTTAGCTATGACATTTTGTCCAATAACGTTTAAACTAACTAGGAAAGAAATTAACAAAAAAATATTTTTCATAATTAAGCTTTTGAAATCAAAGTTAGTCATTTAATCAATAACTACTGAATTCTTAACTTTTGTAATGAGTAGAGATATGTTTATCACTTCCATCATTTGAGTGACAAAATGAAATTTTAATCCTTTTAAATAATTTTGATTTATTTCATCAATATCTTTTTTGTTTTGTTGACAAAGTACAATTTCTTTAATGCCTGATCGCTTAGCAGCTAGAATCTTTTCTTTAATTCCACCAACAGGTAATACTTTACCTCTTAAAGTAATTTCCCCAGTCATAGCTAGTCTACTTTTAACTTTTCTTTGTGTTAATAAAGAAGTAAGTGCTGTAAGCATTGTAATTCCGGCCGATGGACCATCTTTTGGTGTAGCTCCCTCAGGAACATGAATATGTATGTCGTACTTTTGAAAAATTGAATGATCAACACCTAATTTTTGAGCGTTAGACTTTATGTATTGAAGAGCAATAGTTGCTGATTCTTTCATCACATTACCTAGATTTCCAGTTATATTAAGCTTTCCTTTTCCTCTACTCAAAGAAGTTTCAATAAATAAAATATCACCACCAACGGACGTCCAAGCTAATCCGGTAACAACTCCTGCGATGTCATTATTTAAATATCGATCTCTGTCAAAAGTTTTAGCACCTAAAACAGGATGTAAATCTTCTTCACAAAAAGTCTTATTATAAGATTGATTCATTGCTATAGACTTAGCAGCATTTCGTACAATTTTGGCTATCATTTTATCTAGACCTCTGACTCCAGACTCTCTTGTATAACCATCCACTACTTTTTCAATCACAGCTTGTGGAATTTTCAAATCATCTCTTTTAAGTCCGTGTTCTTTTAGTTGTTTGGGCAATAAATGCTTTTTAGCAATTTGTATTTTTTCTTCAATGGTATAACCATTTATTTCTATTATCTCCATCCTGTCTCTTAATGCTGGTTGGATTGTTGACAGAGAATTTGCAGTAGCAATAAACATTACTTTTGACAAATCATAACCCATATCAAGATAATTATCATGAAAAGAATTATTTTGTTCGGGATCTAACACTTCTAATAAAACAGAAGAAGGGTCACCATGAGAATCTCTACTAACTTTATCGATTTCGTCTAAGACAAAAACAGGATTGGATGAATTTGCTTTTTTTATAGATTTAATGATTCTTCCTGGCATTGCTCCAATATAAGTCCTCCTGTGCCCTCTTATCTCCGATTCGTCTCTTAGGCCACCAAAAGAAATTCTTTCATAACTTCTACCTAAAGCCTCTGCAACTGATCTACCTAAGGATGTTTTTCCTACACCCGGAGGACCGTACAAACAAATTATAGGAGATTTCATATCCCCTTTCAGCTTCAAAACCGCTAAATGCTCAATAATTCTATTTTTAACTTTTTCTAGGCCAAAGTGATCTCTATCTAAAATTGCTTTTGCTTTTTTAAGATCAAATGAATCTTTACTATACACACCCCATGGTAAATCAAGATATAAATCCAAGTATGCTCTTTGAACAGAATAATCTGCCATTGCAGGATTCATTCTTTGTAATTTCTTAATTTCTTTTTCAAAATTTTCGCCAACTTTTTTATCCCATTTTTTGGTAGTAGCTCTGTTGCGCATTTCTTCTATTTCCTGATCAGCAGAACCTCCAAGCTCTTCTTGAATTGCCTTTAGTTGTTGATTCAAAAAATATTCTCTTTGTTGTTGATCTAAATCATGCTTAACCTTGTGTTGAATTTCATTTTTCATTTCTAACCTCTGTAATTCTTTAGTAAGCATTTCTAAAGTTAGAATAGATCTTTTTTTAAGATTAAACGTTTGTAATAACTCCTGCTTTTTTACTACAGAAGTATCCATATTAGAACAAACGAAATTGATTAAAAATGATGATGACTCAATATTTTTAATAGCCAACTGAGCTTCCGAAGGAATGTTGGGAGACTCTTTAACAATTTGTAAAGCTATATCTTTAACTGAATCTACTAATACCTCAAACTCTTCATCATTATTTTCTGGTTTTTCTTCAGCAAGCTCAACAACGTTAGCTTTTAGATAAGGTTCTTCCTGTATTAGTCCGTTTAGTTCGATTAATTTTCTTCCTTGAATAATAACAGTCAAATTACCATCAGGCATTCTCAACAATTTCATTATATGAGCAACCGTACCAATTTTATTAAGATCATCAATTGTGGGATCTTCAATACTTGCATCTTTTTGAGATACAATACCTACTAATTTATCCTTTTTGTAAACCTCTTTAATTAACTTAATAGACTTATCTCTACCAACAGTAATTGGTATCACCACACCTGGAAATAACACCGTATTTCGCAGTGGTAAGATTGGTAAAGATGAAGGTATTTCCTCTTTGTTTATTTTATCTTCATCCTCCTTACTCAACAAAGGAATGAAGTCACTATCATCATCTACAACTCCAGAAACTAAAGAATCTAAAAAAGTATTGTTGCTCATAAACTAAATTTTAATGTCATTATGACAGATTAACTGTTTTGTGTGTTTAAAAATTAAACATGCAAATAGTATACCTAACAATTATTTTGACAAAAATTGACAAAAACTATCCATTTCTATACCTATTTGTCAGTTCGAAAACATGCGACAAAATATCTTTATCAATTTGGCTGAACTCTACTTTTCTTCTCAAAGTAACTTTAGAAGCTACATCGAACACCTTATTAAGTACATAAGTTGAATAACCAGCTGACCCTCCCCATGAAAAGGAAGGAACAAAATTTCTAGGAAAACCTGCTCCAAAAATGTTAGAACAAATACCGACTACAGTTCCTGTATTGAACATTGTATTTATTCCACATTTTGAATGATCTCCCATTATTAAACCACAAAACTGAAGTTGTGTGTTTTCAAAACGATTTGATGAATAATTCCAAAGCTTTACATCTGCATAATTATTTTTTAAGTTAGAATTATTTGTGTCGGCACCTAAATTACACCACTCTCCTATTACCGAATTCCCTAAAAATCCATCATGCCCCTTGTTAGAATAAGCTTGTAAAACCGTATTGTTTACTTCACCACCAACTTTTGAAGATGGCCCAATAGTTGTTGCTCCATAAATTTTTGCACCTATTTTAAGAACAGAATTTTCGCACATAGCTAGAGAACCTCTTACTATTGAACCCTCCATAACTTGAGCATTTTTTCCAATATAAATATAACCCCCATTTGGATTTAGAATACTACATTCAACAACAGCTCCTTTTTCAATAAAAATTCTATCTATTTCAAAAGCAGTATTTGTATTACTCAACTGTTCGCTTTTTCTTCCTTTAGTTAATAGCTCGAAGTCATTTTTAATAGCTATTTCATTTAGAGAAAATATTTTCCAAACTTTATCAATTTGATAATATTCTTCTTCAAACAAAATTGAATTTTCTGGAATTTTATAAGTTGAAGATTTAAATGCTATAATGGTTTCACCTTTTACTAAACAAGAATTTTCATTCAAAGAATGTATTGCTTTAATCAATGATGAATTAGGTAATATAGAACCATTTATCCACACATTCATATCTTCTTGCTTTAACTCAAATTTACTCTGTAAATAATTTTCTGTTAAAAAAGAGAGTGTAGAATTTAACATTAATTCCCATTTTTCCCTTATGCTTATGATACCAACTCTTAACTCTGCTACAGGTTTTGTATAAGTTAAGGGCAATAAATCTTGCCTACAATCATCAAATAAAATATAATTCATAATCAAATATAATGAATACTAAAGTAAGACCTTAATTATTAAATCTGAAGTGCATAATGTCACCATCCTCAACGGTATATTCTTTTCCCTCAACTGACATTTTACCGTTTTCTTTACATGCAATTTCAGAGCCTAAGCTTACAAAATCATCATATTTAATCACCTCAGCTCGAATAAAACCCTTTTCAAAATCACTGTGAATAACACCCGCTGCTTGTGGAGCTTTCATACCTCTTCTGATAGTCCAAGCTCTTACTTCTTTTACTCCAGCAGTAAAATAGGTCGATAAATTCAACAAACTATAAGAAGATTTTATCACTTTGTTGACCCCAGGCTCTTCTAATCCTAAATCATCTAAAAAAAGTTGGCGTTCTTCAAAACTTTCTAACTCAGCAATATCAGCTTCAGTAGAGGCTGCAATAATTATAACAGATGCATTTTCTGATTTTACTACTTCTTTTACACGATCAACATGCTTATTTCCTTCTAAAACAGACGATTCATCAACATTACAAACATACATAACAGGCTTTGAAGTAAGTAGCATCAAATCCTGAACATGTTCTTTATCTTTATCATCAATACTTAAACTTCTTACAGATTGACCACTTTCAAGATGGGCTTTATACAATTCTAGAATCTCTAACACTTTTCTAGCTTCTTTATCTCCTGTTCTAGATATTTTTTGATACTTCTGGATTTTTTTGTCTATTGCTTCTAGATCCTTAATTTGAAGTTCAAAATCTATTGTTTCTTTATCTCTTATAGGGTCTACAGAACCATCAACATGTACAATATTATCATTATCAAAACATCTCAAAACATGTATAATCGCATCCGTTTCTCTAATGTTGGCTAAAAACTTATTACCCAAACCTTCACCTTTACTTGCCCCTTTAACCAAGCCAGCAATATCCACTATTTCAATAGTAGTTGGTAAAACTTTTTCTGGTTTTACTAACTTTTCAAGTTGAGTTAGTCGATTATCAGGAACAGTTATTACACCAACGTTTGGTTCTATTGTACAAAAAGGAAAATTTGCCGATTGAGCTTTTGCATTCGACAAACAATTAAACAAAGTAGACTTACCAACATTTGGCAATCCAACTATACCACACTTTAAAGCCATTTCTAAATTTTATTTTTTGCAAAGATAGTCAGCTCTTTCAAACATTTTTTAAAAAATATCAACAATTGTTTGTAGCCTTACTAAAAGAACTAAATTTGAAATACAAAATAAACAATTATGACAAACAAATTAGAATCTGTATGTAATCAGGTAAGAAGGGATATTGTACGAATGGTACATGCTCAATCTTCTGGTCATCCTGGTGGGTCGTTAGGCTGTACTGAATTTTTAGTTTCTTTATATTTTGAAGTAATGGAATTGAATACTGACTTTAATATGGATGGTAAAAATGAAGATTTATTCTTTTTATCTAATGGTCACATTTCTCCAGTTTGGTATAGTGTTTTAGCCAGAAGAGGTTTTTTTGATGTGCAAGAATTATCTACATTTCGTACTATTAACTCTAGATTACAAGGACACCCAACAACACATGAAGGACTTCCTGGTATCAGAATGGCATCTGGTTCTTTAGGTCAAGGAATGTCTGTAGCTATTGGTGCAGCCGAAACAAAAAAACTTAACAACGATAAGCATTTAGTATACAGCCTTCATGGAGATGGAGAACTGCAGGAAGGGCAGATATGGGAAGCTGCAATGTATGCGTCCGCAAAAAAAGTAGACAATTTAATAGCTACTATCGATTATAATCAAAAACAAATTGACGGTTCAACAGATGAAGTACTTGCTCTTGGAAATTTAAATCAAAAATTTGAAGCATTTGGTTGGGAAGTTATAGAATTGAAAGAAGGAAATAATGTTGAAAAGATTTTAGTTGCCTTGTCTCAAGCAAAAAAAATGGCTAATAATGGAAAACCAATTTGCTTACTGCTACATACCGAGATGGGAAATGGTGTCGATTATATGATGGGAACTCACAAATGGCATGGATCTGCTCCAAATGATGAACAATTAACAAGTGCTCTTGAACAAAATCCAGAATCTTTAGGCGATTACTAAATGAATAAGCACTCTAAAATACTAGATAAACTAAAACCATTAGCTCTGTTTTGTTTTCTTTTTTTTAGCCTCAATTCATTTGCTCAAAAAAAAACTACACGTGTACTTTTTATTCTTGATGCCTCACAGAGTATGGTTTCCAATTTTAGCGGAAACACCAGAATGAATACTGCAAAGCGACTTCTTTCTAATATGTTAGATAGTTTGAAAGGCAAAGAAAATCTGGAATTAGCTTTACGTGTGTATGGTCATCAATTTCCATATCCTCCACAATATTGTGAAGACACTAAATTAGAAGTGAATTTTAGTAAAAACAATACTGAGGTAATCAAAAACAGGCTCAAAACAATTAGACCAAGTGGAACAACATCTATTGCTAGAGCATTAGAATCTGGAGCTTATGACTTTCCGGACTCTCATGAAAATTCAAGAAATATAGTTGTTTTAATTACAGATGGAATCGAAGAATGTGATGGTGACCCATGTGCTATTTCTAGATTATATCAACAACAAAAAATCATTCTAAAGCCATTTGTTATTGGTATTGGATTAGATGATGATTATAAAAAAACTTTCGACTGTGTAGGAACTTTCTTTGATGCTAAAGATCCCGAAACATTCGAAAACGTTTTGAACGTTGTTGTATCTCAAGTTCTTAATACTAGTTCTGTACAAGTAAATTTATTAGACAAGAAAGGAAATCCTACCGAAACAAACATTCCTTTAAGCTTTTATGATTCTTTTTCAGGTGTATTGCAATATAATTTCATACATACCTTAAATCATAAAGGATTACCTGACACCTTAAAAATTGATCCTGTTTTAGGATATAAAGTGGTTGCTCATACCATACCACCCGTTGAATCAGATCAAGAGTGGAAATTGTCGCCAGGAAAACATACAATCATTCCAATTAATACTCCTCAAGCAGATTTGAAGTTAAAAGTTTCTGGATATCAAGAAATTGATTGTATTGTAAAGATTAAAGATCAATCTGAGATCTTAAACATTCAAAAAGTAAATACTCAACAAAAATATTTGATTGGTAATTACGATTTGGAGTTTTTAACTCTTCCTAGAATAAAACAAAGTATTAGTATTAGAGAAGATTCTACTTATCAAGTTACTATTCCTGAACCATCATTAGTTTATATTTCGTACACATCATCTGGTTATGGAAGTATTTTTGAAGATGAAAATGAGTTAAAATGGGTAACTGACTTGAAAGCAGACAAAGGAAAAGAATCGTTATATCTTTTGCCCGGTCGCTATAGAATCATCTATAGAGCCAAAAAAGCTTCTCAAAGCATATATACTAAAGTTAAAACTTTTAAAGTTTCACCAAAAAAAACAGTGTCAATAAAACTATAAAAAATGGAAATGAAAGATACTCGCTCTGGTTTCGGAGCAGGATTAAGTGAATTAGGCAAAACAAATGAAAATGTAGTTGCACTATGTGCAGATTTAACAGGTTCGTTGAAAATGGATGCTTTTGCAAAGGAACATCCTAGTCGCTTTTTTCAAGTTGGAATTGCAGAAGCCAATATGATTGGTATTGCTGCAGGAATGACAATTGGGGGTAAAATTCCATTTACAGGTACTTTTGCAAACTTTTCAACTGGTAGAGTTTATGATCAAATACGTCAGTCAGTTGCATATTCAGGAAAAAATGTAAAAATTTGTGCTTCACATGCTGGTCTTACTCTAGGAGAAGATGGTGCCACCCACCAAATTCTTGAAGATATAGGTTTAATGAAAATGTTGCCTGGAATGACAGTTATTAACACTTGCGACTTCAATCAAACTAAAGCTGCAACTATAGCTATTGCAGAACATAAAGGACCTGTTTATTTACGTTTTGGAAGACCTAAAGTACCTAATTTCACTCCTGAAAATCAAACCTTTGAAATTGGAAAAGCTATCACACTTGAAGAAGGAAAAGATGTAAGTATTTTTGCAACTGGTCATTTAGTTTGGGAAGCATTAAAAGCACAAAAAATACTTAAAGAAAAAGGTGTAAATGCAGAAATAATCAATATTCACACCATAAAACCATTAGATGTTAATGCAATTTTAAATTCAGTCAAAAAAACGAATTGTGTAGTTACAGCAGAAGAGCATATGAAAAATGGTGGCTTAGGAGAAAGTATAGCAAATTTATTAAGTACAAATCATCCAACTCCTATGGAAATCATTGGTGTTGATGATACATTTGGAGAAAGTGGAAAGCCAGCAGAATTGATGGTTAAATATGGTCTAGACAGCCAAAACATTGTTGATGCTGCTCTAAAAGTTATGCTTAAAAAATAAAATCATGTCTGAAAAAGATATCTTTTTTAACCATTTAGCACAAACAACACCTTATGCCAATGGTTTAGAAATAGATTTCGCAAAAGACATGCACATCTTCGATGTTGAAGGAAATGCTTATTTAGATTTAGTAGCAGGAGTGTCAGCTTGTACTCTAGGGCATTCTAATCAAAAAATTATAAATGCCATAACTACTCAAGCAAATAAATACTTGCATGTAATGGTTTATGGAGAATATATACAATCTCCACAAAATAAATTAGCACAATTATTAGCACAACAACTCCCCTCAAGCTTGAATTGCACCTATTTTGTTAACTCTGGATGTGAAGCAATTGAAGGAGCAATGAAATTGGCAAAACGAGTAAGCGGCAAGAGTAAGATTTTTTCATTCAAAAATAGCTATCATGGCAGTACTCATGGTGCATTAAGCATAATGGGTAAGGAACATTATAAGTCTAAATACAGACCACTACTTCCAGAATGTTACCAATTAAATTACGATTGTATAGGATCAATACAGAAAATAGACAATAAAACTGCTGCAGTTGTTGTAGAACCAATTCAGGGAGCAACTGGTTTTAAAGTACCATCCACTAATTGGCTTAAAGAATTAAAGAAAAGATGTGAAAAAGTTGGGGCTTTACTCATATTTGATGAAATACAAACTTGCTTTGGAAGAACAGGAAAACTATTTGCGTTGGAAACATTTGATGTTGTTCCTGATATTCTGTGTATTGCAAAAGGAATGGGTGGTGGTATGTCAATAGGAGCATTTATATCTTCAAAACAAAATATGTCTTTATTAAAAAACAATCCGATGTTAGGACATATTACTACATTTGGTGGTCATCCATTAAATTGTGCTGCTTCTCTTGCAACTCTTGAGGTTTTATTAAAAGACAAGACTTTAATGTCGAGTGTTTTAACAAAAGAACAATTATTCCGCAAACACTTAGTGCATCCTAAAATTAAACATGTAAGCGGTTTTGGACTAATGCTAGCAATAGAGTTGGAAAGCGAAAAAGATTGCAAAGCATTTGTAAATAGTGGCTATGATTTTGGTATTATTACTTTTTTCTTTTTATTCAATAAGAAAAGTGTTCGTATTTCTCCACCACTAATCATAAGTGAAAATCAAATAATAGAATCATGTTCTATCTTTAAAAAAATTCTCGATAAAATTTAATCAAATGAAATTATTGTTTTTGGTGCTTTCTTTTTTTCTAAATTCTGAAGACATTACAAGAGGTTATAAGATTCAGGTTGGTGATCAACTACCCAATATAGAATTAACTTTATTAGATGGAACTTCTATCAACAATCAGTCATTAAAAGGAAAAGTAGTTGTTTTGCAATTTACCGCTTCTTGGTGTGGAGTATGCAGAAAAGAAATGCCTCACCTAGAAAAAGAAGTATGGCAAAGATTTAAAAATGATGATTTTTTGCTTATTGGAATAGATCTTAAAGAAGATATAAGTACCGTTAAGAAATTCATCAATTCAACAGAAGTTACATATCCAATAGCAATCGATATTGATGGTAGTATTTTTGAAAAATTTACACTTCCAAAAGCCGGAGTTACAAGAAATATAGTAGTAGATAAAAACGGAAAAATAATTTTTCTAACTAGGCTTTTTGAACAAAAAGAATTTAATGAAATGATCGAAAAGATTGATCAAGAATTAAAAAAGTAAGCTAAACTTCAAATTGTAAAGAACTCAATTGTTTATACAAACCATCTTTTTTAATTAACTCTTGATGAGTACCGAACTCAGCAATTTTACCCCCATCTAAAACTAAAATATTATCCGCGTTAACTATTGTGGATAATCGGTGTGCAATTACAATAGAAGTTCTATCTTTCATTAGTATTTCTAATGCGTTTTGAACTAATAATTCAGATTCCGAATCTAGAGCACTGGTTGCTTCATCCAAAATTAAAATGCTTGGGTCTTTCAACATAGCTCTGGCGATAGCAATACGTTGTCGCTGACCTCCAGAAAGTTGGATGCCTCTTTCTCCTACTAGCGTATCTAAACCATCAGGAAAACTACTTATAAAATCGTATGCATTTGCTTTTTTCGCTGCATCAATAATCTCTTCATCAGAGGCATTAATTTTACCATAAGCAATATTTTCTCTTATTGTTCCTCCAAATAAAATCACTTCCTGAGGCACTATTGCCATCTGACTTCTCAAATCTGAAATAGAATAGTCATTAATGTGCTTGTCATTTATAAGTATAGATCCTTCAGTGTGTTTATAAAAACCCAACAATAAAGATGCTATAGTAGATTTTCCTGCCCCACTTGAACCTACTAAAGCAATTTTTTCTCCTGAATTAATCTTAAAACTTATATTTTCTAAAACTGTAATATCTGGACGACTAGGATAAGAAAAAGATAAATTATCAAATTCTATTTTACCATCAACCAAAAAACCGCTTGTAACAGCTTGTATTTTTTCGGTTTTTTCGTCCAATAAATCTAATAAATGTTCTGTTGCACCTATCGCTTTTTGTATTTTAGAATAAATATCTGCCATACCACCTACTGAGGCTCCAATAAATACTGAATACAGGATGAAAGAAAACAGACTTCCAATACTAAGTTGACCCATATTTACCATTTTAACCCCATACCATATAACAGCTACAATAGCCCCAAACAAACAAAAAATAATAAACGAAGCAAAAGCTCCTCTATATCTACCTCCTTTTTTAGCAATTGCTAAAACTTGATTAGTTTTTTTAGTATATCGGCTAATTTCAAAATATTCATTTGTAAATGCTTTTACATTTACAATAGCCTGTAATGTTTCTTCTACAATTGTATTTGATTGAGCTACTTTTTCTTGAACATTTTTAGAAAACTTTTTTATGTATCGACCAAAAAAAACAGCAATCAACATCATTCCTGGAATAAGTGCAAGCATAAATAAAGTTAGCTTGACAGAGGTTATCGATAAAAAACATATTCCACCAATTATTATTACAATTTGTCTAAAGAATTCGGCTAAGTCTGTTGTAAATGTTTCTTGCAATAAACTAATATCCGATGCTACCCTGCTATTTAATTCTCCAACTCTTCGTTTAGAAAAAAACGACATGGGAAGTTTAATTAGATGAGCATACGTTTGCTGTCTTAAAGTAGCGAGTGTTTTTTCTGTAACATTTACAAAAATTACAATACGGAAATATGAAAAGATCGCTTGTAGGGCAAATAATCCAAGTAAAACAAGTGCAATTTTATCAATGTTTTCTGTAAGATCAGACTTTGATGCATCAACTAAATCTCCCATGAGTGCAGGAAACACTAAAGATGCTGAAGTGGAAAGTAATAAAAATAACACTCCTAAATAAAACTCCCACCTATATGGCTTCAGATAAACAAATAACCTAGCTGCTCGTTTAATTGAACCTGTTTTTTTTTCTTTTTTTGTACTCATAATTAGAAGGAGCAAATATAAGTCAAAAATGAAAACTTCATTACTTATTTATAATTTCAAAAAATAGTAAATTTGTACCTACAACAACCTTAACATTCCAATAATGAAATATATTTTTCTTGTATTTACAGCATTTTCAACATTCTTATATGCTCAAAATATACCTTCAAATTTCAATAATGTAGACTTAAATTCAAGCATGTTTACATTTGAAAAACCTGAAGGCATTGATGAATTAGCTCAAGCCGAAAAAATCAATGGCGAAGCTTTTAAATTTGCTGAAATGATAGATTGTAATATTGACATTACAGACCACTGGTCAGTAACCAATTTGACTAATGGTACTATTTGGTCAACTCGAATTAAAGCAAATGATGCTAAAGCAATTTCATTATACATGGATATGTTTTGGATACCAACTGGTGGAGAACTTTATGTGTACAATCCAGAAAAAACACACATTTTAGGTCCATACAATTCTAAAGACAATCATGAATCTGGTGTATATGCGATTCCTCTAATTGGTGGAGATGAAGTTATTCTGGAATATTATCAACCGTATAATGAAACTAACTCTCCAAAAATTCGAATAAACCAATTTGCTTATGCATACAGAAACGTTGGAGGTTTATGGGGATATGGAACTTCTGATAACTGTCAAGTAAATGCAAACTGCTCTGAAGGAGACCCTTGGGAAAATCAAAAAACTTCTGTTTGCAGAATACAAATTGGAAACGGTGTTTGCTCTGGTGCTTTAATAAACAACACTTCGGGAGACTGTAGGCCTTTGGTTTTGTCTGCCGATCACTGTTTTGGTGGTGGAATGAGTGCTAATCAATTAAATCAGGTTATATTTTATTTTAATTATGAATCCAATGGCTGTAATAACTCTATGTCTAATTATGATGCTATAACTGGATGCCAACTTCTATCAAATAGTGGTGGTGAAGGCGACAATGGGGATTCGGATTTTTTCTTAGTAGAACTTAATAGTGAACCTGACTTTGATCCATATTTTTCTGGTTGGGATAGATCGAATGTACCTGCTACAAGTGGTGTTAGTATTCATCATCCATCGGGCGATATAAAAAAGATATCTACCTTCACTCAAACACTTACTAATGCTGGTGGGCTTAGTTTTGGAAATGACAACACTACTCATTGGAGAGTCTATTGGAACAGTACTGCAAATGGTCATGGAGTAACTGAAGGTGGTTCTTCAGGATCTCCAATTTATAACCAAAATGGATTGATTGTTGGAGACCTGACCGGGGGTTCATCATATTGTGATGCAACAAACCAACCTGATATTTACGGAAAGCTTTGGCATGGATGGGATCAAATGGGTAATAGTAATTCTCAACAACTGAAACCGTGGCTAGATCCAGGTAACACTAATGTAATGACTTTAAACGGTTCATATTGTAACCCCAACAGCGTTTCTGCAAGTTTCTTTTCTAATCAAAACGAAGTATGTATAAACGAATCGGTTACGTTTAGTTCTACTTCATCAGGAAATATAAATAGTTATTCGTGGCAATTCTATGGCGGAACTCCTTCGTCCGCTGTTGGTCCTGGCCCTCACAATGTGAGTTACAATTCGTCTGGTTCTTTTGATGTAATTTTAACCGTTGATGGACCTAATGGCGAGAGTATATCTACACAAAATAATTATATTAACGTTGGTCAAAATCAAGTTCAACTCGACTTTTTACCAGATTGCTACGGAATTGAAACCGCATGGGTTTTAAAAAATGAAAATGGTGAAACAATTAAGGAAGTAGATTATGGCTATTATCCTGGAGGAGACAATGCTCAAGATATGGATCCTAACCCATCTAATGTCATTGAAAATTGGTGTTTAATAGATGGTTGTTACACATTTACTGTTTATGACGATTACGGAGATGGAATGAACGGAGCTAATCCAGAATATGCTTGTGGACAAAATGGAGACTACACTATTTACGGAGATAATGGTGAGATTCTTGTAGAATTAACTTCTCCTAATTCTGACTTTGGAAATCAAATAACACATAATTTTTGTGTCGAATCGGATGCACCACAAGCTAGTTGGAGATGCATAAACTTCGAATGTGTAGATCCACTGGATGGTTCTGGGCAATATTCAAGTTTCAACGACTGTATAGCTCAATGCTCACCACCAAGTTCAATAAACGAAACGAATACAGAAGAACTAATTGCATTTCCTAATCCGTTTGACCAAAAAATAACATTAATTTCAGAAGAAAATGGTACTGTAAATGTTTACAATATTCTTTCTCAATTAGTTGTTTCTCAAACTAAAGAAAATAATAAATTAGAATTAAATCTTTCCAATTTAGAGAACGGAATTTATTTTGTAGAATTAAATAACAAGCTTATTAAAATTATAAAAGAATAATTAAATTTGTGGTGTGAAAACACTAATTAGTATAGTTACTCGCCTTATTCCTAGGCATTACTTACACCATGTGAGCCATTTCTTCCTCAAGATATTTTCTCTGTTTATGAGAGGAAATAATTTTGAAGACCCTATCAATAATATAAGCTACAGAAAGTTATTACCTTATGGAAGACTAAAGCCAAGAGAAAATGCTCTTGCACCCGACAGTATGTCTTTAGAAAGACATCGTTTGATATGGCTATATCTAAAACAAAAGACTAATTTTTTTAACGATAAATTAAAATTCCTTCATATTGCTCCCGAGTATTGTTTTATTAGTCTTTTTAAAAAACAACAAAATTTAGACTATACCACAGCAGATTTAAACTCTCCTTGGGCAGATGTTAAAATGGACGTTCACAACATTCCTTTTGATGATGAATCTTTCGATGTAATAATGTGTAATCACGTTTTAGAACACGTTGAAGACGACAAAAAAGTCATGAACGAGTTTTATAGAGTAATGAAAAAAAATGGATGGGGAATTTTTCAAGTGCCAATCGATATGAATAGAGAAGAAACATTCGATGACCCAAGCATAACTGACCCAAGAGAAAGAGAAAAACATTATTGGCAAGCCGACCATGTTCGTCTGTATGGAAAAGATTATGGTAAAAAATTACAAGAAGCTGGTTTTGATGTGATTGAAGATAATTTTATCGACCAAATTGGTGAAAAGCTTGTAAATCGCTATGCCCTTCCTAAGGGAGAAATTATATACTTGTGTAAGAAACTACACTAAAGGCACATAAACCACTTTTTTAGTTTCAAAAAATGGATCATCAAAAAAATCAGAAATTAAAAATTCTTTACAATTAATAGTAGAAAGTTCCTGGCTTAAATCGCCACCTTTAAGATACAATATACCATTAGAAAAAGAATGATTATTACTCGTATGAACTTTTTCTTCTATCCACTTTATAAAATTTGGCATTTTAGTAACTGCTCTACTTACAATGAAGTCGAATTTCTGATTAACTTTTTCTGCTCTTCCATGTATAGCTTTAACATTAGTTAATCCTAAAGCCTTAACAATCTCATTCACTACTTTAATTTTTTTTGCAATACTATCGATCAAAACAAATTCTACATTGGGAAACAAAATAGCCAAAGGAACTCCAGGAAAACCACCTCCAGTTCCTACATCCAAAATAGAACTACCATCCTTAAATTCTACCACTTTTGCAATCGCCAACGAATGCAAAACATGTCTGGTGTATAATTGATCAATGTCTTTTCTGGAAATAACATTAATTTGACTATTCCACTGTAAATAAAGTGGCATTAACTGATTAAATTGATTAATCTGTTTTTTGCTTATATGATTAAAAAAATAGGAAAAATTCATTCTTAAAAAAGGTTGTTTTTACCTTGTAAGAGTTTAAAAAGTTGTTGCCTTGATCTGAACAATTGAGCTTTTACAGTTCCAACTGGAAGATCTAATTCATCAGCGATTTCATCATAACTAAATTCCTTAAAATATCGTAAGCGAACAAGCTTTTTATATTTAGGGTCTAATTGATTAACAATATTTCTGACTATTTCTAAACGTTGTTTTTTTAATAAATAATTTTCAGGATTTAGTCCTCCATCTGGCAAATCAAAAACAATTTCATCTCCATTATCATTCTGACGGAGTTCGTCTATAGAGGTTGTATTAACTTTCTTTTTTCTTAAATAATCAATAGCATTGTTTCTTGCAATGGTAAAAAGCCAAGTGCTAAAAGCATAGTTTGGAGTATACAAGCGTAATTTATTGAACGCTTTGCCCAATGCTTCAATAGTTAACTCTTTAGCTAAATCGGCATCTTTTACCTTTTCATATAGCATAAAGTATATAGGATCTCTATACTTGGACATTAGTTCCGAATAAGCTCTTTGGTCACCGTTGCCTAACGCTCTTTCAATCAATAAAAGATCTGCTTTTGCTTTATCTGTTAATTCTCTTTTTACCAACTTTTCTTTCTTTTAATGAGATTTAAAAATGAAAACATAATATTAAATAAAATGAGTGCTAAATCTAATATTACCAACGGAAGTGCTAAATCTTTTTCTTCCATCTTTTTTAGAAACGGAAAATAAACAAAATACTGTACGCCAGATTTCACTAAAAAAATAATAGACACAAGCATCAAATTTTCTTGTAAGACAATAAGAAAAATAAAAGAAAACCAATAAAAAAATTGACTTAATGAAAATAGACCAAGCAATATTTTTAAATCGGTAGAATAAAGTGTGCTAGTGCTAAAATGTCTAGTCTTTTGTTTTATCCAAGATAAATAAGAAGTTTTAGGCTCTGAAGTTGTGTGTGAACTTTTATCGACAACAATGGTGGTATTATGTTTATTGGCTACTTCACGGATAAACAAATCATCATCTCCAGAGGGAATATGAAGGTGACTAGCAAATCCCTTATTTTCAAAAAACAACGATTTTTTATACGCCAAATTTCTGCCAACCCCCATGTAGGTTTTGGAAATTAAGGCAAAAGAAAAGTATTGAAGTGCAATCTGAAGTGTATCAAAACGCACTAATTTATTAAGAAAACCCTTACGTTTTTCATATCCTCCATAGCCCAAAACAATTTCTTTTTTTGAACTAAAACCAGACGACATACAGGCAATCCAATCGGTATTTTTGGGCTCACAATCGGCATCAGTAAGCAACAAATATTCATATTTAGCAGCCTTTATTCCAAGAGAAAGAGCAAATTTTTTACCTGGATTCTTTTTAACTTCTAGAGGAATTGTGACTATTTTTACTAGAGGATGATCTTCAAAAGGTTTTAGCACAAATTTTGTATGATCGTTAGATTGATCATTAACAATTATAATTTCGAATGTAGAATAATTCTGCTCTAATAGTTTTGGAATTAACTTCTCAAAATTTTTAGCTTCATTAAAACCACAAACAATTACAGAAACTGCAGGAGAAAATGCTTCTTCATTTGCTTTAAATAGGTTTACTCTTCTAAAGACTAACAGATAATATAGCAGTTGAATTGCTGCCATTACTATCAAAATAGTTAAAAGGATTAAATCGAATAACATTATTGCAATTATACGGATATTAATTTTTCTATTTCAAATTTATTAGTTCTAGATTCTTAATTTATCTTTGGCAAAAATTTGAGCAATGGAATTTAATTTAATCAAACAAGATAGCTTAACAAAAGCCAGAGCAGCAGAACTAAAAACTACACATGGTATAATAAAAACACCCATTTTTATGCCTGTCGGTACTGCAGCAACGGTTAAAGGTGTACATCAACACGAGTTAAATGAGGATACCAAAGCTCAAATTATTTTAGGAAATACCTATCATTTGTATTTGAGACCTAAACTCGATGTTTTAGAAAAAGCGGGAGGATTACATCAATTTATGAATTGGGACAAGCCTATACTTACAGATAGTGGAGGGTATCAGGTGTACTCTCTATCGGGTAAAAGGAAAATTAAAGAAGAAGGTGTTAAGTTTCAATCACATATTGATGGTTCATATCATTTGTTTACACCAGAAAATGTGATGGATATTCAGCGAACTATAGGAGCAGATATTATTATGGCATTCGACGAATGTACTCCTTATCCGTGCGATTATAAATATGCAAAGAAGTCTATGCATATGACTCATAGGTGGCTAAAAAGATGCTGTGACAGATTTGACAGTACAAATCCCATACATGGCTACAATCAAACCCTATTCCCTATTGTGCAAGGAAGTGTTTATAAAGATTTGAGAAAGCAATCAGCCGAGCAAATTGCCTCTTTCGAAAGAGAAGGAAATGCTATTGGAGGTCTTTCGGTTGGTGAGCCACATCACCTGATGTATGAAATGACCGAAATCGTATGCAATGTTCTGCCAGTAGAAAAACCAAGATATTTGATGGGTGTGGGCACTCCTACCAACTTATTAGAAAACATAGCACTTGGAATTGATATGTTTGATTGTGTTATGCCTACCAGAAATGCCCGAAATGGAATGTTGTTTACTTCCGAAGGAACTATAAACATCAAAAATAGTAAGTGGAAAGACGATTATTCTGCTCTAGATGAAAACGGTACTTCATATGTAGACAACACCTATTCGAAAGCCTATCTGAAACATTTATTTTCGGTAAATGAACTTTTAGGAAAACAAATTGCTACCTTACACAATATTAGGTTTTATGTTTGGTTAATGGAGCAAGCAAGAACACATATTTTAGAAGGAACATTTGATAGTTGGAAAAATCAAATGGTAAAAAAACTAGATCGCCGTTTGTAAAATGCAAAAAATAGATTGGTATATCATCAAAAAGTTTCTAGGAACTTTTTTCTTTTCTATTTCCCTAATCTTATTGATTGTGGTTGTTTTTGATGTTTCCGAAAAAGTTGATGATTTTATAGAGAAAAATGCTCCACTAAAGGCTATTTTTCTAGATTACTATCTCAACTTTATCCCCTATTTCGGTAATTTATTTAGCCCTCTTTTTACCTTTATCGCCGTTATCTTTTTTACTTCTAAAATGGCAAGCAATACCGAAATTATTCCAATTTTAGCAAGTGGAGTAAGTTTTAACCGTTTGATGCGCCCCTTTCTTCTTTCTGCTACTTTATTGTGTATCCTATCGTTTGTTCTAGGAAATTTTATTATTCCAAAGGCGAATCAAAACCGTCTTGATTTTGAGAACAAATACTTTAAAAACCCATATAAAAACAGAGATAAAGATATTCATATGCAAATAGAGCCTGGTTCCTTTATTTATATGGAAAGCTATAATAATCAAAGAGATATAGGTTATAAATTTTCGATAGAAAAAATCGAAAATGGACAACTCAAAAAAAAGTTATACTCCAATTATATTCAGTGGGATAGCGAAAACGAACATTGGATTATTTACGACTATTTAGAACGAACTATAGACAACCTATACGAACATATCGATAAAGGGGAGTTAAAGGATACCACCATTAACCTGCATCCTAAAGATTTTAATATTCGACTTAGCTTGGTCGAAACAATGAATTACTTTGAACTTAACAAATTTATTGATAAAGAAAAAATGAAGGGCTCCAAAAACTTGGTTTTTCATCAAATAGAAAAACACAAAAGAGTTGCATTTCCATTTGCTACTATTATTTTAACTTTGGTTGGAGTTGCTATGTCGAGCCGAAAAATAAAAGGTGGAACAGGTCTTTATTTGGGTGCTGGTTTGCTTATTAGTTTTTCGTACATCCTTTTCATGCAAGTTTCAACAACCTTTGCAACAAACGGAGACTTATCGCCAATATTAGCTGTTTGGATACCTAATATATTATTTAGTATTTTAGCTTTATATCTGATCAAAAAAGCACCTAAATAGATTTTGCTTTATTCCAATATTCGTCCAACTGATCTAGGGTCAAATCTTCCATTTTAAGCGACTCCTTTTCTAGTTGACTCTCAATATACTGAAAACGCTTAATAAACTTTTTGTTGGTTCTTTCTAAGGCATCTTCCGGGTTTATAGAAACAAATCTGGAGTAATTTATTAGAGAAAATAAAAGATCGCCAAATTCTTCTTGCGATTTTTGAGAATCCTTTGCTTTTTGTTCTATTTCAAATTCTACTATTTCTTCTTTTACTTTTTGCCAAACTTGCTGTCTATTGTCCCAATCAAAGCCCATTCCTCTTGCTTTTTCTTGAATTCGAATAGATTTTACCATTGCAGGTAAGGATTTTGGTACACCTTCCATAACCGACTTTTTTCCTTCTTTCAGTTTTAATTTTTCCCAATTGGCTTTTACTTCTTCTTCCGATGCTACTTTTACATCTCCATAAATATGAGGGTGCCGATGAACTAATTTATCGCAAATCCCATTCAACACATCGGTAATATCAAAACAATTACTTTCCGACGCTATTTTAGCATAAAAAACCAAATGAAGCATAACATCTCCCAGTTCTTTCTTAACCTCCTCCATATCGGCAGATAATATAGCATCGGAAAGTTCGTACACCTCTTCCAAGGTTAGATAACGTAAAGATTCTAAAGTCTGCTTTTTGTCCCATGGGCATTTGGCACGCAAATCGTCCATAATATCAAGTAGTCGTTTAAAAGCGGTTAATCTGGGGTCCATATTGTTTGAATATTTTAGTCAAAAATAACATAACAAATTTATACCTTTGTAGTTCAATTAAGTAAAATGGAAATTGTTTTATTATCGGTCGTTTTAATTGGTTTAGCCTTTGCAGGTATTGCTATTAAAATTTTGGTCAAGAAAGATGGCGAATTTGCAGGCACATGTGCAAGTAACAGTCCTTTTTTAAATAAGGAAGGTGAAAACTGTAGCTTTTGTGGTGCTAAGCCAGAAGAAAAATGCATGAAAGAAGAAGTCTAATCAACTATTAATTGATCAAAACCATTAGTAGACCAATTTTTCCATTGCTGATTTTCTCCATAAATCAAAAATGCTTCCAATTCTGGGTGTGATTGTAAAAAAGCAATGGTAGAATCCAAACCCATTATCATAAATGCAGTTGCATAAGCGTCAGCACTCATACAGTCGCCTGCTAATACGGTAGCACTTAGCAAATTATGTTGTACAGGAAAACCGGATATAGGGTCAATAGTATGTGAAAATATTTGCTCGTCCTTTATGTAAAAATTTCTATAATTTCCAGAGGTTGCAAGTGCTTTATTTTGTAATGTTATTACTACCTGAAAACGATCGCTAGGATCTGGTTTTTCTTGCGGTTTGTCAATACCAATTTTCCACCAACCTCTATCTCCATTCGTTCCAGAAGCTCTAAGTTCTCCTCCAACTTCAATTAAATAGTTTGAAATGTTTTTTTGTTCCAGAAATTGTGCTAGTACATCTACAGTATATCCTTGGGCAATGGCATTAAAATTCAAACTAAAAGAGGGTGGCATTACCAAAAGACTATCTTGCATGTAAACTTGAGAAAAACCACAATTTTTGAGTTGTTTTTTTACCATTAGGCTATCTACATTTAGGGTGTCTACCCCACCAAAACCCCACAAATCGATTAGAGGATTAATGGTTGCATCAAAAGCACCATTGGTTTGTTTTGAAATTTGTTGAGAACGTTCAAAAACAGCTAAAAAATGAGGATCGTTTATTTGTTTTAACTTATGTTGATTTATTTTTGAAATGGAAGAAAAAGGCACATAAGTAGATAAAGAACTATCGATTTGTGCAAAAATACTATCTATTGAAAACTGAAAATCTATTCCGGGATCTACACTATATTTTATACTATAAGTGGTACCCTGAGCGAAACCAATATTGTGTACAATCACCTTGTGCTTTGGGTTAGAGCATGCCAATAAAAAAACTAAAAAAAACCATAATTTATTCATGGGTCAAAAATAAAAAAATGTAGCTTTGGTTTGACAATCATTAACACAATGAAAATAGCTGCTAATACTGTAGAAGAATATCTAAATAACATTGCTCCGGAACGACAAGGAGTTATGAAAAAATTATGGATTACTATAGATCAACACTTACCCAAAGGCTTTCAGAGTGGTTTGAGCTATGGTATGCCAGGATGGATGGTTCCTCTATCCTATTATCCCGATGGTTACCATTGCAAGAAAGATACTCCTTTACCATTTGTTAGTATTGCTTCACAAAAAAACTTTGTTGCTCTGTATCACATGGGTATATATGCCGATCAGAAATTAATGCAATGGTTTCAGAACGAATATCCAAAACATTGTAAAACAAAATTGGATATGGGGAAAAGCTGTATTCGTTTCAAAAAGATAGACCAAATTCCCTACGAGCTCATTGCTGAACTATGTCAAAAAATTAGTCCTGACCAGTGGATAGCAACTTACGAGAAGAATTTTAAAAAATAAATAAAAAGAGACCAAAAGGTCTCTTTTTATTTTTATCCTCCGAAATCGTCGAAACGAACATTTTCGTCTGGAATACCCCAGTCATCGGCCATTTTAAGAACTGCCTGATTCATAAGTGGTGGTCCACAGAAATATAATTCGATATCTTCAGGAGCTTCATGATGAGTTAAATACTGATCAATTACTGCTTGATGTACGAATCCAACAAATCCGTCTCCTTCGTCATTAATATCTTTTTTCTCTTTCCAGTTATCCTCCTCTAATGGTTCGGAAAGTACTAAGTGAAATTTGAAATTTTTAAACTCTTTTTCTAAACTGTAAAAGTGATCTAAATAGAACAATTCTCTTTTAGAACGACCACCATACCAATAAGAAACCTTACGTCCTGTTTTAAGAGTTTTAAATAGTTCGTATAGGTGAGATCGCATTGGCGCCATACCAGCACCTCCTCCGATGTACAACATTTCTGCCTCCGAGTTATTGATAAAAAACTCTCCATAAGGACCCGAAATAGTAACCGTTTCACCTGCCTTTTTGCTAAATATATAAGAAGATGCTACACCGGGGTTTACATCAGCCCAACCGTTTTTAGCTCTATCCCATGGTGGAGTAGCAATACGCACATTAAGCATTACCTTTCTTCCTTCAGCAGGGTAAGAAGCCATGGAATAAGCTCTAACAACTTCATCGTCGTTTTTCATTACAAGTGGCCAAAGATTAAAATCGTCCCATTCTTTTTTGAATTTTTCGGCTTCTCCAGGATGCTCCTCTGGGTGAGCAGAAATATCAATATCTGTATACTTTACTTCACAATCTGGAATTTCTATCTGAATATACCCTCCAGCTTCGTACGGCATATCTTCTGGTATTTCTACAATAAATTCTTTAATAAAAGAAGCAACATTATAATTGGAAACAACCTTAGCCTCCCATTTCTTCACCCCAAATACTTCTTCTGGGATAACTACTTCCATATCTTCTTTTACCTTAACCTGACAACCCAAACGATAGTTTTGTTCAATCTCTTTTCTGGAAAAGTGTGGTTCTTCAGTAGGCAAAATACTACCCCCTCCACTACTTACTTGGCAAGTACACTGAATGCAAGTTCCACCACCACCACAAGCAGAAGGAAGAAATATACCTTCATTTCCTAAAGTAGTTAGCAAAGAAGAACCTCCTTCAACTTCAATTTCCTTTTCTCCATTGATGGTGATTTTTACTTTTCCTGCTGGCATAAGTTTAGCCTTAGCAAAAAGTAATACAAATACCAATACCAAAATAGTGAGTAGAAAAATAGCAATACTCGAAATAATTGTTGTTGTACTTAAAAATATCATATCTGAATTATAATTTTATTCCCATAAAGCTCATAAAAGCTATTCCCATTAAACCTGTAATAATAAATGTAATTCCTAACCCTCTCAATGGAGCTGGTACATTAGAATAACGAATCTTTTCTCTGATAGCTGCAATAGCAACAATAGCTAAAAACCATCCTATTCCGGATCCCAAACCAAATACGGTAGCCTCTACTATAGAAGTATATGCTCTTTCTTGCATAAATAAAGAACCTCCTAAAATAGCACAGTTTACAGCTATAAGTGGTAAGAAAATACCTAAAGAACCATATAATGCAGGAGAAAACTTTTCTACAATCATCTCTACCAACTGTACCATAGATGCGATTACAGCTATAAACATAATAAAACTCAAAAAGCTTAAATCTACATTAGCAAAGCTCTCATTACCTGTCCATAATAAAGCTCCTTGCTTAAGGATATAATTTTCTAACAAGTAATTGATTGGTATAGTAATACCCAATACAAATATTACTGCCATTCCCATACCCACCGAAGTTTTCACTGTTTTAGAAACTGCCAAATAGGAACACATTCCTAAAAAGTAAGCAAAAACCATGTTGTCGATAAAAATCGACTTTATAAAAATATTTACTAAATCTTGCATATCTACTTAAATTAAGATTCTATTAAATCTCTATTCTTATACCTTTGAATCCAGATGATAATACCTACCGTTATTAGAGCCATTGGAGGAAGAATCATCATACCATTATTTTCATAACCCATTTCGTATAAGCCAATCTTTTCTAATACTGGATATCCAAATAAAGTACCCGCTCCAAGCAACTCTCTAAAGAATGCAACAGCAATCAATATCCATCCATACCCAAATGCATTACCTAAACCATCTAAAAAGGATTTCCATGGCGTGTTTCCAAGTGCAAAAGCTTCTAGCCTACCCATAATAATACAGTTAGTAATAATCAGCCCAACAAATACAGAAAGCTCTTTACTTACATCATAAACAAAGGCTTTAAGAATTTGATCTACTAAAATTACTAAGGCAGCAATTACAACCAATTGAACGATAATTCTAATTCTGGAAGGAATTAAATTTCTTAATAAAGACACTAATACATTTGCTACTGAAAGTACTGCCAAAACAGAAAGTGCCATAACTATAGCAGGTTTTAGCTGAACCGTAATTGCTAATGCAGAACAAATACCAAGTACTTGAGTAGTAACCGGATTGTTGTCATTTAAAGGATCGACTAATAATTTTCGATTCTTTTTGGAAAAAAGTGATTCGTTTTTACTCATTGTTATTCAATATTATAAGTGAAACCAGCTACAGTATCTACCGATAGTGTGTCGATACTTTGCATTGTTAAATCTTGTCTTAAAGTTTCAAAGAAAGGAACATACTGATTCAGTCTTTCTGCTAACATGTCCGTTACTCCATCCGAAGTAATCGTTCCACCAGAAATACCATCTACACCATGCATATCGTCTTCTTTAGCACCTCCTTTAATTACTTTTACAGAAACAAATTCGTCTCCATCGTAAATGGTTTTACCGATAAATGGTTCTTCAAACCAAGAAAGAGAAATTTCAGCTCCTAGTCCAGGTGTTTCCGACTTATGATCGAATACAGCACCATAGATAGTAGACATGTCGTTTTCTAAAGCAATATATCCCCAAATCGGGCCCCATAATCCTTTACCTCTCATAGGAAGGATATATATATTTTCGCCGTTTATGTTACTAACAAAAACAGGCAATTTCTGATCTTTTGGGCTTTTCTTTAGTTCTTGTCCTAAATCGATAGTAAAAGCATCACCATCTACTTGCTCTCCTTTGTTATTTAATACAAACGATTCGGTAATATTTTGTTCAAAAGCTGCTGCTGCCTCTTCTCTACTTACATCCACCCCTACAGTAGTTAGGATGTTTTGTTTTTTCTCCGACTCTATGTTTTTGTCTTGAAAAGGTTTTAAACTAATTGCAGCAACTGAAAGTAGAGATGCTACAACTACTACCATAACCGCAGCAAAACCAAATGTGTATGAATTTTTATTTACGTCCATAATTTAAGCATTAGCTCGTTTTAATCTTCTTTTAATATTTCCTTCAATAACATAATGATCTACTAAAGGAGCAAAAATGTTCATCAACAATATTGCTAGCATCATTCCTTCTGGATATGCAGGATTGAAAACTCTAATCAGAATTGCAAAAACACCAATTAGAAATCCATAAATGTATTTTCCCTTGTTGGTTTGCGATCCGGTAACTGGGTCAGTAGCCATAAATACCGCTCCAAAAGCAAAACTTCCAATCATTAAATGAATATGTGCAGGAGTACTCATTAACTCATTCATTCCCCATGCATTAAATAAACTAGCCATTACAAAACCACCTACAAAAGTAGAAAGGATTATTCTCCAACTACCAATACCAGTAGCTATTAGAAGGAGTGCTCCAAGAGCAATAGCAATGAAAGAAGTTTCTCCTACAGATCCAGGAATGGATCCTATCATCATTTCCATCCAACTCCAATTTAAATTATCCCATTGACTGGCAGCCGCTAATTCTCCTAGTATTGTTGAACCCGAATAGCCATCTACCATGGCTCCATGAACCCATACCTTATCACCCGACATATATATAGGATAAGCAAAAAACAAAAATGCTCTTGCAGTTAGAGCTGGATTCAAAATATTCATTCCTGTTCCACCAAATACCTCCTTTCCTACTACAACGGCAAAAATTACCGAAATAGCCAACATCCATAATGGAACATCAATTGGCATAGTAAGTGGAATTAAAAGACCTGTAACCAAGTATCCTTCATTTACCGAGTGACCTCTATACACAGCAAAAGCAAATTCTACTGCCAAACCAACACCATATGAAACAATGATTAATGGTAAAAATTTCCAGAAACCAAACATAAATTTTGTCATCATAGATGCAGACTCTTGAATAGCCAAATAATACTGATGACCTACATTCCACATACCAAATAACAAACAAGGAATTAGGGCAATGATAACCATTACCATAGTTCGTTTAAGATCGATGGCATCTCTAACATGTGCTCCTTTATTTGTTGTGTGATCTGGAACAAACAAAAAAGTTTCGAAAGCATCGTACGCAGGATACAATTTTTCTAATTTACCTCCCTTTACAAAATGAGGCTTAACCGTGTTTAATAAATTCTTAAATAAATTCATATTGATAAAATAATCTAACTACATTCTTTTTTAACCAAATCTAAAGCATCTCTGATAATTGATTGCACTTCCATTTTTGAAGTACAAACAAATTCGCAAAGAGCTAAATCTTCAGGAGATACTTCATAAATCCCTAAATTTTCCATTGCTTCGATATCCTCCATCAAACAAGCTTTAACTAATTGCATAGGATAAACATCCATTGGTAATACTTTTTCGTATTGACCCGTTACAACATATGCTCTTTCTTCACCATGGTAATTGGTATCCAAATCGAATTTTTTAGATGGTGATAACCAAGAGAAATAAGCTTTAGACATCGAAAACTTATTAAGTCCGGGAGCTATCCAACCAAAAAATTCTTGGTAATTTCCTTCAGGAATAACAGTTACTTGAGTATCATAAAATCCTATGGTACCGTCAGCTTCAATTTTACTACCAGTTAGCACACTACCGCTAATAAATCTTGATTCCCCTTCATTTAGGTTATCTTCAACCATTTTAGAAATAGACGAACCAGCAATCATTCGGTAATATCTTGGTTTTTTAACTTGAGATCCAGTAAGTGCAACAATTCTGGAAACGTCGTACTTACCCTCACTAAATAATCTGGAAACAGCAAGAACGTCTTGAGGATACAAATACCATACAATATCTCCTTTATTAATTGGATCTAGGTGATGAATTTGAATACCTACATTTCCAGAAGGATGAGGACCTGAAAATTTGTTGATCTCCACTCCTTTTGTATCGGTAAACACTTTTGAAGGGTTGGTATTTCCATCCACATTCAAATGAACTTTTCCATCTGTTAGTTTAGTAAGAATTTCAATTCCGTTTTGAAACTCTTTTTCTAATCCGTGTAATACAAAATCGTTATCAGCAGATAAAGGTTCAGTATTGAAAGATGAAATTACGATCGCTTTAGGATTGTCATTTTGATTAGCAATAATGTCAAAAGGTTTTTGACGAATAAAGGGCCAAACTCCACTTTCTAACATGTGGTTTATAATCTGCTCTCGAGACAAATCAGCATGATTCTTTTTTTCAAAAGATCGATACTTAACTTCGGAATCGTTTGCAGTTATTACTACTTCCATTATTCTTCGTTTTGCACCACGATTTATGGCAGTTACTTTTCCGCTAACTGGAGAAGAAAACTTAACTGCTTCGTTGTACTTATCGAAAAATAAGGTGGAGCCAGATAATACTTCATCACCTTCTTTTACTACTAATTTTGGAGTAAGTCCATGAAAATCAGTTGGCCTGACAATAAAGGTTTCTGAAGATGGAACACTCGCGTATACTTTGTCGGCCTCTCCTGAGAGATTGATATTAAGGCCCTTTTTTAATTTGATATCTTTTGACATCTTACTATAAGAAAATTGTTTTTTTCGATCGCAAAAATATACATTTGTATTGTATCTTAATAACTAAAATAATAGAAGAATTTCTAATTTATAATGATTCTAAATAAGCAAATAGGTTTTAACCTAAACTAAGCCAATTTTTACTATGAAAATATCAAAAAATATTACGATTATAACATTAATTATTGCTCTAATTTCTTGTAAAACAAGTCAAAAAACACAATTTACAAACGAAACAGAGGCTAACAATAGTCAATTAGAGTCTCAAGATGTTTTTGAGGATGAGTTAGAACAAGACTATTTATTGGATTCTAGCTATTACATGGATTTTACACATTTAAAAAGTATTCAAACCGTTCTTTTACATCCCATAAATCAAGAGCTTTTAGAACCAATTATAAATTTAAACTCCTCAGAAAAACTACTACTTTCTTTCGATGAACTAGATCAATCGCCAAAAAATTATATTTATAGTCTAGTACATTGCAATTCCGACTGGACGCCATCCGATCTATTTAAAAGCGAGTATTTAAAAGGATTTGATCAGGACTACATACAAAATTATCAATCATCATATAATACAACACAATTTTATACACATTATCAAACAGAGATTCCCTCTCAGCAAATGAAACCAATTTACTCAGGTAATTATGTAATTCATGTATTTGATGAAGAAAATCCAAATCAGATTGTATTGTCCAAACGATTTAGAATAGTGGATAATAAAACAAATATAGATGGAGAAGTTAAAAGAGCAACAGATTTGGACCAAAGAAACTATCAACATGAAGTGGATTTTATTATCCATCATTCAAATTTAATTGTTAACGATCCCTACAGTGATATTAAAGTTGTTGTAACGCAAAATAACAGATGGGACAATGCAATAACCGATTTGGTGCCAACTTTTGCTAATAATGGAAAATTAATATATGATCAGGAAGAAGACAACCTATTTGATGGAGGAAATGAATATCGTTTTTTTGATATCAAAAGCTTACGATACATTTCCGAACGAATAAAAAACATATCTTATGAAAACGACACTAATATTGTTGAACTAAAAAAAGATATCAAACGAAACTTCCAACGTTACTCAAGCATGAGAGATATAAACGGAAAAAAACTTATCAATGTTCAAGAAGGAAGCAACCCATCCATAGAAGCTGATTATGCTCTAGTTAAATTTCAATTACCATACGATTTTAAGATTAGTCATGGAAAACTTTATGTATTTGGACATATTTCGGATTATAATTTTTTGAACACTCACGAAATGATATT
This sequence comes from Flavobacteriales bacterium, assembly GCA_049890095.1. GTDB lineage: Bacteria > Bacteroidota > Bacteroidia > Flavobacteriales > UBA7312 > JABAYQ01. The sequence continues at coordinate 129,795 of JBMHCD010000008.1, read as the reverse complement.
TGATGAAAACAAAAAAATGTACTGCGTAAATATTTACTTAAAACAAGGATATTATAATTACGAATACGTATTGAAGAAAGAAGATGGAAAAAATATAAATAGCTATATAGAAGGAACTCACTATGAAACCATCAATGATTATACCATATATGTTTACTATCGACCAGTAGGAAGTGATTACGATCAGTTAGTGGGATATCAAAAACTAAGCTCAAAAGGATTGTTTTAAAATCATAATCCTTTAAATTTGCACTAAATTTAAAACTAAATCGAAATGTCTAAAGGAATATATAATGTGCCTGTTGCTAGCAATGAAGCAGTTAAATCTTATGAGCCAGGCTCAGAAGAAAGAAAAGAATTAATCGACACTTACTTGGAAATGAAAAATAGTACTATTGATGTACCATTATTTATTGGAGGCGAGGAAATATTTACAACAGAAACTAAAAACATGATATGTCCTCATGATCACAAACATGTTTTAGGTAAAGCAAGTGTTGGTAATCAAGAACATGTTCATGCAGCAATTGAATCCGCACTAAATGCACGATCAAAATGGGCTTCTATGCCGTGGCATCAACGTGTATCCATATTCTTAAAAGCAGCAGATTTACTTGCTGGTCCTTTTCGAGCAAAATTAAACGCTGCTACTATGCTTGCTCAATCAAAAAATGTTTTTCAAGCAGAAATTGACGCAGCATGCGAACTTATTGATTTCTTTAAATTTAATGCTGAATATGTTACTCAGCTTTATGCAGAACAACCAGAATCTGCTCCTGGGATGTGGAATAGACTTGAGCATCGCCCTTTAGAAGGTTTTGTATTTGCAATAACTCCATTCAATTTTACATCTATTTGTGCAAACCTATGTGCAGCTCCAGCAATGATGGGAAATGTAGTTGTTTGGAAACCAGCTAGCACCCAAGTATATTCAGCAAAAGTAATAATGGATTTATTCAAAGCTGCTGGTTTACCAGATGGTGTAATCAATTTAGTGAATAGTAGCGGATCTGTAATAGGTGATGTTGTATTTAACCACAAAGACTTTGCAGGTTTACACTTTACAGGATCTACCGGGGTATTCCGAAACTTATGGAAAACCATAGGAAATAACATAGACAAGTACCGTAGCTATCCAAGAATAGTAGGAGAAACAGGTGGTAAAGACTTTATTGTAGCTCATTCTTCTGCAGTTGCTAGCGAAGTAGCTACGGGAATTTCTAGAGGGGCGTTTGAATATCAAGGCCAAAAATGTTCTGCAGCATCAAGAGCTTATGTACCTTCAAATATATGGTCAGATGTAAAAAAACAAATAATTGAAGATGTAAACTCTTTCAAAATGGGTAGTCCTGAAGATCCTTCAAACTTTATAAATGCAGTTATTTCAGAACAATCGTTTGATAAAATTGCCTCGTACATAGATTATGCTAAAAATCACGAGGATGCGGAAATAATTGCCGGTGGATCTTATGACAAGTCTGTTGGTTATTTTATTGAACCAACAATCATAGTAACCACAGATCCAAAGTTTAAAAGTATGTGTGAAGAAATTTTTGGTCCTGTTATTACCATTTTTGTTTATGCTGAAGACAAATGGAATGATACACTTAAACTAGTTGATAATACTAGCGAATATGCCTTAACTGGAGCAGTCTTTTCGACAGATAGATATGCTATCGAAGAAGCAACAAGAGAACTGGAAAATGCCGCTGGTAATTTCTATATAAACGACAAGCCTACTGGAGCAGTTGTTGGTCAACAACCTTTTGGAGGTGCTAGAGGATCAGGTACTAACGATAAAGCAGGCTCAATTCTTAATTTATTAAGATGGGTATCTCCTAGAACAATAAAAGAAACTTTTGTACCTGCAAAAGACTATAGATATCCCTTCTTAGGATAAAAAAGTAAGCCCTATTCGTAATTTGAATAGGGCTTTTTTTAAATTTGTTCATGCAAAAGATTTCTGAAATCTACGACAAACTACCAAAATTTGTTAAAAATAGATACCTAATAGTTACTATTCTACTAATTTTCTGGGTAGCTTTTTTTGATTCTCACAATTGGATCAGACAAGCAGGTCTTAAATCTGAACTTAATCAACTTGAAGAAGACAAAAAATTTTACCTAAACGAAATAAAAAAAGATAGCATTGCTCTTTTTAATCTTAGCAATAATCCTGAAACCCAAGAAAAGTTTGCAAGAGAAAAATATATGATGGTCAAAGAAAATGAAGATTTAATTTTAATATTAAAATCGGATGAATAATTTATTCAAGGAATTTACCTCTTCAACAAGTGAAGAATGGAGAGAAAAAATAGAATCTGATTTAAAAAACAAATCATTTTCAGAATTAGAAAGTAATTTTGAAAACATTACTATCTCTCCTTTTTATCATGCTGATCAGCAAAAAAATGCCCAAACCTTAAAAAACACTTCTGATTGGGAAATCGTACAATATATCGATGGAACTGATGCTAAACAAGCTAATAAAAATGCTTTGTTAGCTCTTCAAAATGGAGCAACTGCACTATGCATTAGCAAACCAAACAATTTGAATGTATTATTTAAGGATATCCTCATTCAGTATATCAGAATTGATTTTAAAGATTATCATCCAACTATTGTTGAGGAATTCGAAAAATTAGTTCAGAAAAGAAAGATTATCAAAGAAGATATTAGAGGTGCTTTTCATGGAATAGAAAAAGAAAATTACCTTCCTAATTATTTTTATCGCTCATTTATTCAGCATTCAACAAACTGTATCGATCAAATTAATGATGCTTTCTTGTTTGCAAAAAAACACAGAAAATGTCAGTTTATTTTCACCATTGGTCATAATTATTTTCTAGAAATTGCAAAACTGAGAGCTTTCCGAAAGTTATACAAACAACAATTTGGAGCCGACCCCTATATTTTAGCTGTTACTAGCTTAGAAAATAAACAAAAACAGGACGAGTACACCAATTTACTAAAAACAACAACGGAAGCTTTATCTGCAGTTTTTGGGTGTTGTGATTCTCTGTTAATACATCCCTATAATTTAAGTTTTGAAAATAGTACTATTTTTTCAGACAGACTGGCTCGAAATCAGCAATTGCTAATGAAAGAAGAAAGCTATCTCAATAAAGTATCTGACCCTGGAGCTGGTAGTTATTTTATTGAATATTTAACCGATAGTTTGTTGAAGAATTTCAACATTAAAACTGTCTATCAAGATAATTATACCCAAACAAGTTTTACCACAGCTGAGAAAATAGAAATCAAAAATATCTATTCGAATAATGATATTAAAAATTTACCTCACATAAATTTTGTAGCAGGAATACCTCCCTATCTGAGAGGTCCATACTCGAGTATGTATTGCGTTAGACCTTGGACTATAAGGCAATATGCCGGATTTTCTACTGCTGAAGAATCAAATGCTTTTTATAAAAGAAATTTAGCAGCAGGTCAAAAAGGATTATCGGTTGCATTTGATTTAGCGACACACAGAGGATATGATTCAGATCACGAGCGTGTTATTGGAGATGTTGGAAAAGCAGGCGTAGCCATCGACTCTGTTGAGGATATGGAAATTTTGTTTGATCAAATTCCTTTGGACAAAATGTCTGTGTCTATGACAATGAATGGTGCTGTTTTACCCATTATGGCATTTTATATTGTTGCAGCACAAAAACAAGGCGTTAATTTAAAAGACTTATCAGGAACTATACAAAATGATATTCTTAAAGAGTTCATGGTCCGAAATACTTACATATATCCACCAAAACACTCCATGCGGATTATATCTGATATTTTTAAGTTTACCTCCAAAAACATGCCTAAGTTTAATAGTATAAGTATTTCTGGATATCATATGCAAGAAGCAGGTGCAACTGCCGACATAGAACTCGCTTATACGCTTGCTGATGGTTTAGAATATATTCGAACAGGCATAAACGCAGGCTTGAATATAGACGATTTTGCTCCAAGACTTTCTTTTTTCTGGGGAATAGGTATGAATCATTTTATGGAGATTGCCAAAATGAGAGCTGCGAGAATGCTTTGGGCAAAAATTATCCGTCAATTCGAACCAAAAAACCCAAAGTCTCTAGCATTAAGAACACATTGCCAAACAAGTGGCTGGAGCTTAACTGAACAAGATCCATTTAACAATGTCAGTAGAACCTGTATAGAAGCCATGTCTGCTGTCATGGGAGGAACACAGTCATTACATACTAATGCATTGGATGAGGCAATCGCACTGCCTACCGATTTTTCAGCAAAAATTGCTAGAGACACTCAGCTACATCTCCAAAAAAACATCCAAGTATGTCAAACCGTAGATCCTTGGGGAGGTTCTTTTTATGTGGAAAAGTTAACCAATGATTTAGCACATAAAGCATGGCAACATATAGAAGAAATAGAAAAGCTTGGTGGAATGGCAAAAGCCATAGAAACAGGATTACCAAAAATGAAAATTGAATCAGCAGCAGCTCGAAAACAAGCACGAATTGATAGTAATAAAGATACAATCATTGGTGTGAATAGCTACAAAGTTGAACAAGATGATAATAAAATTGATATTCTTGAAGTCGACAATAGTGTTGTTCGAAAAAATCAGTTAAAACGATTAAAAAAACTGAAAGAAAGTAGAAATGAACAAGAAGTTCAGCTTGCTCTTAAAAATTTAAAAGAAGCTTGTTCGGATCAAACACAAAACTTATTGGAACTTGCTATTATAGCAGCTCAAAAGCATGCTACCTTGGGAGAAATCTCATTCGCTTGTGAAGAAATTTTTGGGCGATATAAAGCACAAAACACTTCAGTTTCTGGAGTATATAAAATGGAAATAGAGAATAATAAATATTTTGAACAAGCTCTTACTTTGAGCGATGAATTTGCAAAAATTGAAGGAAGAAGACCTAGAATAATGATTGCCAAGATGGGGCAAGATGGACATGATAGAGGAGCAAAAATTGTTGCAACATCTTTTGCGGATATTGGCTTCGATGTTGATATGGGTCCATTATTTCAAACTCCTAAAGAAGCTGCAAAACAAGCCATAGAAAACGACGTACATATTTTAGGAATTTCCTCTTTAGCAGCAGGACATAAAACTCTAGTTCCTCAAGTAATTGAAGAATTAAAGCAATATGGCAGACCTGATATTTTGGTAATAGCAGGAGGTGTCATTCCTCAACAAGACTACGATTATTTATATGATGCTGGTGTAAGTGGTATTTTCGGACCTGGAACCGCTATTGCAAATGCAGCCATAGATATTCTAAAACAACTAATTAAAAAACTAAAGTGAATACCAAAGACTTCATAAGTGGGATTTTAAATGGAGATCGAACTACTCTTTCTAGAGCCATTACATTAGTTGAAAGTAATTTAGAAAAACATCAAAAACAAGCAGATGAAATTATTTCTCATTGCATTCAAAATAGTGGAAATTCTATTCGTGTAGGAATTACCGGGGTTCCAGGAGTAGGCAAAAGTACCTTTATTGAAGCAATTGGAAAATACTTGACTAGTAAAGGTAAAAAAGTAGCGGTTTTAGCAATAGATCCGACTAGCGAAAAAACAGGCGGTAGTATATTAGGCGATAAAACGCGAATGAATCAGCTTTCAATCGATGAATTAGCCTTTATCAGACCATCACCAACAGCAGGATCTTTGGGCGGTGTAGCAAAGAAAACTAGAGAAACAATCATATTGTGTGAAGCTGCAGGATACGAAATTATCTTAATAGAAACAGTTGGAGTAGGACAATCAGAAACATTGGTACATTCAATGGTAGATTTTTTTCTTTTACTAATGTTGTCTGGAGCAGGAGATGAACTGCAAGGAATAAAGCGTGGTATTATGGAAATGGCTGACGCTATTTTGATAAATAAAGCGGATGGAGATAATTTTTTAAAAGCAAAAAAAGCGAAACAGCAATATAAGTCGGCTCTTCATCTTTTTCCACCAACACAAAGTGGTTGGATTCCAAAAGTAGAACTATGCTCTGCTATAGAAAACAAAAATATAGACTACGCTTGGGAAACGATTGAAAACCATAAATCTTTTATGATAAAAAGAGGATTATTTGAAAACAAAAGAAAAGAACAAAATCTTTATTGGTTTCATCAAATGGTTAAAGACAAATTACTTAGTAAATTCTATACTGAAAATTCTGAAAGTTTAAAACAAATTGAAAAAGAACTTGAAAAAGGAAAAATAACACCATCAATAGCGATGGAAAAGCTTTTCTAGTGAAAAAAGGTGTTCTCTACATGCTTGGCTCAACCTTATCATTCTCTTTAATGCAGATTTGTGTTAAGTATTTGACTCATTTACCTCCTTCTGAGCTTATATTATTTCGATCTATCATTTCGCTTTCACTTTGCTATACAGCTCTAAAACACTACAACATTCCAATATTGGGAAACAATAAAAAAGTACTTTTTTTGAGAGGACTATTTGGAACCGTTGCCTTATTAATGTTTTTTTACACTTTACAAAATATGCCTTTAGCAAGTGCAGTTACCATTCAATATTTATCACCAATATTTACAGCAATTTTTGCATCTATTTTTTTAAAAGAAAAAATGCAGTCAAAGCAATGGATCTTTTTTGCTATTTCTTTTATTGGAGTTTTATTGATAAAAGGGTTTGATAGTAGAATTTCATACTTTTTTATGTGTATTGGTATTGTATCAGCATGTTTTTCTGGATTAGCCTATTCTTGCATTAGAAAACTCAAAGAAAGTGAACACCCTTTGGTAGTCGTTCTTTATTTTCCCTTAGTTTCTATTCCTATCATGCTAATAGCAAGCTACTTTAACTGGGTTACCCCAAAAGGCATCGATTGGCTTTACATTATTTTGATGGGTATTTTTACTCAAATTGCTCAATTATTTATGACCAAAGGGATTCAATCCGGACTAGCAAATAAAATGATTAGTCTAAAATATATTGGCACTATATATGCTCTGGCTATAGGATTCATACTGTTTGGAGAAAGCTATGAAATTATAAGTTTACTTGGAATTGTTTTGGTAATACTTGGGGTAGTATTAAATCTTAGAAAATCTACTTAATCTCATCAACATAAGATTGTAAATCATCTAATCCCATAGATCCACTATGCTTATTTACCAAATTTCCATTTACATCATAAAAATAGGTAGTAGGCCATGTATTAACACTATAGGATTTGAAGGGTATAGAACTTCGAACAAAATCAAAATCTAATTTGTTTTGATAAGGAATTATTTTTTTAGATTCTTCTTCAGAGATTAATAAAAAAATTAATTCTTCACCATACTTTTCTTTTATTTTAATAAAATGTGGTAACTCTTTTAGGCAGGGAGCACACCAACTAGCCCAAAAATTCACAATAAGTGGTTTACCTTTATAATCATTAATATCTATTTTTTGACCAGAGAGAGATTCAATTTTTATTTCATCTAAAGTTAAATTCGGTTTTCTGACATATGTAAAATAGTAGTATGCAAAAAAAGTAATCATTGCAACAATTACTATTTTTGAAAATAAAGATTCTTTTTCCAGCATTTTAGTTTGCAATTATTTCGAATTCCGTTCTTCTGTTGTTTGCTCTACCCTCTTTGGTATCGTTAGTGTCTACAGGTTTTGTTGAACCATATCCTTTAGCAATTACTCTATTTTCATCAATCGACCTGCTAAGTAAATATGTTCTCACTGCATCTGCTCTTTTTTGAGACAACGTCTGATTAGACTTTGTTCCCCCCACATTATCCGTATGGCCAGAAAGCTCTATTTTTAAACTAGGAACATCATTCATTAATTGAATCAAACGATCTAACTCCGGATAAGAATCAATCTTTACTTGAGAACGTCCTGTATCGAAAAATACATTTCTGAGAGCTATTTTACTTCCAATATCTATATTTTTTAAATCAATATCCTTATTAATCATATTATATGCAGAACCTTCAGGTAAATTAAAGTTTTCTGAATGAAATAAATATCCATCAGCCTCAACTGAAATTCCATAATTTAGTCCGCTTGGTAAGGAAAGTAAAAATTTTCCTGTTGCACTATTTGATTGCATCTCTGCGTATATGTCACCAGTATTATTATCAAAAATTTTGATTACAGCCTCTATTGGAGTTTGTAATAGACCATCTAAAATTCTACCTTTAAAAACAGTAAGACTATTAGTGGTATTTACACTTACCGCCTCCGGAACATAGTCATCTTTAATAGGAGCTATAATACTTGCAATAAGATTATCCTCTGTTGTTGTAGAAGGTATTTTATCTTCACCCCAAAATGTTGCCTGGTATACGTCCATCCCCCCTATTCCGCCTTCTCTATTGGAAGAAAAATAGGCATATTTACCACTTGCTGAAATACTGAAATATAACTCATCATATGCCGTATTAATAGGATAACCTAAATTTATTGGCTCACCCCATGCACCTTTATCGTCTCTATAAGAAACAAATACGTCATAACCACCTATTGAACTGTGTCCTTGTGAACAAAAATACATTGTATTTCCATCTGGTGCCAAGTAAACAGATCCTTCCTGAAAAGAAGAGTTTATATTCTGACCAGCACTCTGACCCTTGCCCCAAAATTTTTCTTCTGGATCTTTCTTACCACTAAAAAATATATTTTTATCACCACCAAAACCTCCATCGGTAACATAATACACCTTTATATCCTGTGGATCATAACAGGCAAAAGTTTCATTTGCTTCTGTATTTACAACCTTGGACATTTTTAACTTAGACTTAGCCCATATATTTCCATTTAATTTAGACTGATAAATGTCTGATTGACCTTCGCTATTCCTAAATAATAAAATTCGTTGTCCATCATAAGCTAAACTAGATGCTATATCATCATCGCTAGTATTTAAACTATTAATTGGGTTAATTCCAATCCACTTTCTTTTTTGTCGAGACGATTTAAAAATATCCATATTTCCAGCCCTATTACTAGAAAAAATAATTTCTGATCCGTCTGCATTAATACAAGGTGCAATATCATCTTCAACAGAATTAAGAGCTTTAACATTATCAACCCAAACTCTTGTTTCTTGAGAAAAAATCTCAACACCACTTTTACATTCCTTAATGTGTTTTCTGTTTAGTTTTTTATACAATTCAAATTTTTTGTTATTCTCTTTAGTTCCATATTCTAAAAAGTTTTGCTCTGCTAAATCAAAGTCTCTATTTAGCTGATAAGCTTTACCCAACAAAAAATAAATAAAAGGATTGGGATTTTCAGAGTTTAACTCTAAAGATTTCTTTAAAAAATCCATTGCTTTGTATGGCTTATTAGTATACATGTAAGCGTTTCCTAGCTTAAGATTTAGACCTGAATTATTTGGATTAAATTCGTAGGCCTGTTGATAAAACTCAATGGCTTTTTCGAATTCATCACCTGCGTAATCCATTTTCAAAACCTTTTGATTTCCTGGTTCTAAAAACTCATCTCCTTTTTCGATATTCTCTATGGCTAATTTCAAACCATCTTTATTGTCTTTAAAATTTGACTTTTTAAACTCAATATCCTGACCAAAAACAATAAGACGGGAAATTAAAAAACTAAATAAAAATATATATCTCATTATTCACAATTGTTTATGTAGTAAGCTCTTCCTTTTGAAATTCCTAGATCACTTGCCTTTTGCCAGTCTTCACAAGCACCATCCACATCTCTCAACATTTCTCTTGTTATTCCTCTATTTAAGTAAGCAACACCATTATTTTGTTGATTATCAATAGCAACATTCAAATCAGCAAGAGCGGCCGTATAGTGTTTTTGTAATTGATAAACTGCAGCTCTATTTATCAATGCTAAAGAATAATTAGATTTCTTTTCGATTGCTTTATTGAAATCTTTCAAAGCATTTTCTAAATTATCCATTTCAAAATAGATAACACCTCTATTATTTAATGCCAATGCATAATCGGGATCTAAAGAGATGGCTTTATCATATGCCTTTTTGGCTTCATCAACTTGTCCTGCACGCTTTAACACACTACCAAGATTATTATAAATAAAAGCTTTTGGCTCGATTGAAATTGCCTTTTTATAATCAGTAATTGATAAATCAAACTTTTCTAAAGCACGATAGCAACTTGCTCTATCATTTAATGCATATGCATAATTATTATTGATATTAATAGCATTTGTAAATGCCTGAATTGCTAACTGATATTTTTTATTTAGGTAGTGAATTACTCCTACTTCATAATATCCTTCACTATATGATTTATCTAGACTAACAACCAATTGATATACCAAAATTGCTTGATCATATTTTTTGGTAATGGTTAGAATTTTCGCTTTTTGAATTAGAGACTCAAAATTAGTTGAATCAAGTAAAAAAGTAGTATTTAAATCGTCAAGTGCAAGATCATATTCTTTTAATTCTTTATAAGCCAACCCCCTATTAAAAAAAGCTAAAACATACGATGAATCTAAATCTAATACTTTCGAATAATATTTAATTGAATTTCTAAAATCGCCACTTCCAAACGATTCAGTAGCTTTATTATAGGTTTGTTGTAACTGCTGTAAATTTTCATTTTCTAAGTTTATTGCAGCAATTGAATCTCTGAAATTAAGTTCTTCAGCTGTTAACAGCGAATCACTTTCTGTTTGTGCTATAAGTTGTAAGGAACAACAAAAAAAGAGCAACAAAAAATAATTAATATTCATTTTTAAATTTTTAATAAATGTATTGATTAATGCCCAAACTAAAGAATATATAAAACATTTTTTTATGTGGATTTCCAATTAGAGCAATTTATTTCTAATTGAGTATCACTACTAGAAATTATTTTAATTGATTTAAAATTAGTATTATATTTTTCATTATATTGACGATGTTCGTTATCGCAAAATGGAAGAGAACGACTTATTCCACAACTACATAAACTGTACTTTTTACCTTTAACAAGTTTTAAAACTTTACTATTACTTTTTTTATTCACTTTTAAAAATTTTGAAAGTTTCTGTTTCGGAATTACTTGTAATTCTCAAAAAATATGCCCCTGCCTTCAGATTCCTTAAATCAAAAACGTTTTCTGATGTTTGTTGTTTAAATACCAGATCTCCTTTTAGGCTGTACAATTCTATAGTAGATAAAGAATTTAAATCGAGATATATATGTGACGAAAAGGGGTTGGGATATATATTCGATACTTTTTTCAATTCTTTTATATTACTCACGTTATATGTATCGATAAAATGTGACGATTGTATTACATCACACCCATTTTTACTATAGACCGACAATGTAACTTCAAACTCCTTATTTGTTTCAAAAGCATGACTCACAAATATCTGATTAGATGATGTTCCGTCACCAAAATCCCAAGTGATCGAATCGTAATTAGTAGCAAAAACATTGAAATCAAATTCATCTCCGTTGTTACTTATTTCAACGCTCTGAACATCAAACAAATTCCAAACCTGAGTACTATCTAAAACAACTTCCGATGCAATAGTTTGTAAGTTAAAGGCATCGATGGAATCTAAACCGTCTGGAATATAAGATGAACCAACACATGATTTCTTGAACATTGAAGAATAGAACACACATGCTGCTAAATAAGAACCAGCTAAATTTGGATGACTTTCATCTGCCGTATATAACTCAAAATCAGGATTTTCATCAATACTTCTTTTCCATGCCATTCCTACAGGAGCAACAGAAGAATTGTTATCATATCCCATTTCTAAGTAGGAATTTCGCAATCTACTTTGCATTCCTTGATAAGTAGAAATTGTTGGATATCCTACACCATTCACCGCATCACCATTTTTTCTTCCCCAAGTCATAAAAAACATTGGCTCCGTACAACTATCATTTTCTAAAATAGATTGGACCAAAGATTCAGCCGCTGGATAAGTTTGTTCTTCTACCTGAAAAGGTGGAAAGCTTGGTTCTTGACTTTGCGCTTGAATAACAACGTAATCCCAGGATTGTTGATTTATTGCTTGCAGACTAGAAGAATTCTGTTCAGCATGATTAGCCAATTGCCAACCACCTGGAGTATTTGATGAAAAGTTTAATGTATCTTCAAAACTATTTGCTATTGAAGAAACTAAACTTGGCATATTATTATAAAAGGTATATGAATTACCTAAAAATAATACATCATAAGTTTGAGATTTAAGACTTAATTGGAGCAGAAAGAAAAATATAATAAAAGGGTATTTCATGTATTTTTTGGATTATTTTCAAATATATCAAAATTATAAGAGTTGAAAAACAAAAGACTATTTGATTATTTTTGTTGCATGAAGATTTCAATAAAACTTGTATGTACAGCTTTAATTATCAGTACTTTCTTTTCATGTAATGGTGTAAAATCTCTTACTAAAAAGGGAGATAAAGCTACTGAAAAAGAAGACTATGAAAAGGCTACAAACTTATACTTTTCTGCTCTAACGAAAAATTTAAACTACAGTGAGGCAAAATCCGGACTTAAAAATAGTGCTCAACGTCTAGTAAATAAATCATTAGATAGTTTTTTTAAAGCTAAAAATTATAATGAAACAAGAGATGCAATATATCATTACAGAGATGCATTTTTACTTCAGAAAAAAGCAAAAAGATTTCAAGTGACACTAAACATTCCTGAGCAGTATTCAATGGATTACAATGTATTAGTTGATCAATACACTGATAAAAAATATGAAGAAGGATTAGAAAAACTTGAAGTAGAATTATTCAGAGAAGCAGAATTAATTTTTAAGGAGATAGCTTTATTAAAACCCAACTTTAAAGATATAGATAACCTTAAAAAAGTAGCAGAATTTGAACCTAAATATAGACAAGCTATCAGTTATTTACAAAACGAAAAATTTAGAGCTGCTTATTACGAGTTTAATAAAATCCCGAAAAGCTATAAGGATACTCAAGAAAAAATGGCCTTGTCTTTAGAAGCTGGAATAATAACTATTGGTTTTATTGATTTTAAAAACTCTACTAGAGAAAAAGGTGGAGAATCAGCAATTTCAGCACATATTTTTAACAATCTCAACAAATTAAATAATCCATTCATAAAAGTGGTAGACAGAAGCTTGACCACTACAATTTTAAATGAGCAAGTATTAAGCCTTAGTGGTCAGGTTTCAGAATCAACTGCAACAAGTGCCGGCAACTTAATTGGTGCTAAAACAATTCTTTCAGGCAACTTAATTACTTATGATAAAAACTCAAAGAAATTAAAAGAAACATCAAAAAAAGCATTCCTTGAAAACATAATCAAGAAAAAAAACGAAGAAACTGGAACATTTTATTACGAAACAACATACGATAAAGTAAGATACAAAGAATACTATGGGAAAAATGAAGTAAGTGTTGGCTTTCAATATCAACTTACCTCTACAGAAACAGGAGAAATTCTTTTAACAGGTATTATAAATTTAAGTGATAAAGATGTTGTAAATTTTGCAACAACAAATGTTAATTATAAAAAAATTGTTCCTGGAGACTGGAAATGGCAAAACAAACCACATAAATCAGATCTTGTTTCTACCTCTGTTAGTGAAAAAAGGTCATTGAGGAAATTATTTACTCAGAAGAAAACTCTTCTAACTATAGACCAATTAAAAAATAATATTTTCTCAGAAATTGCAAATAAAGTAAGTTTAAAAATAGATCAATATAATCCAGAAAATGAATAAAATTCTATTCGTATTTGTACTCTTTTTTACATTTTGCGGCACTAAAAAACAAACAGTAAATCAAGAAATTTCGAATATTCCATATTGGGTTAAAAACTATCCTGTTCTTGATGGTTATTATGTTGGTATTGGAATTGCTGACAAAAGTAGTCATCCTGAAAATTTTATTCAAATAGCTCAACAAAATGCTTTACAAAATTTGAGCAGTCAGATTAAAGTTAATATAGCATCAGAATCCGTTTTTCTACAACTTGAAAGAGAATATGGATTTGAGGAAGACTTTAAATCCAATATAAAAATACAAGCTAATGAATACTTAGAAGGTTATGAACTTGAAGGAACCTTTACACAAAAAAATGAGTATTGGGTATTTTACAAACTCAACAAAGAGAAGCATAATGAAATTCAAAATGCTCGAAAGTTTGAAGCAATAGAGTTAGCAAAAAGTCATTTGTCAAAAGCAATAGACAGCTACGCAACATCTAAAGAAAGGTACCTAAATTTTGTAAGTGCTCTAAATGTCTTAAAACCATATTTGAGTGAACCACTTCAAACAACATTTGACAGAAAAAACGTTTTTCTTGGAAGTGAAATAATTTCTAGCTTTAGGTCTTTTGCTGATGATTTTAAACTCCGATATACAGGTAAAAAGATTAAGGTAATGATTGGAGATAAGGTTGGTAATATTGAAATTAATGTTGTACATGAAGATAATCCTGTCAACAATATAGATTTAACACTTTTATCAGATCATTTAAAAGTTGAGAAATTTAGTAATAAAACAAACGAAAAAGGGAACTTTACTGCAGTAATTCCAAAAATTACCTCAACAGAACCTACACAAAAAATATCAGTAGCTATCAACTTTTCTGAGTGGTTGAATTTAGGAACTAAAGATGAATTTATCCGTAAGTTAATAAATAGCATTCAAACTCAAGAAATCAACATTCCTATTTACGTATATACCCCAAATATTTACGTAAAATCTCTAGAAAAGCATTTTAATAAAGATACTAATAGCTCTGATTTAAAATTTGCAGCAGAATCTTCGTTAAGTAAACTTGGCTTTACTGCTGTTTCTCAAAAAAAGGATGCAGATTTAATAATGACTATTTTATCTAATACCGAAAAGGGAAAGAATATAAATGGGCAAAAAATGTTTACTGCATTTCTAGATTTGAGTATACAAGTTAAAGATCAGAATGGCATGGTTGTTTTTAGCGATCAAGTAAACAAAATAAAAGGAATTCAATTGGACTTTGAGCAAGCAAATACCGATGCATACAAAAACGCCAAAAATGATATCAAAGAAAGACTGATACCAGATTTTGTTAGTTCTTTTACAAAATAAAAAAAGGCTCTTTATCAAGAGCCTTTTTGATTCTAAAAATATTCTTTTTATTTAGTTTGCTAATCTCGACATTTCTTGTTCAAAAATTTCCTTAAATTTTTGATAATTGTATTCTGCTTTTATTCTTTCATCCTTTGAAAGTTTTTCATTGTATTTCATAGCAAGTTTGTCTGCAGATAACTCTATAGCCATATAACATTTAAACTTACCTTCTGGTGTTTTGGTAAATTTTTCACATATCTTGATTGCTCCAGAAAGCTGTTGATTTACAACTGTCCTTGACATCTCATTAAATGTTTCGGTTACTTCTTCTACATTGTTAAACTCCGTAGAATTAACATAATTATCTCCAACTATTTTCATAGTTGAATTTATTGTTTTTGCCAATTCAGATTGAGCATTTGATCTCGCTTTTTTCTTTGCTGTCATTTGGTCTGAACTTTCTCCAATGGCATTAGCTCTAAATGTTTTTTTATCAGAAAAATACTCTGATCCAGAACAATATTGTTCAATAAGAACCTCTCCTTGATCTTGAGGGCTAACACCTACCTCTTTCTTACTTTTACAAGAAACAATCATTAAAATTGAGGCAGCAATAATTAATAAAGTGTTGTTAGGTTTCATAATCATTATAATCGTTGTTTAAAAATCTAAATTTAAACTTTTTTTATGATATTTGTGAATAACCTTAAAAATATTAAAATGAAGTATATTTATATATGTTCACTAGTACTAGCTACAGCCTTAAGTACCCATGCTCAAACACCAGATTTAAGTTTTGAAATTTTTCAAAATGGGTTTTCAAGCCCAACAACAATTACAAATGCTGGTGACGATAGACTGTTCATAATGGAACAAGATGGAGTCATCAAATTTATTGAGTCCGAAAACATTACAACCTTTTTAGACATAAAAGATCGTGTCTCCTCTCCTTCTGACAATCTTGGGGGATATACTGATGAACTTGGACTTCTTGGATTAGCGTTTCATCCTAATTTTCAAACCAACGGGTACTTTTTTATTAACTATACTAATAATAACAAAAACACTATAATTTCGCGTTTTTCAATAGATCAAAACGATCCAAATATAGCAGATGTAAGTTCAGAAGAAATCATAATGGAAATAGAACAACCTTATTCAAATCATAACGGCGGATGTATTGCATTTGGTCTGGACGGTTTCCTATACATCGGTATGGGTGATGGTGGAAGTGGTGGTGATCCACAAGGATATGGACAAAACATGAATTCCCTTCTAGGTAAAATATTAAGAATTGATGTAAGTTCTTTGCCTTATACCATTCCTCCAACAAACCCTTTTGTTGAACAACTCAATCATAAACCAGAAATCTGGGCAAGTGGTATAAGAAATCCATGGAAATTTTCATTCGATAAAACTACTGGTGATTTATGGATTGGTGATGTTGGTCAAAATTCATTTGAAGAAATCGACTTTCAATCTAGTGATAGTCCAGGAGGTGAAAATTATGGTTGGAAATGCTATGAAGGTTATGAACCATTTGACATAAGCAATTGCAACGATCAATACACAGATCCGGTACATACTTACGTAAATAATGGCTTTCCAAACGACTGTTCCGTAACAGGTGGTCATGTATACAGAGGGTCCCAATATCCAAATTTCGTTGGTCATTATATATTTGGCGACTATTGTTCTGGGAAGATATTTACTTTATACGACGGTGGAAATGCTAATTTTGATTTAACAACTCAAGAAAACACTGATATTTTTATTTCTTGTTTTGGAGAAGATGCTAATGGTGAGCTATATATAGCAGATCGAAATTCTGGAATCATTTACAGTATTATTGATAATTCAAACTCAACATCTGTGGGTGAGTTAGAAAGAGAAGAATTAAACATATACCCTAATCCTGCAACAAAAACAGAAATTATTAATCTTTCAATAGGAAAAGACGGTGATTTAGTTAGTATTTCTGATTTAAATGGGAAGATTGTGTCAAAACAAAAAATACAAAACAAACAGATTTATATTCAGGACTTAAGTTATGGTGTTTATTTTCTTGAGATTGATAATAAAAAAACTAAGTTAATTATTGAATAATGAAATCAACTTTTACCTTCATATTTCTATTAGCTTTCAATTTATGTTTTGCTCAATCGTACAACGGACCTGAAAGTGTAGATTATGACCCATCAACTAATCGTTACTTTATTTCTAATTCAGGTAATGGTCAGATTTTAGAAGTTGGATGTGATGGATCAGTATCTGTTTTTAAATCTAATATTGGTCCAGGACCACATGGATTAGAAGTTATTGACTCACAATTATTTGCTTGTAGTTTTTCTAAGCTAAAAGCATTCGATTTAAATAATGGCAATCAAACTTTAGACATAGAATTAAATGCTGGCTTTGCTAATGGCATAACTCACAAAGATGACGATATTTTTATTACAGACTTTAACGGAAAAAAAATATATAGATACGATCTATCTACTGGCAACTTTAATGTTTATATAAGTGATCTAGATGAAAAACCAAACGGAATATTCTATGATGATATAAATGACAGATTACTTGTAGTTTTTTGGGGATCAAACTCAGATATTATTCAAATTAATCTTTCAGATTCTTCACAAACAGTTTTACAAGAAACTACATTATCTAATTGTGATGGTATAACCATGGATAATAACGGAGACTTTTATGTGTCCGCCTGGAGTAATAATGCTATAAACAAATTTGATGGTAGTTTCGAATTCAATCCTACTGTGGTTTTAAATGGCATGTCTAATCCAGCTGATATTTATTTCAATCGTTTTCATAATACATTAGCCATTCCAAACTCAGGAAACAACACAGTATTATTTGAAGGATTTGGCATGAATACAACCTATAATTGCGAAAATAATGAGTGTGTAGACCCTGGTGATGGCTCAGGAATATATAACAGCTTAGAATGTTGTCAAAACTTGTGCACAAACACATCTGAAGTTTTAAGCAATTCTCTTGTGATTAATATCCCAAACCCTGTCAAAGAAGGGCAACAAATAACATTTAAACAAAAAACATCTGTCAGTTTGTTCGATTTAAAAGGAAAGCTTATTTTTAATAGTCATGATAAAATAAACAGTTTTTTCATACCATCATTAGAAAATGGTATTTATATTCTAAAAACACAATCTAAAAATTACAAACTATTTATCGAATAACTAGCTATGTCATTTATTCCTTTAGCAGAAAGATTACGTCCTAATAAACTAGAGGATTTTATTGGCCAAGACCATCTGATTGGAAATAATGGCATTCTACTCAATTCTTTAAAAAACAAAGTTATACCCTCTATTATTTTTTGGGGCCCTCCGGGTGTTGGAAAAACAACATTAGCTAATATTATTGCTAAAAACCTCGAAAGACCTTTTTATACCTTAAGTGCGATAAACTCTGGTGTAAAAGATGTACGAGAAGTTATTGATAAAGCAAGTTCATTGGGTTTATTTGGCAACTCTATACCTATTTTATTTATTGACGAAATTCATAGATTTAGCAAATCTCAGCAGGACTCATTACTTAATGCAGTTGAAAAAGGTATTATCACTTTAATAGGTGCAACTACTGAAAATCCATCTTTTGAGGTAATCCCTGCACTTTTGTCTCGGTGTCAAGTATATACATTGCAACACCTTCAAAAAAAGGATTTGTTAGAACTTCTACAGCAAGCTATTAATAAAGATGAAACTATTTCTAAAAGAAAAATTCACCTAAAGGAAACAGATGTTTTATTTAGACTTTCTGGAGGAGACGGAAGAAAACTACTTAATCTTTTTGAACTTATTATAAATTCAAGCTCAGAAAAAGAAATCATCATTACTAATATTTTAGTAACTGAACTTGCTCAAACAAAACTATCTGTTTATGATAAAAATGGTGAAAATCACTACGATATCATTTCAGCATTTATAAAATCTATAAGAGGAAGTGATCCTAATGCAGCTATATATTGGTTAGCACGAATGATAGAAGGTGGAGAAGATGTAAAATTTATAGCCAGAAGACTAATTATTTTATCGTCCGAAGATATTGGCAATGCTAATCCTACAGCATTAGTAATAGCAAACAATTGTTTCCAAGCAGTTAATGTAGTTGGTATGCCTGAGGCTCGAATTATTTTATCTCAAGCAACCACCTATTTGGCTTGCTCACCAAAAAGTAATGCCTCATATATGGCTATCAATTATGCTCAAGAAACAGTGAAAGAAACTGGTAATTTGTCTGTACCCCTAAAGTTAAGAAACGCCCCTACCGAATTAATGAAAAAACTTGAATATGGAGTTGAATACGAATATGCCCACAATCATGAAAATAATTTTATTTTTCAAGATTATATGCCAAATGAATTGAAAAATCATACTTTTTACGTTCCTGGAAACAACGCAAAAGAGCAGCAATTTAAAATCTTTTTATCTGATAAATGGAAAGGTAAATATAATTATTGATATATTTGAATGAATACAATACAACTATGAAGAAGATTACTTATTTACTTTTTTTATTGATATTTTTTTCATGCAAACATGATTTTGAAAAACCATATTGGAATACTAACATAGTCAGCCCTATTGCTTTTACAAATTTAAATTTAGATGACTTAAAATTAGATAGCACAATAACAATAGATACTGCATCTGACAATAGAATTTCAATTATATATCAATCAAATTTACAAGACCTGTTAATTGATAGCAATTTGAATTTAAATCAAATTAGCACTACAAAAAATGTTAAATTGGAGAGTATAAACTTCTCCGATAAAATTATTTCTTATGATGTTTCTTTAGGAGATTTAATAACCTCATCTGGTCTTTCATTCTTTTATCCAAATGATAGTTTTAGGATTATCCCCTACATAAATGGAGTTCTTCAAGAAACAGTTCCTATTGATGCCAATGAAATTTTTCAATCAATGACTCTTTCTGAAGGCTTTCTAGATTTATTGATTGTAAACAACTTACCAACCGACATTAGCAACCTTGAACTTTTGTTAAGAAACGAAGGTGAAACACAAGATATCGCTTCCGTTTCGATTCCATATTTAAATAGTGGTGAAACGTTTAATTTGACAGAAGAATTAAACAATCAAACTATATTTGGAAACTTGGAAATAGAGATACTAAATGCAGATTTAGTAGGAACTGGCACACAAGAAGTCCTCATTCAGTATGAAGATGCATTAAATACTCAAATTAAAATACGAGATATTGTTTTATTAGAAGGAATAGCTGTATTCCCTAGCCAAGAAATTTTTAATGAGGATACCGTTGTAGCATTTGATATTGGCGATATAAAACTTAGTAGAGTTGAAGTAGAGCAAGGAGGTGTTGAAGTTATTGGTGTTAGTACTATTCAAGATACTTTAAAGATCGAGTATACTATTCCATACGCTACACTCAATGGTCAAGAATTTACTTTTTTATTTAACTTACCTCCAGCACCAGCTGGAGAATCAATTACAGTTTCAAAAGTTTTTGACTTTTCAGGTTATGAAATCGATTTAAGAGGCCAATATGGAGATACAGTTAATACTTTATACACCTATTCTAGAGGATGGATTGATTCTTCTGGAATTGTCACTGAAATATCTCTGGAGGACAGTATTTACAACACTATAACTGTACAGAATATTATACCTTCAAAAGCTTGGGGACATATTGGTAGCGATACTATTTCAGGTTCAGAATTAATAGATATTAACCTATTTGATAATATCAATGGCTCTTTTGACCTAGAAGAACTAGAAGTTAACTTATCAACCAAAAACTTTTTAGGAGCAGGCGGAACATTAACTATTAATAAAATTGAATCTATTTCTGAAAATCAGTTATTAGAATTGGAAAGTAATTATATTAATAACCCAATTGAGATTGAAAGAGCATATGAAAGTCAGATTAATCAAATTGACTTTAGTGAACTTGTATTAGATTTTAATGAAAATAATTCAAACATTGATAATTTAATAGAGTTAAAGCCTATTTCTATTCAGCTAGATTATAATGTAATCACAAACGGAAATGACGAAGCCGGATTCGCTTATAAAGGAAAAGGTTTACAAACAGACTTAGAATTTAAAATCCCGCTGTTCTTGACATTAAGCGATTTTATGCTTTCTGACACTAGTGATTTTAATATTATAATTCCTTCAGAAATTCAAGATGGTAGCTTTAATTTAATTGCTGAAAATGGATACCCACTAAATGCATTTATTGAAATTATATTACTAGATGAAAACAATAATTTAATTGAAGAATTAGTAGGTAATCAGGAATTAAATGCTGGTGAAATTAACAAAGATGGTATCGTTACAGAAAAAAAATTATCTCAAATTAAAATACCCTTTAATAATAGAGATAACATAAATAATGCTAAAAAAATCGGATTTAAAGTTACCTTTAATACTCAACCAAATAATCAGAATATCGAGTTTTACAGCCATTATTCTATTGACCTTAAATTAGTTGCTAATTTTAATTATGAAATAATAGAATAATGAGAAAAATTATATTTGTTTTACTTGTCATACAGCATATAGCAAATGCTCAAAGCTATATCAAATCCGAATATCAATTAGGTTTGTTAAATTCAAGTATTAATGCTCAAAACATTTTGGATGGTCAGGGTTATTTAAACGAAAATTTTAAGACTAATTTTATTAATCAATTAGATTCCGAAAATCAAATTTTTCTTGAGAGTGATTATTTATTAGAATATGACCATAAAAAAAAGTGGGGATTAGGTTATAATAACAAATCATTTTTATATGTAAATTTTTCTGATGATTTAGTAAGATTGGCCTTGTATGGCAATGGTGCATTTTTAGGAGAAAAATTAAATCTTTCTCCTTTAAATATTTTATTAAACAATTACTCTCAATTTTATTATAAATTACATATCAATTCAAAAATAAATAGTTCGCTATCTTTTGTTTTGGGGCATCAACTAGCTGAAATTAATGTAAATAAAGCAGATTTTACCACAGAAAACTTAGGCACATCTATTGAATATAGTTTGGCACTTGACGCACATTTTTCTGACACAAGCTTACTATTAAATCCACTTTCAGTAAATGGATTTGGAATTGCACTGTCTGTAAATTATACGGACACCATCAATAATTCCATAATAAATGTTGAACTCAGTGATTTTGGTTTAATAAAATGGAATAACAAAACATTAAATATTAATACAGAAAATAACTATTCTTTTGAGGGAATAGAGATTAATTCTTTTTCTGATATCAATGAAAATATAATTTCAGATGAATTAGAAAAAATAGAACAAGATTTAGATAATCAAACAAGTTCTTATTATCATTACAGATTACCATATAGATTTCATATGGGAATAAACCAACCATTAAATTCAATTGTAGTAAATCAATTTACATTGGCTTTCGATTATATAAATACCTTATATCCAAATCCAAGATGGTTATTTCAAGTTCATAAAAAAATTAAAAAAAGTAAATTTAGCCTTGGTTATCATTATGGTGGCCTAGAATATCCTGGTCTAGAATTTGGATATACTTTCACAGGTAAAAAGAATACATTTATGCTGTATACTAAACAAGCAAATTATTTTGCTCCAAAAAATATTTATGGTGCTCAAATTGGATTGAGCTACAAACGAATCTTAAATTCTAACTAAATGGATAAAAACTTTTTTTTAATTGCCGGACCTTGCCTAATTGAAGGAGAAGAAATGGCGATTGATATTGCTACAAAAGTAAATTCTATAGCTAAAAACCTTAACATAGAATATATTTTCAAAGGTTCTTATCGAAAAGCAAATCGTTCTAGATTAGATTCTTTTACAGGAATAGGTGATGAAAAAGCACTTAAAATAATTAATAAAATTGGAAAACAATTATATATTAAAACTACAACAGACGTACACAGTGTAGAAGAAGTAAAAATTGCTTCAAAATACGTGGATATTTTACAAATTCCTGCATTTTTATGCAGACAAACAGATCTGATAGTTGCAGCTGCAAAAACACAAAAAATTGTAAACATCAAAAAAGGACAATTTATCTCACCAAATTCTATGGAATTTGCTATTGACAAGCTTAAAGAAAGTGGTAATAATAATTATTTGATAACTGAGCGTGGCACACAATTCGGGTATCAAGATTTAGTAGTAGATTTTAGAAGTATACCAATTATGCAAAAAATAGCACCAGTTGTTTTGGATTGCACTCATTCTTTGCAACAGCCTAATCAACAATCTGGAGTTACCGGAGGCCAACCTGAACTTATTGAAACCATTGCTAAAGCAGGGATAGCATGTGGGGTTGATGGTATATTTATAGAAACACATCAAAATCCTTCGATTGCAAAATCTGATGGTGCTAATATGCTACCTTTAAATCAGCTAGAAAGTTTATTAAAAAAGTTAGTAGCAATAAAAAGAGCTATTTAATTCTAAATGCTGTTCTTCTATTTTTAGATCTTCCTTTCTCAGAATCATTTGATGATATTGGTATTGTATCACCAAATCCTTTGTAGGATAATCGATCCGTACTTATACCCTTTCCTATCAAAAAATCATATACTGATTTCGATCTGTTTTCAGAAAGTTTTTTATTAAACTCTTTGGAGCCTTGATTATCTGTATGTCCTTCTATTTCTATTTCTATTATAGGATTTGAATTCAAGAAATCTACTAATTTTTCGAGTTCTACGTATGATTCATCTTTTAAAGAAAAATCACTAACATCAAAAAAGATATTTTGCAAAACAACACTATTTCCTACTTCGATCTTTTTTAACTTTACTTCTAATTCTAATGAATTTTGAGCACTCTCTTCCGATAAATAAAAGTTTTCAGAATGAAATAAGTAACCATCTCTAGAAACATTTAAACCATAATTTGTATTTGCTGGTAAAGAAGTAAACTTTTGTCCTTTACCATTAATGGTAGTGTACGATTCCATCAATACATCACCAGTCAACAAGTTAATAAGCTGAATTTTTGCATCTAACGGATTTCTAGTAATCGCATCAACTACCTTAGTATTTAAATAAGCTACTTTATTTGCACTAACCTCTGGAGGTAAAGAAAACCAAAAAATATCTTCCATACCAAAACCAGAATGATCTGAAGCATAATATGCAGTCAATCCATCAGAGGCTACAATCAAACTATTTTCAATTTCATGAGTGTTAATGGGATATCCTAAATTAGTTGGCTTACTCCAATTTACTTTGGGATGTGTGCGTCTAGCAACAAATAGATCAAAATCTCCCATACCAACATGACCTTTGGAAGCAAAATATAAAGTTTGATTATCAGTATGTATAAAAGGAGACATTTCATCAAACTGAGTGTTAATTTGAGTACCAAGATTAATTGGTTTTCCAAAGTATCCTTCTGGACTTAATATAGATTTCCAAATATCCATACCTCCTATACCTCCTGCTCTATTGCTTACAAAATACAACTCCCTACCATCAGGGGAAATACTAGGTTGTGATTCCCAATTTTTACTGTTGATATTTTGACCTAAATTCCTAGCTTTAGTCCAGCCATTTTCTCTTTTGAAGCTTACGTAAATATCACAACTTCCAAACCCATCACCTCTTTGACATGCTGTAAAAAATAATATTTTACCATCTGCAGATAAGCATTGAGCACCCTCATTTCCTGGTGTATTTATTGCTGTACCCATATTAAAAGCAGGCACCCATGAATTATCTTTCTTATAACTTACATAAAAGTCTTCTGAAACAATATTATTAATAAATGGGGCTCTTCTTGTAATTACAAATAAATTACCATCTGCTGAAATACTGGGCAGATATTCTTCATAAGGGCTATTGATCTGCTCTCCCATATTCTTTGGGTTAAACGGAACAGGATTAGCTGTTGCTTGTATAGCAAAATTACAATTAGCTAATCCTAAATTAGCGTTCCATATGTTTTTTTGACTTTGATTTTGGAAGGTTAAAAAATGTTGATAGTTTGCCAAGGCTTCATGATACATTCCAAGCTCAAAATACAAATCTCCAACTTTACTATATCCCCATGCATTTTTTATATCGCTATTACTCAACCCTTTCAGATAATATTCTGTAGCTTCTAAAATATTACCATTATCCTCTTCAATCTGACCTAGTAACAAATATGGAGAATAATAGCTTTCATCAATTTTAATTGCCTGACGTGCAAAAAAGTGAGCTCTAACTAATTCATTTATTTCGTAGTACTCTACCGCTTTATCGTATTTTTTTTTTGCTTTATTTGAAACTTGAGCAAACAAAAATAGAGGAATTAAAAAACAAAAAATTAAAAAAATTCTCATACTAAGGTATGTTCATAAACTTATGAGTTTGTAACGAAACATTCCATTTAGGATTGTTCATCACATAGTTTACTATCTTCGATAAATTTTTTTCACTTTTACTCCATTCAGGTTGTAAAAAAAGCAAACAACTTTTGCTACATAAGTTTGCAAATTTTTCTGCCCAATTAAAATCATCATTATTGTAAACTATTACCTTTAACTCATTAGCAAGACTAATTATTTCATCTTTGGGTGGAATATTTTTTTTAGGAGATAAACATATCCAATCAAATTGACCTGTAAGTTTATAAGAACCAGAGGTCTCTATGTGTATCGTAAATCCATTTTCTTTAAGTAAATTAGTGAGAGGATCCATATTCCACATTAAAGGCTCACCACCAGTAATAACGATTGTTTTACTAGGGCAATCAATAACTTTTTTTAAAATATCATTGATATGAGTTGGCGGGTGTAATTTAGCATTCCAACTTTCTTTAACATCGCACCAATGACATCCAACATCACATCCTCCAATTCTTAAAAAATAAGCAGATGTACCAGAAAAATGACCTTCTCCTTGTATAGTATAAAATGCTTCCATAAGTGGAAGCATTATTCCTTTTTCTACTAACTCATTTTCTGAACTACTCATTTACTTTTTGATGCTTGCAATGTATTTTTCAATAACATAGCTATTGTCATTGGTCCTACTCCACCAGGAACTGGAGTTATAAAACTAGTTTTAGAGGCAACATTATGAAAATCAACATCTCCCAATAATTTCCATCCGCTCTTAGTTTTATCCGATTTTACTCTATTAATACCCACATCAATGACACAAGCATTTTCTTTAACCATATCCTTAGTAACAAACTCTTCCTTTCCTAATGCAACAATTAAAATATCAGCAGTTTTACAAATTTCTTTTAAATTTTTAGTTCGGCTATGGGTTAGCGTAACAGTACAATTTCCTGGATTATTATTTCGAGCCATAAGAATACTCATTGGAGATCCAACAATATTACTTCTACCAATTACCACACAATGTTTTCCTGATGTTTCAATATTGTATCGTGAAATTAATTCCAAAATACCAGAGGGTGTTGCGGGCAAAAAAGTAGGTAAATTAAGCACCATTTTACCAATATTTTGTGGATGAAATCCATCAACATCTTTAGATGGCAAAATAGTTTCGGTAATTTTCATTTCGTCAATATGATTTGGCAAAGGCAACTGAACTATTAATCCGTCAATAGAATCATCATCATTTATTTTTTTTACTTCATCAAGTAATTGTGCTTCAGAAATTGAATTTTCTAAACGAATAAGAGTTGAATCAAAACCTACTTTATTACAAGCTTTTACTTTAGCTCCTACATAAGTTTCGCTTGCACCATTATCTCCTACCAAAATGGCTGCCAAATGTGGTTTTTTGCCACCATTTTGAACTAATTTTGTTACTTCTTTTGCAATTTCATTTTGTATATCTAAAGAAGTTTTTTTTCCATCTAAAATTTGCATATTTTTTTTACATTCTAGGCATTCCACCTCTGTTCTTCATCATTTGCATCATCTGTTTAGCACCTCCACCCTGCATCATCTTCATCATTTTACCCATTTGACCAAATTGTTTTATAAGCTGATTAACTTCTTGAATAGAAGTTCCACTTCCTGATGCAATTCGTTTTCTTCTACTTCCATTTAAAATCGAAGGATTTGTTCGTTCTTCTTTAGTCATTGATTTTATAATTGATTCAATTCCTTTAAAAGCGTCATCATCAATATCCACGTTTTTTAATGCTTTTCCCATTCCTGGAATCATTCCCATCAAATCTTTCATGTTACCCATTTTTTTAATTTGCTGGATTTGCTTTAGAAAATCATCAAAACCAAATTGATTTTTAGCAATTTTCTTTTGCATTTTTCTAGCCTCTTGCTCATCAAATTGTTGTTGTGCTCTTTCTACTAAAGAAATAACATCTCCCATACCAAGAATTCTAGACGCCATCCTATCAGGATAAAATGCATCAATTCCATCCATCTTTTCTGAAGTTCCAATAAATTTAATTGGCTTATCCACAACCGATCGAATGGTAAGAGCTGCCCCTCCTCTAGTATCTCCATCTAATTTTGTTAGAACTACACCATCAAAATCCAATTGTTCATTGAATGCTTTCGCGGTATTAACCGCATCTTGACCAGTCATTGAATCTACTACAAATAATGTTTCGTCTGGATTTATTGCTTTTTTGACCTCAGAGATCTCATTCATCATTTGTTCATCAATTGCCAATCTACCAGCAGTATCTACAATTACTACACTATGATTATTCTCTTTTGCATACTTTACTGCTTTTTGAGCAATATCTACAGGGTTCTTATTTTCTTCATCTTTGTAAACATCTACACCAACTTGTTCGGCTAAAACGCTAATCTGATTAATTGCTGCAGGTCTGTATACATCACAAGCTACTAACAATGGTTTTTTATTATGTTTTGATTTGAGCAGATTAGCAAGCTTTCCAGAAAAAGTTGTTTTACCTGATCCTTGTAACCCTGAAATTAAAATTATTGATGGTTTGCTATTTAAATTTAAATCAGAATGTGTTGAACCCATTAATTCAGCTAGTTCATCCTTCATTATTTTTGTTAAAAGTTGCCCTGGCTCTAAAGAAGTTAAAACATTTTGACCTATAGCCTTCTCCTTAACCTTGTTTGTAAATTGTTTTGCTGTTTTAAAATCAACATCGGCTGCCAATAGAGCTTTTCGTATTTCCTTAACTGTTTGAGCAACATTTATTTCGGAAATAGACCCTTTTCCTTTTAATACTTTAAAAGCTTTTTCTAATTTTTCAGATAGATTTTCAAACATATTTTTACATTTTATTTGGAACTGATATCCCTAACAATCCCATTCCTGATTTAATAATTTTAGCTACGGTAGCAGATAGTGCTACTCTAAAGTCTACCGTATTTGAATCCTCTGCAACTAATATAGGTACATTCTGATAATAGGCATTAAAATCTTTTACCAAATCATACAAATAATTAGCCAGAAGAGCTGGACTGTAATTTTTTGATGCGTCTTGAATTACTTTTGGATACTCTACAATCCTTTTAATAATACATTTTTCTTTATCTAGCATTTCATCAACCGAAACAAATTTTAACGATTGATTATACTTTCTAATTATCGATTGTATTCTTGCATGAGTATATTGGATAAATGGTGCTGTATTTCCGTTAAAATCAATAGACTCTTCTGGATTGAACATCATTCTTTTTTTAGGGTCAATTTTTAACATAAAGTACTTAAGAGCACCTAAGCCAATATCTTCAAACAATTTTTCGGCTTGTTGACTAGTTAAATCATCAATTTTACCTAACTCTTTAGAAATAGATTTTGCATTTAAATACATTTCTTGCATCAGATCATCAGCATCTACTACTGTGCCTTCCCTAGATTTCATTTTTCCACTTGGAAGATCCACCATTCCATAAGACAAATGATAACATTGTTTAGCCCATTCTAATCCTATTTTTTCAAGTATTAAAAAAAGAACTTTAAAATGATAATCTTGCTCATTACCAACAGTGTAGATCATGCTATCAAACTCAAAATCTTCATGTCGATTAATTGCAGTTCCTATGTCTTGTGTCATATAAACTGCAGTTCCATCGGCTCTTAACAATATTTTTTCATCCAATCCATCTTTTGTCAAGTCTATCCAAACAGAACCATCATCTTTTTTGTAGAAATGACCTTGTTCTAGTCCTTTAAAAACAATATTCTTACCCAATAAATAGGTATCACTTTCGTAATAATTTTTATCAAAACTTATACCAAGTCTTTTGTGAGTAATTTCGAAACCTTCATAAACCCAGTTATTCATTTTTTGCCAAAGTTTATGGACTTCTTCATCTTTAGCTTCCCATTTCCTGAGCATTTCTTGTGCTTTAATAAAGATAGGAGCTTTTTTAGATGCTTCTTCTTTTTCAAATCCTTGAGAAATTAAATCTTGTATTTGATCTTTATAAATTTTATCAAATAAAATATAGTATTCTCCTACAAAATGATCTCCTTTGATACCTGCTGTATTTGGAGTTTTATTTTCTCCATATAATTGCCAAGCAATCATTGATTTACAAATGTGTATCCCTCTATCGTTAATTACTTGAACTTTTTTTACAAAACTTCCAGAAGCTTCTACTATTTTAGAAACAGAATATCCTAACAGATTATTTCTAATATGACCTAAATGTAAAGGTTTATTCGTATTAGGAGAACAAAATTCAACAACTACCGTTTTAGATTGTTTGTTTGGCTTAACAAAACCATAATTTTTATCCTCAAAAGCTAAATTAAATTGATTTAACCAATACGAATCATTAATTGTTAAATTTAAAAATCCATTTACACAATTAAAGCTTGAGACAATATCATTTTTTTGTAATAAAAATTTACCAATTTCTGAAGCTGTTTTTTCAGGATCTTTTTTAGAAAATTTTAAAAAAGGAAAAACTACCAACGTAATATCGCCATCAAATTCTTTTCTGGTTTTTTGAAACTGTACAGTTGCATCCTTTATGCCATAAAGTTGTTCGGTAGCTTGACAAACAATTTGTTTTAAAACTTCTTCCATCCCTAATCTTTTGTTGGTAAAAAAACTTCAGCCATCATACATCTAGCACTTCCTCCGCCACAGCTTTCAATTATATCCAATGAACTATGTACTATTGGACAATATTTTTCAATTGCTTTTATTTGATTATCGTTCAAAGATTCGAAAGCAGAATCAGACATAACTAAATATGCTTTATCATCTCCCATCACTTGAAGCATATTTCCAGCAAATCTATGTTTTTGATCTTCACTTATTTCAATTATTTCCTTAGCTGAATTTTGAATCGACTGAATAACATTAGTGCGTTCTTTTTCATCATCAATTGTATCTAAACAAATAATAACAAATTTATCTGCCACACACATCATTACATTCGTATGATAAATAGATAATCTCTGATTATTTACCGTTTGATTGGCTTCAAAACAAACTGCTTTATAACCAAACTCATCACAAAACTGAAAAACTGCTTGTTCGTCTGTTCTTTGAGATATTGCAGCATAGCATACTTTGTTTTCTCTATCTAAAATTAAACTTCCTGTTCCTTCTAAATATTTATCTAATTCTTCAAATTGAGTAAAATCAACAATTTTTTCAATATGTAAATTAAAATCATCTACTAAGGTTTCCAATATATCGTCCCTTCGTTCTGCTCTTCTATTTTCAGCACACATAGGATACAAACCCACATAACCATTTTCATGAAAAGAAACCCAATTATTTGGAAAAATGGAATCTGGTGTGTCAGGCTCAACAGTATCTTTTATAACTATAACATTAACACCAATATTTTTCAATTTTTCAACAAATTGATTAAATTCAAGTAAAGCTTTTTCTTGTACAATTTGAGGAGTTAATCCATCCAAGATTTTCTGATAATAATTATTTACTGCAGTTTGCTCGTTGTAACGAAAAGCTACTGGTTCTATCATCAAAATTGTGTTTGTTATTTGGCTCATATTCTTTGTAATGGTAAAGTGGAACATCTTAAAAGACCCTCCATTTTAGAAATTTCAAAATAAGGAACTAATTCCACTGTTATCCCTCTATCTTTCAGTTTATTATTTAATGAACTAAATCTTTCTTCAGAAATAACTACATTATCAGAAATTGAAAAAATATTTGAATTCATTTCATACATTTCTTGCTGAGAAATACGGATAATATTTTCTTCTCCAAAAAGATGGTTTAAAAAATCAACATCCTTTTGATATTTAAACCCTTGTTCGTACATAATTGCAAATTTTGATCCAAAAGGTTGAAAACAACAATCTAGATGAAGTGCATTAGAAAATGGATCAGAATCACTTTTGTTTAATTCAAAACCGATTATTTTTTTACCGACTACCTTAGAACGTATAAAATCAACTGCAAGTTTGTTGGTTCTTGCAACCGTATATTTTTTAAAATCTTCTTCATTAGAATAACCGATAAAAACAAAATCATTGTGAACCATTACATCACCTCCTTCCACATTAGTGTTTTTAGGCATGTAAACTAAATGATCTTCAGAAATTTGATCTAAAACATACTTTATCGCCTCTTGTTCTTTACTTCTATCTTCTAAAATATTGGGCAAAAAGAATAAATTTCCAATAACAAAACCAATGTCTCTAGAAAATATTTGATTTAACCCCTTAATATTTGTTGGCTGAAATACTTGAACATCGTATTTTTCAAAAATCTTTAAAACAGAATTCATTTCCTTCATTATTGATTCTTGTGAAGGAAACAGACCATTGGAAACAAAATACTTTGATTTTGGGTCATAACAATCTTCTAAATTTGGCGTACCTCCAAAGTCATTAGGTAATCCAAAAATTACTTTTTTTAATCTAGAGGTTTCATTATGAATATTTAAATTTATCATCAATATAAAATCAAAAGCAAATTTAATTATTGTTTGGATATAAATTAATGTAAAATTGATAATATTTGGATAAGTTTATTTGAATATATTTGAGAAAAGAAAAAAAACCATAATGAAACTTGAATATGTAAGCTATACTTGCAACGATAGAATTGGAATAATTCAGTTGTGCAGACCTGAAAAAAGAAATGCTTTAAATAGTGAATTTATAAATCAACTTTCAAAAGTTTTTACTAATGCCTCAAATGATAAAAACTGTAAAATAATCATTTTAAAATCTGAAGGATCCGTTTTTTGTGCAGGAGCAGATTTAAAATATCTACAACAAATTCAAAAAAATTCTTTCGAAGAAAATAATACTGACTCAAGGCAATTAATGAGTTTATTTTATCAAATTTATAAGTGCTCAAAGTTAACGATTGCTCAAATACAAGGACACGCAATTGCTGGAGGTTGTGGTTTAGCAAGTGTATGTGATTTATCTTTTAGCTCACCAAGTTCAAAGTTTGGATATACAGAAGTAAAAATTGGCTTTGCACCAGCAATTGTAAGTGTTTTTTTACTTCAAAAAATCGGTGAAACAAAAGCTAAAGAATTATTACTTACTGGAAAATTAATAACTGCTGATGAAGCTGAAAAGATAGGTCTAATTAATAAGGTAGTTGCTCATGATGAACTAGAGAGTTTTACATTAAAATATGCACAAGATTTATGTAATAATATCTCTGAACAATCCGTTAAAATAACAAAAGAACTTATTTCTGAAATTCAGAATTTAAGTATGAAAGATGGTTTAGAAAAGGCCGTTTTGATGAATGCTAGTTCAAGAGAACATAAAGATTTTCAAAAAGGTATATCTTCTTTTTTAAAAAATGAAAAGATTATTTGGTAATAATAAAGTATGACAAAGCTCAAAATTAATTTATTTAGAAGATTTAACGAAAAATTACATTTTTTTAAAGATTCAAGAATTCAAAAAACAACTGGAGTTTTTTTAGCTTTCTTTTCAATTTATCTCTTAATATCCTTTGTATCTTATCTGTTTAATGGAACAGCAGACCAAGATAAAATTTTTAAATTCAGCAAAGAGGTACAAAATATTGGAGGAACGCTCGGTAACTCTATAGCACATAAATTTATTTTTGATTGGTTTGGAATTTCTTCATTCCTACTTCCTTTAATGACCTTAATGCTGTCGGTTAATTTATTTACTCAAAGCAAAATTCTTCCACTTAATAAATATCTATTCAGTATCCTTGCTTTAGTTATTTGGAGTTCTGTTCTTTTTGATTTCATTTTTGGTACAAGCATTCTAGGAGGAGGATTTGGCTCAGAAATAAACTCCCACCTTAATACTCTTTTAGGAAAAATTGGAACTGGATTTATTCTTTTAATTTCCGTTATTTCATTTGTCATAATTAAGGTAAACCCGCTTTTCAAGAAAAAAGAAAAAACAAAAGAAGAAGATGATGATGAAATTATTGATGAGTCAATTTCACTAGAAAATATTGAGGTTACTAAAATAGAACCTGAACAAGATATTTTAGAAGACAAAGCAAATGCAGAACCAAATATTACTTTAGAAACTGAAACCGCTGAAGAAGTTAACGAAAATAAAATTAGCGAAAAAATAGAACATGACCTTGATATAAAAATTACTACTAGTCAAGAAGAAGATACGTTAACTAATAAAGAAATAAAACAAAAAATTGAAGAGTTAGAAGATTATGATCCAACTTTAGATTTATCGAGTTACAAAATTCCTTCCATAAAATTGTTAAAAGACTATGGTAGTGGAAAAATCGAAATAGATAAAAGTGAATTAGAGGCTAACAAGAATAGAATAGTTCAAACACTCAACAATTATAAAATTGGTATCTCCTCAATTAGTGCAACTATCGGACCAACAATTACTTTATATGAAATTGTTCCAGAAGCAGGAATAAGAATATCAAAAATTAAAAATTTAGAAGATGATATCGCACTAAGCTTATCTGCTCTTGGAATAAGAATTATTGCTCCTATTCCTGGCAAAGGAACTATAGGTATAGAAGTTCCAAACCAAAATCCAGCTACTGTTTCTATGAAATCTGTTATTTCCTCTGAAAAATTTCAGGATTCTGACATGGAACTTCCTGTTGCTTTTGGAAAAACTATTTCCAACGAAACATTTGTTGCTGATTTAGCTAAAATGCCACACCTTCTAATGGCAGGTGCTACTGGACAAGGAAAATCAGTGGGACTGAATGCTATACTTGCATCTTTACTTTATAAGAAGCATCCATCTCAAGTAAAATTTGTTCTAGTGGACCCTAAAAAAGTGGAATTGACTCTGTTTAACAAAATAGAAAGACATTTTTTAGCAAAACTACCAGATTCTGAAGAAGCAATAATTACCGATACAAAAAAAGTAATTAATACTTTAAATTCACTTTGTATTGAAATGGATCAACGATATGACCTGTTACAAAATGCTCATTGTAGAAATATTGTAGAATACAACAAAAAATTTATAGCTCGAAAATTAAATCCTTTGGATGGACATCGCTTCCTACCATACATCGTTTTAGTTATTGATGAATTCGCAGATCTTATTATGACTGCAGGAAAAGAAGTA
The DNA here is from genome assembly GCA_049890095.1 of Flavobacteriales bacterium. GTDB lineage: Bacteria > Bacteroidota > Bacteroidia > Flavobacteriales > UBA7312 > JABAYQ01. The sequence continues at coordinate 95,337 of JBMHCD010000008.1, read as the reverse complement.
GAAACACCTATTGCCAGATTAGCACAGCTGGCCAGAGCAATAGGAATACATTTAATAGTAGCTACTCAACGACCATCTGTAAATGTAATCACAGGTATTATTAAAGCTAATTTTCCTGCAAGAGTAGCCTTTAGAGTAACATCAAAAATAGATTCTAGAACTATCCTTGATGCTGGAGGTGCTGATCAATTAATTGGGCGTGGAGATATGTTAATTTCATTAGGTTCTGAACTAATTCGTCTTCAGTGTGCATTTATAGATACTCCTGAAGTGGAAGAAATAACTGATTTTATTGGTAATCAACGAGCTTATCCTCAAGCATTTCTTCTTCCGGAATATGTGAACGATTCAGAGGGAGGATCATCTGATGCAGACTTGGATGATAGAGATGTTATGTTTGAGGAAGCAGCGAGGCTTCTGGTACAACATCAATCAGGATCTACATCGTTAATTCAAAGAAAATTAAAACTAGGTTATAACAGAGCAGGAAGAATTATAGATCAGTTAGAAGCTGCAAGAATTGTTGGTCCTTTTGAAGGAAGTAAGGCAAGACAAGTTTTAGTAAAAGATGATGTATCCCTAGAAGAATTATTAAACGATTTAAACAACAAATAAAATGAAAAAAAATATATTAACTATTATTTTCCTTTTACCCCTACTTGCTTTTAGCCAAGAAAATAAGGCAAAAACTATTTTAGATAAATTAAGTGATAAAACGAAAACCTATACTACTATTGAAGCCCATTTTATTAACTCATTTACATCTATTGAAGCAGGAGTTAATGAACAACAAAATGGGAAACTATTTCTCAAAAATAATTCTTATCGCCTGGAACTAGAAAACCAAACTATAATGTCAGATGGAGAAACTAATTGGTTTATACTAAATGATGATCAAGAAGTAAACATTACAGAAGCAGATGAAGAAGAGGGTTTTAGTCCTTCTTCTATTTTTACAATTTATGAAAATGGTTACAAGTATAAATTTATTAAAGAAGAAAATAACAAATATTTTATTGAGCTATTTCCAAAAGAAGAAGGTATGTTTTCTAAATTAATAATGGTAATAAATAAAACTAAAATGGAGATTGAAGAATTGAGTATGGTAGATAAAAATAACAGTATTTATACATATAAAATTTCTAAATTCATCAAAAACCACGAACTACCTAATGACTACTTTAACTTCAATACTAATAAATATGCTGATTATGACATTATTGATTTAAGATAATTATCTTATCAAATCAACTTGTCCAAATTGGTGATATTTTTTACCAAGCTCATCTTCTACTCGTAAACTCCAAGTGTATGTATCCGTAATTGCAGGTTCATTATTTTTAGTATTTCCATTCCAATAGTTATCTATATCAAAAGACTCAAAAATTATCTGCCCCCATTTATTTAAAATTTGTAAATGAAAAGAAGTTAGCTTATCTAAATCTTTTCCTCTTGGTCCAAAAATTTCATTGTGACCATTCCTGTCTGGGGTAAATGCATTTGGCAAATAAAGAACTAAATCAACTTTAACTAAAATTTCTTTCATTAACGAGTCTTGACAACCATTCTCATCTTCTACAAATAAAGTTATTTGTTGCCAACCAGCATTTTCAAACTCGTAACTAGGTTCAAAATCATTAGAAGAATTTCCGTCACCAAAATCCCAAAAGTAATTACCTTGTTGAGATAAATTTGTAACATTAAATTCTGCATTTGTTGTAGTTAAAACTTCAGGATAAAAATAAAAGTCTACTGTTGGCGGACTTGATATTTCAACGTTTGTAGTTACAGAATTTATACACCCATATTCATCCATCATTTCTAATTTAATGGGGTAAACACCTGTTTGAAAGAATGTAAAGTCTAAATTTTCTGATTCAAATTGATAATTTGGTAAAGTCCAAACACATGAAATAATTTCATTTACATTAACAGATGTATTTAAAAATTTAGCATCTTGATTCAAACAGACATTATCCATTGTAAACGAAACATTTGGTAATGGAAGAATTGTTATCTCTAACTCTCTAGAAGAGCTACAACCATTTTCATAACCTTCAATAAATTGTAATGTAAAGTCACCAGAATACTGAAACTCAACTAAAATCTTATCGGTATTTTGTCCTTGAATTATTTGAGCTCCGCTTCCAGATATAAAATCCCATTGTAAATCATTGTCTAAATCACTAACCTCAACGCTAAACTCTCTTATTGTATCTGATTGACATAAATACAAACGCTGAGCAAATGAATTAAAATTTAAATACAATAAGAATACTATTAAAAATAGTTTCTTAATCATTTGTTAGGTTAATTAAAAATAATAGGACCTGGAGTAGGAATATTATTTATAGTAATGTTTAAGTTGTCGTTATTTTCGCAGCCATTAGCATCAGTGGCAGTAACTGCATAAGAAGTTTCTGTTAATGATGTAGGAGTATAAAAACCACCTTCATTAGAAACTACTGCTGGTGTCCATACATAAGTCAATCCAGGAGTAGCTTGCAAATCAATTTGATCTCCTAAACATATTGTAGTTGTTTGTAAACCATCTACCGTTAAATCTAATGTAGGTATATCATTTACTACAATTGACACGTCATCTGACGCAATACATCCATTATTATCAGTAACAACTACGTTGAAGTTTGTTTGATCAATGGTTGGAACAAATGTACCACCATCATCACTTACAACAGCAGGTGTCCAAACATAAGAAGCTAAGCCAGGAGTAGCATTTAAATCAATCGATTCACCCAAACATATTTCACTATCATTTACAATAGCATTAACTACAGGCAAATCATTAATAACTATAGTAACTGAGGCTGTTGAAGTACAACCATCAGAATTTGTTGCAGTTACTGTAAAAGTATTATCTGTTAAAGATACTGGTAAATAAGATTCTATACTATTTGAAGCATTAAATGGTGTCCATTCATATGTAGTATTTGCATAATCTGTAGCAGTTAATTCAATTTGATCTCCTATGCAGATTTCAGAATTATTAACTGCTAAATTTTGAATTGGATTATCGACAATATCAACATCTAAGGTTACGTCAGCTGAACAGTTTGAAGATGAAGTTTCTGTTAATGTAATAGCATCTGTAATTAATCCAATTGGAGCTGCCGACCAATCAACAATAATTGAAGTACCTGAGGATGCACCTACAATTACGCCACCACCAACTACTTGCCAACTATAAGTGGAACCAGCATTAGGTGTAATTGAATACGATTCTGTTTCTGACCCAAGGCATACAACATCTACCTGAGAATAAGAAATAAAACTGAATAATAAACCAAAAAATAAAAATAAATACTTCATCACGTGTTAGGTTAAAGGTTAGTTGTAATAGGTACAAATTTAAAAAAATTATTGCTTTAGTCAGAAATTATAGAAGGAGGAGTAACAGTTGTAACTGAAATTTCCACCTCTGAATTATCTGAACCACAATCATCATTAATTGTATACGTGTAAGTTCCTGAAAGGTTACTAGCAGGATTAAATGTACCTAAATACCCTCCACTTAGTGATGGAGACCAAACACCTTCTATATCAGGATTTCCAACTAAAACCTCAAATAAGTTTATTGGATCGTCAGAATCACAAATTTGAATAAGAGCATCATCACCAGCATTTGCAAGAGAACTAATAATACTAACATTAATGGGATATTCCAACAAACATCCATTTTCATCGTTTAAGCTATATGTGTACAAACCAGCAATTTGATCTTGAGGATTAAATAAACCTAAATAATCTGGCGCAGGACTATTAAACAAAGGGCCAGGACCAGACCAATCACCACTATTGTTGTTGGCTGATATCTCACCGTATAAATTAGTTGTAGAAGCATTATTACAAATATCATAATTAACTGTTGATATACTAACTACTTCAAAAAAATCAATAATTATAGTTGCTGTAGATGTTCCACATTGATCCGAAACACTATAAACATACTCACCAGCAGTGTTTAAAGATGGATCAAAACTTCCAAGATATGAACCATCTAATTGAGGAGACCAAAAACCGTTTTGATCAGGATTTCCTAATAATTCATCATACAAAGAAATAATACCATTACTTTCACAAATAACAATATTATTTCCTAATCCAGAATTAGCTTGGAACTGTATTACATTTACTTCTATAGGATAAATAATATCGCAACCATTTGAACCAGCAAAAGTATAATTATATGTTCCCGAAATTTGCTCTTGTGGGTTAAACAAGCCAAAGTAATCTGGGGCTGGACTATCATATAATGGTACTGGACCAGACCAATCTCCACTACTATTATTTATGCCTAATTCTCCATACAAATCTGTTGTAACAGCATTTGAACATAATTCAAAATATGTTGTTTCATTCTGAGTTTCAGGAACAACATTTACGTAAACATTTGCACTAGATGAACCACATTCATTACTTACGCTATAAGTATATAAACCAGTAGAATTTATATTTGGATCAAAATTCCCTAAAAAACCATTAGTTAATTGAGGTGCCCAACTTCCATTCTCATCAGGGTTATTGCCCAAAGATTCAAATAAGTTTATTGGATCAGAGGAAGCACAAATATTAACATTTCCATTAGTCCCAGCAAAAGGAGGCTGTGATACAACATTTACACTTCCATTGTATATAGTTAATGGATTGTCATCACAACAAAAGCCACCATTCCATCCACCAGTTTGACAATCACCATAAACCTGAACAGATATTGATAAATCTTCTTCTGTACAAGTTTCAGATACAGTTACTTCAAAACTCATGGTGAATGGCCCAGTTGATGAAGTTCCATAATTTGGATTACCAGTTGATGGAACAAATCTCCATCCAGGCCCAAAATTTAATCCACTAGGAAATGTATTTTGATTATCCCAAATCCAATTTCCAGATTGACCGCCTGGGTTTCCTGGATTTGTCAAAGGAGTAAGATTTTCCCAACCATTACCTAAATTAACTTCAATAGCAATAATCCAGTTGTAATTTATTTGTTGGAAGTTATTGATTGTATAACTTACCTCAACAACATCACCAACTTGATAGGGACCATTTTGACTCAGCGAATAAGTTTGACCATTAACACAGTTTTGTGCTGAAATTGAATAACAACAACAACTAAAAAGAAAAAGAAAAAATATTTTATTAGTATTTACAGACAAACTTGACAGATTATTTTCATAAAGTTACAAAAAATAAAAATTATTGATTGATTTTTAATCTTTTATAATCTTCATACCTAACAAGCTTGATTGATTTATTATTGAAACCTTTGCTATTATTTTCATTTTCAAATTCATACAAAAACTCAAACTCCTTACTATTGAAAAATAACAATTGCTTATATCCTTCTAAAGAATACTTACTAGCATAAGTGTGGTAATTTTCGAAATACTTTCTAATAAAATTTTCAGAAAATTCGCCTTCAATCTTTGAATCAATAAGAGGTATTGTTGTTTTTAGATAGTTTAAATCCTCAACATCTAAATTATCAAACATTTCCCAAGTATTTAGACCATAAACATTAAAAGTTGTATCTGTCATACTAGATAAAAATGGTAAAACTCTACTAACAAAAGATCTTTTATTTGATGTAATTAATACTATATTATTATCTGTTAACAATGGTTTTATTTTTTCTTTTGTGGGTCTGTTTTCATCATCAAAAATTAAAACTTTTGGTTTTGGCAAAATATTTTTTACTATTCTTTTAGCTTTTATCTTTTCATAAGTATATTCTACTAATTCATTTTCAGAATCCGACCCAATAATAACTAAGTTTTGTTCATTGTAATTACTATTCAAAAAATCTACAACAAAACTTATTTGATTATTTTCTGTTGGAACGACTTGGTAAGTATTGTTATAGATAGGCTTAACTTTCCTAAAGGATAATGGGGAAACTAATTTTATTGACTGTTCTCCTTTATAATATTCGGCAAGAAGATGAAATTGATCAACATATAAAGGTCCTATTATAATATCATTATCATCAAGTGAATTGTTCAGCAACAAATGTTCAAATATAGAATCATTAGGAACATCAAAGAAATTACAGTTAATATTTAAACCCATCCTTGCTAAACTATCCAATGCCAACAATGCACCATGATAGAAATCAATTGCAATTTTTGATTTATTATAAATTGATGTTGAAGATTCTAAGCTCAAAGAATCATTTAAATCCAAATAAAAAGGTAGTAGAAGCGAAACATTTACTGTCGAATCTTTTTCAAAAATATTAAAGGAATTTTGTTTAACTAATGTATCATTAACATTACTTTCTAAGTTAGATTTGATGTTGTTAGAGTCTGTTATTAATTGACTATTTAACTCAACTATATGTTCCGTTTTTTCGTTATTTTTTGATTTAAGAAATTTTTTATAAAATGATTTTTTTATTGGAACCAAAAGCTTGTAGCCTTTAAGTAAACCATTTATAACCGTTGGATTTGCAACTACAATATCATTAAGCTCCGTGTTATAATCTCTTGAAATACCATAAAGTGTTTCCTGAAATTGAACAGTATGAATAATATAAGGCTTATTATCAATAAGTGTGTCTTTTACCTGACTGAATGCAGGAAAAGAAAAAGCTATTAAAAAAAATAAAACAAATAGATTTTTCATAAAAAATGGTCTATTCCCACTCTATGGTTGCAGGAGGTTTAGAACTGATATCGTAAACAACTCTATTAACACCTTTTACTTTGTTAATTATATCGTTCGATACTTGAGCTAAGAATTCATAAGGAAGGTGTACCCAATCTGCAGTCATGCCATCAGTCGAAGCAACCGCTCGTAATGCAACTGCATTTTCGTATGTTCTTTCATCACCCATAACACCGACCGAATGTACAGGAAGAAATATTGCTCCTGCTTGCCAGACAGAATCATATAATTTACTTTCCTTAAGAGCAGTTATAAATATACTATCCACCTCTTGAAGGATTGAAACTTTTTCAGCATTTACTTCTCCTAAAATTCTTATTGCTAAACCAGGACCTGGGAAAGGGTGCCTGCCTAATAATGAGCTGTCAATTCCTAAAGACTTTCCTATTCTTCTTACTTCGTCTTTAAACAAAGTATTTAATGGCTCAACAATTTTTAACTTCATATAATCTGGCAAACCACCTACATTATGGTGTGATTTAATAGTAGCAGAAGGCCCTCCTGTTGCGGAAATAGATTCAATAACATCAGGATAAATAGTTCCTTGAGCTAGCCAAACAACATCGGTAATTTTACTTGATTCGTTGTCAAAAACATCTATAAAAGTTTTTCCAATTGCTTTTCTTTTTTTCTCAGGGTCATCCAATCCTTTTAGAGCATCATAAAACAAATCTTTAGCATTTACACCACGAACATTCAACCCCATTCCTTTGTACTGAGATAAAACATCTTCAAACTCGTTTTTTCTTAAAAGTCCATTATCTACAAATACACAATATAATTGATCGCCAATAGCTTTATGTAGTAATACGGCTGCAACAGTCGAATCTACACCACCAGAAAGACCTAAAACAACTTTATCCTTACCAATTTTACGTTTTAATTGATTTACTGTAATTTGAACAAATGAATCAGGTGTCCAGTCTTGAATACAATTACAAATGCTAACTAAAAAATTTTGTAAAATTAATTTTCCATCTAAAGAATGATATACTTCTGGATGAAATTGCAGCGCATATATTTTTTTACTAAAACACTGATAACCAGCTACTTCAACATCTTTAGTTGAAGTAATAATATCAAACTCATCTGGAAGCTCTGAAATGGTATCTCCATGACTCATCCAAACTTGAGAACCACTTTTTACTCCATTTAATAAAGCAACATTATTATCAACAAAAGATAAATTTGCACGACCATACTCTCTAATTTTTGAAGGCAAAACCTGGCCACCATTAACAAAAGCTAAATGTTGGGCACCATAACAAACTGCTAACACAGGTATTTTTCCTAAAAAAGGATCTAAATTTGGAATCGGCGCATCATTATCTCTAACAGAAAAAGGACTACCAGACAAGATAACACCTTTCAAGTTAGTTAAATCTTCTGGAATATTATTATAAGGGTGAATCTCACAATAAATATTTAACTCTCTTACTCTTCTGGCAATCAACTGAGTATATTGAGAACCAAAATCAAGTATTAAAATTTTCTCGTTATTCATCTTCTTCTTGTTTAAAGGTTAAAACTACAAATTTTGGTTCTAGAGGATTTAAATCTTTCTTTAATTTTTTAATAAAGTTTTCACCATACTTTATATAATAAGAAATAAAATTATCGTGTCGTTCTTGCAGTTTATTAAATGGAAATAATTGTTCTTTCAAATTAGAAATTTGAGTTAACTCCAACAGATTCTTTTTCTTTTCGAGTCTTGTTATTTTTTTAGACAACTTATCTAAAGCATTTAAATTTTTTGTTTGTTCAGCTTTAATACTACTTTCAATTCCAGCATCATTAAAACGTTCTAATAGTAAATCATAAACTTTTTTAACGTCGTCTTTTTCTTTATTTAAAGCTAAATCATTAACGCTAATACTTTTTATATATTTTTTTTGTAAATCATCGTTATCTAGAAAAATATCTTTCAACTCTAAATTAAGCTTTTCAATTCTAGCTGTTTTTTTCTCATCTAAAATTAGACATGAATTTCTAAGAACTAAAATTGGAAAAACAATTTTTTCTTTTTCAAATACACCTTTTAACTGCATCCAATAAGCAATCTCAGCTCCACCTCCAACATAAGCGATATTTGGCATAATAATTTCCTGAAAAATTGGTCTTAACAACACATTTGGACTGTAAGTTTCAATTGGAGATGAAATTGATTTATTCGTTTCTATTCGAATTCGACTAGAATCAACTAATTCGAAAAAATTAATCTTATTGACTCTAGCTTGTACTTTATAATTTTTGGAGAGATCCGAGGATGTTTTTTTTAAAATATTGTAAAATTTACTCTCTTCAACATCTTGTTTTATTATGTTGTACATCATTTTTTTTAGGCTAGCATCATCTCCATCTAGAATTAAAAGACCATACTCACCAAATAAACTATTAACAACTTCTCTCGTAGCATCAGCAATGTTATTACAAGATAAATAGGCATTATTAAATATTTCGATCAATTTATTAGCGTTATTACTTGAGCCTATGTAAGATTTTAATTCATCAAGAACTATATCCATTCCATCTAATTTCATTCTACCTACAGGACCTGTTTGTTTGCTATCCCATTGTATTTTTTTACCAAATAAATTTATATGATTTATCTCTTCAAAATCATGATCTTCTGATGCCATCCAAAAAACAGGAACAAAATTATAATCGGAAAATTCTTTTTTTAGTTTCTCGGCTAAATTAATTGTAGAAATAATTTTGTAAATAAAATATAATGGACCTGAAAATAAGCAAAGCTGATGACCAGTTGTTACCGTAAAAGTATTTTGTTTTTTAAGATTATTTAGATTTTTTAATGAGCTGCTTGTAAGCTGTACATTCGCATTTTGATGCTTTAAAACGTCAAACAAAACTGATCTTTCAATAGATTGAGTCTTCTTTTCTTCAATTTGTTTTTTAAAATTAGAAAATGAAGGATATCTATTATAAAAGAACTTTAACTTTTCATCTTCATTTATGTAATCTAGCACTAATGGACTAAACTTTTTGGTAGACTCTAAACTAAAAAGATTCATTTTTATTTGTTTATAACTTCACCATATAAGTCATAATGATCTGCTGAAAGGATAAGTATATCAGTAAAATCTCCAATTCTTACATAATTGTCTTTAGCACTTACTAAAACCTCATTGTCAACATCTGGCGAATCAAATTCGGTTCTTCCAATAAAATATTCTCCTTCTTTTCTATCAAACAAAACTTTATATGTTTTCCCAATTTTTTGTTGATTTTTAGAATATGAAATTTCACTCTGAATTTCCATTATTTCTTCAGCACGTTGATGCTTTACTTCATCAGGAACATCATCTTCCAATAAATGTGCATGTGTATTTTCTTCATGAGAATATGTGAAAACACCTAATCGATCGAACTTCGTTTTCCTGACCCATTCCTTAAGTTCATCAAACTGCTCTTGTGTTTCTCCAGGATAACCAACTATTAATGAAGTTCTAATAGCCATTTTAGGAACTTTTTCTCTAAACTTTTTGAGTAAAGAATCCGTCTTTTTATGTGTAGTACCTCTTCTCATTGATTTCAAAACCTGATCATTGATATGTTGTAGAGGTATATCTATATAATTACAAATATTAGGTGTATTCTTAATTACTTCTAAAACATCTTCTGGAAAACCTGTTGGAAAAGCATAATGTAATCTTATCCACTCTATACCAGAAACCTTAGAAAGCTCTAAAAGTAATTGTGCTAACTTTCTTTCTCCATATAAGTCTAAGCCATAATAGGTTAAATCTTGGGCAATTAGAATCAGCTCTTTAACACCATTTTTAGCAAGATTTTTAGCTTCAACGACTAAATCCTCTATCAATTTGCTTTTATGCTTTCCTCTCATAAGAGGTATAGCACAAAAAGAGCATGGTCTGTCACATCCCTCAGCTATTTTTAAAAAGGCATAATGCTTTGGCGTTGTTGTAATTCGCTCGCCTATCAATTCATGTTTATAATCTGCACCTAAAGCCTGTAGCAATTTTGGCAAGTCAGTAGTACCAAAGTACTGATCTACGTCTGTAATCTCTTTTTCTAAATCATCTTTATACCTCTCAGACAAACAGCCAGTAACAAATAATTTTTCAATATTACCATTTGCTTTTCGCTTTGCCTGCTCTAAAATTGTATTAATCGATTCCTCTTTTGCATTGTCAATAAAACCACAAGTATTAACAACAACTATGTTTGAATTATCTTTTACCGATTCATGTTCTACAGCAATATCGTTTGCAGTAAGCTGTCCCATTAACACTTCAGAGTCATAAATGTTTTTAGAACACCCTAAAGTAATGACATTAATTTTATTTTTTTTGATTGATTTTGTTCTCAAAATAAAGCTTAGTTAAAAAGAGAATCTACAAACTCTTGCTTATTAAACAATTGAAGATCTTCCATACCTTCTCCTACTCCGATATATTTTATTGGTATTTTAAGTTGATCAGATATTCCTATAACAACACCTCCTTTGGCTGTTCCATCTAATTTAGTTAGGGCAATAGAATCAACATTAGTTGCCTTTGTAAACTGTTTGGCTTGCTCAATCGCGTTTTGACCAGTTGACGCATCTAAAACCAACAAAACTTCATTTGGAGCATCAGGCAAAACTTTCTTCATTACATTTTTAATTTTAGAAAGTTCATTCATTAAATTAATTTTATTGTGTAATCTTCCTGCAGTATCAATAATTACGACATCTGCATTCTGTCGCACAGCCGAACTCAAAGTGTCAAAAGCAACCGAAGCAGGATCGGAACCCATACCTTGCTTTACTATTTCTACTCCTACCCTTTCCGACCAAATGACTAATTGATCAACAGCTGCCGCTCTAAATGTATCTGCTGCTCCAAGAACAACTTTCTTTCCACTCATCTTAAACTGATGTGCTAATTTTCCAATAGAAGTGGTTTTACCAACTCCGTTTACTCCAACTACCATAATAACATATGGAACAGAAGAATTTTGCAGTTCAAAGTTAAGTTGATCAGTATTATTTTCTGAAAGTAAATTAACAATTTCCGACTTGAGAATTTGATTCAATTCATTAGCATTAAGGAATCTGTCCTTAGACACTCTTTCCTCAAGTTTATCAATAATTTTTAATGAGGTTTCCACTCCTATATCAGAAGAAATCAAAACTTCTTCAATATCATCTAAATCGTTCTCGTCAATTTTAGATTTTCCTGCTACAACTCTAGATAACTTACTAAAAACATTGACCTTAGTTTTTTCAAGACCATCATCTAATTTTTTCTTTTTGTCCTTAGATAAAAAATTAAAAATTCCCATAGTTGTGAGCTATAATTATAAATACAAAAAGCCTCTTATATCTAAGAAGCTCTGTAAAATTTATGATTAGAGATTTATTTTTTTGCTAAAAAATCATTTACCTTATCCTTCAAAACAATTTCTTGTTTTATAGAATAAGCTCCAGTTTTACTAGACCTAACCATTTTAATTGCTTTGGTAAAATTTTTCGAACCTTTCTTTTGTAATGATGCTACTGTCTTCTTTGCCATAACTTAAAATGATAATTGTTATTTAATTTCTTTGTGAACAGTCATTTTTTTCAGAATTGGATTGAACTTTTTCAACTCCATTCTATCTGGTGTGTTCTTTTTGTTTTTTGTAGTAACATATCTAGACGTTCCAGCCTGACCACTAGATTTGTGTTCTGTACATTCTAAAATAACTTGTACTCTATTTCCTTTCTTTGCCATCTTATTTATTGAATTAATGGGCAGCAAATTTAATTAAACTTATCTTATCTACAAACAACTATTTGACCTTTTTAGCATCCATTAAAAATAATTCTCTAGCTATCTTAAAATCTTTGTTGCGTAATCTGATTGGAACTGAACTCCATTCACTAGAAGGATAGATCCAATTATATTCATTTTTTGCAGTTGTAACTTTTACAGGCATTTGAAATTTTTCATTTGCAATCCATCTGTAATATAACTTTTTGTTTTTGGCAAAACCGGAGATATAATACTCTAAAACAGGTAATTTTGACGAATATAGGTATTGATTATAAATTTCATCAAAGTTTTTTCCACTTGCTGAGTTCATGTAATCTAATACATCTCTACCATCTATTGTTTGAAATTTAAAATGATTAGTCATAGAATAAATAATATCAAACCACAAAGAATCATTTTCTATAATATTTCTTAGAGTATGTAATACTGCACTTCCTTTTGCATACATATCAGAACTTCCTTTTTTATGCACGTTAGGTGTACCAACAATTGGACTTTTATTTCTGCACATACTCATTTGATTTTTAACATAATCCAACATCGTATCATATCCATACAAACATTCTACAAACAAAACCTCAGAATAGGTACAAAAAGTTTCTTGTATCCACATATCTGAAATATCATTTGCTGTAATGCTATTCCCCCACCATTCATGTCCTGTTTCATGAACGATTATGTAATCAAAATCAAGTCCTGCAATAAAATCAGTATTTCCTTTGTATCCTTTTTTGTATTCATTCCCATACGCTATTCCACTCTGATGTTCCATACCCAAATACGGAGTTTCGATTAATGCATAGCCATCATTTCTAAACGGATATGGTCCAAAAAATTGTTCCATACATTCGAGCATTGGTTTTACTTGTTTAAAGTGTTGTTTGGCTTTTTCTTCATTATAACTCAAAACATAATAATCCAAACTCAAGCTATCGTTTTTATAATAATATACATCCTCAATGTGAGCATAATCTCCAATATTTAAACTAACGTCATAATTATTTATTGGATAAGAAACAAACCAATGAAAGGTGTTAAAGTGCATAGTTGATTTTCTTAAATCATGCAACCTTAAGTTTCCATTTGAAATACATTTTAAATCTCGAGGAACCTGACAACTAATCAACATACTATCCGGCTCATCCGACTGGTGATCTTTATTGGGCCACCATGAGCTAGCACCTAAACCTTGACAAGATACTCCAATCCAATCTTCTCCGTTTTTATCTTTACTCCAAGAAAAACCACCATCCCAAGGTGGGTTGACTGCTACTCTAGGCTTACCTTCATAATTTACAGTAATAAAAGTTTGTGTATCCTTTAAAACAGTATCATTAAAATGAACAAAAACAGCATCAAATTCTCTGATATATTTTAACTCTTCTCCTTCATGTTCTATTGACAATATATTCATGTTTTCGAACAAATCAATTTGAAAAATCTGAAAATTTTCTGTTGCTCGGAAATGTATTTTATTAAAACCAGAAATAAATTTTTGATCAGGATTTATCTTTAAATTTAAATGATAATAGCTAACATCGTAACAAGTCCTTTCAGCCGACAAAAAACCTCTCAAACTGTCTTTTCTTGAAAAGTCATGTGCAGAAAGCTGAATAGAAATTAATAGAAAAAATAAAATCTTTTTCATAGTCAAAAAAAAAGTTGCTACTGCAAGGTAACAACTTTTTGTATTAAGTTAGTTTGATTAATGATTAAATCAAAACATTATCATTTTCTAAGGCATCTTTAAGAACTGCCGAAATACCTTTTTTGTCGATTGTTCTTAATGCATTTGTTGAAACCTTTAAAGTAATCCATTCTCCTGATTCAGGAATAAAAAACTTTTTAGTTTGTAGGTTAGGATAAAACTTTCTTTTTGTCTTTCTATTGGAGTGAGAAACATTGTTTCCTACCATCACTTTTTTACCTGTTAAATCGCAAATTCTAGCCATTTCAACTTTGTTTTTTTATTAAATTTGGGTTGCAAATATAGTATAAATTCTAATAATTCAGACAAGATTTGATTTATTTTCAATTTCAGAAATTAGAAAACGGAAACAATCGTCTGTTACTCTAGAAATATTGGTTTGTCTATCTCCATCATACTTTTTTGTAAATGAAAAAATTTCTTTTTTCGACACTATAGAATAGCAAATAGTTCCTACAGGCTTTTCTAATGTTCCACCAGATGGACCTGCGATTCCTGAAGTAGCTATTGCAAAATCTGTACCAAATGTATTTAACGACATCAATGCCATCTGGGTAGTTATTTCTTCACTAACGACCCCGTATTTTTTTATTAATGACTGATTTATTCCTAAAATATCCGACTTAACATCCTCATTATAAGCAACTATTGATCCCTTAAAAATAGAGGAAGAACCAGCTACAGAAGTGATCATTTTAGCTATATTTCCGCCGGTACAACTTTCCGCTGTACTTATAGTAAGATTATGCTTTTTTAATAGATAATTTAGGATTTCTTCATTCTTTTTTGTTTGATATTCCGAAAAGTATTTACCAGCAATTTCAGTAAGTGATGAAATATTTTCATCAATCAAGTTTTTCAGATAATTCCTATCTCTGCCTCTTGCTGTAAAACGTAATTTCAAACATCCAACAGAAGGCAAATAAGCCAATTTAATTTCTTTTGGCAATTTATTCTCCCAATCAAAAATTAATTCTGCTAAGTGAGATTCAACTATTCCTCTAAAAAAAATAGTTTTATGAATAATTTCATTAAGAACGTAGTTACTTCTTATCTTAGGAATAACCGAACTTTCCATAATACTTTTCATCTCAGAAGGAACTCCAGGCATAGAAACTACCGCGCAATCATCATGATTAAACCACATTGCTGGTGCTGTACCGTACTCGTTGAAGAGAACTTGGCATTTGGAAGGAATAAGTGCTTGATTTTTTGTTAAGCTATTAATTCTTCTTCCTCTCTTTTCAAAAAAACGGGTGATGTGATTAAGAACTTCTTTATTCTCAACCAAGTGATCATCAAAAAAATCACATAGCGTTTTTTTTGTAATATCATCATTTGTCGGTCCTAAACCTCCTGTTATAAACACAAAGTCAACTCTCGAATTTATTGAGTTATCTAGAGTATTACTTATGTGTTCAGAAGTATCAGAAATGGATATAATTTGGTTTACTTGAATACCGTTTATCTCAAGAGAATTTGCAAGCCAAGCCGAATTTGTATCTATGATTTGTCCAATTAAAATTTCATCTCCTATGGTAATAATGTCAGCCTTCATTCAGAAAGTTAATGTTATTAAAATTAATAAATAACAAAACCTTTTTGCTGAAAAGTTTCATTGTCATCAATATCGGCAACAGTAAACTCCAACTTATAAACTCCTGTTTCTAAATCTGGATATGGTAAAGTTATAGACATTGTATCAATCACTTCTGCACCTGAAACATTAAAATCGTTTTCGTAGAACCATGGTGCTAAATCCAATCTAGCATCAGAAAAATCATCGATTACTCTTACCCTAAATTTAGATAATTCGATATCATCTGAAATCGCATAAGAAAAACTCAACTGAGCACCTTGCTCTTTTAATATAGAATCTTCCAAAATAGTTAAATCAGAAATTGTTGGAGGAGTTTTATTTTCTTGCTGACAAGCTGAAAAGAAAACAACTGCTAAAGATAGGATTAAGATAATATTTTTCATTTTTTCAATAATTTTTAAGTGTGTTTAATAATGCATCAAATTTAACTTTTTTTTGTGAACCATCTTTCATATTCTTCAACGTTAAAACTTGCTTGTTTATCTCTTCTGAACCAACAAGAGCTACAAACGAAACATTTTTTGAATTAGCATATTGCATTTGTTTTTTTAGCTTTGTTGTAGAAGGATACAACTCAGCACTTATACCATTATTTCTTAATTCCTTTATTAGCTTTAAACTATGAATAGATTCTTCTGCTCCAAAATTTACAAACATAATTTCAGTTGATAAATCTGATTCCTCAGGAAAAAGATTGAGTTCATCCAACACCATTGAAATACGATCAAATCCAAAAGAAATACCTACTCCAGAAACACCTTTTAAACCAAAAATACTGGTTAGGTCATCATAACGACCTCCTCCACCAATACTTCCTAACTCTACCTCATTTGACTTCACTTCAAAAATAGCTCCAGTATAATAGTCTAAACCTCTTGCAAGATTAATATTTATAGACAACTTTGCATTTCTAAGTCCTATTTCAGAAACTGCACTTATAATAAACTCTAAATCATTAACTCCCTTAATTCCAACTTCAGATTTTTTCAAAAAGTTTTTTAAAAGGTTTAACTTTTCTAAATTGGTGCCATCAAAGTCAAACAAAGGTTCTAGTCGTTCAATTGCCTCTTTGTTTACTCCTTTATTTACCATCTCCTCCTTGACCTTTTCAACACCAATTTTGTCTAATTTGTCTAAGGAAACAGTAATGTCGATTAACTTATCTTTTTGACCAATTACTTCAGCGATTCCACTCAACACCTTCCTGTTATTCATTTCAATAACAAAATCAGTCAACTTTAATTCGCTAAAAACATCATCATAAAGTTGAATTAACTCAATCTCAGAAAATAATGAATCTGTACCTATTATATCGGCATCACATTGAACAAACTCTCTAAATCTACCTCTTTGAGGTCGATCAGCTCGCCAAACAGGTTGACATTGGTATCTTTTAAATGGAAATGTAATGCTATTTCTATTCTGAACGACATATCTTGCAAATGGTACTGTAAGATCATACCTTAATGCTTTTTCGGAAATTTGTGGTGTTAACTTTTTGAAATCTAACTGATTAGTCAAATCTATTTTTTTTAAATAATCACCAGAATTTAAAATTTTAAAAATCAGTCTATCACCCTCTTCCCCATACTTACCAGTCAAAACAGACAAATTTTCCATAGCAGGAGTTTCAATAGCAGAATACCCATACTTATTAAAGTTATCTTCAATAATTGCAAGCAAATACTTTCTTTTCATCATTTCTACAGATGAAAAATCGCGAGTTCCTTTAGGATTGTTAAACTTTGACATCTAAATAAAGTTTAATGCAAATATCTAAAATCTAGCATTATATAAACTACATTAATTACTCTATTTAGAAAAAAAATATAATTTATTGTAATAGAATTTAAATTTTTATCATATTTGCAACTTATTAATTAACTAATTTTAAAATTTAAATTATGAAAAAAGTACTTTTCACAGCCGTATTTGCTTTAGTAGGATTTATGGCATCTGCACAAGTAATGATTCTTGCAGACATTGATTTTTCAAACGACAACTTTGAAGCAAGTGAAGTAACTGACTTTACTGACTTTGGTGTTGGTTATTCAATCAACGATACTTACACTGTAGGTATTACATTACCAGCTGGTGATGACGAAGATTTAAGACTTTTTGCTCGTTACAACTACAATGAGTCTATCTACTTGACAGCAAACACTACTACTGAAGATTTTTCTGATAACATCCGTTTTGGAGCAGGTTACAGTTTCTCTGTATATAACAACTTCTACTTAGAGCCAAACTATACGTTTGACTTAAACGAAGATGAAAACGAAGAAAGAAATGGTAGATTAAACTTAGGTCTAGCTTACAGATTCTAAACTTTAACTAACCAAAATATAAAAAACGCATATTATAATAATATGCGTTTTTTTTTGTTTCATATTTAGAATACGTAAATTTGTACCTTAAAATAAAAACTATATAATATGATTTGGTTAATACTAATATTTTTCATGATTGTAGGTTGGGCTGTAAGTTCAAGACTAAAAAACAAATTCAAAAAATACTCTCAAGTCCCACTACAAAATGGTATGACAGGTAGAGATATTGCACAAAAAATGTTAGATGATCATAATATTAGAGATGTGAAAATAGTTTCTGTGGCCGGAAGACTAACAGATCACTATAATCCAAGTGATAAAACAATCAATCTAAGTCCTGAAGTTTACAGCAAATCAACTATTTCAGCGGCTGCAGTAGCTGCACACGAATGTGGTCATGCCGTACAACATGCCACAGCGTACTCTTGGCTTCAATTGCGCTCCGCTCTTGTTCCTGCTGTTGCATTTAGCAGTAAAATGTTAAACTTTATTTTTATAATGATGTTTTTTGGTGCTGGTATACTTGGATGGTTTGGCTTAGATAAGGCTCTTTTGACCGTTATTATTTTCCAAGCAGCAATAACTCTATTTACACTTGTTACATTACCAGTAGAATTTGATGCAAGCAATAGAGCTCTAATTTGGTTAAAACGCTCAAATATAACAACACAAAGAAATCATTTTATGGCTCAGGATGCACTTAAGTGGGCAGCCGGAACCTATATAGTAGCAGCATTATCTTCTCTTACTCAATTAGCTTATTACATACTTTTGTATCTCGGTAACAGAGACTAGAATTACAAATAAAATTCGAGATGTGATAAAAATTTATTTTATTATCACGATCTTTGTACCTCTTAATTCAAAGTAAAAAAATGCATAAATTTATCATCACTTTAATTCTTTTTTCATTCACAAAATATGGATTTTCTCAAACTAAAACATGGGTAAATGATGTGATGACTTCTAATAATAACATTCATGAAACTATAGAAAGTTTTGATGAATTTTGGTATAATAAAGAGATTGAAAAAGGAAAGGGTTGGAAACCATTTAAGAGATGGCAATCATTTGTTGAAACAAGAACTAATAGCGATGGTATTTTCCCAAGTCATATGCTTTATCAAGAATGGGATAAAATTAGATATCAACAAAGAAGTAGTGCTTCCATTCAAGCAAACTGGAATCCATTTGGCCCTATAGACGTACCATTACAATCTAACGGCAACAAAAGAGGAATAGGTAGAGTTAATGTGATTGAATTTGATCCAAACAATCCAAATATTTTGTGGGCTGGAGCCCCTGCTGGAGGATTATGGAAATCTACAGATGGTGGTTTAAACTGGTCTTCAAACACTGATCTTTTACCAAACTTAGGCGTTTCAGATATAGCAATAGACCCTGTTAATACAAACATTATGTATATCATAACTGGAGACAGAGACGCAGGAGATACTTATGCATACGGAGTTATGAAATCTATTGATGGAGGAGAGAGTTGGAATCCAACTGGCTTGTCTTTCCAGTTAAACTATGCTTATAGAGGTAACAGAATTCTTATAAACCCAAACAATACAAATATTCTTATTGCTTCTACAAGAAAATCTGGCTACGGAGAAACCTATCGATCAACTGATGGTGGTGAAAATTGGACACAGGTTTCAGAAGGTCCAAATTTTGTTTCAATGGAGTTTCATCCAAATAACCCTAATATAATTTATGCAGCAACTACTGGAAGCAGCAAGTTTTATAAATCTACTGACAATGGAATTAGTTGGACAAATATGAGCTTAAATGCTGGCTTGCCTAACAGTGGAATGAATAGAGGTTTAATTGGTGTCACACCAGATAATCCAGATGTAGTTTACATCTTATTTAGCGCTAACGATGATGGATATGGAGCACTTTACAAATCAACAAATCAAGGTATTTCATTCGAGTTACAATCAGACAATGAAGATGGTGAAACTAATTTATTAGGATGGAGTGCAAATGCTAGTGATGAAGGAGGTCAAGGGTGGTATGACCTCGCATTAGCCATTTCTCCAATCAATGAAAATTTAGTTTTTGTAGGTGGAGTAAATTGTTGGAAATCTGAAAATGGTGGACAAGACTGGTCACTTAGTAGCCACTGGACAGGTGCACAAAATTCTAGCTATGTTCACGCCGATCAACATATGCTACGTTACAATCAAAATACTGGTATATTATATTCTGCAAATGATGGTGGACTCTACTATTCTCCAAATGATGGTGACCAGTGGACAGATATAAGTGATGGTCTTCAAATTTCACAATTTTATAAAATAGGTATTTCTCAAACAAACCCAAATCTTTTGCTAGCAGGTGCACAAGATAACGGAACTTTACTTGCAACTAACCCAGAAAACTGGGATGCGGTTCTCGGAGGAGATGGTATGGAATGTGCCATTGATCCTACAGACTCTGACATAATGTATGCAGAACTTTATTATGGAGATATTTCAAAATCTGAAAATGGAGGTAATAACTGGAATAATATTGCTCCAGATTCTGATGGTGCTTGGATCACTCCATATAAAATTGATCAAAACAATCCAAACAGGATTGTTATTGGTTACGACTTTTTGTACGAAAGTTTGGATTATGGTGAAACTTGGGAAAATATTTCAATTGATTTTTTATCTAACCTTAACGTTGTAGCATTATCTCCATCTGATCAAAACACAATATATACTTCTACAGGCAATGATATGTATAAAACCAATGATGGTGGTGATAATTGGCAAAGTATAAGTGCAAGTTTACCAAATAGAGATATTACTGATATTGAGGTTCATCCTGAAAACAAAGACAGAATTTGGATTACCTTAACAGGATTTGGAGACGGAGACAAAGTATTTTATTCAAATAATGGTGGAGAAAATTGGACTAATATTTCTGAAAACCTTCCTAATTTACCAGCTAATTGTATTACGTACTACTCTACTGACGAAACATTATTTTTAGGTACAGATATTGGCGTATGGTATATTGATTCAACTACCAATCAGTGGACAAGCTTTAATCAAGGAATGCCAAATGTAATTGTCAATGAATTGGAAATAAATTATCAAGCAAATTTATTATTTGCTGCTACATATGGAAGAGGAGTTTGGACAACTGAATTGCCTTATAATGTACCTCCTGTTGCTTCCTTTAATCCAAATATTGTGAGTGAATGCATAGGGTCTATACAAATTGAAAACCTTTCTACTTTCTATGATTCTTTAATATGGAATTTTGGTGATGGTTCTACTTCTAATAGTCCTAATCCAAATCATAATTACTCTTCTGATGGAACCTACGACATTACCTTAATTGCATACAACGGTATAGGCAGTGATACCCTAACGCAATCAATTACTCTTGATATTACTGAACCTCCCACTCTAGAGTCTCTATATAGTTGTTTGCCTTCTACTTTTGAATTTACTGCTTTTGCAAACGACGAAAATTCTATTGTTAGTTGGTACTCTGATCCTCAGGGACTAAACTTAATCAATGAAGGAGAAAATTTTACCACCCAAGAACTTAATGCAACTGCTACCTTTTATTTGAAAGAAAGTAAATTAGGATCTGTTTTTAATGATGGTCCAACAGATCAAAACTCACTAGGAAATGGTGGTTTTCATGAAAACGCTGAATGGCAACAAGTTTTTTCTTCTACAGACAATACCATACTAAAAAGCGTATATCTCTATGCAGAAGAAAGTTTTAGTATTGACATTGTTCTAAAGCTATCAGATGGTACTACTATAGAAAATCAAACTGCAAATGTCGTAGCTGGAGGAAATACAGTAAACTTAGACTTCAACATTCCAATTGCTCAAAATATGACTCTGGGAATTGAAGGCGAAAATTTAGGTTTATGGAGAAATAATGAAGTAACAGATTACCCCATTAGCGTAGGTAATAATATCACAATTACAGAATCTACTGCTGGTGATGAATATTTCTATTATTTTTATAATTGGGAAGTACAAGAATATTGTTCCAGTAGCCTAGTAGAAGTTGAAGCTACGGTCGGAAGTTTAGAATCTCTAGAAATTAACATTGATAACGAATGTTTGTACAATGAACTTACCTTAACCGCAAACGGGAATTTTGAGTCTTTTACATGGCAAGATCAAAGTCAATCTCAAAATTTAACTATTCAAGAACCAGGCACTTATTCGGTTACTGGAATTGATACTGACGGATGTAGTAAAACTGAATCGATAGTTATACCATCTATAAATACTTTTAGTATAAATACAGGCAATCAGACGTATTGCGAAGGCTCAACAGTATTTTTGCAAACACCTTCAGGCTTAGATAGTTATTTATGGAATACCGGTGAAACTTCAAATATAATAGAAGTAAATTCGGATAATACTTATACTATAACCGCGATGGATCAAAATAACTGTGAATATAACGATGAAATAGAAATAATTTTCAACCCTGTTGACCCAATTGCTATCAACTCAGAAGACGGAAATAATATATGTCGAGGTGTTGAGTTCACCTTAACTGCTAGTGGCGGGCAAAATTATGTTTGGAATAATGTATACATGGGAGAAGCTTATACATTGAGCTCAAACATGCTTGGAAGTCAGACCTATTTTGTTACATCTGTTGATGAAAATAATTGCTACAGCACTGACTCTATTGAGATTCAAATTATTGATTGTAGTTCTATAGGAGAGTTAGATAAAAATTCGATTATTTTGTTTCCAAATCCAAACGATGGTGATTTTACAATTTTTCACAAATCACAAGGAGATAAAATTAAAACAATACTTATTTTCGATACTAAAAATAGGCTTATTGAATCTAGAAATATTAGATATATTGATAATCAAATTTCAGAAAAATTCAATGTTAAAGGAATTAGCAAAGGAGTATATTTTGTAGAAATGATAGGAAAAGTTGATAATTATTATCAAAAAATAATAGTTAACTAAATATTTTTTCTGGATTAAGAATATTATTTGGGTCAAACAACCTTTTTATTCCTTTTTGTATTTCTATGTTTCTCTCACTAAAAGCAATATCTATATACGGTTTTTGAACCCAACCTATACCATGCTCACCACTAATAGTTCCTCCTAAGGATACAGTTAATTCAAAAATTTCCCTAATTCCATCCGACAACTTATTATTCCAATCATCGTCAGACATATTGCCCTTTATGATATTGATATGAAGGTTTCCATCACCTGCATGACCATAACAAACTGAACTAAATCCGTATTTTTTTCCTATTGTTTTAACACCACTTAATAATTTTGGTAGTTCTGCTCTAGGAACAACCGTATCTTCTTCTTTATATATACTATGACTTTTTACAGCCTCTCCTACACTTCTTCTTAATTTCCAAAGCTGTTCTTTTTGTAAAGCAGAGTCGGCAAACAAAATATCACTACAATCGAATTCTTCCATTACAGAAGCTATTTTTTCGCATTCTTTAAAAATATGATCCATATTATCTCCATCCACCTCTACTAACAAATGAGCTTTAACCTCGGAGTCAATACGTAGTTTTTCATCAGAAAATTTAATAGCCCAATCAATGGCATCTCTTTCCATAAATTCTAAAGCCGAAGGAGTAATACCAGCTCTAAAAACCGCCGAAACAGCTTCACATGCCTTCTCAGTAGATTTAAAAGGAACTAGCATTGTGACATCATTTTTTGGCAAGGGTATTAATCTAAAAACAATCTTTGTTATCACTCCTAAAGTTCCTTCGCTTCCAACCATTAATTGAGTTAAGTTATATCCTGTAGAGTTTTTTAGCACATTAGCTCCTGTCCAAATAATTTCTCCTGTTGGCAAAACTACTTCCAAATTCAACACATAATCTTTTGTAACTCCATACTTTAATGCTTTTGGACCACCAGAATTTTCTGCCAAATTACCTCCTAAAAATGAACTACCCTTACTAGCTGGATCAGGAGGATAAAATAAGCCTTTTTGTTCTACCGCATCTCTAAAAACCTGATTTATCACTCCAGGCTCAACGGTTGCTTGCAAGTTACGTTCGTCAATTTCTATAATCGTGTCAAATCGCTCCATACTCATAGCTATTCCACCACAAACTGGTAAAGACCCTCCACTCAAGCCAGTACGAGCTCCACAAGGAGTAACAGGTATTTTATGTTGATTACAATAAGTAATAATCTTTGATACTTCTTCCGTTGTACTTGGTTTTAAAACCAATTCAGGAAAAAATGATAAATCTTCAGTATAGTCATGAGAATAATCTTCCATTTCTTTTTCTATACTAAGAATATTTTCAGCACTCAAAAAAGACTGAAAAAAAGACAAATCACTACTAATCAATTTATTGTAACTCATAAAATATATTTTGTCCAAAATTAAGTAATTTAGGCATCACATTTAACTATTATATTATTATGAAAAAAATATTCGTATTTCTTTTTGTTAGCTTCACTTTTGTTGTTAGTGCTCAAAAAAAACAAGTGACATTAGAAAACATTTGGAAAGAATATAAATTTTATCCAAAAACCATAAATGGTCTTAAATCTATGAATGATGGAATCCATTTTACAAAAATTAATAAGAATGAAAAGGGTCAGTTTTTAAACAAATATAGCTTTGAAAGTGGCCAACTAATCGACTCAATTGTTAGTTCATCTGATCTAAACATCATTATTGATAGTTATGAGTTTTCAGAAAATGAACAAAAAATAATTTTTGCAACTGAAACCGAAAGCATTTATAGATACAGTAGTAAATCCATTTTTTATGTTTATGATTTAAATTCTAAAAAAATAGAAAAAGTAAGCAATGACAAAATCATGTATGCTAGTCTATCTCCTAAAGGAGATAAAATTGCTTATGTATACAATAATAATTTATTTGTCAAAAATTTATCTTCTGGAAACACAAAGAAAATTACTGAAGACGGTAAAATAAATCATATTCTTAATGGATTATCTGATTGGGTATACGAGGAAGAATTTGGTTTGGTAAAATCTTTTTCATGGTCGCCATTAGGAGATAAAATTGCATTCTACAAGTTTGACGAAAGCAATGTAGTTCAGTTTTCTATGGATTTTTTTAAACAAGAATTATACCCTTCTCAATACATATTTAAGTATCCAAAAGCTGGAGAAGACAATTCTTCTGTAAACATTCATGTCCATAACCTAAAAAATGGTCGTACCTCTAAAATAAGTTTTGATAAAGAATACGAATATTTACCAAGAATGGGTTGGACTAAAAATAACAATCAACTTTTTGCATTTGGAATGAATCGTTTACAAAACGAATTAGATTTCTGTTTAATAAATACGAATAGCAATCAATCAAAAGTATTATTTAGTGAAAGCGACAAATATTACATTGATATTCATGATAACACAACATTTTTAGACGATAAGTCACATTTCATCTGGACTTCAGAAAAATCAGGTTATAATCACCTATATCTTGTTTCTTTAAATGATGGAAAAATGCATAAAATAACTTCTGGAAATTTTGAAGTAACTGATTATTATGGAAAATCTGTAGACAATAAACTATTTTTTAGCAGCACAGAAGATGGACCAATAAACAGGAGTATTTACAATGTAAATATTGACGGTAGTGAAAAAACAAAAATCTCCAAAAAAATAGGCGTTAACGATCCCGTTTTTAGTAAAGGAATGAAGTACTTTATTAACAGTCATAGTGATGCCAACACACCACCGTTTATTACCATAAATGATTCTAAAGGAAAACAAATAAGAGTTTTAGAAGACAATTCAGACTTACAAAAAAGCATGCAAGAATATGAATTGAGCACTAAAGAATTCTTTTCATTCAAAACCTCAGAAAATATTGAGTTGAACGCATGGATGATAAAACCATCTAATTTTGATAAAAATAAAAAATATCCTGTTTTTATGTTTTTATACGGAGGGCCTGGCTCTCAACAAGTTATGAATAATTGGGGATGGTTTAACTATTTCTGGTATCAACACCTTGCTCAGAATGGATACATAGTGGTTTGCGTAGACAATAGAGGAACTGGCGGCCGAGGAGCCGAGTTTAAAAAAATGACATACCAACAACTTGGAAAATACGAAACCATTGATCAAATTGAAGCAAACAAATATTTAGCAACTTTACCTTATGTAGATTCCAACAGAATCGGTATCCAAGGATGGAGTTATGGAGGATATATGTCTTCTCTAGCGATAACTAAAGGAGCGGATTATTTTAAAATGGCAATTGCCGTTGCTCCAGTAACTAATTGGAGATACTACGATAATATATATACCGAACGATATATGAGAACTCCTCAAGAAAATAGCGATGGTTACGACGATAATTCTCCTATATTTCATGTAGATTCTCTAAAGGGAAGTTATTTATTAATTCATGGAACAGGAGATGACAATGTGCACGTGCAAAACACATATGAAATGGTAAATGCTCTTGTAAAAGCAAATAAACAATTTGATTTATTTATTTATCCCGACAAAAACCATGGAATATATGGAGGAAATACTAGATTGCATCTATATAAATTGATGACCAATTTTATAAAAGATAACTTGTAAAGTATATTATTCTTATATTCGAAAACTTATTTGATAAAAATTATGGAAAAAAACATCTCTATTGACAAACAAATTTTTGGACATCCGGTAGGACTGTTCATGCTCTTTTTTACAGAAATGTGGGAACGTTTCTCTTATTATGGAATGCGAGCACTTTTAGTATTATATCTAGTTACTGAAGTTACTGCAGAAAATGCAGGTTTAGGATGGACGAGCTCTGAAGCAGGAGAACTGTATGGATGGTATACTATGTTGGTATATATTACTCCAATTTTAGGAGGTATTTTGGCCGATAAAATATTTGGATTCAGAAAAGCAATTATGATTGGTGCTGTTTTAATGACTTTAGGGCACTTATCGTTAGCTTTTGAACCTATGCCTGCATTCTATTTAGGTTTAGCTTTGTTAATTGTAGGAAATGGATTTTTCAAACCAAATATTTCTTCAATAGTAGGACAACTTTACCCTGAAGATTCGGATAAAAAAGACGCCGGATATACTATTTTCTATCAAGGTATTAATGTAGGTGCATTTTTGGGTTCTATTTTATGTGGTTACCTTGGAGAAACTTACGGATGGCACTATGGTTTTGGATTAGCAGGTGTATTTATGCTGATTGGATTGATACAATTCCAACTTTCTCAAAAAATGTTTGGTTCTATTGGTCTTGCTCCAGAAAAGAAAGAAGTAGAAAAAAGTGAACAAACAAAACAACCGCTTACTAAAGTAGAAAAGCAACGACTAGTTGTTGTAGGGGTACTTGCATTTTTCTCTATATTTTTCTGGGCTGCATTCGAACAAGCAGGCTCAAGTATGACGATTTTTGCAAACGATTATACTGATAGAACACTAAGTGGTAATTCAGTCTTTATATTCAACTTTATAAGTAGTCTTTTATCTGCATTACCTGTAATTATTCTTACATGGCTTTTTGTAGCAATGTATAAATCTATAGGTAAAGATTATCCTAAAGCAATGTTATTTATGTTATTGAGTGTAGTTATTTTATGGTCTATCATTGGCTACATGATTTACAATCAGTTTGCTGATCAAAACTCGGAAGTACCAACCACTTGGTTCCAAAGTTTGAATGCCTTATTTATATTTACCCTAGCCCCACTATTCTCGATAATTTGGCAAAAGTTAGCAAAAACAAAATACAACCCAAATGGTCCTCAAAAATTTGCATTAGGTCTTATTTTATTAGGTTTAGGATTTATTCCGATGGTTATAGGTGCTGCCAATGTAGGCGGAACATCTATCCAAAAAGCTAGTATGCTATTTTTAGTATTAGCATACCTTCTACATACTATGGGTGAACTTAGTTTATCTCCTGTAGGGCTATCTTATGTAAATAAACTATCGCCAAAAAGATTGCTAGGTGTAATGTTCGGGATATGGTTTTTTGCTTCCGCTATGGGTAACAAACTAGCGGGCTCTTTCTCTGGATACATGGAAGAAATAGCTCTAACGTCTACCATGTCGGATTTCTTTATGATTTTAGTTTATATTCCAGTTGGAGGAGGAATTATACTATTTTTACTAAGTTTCCCGTTAAAGAAATTAATGAACGGTATCAACTAATATTTTAAAACTATGAATAAATTTATTTTAACAACATTTATTATTATTTCTAGCTTACTAGCTCAAGGCCAAGAATCTAGCAAATGGAATAATGATTTAGAAGAAGCAGCAAAACTTTCTTTAAAAACAGGAAAACCCATTTTAGCAAACTTTACCGGTTCAGATTGGTGCGGATGGTGTATCAGACTTAAAAAAGAAGTTTTTGATAAAAGCGAGTTTAAAACATGGGCAGATCAAAATGTAATTTTATTAGAAGTAGATTTTCCAAGAAGGAAAAAATTGGATGAAAAGATTTCTACACAAAATAGAAACTTACAACAAAATTTTGCTCAACTGGTTAGAGGTTATCCTACTATCCTTCTTTTTGATGTAGCTGCTAGTGATGGAAAATTAGCTTTAAACCCTATTGCTAAAAGCGGATATGTTTCAGGAGGACCAAAACCGTTTATTGAAAGTTTAAATCAAGAAAATTAAAAAATGAAAAACCTATTGAGTGTCTTATTTATTGTTTTACCTTTTTTTGTGACTTCTTGCAATGAGGGTCAATCCAATAAAAAAACCGATTTAAAATCGATTATTAAAAGCAACAATTCTCTGGCTGCTATTAAGTGGGTAGATGTTTCTGAATTAGAAAGTTTAATTGCTAAAGAGCCTAAAAAAGTATTCTTTTATTTTTATAGACAAGGCTGTCCGTATTGTAAAGAAATGAAAGAAACAACTTTTATGGATAATCAAATCATTAAAACATTAAATGAGAATTTTTATTCTGTTATGGTTGATGGTAGAAGCAAAGAAGATTTAGTATTTAATGGTGTTAGCTATAGCAATCAAGAAAAAGATCCTAAGGTTAAAAGTTCCCATGATTTACACAAAACTTTAGTAGATCCATATCAAGGTAATTACTACTGGCCTTCTGTAGTTTTTTTAAATGAAAAACTTGAAAAACTCAGAAGTTATCCTGGTTTGCAAAAACCCGAACAGTTCAAAAGGATTTTATCCAATATGAAAAACAGATAATATAAAAAGCCCAGAAATCTGGGCTTTTTTTATATAATTTTCAAAATTGTACATTTAACAACTGAAAGTTATTTAGATTGTGGAATGCCCAAGTTGTGAATAGCTTTCAAAATTGTACATTTAACAACCATCCAAAGCGGGGCAACTCGCTTTTTTTTATGAATAAAAAAAGGCCTTGTGAAAACAAGACCTCTAATTGTGGGTGGAAGATGGGATTCGAACCCACGACCCTCGGCACCACAAACCGATGCTCTAACCAGCTGAGCTACATCCACCATTTGAGTGGGCAAATATATAATTAAGATCAATATTTTCCATCATTTTTTTTACAAAAAATGTAACTTTGAAAAATATGAGAGAAAATTCTACAAAAAAAACCATTAAAGTTAGTGGTATGAGCTGTGCTAATTGTGCAAAAGGCATCGAAAACCATCTTACTAAAAACGGTTTTGAAGATGTCAATGTTTTTTTCTCCAATAATGAAGTAAGCTTATCGGTCAACAAAAAAAATACGGAAGAATTAGCAATAAGTCTGATAAATCAAATTGGCTTTAAAGCAAGTAAAGAAAAAATAAAAGAACAAAACGTAAAAAGGCTATTTTACATCTGTTTATTTTTTACTATTCCTCTTTTTGCTCATATGTTTTTTCCATCTGAGCATTTTCTTCACAATCCTAATCTTCAATTAATTTTATGTATTCCAGTACTAGTTATTGCCATTTATTTTTTTGGCAAAAGTGCATTCAATTCGCTCAAAACTGGTGTTCCTAATATGGACGTTTTAATTATTATTGGAGTAGTTACCTCTTTTTTTTACAGTCTAACAGGTACCATTTTATATTGGGATACTGTGCAAGCACATTCTTATCTGTTTTTTGAAACTTCAGCAACAATAACCACTTTAGTATTATTAGGTAATTTACTAGAGAAAAAATCCGTTTCAAAAACAACAACCGCTATCAAAGAATTAGCAAAACTAAAAAAGGCTACATGTGAGCGAATTTTAGAAAACGATAAAACAGAAACTGTTGATGCAGAAAAACTTAAAACAAACGACCTTATATTAATCAATACTGGAGATAAAATACCAAGTGATGGAATTATTATAGAAGGTAATGGCTATATTGATCAATCTTTAATTAACGGTGAAAGTACTCCACAATTTAAAAAAGTAAATGAAGATGTGTACGGAGGAACAATAATAATGGATGGAAGTTTTAAAATAAAAGTAACTTCAGATTCTAACAACTCTATACTTTCACAAATTATTGAACTAGTAAAACAAGCCCAAAATCAAAAACCACCCATTCAAAAATTAGGAGATAAAGTAAGTGCTATTTTTGTTCCCTTTGTACTATTCATTTCTTTAATAACCTTCATACTATCCTATTACTTATTCGATATAGTATTGACAGATGCCATTATGAGATCAATCGCTGTATTAGTTATTTCTTGCCCTTGTGCCATGGGTTTAGCAACACCAACAGCAGTTATGGTTGGCTTAGGAAGAGCTGCAAAATCAGGAATACTCATTAAAGGTGGAGACACCTTAGAACAATTTGCCAGAGTTAAAAACATTGTGTTCGATAAAACCGGTACCTTAACAAATGGAAAATTCATATTAGAAAAGATTGAAACTCAAAACGATTTATCGCAAATCAAGAATATTATTTTTTCATTAGAACATTATTCATCCCACCCTTTAGCTAAAGCTATAAAAAAGCAACTCAACGAATGTAGTTTACTAGAGTTAGATGATGTTAAAGAAAAAAAAGGGTTAGGAATACAAGCAATATATGATAACGAAACTTATCAATTTGGATCAGCAAAATACACTAACAATAAAGATCAAGACTTTAACCTATTCCTTACAAAAAATGGAGAAACAATTGCTAAAATAAAATGTAGCGATCAGTTAAAAGAAGATGCTAATAAAGTTATAAAACAACTTAAAAATATTGGTATGTCCACTATATTGCTCAGTGGAGACACTGAAAAAAAATGTTTAGAAATAGCTCAAAAACTGAATTTAAACAAATGGCACAGTGAGCAAATGCCTAAAGAAAAGCTCGAAAAAATAACCGAATATTCTGCTAATCAACCCACAGCTATGGTAGGTGACGGTATAAACGATGCTCCTGCTCTATCTAAGGCAGATGTTGGTGTTTCAATCTCTAATAGCACTCAAATAGCAATGGATTCTGCTCAAATTATTTTACTCGATAAATTCTCGTTAAAACCACTTACTAAAGCATTTTTGATTAGTAAGCATACTCTTATTACCATTAAACAAAATTTATTTTGGGCATTTTCTTATAACATTGTTGCTATTCCTATTGCAGCATTAGGATATCTAGAACCAATGATGGCAGCATTATTTATGGCTTTTTCGGATATAATTGTAATTGGAAATTCAATACGATTAAAGAGCAAAAAATTGAATTAAAAAATAGAGTTTAAACTATCAACAACAATTGGTTTCTCTATCGTAAATCCTTCTCCATATTTTACCCCTGATAATCTACCTAAATTACTAGCTCGGTATTCTATACTATTTAGAAAGCTTTGAGAAGAAATAATAGTTTCTGGCACTTGCGAATTTGGATTATAAAATTGAGATTGATACGCTTTTATAGATTCCATCTTTCGATCTATAAAATCAGAAATATCAACCACAAAATCAGGTTCTATTTCTCTGAACTGTATATAGTGATATACATTTTTAGGTCTCCATTTTTCCTGACCTGTATCAATTTTACTTAAACCAGATAAGAAGCAAGCCTGAGAAACTAAATCTGACCCTTTTGGATGATCCGGATGACGATCGTCTATCGCATTACACAAAATAATTTTAGGTCTATACTTTCGAATAACTTTAACAACTTCAAGCTTATTTTTATTATTATTTTCAAAAAAACAATCCTCAAAATTCATGTTGTGTCTAAACTCAACTCCTAATATTTTAGCTGCTTTAGCCGACTCTTGATCTCTGATTTGAGCACTTCCTCTAGTACCCAGCTCTCCTCTTGTAAGGTCGACTATCCCAATTTTATTACCCAACGATACATGCTTTAAAATTGTGCCTGCACAACTTAGCTCAACGTCGTCTGGATGAGCCCCAAAAGCTAAAATATCAATTTGATTATCCATTACTTTTAATTTTTTTCTGATTGAAATATGCTAAAATTGTAACAATAAATACAATTACGATAGAATAATACACAAATGATGGTATTGGCATTGGGTCTCCTTGTGCGTAAGAGTGAAGTCCAGATAAATAAAAGTTAACACCAAAATAAGTCATGATAATCGAACTATAAGCAATTAATGAGGCAAGATTAAATACAAATGCACTTTTCAATTTAGGGATAAACCTAAGATGCAAAACAAAAATATAACACAACATACTAGCAAATGCCCAAGTTTCCTTAGGATCCCACCCCCAATATCTTCCCCAAGATTCGTTTGCCCAAATACCACCTAAAAAAGTACCTATTGAAAGCATAAACAAACCAATTGTAATACTCATTTCATTAATGGTTGTTAGCTCCGATACCGAATCTGCAATTCTATTTTTATTGTTTTTGTTTTGTAAGATAAACAATATCAAATTGAAAAAACCTAGCAAAGCTCCCAATGCTAAGAATCCATAACTAGCAGTAATGATAGCTACATGAATCATCAACCAATAAGAATCTAACACTGGAACTAAGTTTGTAATTTCAGGGTCAAGCCAATTAAGAGCTGCTACCATAAGTAATAAAGAAGATAGAATTGCGGTCGCAGCCATACTTATCATACTTTTTTTAGAAAATACAAAACCAGCTAAGATGGTTGCCCAAGCAATATAAATAACACTTTCATATGCATTACTCCAAGGTGCATGTCCGGAAATATACCATCTTGATATTAAGCCAATTGTATGAAAAACAAAACCAACAACCAGTAAATAATATCCTACTCTGATAACCATTGATCTCCACTTTCTTTTTTTAAGAACTTCTTGAACTAATAATAAGATCATAATTACACCAATTATGGCGTAAAAACTGGATAACTTATTAAATACTTTATGCTTATTGTAGGCTGCTTCAACAATTAATTTATTTTCAGAAGGATACACCTCTTCACCGAATTTTTGTTGGTAGCTTTTTATAGCAGAAACTGTATTATTTGGTACTGTCCAATCACCGTCCTTTAATGATTGTTGAATACTAGAAAAATATATTGGAAGAATTGAATGAACGAAAAGAGAATCTTCAGAAGAAAAATTTTCATTTTTTTCCGAGGCAGAAAACCACGAGTTATTAGGATCATTTGGTAAGGGGAAAAATGTAAAAAATGATCCATTATAAACCATATAACAAACATTCACACGCTCATCTACAGCCATTATTTCCTTATCTAACTTTGTTCTAAAGGCTGGTTTTTTAGCATATGCCTTTTCGACCAACTCGGTCAATACATATTTTGCTTCATCACTAAAAAAAGTCAAAAATGAAGTATATTTTCCTTCAATACCTAATTTTTTTTGTAACTCTTCATTGTTAACCTTAATTATTGGTGCTAACTGCCACAAATAAGGATTTTGAGCCATTCCCAATACAATTTGATTTGCATTTAAACCATATAAAGAACTTTTTCTACTAACTTTTCTCAACACTTCCGAACTAGTTGTACTAAATGGTTTCATCCTACCACCATTATCTTGTACAACCAACATACCAAACTTTTCAGCATGAGCTTGATCAATAGCACTAACTCTAATCAAAGAGTCAATCTTATTTTGATTATTATTTACTCCAAAAACTGAAACTGAAAAAAATAGAAGCAAAAGAGTGACCACTTTTTTAGACTCTAATTTTCTAAGTTTTTTTCTTAAAATATGAAAACGAGTTTTTTTAGAAAAAATAGAAACGACCATTCCAAGAGTCATTAAGAAATAACCAAAATAACTCACCAATGTTCCCCATAGATCATGGTTTACAGAAAGTATTGTACCTAATTCATCCTGATCGTAAGATGATTGAAAAAAACGATAGCCTTTATAATCTAAAACATTATTCATGTAGATTCTGTGATCTTCGTTTAACTCTCCATCAATTAAAGTTACTTCGCTAGCAAAAGATGATGGACTATTTGAACCCGGATAACGTTCCAATTGAAAATCATTCAATTTTATAAAAAATGGTGTTTGATAGTATTTTGAGCCATAGGATAATGAAAAGTTAAGCCCCCCTAATTCGAAATGGCTTTTGGAAGTAACAAACCCCTTATCTCCAAATAATATTAAGTCTTTGGTTTGGCCATTACTATTTACCTTTACTTTTAAAGCATCTTCAATTTCTTGCCCTTCTGGATTTTCAATAGAATAATAATCTATTTTTGAGTTTTCACTAAGAGTTGGAATTACAAAATTCTGACCAGACATTGAATATAATGATCGAAACATTAATGGCTGTACACTATCTTTATTGATAGTGCCTGTAAATTGATCTGCCATACGCATAAAATTAGCCGAAGAAGGTAGCTGGATCATTAATTCATCATTTTCATAAAAGAAATTAACATGACCCATTATTGGTTTACCAAACGAAAAATCTAAGCCTAAAAATCGATTTGCTGTATTTTGTTCTAGATAAAAAGTTTCTCTTCCATCTTGACCAGCGATTACAATAGTCAATATTGTTTTATTACCAGCACCTTCGACTAAAGTATCTTTGGCATTCTTTATGTAATCCACGTATTCTACACTAATATCATGGTCTAAGAAATCTACACCTACATTAAAATCGTTAGACTTTAAAAAAGAAAGAGGTCCGTTATAATCATGCAATAAAATAGGCTTGTCATAAACATACTGAAGTTTATTGTCATGCACCTTCATTTGTAAAAAAGTTTGATCGGAAACAATTAGATTTGATGTGTCATTCTCTCTGATCGACATCATTCCCTCAAAACTAATATATCTTGTAATACCCGCTCCTATTGTAATGACCACAAAAGAAATATGAAACATAAGTACCGGCCATTTTTCTTTTCTAAGCAAATTATATCTCTTAATATTATAAAGCATATTTAAATTGAGCAGTACAATTATTATTTCAAACCAACGAGCATTATAAACCAATGCTTTTGCTGTTTGTGTACCAAAATCGTTTTCTATAAACGTTGCATAGGCAACAGCAACAAAAAATATTACCACTAGAAGTGACATAAACTTCATTGACAGTAAAAAAGAGTATATTTTATTTAACATTTTAAGATTAAAATTTATAGTGCAAAATTACTTAATTTTGAGATGATTTTAGCTTAAAAATCTTCAAAAAAAAAGTATGATAAATGTCAGTATTGTTGGTTCAGGAAATTTAGCTACACAGCTAGGTCTAGCTTTATTTAAAAGTGGCCATAGAATTGTTGAAGTTTATAGTAAAAACAATAAAAATGCTATTGAATTAGCCACAAAACTAAATTGTGACACAACGGAAAGTTTAGATCAATTAAAAAAAGTAGATTTAGTTATTATTGCTGTAAAAGATGATGTAATCACAGAAGTCAGCGAAAAAATAAAGCTTCCTGCTGTTCATACTTCAGGCATCAAATCGTTGAATGATTTAAGAAATCTCAATTATCCAAAAGGTGTTTTTTATCCACTTCAAACTTTTTCAAAAAATAAGAATATTAGCTTTAAAAATATCCCTATTTGTATAGAGTCAGAGTCATCTGATTTTTTAAGTTTACTTGAAGATTTAGCAAAAAGCTTGTCTGATAAAGTTTATCATCTAGATAAAAATAAAAGAGCACAGTTGCATGTAAGTGCAGTAATTGCATGTAATTTTTCGAATATGCTTTACCAATTTGCTTATGAACATTGCCAAAACAATGATATTCCTTTTGAAATATTACATTCTTTAATCTACGAAACAGCAAATAAAATTAAGTTTGATAAACCTAAAAACTTACAAACTGGACCCGCTAAAAGAAAAGACATTATCACTATCAAAAATCATTTAGATTTGTTGGAAAATAATAAAGAATTAAAAGAGGCCTACCAATTACTAACAAATAGTATAATATCTAGAACATGAATTACAAAAACATTTTAAACCAAATAACTACTTTTATTTTTGATGTAGATGGTGTGTTAACTGATGGGTCTATCCTTCTAATGCCAAGTGGAGAACAAGTTAGAAACATGAATACTAAAGACGGTATGGCTATCAGAAAAGCTATTAGCCAAGGTTATAAAATTGCCATTATTTCTGGTGGCGAAAGTGAAGGTTTAAAAAAACGATTTGAATATTTAGGTATCGAAGATGTTTACTTAGGATGTTATGACAAAAAAGATGCCCTCCTCGATTTTATTTCAATACATGAAATAAAAACAGACAATATTCTTTACATGGGAGACGATCTTAACGATTTAGAAATTATGAAAGAAGTTATACTTCCTTGTTGCCCTCAAGACGGAGCGAGTGAAGTTAAGAAGATATCCAAATATGTTTCTCACCGAAATGGTGGAAAAGGTTGTGTTCGAGATGTAATTGAACAAACAATGAGAGTTCAAAAAAAATGGTAGTTATCACAAATTTTTTTAAGCTTATTCGCTTACCAAATATTATCATTATTGCACTGACTCAAATATTGATAAAAAAAACACTTATCAATCCATTTTGCAATACATCAGCATTATCAAATTTAGAGTTTGGTCTGTTAATATTATCTACGATTTTAATTGCAAGTGCTGGAAACATAATTAACGATTATTTTGATGTAAAAGTAGATACTCTCAATGGAAAATCTCCAATTATTGGGAATTCCATTTCTAAAGAACATAGTATAATTTTATATTCTTTTCTTAATCTTATCGGCGTTTCAATAGGTTTTTATTTAAGCAATAAAATTGGTGTTTTTTCCATCGGATTTATAAATTTATTTTGTGCCATTAGCCTTTTCATTTATTCTTCAGATTTAAAAAGAAAACCAATATTTGGAAATATAGTTGTAGCATTACTTTCTTCACTTGTTTTATTGGTTGTTCCATTATTTGAATTAGCACCGTATTTACATTACAATACTAAATCAATATTTATAATTGCTGGTATATATGCTATTTTTGCTTTTTTGGTTTCAATAATTAGAGAAATTGTTAAAGATTTAGAAGATATTGAAGGTGATCGTTTGGCTCAACACAATACAATGGCTGTAACAATAGGAACTAAAAAAACAAAAAACATAGCCCTATTACTTTCTGTTTTACTTGTTGTACTAATACTCTTAATAATGATATTGCAATTTAAAAGTAGTTTTTACTCTTTTTTATATGTCCTGCTAGCTTTAAAATTACCCATCAGTTATACCATTTATAAAATTAAAGTTGCTAAAACAAAGAAAGATTTTTGGTTTATTAGCCAACTGTTAAAAATAATCATGCTTTTGGGAATATTGTCCATGTTTATTTTCTGGTTAATTTATAATTGATATGATTAAATCTATTTCTAACAAAAAAATAATTTTAGGCTCAAACTCTCCAAGAAGAAAAGAACTTTTAACTAGTCTGAATCTCCCATTTGAAGTAAGAACAAAAAAAATAAACGAAAACTTTCCAGAAGATTTATCTCTTGAATTGATTGCATCCTTCATTGCTACCAAAAAATCAAATTCATATAATCTTAATCCAAACGAGCTGCTAATCACTTCTGACACAGTTGTTATCCATCAAAATCAAATTCTTGGAAAACCCAAAGACAAACAACATGCTTTTGAAATGCTTAGGACTCTTTCAAATGAAACTCATAAAGTACAAACAGGAGTTTGCATTAGAACTTCAGAGAAAATGCATTGCTTTAGTGAAAGTACTTTAGTAACCTTTTCAAAAATTAGCAACAAAGAAATTGAACATTATGTACAAAACTATAACCCACTAGATAAAGCAGGTGCTTATGGCATTCAGGATTGGATAGGTAAAATTGCAGTAAAAAAAATAGATGGTTGCTATTATAATGTTGTGGGACTACCAATCAATAAATTATATAACGAACTAATTACATTTTAAATTAGTATTTTTGAAAAGTTTAATCTTTTAAGTAGTTTATGAAACTAATTGGATCTTATTTTATTTTATTGATAATCTTGTTTTCTTCATGTACACCACTAAAAAAAATGGTTCTTATGGAAGATGACAAAAATCGAGTCGAAAAAATTATTCCAAAACCAAAAGAGCATTTATTTCAACCAGGAGATGTATTACACGTTAAAGTATTAGGTGTCAATGAAGAATCATTTGGTCTTTTTAATATTGAAACAAATGCAAATAATACTCAAACAACTTCGGCAAATTTGTATTTGAACGGCTTTACAGTAGATTCAAAAGGATATATAGAAATACCTACACTTGGCAAAATATTGGTTCTTAATGAAAATATTGAAAATGTAAAAAATATCATTCAGAAGAAAGCGGATGAATTTTTAGTTAACTCTACAGTTATAGTAAAACATATAAATTTTGAAATCACCATTTTAGGAGAAGTCAACAGACCTGGAACATATACTGTTTTTAAACAAAACATTACCATATTTGAAGCCTTAGGCCTTGCTGGAGATATGACCGATTATGCCAATCGTAAAAAAATAAAAATAGTTAGAGACAATGAAGTTATTTTTCTAAACTTAAATCAGAAAGATATTTTATATTCAAAAGACTATTACCTAAACCCTAATGATGTTGTTTATATTCAGCCTTTAAGAAATGTTCAGCTTAGAAGTTCTAATGCTCAAATTTATATCTCTGCTGTTTCTACTATTGCTTTAATATCCAACATTGTACTCAGAGTATTCGAATAAACAAAAATTAATGAAAAATAATAGCTCCTATTCTGAAGATATTGACTTTGTAGAATTGATAAAAAACTACTCTAGATATTGGTATTTTTTTATTCTTTCTATATTAATTTTAATTTTTATAGGTTATCTATATTCAAGATATTCTTCTAAAGTTTACAGCGCTTCAACTACAATTTTAATTAAAGATGAAAACAATACAACTATAGGCTCTGATAATATCATCGATGGAATTGATTTATTTGGAAAAAATAGAAATATTAAAAACGAGATTGGAATACTTAAATCATTTTCCTTAGTCAAAAAAACACTAAAAGAAGCTTCATATAATATTTCATATTTGAATGAAGGAAAAGTAATCAGTTTTGATATTTATGACAAAAGCCCCTTCACCCTTGAATTAGACTCAAACCACATTCAAAGTATTGGAAATAAATTTTTTGTTACACTTTTATCAAAAGATGAATTTATCATCAAATCAAAAATCAAATCCAAAAGTTTGTATGACTTAAAAAAAGAAACCTATATACGTCATCCAGATATCAATTTTAATTTTGAAAAGAAATACTCTTTTAATCAATGGATAGAAAATGATTATTTTAAATTTAAACTTCGTAAAAACGATTTTACATTTTATGATGAAGAAAGTTGGAAAAACTACTCATTTGTCTTAAATGATCTAAATCTTTTATCAGAAAAAATTCTAAAAAGAATAAATATTAAAGAAATAGATAAAGATGCATCTATCTTAAAAATAACTTTAGAGGGAAATAACACAAAAAAAATTAAGAATTTTTTAGACCGTTATGCTGTAAACTACCTTAATATTGGATTAAATGAAAAAAATGCAATTGCTAGCAATACAATTAAATTCATTAACAAACAGCTCATCGACATAAGAGACTCTCTCACAAATGTAGAATCCTCTTTAGAATTATTCAAAAAAAATAATCCAAAAATTGAGCTTTCAAAAAAAGAATATGGAGCTTTTTACCAAATTCAGAAATTGGAAGAAGAGCAAGCCATTCTCAAGCTAAACAATAAATATTATTACTCTCTTAAAGATTATCTTATAAAAAACGATAACATTGATAATGTTTTGGCTCCTTCAGCTATGGGAATTAACGATCCGTTATTGAATAACTTGATTATAGAGCTTTCAAAATTATACAGCGAATTACAAATATTATCTCAAAATACTAAGGAAATACATCCAGCTATAAAGTCATTAAGATCGCAAATCAAATCAACTAAAAGTAAAATCATTGAGAACATAGAAAATATTATTTCTAGCTCAGAACTTTCTCTAAATGATATTAATGCAAGAATAGGTGAATTTGACAAACTCATAAGTAGCTTGCCTAAAAGTGAAAGAAAACTTGTTAGTATAGAACGTAAATTTAGTTTAAACGAAACTACTTACACCTATTTGCTAGAAAAACGTGCAGAAGCATCCATAGCAAAAGCAGGTAATGTTGCCGATAACAAAATAGTTGACAAAGCCCGTTTAACAAGCGTAGAACCGATCCGTCCGAATCGAAAGACTGTTTATATCACTTGTTTATTTATCGGAATTTTAATTCCAGGTTTAATTATTACTATAATTAATCTTTTAAACGACAAAATTTCTAGTAAATCTGATGTTTTAAAGATTTCAAATATACCTGTAATTGGATCAATACCAAACAATCTCAAAGAAACAAACTTAGTTGTAATAAATAATCCAAAATCCATAATTTCTGAAGCCTTTAGGTCAATAAGAACTAATATTCAATACTTAGCGTCAGAAAAGAATCAGAAAGTAATTTGTATAAGTTCATCAATTAGTGGAGAAGGTAAATCATTTTGCTCTGTAAATATCGCATCCATTTTATCTACAACTGGTAACAAAACCTTGCTAATTGGGGCAGATATGAGAAAACCAAAAATATATGATGGTTTAAATTTATCTACCGAAAAAGGCTTAAGTTCATTTTTGATTTCTAATAATAGCTTAGATGAAATAATTCAAAAAACGAATAATGAAAATTTGGATATTATAGTATCAGGAGCCATCCCTCCTAACCCAGCAGAATTATTGGAAAAAGATAAAATGGATAAACTAATTAACGAGGTCAAGAATAACTATAATTTTATAGTTATCGATACTCCTCCGATTGGTCTTGTTACAGATGCACAAATACTAATGAATAAATCTGATATTAATTTGATTTTAATAAGACAAGACTATACTGCTAAATCAATGGTAGTTAATATTGAGGATATAATAAATAAATCGAATATAAATAATGTGTCATTCATACTAAATGATGTCAAGTACAAAAAAAATAACTATGGATACGGTTACGGATATGGATACGGTTATTATGAAGAAGATAATAAACAAAATAATCCGTGGTGGAAAATAAATAAAACTTAATTTAAAATGAAAAAGCCAGCTGATCAAATACAAGATATTCAATATTTTGGTGAATATGGAGGTGTCAACCCTTCAATTGCTGATTCATCAACCTTTACTTATTTAGAAGGTAAAACCATGGAAATGGTATTTGATGGAGAGAAAGAAGGGTGTTATTTATACTCACGACACATGAATCCAAGTACTGGCTATTTAGGCAATGCTATTTCAAAAATGGAATTTACTGAAGCAGCACAAATAACTGCGTCAGGAATGGGAGCAATAAGCTCAACAATTTTACAATTATGTCAAAGCAACGACCATATTGTTAGTAGTAGAACAATATATGGTGGAACATATGCTTTCATGAAGAACTATCTTCCTAGGTTCAACATTTCAACTTCTTTTGTGGATATCACAAAATTAGAATTAGTAGAAAATGCCATCACCAAAAACACTAAAATTTTATACTGTGAAACTGTGAGCAATCCACTTTTAGAAATTGCTGATATACGAGCTTTATCAAAAATTGCCAAAAAACATGATTTAAAATTAGTGGTAGATAATACATTTACTCCCTTAATTTTTTCGCCGTCTCAATTAGGTGCTGATATTGTCATTCATTCTTTAACAAAATTTATAAATGGAGCAAGTGATGGAGTTGGTGGAGTTATATGTTCCTCTCGACAGTTTATCTCAGATTTAATAGATGTAAATAATGGGTCTGTAATGCTTTTAGGTCCTACACTAGATTCTTTGAGAGCAAGTAGTATTCTTAAAAATCTTAGAACACTACATGTTAGAATGAAACAACATAGCAAAAATGGATTATTTATTGCTCAAAAACTTAAAAAAGAAGGAATAAAGGTAATTTATCCTGGACTTGAAGATCATCCTCAACACGACTTAATAAAAAGCCAAATGAACACTGAATTTGGATTTGGGGGAATGCTGATGATAGATGCAAAAAACATCAAAAAAGCATACGAATTAATGGAAGAAATGCAAAATGATAATATCGGCTATTTAGCTGTTAGTTTAGGTTTTTACAAAACTTTATTTTCTGCTCCTGGGGCTAGTACTTCTTCAGAAATTCCAGAAGATGAGCAAATTGAAATGGGAATTTCTGAGGGTATGGTAAGGATTTCAATCGGTATCGACAACGATATAGAAAGAACTTTTAATAAAATAAAAGATTGTCTTAAAAAGGTTAATCTTCTTTAATTATGACCAAAAAGAATATTTCATTAGTTGATTCTTTAATTCCAATTTTTTCGCTTATAGTTTTGCTCACCATAAACGTAATTGTATATGGTGAAGATTCATTATCTGGAGCAAATCAGTTAGCACTACTGTTTAGCGCTGCTATAGCCAGCTTATTTGGAGTAAAAAACAAAATTAGCTGGAAACACATAATGAAAAAAGTTAGTGATAGTATAAGTTCAACTACTCCTGCTATAATAATACTTCTACTCATTGGAGCCCTTTCTGGCACGTGGCTAATTAGTGGAGTTGTTCCTTCTATGGTATACTACGGATTACAGATTTTAAACCCTAAAATTTTCTTATTTGCATGCTGTATTATTTGTGCAATTGTTTCTCTAGCATCCGGAAGTTCATGGTCTACTATTGCAACAGTTGGAATTGCCCTTTTAGGAATAGGTAATGCACTTAATATTAATCAAGGTTTAATTGGAGGTGCGATAATTTCTGGGGCATATTTTGGTGATAAACTCTCTCCCTTATCTGACACTACAAATTTAGCACCAGCCATGGCAGGTACCGATTTGTTTTCACATATAAGATACATGATGCTAACTACTATTCCATCATATGTTATTACCTTAATTCTATTTCTGGTCATTGGATTTTCTTTTCAAAATGATATAAAAGAAAATGATATAAATACTATTTTAAACGCATTAAACCAGAGTTTTAATATTAGTCCCTGGCTTTTTTTAGTACCTATTATAGTTCTTATTTTAATACTCAAAAAAGTTGCCGCCATTCCATCATTACTCATAGGTTCTTTACTAGGGGGTTTATTTGCAATATTTTTTCAACCTGAAATTATTGATCAAGTTTCAGGAATAAGTGATAATAAATTTAAATCTAGTTATATCGCTGTAATTAATTCTATGGGTAGTAACACATCCATTTCAACAAATAATACAATTATTGACAGTCTCTTGTCATCAGGTGGTATGTATGGCATGCTTAATACCATTTGGTTAATAATATGTGCAATGTGTTTTGGGGGAACATTAGAAGCGATTGGTGCACTTAAAAAAATAAGTTCATCTATTTTAAAATATGCTAAAAGTACTGGTTCATTAATTGCAACAACTGCTGGTACATGTATATTTTTTAATACCACTGCAAGCGATCAATATTTAAGTATTGTTGTTCCCGGAAAGATGTATGCCGATTCGTACAAGAAGAAAAAATTAGCACCTGAAAATTTAAGTCGAACCTTAGAAGATACCGGTACAGTAACATCCGTACTAATACCTTGGAACACCTGTGGAGCAGCACAATCTGCTGTTTTAGGAGTGGCAACTATTGCATACCTGCCATTCTGCTTTTTTAATATAATCAGTCCAATTATGACTCTAGTATACGCCTATTTCGATATAAAAATTAAAAAGTTAGATTCTTAATTTAATCGATCTTCAATTTGATATTGATTGCGATCATATGCACTTC
Source organism: Flavobacteriales bacterium (assembly GCA_049890095.1). GTDB lineage: Bacteria > Bacteroidota > Bacteroidia > Flavobacteriales > UBA7312 > JABAYQ01. Next base: position 51,114 of record JBMHCD010000008.1, on the reverse strand, counting down.
TAGAAATCATCTCTCCGATAAAACCAGCTAAGAATAACTGAAGTCCCATTAGCATCGATGTGAGTGCAATATAAAAACTACTCATATCAGCAATATTTCGAGCAGCTATATTGTTATATAAATTTAAGAGCTTTTGTCCTCCTATATAAGTGAATAAAAATAAACCTAAAAAAAACATAATTGTTCCTAAAACACCAAAAAAATGCATAGGTTTTTTACCAAATTTCGAAACAAAAGTTATAGTTAACAAATCTAAAAAACCGTTAATAAAACGCTCTAAACCAAATTTTGTCACTCCATATTTTCTGGATTGGTGAACAACCACTTTTTCACCAATATTAATATAACCAGCTCTTTTTGCGAGCATTGGAATATAGCGATGCATTTCGCCATAAACTTCAATGTTTTTAATTAATTGATTTTTGTACGATTTTAAACCACAGTTAAAATCATGTAAATAAATTCCTGATGCTTTTCTTGCTGCCCAATTGTATAGCTTTGTAGGAATGGTTTTGGTTAATGGGTCATATCTTTTTTGCTTCCATCCGGAAACCATATCATAACCATCATTTATTATCATCGAATACAATTCAGGAATTTCGTCAGGACTATCCTGTAAATCAGCATCCATTGTAATAACCACATCTCCATTGGCATTTTCAAAACCAACATTTAAGGCTGCAGACTTACCATAATTTCTTCTAAATTTAATACCTTTTATTGACTCAAAATCGGATGACAGCTTACTTATAACCTCCCAAGTATTATCAGTACTTCCGTCATCTATAATAATTACTTCGTAAGAAAAATTATTTGAATTCATTACTCTATCAATCCACGAACAAAGTTCTGGCAATGACTCATACTCATTATAGGACGGAACAACAACGGATATATTCATAAGATTAATCTAAATTTTCAATAGGCGCATCTTTTTTAAAAAACGCTGCAATAATTAAGGATAAAATTGCATTTAACACCAAACCATATCCAAAAGCAGAAGCTAAACTTCTAGGTGAAAAGCTATCCTGATTTTCTAAAGCAGTAATCATCTCTTCCATGGCAGATTCTGAGGCAAAACCTTGCATTAACTCAATAGATTTTTCTATTGTTGCCTCTTGTAAAAGAATAGAAAAGTTAGGATCAATATAATTATACAATATTATGTTGAAAACCATATGAATAAAACTAGAGGATGCAATTAGCCCAAATACTAAAATAAAAGAATGATTAAAATTAATAAATCCACCCATCATTTTTTTATAAAAAACAAGCATGTAAATTAAAATAGCAATAGGGACAACAAACTGAACAATACTCCATGCTGTAGATAATGTAAATGAAACTCCAATGGAATACGCTATTGAGCTAAGTACTATATAAACAGCACCAAGGACGAGTCCGTTTTTTAAAATGTAATCTTTCATAATTTCATAAGGTTTGCCACAAATATATATAATCCTTAATATAAATGAATAAAAAATAATTGTAAAAGAAATGAATTGCTTTATATTTGCACCGGGCAAGTCTTACACGACCAGCTCCTGCTGAACTCCCCCAGGATCGGAAGGTAGCAAGGGTAGGTGGTTGAGCGGTGCGATGTAAGTAGCTTGCCCATTTTTTATTATCTTTATGGTTTATGCAACTATTTCTAGACACCGCAAATTTAAATCAAATCAAAAAGGCACAATCCCTTGGTATTCTTGACGGAATTACTACAAATCCTTCATTAATGTACAAAGAAGGTATAGCAAAAAAAAAATATTAAATCATTATCATAAAATTTGTAATTTGGTTAGTGGTGATGTTAGTGTTGAAGTTATTTCTACTACTTATGATGATATTATTAATGAAAGTTTAGAACTATCCAAAATTCATCCTCAAATCGTAGTTAAAATACCAATGATAAAGGATGGTATAAAGGCTATAAATCATCTTTGTAAAAATAATATTAAAACTAACTGTACTTTAGTGTTTTCTTTAGAACAAGCTATCATTGCAGCAAAAGCTGGAGCAACTTATGTTTCGCCTTTTGTAGGCAGATTAGAAGATAACGGCTTAAATGGTATTGAGTTGGTGTCAAATATTGCACAGGCTTACAAATATTATAATTTCAATACAAAACTCTTAGCTGCATCTATCAGAAACACAAATCATATTGTGGAATGTATTAAGTCTGGTGCTGATGTAGTAACAACTCCTCTAAATATTTTATTAGAAATGTTTAATCACCCTCTAACTGACGAGGGCTTAGCTAAATTTTTATTAGATCATAAAAAATGTTAATTGACATTCATCCAGATAATCCTAACCCTAGAGGTATTGCAACTGTTATAGAATGTCTTAAAGATGGCGGAACGATTATTTATCCTACTGACACCATTTATGGATTAGGATGTGATATTTTTCAACCGAAAGCTGTTGAACGAGTTGCTAAAATCAAAAATATAGATCTTAAAAAACAAAATTTCTCTTTTATTTGTCATGATTTGTCTCACATTTCTGACTATGCTCTACCCATTAATAGAGCAACATATAAAATCATAAAAAGAGCTTTACCTGGACCATTTACATTTATTTTAAAAGCTAATGCAAATATTCCTAAACTTTTCAAGACAAAAAAAAAATCGATTGGTATCAGAATTCCAAATCATCAAATTCCACTTCAAATAGTAAATCAACTTAAAAATCCTTTACTTACAACATCACTTGTTGAAACTGATTTTTTAGAAGAAAATACAGACCCCTACTACATACACGAAAAATATAAAAACGAAGTTGATATTATTATAAATGGCGGTATAGGGAATATTATTCCATCTACCGTAATTGATTTTACTAATGATAATGTAAAAGTTGTACGTGAGGGCTTAGGAGATTTAGATATTCTTCAATAAATCATCATGAATATCTAACACTTGAGTAGTAAGTAAACATTGATGATCGTTTTGAATAACATAATCTGACAATTTGGCTTTTTTAAATTGGTTCATTTGATTATTCATTCTTTGTAAAACTTGAGTTCTACTTAAACCATTTCTTTTAATGATTCTCCCAATTCTTAATTCATCTGGTGCAGTAACACAAATAATCTTATCGAGTTTTTTATAGCTATTGCTTTCAAACAATATGGCTGCTTCTTTGATTAAATAAGGATAATTTTTATTTCTTTCACTCCAATGCTCAAAGCTTTGTTGTACCAAAGGGTGTATAATTTGGTTTAGCTGTTTAAGCGTTTCTTTATCGTTAAATACAATTTGAGCAATATAAGATGTATTTAGTTTTTTTCCATCATAAGAATTTGATCCGAAAATATCTTCAATTTTAAATTTAATATCTTGGTTTTCGATTAAAATTTGTTTTGAAACAAGATCTGAATTAAAAACTGGAATATTTAGAATCTTAAAAAACTTTGAAATAGTAGTTTTGCCACTTCCAATATTTCCTGTCAGCCCAACTTTTTTCATCAGTTATCTTTAATTAAAACGTATTCAACTTTTGAAGGAATTATTCTAACATTTTCTACAAAATCAGATTTTTCATCCAATTGAACATCAAGACGATTGTATTCTTGATTCATTGTAACCGAAACATTAAAACTTGATGGTTTTATGAAATCAAAATTATTTAATGACACCAAATATTCTAAGCGAACATTGTCCGGAAATAATTTTACAAAATACCCTCTAGGTATATTCTTACATTTGATTGGTAAAGTTATATTACCTTCCGTAAACTGCTCAACTTCTAATTTCCAATTTATAATGTTTTCAGAAGAAGAAATATCTAATAAATTTATTGGGGCTAAAGAAACAGATTGCTCAATGTCAGAATTGATATTTGAATAGCTTACTAGCTCAGTGTCAACCTCATCAATAAGATTTACTATCTCCCTTGGACCAGAAATAGTTATGCTTGAAGGATTCAAGATAACTTCCCCTTTCTGTCTAAACATAGGTTCAAATTTAAAATCTGAAACAAGCTTGACGTTTACAGTCCGTTCTGACTTTTCATCCAACAATAAATCAATTCTATTGGGTTGAATATGAAGCAGCTGCATTTTTGTTGGTAAAAGATCCTGAACTTCAGAAAGTGATTGTTTTCCTAGCCAGAAATAATTCCAAAATTTTCCTTTTTTTTGAGGAATAAAACCAGAAACAGAAAGTTCTATGTCTGGCTGAAACATTAGTTTGTGAGCTAAAATTGTAAAACCAGGTGCTATAACTTGTAACTGTAAATTAACCTTTTTTTCTTCTGCAATCATTTTCTTTTCTGGCAAGTCAACAAATTTTACATTATAACTAACTACAGAAGTATATTCCTTAGACAAAACTGTCAACACCCAAAACAAAGTTGAAAGACTAACTAAAAAAAGAAATACTGGAAAATACTTCCTTTCAATTTTTAAAAAATCAATAATCTTTAAAAATATAAACTTTAAATGATGTAGCATAAACCAAAAAAAACGGGCATAAGCCCGTTATAAATTTAATCTTTTTATTTTTTTTCTGGTTTTTTTGGATCCATAGGGGTTAAAGCAGTTTTTTCAACCGTTATTTTAATCCCTTCGGCAATGTCAAGCTTTACTTTAGAATCGTGTACTTCAACGACTTTAGCATGAATACCTCCAGTTGTAATTACTTTATCTCCTTTTTGTATGGCTTCTCTAAACTTTCTTTCTTCTTTTTGTTTTTTCACTTGCGGTCTGATCATAAAGAACCAAAACACAGCAAAAACCAAAACAAAAAATACTAATGGTTGTCCTCCCTCTCCAGAGCTAGCTTGTAAAAATATAGTATGTATCATAGTTTATTTTGAAATTACTTCCGATTTAATTTTTAAAATTTTTCTATTGGGAGTTGTATTTGCAGTTAGTGTAACATTTTTACTTTGCACACCTTGTCTACCTGAACTATTAAAAGAAACATCAATAGTTCCTTTCTCACCAACAGCAATTGGGTCTCTAGGCCAGTTTGGAACAGTACACCCACATGAACCTTTAGCATTACTAATTATTAGTGGTGCATCTCCTGTATTTGTAAAAACAAAAGAATAAGCTACTTTTTCTCCATCAACAAGTGTACCAAAATCATGTACTTCTTTAACAAAAGTAAATTCAGGGCCCTTTGCAGTTGCATTTTTATCTTCAACAGCTGTTTTCTGATTTTTTACTAGATCAGTAGAAAGTTGTGGTTCAACTTTTTTAGCAGCATCTTGACAAGATGCAAGAACTATTAAAGAAAAAATAGGTATAAATATTTTTTTCATTTTAATGTGTATAAGATTAATTACTAACAAATTTATAAAATTATTCTAATAGACCTCTACCTGATTTTTTAATTAATCCCTCTTTCAATAATTCATTTTTTAATGTATCTAAAATACCATTAACAAAGTTTTTACTTTTTTGAGTGCTATAATATTTAGCAAGCTCTAAATACTCATTAATGGTAACTTTTAGAGGGATTGTAGGCATTTCAAGCATTTCAGTCAATGCCATTTGCATTAAAATTAAATCCATTTGGGCTACCCTATCTAATTCCCAGTTTTTAATTTTTTCAGAAATTAAATCTGAAAAACGTTCAGAATTTACAATAGAAAACCTAAATAAATCAATTGCAAATTTTTTCTCTAAATCGTCTTTAAAAAGGCTTAAAAATTTAGTTTCATCCAAAGATGATTCTTTAATTGTTTTGACAACCATACTAGTAACAAACGGCAAGTCATCTTCCCAAAAAATTTCTTTGTCATTCAGGTAATCTTGAAAAAGATTCATATTCACTAAATGTTTGGAAATTAATTTTGAAATGAATTTTTTATCCGATTCAAAAGTAATCTGATCACTATTTAAATAATCTTGATAATCGGGCAATTTTGTTATTTCAAAATAAATTTCTTTTATCATATGCTGCTGATCAGCAAACGATAATTTAAAATGAGAAATCGAATTCATCAAGGAAGTTTCCTCTGTAAGGTGTTTTAAAAAAAGATTGTCAACAAATTTAGTGTTTGGAGACAAGTCAGACTTCGTTGGTAATTTTTTGTGTTTTGAATCTTCAATGTGATTATTAGCATAATCACGAATTTCAAAAACATATAAATACAAAATGTAATAAAGCTCTTCGATTTTAGTGAGAGATTTTAAAAATTCTTTTTCAAATTTCACCAAGTCTCTGCTAGAAGAATTATTCCAGGAGTATAAAAATTGTAGCACTTTTATTCTTAAATGCCTTCTATTTAACATCTACCGATTAGTTATTAATTGAATTTATATTGTCTTTTGCAAGCTTTAAGGCTGCACTATGTGCCGAAATATTTTCACTTTTAGCTAACTCAAGAATTTTGTATGTAGTATCAAAAATTCTTTTGGTTTGATTCAATGCATTTTCTCTATTGTAGCCGTTTAACTCAGAGTAAACATTGATTAATCCACCAGCATTAATTAAAAAATCAGGAGCATATACAATACCTTTATCTTTTAACATTTCGGAGTGACGGACTTCGTCTTCAAGTTGATTATTAGCCGCTCCTGCAATAATTTCACAATTAAGCAAAGGAATGGTTTGATCATTAACAGTAGCACCCAATGCACACGGAGCATAAATATCCATCTCCGTTTCATATACATCTTTACTATCAATAATTTCAGCATTATACATTTGAGAAACTCTAGCTAAATTTTCTTCATTTATATCATTAATTTTAACATGAGCACCTTCCTCAGTTAAATGCTTAACTAAATTTTCTCCCACATGCCCTACACCCTGAACCACAACAATTCTACCGGCCAAATTATCGGAACCCCATTTAAACTTTGCTGAAGCTTTTATTCCCATGTAAACACCATAAGCCGTTACAGGAGATGGATCTCCACCTCCACCCATTTCGACTGGAATACCTGTAACATGATCTGTCTCCAATTTAACAAATCTCATATCTTCAGCACTCATACCAACATCTTCGGCCGTGATATATTTACCTCCTAAACTATCAACAAATTGACCAAATCTTCTCATTAAGGCTTCGGTTTTCTGAGTTTTTGAATCACCAATTATAACAGCCTTTCCCCCACCTAACGACAATCCTGTTACTGCTGCTTTAAATGTCATTCCTCTAGAAAGTCTTAACACATCTTTTATAGCCTCATGCTCATCATTATAATTCCACATTCTGGTACCACCTAATGCTGGACCAAGAGTAGTATCATGAATTGCAATAATTGCTTTTAAACCCGTTTGATTATCTTGACAAAAAACAATTTGCTCATGTTCCATGCCAACCATTGTTTCAAGTATTTTAAAGTTGCTTGATGACATTACATTATTTTCAACACTTTCCATATTTCGATTCAATTTTGTTTAAAGAGAACGAAAGTTCATTACCTTTGAACTCGATTAAAATTTAGTTTTTTTAGCGCTTGCGAATTTAGATTAATTATTTCACCCTTACAAACCAAATTTCATCAAATGGATGAGTTGAAATATTTATTGAAATTTTATAAAAAATATCGCCTACGATTTTTCGTTGGTGTATGCTTTGTAATTATTTCAAATATCTTTGCTTTATACCCAGCAAAATACACTCGAATGGCTTTTGACAAGGCCAAAGAATCAATTATTGCACAAACATCTAATTCATCTATTTTCGACAATTCAGAGTTAACTCAATCACTTCTATTTTTTGGTTTAATGGTTATTTTGTTTGCAATTCTGAAAGGTATTTTTATGTTTTTTATGAGACAAACAATAATTGTTATGTCTAGGCTAATCGAATACGATTTAAAAAATGAAATTTATGACCATTATCAAAAATTAGATCTTACTTTCTACAAAAGAAATAATACTGGAGATTTGATGTCTAGAATAAGCGAAGATGTTACTAAAGTAAGAATGTTTCTTGGGCCAGCAACAATGTATCCAATAAATATAATTACACTTTTTACATTAATTGTTTATACGATGTTAAACATCAATGTAAAGCTAACTTTATTTGTTTTAGCCCCTTTACCAATAATGTCAATAAGTATTTTTTACATTAGTAAAATTATACATCAAAAAAGTGAAAAAGTACAAATACAATTATCAAAACTATCCACATTTTCACAAGAAACTTTTTCTGGAATTCGAATAATCAAATCGTTTTGTAATGAAAAATCTAAGTCAATGCACTTTGAAAAAGAAGCTAATGATTATCTAAAAAAGAATGTCTCTCTTGCCAAAACAAATGCCTTATTTTTTCCATTTATGCTATTATTGATTGGATTAAGTACATTACTTACTATATACATCGGAGGAAAAGAAGCTATTGCAGGTAATATTACAACAGGAAATATTGCAGAATTTATCATATATGTTAATATGCTAACATGGCCCATGGCTTCAATTGGATGGGTTACATCCATTATACAAAGAGCTGAAGCTTCTCAAAAAAGAATTAATGAATTTTTAAAAACAAAGCCACAAATAATAAATCAAAATAATAACTCCAGCAAAATAAATGGAGAAATTACTTTTAAAAACATTACTTACACTTATCCCGATACTGGTATAACAGCTCTAAAAAATGTAAGCTTTACATTAGGTTTAGGTAAATCATTAGCTATAGTAGGAAAAACAGGCTCAGGAAAAAGTACAATTGCTAGTCTAATAAGTCGTTTGATCTCAGCAGATCAAGGCGATTTACTAATTGATAATCATAAAATTGAATCCTTAAATTTATATGATCTGAGACATTCGATAGGATATGTTCCTCAAGAAACAATTCTTTTCTCAGATACAATTAGCAACAATATTTCGTTTGGACTAAGATTTGAAATGAATGATCCAATGATTATTGAGGCTGCAAAAAAAGCCAATATTCACAAAAATATCGAAGATTTTCCTTTGAAATACAAAACAAAAATTGGTGAAAGAGGAGTTACACTATCTGGTGGTCAAAAACAAAGAATTTCAATTGCACGTGCATTTATAAAAAACCCAAAAATATTGATTTTTGACGATTGTCTTTCTGCTGTAGACACTAAAACAGAAGATATTATACTGTCAAACATTAAATATGAAAGTAAAGATAAAACTAGCATCATAATTAGTCATCGAATTTCAACCATCAAACATGTAGATAAAATCATAGTGCTTGACAATGGAAGCATTCAAGAAGAAGGAACGCACGAAGAATTATTATCTTTAAGAGGATTATATTATGAGATGAATAAACAACAATCTGCAAGCTAATTTTGAATGTAATTTTTTTTAACTAGTTTTGAGTAACAAATTAAGTTAAAACCAAACATGAAAGATCGAAAAATTCAAGATGAAATATTCTCAAATCAAGTAAGAGCAGGAAAAAGGACCTATTTTTTTGATGTCAAAGCAACAAAAGCTAATGAATATTACATTACTATTACCGAAAGTAAAAGATCCTTTGATGAAGAAGGAAATCCCTTTTATCGAAAACACAAATTATTTCTTTACAAAGAAGATTTCATAAAATTCAAAGATGCTCTCTCTGACACTATTGACTATATAGTAGAAGAAAAAAAGCAAGCCCTAGTTGAAAACGAAAAAAAATCAGAAAATAAAAATACATCTTCTGATGAAGAGAATTTTACTGATATTAATTTCGAAGATATATAGGCCTCTATAAGGATATAAAATACATCAACAACAAACAAAGTATAAAATAAGGTACTAAAGAAAATGCACCTGCATAATCCTTGGCTATTCGTTGTCCTGTAAATAATGCCAATAACGAAACGGAAGAGAATAACACTCCTAAAAATGCAAATTGTAACGACTGATTAACAATTATCATTAAAGCGCCAATTAGACTTAAACTTCCTGCAATCAATTCTAGTACGGTTATTGTAACTAGTAATAACTTCACAATATCTTTAAAAATACTTTTGGAAAAGTGCTCCTTTAACCAAGAATAATTTCCATTCCAGTCTACCACTTTATCTAATCCCGACTGTGTAAAAAGAACTGCTAAAAATAGCATTCCTAAAATCTGTATTACATTTATTGAAGTTAGTTCAACAATACAGTTCAACTCATATGATTTAATTAATAAAAACATAAACTTTAATCAGCTATTAACAATTTAGTCAAAATGTTAAAAAAACATCCTAATTTATTTAGAGTAAAAAAATCAAATCTATTACTTTTGATTTCAAAGTCAATTCTCTATTTGAAGCAAACATACAAAAAAGCTAATTGACAACAACTTATTGACTTAAAACAGAATCAGAAAAAGCTTAAAATCGATATTAGAATATGTGTAAAGTAATTGTAATAGCTAATCAAAAAGGTGGTGTTGGGAAAACTACAACTGCAATTAATCTATCTGCTAGTTTAGGAGTATTAGAAAAAAAGGTACTTTTAATAGATGTAGACCCACAAGCTAATTCAACATCTGGAGTTGGTTTTGACCCAAGAAGCATTGAAAATAGCATTTACGAATGTCTTATCAATGATATTAATGTAAGGGATGCTATTTTTGAAACTAAGAGTCCAAATCTACACCTTCTTCCATCTCGAATTGATTTAGTCGGTGCTGAACTTGAGTTAGTAAACAAAAACAACCGTGAATATATTTTAAATAATATTTTGGAAGACATCAAGGAAGATTTCGACTATATAATTATAGACTGCGCGCCATCTCTTGGAATAGTGACTACAAATGCACTTACAGCTGCTGACTCAATAATTATTCCTATTCAATGCGAATATTTTGCTCTTGAAGGATTAGGAAAATTACTAAACACTATTAAAATAGTTCAATCAAGACTAAATAAAAACTTAGAAATAGAAGGATTACTTCTTACTATGTACGATACACGCTTGAGACTATCTAATCAAGTAGTTGAAGAAGTTAAAACTCATTTTCAAGAAATGGTTTTTGATACAATTATTCAGAGAAATGTTCGATTAAGTGAAGCTCCGAGCTTTGGAGAGACTATAATAATGCACGATGCAAGTAGTAAAGGTGCAATCAATTATATAAATCTAGCACAAGAATTGATTAGCAAAAACAAAGTAGAAATCAAATAAAATGGCAGAAAAAAAACGAGCATTAGGTAAGGGTTTGTCCGCTTTATTGAAAAACCCAGACACTGATATTACTTCAAAAGAATCAGATAGAGAACTTATCAAAGTAGCAGGTTCAATTTCTGAAATTGATATAGAGCAGATAGAAATTAATCCATTTCAACCAAGAATTGAATTTGATAGAGATGCACTACAAGAATTGGCAGCATCTATTACTCAACTTGGTGTTATTCAGCCAATAACTGTAAGAAAATTAGGATTTGATAAATATCAACTTATTTCAGGAGAAAGAAGATTTAGAGCTTCTAAGTTAGCTAAGCTTAATTCAATACCAGCATTTATAAGAATAGCTAATGACCAACAGATGCTAGAAATGGCATTAGTTGAAAATATTCAAAGAGAAGAACTAAATCCTGTGGAAATAGCTTTTAGCTATCAAAGACTGATGAACGAATGTAAACTAACTCAAGATAAAATGAGTGAAAGGGTTGGTAAAAAAAGATCAACCATTTCTAATTATCTAAGGTTATTAAAATTACCTGCTGAAATACTCGCTGCTCTAAAAAGTAAAGTTATTTCAATGGGGCATGCCAGAGCACTAATAAATGTTTCTGATATTCAAACTCAATTAAATATTTTTAGAGACGCTATTGATAAAAAATTCTCTGTTAGAGAAATCGAACAAATTGTAAAAGAATTTGGTAATAGTTCTTACAAAAAAAATAATAACAAGAGTAAATCACCAACCATTCCTTCTTTTGAACACCAAAAGCTAAATAACGATCTCAAAAATGCCACTGGAAAAGAAATTAAACTTAAAGTACTAAAGTCAGGCAAAGGAAAAATTGAAATTTCATTCAATAATGAAGATGAATTAAATGAAATAGTTAAATATTTTGGAATCTAAATTGAAATATATTTTAACATTTTTTCTTGCTTTTTCACTCATAAATAGTTTTGGTCAAAATTTAGATAAAAGAACTGTTTCACCAAAAAAAGCATCTATTCTTTCGGCAGTCGTTCCAGGACTAGGACAGATTTATAATAAAAAATATTGGAAAGTACCTATTGTTTATGCATGCTTAGGAGCTACTATCTACTACTCTATAGAAAATCAATCTAATCTTAATACCTACGCAGAAGCTTTAAAATTAAGATCCAATGGTGGAGATGATATCTACAAAGATATATATACAGATAATCAGCTGGTAACAATTAGTGAATTCTATCAGAGAAATAGAGATTTATCATATATCTTAACAGGTGTCGTTTACATTCTCAATATAGTTGATGCAAGTGTGGACGCTCATCTTTTTGATTTTAATGTTGATGATAACTTAAGCTTTTCAACTCAACCAAATATTTTAGCAACAACACAAGGAGTTTATCCAAGTTTGTTATTAAAATTGAATTTTTAATTTTGCAAATTATGAACATTGCTTTGATTGGATACGGAAAAATGGGTAAAGAAATTGAATCTATTTCTAAAGATAGAGGACATAAAATAGGTTTGATAATAAAAGAAAAAAATCAGTTAATAGATTTTAAAGATATTGATGTAGCTATTGATTTTAGTACTCCTGATTCTGCTTTTAATAATATCAAACTTGCGTTATCTAACAAAGTTCCAACCGTTTCTGGAACAACTGGTTGGTTAGAAAAATTAGAAGATGCTAAAGCTATTTGTCATAAAAATAATACTGCTTTTTTATACGCTTCAAATTTTAGCATAGGTGTTAATTTATTTTTTAAACTAAATCAATTTCTAAGTAAACTGATGACTAATCAGGATCAGTATAATGCAAACATGACTGAAATTCATCATATCCATAAACTGGATGCTCCAAGCGGAACAGCATTACGACTAAAGCAAGATATAAATCAGTGTGACATAAAAAGTATTAGAAAAGATGAAGTGCCCGGAACACATATTATTTCGTACGATTCTGTAATTGATAGTATAGAAATAAAACATGAAGCTCATAACAGAAAAGGATTTGCTCTAGGAGCAATCATTGCTGCAGAATGGCTATATAATAAAAAAGGTGTTTTTGGAATGAATGATGTATTAAATTTATAAAAATGAAGAAACTCAAAGAACTATTAGGAACCTCATTTAAAGCTGTCGCTTTTATTTTTTTCACCATTTTATGGTCGTTATTCGTTTACTTAATCGAAGGTGAATGGTTGTATTTTGTCCCTCTAATTATTGGTGATATTTTATTTTGGGAAACAATCAGTTGGCAATTCTGGAAAAAAAAGAAAAAAGAAAAAAAGAAAAAAAGCGAAATTAAAAGTTGGTTTGATGCAATTTTATTTGCAGTAATAGCTGCTACTATTCTTAGAACGTTTTTAATCGAAGCGTACACCATACCAACATCTTCCATGGAAAAATCTCTACTTATTGGAGATTTTCTATTTGTTTCAAAAGTTAGCTATGGCCCAAGAGTACCAAATACTCCTATTGCTTTTCCTCTTGTACACCATACTATGCCTGGAACAAAAAATACGCCTGCATATTTAGATTGGATACAACTTGATTACCATAGAATGAAAGGCTTAGGAGAAATTGAAAGAAACGACTGTGTTGTATTTAATTATCCTGCGGACGATCTAGAACATCCTGAGCGACCTGTTGACAAAAAAGAGAATTATATTAAAAGGTGTGTTGCTATTCCAGGGGATATCTTGGAAATTAAAAATACTGATCTTTATATTAATGGAAAACCACAAATACTGAATGATAAAATAAAAAATCAGTTTAAATACTACGTTAAAACAGATGGAAGTGGGTTTAGAAGCAAAACCTTAAACAAATATAATGTTTATGAGGGTCGACCATTATCTAATAAAGGAGAATATGAATTAATTTTAAATGAAGAAAATAAAAACGCATTTCAAAACTTCACCTATGTAAATAAAGTTGAAAAAGTAGTCGAACCTTCAGGCATTAAAAGAGATGGATCTGTTTTTCCTAAATCGAATTATTATAATTGGAACATTGATAACTTTGGTCCCTTAAAAGTACCCTCGAAAGGAAGCTCCGTTAATTTAACAACTGAAAATATTTCTATTTACAAACGTATAATAGAAGTTTATGAAAAAAACTCTCTTGAACTAAAGGGTAATGACATTTATATCAATGGAATTAAAACAACATCTTATACCTTTAAAATGAATTATTACTGGATGATGGGTGACAATAGACATAATTCTTTAGACTCAAGATATTGGGGATTTGTTCCAGAAGATCATATTGTTGGTAAAGCATTATTCATTTGGATGAGCTGGGATAAAAACAAAAAAGGAATCAACAAAATTCGTTGGAATAGACTGTTTAATGCAATTCATTAATACCGTACCAATCGCTTATTTTGGTCCAACAGAGTATTACGGACTACTTGAAAAACAAGAATATGCTATTGAGATAAATGAATATTTTCAAAAGCAAACGCTAAGAACAAGGTGTTCTATTTTTGGTGCAAATGGAAGTATTCGTTTGACAGTCCCCAAAATACGAAAGTCTAGTGATAAAACCCTGATTAAAGATATAAAGATTAGCTACGATTACAATTGGCAAAAAGAACATTGGAATAGTATAAAAAGCGCCTACAGAAGTGCTCCTTTTTTTGAACATTACTGCGATGACATTATCGTTTTTTTTCAAAAAAAACCTACCTTTCTCGTAGACTTAAATTTAGAAATCCATCAAAAAATAATTGAATTAACAGATTTGTCTAAAGATTTTATAATAACCAAAAATTATAACACCAATCCTAAGTTAGACTTTAGAAATTACAAGTTTAATAAAAAAGACATGGAAAAATATGAACAAGTATTCTCTTACAAGTTAAACTTTATTCCAAACTTAAGTATTTTAGATTTACTTTTTAATTTAGGTCCAGAATCACATAATTATCTTTCTAATATCAATTTAAATAACACATGAACGTAGAATTTAATAAAAATGAAGACCAAATGAAATTACTGATTTCAGAAATGAATCAGAAATTACAAAAAATCTATTTGGGAGGAGGAAAAGAAAAAATTGCCAAGCAACATAAAAAAGGAAAACTTAGTGTAAGAGAAAGGATAAATTATCTCATAGATGAAAACACTCATTTTCTGGAAATTGGAGCATTTGCAGGAAACGGCATGTATAAAGAATATGGTGGATGTCCATGTGGCGGAGTAGTTATTGGTATCGGATACGTACAACAAAGGCAAGTAGTTATAGTTGCAAATGACGCAACGGTGAAAGCAGGTGCTTGGTTTCCAATTACTGCTAAGAAAAATTTAAGAGCACAAGAGATTGCTATGGAAAATAAATTACCTATAATTTATTTAGTTGATAGTGCTGGCGTCTTTCTTCCAATGCAAGATGAAATTTTTCCTGACAAAGAGCATTTTGGAAGAATTTTTAGAAATAATGCAATAATGTCATCCATGGGAATTGTACAAATATCTGCTATTATGGGATCTTGTGTAGCTGGTGGAGCATATCTTCCTATTATGAGTGATGAAGCTTTGATCGTTAATAAAACAGGTACAATTTTTCTAGCAGGTAGTTATTTAGTTAAAGCCGCTATTGGAGAAAATATTGATAATGAAAGTTTAGGAGGAGCTACCTCTCACTGCGAAATTTCTGGTGTTACAGACTATAAAGTTGATGATGATAAAGAGTGCCTTGAAAAAATTAAATCATTAGTAAATAAAATTGGAGATAATAAAAACGCAGGCTTTAATAGAATCAAATCACAAAAGCCTATCAAAAATGAAGATGAAATTCTAGGTATTTTATCTGTAAAAAACGAAAAACCATACGATACTAGAGAAATCATAGAGCGTATTGTCGATAACTCAGAATTGGAAGAATATAAAAAAGATTTTGGAAAATCTATTATTTGCGGATATGCACGAATAGATGGTTGGGCTGTAGGTATAGTTGCAAATCAACGAAAGCTTGTTAAAAACAAAAAAGGTGAAATGCAATTTGGAGGTGTTATTTATTCTGATTCGGCAGATAAGGCAAGTAGATTTATTGCAATTTGTAATCAAAAAAATATCCCTCTAGTTTTTTTACAAGACGTTACTGGATTTATGGTTGGATCTAAATCAGAACATGGAGGAATTATTAAAGATGGTGCTAAAATGGTTAACACTATGAGCAACTCTGTTGTTCCAAAATTCACCATTATTTTAGGCAATTCGTATGGTGCTGGAAATTATGCAATGTGCGGAAAAGCTTTTGATCCAAGATTAATCGTAGCATGGCCAAGTGCAAGAATTGCAGTAATGGGAGGAGCACAAGCCGCAAAAGTTCTAGCGCAAATTGAAGAAGCTAGTCTTAAAAAATCACAAAAAGAAATTACAAAAGAAATAAGAGAAAAGATGATCAAAAAAGTAAGTGAAAAATATGATCATCAAACAACTCCGTATTATGCTGCCTCAAAATTATGGATAGATGCTATTATTGACCCTAGAGAAACACGAAATATTATTTCAATGGGTATAGAAGCAGCAAATCATTCACCAATCGAAAAAAAATACAACCCAGGAATACTACAAGTTTAATCTCATTATAATAGCTTTTAATTATATTTGCCGACTAGAATAAAAACATCATAATGATAAAAATTACTCTTCCTGACGGAACTATTAAAGAAGTTGAAAAAGGAACTACAGCTATAAACATCGCTAAATCTATAAGTGAAGGGCTAGCTAGAAATGTCCTAGCATGTGAAATTAACGACGAGGTTTGGGATGCTAATAGACCTATCATTTCTGACTGTTCACTTAATCTTCTTACATGGCAAAATGCTAAAGGAAAAGAAACTATGTGGCA
The DNA here is from genome assembly GCA_049890095.1 of Flavobacteriales bacterium. Taxonomy (GTDB): domain Bacteria; phylum Bacteroidota; class Bacteroidia; order Flavobacteriales; family UBA7312; genus JABAYQ01. Next base: position 34,224 of record JBMHCD010000008.1, on the reverse strand, counting down.
TTCCTCTGCTCATTTAATGGCTGAAGCTTTAGAGTCTTTATACCCTAACATAAAATTAGCAATAGGACCAGCTATTGAGAATGGTTTTTATTACGATGTTGATTTTGGTGATCATCAAATTTCTTCCGAAGATTTTCCCAAAATTGAAAAAAAGATGGTAGAACTCGCAAGAGAAAAAAATGAATTTATCAGAAAAGAAATTTCTAAAAAAGATGCTATAGAATATTTTAAAAATGATGAATACAAATTAGAACTAATAGATGGGTTAGACGATGGTTCTATTACATTTTATACTCAAGGAAACTTTACTGACCTATGTAGAGGTCCACATATACCAAATACATCATTTATTAAAGCAATTAAACTTTTAAATATTGCTGGTGCGTATTGGAGAGGAGATGAAAACAACAAACAACTTACCAGGATATATGGAATTAGTTTTCCAAAACAAAAAGAGCTTTCTGAATATTTAGAACTTTTAGAACTTGCTAAACAAAGAGATCATCGTAAATTAGGTAAAGAACTAGAACTATTTACTTTTTCTCAAAAAGTCGGACAAGGTCTTCCTCTTTGGTTACCTAAAGGTGCAGCTCTTAGAGAAAGATTAGAAAACTTTTTGAAGCAAGCTCAAGCAAGAGCAGGGTACGAACAAGTAATTACACCTCATATTGGAAATAAAGAACTATATGTTTGTTCTGGTCATTATGAAAAATATGGCTCTGATTCATTTCAACCAATTCAAACTCCTGCAGAAGGAGAAGAGTTTTTACTAAAACCAATGAACTGTCCTCATCATTGTGAAATTTATAAAACCAAACCTAGATCATACAAAGATTTACCTATCCGTTTTGCAGAATTTGGAACTGTTTACAGATACGAACAATCAGGGGAGTTACACGGTCTATCTAGAGTACGTTCTTTCACTCAAGATGATGCACATATATTCTGCACACCCCAACAAGTGAAAAAAGAGTTTATTAAAGTGATTGATTTAGTATTGTATATCTTTAAAACATTAAGTTTTGAAGATTTTACCGCTCAAATTTCTTTGAGAGACAAAGATAATCCAGAAAAATATATTGGCTCAAAAGAAAACTGGGATAAAGCCGAAAATGCAATTATTGAAGCTACGAATGAGAAAGGTATTGAAACTATAATTGAATATGGAGAAGCAGCTTTTTATGGACCCAAACTAGATTTTATGGTAAAAGATGCCTTAGGAAGAAGTTGGCAACTAGGTACAATACAAGTAGATTATAATTTACCGGAGCGTTTTGAACTAGAATATGTAGGCTCGGATAATAAAAATCACAGACCTGTCATGATTCATAGAGCTCCATTTGGTTCAATGGAACGATTTGTTTCCGTTCTATTAGAGCATTGTGCAGGAAATTTTCCGTTGTGGCTCACGCCAAATCAAGTAACCATACTGCCAATTAGTGAAAAATATCACGAATACTCTAAAAAAGTTTTAAATATGTTAAATAATTCCGATATTCGCGGGCTAATTGACGAGAGGGCAGAAAAAGCTGGTCGCAAGATTAGAGATGCCGAAGTAAGCAAAGTGCCTTATATTGTAATTGTTGGTGAACGAGAAGAAAAAGAAGGTAATATTACAATTAGAAAGCACGGAGGAGAAGATTTAGGAACAATGAAAGTAAATCAATTTATAGAATTGATTCAAAAACAAATTAAAGATTTAATAGAATTTAATAACTAAAACATAAGAAAATCGCTATAAGAAGACGTAAAAATAACTTTGCCAGACGTGGACCAACTCAGCCAGAGCACAAAATCAACAAATTTATCGATGCTAGGGAAATAAGATTAGTTGGAGATAATATTGAACAAGGTATTTATCCTACATCAAAGGCATTACAGATGGCTCAATTAGAGGGTTTGGACTTAGTTGAAATATCTCCAAAAGCTAACCCGCCAGTTTGTAAAATTATTGACTACAAAAAATTCTTGTACGATCAGAAAAAGAAACAAAAAATAATCAAGGCTAATGCCTCCAAAACAGTAATAAAAGAAATTCGGTTTGGACCTAATACTGAAGAGCATGACTTAAACTTTAAGACAAAACATGCTATCAAATTTTTAGAAGAAGGATCGAAAGTTAAAGCTTTTGTATTTTTTAGAGGTAGAAGTATTGTTTTCAAAGATTCTGGAGAAATTTTATTGCTAAAATTTGCTCAGGCTCTTGAAGAATATGGTATTGTAGAACAAATGCCAAAATTAGAGGGGAAACGAATGACAATGTTTATTGCTCCAAAAAAGAAAAAGTAAAATCAAATTAATACGCATTTATTATGCCAAAAATGAAAACCAAATCTAGTGCAAAAAAACGTTTTAAATTAACGGGTACTGGAAAAATTAAAAGAAAGCATGCTTTTAAAAGTCATATTTTAACTAAAAAAGAGACTAAACAAAAGCGTAACTTAACAAAAACTGGATTAGTACACGAGTCTGATGTTAAAAGCATCAAACAACAAATGTGTATCTAAAGTTTAACTATTAACTAACCAGGTCACGAGTTTTAAGTTCTACATAGACACTTCTGACCAAAAATTATTTAATTATGCCTAGATCGGTCAATGCAGTTGCAGCAAAAGCTAGAAGAAAAAAGATTCTTGATGCTGCAAAAGGTTACTTCGGAAGAAGAAAAAATGTTCATACTGTAGCTAAAAACGCTGTTGAAAAAGCAATGCAGTATGCTTACATCGGTAGAAAACAAAAAAAGAGAAACTTTCGTTCTTTGTGGATAACTAGAATTAATGCAGGTGCAAGAGAGCACGGAATGTCTTACTCTACATTTATGGGTGCTGTTTCAAAGTCAGGAATAAGCTTAAACAGAAAAGTTTTAGCAGATTTAGCAATGAATCATCCTGAAGCGTTCAAAAAAATTGTTGAAACAGTAAAAAAATAAATATTTCTTTTAATAAATTAATAAAGTCAATCCTTTTGGGTTGACTTTTTTAGTTAAATTTGTGGAAATTTTAAATTTATATTATGAATACTGGAACAGTAAAATTTTTTAATAACTCTAAAGGATATGGGTTTATTAAAGAAGATGAAACAGACAAAGAATACTTTGTACATATTTCTGGAGTAATCGATGAAATTAGTGAAAATGACAAAGTTACATTTGACTTAGAAGAAGGTCGTAAAGGACTAAACGCTACAAATGTAAAATTAGCATAATGAAACTAAATCAAGTTTTTCAAAAGCTCCTCAAATGAGGAGCTTTTTTTATATCTCTAAATTAGATAACTCGTCTTGAACAATATATAATGAAGGATCAAGTTCTAAAGCTTTCATAAAATCAAACCTTGCTTTTTTAGTTTGCTTTAAAGACTTAAAACAAAGACCTCTAGCAAAGTATGCCATTGCAACTTGATTATTATTATAAATATATTCAGAAAAATAATTAGCTCCATCTAAATATTCTTCTTGAAGTAAAGCAATATAACCTAGATTGTAATTAGATAAATGTCGAGGATCAAATCTTAGAATTGTTAAATAACATTTTTTGGCATCGTCATATCTTGAAATATTTTGCAGATACATTCCTTTATTATACCAAAGACTAATATTGGTAGAATCTACTGATAAGGCATTATCATAATACAACTCAGCAATATTGTTATTTTGTGCTTCATAAATAAAAGCTAATTGTTCGTATGCATCTGAATATTGCGGATCCTGTTCGGTTACAGTCTGAAATTGTGAAATAGCCATTGTAGTATCTCCTATTTCTTTGTAATTCATACCTTTATAGAAGTATGCTTCTGCCAAGTATTTATTTTGCTTTAAAACAGTATTTATATCTTTTATTGATTCTTTATATCGTTGAAAAATATAAAAGAGCTTATATCTAATCGTCAAGTTAGAAATATCACTTTTCAAATTTACTATATCCCTATTTAAAATATTTAATGCCTTAATGTAATAGCTAGCCCTACCTTTTTCTCCTAATTGAAAATAAGTAGATGCTAAATCAGATAAATACTGATAATTATTAGAATCTAATTTATATAAATGTTGCTGATCAAGAAGTGCACCTTCAAGATTTTCATACATCAAAAATAAATCTATCCTTTTGTTTAGTAAAAAAGTATCATTAGGATTTTCTAAAAGCTTTGTACTAAGCAGAGAAATTTCAGTTCTGTAGTCTTTTACTTCTTCTGGCTTATGATTTTGCACATCCTTGTTCAAACAAGAAAATAAAATCAAAAAACAAGAAAACAATAAAAAAAACCTCATTAGATAAGGTCCTTAATTTTATTCTCCAATTGCTCACAAAGTTCAACGTTATCTTCAAGAAGTAACTTAACAGAGTCTCTCCCTTGTCCAAGTTTATCTCCATCATAACTAAACCAAGACCCACTTTTTTGTACTATGTCTAAGTCTACAGCTTTATCTAATATTTCACCAACTTTTGAAACACCCTTACCATACATAATATCAAACTCTACCAATTTGAAAGGAGGAGCAACCTTGTTTTTAACAATTTTAACTCTGGTTTTGTTTCCAATAGCTCCCTCAGCATCTTTTATTGCAGTACTTTTTCTAACGTCTAAACGAACGGAAGAATAAAATTTTAATGCATTACCACCAGTTGTTGTTTCAGGGTTACCAAACATAACACCAATTTTTTCTCTTAACTGATTGATAAAAATACATGTACATCCTGTTTTGCTTATGGTACCTGTTAACTTTCTTAATGCTTTTGACATTAAACGAGCTTGTAATCCTACAGAGGTATCTCCCATTTCGCCTTCAATTTCACTCTTGGGTGTTAAGGCAGCAACAGAGTCAACAACTAATATATCTATAGCTCCCGATCGAATAAGATTGTCAGCTATTTCTAATGCTTGTTCACCATTATCTGGCTGAGATATTAATAAATCATCAATATTAACACCTAAGTTTTTTGCATAATGTTGATCGAAAGCATGTTCGGCATCTATAAATGCAGCGATACCACCTTGTTTTTGTGCTTGTGCAATTGCATGAATTGCAAGTGTGGTTTTACCTGAAGATTCAGGACCATATATTTCTATTATACGCCCTCTTGGATAACCTCCTATCCCTAGTGCAATATCTAATCCTAAAGAACCAGAAGGGATTGCTTCAACATTTTCTATTGCTTTATCTCCTAAACGCATAACCGTACCTTTACCATAAGATTTTTCCATCTTATCTAAGGTTAATTGTAAAGCCTTTAATTTAGCATCTTTAATTTTATCACTCATCTTATTTTATTTATATGCTTCTAATATTTGTTGTGTATGATCTTTTGTTTTGACTTTAGTGAAGATATTTTCAATAATACCGTCCGAAATCACAAAAGTTGTTCTATGAATTCCATCATAAACTTTTCCCATAAATTTTTTCTCTCCCCAAACACCATAATCTTGAATCATTTTTTTTGTAGTATCTGCTAATAAATCAAAGGGTAGTTCGTATTTAGAAATAAATTTTTGGTGAGATACTTCACTATCCGCACTTACTCCTACTACATCAAACCCTTTTTCTAACAACAAAGAATAATTTTCCTTAAGATTGCAACTTTCTGCAGTGCATCCAGGGGTATTATCTTTTGGATAGAAAAAAACAATCAATTTTTTATTGGAATAATCTGACAATGAAATCAGCTTTCCATCTTGATTTGGAACACTAAAAGCTGGAGCTGGATCATTAATTTTTAAGTTCGTCATACTGTAAATTTATACTAACAAAATAAACAAAAAAAGCAGGGATATTTATTTAATAAGACATTGATTTATTAACAAATCAGCTTTTTTTATTGTAAAATTCACAGATTGAACTAATACCACATTGATGGCATTTGGGAGATCTTGCTAAACAAACATATCTACCATGTAAAATAAGCCAATGATGAGCTACATTTAACTTATCTGAAGGGAAATGCTTTACTAATTTTTTTTCTGTTTCTAATGGGTCCTTAGAGTTTTTTGTTAGTCCGATTCTATTAGAAACTCTAAAGACATGAGTATCTACTGGCATGGCAGGAACATCAAAAAGAACAGAGACTACAACATTTGCTGTTTTCCTTCCTACTCCAGGTAATCTTTGTAAATCAACAATGTTATTAGGTATTTTTCCATCAAATTCATTTACCAATAGATTTGCCATCAAAAACAAATGTTTCGCTTTGTTATTGGGATAACTTATACTCTTGATATAGTGAAAAATTTCATCTTGAGAAGATTCTGCCATTGCAAATGCATCTGGGAATCGCTTAAAAAGAGTTGGAGTTACCATATTCACTCTTTTATCAGTACACTGAGCAGATAAAGCAACAGCAACTAATAACTCGAAATCAGTTGTGTAATTCAACTCCGTTTTAGCTTCAGGCATGTTAGCCTCAAAATATGCAATAAACTTAGAATATCGTTCTTTTATTTTCACCCTCAAATTTAACAATCTATTCTGAGAGCATTACAATCTAATTCAAATAATTATGAAAATTACCATGTTTCAATCGCAAATTCTCAAAACTTAAGTTAAAAGACTTGATTAATTTAAGCGAAAAATTAGCAGGACTAAACACAGGAAGAGTATCCAACAACTCAATAGTTTCTTTGAGCTTAACAAATTCTTTGTATAAATCTTTATCATTTGTCAGTGCAGCTTCAAAACATATCTGTTCAAAGAGTTCCATTTCACCGTACAAGAATCGCAAAGAGTCATCATTAGTAAAGGTTTTAAACATACGCAATTAATTAAATTATAACTAATTAACGCAGTTTATATATGTTTAGTATATTTAGATAGTTAAATCAATATTATGAATTTCTAACTCCTTTCGAACATTAAGTAAAGCATATCTCATTCTTCCTAAAGCGGTATTAATACTCACCCCAGTTTTCTCTGCAATTTCTTTAAAACTTAAATCTTCATAATGCCTCATTATTAACACCTCTCTTTGAGAATCAGGTAAAGAGTTTATAAGTTTTTTTAGCATTTGGGTTTGTTCGTCAACCATCATATTTTTTTCTTTGGTCAACTCATTATTATCGATAACATCAAATATATCAAAGTCTTCAAACTTTTTACTTTTTCCAACAACAGGAATCCTTTTTTGTTTTCTAAAGTGATCAATAACAAGATTATGACTAATTCGCATTACCCAAGGCAAAAACTTTCCTTCTTCATTATATTTACCTTTTTGAAGAGATGTAATAACTTTTATAATAGCATCCTGAAATATATCTTCAGCTATTGACTTGTTTTTTACTTTAGACATAATAAAAGAAAATACTTTTGATTTATGTCTGTTTAATAGTATATCTAAAGAGTTGGAATTTCCATCAAGAAATAGTCTAACTAAATCCTGATCAGTTGTTGTAGTTGCTAACATAATCTGACTAATTTAAATGGTTAAAAAAATTTAAAAAAAGTAGATATGTTTTATACGCAAATAGATTTTTAATTGCTAGCAAAAAATGGCATTAGCAATTGATTAATACCCAAATATAGGAAAAAAAATGAGTATTCCAAATTGGAATTTAACTAAATTTGTAACTTTTGATTAATCGATTTAACAAATGTCCAGTAAAAAATCAATGAATTTAGTGTCTCAAAAATATATTGACATAAAAGGTGCAAAAACCCACAATCTTAAAAATATTGATTTAAAAATTCCTAAGAAAAAAATGATTGTCATTACAGGAGTTTCAGGGTCTGGAAAATCCTCTATTGCATTCGACACTTTATTTGCTGAAGGACAAAGAAGATATATAGAAAGTTTATCTTCTTATGCTAGACAATTTTTAGGAAAACTTCAAAAGCCTGATGTAGAAAAAATTGAGGGTATTTCACCTGCAATTGCCATTGAACAAAAAGTAAATAGTAAAAATCCACGTTCAACAGTAGGTACGTCTACTGAAATATACGATTATCTGAAATTATTATTTGCAAGAATAGGTAAAACAATATCTCCAATATCAAAACAGATAGTTAAAAAACAACAAGTTTCTGATGTTGTTGACTACATAAAAAAATTGCCTCAAAAAACTAAAGTTCTAATTTTATTCGAAAAAAGAGACGATTCTGATCTCTTTGATTTTTTAAAAACAAAAGCACAACAAGGGTATTCAAGAGTATTAATTAAAGAGAAATTAATTAAAATAGATGACGCTCTTGAAAAAGACTTTGATCCAAAAACTAAAAAAGTATTTGTAATTGTTGATAGAGTTATAGCGAATAACGACGATGAAAATTTAAGTCGAATTGCAGATAGTGTACAAATAGCTTTTTTTGAAGGAGATGGGTGTTGCATAATTGATACATTAAACAAAAAGAAATCATTCTCCAATAAATTTGAAAGAGATGGTATTAATTTTATTTTACCATCAGAACACCTATTTAGTTTTAACAACCCACTTGGTTGCTGCAAGAAATGTAATGGATATGGGTCAATTTTAGGTATAGACCCTGACAAAGTTATTCTAAACACCAATTTATCTGTGCATGATGGTGTTGTAAGTTGTTGGAAAGGAGAAAAACTTAGCCGATGGAAAGATAGATTTATTCTAAATGCATTAAATCACGATTTCCCTGTACATAGGGCGTATAAAGATCTTGATCAAGAACAAAAAAATTTACTCTGGAATGGCGGAAAAAAATTAAAAGGCATAAATCAATTTTTTAAACATTTAGAAAAAGAGAATTTCAAAGTACAAAACAGAGTAATGCTTGCCAGATACAGAGGAAAAAGCACTTGTGATCAATGCCATGGTTCAAGACTAAGAAAAGAGGCTTTATATGTTTATGTTGATGAATTCAATATTAATGATATTGTACATTTACCCATTGATCAGCTACTAGAAAAATTTAAAACCATTAAGCTCGAAACATACGAAAAGAAAGTTGCAGATCGATTATTAAAAGAAATCATCAATCGTCTTCAATTTTTAAATGATGTTGGACTAGGTTACCTATCACTTAATAGACTCTCTTCCACCCTATCTGGTGGAGAATCTCAACGTATTAACCTTGCAACTTCACTAGGGAGTAGTCTGGTTGGGTCTATGTATATACTAGATGAACCAAGTATTGGGCTTCATCCAAGAGATACAAAAAGATTAATAAATGTTTTACAACAATTAAGAGATACAGGGAACTCTGTAATTATTGTAGAACATGACGAAGAAATAATGCTCGCCGCAGATGAAATAATTGATATTGGTCCTAAAGCTGGTTCTTTAGGAGGAACAGTAGTTTATCAAGGCAAACTAAAAGATATTTCAAAACAACCAAATAGCCTCACCGGAAAATATCTAAGCGGAGAAAAAAATATTGAAATTCCAGTTCGAAAAAAATGGAACTCCTCAATTATCATCAAAGGTGCAAGAGAAAACAACCTGAACAATATCGATGTAGAGTTCCCTCTAAATTGTCTAACAATTGTCAGTGGTGTTAGTGGCTCAGGAAAAACATCCCTGGTTAAACAAATTTTATACCCGACAATACAAAAGCATTTACAAGGATACAGTTCAAAAATTGGACAACATGACACCATTGAAGGTGATCTAAATAAAATAGAAAGTATTCAATTTATTGATCAAAATCCAATTGGAAGATCTTCAAGATCTAACCCAGTTACATACATCAAAGCATACGATGAGATAAGAGCACTTTTTTCAAAATCAGAATTATCTAAAAAAAGAGGCTATAAAAGTGGTCACTTTTCTTTCAACGTAGATGGAGGAAGATGCGAAGTTTGTGAAGGAGAAGGTCAAATAACTGTAGAAATGCAATTTATGGCTGATGTGTATATTAATTGCGAAGCATGTAATGGAAATCGCTTTAAATCTGAGATATTGGAGGTTAAATTTCACAATAAGAATATTTCTGAAATTTTAGAAATGACAATTGACGATGCCATAACATTTTTTGAAACGCACAATCAACTTAAGATCGTAAAAAAATTATTCCCCTTGCAACAAGTAGGTTTAGGTTATATACAACTTGGACAATCTTCTAATACACTTAGCGGTGGCGAAGCTCAAAGAATTAAACTAGCATTTTTTATAAGTAAAGGTACTAATACAGAAAAAACAATCTTCATTTTTGATGAACCAACAACAGGCCTACACTATCATGATATCGAAAAATTATTGAAATCTTTTCATGTTTTAATACAAAATGGACATTCAATTATTTGTATCGAACATAATACAGAAATTGTTAAATCAGCAGATTGGGTAATTGATTTAGGTCCTGAAGGTGGAATAAATGGTGGTCAATTAATTTTTTGTGGCACCCCTGAAGATTTGATTCAACAAAAAAAATCATATACTGGAAAATTCTTAAAAGATAAACTACTTTCTTCCATCTAAATAGGATTGTAATATTATAGTAGCACTAACTTTATCAATCAAGGATTTATTGGATCGTGCTTTTTTACTAATACCAGCATCTATAAGAGTTTGAAATGCTATTTTTGAAGTAAAACGTTCATCTACACGTTCCACTTTAATATCTGGATATTTTTTTTTAAATCGCCCAACAAAAGGTTCGATATACTGACTACTTTCAGACAAATTATTATCTAAGTTTCTAGCTAAACCAACAACTACACAAGCAACCTTATTTTTAGCGAAAAAATCATTTAAGTATAAAAATAACTCAGAAGTTTTTATGGTTGTCAAACCACTTGCTATCAATTGCTCTGAATCGGTTACCGCTAAACCTACTCTTTTTCGACCGTAATCTATTGCTAAAATTATACTCATATAACACGAAAATAAAGCTTTTAACTATCTTTGCAAACATGAAAACAAAACTTAAGCAAATTATTGAACAAACTTGGCAAGATAAAAGTTTGTTAAAAGAAGAGAAAACTGTCCAATCTATTAAAGAGGTTATAGAATTATTAGACAAAGGTAAAATCAGAGTAGCTGAACCATTGCCTAACGGTAAATGGCAAGTTAACGATTGGGTAAAAAAAGCAGTTATAATGTACTTCCCTATTCAAAAAATGAAAACAATTGAGGCTGGACCTCTTGAGTTTCATGATAAAATGGAACTTAAATCCAATTATGCTGAATTAGGTGTTAGAGTTGTTCCTCATGCAGTAGCAAGATACGGATCTTTTCTTTCAAAGGGAGTTATACTTATGCCATCTTATGTAAATATTGGCGCTTTTGTAGATGAAGGCACTATGGTGGATACTTGGGCAACAGTTGGATCGTGTGCACAAATTGGTAAAAATGTTCATTTAAGTGGGGGTGTTGGTATTGGCGGCGTTCTTGAACCAATACAAGCTGCACCTGTTATTATAGAAGATGATGCCTTTATCGGATCAAGATGCATTGTAGTTGAAGGAGTCCGAGTAGGAAAAGAAGCTGTACTAGGTGCAAACGTAGTTTTAACAGCTTCTACAAAAATTATTGACGTTACACAAAATGATCCTGTAGAAATTAAAGGGTATATTCCTGAAAGATCTGTCGTTATTCCTGGAAATTATCCAAAAGAATTTAATGCTGGAACTTATGGTGTACCATGTGCCTTAATTATTGGTAAAAGAAAAGAAAGCACCGACAAAAAAACATCATTAAATAGTGCATTAAGAGAATACAACATTTCAGTGTAATGAATATTGGATTTGATGCTAAAAGAGCCTTTTTTAATCAAACAGGTTTAGGTAATTATAGTAGAGATACTATTCGGATATTGACTGAAAATTATTCCGAAAATCAGTACCATTTATTTACTCCTAAAACTGCAAACAATGATCGATTAACTTTTTTGAACAAAAAGAATATATATGTTCAAACGCCAAAAAAAGCTTTGGGAAATATTGCACCATCAATCTGGAGGAGGTGGGGAATAAAGTCTGATTTGATTCAACTAAAAATTGATCTATATCACGGATTGAGTCATGAACTACCCATTGGTATCGAAAAAACTAATATTAAAACTATCGTAACTATACACGATTTAATCTTTATCCGATATCCAAAATTCTTTAAAACTATAGACCGCAAGATTTATTTCAATAAATTTAAACACTCTTGCAAGATAGCTGATAAAATTATTGCTGTTAGTCAACAAACAAAAAAAGACATTATTAAGTTCTTCGATATAAACCCAGATAAAATAGATGTAGTTTATCAGGGTTGTAATCACATATTCAAAAAAACTATTAGACAAGAATTGAAAGAAGAAATTCGTCAAAAGTTTCATCTTCCTGAAAAATTTATTTTACATGTAGGAACTATTGAAGAAAGAAAAAACTTACTCACTATTTTGAAATGTATTAAAGAACTTCCAAATGAAAAACTGGTGGTCATAGGCAATGGATCCAACTATAAAAAAAAGTGTTTGCAATACATCAAAGAACATCAACTAGAAAAACAGATTATTTTTCTTAATGAACTAACTTTGTTTGAAATGGCTACCATATATCAAATTGCAGAAATTTTTATCTACCCTTCTATTTTTGAAGGGTTCGGTATACCAATTATAGAAGCTCTTTACAGCAAAACACCTGTAATTACGACAATAAATGGTTGTTTTAGTGAAGCTGGCGGACCATCTTCATTTTACATTGACCCTTTGAACGTACAGGAGATGAAAGAAGCCATTTTAAAAATAAAAAACAACCCTATTCTGACAGAGAAACAAATAGCAGAAGGTTACAACTATGTGCAACAATTTAATGATGAAAATATCGCTAAAAATTTAATGAAATCTTACCTTAGCATTTAAGACAATGAAAACAGAAATAAATCAATGTTTACATATATTGAGATCTGGAGGAGTCATTTTATATCCAACAGATACGGTGTGGGGAATTGGATGTGATGCATCTAATAAAAATGCTGTAGAAAAAATATATCAGCTAAAAAAACGAGAAGAATCAAAAGCACTTATTACACTGGTAAATAATGAGGCTATGTTGGAAAGAGTCGTTGTAGATATTCCAGAAATAGCATGGGAATTAATTGATGTTGCTGATAGACCTTTAACTATCATTTACGAAAAAGTTAAAGGAATCGCTTCCAATGCAATAGCAGAAAACGGGTCATGTGCTATTCGTTTAGTTAAAAATACTTTTTGTGAATCTTTAATCTCAAGATTTGGAAAACCCATTACCTCAACTTCTGCAAATGTTAGCGGAAAACCAACACCTAAAAATTTTCAAGAAATAGATCCATTTATCTTAAAAAATGTAGACTATGTAGTAGATGTTAATTTCGACAACTCTCAAGAAACAAAACCTTCTAACATAATTGAACTTAAAAATAACGGTTCTATTAAAATTATTCGATAAGTGAATTTAAGCGATCAATTAAATACTCCCATTTTTAAAACCGTTTCAAAAGCGGCAGACCAGCTAGGGTTGGAAACCTATGTTATTGGTGGTTTTGTAAGAGATCTTATATTAGGAAGAAAAGAAACAAAAGATATTGATTTTGTTTGCTTAGGGTCAGGAATAAAGTTAGCATATGAGGTAGCAAGTTTATTAGATAATCAACCAAAAATTCAAGTTTTTAAAAATTTTGGTACGGCCATGTTAAAAGCCGAAAATTTAGAACTAGAATTTGTTGGAGCTAGAAAAGAATCGTACAGAAATAATTCTAGAAAGCCAATAGTTGAAAACGGCAGTATTGATGATGACCAAAAAAGAAGAGATTTTACCATAAATGCTCTAGCAATCCAATTAAATAAATCCAATTTTGGAAAGCTCATTGATCCCTTTGATGGATTAAAAGATATAAAAGAAAAAAAACTGGTAACACCACTAGATCCTGATATCACATATAGTGACGATCCATTAAGAATGATGAGAGCAGTAAGGTTCGCATGTCAGTTAAATTTCGAAATTGAACATCATTCATTACAGGCTATAAAAAGAAACTCTGAACGACTAAAAATTGTATCTCAAGAAAGAATTACTGACGAACTTAATAAAATTATCCTATGTCAGAAACCATCTATTGGCTTCAAATTACTATTCGATACAAAACTGCTACATCAATTTTTTCCTAAAATGGTTGAGTTAAGTGGTGTAGAAATTATTAACAACAAAGGTCATAAAGATAATTTTCTTCATACGCTAGAGGTTTTAGACAACATAAGTTGTAAAACATCCAATTTATGGCTCAGATGGGCTGCTATTCTTCATGACATTGCAAAACCGGACACAAAGAAATTTGATGATAAACAAGGATGGACATTTCATGGACACGAATTTCTTGGCTCTAAAATTGTTCCTATCATTTTTAGACAATTGAAACTTCCAATGAACGACAAGATGAAGTACGTTCAGAAACTTGTCAAATTACACCTTAGACCTATAGTGCTAGCAAAAGATATTGTTACTGATTCTGCCATAAGAAGATTATTATATGACGCCGGAAAAGACATTGATGATCTAATGACTCTTTGTGATGCCGATATTACATCCAAAAACTACGAAAAAGTTCAACGTTATTTAGCAAATTTTCAGATAGTAAGAAAAAAATTAAAAGATGTTGAACAAAGAGATCAAATTCGAAATATGAAACTGCCCATTGACGGAGATGAAATCATTCAGTTATTTGGAATTAAACCAGGAAAAGAAATCGGGATTCTCAAAAAAATCGTAAAAGACGCTATATTAGATGGAAAAATTCAAAACGATAAAAAACAAGCTTTAAAACTCATTGTTGATAAAGGAGTAGAAATAGGATTAAAACCAATTAAAAAATGAATAAAATAAAATTTAGTATTGTTTTAGATCACAAACAAGATGTTTTTAGAGAAATAGAAATAGATGATCATAAAAAACTAGAAGATTTACATCAGCTCATTGTAGAAAGTTTTAATCTTAGAAAAGAAGAACTAGCAGCATTCTATTTAACTGATGAAGACTGGAATCAAGAGGATGAAATACCATTAATTTCTATGGAAGGAAATCTAACCGAAATGAAAGATATAATCATTAAAGACATCTTTAAAGCTGAAGATTCAAGGCTTTTATATGTAAACGATTTTTTGCTTTTTTGGAGGTTTATGGTATCTGTTGAACAAATATCAGAATGTAATAAACCATTAAAAGGAAAAACCATTATCAGTTTTGGTGAAATGCCATCATCAGCTCCGAATGTTCAATTTGTGTCGGACCAAAATAATGATGAAGATGATTTAGATGATGAATTCGGTTTTAATGAGTTTGAAGAATTCAATGAGCACTACTAAAACACTAATTGTAGTAGTTGGACCAACCGCAATAGGAAAGACCTCTTACAGTATTCAACTTGCTAAAAAACTAAATACTGAAATAATTTCAGCAGATTCAAGACAATTTTATAAGGAAATGTCAATAGGTACAGCTGTTCCTAACCATCAAGATTTAAAGCAAGTAAAACATCATTTTATTCATAATAAGAGTGTAATTGACAATTATAATGTAGGACACTTCGAGAAAGAAGCAATCCAAAAAATAAGTCAATTATTTAAAAAACATGATTCCCTTATCCTTACAGGAGGTTCTGGTTTATATATCGATGCAGTTTGCTACGGCTTAAACGATTTTCCTATAATTGATCATGAGGTAAGACATAAAACAAGGAAAGAATTTGAAAAAAACGGTCTAGAATGGTTAAAAAGTGAACTTAAAAAAAAGGATATTGAATATTATAATAATGTAGACACTAAAAATCCACAGAGATTACTACGAGCTTTAGAAGTCTGTAATCAAACAAAAAAAACATACTCTCATTTCATTAATCAAGAAAAACCTAAAAGGAGTTTTAAACTAGAATTTAGAGGATTAAAAACAAGCAGAGAAAAACTTTATGATAAAATAAATCACAGAGTTGATAATATGATTAATCAAGGTCTTGTAGAAGAAGTTAAATCACTAAAAGAATTCCAAAATCTTAACCCTTTACAAACAGTAGGATATAAAGAAATATTCGATTTTCTTGATCAAAAACACTCATTAGATCGTGCTATAGAATTAATAAAACAAAACACAAGGCGATACGCAAAAAGACAAATAACCTGGTTTAAAAAGTATCAGATGAAATGGATAGATGTATAATCAACGAAAGACACTAACACTTCCTTTGAGTTGTTTAGATCCATTTTTTAAATCAATTACATAAAAATAAACTCCTTCTGCAACTTCATTTTGAAATGAATTTAAACCATCCCATCCATTCTTGTATCCTAAAGAGTGGAAAATTTGCTTGCCCCACCTATTGTAAATCATTACCTCTGAATTTTCATACAAAAAAGAAGAATTTATTTTCCAAATATCATTTATTAAATCACCATTTGGACTAAAAGCGTTAAACAAGCAACTATCTGTTAAAACAGGTATTTCAACTTGATCTTGTGCAAAACAATTATGATAATCTCTTACATAAGCTTCATATACTTTAGGACTCAAATTACCAATTGTGGAAGAAAATTCTCCTTCTTGATTCCAACTTAATTCATATGGCTCTGTACCACCTTCAGGATTAACTTCAAGCACATTAAATTCTTGATCCATACAATCAAGATCTTTTGTAAGATTTAATACTAACGGGTTGATAGTTAAACTAACTGTTTTTTGACAACCTATTCTATCCATTATCAAACAACTATAATTTCCTTCACAAAATTGTGCTTTATAAATTGCATCATTTTCACCATCTACCAAACTACCATTTAAGCTCCAACTATAACTAAATGGAGAAAGACCACCACTATTAATTACTGCTTCTTTTGTTAACTGATCAATAGATGCATCAATTACCTCAATATCAAAATTAGTAGTGTCCGAACATACTTTCATATCATAACTGTCCAAAACGATAACTTCATAGTTTCCACCACACAATTCATAAGTTATACAATTATCACTAGAATTAATGGTGTCACCATCCAAAACAAATTGATAAGGAGAAACTCCACCGTCAACACAAACGTTCACTCCATTATCCAATGAATAATTCAACTCCATTGGCATAATTCCTTGACTTATTTCTATAGGAACATCATCTCCAATTGTAGTTAAACAATCATTAACATCTCGAATAGTAAAAGAATAAAAACCAGGCTCTAAGCTATCTACATAAAAAAAGTCTTGCGATAAATCAGTATAATATATAGGATTAAAACCATTACTTTCCGAAATACCAACATCAAAAGGTGGAGAGCCTCCATTAATATTAAAAATAGTTACTACACCTTCTGTATCACAAGAAACAGGGTTTTGTATATCTATTTCATATTCTAGTACCGGTGGATCTACGAAAGAAAAAGACTCATAACAAGTATCATTAGAACTAGTTATAACCCTCAAGTCATAGTCTCCAGCATACAACAAAGAGTCAAACACAAAAATAGACGGTGTCTGACTATTGATAGAACTAAAAGTGCCGAATTCATATAAATCTCCATTTTTGTATAATAATACCGAATATGGAGTATCGGCTGGCATTACTTCAACCACAAATTCGAATACAAAGCTGCCATCGCATTTAAATTGATTGGTACCAATTAAAAGATTTGTTTCATTATAACTTGTAGACAAACTACAGTTGTTTTGTGAAAATAAAAATAAGGGTGTTATAAGAATAAGATAAAGTAGATTTTTCATATTACAAATATAAAGAAAAACTATTCAATTTTATAGTGCAAGGCTAAAGAGGCTATTGGATTTTCTAAAACCTTATCTATTTTGCAGTCATATCTAGATGCTACATGAATTAACTCAGGTTTAAAATAATATGCTATTGAACCAACTACGGAAAGATTACTTAATTCATATTTCTGGTGATGTAGCTCAAACCAGTCTTCAAAATTTCGACAAATTAATTTAGAAATTTGAGGGTGTGATCTATTTCTAAATAAAAAAGGACAAAAAGATGCCATATATCGATTTGGATTAGAGCTAGAATATAGGTTTTCTATGATTTCTTCAGATGAAAATTTAAAATTATTCAAAATTTTTGAGTCTAAATCACCATTTAAATATTCTTGCAAAAATAACTTACCCATATAGCAACCTCCACCCTGATCTCCTAATAGATAACCCAAACTTTTCGTTTTTTGATGTAATTGAGAACCATCAAAAAAAGCAAGATTAGATCCTGTTCCTAAAATACCTGCCATTCCACTATCCTTGCCAAACAAACTAATTGCTGCTCCCATCAAATCAGACTGAACTTTTACATTAGCATTAACAAAAATAGATCTCAAAAGCTTGTGTATTTTTTCTTGTGAAACTTTTGTACTACAACCTGCACCAAAAAAAAACAACTGATTAACTTGATCAAATGGAATTTTCAAACTTAAAAGGATAGACTCCATTTTTTTTACAGAAAGTATTTTGGGATTTAAACCATCACATTTAAAAATTTCAATGGAGTCCTTGCCTATCAAACGCCAGTCCGTTTTTGTACTACCACTATCAGCTATCAATATCATTATAGCTTCGTTTAAGTTCGTGTGTTTCTCCTTCAATTGCTAAAAAAGAAGAATCAAAAATACTTTTTGCTTCATCCAATAAAGGTTCTAAATCGAAATATCTTTGAGAATAATGACCAATTATTAACCTACCTACATTTGCTTTTTTTGCTATGGTTGCCGCTTGAGCAGCTGTCGAGTGTTTGGTAAATTGTGCTCTTTGTTTTAACTCTTGTAGAAAAGTTGCTTCATGATATAAAATATCAACATTTTTAATCTGATCAACAATTGAAGGCTTAAAACAAGTATCACTACAAAAAGCAAAAGATCGAGATTTTTGAGCGCTTCGAGTTAATTCTAAATGAGGAATTACTGTCCCATCAGGCAAAACAAAATCTCCTCCTTCTTTTATTTTAGGTACTAAATAATTTGCTATTCCATACTCCTGTATTTTTTCTCTTCTCATTCTTCTAGGTTTTTCAACCTCTCTAAAAAGAAATCCACAGCAATCTATGGAATGATCTAACGGAATGGTTTCTACTACAATACTTTCATTCTGTAAAATAACTTGAGGAAAGTCGAAACCAAACGTATGAAAAAACAGTGGATATTTTAGTTCTGTGTTGGAAGCTGACAATTGAATATTAATAATATCTTTTAGCTTTGGAGGACCATAAACATGAAGTTCTTTCTCTCGCCCTAAAAGATGCATTGTTGATATTAACCCTATTAGCCCAAAATAATGATCTCCATGAAGATGAGATATAAAAATATGTTGGATGCTTTGCATCTTTATTTTATATTTCCTCAACTGCAATTGGGTTCCCTCACCACAATCAATTAAAAAAAACCGCTCATCTACATTAAGTAATTGAGCGGTTGGTTTTCTCTCTGTAGTAGGTATCGCAGAATTACAACCTAAAATAGTTAATTTGAATGACATTTATTTATTAACAATCATTCTTTTACTTAAGCTACTTTCACTATTTGTAAGCGTGTAATAATAAAGCCCTGAATCAAAATCAAAAGTCGATAACTTTATAGTGTTAGAACCTACATTAGCAAACATATTTTTATAATAAACTACTTTTCCTAAAACATCTACAACCTGAAAAGTTACCGTTTCAGCTTTATCTGAAGTAAATAAAATAGTAGTATGATTGTTAAATGGATTAGGTATATTTTGTTCAAGGTTAAACTTTGAGGTATTACTATTAATTACAGAAGCTGTCCCATCTTCCGAAACAATAAACTTATAACCCATTATTTCTTCTAAATCACCTACATCTGTTAATGCAACAACCTGGCCAGCAACAGAAACCCAACCATTAATTTTAAAAACAATGTCATGAGTTCCTATCATTTCAGCTGTAGTATTTCCATATAGGGTTACACATCCCACCGAATTTCCTAAATATGTAGCATTAGCAGAAGAATGATACAATGACATACCGTCTGGCAAACCAATTACCTCTACCATCTTAATGCTATCAATTTTTATTTCCGAAACATCCGTTAAAAATGGTAAACCAAGATCCACCTCATAAGGATATCCTGTAACTTCTCCAACCTCATCTGGAGTTTTTATCTGTACATGAGTTTCATAATAAACATCCACATTAGCAATAGGTAAATTTTCAATGGTATCTGGCCAAAGATTATACAATGAATCCTGTAATGTGAGTTCAGGAACACATGGGTTAGTTTGAGAAAAAGATGTATTGAAAGCTACTAACAACACACTCATTAAAAGGATTTTTTTCATAATATTTATTTTAACATTCGTTCTATTTCTTCCATTTGTACAAAATCGAAAGCTTCCTCTAAACTCGGAACTATTGGAAAGGTATCTTTATAAGATTCCTTGAATACAATAACAAAAGAATTTTCTTTGACAATTTGCATACCAAAGTTAGTAAAGTTTTGAAATATACTATTTTCTATATTTTCAAACTCAGATAAATCCAATATCAAATTTTTAAATTGACTATCAAATTCTAGATTTATAATATGCAAATCAAAATCTAAATTTTTAGGCTTTACAATAATACTAGACTTTTCTTTCGTGATGCTTAAAGACATTATTTATCTAATTTATTAGCTAACAAATAAAGTACTGCCATTCGAATTGCTACTCCATTCTCCACCTGATCTAAAATAATTGACTGATCACTATCAGCAACATCTGATGTAATTTCAACTCCCCTATTTATTGGACCAGGATGCATAATTACTATCTTTTTTTCTAAAGAATCCAATAGAGACTTATTTACTCCATACAACATGGAATATTCTCTCAAAGAAGGGAAAAATTTTAAATCTTGTCGTTCGAGCTGAATTCGAAGCATATTGGCTACATCACACCATTCTAATGCTTTTTTTAAGTCTGGCTCATAACTAACCCCTAAAGACTCTATATATTTTGGCATTAGAGTTGCAGGACCACAAACTTTAACTTCTGCTCCTAATTTTTTTAAGCAAAATATGTTAGATAATGCTACTCTTGAATGAAGAATATCTCCAACAATCACTATTTTTTTCCCATTTACTTCTCCCAAACGTTCTCTTATAGAATAGCTATCTAAAAGAGCTTGCGTAGGATGTTCATGAGCCCCATCTCCAGCGTTGACTATTGGTACATCTATGTGCTTAGACAATAAATTTGGCGCTCCAGCATTCGGATGTCGCATAACAATCATATCTACTTTCATAGATAAGATATTATTTACCGTATCAATCAGAGTTTCTCCTTTTTTAACAGACGAAGAAGAAGCAGAAAAATTTACAACATCGGCAGATAATCTTTTCTGTGCTAGTTCAAATGATAATCGTGTACGAGTAGAATTTTCAAAAAATAAATTAGCAATAGTAAGATCTCTAAGAGATGGTACTTTTTTAATTGGGCGATTAATCACCTCTTTGAACTGATCAGCTGTTTCAAAAATCAAGGAAATATCTTTTACATCTAATCCTTTGATTCCTAATAAATGTTTGACCCCTAATTTATTCATCTGTCAATAAAATTACTCTTTCATTACTTCCCCATTCAACACTAACTTTTTCTTCCGCAACCACATCTACTTTATGCCCCACATAATCTGGCTGAATAGGCACATGTCTGCTTAATCTCCTATCAATTAATACCAACAATTCTACAGAACTAGGGCGACCAAAATCGTGCAATGCATCTAAAGCAGCTCTAACTGTTCTGCCTGTGTAAAGAACATCATCTATCAATACTACTTTTTTCTGTTCTAAACTGATATTTATATCCGTTTTGCTTGCTTTTAATGGAGTTGACCTCCTTCTGAAATCATCTCTATAAAAAGTAATATCTAATTGACCTGACTCTATATTATAGTCGTTGCTCAATTGCTTCAAACACTGTTCTATTCTATTTGCTAAGAAAACTCCTCTAGGCTGAAGGCCTATCAAAACTGTATTATTAAAAGAATTATGATTTTCAATAAGCTGACGACATAACCGATTTATTGTAATATCAAGTTGATGCTTATTGAGTATGCTTTTTGATTTGCTCATTATCAATCACAAATATATAAGTTATTGTTTAAAATACTACACAAAAAAAAAGCTCTTCAAATGAAGAGCTTTTTGATTGAAAAATTATTTTTTCTTTTTCTCATTTTTTTTCATGCTTTCTTTTAAAGCAATTAATTCGTCCATGTCTCCCAAAGTGCTTTTTTGCTGACTTTGTTGAACTTTCTGAATTTTATTTGTGGTTTGTCTTTTTTGTTCTTCTTGAACTTCTTTAAAGATAACCGTATGAGAAATTATAATTTTTTGTGAATCCTTATGGAATTCTAATACTCGGAAAGTTAGTTTTTCACCAACTTCAACCTTAGTATTATCTTCTTTTACTAGATGACGTTTTGGTGCAAATGCTTCAACTCCATGAGTTAAAGTTACTGTTGCTCCATTTTTAGTAATATCTGAAACTTCTCCTTCTAGCTCTGTTCCTTCTCCAAATATAGTTTCATAACCATCCCAAGGATTGTCCTGAAGTTGTTTAACACCTAAGCTCAGTTTTCTAGCTTCCATATCCAACTCAATAACCTGAGCTTCAATAGTTTCTCCAACCTTAGTGAATTCAGATGGATGCTTGATTTTCTTTACCCAAGAAAGATCAGAAATATGGATTAATCCATCAACTCCTTCTTCTAATTCTACAAAAATACCGAAGTTAGTAAAGTTTCTTACTACAACTTTGTGAGTAGAATTAACAGGATACTTCTGAATAATTTCTGCCCATGGGTCCGGCTGTAGTTGCTTCATACCCAACGACATCTTACGATCTTCTCTATCCAATGTAAGAACTTGAGCTTCAATTTCATCACCTACTTTCAAGAAATCACTAGCACTACGTAAATGAGTAGACCAAGACATTTCCGAAACATGGATTAAAGCCTCAACACCTGGTTGAATTTCAACAAATGCTCCATAATCTGCAACAACTACCACTTTTCCTTTAATAGAATCTCCAACAGAAATTTTCTCATCTAAACTATCCCATGGATGAGCTGCAAGTTGTTTTAATCCCAATTGAATTCTCTTCTTCTCATCATCGAATTCTAAAATAACTACATTTATTGTTGTATCTAACTCTACAACTTCATCAGGGTGATTAACTCTACCCCAAGAAAGATCAGTAATATGGATTAACCCATCAATACCTCCTAAGTCAATAAATACACCGTATGATGTGATGTTTTTAACTGTACCTTCAAGAACCTGACCAACTTCAAGCTTAGACATAATGTCTTTTTTCTGCTCTTCTAAGTCTGCCTCAATTAAAGCTTTATGAGAAACAACCACATTTCTAAATTCATGGTTGACCTTAACAACCTTAAACTCCATAGTTTTTCCTACGTAGTCGTCATAATCTCTAATAGGCTTTATATCAATTTGAGAACCAGGTAAGAAAGCCTCAAGACCTAAGACCTCAACAATCATACCACCTTTTGTTCTACATTTAATAAATCCTTCAAGTACTAAATCCTCTTCAAAAGATTTGTTTACTTTTTCCCAAGAACGTAAAACTCTAGCTTTTTTGTGAGATAGGATTAATTGTCCTTTTTTATCTTCTTTCTTTTCAACTAATACTTCAACAATATCTCCAGCTTTTAGCTCATCATTGTATCTAAATTCGTTTCTAGAAATAATTCCGTCTGATTTGTAGTTTACATTTACAATTACCTCTCTATCTGTAAGAGAAACAACCACACCATCTAATACTTCATTAGGTACTACCGTACTAAGTGCAGACTCATATTGAGATTTATAATTACTAAAATCTGATTCTGAATATTCAATATCACCGTTTGCAAACACTTCCCAATCAAAGTCTTCTTTACTTGCCTTAGGTGTTTCTTTTGTTTTTACTTTGGAAGCAGCAACCTCTTCAACAACTTCTTCAGTTGTTGTTTGTTCAACTGCCTCAACAGTTGTTTGCTCTGTTTTTTCTTCCGTTTTGGCTTTTGACTCTACTGCTTTTTTCTTTGTAGGTTTAGTCTCTGTAGACTTAGCAGTAGTTTCTTTTTTTTCTTCTGACATAACGTATGTCTAAAATTTGTATTTCGTCTGTTTTGGAGCATTAGGTGTGATTAAACGAAAGTGATTAATAAATTGATATATCCTTATGTTGCTCTAAACACACACCACAAAAGGGCTGCAAATATAGACTAATAATCTAGATTTACCCAATACTACTCTACAAAAGTTGGCAAAGACTGAATATGCTGCTTACAAGCATCAAATACTAGATTGGGCTTTTGTTTAAATATAGCATAAACAGAAGATCCGCTGCCGCTCATCGAAGCATAAAGCGCTCCGTTTTCAATCATTTTTTGCTTT
Source organism: Flavobacteriales bacterium (assembly GCA_049890095.1). Taxonomy (GTDB): domain Bacteria; phylum Bacteroidota; class Bacteroidia; order Flavobacteriales; family UBA7312; genus JABAYQ01. Next base: position 9,927 of record JBMHCD010000008.1, on the reverse strand, counting down.
ACAGATGCAATTTTAGGTTCCAACTCAAATATCCCTGACTCAAAATCATTTTTCATTTCCCAATGTTCAACAGGTGATTTCAGTAAATCTGCTAAATTACTTTGCTTACTATCAAACCTCAAGGAAGAATATGCCTGAGCGGTTGAAATATGAATATTTGGAGTTACAACCATTAAATACAAATTATCCAAATCTAAGCTAATTGGCCTTAACTCTTCACCAATCCCTGTTGCTAAACTTGGAATATTGTCAATAAAAAAAGGACAATCTGCTCCTAATTTTAATGCATATTTTTTTAGCTCATCATCAGACAAATTCAAATCAAATATTTCGTTTAAACCCTTCAAAGTAAAAGAAGCATCAGACGATCCTCCACCTAATCCGGCTCCTATTGGTATGTTTTTATGTAAGTGTATATGAACAGGAGACAAATCAAAATCGGATTTTAATAATTGATAGGCGTCTAAACATAAATTTCCACTACCCGGAATATTTAAACCTGTACTAGTAAATTGCAATTGATTGCTTTGTATAATTTCCAGACTGTCATACCAACTAATTGGATAAAAAACGGTTTCTAAATTATGATAGCCATCACTTCGTTTGGATACAATATTTAAGCCTATATTTATCTTTGCATTTGGAAAAAGAATCATTGTTAATAAATTTAATTTAACATTGACAAAGGTAATCACATAAATTTTTCTAAACTTGAAGATTATATTTTTTTATAATAATTAGAGAAATCACTAGGTTAAACAACTATGGAATATTTAGAATTTGAAAAACCAATTCAGGAATTAATGCTCAAATTAGAGCAAGCACAAAAGCTTAAAGAAGAAGGTATAGATGCTAGCCAAGCTATACATGACCTCAATAAAAAGATAGAAAAACAAAAAAATGAAATTTATACGAATCTAAATGCATGGCAAAAGGTGCAATTATCAAGACACCCACAAAGACCTTACACTCTAGATTACATAGAAAATATTTGCGAACAATTTATTGAGCTACATGGAGATCGAAGTGTCAGAGACGACAAGGCAATGATTGGTGGATGGGGAATGATTGATAACAAAAGTTACATGATTATTGGTCAGCAAAAAGGAAAAAATACCAAAATGCGTCAATATCGAAATTTTGGAATGCCAAATCCGGAAGGATACAGAAAGGCACTACGATTGATGAAGATGGCCGAAAAGTTTGGTAAACCTGTAATCACTTTCATCGATACTCCAGGAGCATTTCCTGGACTAGAAGCAGAAGAAAGGGGTCAAGGAGAAGCTATTGCAAGAAATCTTATTGAAATGGTTCAACTTTCTGTACCTGTAATTTGTATTATCATTGGTGAAGGAGCATCTGGCGGAGCCTTGGGCATCGGTATTGGAGATAAAGTATTGATGTTAGAAAATACTTGGTATTCAGTTATTTCTCCTGAATCTTGCTCTTCCATTCTTTGGAGATCATGGGATTATAAAGAGAAAGCTGCCGAAGCACTTAAGCTTACTGCCGATAATATGTTTGAAAACAAATTAATAGATGGCATTATCAAAGAGCCAATGGGTGGAGCACATAATGATCCTAAAAAAATGTTTGAAATTGTAAAAAAGGAAATTATAAAGCATACTAAAAGTTTAGAAAAGAAAAGTGCTGAAATAAGAATTAATGAACGAATTGAAAAATTTGGTCAAATGGGGGTAATTAAAGAATAATGGCAAAAAGTAATTCGTTCAAAAAATTAGACAATAAAAAATTAGTAAGTAACGGAAAACTTCCTCCACAGGCTGTAGATGTTGAAGAAGCTGTGCTTGGAGCTTTAATGCTTGAAAGTGATGCTCTTTCTAATGCAATTGAAATTTTAAGACCTGAAAGTTTTTACAAAGCTGCCCATACCCAAATTTTTATTGCTATTCAAAATTTGTTCAACAATGCACAAACTGTTGACATCATAACTGTTACCGAAGAATTAAAACGACTTGGCGAATTAGAAAATGTAGGAGGACCAATCTTTGTTTCAAAACTAACCGAACGTGTAGCCTCTGCTGCCAATATAGAAACACATGCCAGAATTATTTCTCAAAAATATATTCAAAGGGAACTAATTCGAATTTCGGGCGGAATAATTAATGAAGCATATGATGATACCACAGATGTTTTCGACTTATTAAGCAAAGCTGAACAAAATTTGTATGAAGTTTCTGAAGGAAATATCAGAAAAAATTATGACCAAATGAGTTCGCTCATTAAACAGGCTTTAGTACAAATTGAAGAAATTAAAAATAAAGAAGATGGATTAAGTGGAGTACCTTCAGGGTTCTCTGATTTAGATAGAGTAACTTCAGGATGGCAAAAATCCGATTTAGTAATTTTAGCCGCACGACCAGGAATGGGTAAAACTGCGTTTGTATTGTCAATGGCAAGAAATACAGCAGTACAGTTTAAAAAACCTGTTGCTGTTTTCTCTCTAGAAATGTCCTCCGTTCAATTAGTAAACAGGCTCATAGCAAGCGAATCAGGAATACCTGCCGAAAAATTACGTAAAGGTAATTTGGAAGACTACGAATGGATTCAGCTTCAACAAAAAATAACCCAACTTTCAGAAGCTCCAATATTTATCGACGATACTCCTGCCTTGACCATATTCGAATTACGAGCAAAATGCAGAAGGTTATGTGGCACCAAACATGGAGTGGAAATGATCATTATCGATTATTTACAGCTAATGCATGCTGGTGGAAACAACAAAGGAGGTAACAGAGAACAAGAAATTAGTACTATTTCAAGATCTTTAAAAAGTATTGCTAAAGAACTAAATGTACCTATTATTGCCTTATCCCAACTTAGTAGAGCAGTCGAAACAAGAGGTGGCGACAAAAGACCTATGCTTTCTGACCTAAGAGAATCTGGTGCTATTGAACAAGATGCGGACATTGTATGCTTTATTTATCGACCAGAATATTATGGCTTTACCGAATGGCCTGAAAGCTCTCCAGGAGAAGATCCAGATTGTAGTGGTCAAGGAGAAATTATTGTAGCAAAACACCGTAATGGTTCTCTAGAAAATATTAAACTAAGATTTATCCCTCATCTAGCAAAATTTACAGACCTTAATAATTTTGGTAGCATGGATGATAGCGGTTATCCTAACACAAGTAATATCATTTCATCTTCTATGAATATGGAGGATGACACTCCGTTTTAAATGAAAAAAATACTATCTATATGTTTTATTATTTTAAGTGTCCAAACTAGTTTGGCTGCTTACTTGCTAATTCCGATGGACGAAACACAGTCAAATCATCTAAAGGCATATGGGATAGCTTTTTGGACATTGGAAAATGAACAAACAGTAGATTGGCTCTTAAACTATAGAGGAGGAAGTTTTCTTATCAAAAGCCAAGCTAATTTAGAAAAAGAATGTATTATCAGAGGGGTTAGTTATGAGATCATTGCCGATGTTCAATCTACTCAAATACTAACTCAAATAGCTAATCCAGAGGTTAATCAGGATGTAGTAAAACTAGAAAAAGCTCCCAGAATTGCCGTTTATTCTCCAAAAACTAAGTTACCATGGGATGATGCTGTTACCCTTGCTCTTACCTATGCTGAAATACCATACGATCTGGTATATGACCCAGAAGTTTTAAATGGATTATTACCTACTTACGATTGGCTGCATCTTCATCATGAAGACTTTACTGGTCAGTACGGAAAATTTTATGCTTCCTACAAAAATGCAAGTTGGTATCGTCAACAAAAACAAGACTTTGAAGAGTCCGCTAAATCTTTAGGTTACGAAAAAGTTTCACAAGCTAAACTAGCGGTTGCCCAAAAAATAAAAGAATTTACTGTTGGGGGAGGATTTCTTTTTGCCATGTGCTCGGCAACAGACACCTACGATATTGCTCTGGCTGCACAAGGAGTTGACATTTGTCAGCATATGTTTGATGGGGATGCTATGGATCCCGAAGCTCAACAGAAACTTGACTACACACAAACTTTTGCCTTCGAAAACTTTATTATAGAACAAAACCCCAATCAATACGAATACTCCGAAATTGATGCTACTAGATGGCGTAAAATAAAAGAACCATTAGATTTCTTTTCCCTATTCGAATTTTCTGCAAAATGGGATCCCGTTCCTACCATGCTCAATCAAAATCATGAACAGATTATAAAAGGATTTATGGGACAAACTACAGCCTTTAGAAAAGAATTTATAAAATCTAACGTTATAGTGTTGGGAGAAAATCAGGCTGCCAACGAAGCAAGGTACATACATGGTGAATTTGGCAAAGGAACATGGACATTTTACGGAGGGCACGACCCGGAAGACTACCAACATAAAGTTGGTGATCCGAAAACCGATTTAAGCCTACATCCTAATTCGCCAGGATATAGACTAATACTCAACAATGTATTGTTTCCGGCAGCAAAAAAGAAAAAACAAAAAACATGATTGTCGATTTTTTAAAAAAATACAAATGGGCTTATTCAACTAGCAATTTTTTCAACAGAAAAAAACTAAAACATAATTTGCCGCTTTACAAAAAATATCAAATTGATAAAGCATATTTTCAATCGCTCAATGCTAATGATTTTGATCACTTACCTCCAAATCTGCCGACTCATGATGTTAAAAATTCTAAAGACGAATTAATCAAAAAAGAAGATTTTAAAAATTTAGATGAAAAAACACAACAAAGTCTACTCAACTGGTCAGACAACGGTTATGTAATACTAGAATCTTTTTATCAAAAAGAAGAAGTTGACCTTATCAATGATGAAGTCGAAAAATTATTACAACAAAAGAAAATAAGTTGGGACGATAATCGCATAATGTTTGCCATAAAAAAATCTGCTCTACTAGCAAGTGCCGCTACTTTTCCTAAACTAAAAAGTTGTATTGATTTACTTATGGACAAGGAAATGGAACTTTTTCAGAGCATCAACTTTTATGAATCGAGCCAACAACGTACTCATTCCGATTCTATTCATATGAGCACCTACCCAAAAGGAAATATCATTGCTGTATGGATTGCATTGGAAGATGTTGGTATTGAAGATGGTCCTTTGCATTTTTATCCGGGATCGCACAAACTACCTTATATTATGAATAGCGATTTTGGCAATAATAGTACTTCGTTCAAGTTAGGAGATAAATCGTATGGGCATTATGAAGATAAAATTGAGCAAGTACTTCAGAAAAACAAACAACTAGAAAAAAAATTATTTTTAGCAAAAAAAGGAGATATTCTTATTTGGCATGCTAACTTACTACACGGTGCGGAACTAAAAACAAACCCTAAAGCAAGTAGAAAAAGTATGGTATTTCATTACTATGCAAAAGACGCTATTGCTTTTCATGAAATTACAGAACGCCCTACCCTAAAGCATGCTTTTTAATTCTATAGATTTCGCACTATTTTTACCTATCGTATGGGTATTATTTTGGATAAGCAAGAAAAATATCAAACTCCAAAATATCATATTACTAGTAGCAAGTTATATTTTTTATGGATGGTGGGACTATCGTTTTTTGACACTTATTGCAATTAGTTCTTTAGTAGATTATTTGGTTGGATTACAGCTTGCTAAAAACCATAAAAAAAGATGGTTGCTACTTAGTTTAGTCGTCAATTTAGGAATGCTAGGTTTTTTTAAGTATGCCGACTTTTTTGCTCAAAGCTTTGCAGATGCCTTTACTTTTTTTGGCAGTGAAACAAACCCTAAAAGATTAAATATTATTCTTCCTGTAGGGATTAGTTTTTATACTTTTCAAACCCTGAGCTATAGCTTAGATATTTATCATCAAAAAATAAAACCCACTAAATCGCTCATTTCTTTTTTAGCTTTTGTTTCTTTTTTCCCTCAATTGGTAGCAGGACCTATTGAGCGGGCAAGTAAATTATTACCTCAATTCGAAAAGCTCAAAAAATTGGATTTGAATTTCATGGGCAAAGGCTTACAACAAATGCTTTGGGGATTTTTCAAAAAAATGGTTATTGCCGACAACTGTGCTATTCTTGTCGACCAAGTATTTAATTCGCCTGGCGATCATAACGGATGGTCGCTTTTACTGGGAGCTTTCTTTTTTGCCTTTCAAATTTATGGCGATTTTTCAGGCTATTCCGATATCGCAATAGGAACGGCCAAACTATTTGGCTTTAGATTAAGTCAGAACTTCGCTTTTCCTTATTTCTCTAGAGATATTGCCGAATTTTGGAGAAGATGGCACATTTCTCTTTCTTCCTGGTTTAAAGATTATTTGTATATCCCACTTGGTGGCTCTAAATTGGGAAAAACAAAGGCTTTACGAAATATATTTATCATCTTTTTGGTTAGTGGATTTTGGCATGGTGCAAACTGGACTTTCATTGCTTGGGGAGCTGCACATGCCTTTTTATTTATTCCTCTTTTTGTATTAAGTAAAAACAGACAAAATACCCAAAACGACATTCGCTTGTCTTTTGTAACTATTTACAAAATACTAACTACATTTTTGCTAGTTAGCTTAGCATGGATTTTATTTAGAGCTCAAAATTTAGAACAGGCATTCCTAATTTACAAACAAATTTTCCATTTTTCCAATTGGGGACCAAGCACCTACCAAAACATTAACACCTTATTAGTAATGCTCGGCTTTTTACTTGTAGTAGAATGGATGAACAAAACGGAAATAAATCCTTTAGAACGTCTGAATAGATTACCTAAACTAATTACTTTATTATTTTATGGTTTTGTGCTATTTTGCATAAGTATGTTTAGCCCAACACAAGAAATGCCATTTATCTACTTTCAATTTTAAACTCATGAAATTTCTAAAAATTGTAATTGGACTGTTAATCATTTTATTTAGCTACACCTCTTATGTGGTTATTTTTGGTGTTCACTTTCCTGAAAAAGCAAGCAATATCGTATTTAAACGAATTGGCGGAAGTTCTGCTTTCCGACTTGCCGAGTTACACAAAGTAAAAAACCTAGATGTTTTAATTACAGGCTCATCCCATGCCTATAGAGGAATAGATAGCCGATACATTAACAATTCGTTTAACATGGGTTCTAGTTCTCAAACCACCATACAAACGAATTGGTTAATAAAAAAACATATCGACAAATTAAACCCTAAGCTAGTTATTTTAGAAGTAGATCCTTCTATTTTTTGTTCTGACGGTGTAGAGTCTTCTCTGGATATTATTTCCAATTATCCTAAAGCTTATAAAACATTTCCTTTGGCAATTGGCCATCTTAAAACATTCAACACCTTTATTTTTTCGGTTTATAAAAATACCTTTAGCCCTCAAAAAGCCAAAATTCAATGGAGAGACACCTACCACAGCGGAGGCTATGTAGAACGAAAACTCAGCTATTATGAACCACAAGAATTTAGTGAAGAAAAATGGACGTTTAATCCTAAACTTTGGCAAGAATTTGAACAAATTATTGAGTTATTAAACAAAAAAAATATTCAATTTATTATTGCTCAAGCACCTATGGCTCCGGTCTATTATTTTTCACATACCAATAATGAAGAATTCGATAAAAGAATGGAGAGTTATGGTACTTACTACAATTTTAATGAATTAATGAAATGGGATAATAAAAAGCATTTTTACGACAAACACCATCTCAATACTTTAGGAGCAAGAAGGCTAACTGCTGCCATTTTGCAATTGCCAGAGCTTAAAAAATAACATAAACCTTATTCTATTCTCAACGCCTTTTCTATTTTAGAAATTCGATTTTTGAGTTCTTCGTTTTCTGCTTTATAGCTATCCATCTGAAGTTGTTGTTCTTGAATGGCTTTAGTAAGAATCGATATTAAGGAATTATAATCCATTGACAACAACTTATCTTCATCCAAGCCTTCACTAACTAAGGATGGTAATAATTTACGAACCTCTTGTGCTATAAAACCAAACTCTTCTTTATTATAATCCTGACTGATTAGATTCTGTTTTTTACTATACTGAACAGGGCGAAGTTTTTCTAATTCAATTTCCAATTAATAGAAAAACTAAACGGACTACCGTAATATGGGTAATTTGGAAGATAATAATAAGTATTATTCGATACTTTGTCGAATATATTATTGTATTTAAACTGGATATTTACCGATTCAACCTGAAAACTTGCATATACAGTCGAAAAAGGAAAATCGCCAATTAATTGTTCATTTTGTAAATAGTAATTTGCCAAAGCAGGAGAATAGGCATTAGCATAAAAGGCACTAAAATAATAAAACAGTGCACCGAGCTTTAAATCCAATTGCTGATCAAAAAGTAAAAAAGAATAATTTACATCTGTATAAGATGAATACTTTGGTAATCGGATTAACTGATCGTTGGAACTATAGTTAAAATCTACTTTTTGATAAATAGCAACAGACTTCCACACTTTACTTAGAGTTAAAGAGGTATTCAAATGATTTAACCCAGTTGTGTGCTGTTGCCACTGCTGATTGTGATCTAAATAAAGAAAATTATGGTATCGTCTAATGGAAGTATATAACTTAAAAGGATCTAGGTTAATAGATAAAAGAGCCTGAACTTGCTGAGGATTTAAAAAATGGTTATTGAAAATAAAATGATTGGATCGATAACGGTTCTGAACAAATTCTACCAAAGACTGAGAAGCTGATAAATTAACACTCCAAACAGAATCTGGCGAATAAGCTTTAATACTTAGCAAACGATCTGACTGTTTAAAAAATCTAGATTTAACTTTCCAGTATACATTATTCCTATTTAAATTATAACCAATAGAAAATCCATGATCTACAAAAATAGAATCTAATTCATATTGTGCATATTCATATTTACGCAACAAATAGTTCAACTTGAAACTCTTATACTCTACACCAATATTATTTTGAAATAAACTATAATAAGTAGAATCTTTTGTTAAGGTACTATCTAAATAAATGGTAGAATAAAACCCATCGTTAAGGTTTGAATTAAAAAACGTTCTCGAGAAATTCTGAAAATTCAGCGATTGAATGACTGAAAAATTATTAGAAATTTGATAGCGATTTTTAAAATTCAATATTCTGTTTTTACCTTCGTTTAAAGAATTAGTAAAAACGTCAAACAAAACGGCTTCTATTTCAATTTGTGGATCATAATTTTCTAGCCCACCATTTTCTTGAGCTGTATAATTATTAGATCCAAAATGTAAAATTGAAGAAAATTGATTACCATTAAACGACAATAAAGCATCAAATTGATGACTTTTGGATTCTTGGTAATTAAAAATTCCTTCAGAGGAATACTTTAATAAATTCAAATTGATATTAAAAAATGGATTTAGCTTCTGAAAATGAGCAACACGAAAACGCTGAGCTTTTGGGAAATCAGTAGAATAATTTAAAAGTGAATAAGAATTAGTATCTAACAAAGGAAATCTATTGTTGTTTTCCATTGCTATTTTCATATGAGGATGATAAGAATCTTTAAATTGTGCGCTAGCACCTAAACAACATATAATCAGAAGAAAAAACAAAGCTCTCATACCAGGCAAAAATAAGTAAAAAAAAAGCTCCGAATCTAAAAGAAACGGAGCTTTGTAAAAAGTTGGCGGCGACATACTCTCCCAGGTATTACCCTAGTACCATCTGCGCTAATGGGCTTAACTTCTCTGTTCGGAATGGGAAGAGGTGAACACCATTGCTATAACCACCATAAAATCGTGTGTACGATTATGAGTATTGTAAAAAGAAAACAATTCAGTTTAGTAAATCAACTACAAAAAGCTAAAGGGTAATTAGTATTACTCGGCTATGACATTTCTGCCTTTACACCTGTAACCTATCAACGTCATCGTCTATAACGACCCTTAAAAGAAATCTAATCTTGAGATGAGTTTCGTGCTTAGATGCTTTCAGCGCTTATCTCATCCGAACATAGCTACCCTGCGATGCAACTGGCG
>JBMHCD010000007.1:0-99703 GCA_049890095.1 Flavobacteriales bacterium | reverse complement strand
GGACGAGGACGGAAACGTGGTTGCTTCTCATACTGAAGATGTTGGTTTTTCGGATAACGAGCCACATATCATTAACCTAAACTTCGATGTTCCTGCAGGAAACGGATATGTACTTGGAACAGATACCGCATCAAATCAGGCAAATTTCGGCGGCGGTAACCCATATTTAAAGAGAACAGACGGAACAGGTCTTAGTTATCCTTATGTTTTAGACAACTTAGTATCTATTAACAACTCTCCTTATGGAACTGATTGGTACTATTATTTTTATAACTGGAAAATAAACGTTGACCCTATTGAATGTGGTATGATTCCTGTACCTGTTACTGTTGAAGACTGTTCTTCAATTAACGAAAACATCGCTTCAATTGATTTATATCCTAATCCAAGCAATGGTCTTGTTAACTTAAATATGAGTTTAAAACAAGAAAGCGTTATAAATATAATGTTGCTAAATGTTGTTGGAGAAGTTGTATTTGCTGAAACACTTGGAAAAAGTAAAGATCTAAACAAAACATTTGATTGGTCTAAAATATCTTCTGGTATTTATACTGTCAACATCTCTACAAACGGACAAAATAAAGTTGAAAAAATTATTATTAAATAAAATACTTATCACATATATGTTGATTCAATTAGGGGTTTTTCAGCCCCTTTTTGGTCAAGTAACGTGGGAGGTTTTTGATAATAATAACAGCCCAATAGTTGAAAATCAAATCAATAGTCTGTTGGTTGATAGTACGAGGGGTTTGTGGGTTGGTACCAATTGGGGTTTATATCTAAAAAACACTTCTGGTTGGCAAGAATATACTTCTTATTTAAACAATCCTCAGGTAAGGTCATTAAGCTTAGATAATGAAGGTAATGTTTGGGTCGGAACTTTAGATGGTTTTAGCGTTTTTGAAAATAATCAGTGGACAAGTTACAACAGCAACAAAGAAATATCGATTGGTCAAGTAAACGATATTACTTTCGACAATAATAATGTTGCATATATAGCAACCATTGATGGTTTGCTTTCTTTTGATAATGAGATTGAATTACTATTAGATTCCTCTGCTTTAGAAAATTCTTTTATTAATGTTAAGTCGTTAATTTTTTCTGGTGATAGTTTGGTCATAGGAACTATTAATGGTGGTATAGCATATTATTACAATAATGAAATAAACTGGTATACAACCTCAAACAGTGGGCTAATAGATAACTCAGCATATGATCTTGTTGTAGATGATAATAATAATTTGTGGATTGCTGCCACTTATGGAGGTTTATTAGCACATTTACAAAGCCAAACATGGATTTCTTATAACACAGGAGGAGACAATAATTGGCCTTCAAACAGTTTAACCTCCTTATTATTAGATAATGAAAACTTTATGTTTGTAGGGTCAAATGGTAATGGTTTTTTTAGGTTTTATATCGATAATAATGGAATTGCCAATACTACTATTTACAATACTGAAAGCTCACCTATTCCTAGTAATCATGTTTTGTGTATAGCAAAAGATCCTAATAATTATTGGATAGGTACTGAACTTGGTTTAGTTAGGTGGAGTACAAGTGTTGGATTAGATAATAATAACCAACAACTTTCTTTTCAACAAAGTAAAGACGAAATTATTCTTTCTGAAACTACAGAAGTAAATATTTATTCTGTTTCTGGAAAATTATTATATAAATCTAATACTTCGGTAGTTAATATAAATAACTTTAAAAGAGGTTTATACTTATTAAAATTTGGTAATTCAACTAAAAGCTATTTGAAATATTTAGGTAATTAATCGGAATCAATCTAATTTTGGTCGATCATCTCTATTTGCCAACTCCCATGCTGTTAGAAAAATTAGCCTACTAATTTTTTCTACTTTTTCATAATTTATTTTTTCAGCTGTGTCAGTTGGTTGATGATAATCTTCATGAATACCATTAAAATAAAAAATTACAGGAATGTTATTCTTTGCAAAATTATAATGATCTGATCTATAATAATATCTATTAGGGTCATCCTCCGAATTAAATGTGTAATCTAATTCAATGTTAAAATGATCTTTATTTACTTTTTCACTTATTTGATGTAATTCTGTACTTAGTTTGTCAGAGCCTATTAAATAAACATAATCACCATTTTCATGAAATTCGTCTATTCGGCCTATCATATCAATATTCAGATTAGCAATCGTATTTTTTAATGGATATATTGGATTGTCAGTATAATATTTGGACCCTAATAATCCTTTTTCTTCTCCAGAAACTGGCATTATTAATACGCTTCTTCTTGGTCCTTTCCCTACTTTTTTGGCTTCCATAAAAGCTTGTGCAATTTCTAATGCAGCAGAAGTACCAGAGGCATCATCGTCTGCTCCATTAAATATTTCGCCATTATGCATTCCTAAATGATCATAATGAGCAGTTATTATTAATATTTCGTCTTTTAAGTCTGTTCCTTCAATAAAACCTAATACATTTTCTCCTCTAACATCGTTGGGTGATTTGAATAAATCTTTAAGAAACTTTGAGTCGCAAGTACTACATTTACAATAATGTCTTCCTGACTGAACTTTGAATTTTTGAAAGTAAGTGTTTCTTTTATAAGGAGGAATACCAATAGATTTAAAAAAATCAGCAATATAATTTGCTGCCATTTTTTGACCTGGTTTTCCTGTTTCTCTCCCTTCCATTGAGTCGCTCGCTAATATATATACGTGTGTTTTTAGATCTTTTTTACTAATTGTATTTGCAAAGCGTAGTTTATCATTACTATCAGTAATTGATATAACCTGAGAATATGAAGCAATTGGAAAGAATAATAAGAGATAAATTATTTTTTTCATTTTTAACAACATTTTATTTTATTGACTCTTCTTAAATGTCTTCCACCTTCAAAAGAAGTATTTAAAAAAGTTTCTGTTACATCAATAGCTTTATCTATAGATATGTAGCGAGCTGGCATAGTACAAATATTAGCATTGTTATGTAACCTGGCTAGTTCTGCAATTTCCTTTTCCCAACATAAAGCAGAACGGATTTCTTGATGTTTATTAGCAGACATATTTATTCCATTACCACTACCGCAAAACTGTATTCCTATTTGACATTCTTCAGAAGATATTGATTTTGCTAATTGATGAGCAAAATCAGGATAATCTACACTTTCCGAAGAAAAACAACCAAAATCTTTTACATCAAAACCTTTTGATTTTAACCATATCACTAATTTTTCTTTATGATCAAATCCTGCATGATCGCAAGCAATACCAATCTTTTTTATTTCCATTTTTTATGTTTAATAAGTGTTTATAAAGAATTTATTATCATATACATTATCAACAAAATTAATAATGTAAATGTTAAATAAAGTTAGTAAGTTTTAAAAGTTATTATTGATTTTTTAAATAAATCCATTAATCAAAAATAAATATTGATTTGAAACTTTTTTTTACAAAAAGTAAGCCAAAAAATATAAATAGGTTTTTAACAAATTATACTTTAATTTTATTTAAAAGTTATAACTAAATTAATGTTAGTTTATTAATTAACAATCTTAACAAACTTGTTAATTATATAATTAAAATATTGATTTTTAATTAGTTATATAAAATAATATGTTTATTAAATGTTTACAGTATTTAATAAAACATAAATTCAATTTTTTATTTCATAATTTATCAACCTAATTAACAGTATATTATATATATCATATTTTATAAAATATAAAAAAAATATATAATTATAATAGAACCATATCTATTTCCTTTTTTTCTAAAGAAACTTTTCTGATTTTTACTTTTAATTTAGTTCCGATATAAAATCTTTTTTTTGTTTGAAAACCTTCAACGCAAAACTCTTTTTCTTTGAAGACATAAAAATCACCCGGAATATCACGAAGTTTTATCAATCCTTCACAACCAGTATTCTGCACTTCTACAAAAATCCCAAAATCTGTTATACCTGAAATTACACCGTCAAATATTTCTCCTATTTTATCGGACATATATTTTGCCTGCATATATTTAATAGAAGCTCTTTCTGCTTTTGAAGCTATGATTTCTTTTTCAGAACAATGTTTACACTGGTTTTCAAGATTTTTATATGGAGAATGTATTCCTTTTTCTAAGTAAAAATGCAATAAGCGATGAACTAACACATCTGGATATCTACGAATAGGACTTGTAAAATGTGAATAGTAATCAAATGCTAATCCATAATGACCAATATTATCTATAGAATAAGTAGCTTTAGCCATTGTACGAATGGCTAATGTTTCAATCATATTAGATTCACTTCTTTCTTGAATATCTTTAAGTAAACTATTCATTGAAGAAGCAATACTTTTTTTGTTTTCAGTTTGAATACTATAACCAAAAGTTTTAAGAAAAATATTAAATGTTTCTAATTTTTCGGGATCTGGTGAATCATGTATTCTATAAACAAATATTTTGTTTTGTTTAGCAATAAATTCTGCAACTTTTTTGTTTGCTAAAAGCATAAACTCTTCAATTAATTTATGAGCTTCTTCACTTTTTTTATAATAAATAGTAATTGGATTTCCTTCTTTATCTAATTTAAATTTTGTTTCCGATCTTTCGAAAGAAAAAGCACCAGATTTCATTCTTTTACTTCTAAGAATTTGAGAAATTTTATTCAAAATTTCTAATTCTTTAGTGAACAAACCTTCTTTATTAATAATAATATTTTGTGCTTCTTGATAAGTAAATCTATGGTTAGAATTAATAATGGTTTTCCCAAACCATTCATTAAGTATTTTACCGTTTTCATCAATATTAAAAACAGCAGAGAAACATAATTTTTCTTCTTTTGGTCTTAAAGAACATAATTTATTGGAAAGAACCTCAGGGAGCATTGGAATAACTCTATCAACTAAATAAACAGATGTAGCTCTTTCCTTGGCTTCTAAATCAATAAGGTCATTTTCTTTAATATAATGCGAAACATCTGCTATATGAATACCTATTTCCCAATAATTATCTGTTTTTTTAATAGATAATGCATCATCAAAATCTTTTGCATCTTCAGGGTCTATGGTAAAGGTTGTTGTGTTTCTAAAATCTCTTCTTTTTTTAACTTCTTCATTAGAAATTTTAGTAGGTATTTTTTTTGCTAATTCTTCAATTGATAAATCAAACTTAATAGGCAAATTAAATTCTGCTAATATGGAATGAATTTCTACATTATGTTCTCCAGGATAACCTAATATATCTATTAATTTTCCTGTTGGATTATTTTTAGAATTACCCCAATCCGTTACTTCACAAACTACTTTTTGACCTTCTTTTATATTTTTACATTCAGAATTTGGAAGATAGATATCAAAAGGTATTTTTGGATTAGTAGAAATAACAAAAGCACAATGTTTAGATAGTTCTACTATACCAACAAATTGACGTGTTCTATGTTCAATTACTTCTATTAATTCACCCTCTAATTTATTTTTTTTGAATTTGGAATGTAAAGCAATATTTACCAGATCTCCGCTAACAACGTTTTTAATATACTTTTTATTGATAAAGATATCTTGATCAAAAGCATCAACCATCACATACGCATTTCCACTAGAATTAATATCTATAATTCCATCTAATAAATTTCTTATAATTTTAAAACGATATTTCCCCCTTGAGACTTCTAAAATTTTTTCTTGTTCGAGTAACTCAAATAAGATGTTATTAATTAATTTACCAACTTCATCTTTATTAAAACCAATAATTTTTGCTAATTGTTTATAGTTAAAAGATTTTTTTGGTTGTCGTCGGAAAACAGTTAAAATTTCTGTTGTTAAGGTTTTTTTAGTGATTGTTCGTTTTTTTCTCGACATGTTACGAAGTTAGTAATAAATAAACCTAAGTTTACGTTTATTTGTAAAGCTTATAAAAAAGATATAAATAGAATATAATTTATTTAAAAAATGAAAAATGGAACGTTAATAGGAATACTATTTATTTTAATTGGATTACTTTTTTTGTTTAATAATTTAGGTTTTTTTGATGTATCAATAATTGAATTGATACGAGTTTATTGGCCAGTTATTTTAATATGGATTGGGGTAGATAAATTATTAAAAAAGTAAAAATTAAAGTAGATTTTTATAAAATAACTCAAAATCTTTTTGGTAATGTTTTTGGATTATTTGTTTAATCTCAGGAGTCATTGTTAAGGGATATTTTTTCGTTTTATTTAGATGAGATAAACAAACATCCCTTATTTGTAATTTATCTTTTATGATATTAAAATCATTTTCTATATTTTCTAATTTAGCTACAAAATCAACACATATCTGATTATTTTTATCTAGAATAAAACTATGTTGAGGCTTAAAATGTATCCAATTTTTAATGTGTTTGTTGTTTAGTCCACTTTTAACAAAATCATCAAAAGAGTGATATTTTTTTAAATAGATATCATTAAAATTTTTATCCATTTTATTCATTCCTCCTTTTTTTAAAAATGAATAAGCAGAATAAAGTCTTTCGTAAGGATTTCTAACAACACAAAATTTATAAAAGGAATTGAATTTATTTTTTCCAAAAATAGCTTTATAATACGCAACATCTCGATGACCAAAATCAATATTTCCATATAAACTTTTAAGTATAGAATTTCCTCCTGTTTTAGGAATATGAAAAAAAATTACCTGATTAGTATTAAAAAGTTTTAATGCATTATTATTTTTACTTTTTAGAAGCTTTCTTTCTCTCAATATGTAAAGAAATTTAGAGATCATTTTTTATTAATTTTATAATTATAGGGTAGTCTTTTTTACCTAAAAGAAGAGTCCAAAAACAAATAAAAATTATATAAATAATAATCAATCCTAAAAATAAGTATAATATACTAACATTTATCGGCTGATAAACACTAAAAAGAACACCAAACAGTGCAAAATATAAAACAATAGTTTTAGTATATGAAAAGTCAAAAATATTGATACTACTTTTTTTATATAACACTATACTTGCACCTAAATTATAACTAATGTTTTTAAGAATATAAGCTATTCCTACACCTACTAGTCCAAAATAGTGGATTAATATAAAACTAGCAAAAAAGGTCAGAATGGAAGTTATTGCCGAAATATTTCTTAGCATTTTATCATAACCCATCATTTTTAACATTGTTCCAACAGACCCAAAAGAAATATTTATCAATTCACCTATTGCTACAAGCCATAATAAATGATATCCAACACTAAAATCTTCTCCAAAAAATTGTAAAATAATTTCATTGTATAATACAATAAATGCAATCAATGGAAAACTCAAGACAAAAATATACTTAACGCTATAGCGATAGTATTGAGATAATTTTTCTAATTGATTAGTGCTATGAAATGCTGAAACAATAGGAGAAAAAATAGAAGTTACAGAAACTAATATTGTTGGAATAAAAGCAACAATACTTAATATTATAGAATAAACACCAAGCTCGGATTCGCTCATAAAATAAACTAGAATTATTTTTTCTCCATGATTTTGAAGAACCCCTAATAGTTCAATTAAAAACATATTTAAAGCATATTTTTTTTCTTCTAAATTAGACTTGGTAATTTTATTATTTATAAAAGAAAAAGAAGTAGGCGCCAGTTTTTTGAGTATAAAAACAAATAATATAACGGATAATAGAGCGGCAAAAATTTCTGCCCATAAGTAACCATCTAACGACATTCCTAAACCAAATAAAATAACAGTTAAAATTATTTTAAATGGAAGTCGAATAAAATGATGAACGATGGTACTTTTTTTAACTTCTTGAAAACCTCTTATAGTTTGATCACCAATACTCAGAAAACTATTTATTATTAAAACAATACCAAATAAAGGAATGTATTCAATTAATTTTTTAGAATTTAATAATTCTCCTCCAACAAAATCAGGAAATAAAAAGTAAATTAAACTAAGAGGAATAAGGGTTAATATATTTATAAAAACAGTTTTTTTAAGATAGTAAGATAACCTATTGTATTGTTTGTTGGCAAGATATTTAGAGACGAACCGTATTAAGCCGTTCCCATATCCAAAAGTTAAAAAAATAGATGCAATTGCAACTGAAGACATCCCTAAAGTAAATAAACCTAAGCCTTCTGAACCTATTTTATTCGATAAATATATCTTGAAAAAAAAACCAACCAGTACGGAAAAAATAGTTCCGATAAAGTAAATAGCCGATTGACCAATTATTTTTTTTACTAATGACATATTTAATATAAATATAAAAAAAAGCACCTACATTTCTGTAAGTGCTTTTTTGGTTTGCTCCCCCTCTTGGGCTCGAACCAAGGACCCTCTGATTAACAGTCAGATGCTCTAACCAACTGAGCTAAGGAGGAAAAAATCCGAATGCAATATTAGTACAATGATAATAATTATGCAATATATTTGTAAAAAATATATAATTAAAAAAATGAGCATATTAGTTGTTGGTACAGTAGCATTCGATGCTATCGAAACACCATTCGGTAAAACAGACAAAATAGTAGGAGGTGCAGCCACTTATATTGGATTATCTGCATCTAAATTTTCTAAAAAAATTAATTTAGTTTCAGTAGTTGGAGGAGATTTTCCGCAATCGGCAATACAATTATTGGAAAACCACAATGTAAACATGGATGGGTTACAAATAAAGGAAAATGAAAAAACGTTTTTTTGGTCAGGTAGATATCATAACAACATGAACAATAGAGACACCATAGAAACCCAGCTAAATGTATTAGAAACATTTAACCCAATAGTTCCTGAAAGTTATAAAGATTGTCAAATATTAATGTTAGGAAATCTTATGCCTATTGTTCAACAACAGGTATTCAATCAACTAAACAAAAAGCCAGAGTTAACTGTTTTAGACACAATGAATTTTTGGATGGACAATTGTTTAGACGACTTAATGCAAGCATTAAAACATGTAGATGTTTTGACGATTAATGATGAAGAGGCAAGACAACTATCACAAGAGTACTCTTTAGTGAAAGCAGCAAAAAAAATAATGTCTTTTGGTCCTAAAATCCTAATTATTAAAAAGGGAGAGCATGGAGCGTTATTGTTTGGAAAAGACAAAATGTTTTATACCCCCGCAATGCCCCTTGAAGAAGTTATAGATCCAACAGGGGCAGGCGACACTTTTGCCGGAGGTTTTGTTGGTTACCTACATCAAACACAAGATTTCACATTTGAAAACATGAAAAAAGCCTTAATATATGCTTCTGCAATGGCATCTTTTTGTGTAGAAAAAATGGGAACAGAGCGTTTGGTAAATTTGAGTGATAGTGAACTAACAAAAAGAGTTGACGATTTTGTTGACCTTTCTAAAGTAGAACTTTAATTTTTTACTCGAAAACAAACATAAGTTGATTCTTTTCAACGGTTTGATCTTTATCCACTTCGATAGATTTTATTACACCTTCTCTTGTAGATTTGATAATATTTTCCATTTTCATTGCTTCTAAAACCAACAGGTTGTCCCCTTTACCAACTTTAGATCCAACCTCAACTGAAACGTTTATTATTCGACCCGGCATAGGCGATTTCACCTCATTATCTACACCAGAATTTAGGTTGACCATACCTAATTTTTCTAGTAATTCATCAAACTGATCTTTTAAAACAACCTCATAGTTTGAATTGTTGATGTTGATTACAAAACTTTTTTTCTGATAGTCTGTACTTACAACATTTGCAACAAATGACTGATCGTTGTAAATAATGTGAAAGAGACCGTTTTTTACTTCTATTAAGTCCCATTCTACACTTTCCACTTCAAACGAATAGTCTAAATTAACTTTTGCTTTCATAATACAAATTTAATAAACAATAACTTCTTATTTTTATCCCACTTAAATTATTTAATAATGGAAATTATTATTGCTTTAGCAATCGCTCTATTTAGTGTACAAAACAACAACAACAACACAAGCCAACAGCTTGAAGAAAAGGAAATAATATACAACCCTTCTGAAACACGATTAAATGACATTATTCATACTCAATTAGATTTGAGTTTTGATTGGAAAAAACAACATGTACATGGAGAGGCATTAATAGAAGTAAAGCCATATTTTTACCCAACAAGTACATTAGTATTAGATGCAAAGGGCTTTGATATTCATTTGGTAGAAATGAATGGCGAAAAGTTAAAGTATACTTATGATGATTTTTACTTGACGATTGAGTTAGGTCGAGAATATAATCGAAACGAGACGTATAAAATCAAAATTAATTATATAGCAAAACCCAATGAGCTTAATCTCAAAGGTAGTCGAGCAATTTCTCAGGCCAAAGGGTTATATTTTATAAACCCATATAACACGGAAGATAAACCTCAACAAATATGGACTCAAGGCGAAACAGAAGCTAGTTCCTGTTGGTTTCCCACTATTGATAGTCCAAATGAAAGAATGACTCAAGACATAAATGTAACGGTTCAAAACAGGTTTAAAACACTTTCAAATGGTTTGCTAATCAACAGTATTGATAATAAAGACGGAACAAGAACAGATTATTGGAGCCAAAAGCTAGCTCATGTGCCATATTTAGCTATGTTGGCGATTGGAGAGTTTTTGGTTACAACTGACACCTGGAAAGATATTGATGTTGAATATTTTCTTGAAGAGGAATACCATCCTTACGCACGTCAAATATTTGGAAGAACGCCAGAAATGATGCAATTTTTCTCCGACATTCTAGGGGTAGAATATCCTTGGGAAAAATACGCACAAGTAGTGGTTAGGGATTTTGTGTCCGGAGCAATGGAAAATACAACCGCAGTAATACACGGTGAATTTGTTCAAATGAACAAAAGAGAACTTTTAGATGATCATGAGGAAGATATTATTGCACACGAACTAATTCATCATTGGTTTGGAGATTTAGTTACTTGTGAATCTTGGGCAAATTTGCCTTTAAATGAATCTTTTGCTACATATGGAGAGTACATGTGGAGGTTAGAAGGATTTGGAAGAATGGCTGCAGATCAACACTTGGATTATGATTTAATATCTTATATGAACGAATCAAGAAGAAAACAAGTGGACATGATTCGATTTGATTATTCAGATAAAGAAGACATGTTTGATAATCACTCTTATGCAAAAGGCGGGCGAATCCTTCATATGTTGAGAAACATATTAGGAGACGATGCTTTTTATAACGGATTGAAAAAATACCTCGTTCAAAACGCTTTTAGTACGGTAGAAATCCATCAATTAAGACTAGCAATGGAAGAGGTTTGCGGGCAAGATTTAAATTGGTTTTTTAATCAATGGTTTTTAGCGTCTGGTCATCCAATACTAGTAATCGACTATTTTTTTGAAAATAATAAACAAATTGTTCAAATCGAACAAATTCAAGACAACAGCAAGACGCCGATATATAAGTTACCTATATCTATTGATGTTTATGTTGATGGAAAACCAAAGCGTTATGAGGTAGTAATGAATCAAAAAAAGCAACGCTTTACATTTGACGTAGAGGGTTTGGTTTCTAATGTAATTGTAGACGCTGAACATATGTTGTTAGCTCAAATTTTTGATGAAAAACCTGACAGTTGGTGGTTGAATCAACAAAAAGCACCACTATATATGGATCAGAAATTAACACTACAAAATATTAGTCAAAAAAATCTTGATAAAGCGATTATTTCTGCATTGAAACATGATTTCTGGGGAGTTCGTATTTTAGCTCTGAATAAGGCAATAGAAACCAAAACGTTAAATACAACGATTATAAACATGATTGAGGTTTTGGCAAAAAATGATGATAAAACAAAAGTTGTGGCTAAAGCAATCGAATACCTTTCTTCTTTGCCATCAATGGAAAAGTATAGCGCATTTTTTGAGCAAAAAACACAACATCTATCATATGCTATTTCAGGATCAGCTCTGTTGGCGTACTCAAAAATTGATCCATCAAAAGCAGTAAAACTAGCTGAAAAATTAGAAGAAGATGCCAAAAGCGCCTTAAAAACAAATATTAAAATGGTTTATGCAGAACATGGTGAGGCTGATAAAATGAAGTTTTTTGTGAACTGTTTAGAAACAGAAGGTAATTACGATTTGTATAGAACCTCTAGAACATATGTAGACTTTTTGAAAAATCAAGACCTAAAAGTTGCAATTATAGGATTAGATGCGTTAGAAAAACTTCATCAAAACGCCACATCATGGATGGTTTGGGTTTCTAAACAGCTACTTGAAGAAATGAAAGAACATTTTAAATCCGAAGTTAAAAAACAAAAAACCAAAGAGTTTAAAGATTTAGCAAGCGAAAATATTCAGAGAATAGATTTAATTTTGAACTAAATTACAACAAGGAGTTGTTTTGAGTAGCCTCAAACCCATGGTCTATTTTGTGTGAGTCCTTAGCTTCAGCAGCAGCAACGGCTAATCGATCACACCTTTCGTTTTCGACATTGTTATTATGACCTTTAATCCATATAAATCGAACTTGATGTTTTCTGTAAACTCTTAAAAACCGTTTCCATAAATCAGCATTTTTTTTCTTTTCAAAAAACTTTTTTTCCCAACCAAAAACCCACTTTTTTTCAACAGCATCGACTACATATTTAGAATCGGAATAAATGGAAATACTACAATCTTGTTGTTTTATAGACTCTAAAGCGACAATTACACTCAAGAGTTCCATTCTGTTATTGGTTGTTTTTCGAAACCCTTGAGCCAACTCTTTTCGATGACCTTTTTCCGAAAGCATAACAATTCCATAGCCTCCTGGTCCTGGATTCCCTTTAGACGACCCGTCTGTATAAATACTAATTTTCATAGTTCAGAACCTTGGATTAGGCGATCGATTACTTTGGCATAATGCTGGTGTTCTAGTGTCTGAACCTTTTTTGCTAAGTCTTCAGCGGTATCCAATTCTGAAACCGTACATTGAGCCTGAAAAATGACATTTCCTTCATCATATTCTTCACTAACATGGTGAATTGTTATACCACTTTTAGATTCGTTATTATTTATAACCGCACGATGAACATTCATACCATACATTCCTTTTCCTCCAAAGTTTGGAAGCAGGGATGGGTGAATGTTGACAATTCTATTAGTAAAATTATTAATAATGTATGCAGGAACTTTCAATAAAAAACCAGCCAAAACAATCCATTTGACTTCAAATTTCTGCATTACGGATAAAATATCATCATTCTTTTTAAACGACTCACTGTTGAAAACATGACAATAAACGTTCTTTTTTTTAGCTCTTTTAACAACATATGCGTTAGGTTTATTACACATAACTAACACAACTTTAGAGCGCTCGTTTTTTTCAAAATACTCGATTATACGCTCTGCATTTGTTCCAGAACCCGAAGCAAATATGACAATATTGTTTTTAATCATTTTTCTTTAAGCAAATGTAATAGAACTAATGTAAATGAATGACAAATATTCAAACAATAGTGGGCAACAATCTTGTTTTATATTTAAAAAGTATATTTATTTGCAACATAATTAACTAAAAATTATAAATCATGTCAGATACTGCAACTAAAGTAAAAGCAATTATTGTAGATAAATTAGGAGTTGATGAGTCAGAAGTTACTACTGAAGCAAGCTTCACAAACGATTTAGGTGCGGATTCACTAGATACCGTAGAACTAATAATGGAGTTTGAAAAAGAATTTGATATTCAAATTCCAGACGATCAGGCAGAAGGAATTGCTACTGTAGGAGACGCAATTTCTTATATAGAAAAAGCATAAGTAAAATTTAATTTATATGTCTAGGCGAGTAGTCATTACCGGTCTTGGCGCTCTAACCCCTATTGGAAACACAGTTTCTCAGTTCTGGGAAAACCTTTTGAAAGGTAAAAGTGGTGCTGGACCTATTACTCGTTTTGATTCTTCGGAATTCAAAACGAAATTTGCTTGCGAGGTTAAGAACTTCAATCCAACTGATTTTTTGGATAGAAAAGAAGCTCGAAAACTCGATATGTATGCCATATATGGAATGGTAGCAGCAAGCGAAGCTATGGCTGACTCTGCTTTAGATGTAGAACAAATTAATTTAGATCGAGCAGGAGTTATTTGGGGTTCGGGAATAGGAGGTCTTGATACCTTTTTAGGTGAGATAGGCTCATTTGCAAGTGGTAATGGAGTTCCAAGGTTTAATCCATTCTTTATTCCTAAGATGATTGCCGACATTGCTGCAGGTCATATTTCGATTAAATATGGTTTTAGAGGTCCAAACTTTGCAACGGTTTCTGCCTGTGCTTCTTCAACCCACGCCCTAATAGACGCTTTTAATTATATAAAGTGGGGCAAAGCAGATGTCTTTATTACTGGAGGATCAGAGGCCTGTGTTAATGAAGCGGGTGTTGGCGGCTTCAACGCTATGCACGCTTTATCAACTAGAAATGACAGCCCTGAAACAGCTTCAAGACCTTTTGACAAAGATCGTGAAGGGTTTGTTTTAGGAGAGGGAGGAGCGGCTCTTGTTTTGGAAGAGTATGAGCATGCCAAATCCAGAGGAGCAAAGATATATGCTGAAGTTGTTGGGGGAGCCATGACTGCTGACGCTCACCATATTACGGCCCCTCACCCAGAAGGGTTAGGAGCAATGAATGTGATGAATTTGGCTATTCAAGATTCAGGGATGAAACCTAGTGATATTGATTATGTAAACGTACACGGTACTTCTACCCCTTTAGGAGATATTGCAGAAGTAAAAGCAATTAAAAAAGTATTTGGAGAACATGCAACAAAGCTGAATATTAGCTCAACAAAGTCGATGACTGGACACTTACTTGGTGCTGCTGGAGCAATAGAAACCATAGCGTCGGTTTTAGCGGTTAAAAACGATATTATTCCACCAACAATTAATCATTTCACTGACGATCCTGAGTTAGATCCAAATTTAAATTATACCTTCAACAAAGCACAAAAAAGAGAGGTTAGAGCAGCAATATCTAACACTTTTGGTTTTGGCGGACACAACGCCTGTGTAATGATTAAAAAGCTTTCTTCTTGATCGCATATTTTAAACGTTTCTTTTATAAAAGTTCTTTTCAAAAAAAGCTATATCAAGTCATAGGGTTTTACCCAATCAAAATGTCTGTTTATAAGTTGGCTTTAACACATAAGTCACTTAACAAAGGAAAACAAAATGATAATGAGCGGCTAGAGTTTTTGGGCGATGCGGTTTTAGATTTGGTTGTTGCAGAGGTTTTGTTTAACCACTTTAAAAATAAAAGTGAGGGTTTTCTTACACAAACGAGATCAAAAATTGTTAGCCGCAAAACATTAAATAGATTAGCATTTAAAATTAAATTAGACAAACTAGTCAGAAGAAAATCTAGTGAAACGAGTCCATCTATATATGGAAATGCTTTAGAAGCTTTGGTTGGTGCTATTTTTGTTGATCAAGGATATGAAAAAGCATCGTATTTCATAAAAGAAAAATTAATAAAGCCTCATTTAAAAATAGATGAGTTAGCAAAAGAAATAGCAAGCTATAAAAGTAAATGCCTAGAGTGGGGACAAAAAAATAAAAAAGAATTAAAGTTTAATATAGTTAAAACAGAAGGCGAAGACCATAACAAACAATATACAGTAGAACTGTGTGTTGATTCAAAAAAAGTTGCTGTTGCAAAAGGGACGTCTAAAAAAAGAGCAGAAGAGGCTGCGGCTAAAAAGGTCTATAAAGAATTAACCTAAGCTTAAACTACAGTCAATATTATTTATTTAAATTTACCAGCAATGGCAAAGCAGTTTTTAAATATTACGGCTGAAACAAACTTTTATCTTTATGGAGTTAGTAGTCATTTAAAGGATTATCGCTTCGTTTGGATGTTAAACAAAGCTTTAAAAACGGATTTTGTTAAAGTGGATTTTTTTGAAAATATAGAGAGTCGTCAGAGTTTTTCAACTTATCATTATCAAATAGACTTTTCAAATATATATGTAATATCAAACAAAAGTCAAGGTGGTTTTTTGTTAAAGAAAGCAAAGCAAATAGATTATTGGATAAAAATGGATTATAACACTGACGAAAAAATAAAAAGCGATTGGATTTTACAATTAAAAAATATTGATGACGTACTGGCTACAGTAGAAATAACCGATTATAAACAAAAAGAACATTTTATATTTTAATAATGAGAAACAACACAAAAATTGTTGCAACAATGGGGCCTGCGACACTAAAAGATGGGGTGCTTAAAAAAATGATTCAATCTGGTGTAAATGTATGCCGATTGAATTTTTCACATGCTGATCACGCTACACATTTGGAAACCATCAAATTAATAAAATCGATTAATCAAGAGCTTAATTGTCACACCGCAATATTAGCAGATTTACAAGGTCCAAAAATAAGAGTTGGAGAAGTGGAAGAAGGAACCATTTTAAAAAATGGGGAAGAACTACAGATAACGTCAAAAAAAACAATTAGTAATAGCAAATTATTATACATAAGCTATGTGCAATTTGCACAAGATGTTGAGCCAGGTGAACGAGTGTTAATTAATGATGGTAAGATTCAAATAGAAATAATTTCTACTAATAAAAAAGATAAAGTTCAAGCAAAGGTTTTACATGGCGGACCATTATCTTCGAATAAAGGGGTTAACTTACCGAATACAAACATTTCTCAACCATGTTTAACAGAAAAGGACTTAAAAGACTTAGACTTTGTTTTGACCCAGCCAATTGAATGGATAGGGTTATCTTTTGTTCGTTCCGCTCAAGACATATTAGAGTTGAGAAAAAAAATCCAAAGCAAAAAGCATTCCGCTCGTATTGTTGCTAAAATCGAAAAGCCTGAAGCGATAAGTAATTTGGAAAGCATTGTTGATGTAACCGATGCGGTTATGATTGCTCGAGGAGATTTGGGAGTTGAGATTCCTATGCAGCAAGTTCCTGTATTGCAGAAAAAGATTTCCGAGATGTGTTTGTTGAAAGCAAAACCAGTTATTGTAGCTACTCAAATGCTGGAAAGCATGATCGAAAATGTAACTCCAACTAGAGCCGAAGTTAATGACGTTGCAAACTCTGTAATGGACGGAGCGGATGCTGTAATGTTAAGTGGCGAAACATCTGTTGGAGAATTTCCATTAGAAGCTGTGGAGGTAATGCATAAAATTGTTGCAGACGTAGAAAAAGAGTTTAGAGGGATAAGAGCATATCAACTTAAGGAAAAAGATGGTGAGCGATATATTTCCGATGCGATATGTTATCATTCCTGCAAATTGGCCGAGCAGGTTGGTGTTAAAGCAATCGTAACGATGACACATTCGGGGTATAACACGATTGAAATTTCTAGTCATAGACCTCCATGTAAAATTTATGCGTTTACGAATAATCACGCTATTTTAAACACACTTTCTTTAGTTTGGGGAGTAACGGGTTTTTATTTTGATAATGATTCGAGCACAGATGATACGGTTTTACAAACCAAAAAAATATTAAAAGAATTAAAAAATGTCAATGAAGGAGATCTTATTCTGAATGTGGCAAGTATGCCAATAAAAGAAAAAGGAATGACTAATATGATGAAATTAAGTTACGTAAAATAAAATTTATAGATATGGCAATTAATGTAGAGTTATTAGCAGAAATATGTGAAGCGGCTGGTGCCCCAGGTTTTGAGCAACGAATAAGAGAAATCGTTATAAGAGAAGTAACGCCTTTAGTAGATGAGGTTAGGCTTGACAATATGGGAAATGTAACAGCAATAAAAAAAGGTAAAGAGTCAAAAAAGGTAATGATAGGTGCCCATATGGACGAAATAGGTTTTATTGTTACCCACATAGATGATAATGGCTTTTTGAGATTTCATACATTGGGAGGCTTTGATCCAAAAACACTAACAGCCCAACGAGTAATAGTTCATGGAAAGAAAGATTTAGTGGGCGTAATGGGTAGCAAGCCTATTCATGTAATGACACCAGAAGAGCGCACTAAATCGCCGAAAACAACGGATTATTTTATTGACATGGGAATGCCTAAAAAGGAGGTAGAAAAGTTTATTCAAATTGGAAACCCTATTACAAGAGAAAGAAAGTTGATCGAAATGGGTAACTGTATCAATTGTAAGTCGATTGACAACAGAGTTTCCGTATTTATTCTTATTGAAGCGTTAAGAGAATTGAAAGAAACACCTTATGATGTATATGGTGTATTTACAGTTCAAGAAGAAGTAGGAATTAGAGGAGCAAATGTTTCAACACAAGAAATTCAGCCTGACTTCGGTTTTGGACTCGACACAACAATAGCTTATGATGTTCCTGGCGCAGCGCCCCATGAAAAAATTACAGAACTTGGAAAAGGAACAGCGATTAAGGTAATGGATTCTTCAACTATTTGTGATTATAGAATGGTAGAATACATGAAACAAATTGCAAAGAATAATAATATTAAACACCAATTAGAAATACTAACTGGAGGAGGTACAGATACCGCAGGTATACAACGTTTTACGGCTGGCGGATCAATAGCTGGTGCGGTGTCGATTCCGACAAGGCATATCCATCAGGTGATAGAAATGGCAGACAAAGATGATATAAGGTCTTCTATTGATCTTCTTGTAGCTTGTATTTCTAGTTTAGACAGTTATGATTGGAGTTTTAAATAAAAGGTAATTTCTTTTATTTAATGGATTATAATTGTTGAAACCAATCGTATAAAGAAGGTAGCTTTTCGCATATTAAAAAAGGAATCATTCCTGCATTTTTACCAAATTCAACGTCACTAGCAGAGTCACCGACCATAATGCTTTTGTTGAAATTAATTTTTGGAAAATCTTTTTTTGCTTGTAAAGCCATACCAATATTTGGCTTTCTTAATAAAGAGTTTTTGATGGCAAGTTCAGGCGCGTAATATATAGCATCTATTTTACCTCCTTTTTCTTCAATTTTTTGTTTCATATGAAGATGAACTTTTTCTAGATCTCTATTGGTCATTATTCCTTTTCCAATACCCTGCTGGTTGGTAACAACAATTATTTTGCCAAAAACTTTAGAGCATTCTACAATGGTGTCTATTGCATTTGGAAGAAATTCAAACTCTTCAACGTTTTTTACATAATCTCCATCGATCTTTTTATTGATCACTCCATCTCGATCTAGAAAAAGAGTCCATTCCTTATTGATGTTTTTTTTGAGCATATTATATTATAAAAAAATGTGCCTCTACAGCTTCGCAAATGGAATGACCAATTAGAAGATGCATTTCCTGAATACGAGCAGTATTGTCGCTTGGTACTGCAATATGCAAATCGCAATAAGGTATCATGTCACCTTTTTTTTGACCCGTCATACCAATAGTAAACACTCCCATTTCTTTTGCTTTATGTAAAGCAGCAACAACATTTTTAGAGTTTCCAGAAGTAGATAAAGCTATTAAAATATCACCTTTTGTAGCCTTAGCTTTAATCATTCGTGAAAATATATCTTGATAACCATAGTCGTTTGAAACCGCTGTTAGGTAAGACGTGTCTGTGTGTAGTGCCTCTGCGTTTAGGGGCTCTCTATCTGTATAATACTTTCCTGTAAATTCAGAAGCAATGTGTTGTGCGTCAGCAGCGGAGCCCCCATTTCCACATAATAACAACTTATAACCATTTTCAAAACGAGAAATGATTGTTTGAGTAGCTAGTTGAACACTCTCAATAAGAGTATTGTCGTCTAACATTTTTCGGTTTATTTCAACAGACTCATTTAAGTTGTTTTTAATGATGTTTTTCATTTGTCGTTATTTTTTGTGATAATGAATAAACTTCTTTAGCAAAAGTTTTCCAGCTATATTT
This sequence comes from Flavobacteriales bacterium, assembly GCA_049890095.1. Lineage (GTDB taxonomy): Bacteria > Bacteroidota > Bacteroidia > Flavobacteriales > UBA7312 > JABAYQ01. The sequence goes on along the minus strand of JBMHCD010000007.1, from coordinate 79,938 downwards.
TTTCTTTTCTTTTAGAATATTATGAGTTAATTCATCAATATCTGCTTCTTCAAAAAAGCGATTTATTGCCTTGCCAACTTGTATATGATTAGGCTCTACAACATAACCAACCTTGTTGTTTGGACACATTTCTTTCAGTCCGCCTACATTTGTTACTATCATTGGTTTGTTGAAGTGATAAGCAATTTGTGTAACCCCACTCTGAGTAGCAGATTTATATGGTTGGACCACTAGGTCGCAAACGCAAAAATAATTTTTAACTTCATCATTAGGTATAAACTGATTGATTTCGATAACTTTATTTTCTAGATTGTTTTGTTTGATAATGGATTGGTAATATTCTTTATTTGAATAATACTCTCCTGCAATTATTAATTTAACGTTTTGGTTTTTTAATGTGGGTAATGCCTTAAGTAAGAGGTCTAAACCTTTGTAGTCTCTAATTAAACCAAAAAATAAAATATAACTAAAGTTAGGGTCAAGTGATAGGTTTTTTAAAGCTTCTTCTTTAGAAATTTCTTTGCCAAAATTATCATAAACAGGGTGAGGAGAAAGGCTTTTTGGTTTGGTACTATTGAATGAATTTATATCTGTTAAAACAGATTTTGACAATGCTATAAAAGCATCGCATTGCTGTATAAATAATTTACTAAAAAAACGATCTCCGAGCCTTCTTTCATGAGGAGTCATGTTGTGTACAATCGAAATAATTTTTGACGAACTGTTTTTTCTGGCTGTGTAAGCCACAGTAGATAAACAAGGGCTCATAAACGGAAGCCAGTAAGGGATAATCAACAAGTCGTATTTTTTTTTCTTTAATTGTTGTCCTGTCTTTATCCAGCTAAATGGATTTACAGAGCTCAACACTCTTGAAATTTGTAAATTGGTTGGTTTAGGCTCTTTTCTATATTGAGATTTTCCAGGGAAAATAAAATTGGGGTATTGTAGGCTAAAGGAATATATATCAACTTGATGTCTATCATTTTGCATTTCTTGAGCTAACCGCTCGTTGAAGTCGGCCAATCCTCCTCTGTAGGGAAAGGCTGTTCCAATAATTGCAATTTTCATTAATCCAGTTTATCTTATTTATTGTAAAAACACTAAAAGGAAGCGTTAAATTGTTTTAGAAAGCGAACGTCATTTTCGAAGAACATTCGCAAATCCTTAACTTGATATTTAAGCATAGCTATTCGCTCAACACCCATGCCAAATGCATATCCACTATATATTTCAGGGTCTATACCACAGTTTTTAAGAACATTGGGATCTACCATTCCACAACCCAATATTTCTAGATAGCCAGTATATTTACAAACATTGCATCCTTTTCCAGAACAGATATTACATGAAACATCTACTTCAGCACTTGGTTCTGTAAACGGAAAGTAGGAAGGTCTTAGCCTGATTTTAGTTTTTTCTCCAAACATTTCTTTAGCAAAGTATAATAATGCTTGTTTTAGATCGGCAAATGAAACATTTTTATCAATATATAATCCTTCAACCTGATGAAAAATACAATGGGCTCTTGCCGAAATAGCTTCGTTTCTGTATACTCTTCCAGGAGAAATTGTTCTAATAGGGGGTTCGTTTTTTTCCATATACCTAACTTGAACAGAAGAGGTGTGAGTTCTGAGTAAAATATCTGGATTAGTTTGAATAAAAAAAGTGTCTTGCATATCTCTAGCAGGATGTTCTTCAGGCAAGTTTAAAGCGGTAAAATTGTGCCAATCATCCTCTATTTCTGGCCCTTCGGAAATACTAAACCCAATACGTTTAAATATGTCTACAATTTCATTTCTTACAATTGATAACGGATGTCTACTTCCTAAATTATCTAGAGAAACAGGCATTGACAAGTCTAATCCACTAGATTGCTTTACACTTTGTTCAAATTGAGATTTATGTTTATCTAGCTTTTCTTGTATCGCATTTTTTAGCTTGTTTAACGCCTGGCCAAAATCCTTTTTTTGCTCCTTTGGAACCTGTTTAAAAGCACCAAAAAGGTCTGTCATGATTCCCTTTTTGCTGAGGTATTTAATTCTAAAAAGCTCTAGGTCTTCGTTATTTTTAGGAGAAAAAGCAGCAACTTCTTCAAGGTGTTTTTCGACTTGATTGATCATTGTTTAGTATTAATGATTTTCAATTTCATATTTAAATCTACAATTGGCCTATCGTTTTCATCTCTTTTCATATTGGCAATTTTTGTAATGACGTCCAAACCATCAATGACTTGGCCAAAAACGGTGTAGGCTCCATCTAAATGAGGAACTCCACCAACTGTGGTATAGGCTTCTCGTTGTTCTTTACTAAAAGAAATGCCTAATTTTTGTTCGTATAAATCAAGTCGTTCATTATCAAAAACACTTCCATCAACAATATAAAATTGAGAGCCTGATGATGCCTTTTCTGAATTTATATGATCTCCTTTTCTTGCTGCAGCTAAAGCTCCTTTTTTGTGAAAATATTTTGGAACAAATTCAGCGTTAATAGTATAGCCAGGACCACCATTACCTAGCGTAGCCCCAGATTCAGCAGTTTTAGAGTTTGGATCTCCACCTTGAATCATAAAGTTTGGAATAACTCTATGAAATAAGCAGTTTTCAAGATAACCTTCTTTTACTAATTTTATAAAGTTATCTCTATGTAAGGGCGTTTCATTATATAATTCAACAATCATGTTACCCATATTTGTTTTTATGAGTACATTCGTTTTTTTCTGACTATGTGCTACTAACGAAAATATTAGTGCAAAAGAAAGAATTAAATACTTTTTCATTGGAATTACTATCTTTGTTAACTGTTAGCAAATTTAACAAATAATCATGTTATTATGAAAAGAACGTTTTTATTACCATTATTGTTTTTTGCCCTTTTGTTTTCTTCGTGTTATAAAGAACCAATAACGAAAGGTGTGATTACTGTTTATGATCCTGATGGAAATACAAAAGCGGGCGTAAATGTCAGATTAACACAAGAAGATATTCCTGGGATTAACCAAACTTATGTGATAAGTGAGCAAACAACAGATGAGAATGGACAAAGCGAGCATTTATTAGAAAAAGAAGCTGTTATGAATATAGACGCTGTTTTTGTTTCAGGCTTAGACACATTATACTATGGTCAGTCAACAATTCGTTTTACATATGGTAAAACAATTAATAAAAATGTTCAGTTGTTAGCGTATTAATTGAAATATTCAATTATGGCTTCTTTCATTAATTTTTCTTGATCTTTAGCCTTAAGGAAAGGTAATTTTTCAGATTCTTTCCAGTGTGGCCAGCCGTCCTTGTCATGGCCATCAAAAATGTAGTACCCCCATTGACTTAGTAAGGCACAAACAGCAACATGTATAACATCTAGTTTTTGATTTTTATTTAGTTTTTGGTAGCCCATGCCTAGTTCTTGTAATCCGATTAAAAATAAAATAGATTGTAAGTCTAGATCATCACCAAAACGAGCTTCAAGTTTTTTAACTAATTTTTGCCACGCTGTTTTTATGTTGTCATTCATCTGTCAAAAATAGTATTTTTGAAAACGATATGAATTATATAGATATTGTTTTGGCCGTTCCTCTTTTGTGGGGGCTGTATAAGGGAGTTTCTCGAGGAATTGTAAAAGAGATAAGTTCGCTTTTGGCATTGATATTAGGGATATATGGAGCAGTCCGTTTTTCAGATCAACTGCAACCATTTATTTCTATTGATTCAGACTATCAAGCAGTTGTTTTGTTCTCGATTACACTTATACTTATCGTTCTTTTAGTGCGATTGCTTGGTCTAATATTAGACAAGATTCTTGAACTGGTATCATTAACTTTTTTAAGTCGTATTTTTGGAGCTGTTTTTGGAGTATTGAAGGTGGCATTTGTTTTAAGTTCAATATTATTGGTCTTCAACACTATAGATAATCAGCTTGGTGTACTGCCAATTCAAGATCAGAAAAAATCTGTTTTGTATAAACCAATTTCCTCTTTAGTCCCTATGTTGGTAAACGATTCTACAGATTCGAGCCAGCTAATTAAAGGTGCTAAAGAAAAAATAGAAAAGATTGAAAAATCTATTCGGTAATTGCAGCAATACCAGGTAAGGTTTTTCCTTCTAAATATTCAAGCATAGCTCCTCCCCCTGTGGAAACATAGCTTACTTTATCAGATAAATTATACTTATTAATTGCAGCAACAGAGTCTCCACCTCCAACTAGCGTAAAAGCCCCTTTTTCAGTGGCTTTAACTAAAGCCTGTGCAATAGACTTTGTTCCATGAGAAAAATTTTCCATTTCGAAAACACCCATCGGACCATTCCAAAGAACTGCACCAGAGCTTTCAATTGTTTTTTTGAAGTTAGCAATAGTTTCTTTTTCTATATCCAAACCCATATAGCCATCTTGAACGTCATCTATTTTCGATGAGAGGATATTAGCATCATTACTAAAGGAATTACCATTTAACGAATCAGATGGTAATAATAAGTTAACATTTTTTTCTTTTGCAAGTTTGAGTATATCTAGTGCAAGATCAAGCTTGTCGTTTTCTACTAATGAGCTTCCTACGGATCCACCTAAAGCCTTTATAAAAGTATAGGTCATTCCTCCACCGATTATGAGGTTGTCTACAGTATCCATTAATCTAGATATAATGGTAATTTTACTTGAAACTTTTGCCCCCCCCATAATAGCAGTTAGAGGACGTTTAGCATTTTTGAGTATTTTATCTATGTTAGTGATTTCATCGTGCATCAACTTTCCGAAACATTTATTTTTTCCAAAATATGAAGCAATAATAGCCGTAGAGGCGTGGGCTCTATGGGCAGTTCCGAATGCGTCGTTTATGTAGATATCGCCTAATCTTGAAAGCTGTCCAGCAAAGTTCGCATCACCTTTAGTTTCTTGGTCATAAAAACGTAAATTTTCTAACATTAACACATCATTAGACTTAAGTTTTTTGACTTTATTTTCGGTTTTTTCACCAATACAATCATCACTAAACAGAACATCTTGGTCTAATAATTTTTCCAAATGCGGTAGTAAATGAGCCATTGACAAACTTTCCTCTTTTGCTTTAGGACGACCTCTATGAGACATCAAAACTACTGATCCGCCATCCGATAAAACTTTATTGACTGTAGGTAAGGCAGCTCTTATTCTAGAGTCGTCAGTAATTTCAAGCTTATCGTTCATAGGAACATTAAAATCTACCCTTATGAGTGCTTTTTTATTTTTAAAGTTAAAGTCGTATATGGTTTTCATTCTCAAAATTTTGCCAAAAGTAAAACGAATTAATTACTTACCTTTGGTTTACAACAAAAAATTAATGAATTTTAGTCAAATACCAGGTAACAACAATACTAAATCTCGGCTTAAGAATGGGGTAAAGTTTGACAGGGTTAGTCATGCACATTTGTTTAGCGGTCAGGATGGCTCATCATCTTTAGCAATGGCTAGGGCTTATGCACAATATTTGTTGTGTAGCAATAAAACAGATCAAGATTCTTGTGGAAAATGTAGCAGTTGTTTAAAAAATAATAACCTAACTCATCCTGATGTGCACTGGGTTTTTCCTGTTACTACAGGTAGAGGGACTAACCCTACAAGCGATATGTTTATAGATCAATGGAGAGAGTTTGTTAAGGGAAGCAGTTTTCCTACCGAATTTGAGTGGGTTCAGAAATTAGAAGCTGAAAATAAGCAGCTTTTTATAGGGGTTAAAGAAGCGTATGAGTTAGCTAAAAAAATGACATTAAAACCTTATGAAGGCTCATATAGGGTTGTTATAATATGGCAAGCTGATAAAATGCATGCTCCTACGTCTAACAAGTTGTTAAAATTATTGGAAGAGCCGCCAGAAAAAACAATTTTCATTTTGGTAAGTTCTAGAGATAATATGTTGTTAGATACAATTATTTCCAGAGTTCAAAAAACAAAGATTATTGCTCTAACTGACATTGAGCTTCAAACCTTTTTAAAAAACCATTTTGAGCTAGATAATCAAAAAATAGAAAACATTAAAGTGATAAGCTCTGGAAATGTTGCGAAAGCAATTCAGATGGCAAATACTGACAGTAGGCACGATCATTTGACACAATTGTTTCAGAAATGGATGAGAATATGTTACACAGCAAAAATACCCGATTTAAGTAATTGGATAGACCAATTTATAAAGCATGGTCGAGAAGAGCAAAAAGAGTTTCTTGTATATAGCTTACACATGATAAGAGAATGTTTAATTTTTAATTTTGGCCCTGAAAATTTGCAACGAACAAGAGAGGAAGAAAAAACATTTATTAGAAAGTTTGCTCCATTTATAAATGAAAATAATTCTCAAAAAATAATAGATGAGTTAGAAAAAGCGTTAAATCACATTGCAAGAAACGGAAGTTCAAAAATAATATTGATGGATTTGTCCTTGAAAATGGTGATATTGCTTCGTGTTAAAAGTGTAAATTTGTCTAAACCAATAAATCAATAACTATGGGATGTGGAAGTTGTTCTTCAGGAGGGTGCTCGAGTAGTTTGCCTAGAGGATGTAAAAACAACGGAAATTGTGGTTCAGGAGGGTGTAATAAGCTTACTGTTTTTGATTGGCTTTCTAATATAGACATGCCAAATTCGGCGTCAAACTTTAAAGCTGTTGAGGTTAGGTTTAAAGGGAGTCGCAAAGAGTTTTACAATAATAATTTAGAACTGCCTTTAAAGGTAGGAGATGTAGTAGCTGTTGAGGCTACATCAGGGCATGATATTGGAGTAGTTTCTATTGTAGGAGAATTGGTAAGACTACAGTTGAAGAAAAAACACAGAAAGCTTGATGTTGAAGATCTGAATAAAGTTTACAGAATTGCTAAAGAAAATGATATAAATAAATGGCAGTCTGCAGTAGATTTAGAGGAGTCTAGCATGCATGTTGCACGAAAACATGCTGAAAACTTAGGTTTGGAGATGAAAATTAGCGATGTTGAGTATCAAGGAGATAAGACTAAAGCAACTTTTTATTATACGGCTAATGGTAGAGTAGATTTTAGAGAGCTTATAAAACAATTGTCATCTGAATTTAGAGTACGAATCGAAATGAGACAAATAGGTGCTCGTCAAGAAGCATCTAGGCTTGGAGGAATAGGAGCATGTGGCAGAGAATTGTGTTGCTCCTCTTGGCTTACAGATTTTAGAACGGTAAACACTTCTGCGGCACGATATCAAAATTTGTCGATTAATCCTCAAAAACTAGCAGGACAATGTGGTAAGTTAAAGTGTTGTCTCAATTTTGAGTTAGACGCATATATGGAGGGTATTAAAGAATTTCCGAGCACTAAGCTTAAGCTTAAAAGTAAAAAAGGTCAGGCATCATTCTTTAAAATGGACATTTTCAAAAGATTAATGTGGTATACTTATGATGATAAAGATTCTGGAATGGGTATTATAGAGTTATCATTAGATAGAGTGAAAGAGATTATAGAATTAAATACTATAGGTAAAAAACCTGAATCTTTAGAGTTGTTGGATGATTCGATTCAGGAAAAAGTAGATTATGAAAATGTAGTTGGGCAAGACAGTATCAACAGGTTTGACAAAAAAAGAAAAGCAAAAGGGAGGTATAAAGGAAAAAGGAAAAAGAGTAAAAAAGTAAAAAAGTATGATTAGAAATATCATCATATTATTTTTTCTATTGTTTGTTTTTGGTTGTGATTCAAATCGAATTTATGAGAAAAACTTAGAGATAGATAATAAAAGCTGGTCTCTTGCCGACGCTAAAGTATTTGAAACAGAAATTAAGGACACTAATACTGTTTTTAATATTTTGATAAATATCAGACATACTTCCAGTTATTCTTTTTCTAACTTATGGATGTTTGTACATACTACTTCGCCAAACAGCATAATAACAAGCGACACAGTACAAGTAGCAATAGCCAACCCAAGCGGGAAATGGCTTGGTTCTAGAGGTTTAGCAGATATTTGGAATGTACAAGCAAAGTTAAAGTCAATACGTTTTACCCAACAAGGGGCTTATTCTTTTGAAATTGAACAAGCAATGAGGTATGGTGAATTTGCCGAAATGAAAACACTAAATGATATTGTTGACGTTGGTTTAAGAATAGAAAAACAAGATAAAAAAGACTATGACTAATCGTAAAAAAATAGTGTTAGTTTGGACAACAATATCTTTACCATTTGTTGTTTTAATGCTCACAATATACCTTACTTCTCTCGGTATTTTTGGTAGCTTGCCTTCTTTTGAACAACTAGAGAATCCAAAAAATAATTTAGCGACAGAACTTATTTCGGAAGATGGAGTGGTGTTGGGCAAATTTTTCTATGAAAACAGAACAAATGCTCGTTTTTCAGAAATTTCACAACATTTAATAGACGCATTAATTGCAACAGAGGATATTCGTTTTTATAAGCACTCTGGAATAGATTTAATCGCATTATTACGAGCTGTAAAAGGACAGCTTTTTGGCGGAAGCTCTGGCGGAGCAAGTACAATTTCACAACAGTTAGCAAAAATGTTATTTACAGAAAAGCCAGCTACTGGTTTTGAAAGGGTAATGCAAAAGTTAAAGGAATGGGTTATTGCTGTGCGACTGGAAAGGCAGTACACAAAAGAAGAGATTATGACAATGTATTTAAACAAATTTGATTTTGTTAATAATGCAGTGGGCATTAAATCAGCAGCACAAGTTTATTTTAACACAACAGCATCTGAACTTTCGGTTCTTGAGTCGGCAATGTTGGTAGGAATGTTTAAAAACCCTTCTTTATATAATCCAAACAGAAGATTAGAGCTTACTACTCAAAGAAGAAATGTAGTGTTAAATCAGATGAAAAAGTATGGTTTTTTAGAAAACACATTGGCGGATTCATTAAAAAACGCACCTATAGTTTTGGATTTTAAAAAGGCTAGCCACAATGAAGGTTTAGCACCATATTTAAGAGAGTATTTGAGGATAGAGCTTAAAAAATGGTGTAAGGAAAATAAAAAGGCAGACGGAACCAATTATAATTTATATACCGATGGGCTTAAGATTTACACTGGTATAAACTCAAGAATGCAAGCACATGCAGAGGAGGGTTTAAAAACACATTTAAGCTCGCTACAAAAAGATTTTTTTAAACACTGGAAAGGCTACACTAATGCTCCATTTCCAAAGGACTTTACGAATGATCAAATAAACTCCATTATTGATCAGGCAATGAAAAGGACAGAACGTTATAGGCGTCTAAAAAATGTAGGCAAAAAGGAAAAGGAAATTAGAAAAATATTTAACACAAAAGTTCCAATGACAGTATTCTCTTGGGAAGGAGAGCGGGATACCATTATGAGCCCTAGAGATTCTATAAGGTATTATAAATATTTTATCAATTCTGGAATGATGAGTATGGACCCTTCAACAGGTTTGGTAAAAGCATATGTAGGAGGAATTAATTATAAACATTTTAAATATGATCATGTAAAAGTTGGTAAAAGACAAGTTGGCTCTACATTCAAACCATTTTTATATGCTTTAGCAATGCAAGAAGGATATTCTCCTTGTTATGAAGTACCAAATGTCCCTGTTATTTTTGAAAAAGAAAAATGGGGCTTGCCTGAAAAAGACTGGATTCCAAAAAATTCGGACGACAAATATGATGGAATGCTGTTAAGTATGAAATTTGGATTAGCAAATTCAATAAATACAATTACAGCATACATAATGAAACAGTTTGGTCCACATGCTGTATTAGAATTAGCCAGAAAAATGGGGATTACCAATTATTTACAAGCAGTACCTTCAATATGTTTAGGAACATTTGATTTGTCGGTATATGAAATGGTTGGAGCATACTCAACTTTTGTAAATAAAGGTTTGTGGGTTGAACCAATGCTCATAACTAAAATAGAAGACAAAAATGGTGTTGTTATACAAGAATTTCAACCCAAGGTAAATGAAGCAATGAGTAAGGAAACAGCAGATATAATGGTCAGAATGCTTCAAGGAGTGGTAGATGGAGTCTACAATTCCGATGCAGATGTAACAATGGGAACCGGAGTAAGGTTAAGGAGAAAATATAATTTTAAAAACAATATTGGGGGCAAAACAGGAACTACACAAAATAATTCTGATGGTTGGTTTATGGGAATAACACCACAACTTGTAACAGGAGTTTGGTCAGGAAATGAAGACAGAAGTGCTCATTTCAGAACTACCTTTTACGGTCAAGGAGCAAATATGGCTCTTCCAGTTTGGGCTGAATATATGCAAAGGGTTTATAACGATTCAATAGAATTAGGAATTTATCCTCAAGAGTTTGACATTCCACAATCAATAGATTTATTGATGGATTGTCAGGCAAATAAGCAAGGAAACGAAAATAATTTAGAAGAAGAGTTTTAGTTATGATAAATAAAAAAGTAGCTTCAGTAAATGAAGCCATTAAAGGGGTAGAAAATGGAATGACACTTATGCTTGGTGGATTCGGATTGTGTGGTATTCCTGAAAATAGCATACAAGCATTATGTGATGCAAATATTAATCGTTTAACATGTATTTCTAACAATGCAGGAGTTGATGAATTTGGTTTAGGGTTACTTTTACAAAAAAAGCAAATAACTAAGATGATTTCTTCATACGTAGGGGAAAATGCTGAGTTTGAAAGACAAATGTTGAGCGGAGAGTTAGAAGTAGATTTAATACCTCAAGGAACCCTTGCAGAAAGATGTAGAGCAGCAGGAGCTGGCATACCAGCTTTTTTTACTCCGGCAGGCTATGGAACTGAAATAGCTGAAGGGAAAGAAGTAAGAGTTTTTAATGGCAAGCCACATATTTTAGAGACTGCGTTCGAAGCAGACTTTGCTTTTGTTAAAGCATGGAAAGGGGATGAAACGGGAAATTTAATTTTTAAAGGTACTGCAAGAAATTTTAATCCTATGATGGCTATGGCAGGAAAAATTACCGTTGCTGAAGTAGAAGAACTAGTGCCAGCAGGTCATTTAGATCCAAACCTTATTCATACACCAGGAATATTTGTACAACGAATTTTTCAAGGAGAAAATTATCAAAAAAGAATTGAGCAATTAACAATAAGAAAAAAGTAATGGCTTTAGATAAAATAGGTATAGCAAAAAGAATTGCTAAAGAATTACAAGATGGGTTTTATGTAAATTTAGGAATAGGGATTCCAACATTAGTTGCAAATTATATTCCTAATGGAATGAGTGTAGAATTTCAGTCTGAAAATGGAATACTCGGAATGGGACCTTTTCCTTTTGAAGGAGAAGAAGATGCGGATTTAATTAATGCAGGTAAGCAAACAATAACTAGTTTAGATGGAGCAGCTTTTTTTGATTCTGCTATGAGTTTTTCAATGATAAGAGGAAAACATGTACAATTAACCGTACTTGGAGCTATGGAAGTTTCTCAAAATGGAGACATTGCAAATTGGAAGATTCCAGGAAAAATGGTTAAAGGAATGGGAGGAGCTATGGATTTAGTTGCTTCAGCAGAAAATATTATTGTAGCAATGATGCATACGAATAGAGCTGGAGAAAGTAAACTTTTGCCTGAGTGTAGTTTGCCGTTAACTGGAGTATCATGCGTTAAAAAGATTGTTACTAATCTAGCTGTTTTAGAAATTCAAGAAGGAGGGGGGTTTAGATTATTAGAGAGGGCTCCTGGTGTTTCTGTACAAGAAATTCAAGATGCTACAAAAGGAAAATTAATTATAAATGGAGAAATTCCAGAAATGAAGCTATAAAAAAAGAAAGCAGGGTCTTCACCCTACTTTCTCCCTTAACCTTAACAAGTGTCATTAAACGAGGATCGTTTCATACTGTAAATATAAAACGACTTTTTCTAAAGATAAAGCGAATTTTGACCAGTTAGACAACTATCTGATGAATGTGTAGATTTTATGGATAAGAAGTGTAGATGTCAAAAAAAATAGGTCAATAGACCTATTTTTTATCTATTTCTTGCTCTGAAATAGAACTAACTTAAAAAATTATGAATTAACTTAACCTACTCTCATAACTAAGTATGTACATAATTATTGCATTAAGCAGGATTTATTTTAATGTTTTCTGCTCTTCCCTCAGGGATTGCGTCTATTAACCTCTTTGTATAAGCAGTTTGAGGGTTTTTATAAATTTGATCAGATTCTCCCATTTCTTCTATCTTTCCTCCTTGCATAACGACCATTTTGTCGCTCATATATTTAACAACCGACAAGTCGTGAGATATAAAAATATATGTTAAACCAAATTCTTCTTTTAGTTCGTTTAATAAGTTTAATACTTGTGCTTGAACAGAAACATCTAATGCTGATACTGATTCATCACAAATGATAAACTTTGGATTTACTGCTAATGCTCTTGCGATACCAATTCGTTGCCTTTGACCCCCTGAAAATTCGTGTGGATATCTATTAAAATGTTCTGCACTTAAACTTACTTTTTCTAATAATTCTTCTACTCTTTTTTTCCGTTGCTCATCGTTTTCTAAAATATTATGAACTTGCATTGGCTCCATGATAGCATTACCAATTGTCATTCTAGGGTTTAATGATGAATATGGGTCTTGAAAAATAATTTGTACTTCTTTTCTAAATTCTCTTAGTTCTTTTTCATCAAATTCAGAAATGTCTCTTCCTTTATAAATCATTTGTCCACTAGTTGGCTCATTTAATCTTAAAATGGTTCTTCCTGTTGTTGTTTTACCACATCCTGATTCACCAACTAACCCTAAAGTTTCTCCTGGAAAAACATCAAACGTAATATCGTCAACTGCTTTAACATAATCTGTTATTCCACCAAAAAAGCCATTTCTAATCGGAAAATACGTTTTTAGGTTTTTTATTTGTAGTAAAGGTTTTTGAGAATATATTTTTTCTATTTTTTTTAACCTTTCACCCTCAGGTACTACAAGGTCTTTTGTAAATTCTTCTACTGAAATATCGTTTTCAATGATATTTCCTTTTTTATCTACCTGCATAAAGTCAGAAACAGTTGGTAAAAAAGTATATCTTTTATCTAAAGGTGGTCGACATGCAAGAAGTCCTTTAGTGTAAGGGTGTTTTGGATTGTTAAAAATATCCCAAACAGTTCCTTGTTCAACAATATTACCTTTGTACATTACTACAACCTTGTCGGCAAGCTCTGCTATAACTCCTAAGTCATGAGTAATGAATAAAATTCCCATATCATGCTCTTTTTGCAAGTTTTGCATTAATTCTAGAATTGTTTTTTGTACAGTAACATCTAGGGCTGTTGTAGGCTCATCTGCAATCATTACCGATGGTTTGCAAGACATTGCCATTGCAATCATTACTCTTTGTTTTTGACCTCCTGAAATTTGATGAGGATAGGTACTGAAAATACGTTCGGGATCTGGAAGCTGTACTTCTTCAAATAGTTTTATCGTAAGGTCTTTGGCTTCAGATGTACTAATTTTTTGATGGAGCATAATTGCCTCCATTACCTGATCTCCACAGGTAAAAACAGGGTTCAACGACGTCATTGGTTCTTGGAAAATCATTGCTAATTCATTTCCCCTAAATGACCTCATTTCTTTCTCGTCAAGTTGAACTAAGTCTACTTTTGAGCCATCATTTTTATGAAATATAATTTGTCCATTTGATATTCTACCTGGTGGGTTTGGTATTAGACGCATTGAAGAAAGAGATGTAACAGATTTACCAGAGCCAGACTCTCCTACAATTCCAATCGTTTCACCTTTGTTTAATGTAAAGCTTACATCGTTTACTGCTTTTAAAACTTTTCCTTCTGTTTCGAATTCGGTAACGAGGTTTTTAAACTCTAATAATGCGTCATTCATAGGTATAAAATTTAGTCGATTAAATTACTTCTTATCCTTCATTTATGCAACTTCAATTTGTTCATCTTTTAAAATATCCTCTCCTTTGTATTTTAAATATAGTTGAGCTACAGTAAGAGTGTCTTTTTGACAGTAAATACGAATTCTCTCTAAATCCTTTTGAATCCAATATACATTCGAAACTTGAGAACCGTCTATGTCATCTTTTGGGGTAGGAATATTAAATAGCTCTGCTAATAAATGAATAGACGTGTAGTGCTTATAATCTCCAAACTTCCATAACTCCATTGTGTCCAAATGTTTTATTTCCCAAGGTTTTTTGCCTGCAATATTTAATATTTTGGGTAAACTGATTCCATTTATTAGCATTCTTCTACAAATGAAAGGGTAATCAAATTCTTTTCCGTTGTGGGCACATAAATAGTGATGATCACTACTATAACTATCGTTTAAAAGATGTTTAAATTGTGATAATATGTTTTTTTCATTATGACCATAAAATGATTTTAACCTCAAAAAAGGAAGTCCATTTTTATGATAAATATATGCTACAGAAATACAGACTATTTTAGCAAATTCGGCCATTATACCTGCTTTTTTTTGATAAAATTCATTTGGTGTAATTTCGTCTTTTCTTTGCCAACGGGTTTTTTCAGACCAAAGTTCCTGTAATTTTGGAGATAATTCTTCATAATTTTTACAAACAGGAACAGTTTCAATATCTAAAAATAATACTTTATCAATTGGAATATTATTGAGCATACTGTAAAGTTATAAAAATTGAATGATATCAAATTAAAGCTAAAAGGAGGTTATAACTTAGATTAAGTTACTAAATTCATTTCGAAAATTTTCGAAAGATTATTTTTTAGCTTTTCTTTTACTAATTCCATATTTACTTCTTTTCCCAATTCCTTTTTCATTGAAGTTACTGATTTATCGGGAATACCACAGGGAATTATATTTCCAAAATAACTTAGGTCAGAATTTATATTAAATGCAAAACCATGCATAGTTACCCACCTACTAGAACGAACACCCATGGCACATATTTTTCTGGCGTTTTTTGTATTAACATCAATCCAAACTCCAGTTTCTCCTTTTGATCTGCTTGCTTCAATACCGAATTCATTTAAAGTCATTATGACAGATTCTTCTAAAAAACGAAGATATTTATGTATATCTTGAAAAAAACATTCCAAATCTAAAATAGGATATCCGACAATTTGACCAGGTCCATGATAAGTGATGTCTCCACCTCTGTTGATTTTATAAAACGTAGCCCCTCTAGATTGTAAGTATTCTTCATTAACAAGCAAATTGTTAACATCGCCACTTTTTCCTAGTGTATACACGTGTGGGTGTTCACAAAAAAGAAGGTACGATTGAGTCTTATCTTCTACTCCTTCTTTTCGATTGTTTCTTTTTATGGCAATAATTTGATCAAATAGTTTTTCTTGATATTCCCATGCTTGCTTGTAATCAATTAGCCCTAAATCTTGAAAAACTACATTTTCCATTACTATACTTTAGCTAACGCTCCTTTCAAATAATTGATAACGTCAATTTCTATAGCATCAACATTATTCATTTCAGAAAGATACCACGAAACCCAGTCGCCTAAGTTTATGTGATATAATGTGTTTTCGATTTTTGAATCGCCTTTGCTCCATACTTCAGAAATGTTTTCGGTAAACTTTGAAATAACATCTTTGTTTATATCAATTCGGACTTGGTTGCGTTTAAAATCACATTTGTTTCTAAAATAGACTACAGATAAGTTGTCAACGTTTATTCTCCAACCCAATAGTTCATTATGATTCATTTCTGGAACAACGTGATGCCAACAAAGCATTTTACTGTTTTCGTTTATTTGTTGTCTAAAGCGAATTCCAACACCTTCAAAGCCCGCAGCAGTGTATATTACAGGAGTAGTTCCAAACATTTTGGTTGCCAATTCTTTAGCCTTAGTTTGAATATCCAGTTTTTCTTGATCAAGTAATCGGATAGCACTTTCAAAGTCCGAAATAAAAGAATCATCAATCAAACCATATTTATTAAAGACAAAAAATAACTGAGTAAACGAATATCCAAACATTGCTCTAGGAGGATGACCACCAGGAATGGTAACAATGTTGTAATCATTTTCTTTTGCTATTTGTGCAAGGGATCCACCAGAAGAAATACATGCAATTTCAGCACCTTTTTCTTTGCAAGCCTCAAGAGCAAACAAGGTTTCTTCAGTATTTCCTGAATATGAAGATGCAATAACTAATGTGTTTTCGTTTACGAAATTTGGAATACTATAATCTTTAGTAGAAGAAATAGGTACATTAACTTTGTCGCAAACTAAGTCATAAAGAATAGTTCCTCCAATTCCAGAGCCACCAAGACCACATATTAATACATTTTTGATCTCCTTTTTACTCGTTTTAAAATTAGAAGATTTACCAATTTCTAAGGCTTCGTTTAGGTGATTAGTAAATGCGTCTATATAGTTATTCATTTTCATAATAAATGCAGGTTATCAGGTTTTTTTATTGCAATGCTAATGTACAAAATACCCTGTTATTAATTTAATATCTTTGTCCAAAATTTTTATCATGAACAAAGAGTTTTCAGAGCAAGAAAAAGTAAGGAGAGAATCAATGCAAAAATTGATTGATTTAGGCATCGACCCATATCCAGCAGCATTATTTGATATCAATTCAGATTCTGATACTATTAAGTCAACATACGACTCTAGCTCAGAGGAAAAAAAAGATGTTCGCATTGCTGGTAGGCTAATGAGTAGAAGAATTATGGGAAAGGCTGCTTTTGCAGAGCTTCAGGATAGCAAAGGAAGAATACAGCTATATTTTAATAGAGATGAAATCTGTGAAGGCGAAGATAAAAGCATGTATAACGATGTGTTTAAAAAACTTTTAGACATAGGAGATTTTATAGGTGTAGATGGATATGTCTTTACAACAAAAGTGGGAGAAATTTCTGTTCATGTAAAAAAGTTTACCGTACTAAGCAAAACTTTGCGCCCATTACCATTGCCTAAAACAGATAATGAAGGTAAGGTTTATGATGCTTTTACAGATCCTGAAAAAAGATACAGACAACGTTATGTAGATTTAGTAGTAAACCCACATGTGAAAGATGCTTTTATTAAGAGAACAAAGCTTACTAATTCCATGCGTGACTTCTTAAATAATAAAGGGTATTTAGAAGTGGAAACACCTATTTTACAACCCATATATGGCGGGGCTGCTGCAAGACCTTTTAAGACTCATCACAACACATTAGATATGCCTTTATATTTAAGAATAGCTAATGAGTTATATTTAAAGAGATTAATCGTTGGAGGTTTTGATGGCGTTTATGAATTTTCTAAAGATTTTAGAAACGAAGGAATGAGCCGTTTTCATAATCCAGAATTTACTCAAGTAGAATTATATGTCGCCTACAAAGATTATAATTGGATGATGGATTTAGTTGAGGAAATGGTTGAAAAAATAGCATTAGATATTCATGGTAAAACGGAGGTTAAAGTAGGAGATAATATGATAAATTTTCAGCGACCATGGAAACGTTTTACAATGTATGAGGCAATTGAGCATTTTACAGGAGTTGATATTTCACAAATGGATGAAGCTACTATGGCTAAAACAGCTAAAGAGATGGGGGTCGATGTAGATTCTTCTATGGGTAGAGGAAAGCTTATTGATGAGATTTTTGGAGAAAAATGTGAAGCACAGTTAATACAGCCAACATTTATTACAGACTATCCTGTAGAGATGTCGCCTCTAGCAAAAAAACACAGATCCAAGAAGGGATTGGTTGAGCGTTTTGAGGCTATTTGTAATGGGAAAGAAATTTGTAACGCTTTTTCTGAGTTAAATGATCCAATTGATCAGCGAGAACGATTTGAAGAACAGTTGGCATTAGCTAAAAGAGGAGATGAAGAAGCAATGGTTTTAGATGATGATTTTTTACGTGCAATAGAATATGGAATGCCTCCAACTGCGGGTTTAGGAATAGGAATAGACAGGTTGAGTATGATAATGACTAACAGCAACTCTATTCAAGATGTATTATTTTTTCCTCAAATGAAACCTGAAAATAATAGTAAAAAAGAAGAGTAACTTGGAAAAATCATATAAAATAGCAGTTATAGGAGGAGGATCGTGGGCAACTGCCATAATAAAGATGTTGTCTGAAAAACATGATCAACTTTTATGGTGGATGAGAAATGAGAATACCATTGAGCACATCAAAAAATATGGTAACAATCCAAATTACATAAGTGCAGCCGAATTATTTCCTCAAAAATTAACTATTTCAAGTAATTTAAATGAAATTGTTTCACAAGCTGATTGTTTGGTTTTGGCTGTTCCATCGGCTTTTGTTAGTACTATTTTAAATCAATTAGATCAACCATTACATGATAAGTATGTAATTTCTGCAATTAAAGGAATAGTTGCAGAAAAAAACAGAATAATAGGCGAGTATCTTCATAATAAATATCAAATACCTTATTCGAACATAGGTGTACTAACAGGTCCTTGCCATGCGGAGGAAGTTGCAATGGAAAGACTTTCATATCTTACCGTAGCTTGTGAGGATGTAGAAAAAGCACAATGGTTTGCAGATCAGATTAGCTGTAGATACATTAAAACAAATGTTTCTGAAGATATTTTTGGGACAGAAATAGCAGCTGTTCTTAAAAATGTAATTGCAATTGCTTCTGGTATATGCCATAGTCTGGGTTATGGGGACAATTTTCAGTCTGTTTTAGCCTCTAATGCTATTAGAGAAATTAAGCGTTTTGTGGATGGCGTTCATCCTATTAAAAGAGACATTAAAGAGTCTGCTTATTTAGGTGATCTTTTGGTAACTATGTACTCTCAATTTAGTAGAAACAGAACATTCGGTAATATGATTGGAAAAGGATATTCTGTAAAGTCTGCTAAATTGGAAATGACAATGGTAGCAGAAGGTTATTATGCGGTCAAGTGTATTAAAGAATTAAACCAGGAATACCAGATCGAAATGCCGATAACAGAAGCTGTTTATAATATTTTATATCAACGAATCTCGCCGGTTATAGAGGTGCGAATTTTAGCAGATAAGCTTAATTAAAATTCTTAAGCTACTTTTTTTGTTGCGATAGAATTAGTTTTGACTTGCTCTTTCCAATAATCTTTTCCAATTCTTTTATATCTGATTCGTATACTTTTTTTACGGATCCAAAATGAGAAATGAGTGTCTCTACTGTTTTTGGTCCTATACCGTTAATATTATCTAGAGAAGTTCCCAAACTATTTTTACTCCTTCTGTTTCTGTGGTGATTAATGCTAAAACGATGAGCTTCGTTTCGTAATTGTTGAATAATTTTCAAGGTTTCCGATCTTTTGTCTAAATAAATCGGGATGCTATCATTTGGGAAGTAAATTTCTTCTAATCGTTTTGCAATACCAATAATGGCTATTTTTTGTTGAAGGTCAAGTTTTTCTAAACTTTTCATAGCAGAGCTTAATTGTCCTTTACCGCCGTCGATTACAATAAGTTGAGGCAACTCAGCTCCTTCGTTTAGCAATCTGGAATATCTTCTATAAACGACTTCTTCCATAGATGCGAAATCGTCAGGTCCATCTACAGTTTTAATGTTGAAATGACGATATTCTTTTTTACTAGGTTTAGCATTTCGGAAAACAACACATGCTGAAGCAGGATTTGTGCCTTGCATATTCGAATTATCAAAACATTCGATATGACGTGGCTTTCTGTTTAGATACAAGTCGTGTTGCATTTGTTCTAAAACCCTATTGTTGTCTAAACGATTTCTTAGGTCTTCATTCTTTTTAATACGGTCTTTTTGTAAGTATTTAGCATTTCGATAGGATAAACTTACTAGTTTATGTTTATCTCCAATTTTAGGAACACTAATTTTATAATCTGGCCATGGCGAATCGATATCAATATTTACAAATGCCTCTTTAGAGCTACTATTAAATCGCAATCTTAGTTCGGTTATTGCAAGAGTTAAAATTTGCTCATCACTTTCTTCTAATTTCTTTTTTAGCTCTAAGCTTTGTGATTGAATGATGGAACCGTTTGCTACTTTTAGAAAGTTTATATAGGCATATTTTTGATCTGATGATATAGTATAAACATCCACATTGTTTATGGTTGGGCTAACAACAGATGATTTGGATTGATAGTTTTCTAATAGACGTATTTTTTCTTTTACATCTTTAGCCTTTTCGAACTCTAATTGCTTAGAATAGTTATTCATTACTAATTTAAAATGTTGTATTACCGAGCGAATGTTTCCTTTCAACAACTGTTTAATTTGATCAATGCTTTGTTGATAATCTTCATCATTTTGTAAATCAACACACGGACCCTTGCAGTTGCCAATATGGTATTCTAAACAAACTTTAAATTTTTCTTTTTCAATGTTTTCTTTAGACAAGTGATACTTACAGCTACGTAAAGGGTAAATTTTTCTTATAAAATCCAATAAAGTTCGAACTAGTTGAGGGCTAGGGTATGGCCCAAAATATTGAGACCCGTCTTTTATTAGTTTTCTAGTCGAAAACACCCTAGGGAAACGTTCATTTTTAATACATATCCAAGGATAGGTTTTATCATCTTTAAGTAGAATATTATAGCGAGGTTGATATTTCTTTATGAGGTTATTCTCTAGCAAAAGAGCATCGATTTCTGAATTGACTACAATGACTTCAATTTTGCTTATTTTTTTTACTAAAACCCTTGTTTTTCCGTCCTCGTGTGCTTTTTGGAAATAGGAAGACACGCGTTTTTTTAGGTTTTTAGCCTTACCAATATAAATAATCTTATTGCTACTGTCAAAATACTGATAAACACCTGGCTCTGAGCTAAGTGACTGTAGTTGTAGTTGTATTTTTTCAGAAATATTCATCTAGCAACAAAAATACATTTTTATAAAAAGCGGGATGCAACAAAAAGCTAAGTGTTGGTTTTCTAAAAATCACAAAAGCAATTTTTATGGACCAATAACAAATGTTGTTTTTTCTATTATTGGTTGGGCACTCTGATGGTAAGCTTCTAATAATACGATGTATCTACCTATTTTAGATTTTTGACCGTACTGATCAATTCCATTCCAAAAAAAGGTATTTTCTGTACCCAAAAACTCATTGTTAACTATGGTATTAACTAGTTTTCCTTCATCATTAAAAATGAGTAGTTGACCAATGTATCCACTAACAGAAAATGTTAAATTGAACCTTAGGTTATCATCAATACCGTTATTGTTTGGGCTAAATACTTTTGGAGAAATAGATAAGGATTCAGTTCTATTAGATAAAAGTATTGACTGAGAGTTTTTTAAGGTAGGAGTTGAAAATCCGCTTGTTTCACTAGCCGATTGCCAATTATCAGCTCTGTTTGTTGCTATTTGTGTATTTATTCGTTCTAACGAAACTCCTTCTTTGCTTTTTAAAAAAGGAAAATGCATTGATTCATGATAGTTAAATTCATCAATGATAATGGAGTCGGATAATAACACCACGATTCCTTCGTCATTGTTGTAAGAAGGCAAACTAATCAGTTCGATAATTTGTGATTCTATCGCTTTGGGATGATAGTAAAGTAAATCAGAAATAGATTTAGTAAGAACGATTATTTCATCATTTTCCATAAACAAATAATCTAAAGTTATGGCCTTAAAATTATCTGGACGACCCCCACAATAATTTCCTAAAAGTAAAGGCTTAATATTTAATCTATGACCACTAATGTTTTTTATTTCAACAAAATCATTATCTCCATCAACGGGATTGAATAAAACTTCATTGATATCGATATCATTTACTTTTGGGCGGGCGAAGGTATCCAAAAACGATTTTCCTGAAACCAACAAATTATCGTAGAAAAACTTTTGAGAACGAGTGGATGTATAGGTCGATTGAATTCCAATAGATTGGCTGTTTACAAATGTGTTGTCAAAGCAGATTCCTTGCAAAATCGCTTCTTGTTCATAATGTTGAGTCCAAAGCTCCCAATTTCCTAAGCTGTCGCGTTCTACCTTTATTTTTACATTAACACTATCCACATCTAAAAAATCATTTACTCCATCGATTAGTTTACTGTTTTGGCCATTATTTGTTTTGTATAAAGAAACCTCATCGTCTGTACCACCTAAGCGAATAAAATATCCATTTTGGTTTTCATCTATGCTCAAAAACAACTGACAATAATTACTACTTGAGGGATTAAAATCCATATTAACATCTATCTCCCAATTTCCATTTAAGATAGCTGTACTGGGATAAAAAATAGTTGAGGTGCTACTCTGATATGGTGCTACAAGTTTAAGCTGAAACAAGCTGTCAATCTGATAATGGTTGGTATCTCCTGTCCATTGTTCCAAATCATTATTGTTGAAGTCGATAAAAATTTGTGCAACTAGTTGAATGGGAATTACCAAAAGAGGAATTAGCTTTTTCATGTTTATATATTCAATAAAGATTTTCTAAATATATAGCATAAAAGTAATAATTTTTGTTTTGATATTAGCTTACAGAAAGAAACACATTTCTAAAAAAGTTGATTTAAAGAGATCATGAAATTATCCTTATTTTTGAATAACTAAAAACTTAAAGAGAATGATATTAGCTATAGTTGGATCCACCGGAATGGTTGGAAAAGAAATGATTCGTGTTTTAGAAGAAAGACAATTTCCGATAACAACATTATTACCTGTTTCATCTTCAAAATCGGTAGGCAATAAAATAGTATTTAAAGATAAAGAAGTGACTATAATGTCTGTGGAAGAAGCCATTTCTTTAAAACCAGATATTGCTCTTTTTTCGGCAGGAGGAGAAGTATCCTTACAATGGGCCGAAAAATTTGCTGAAGTAGGAACCAAAGTGGTAGATAACTCTTCGGCATGGAGAATGGAAAAAGCATTAATTGTACCTGAAATTAACGGAGATAGTCTAACAAAAAATGACCAAATAATTGCTAATCCAAATTGTTCTACTATTCAGATGGTAATGGCATTAAAGCCACTACACGATGCGTATAAAATTAATCGAATTGTGGTTTCAACTTATCAGTCTATTACTGGCACAGGAATTAAGGCAGTTCGACAGCTAGAAAATGAAATAAAAAATATAAAAGGAGAAATGGTATATCCTTATCCGATACACGAAAATGCCTTACCACATTGTGATGTTTTTGAAGAAAATGGATATACAAAAGAAGAAATGAAATTAGTTAGAGAAACGAAGAAGATTTTAAACGATGATTCTCTTAATATAACGGCAACCGCAGTTAGAGTTCCTGTAAATAGCGGGCATTCTGAGAGTATAAACGTTTCTTTTGAAAACGATTTTGAACTTACAAAAGTTAGAAAATTACTTCATGATATGCCTGGAGTAGTCGTTCAAGATAATCCTGACGTTAACACTTATCCAATGCCTATTTATTGCAAAGGAAAGGATGACGTTTTTGTAGGAAGAATTAGAAGAGATTTTTCTCAAGAAAATACACTTAACCTTTGGGTAGTCGCTGACAATTTACGTAAGGGAGCAGCAACCAATACAGTACAAATTGCCGAATACCTGATTAACAACAATTTAATATGATAATAAGTCATAAACATAAATATGTTTTTGTTGGCTTACCACTGGCAGCTTCCACCGCTATTTCTAAAGAATTATGTGAAATGTACGATGGTAAACCGATTTTATCGAAACATGCTATTTATCAAGATTTTTTGAAAGTAGCTACTAACGAAGAAAAAAAATACAAGGTTATTGCTTGTTCTAGGAACCCTTTAGATATTTCCGTTAGCCAGTACACTAAAATGATGAATAATGCCAACGGAAATTATTCTAATGAAAATTTATTAAGAAAAAATGGAGGGCATTTAAAACAATTCGAATTTGATCTGGCAAAAAGGTTTTGGCAAATGAAGGGAACATACGACCAGTTTTTAGATGAGTTTTATAAAGTTCCTTTTGATAATTTTTTAAGCGTTACGGTTCCCTACTGTAATTTTGTAATGCGATTTGATCATCTTCAAGAAGATTTTGAGAAAGCACTAATAAGTTGCAATATTCAACCTAAACGACCGCTACCAGTAGTAAATAAGACCAATAAAAAAGCGTCTTATGAAGATTTTTTTAATGAAAGTAATCGCAAAAGAGCTTTAGCAATTTTTGGTCCATATATGCTTAAACATAATATTCCTTTTCCACAATCGTGGGGTCAGCCTAAAGTAAGCTGGTATAATCGACTACTTTTTTCTTTGATGGGAAAGGCAAGAACTTTTTATTGGTTAAATAAAAGTTATAGAAACACTAATTCGCAAAAGGTATATAAAGAACTACAAGAAAAGTATAACTAGTTAAAAAACTTTCGGTGAAATAATAATAGGTTTATTACACCAGTACTTATGGATGCGTCCGCAATGTTAAAAACGGGTCTGAAAAAAATGAAATAATCACCTCCTTTAAATGGCACCCATTCAGGAATGTATCCTTTAAATATTGGAACAAAGAACATATCTACCACATGCCCTTGTAAAAATCCAGCGTATCCACCTTGCAGAAAACTGGCTACCTGGCCATAACTAGATGAAAAAATTAAGCCATAAAAGGCGCTATCAATCATGTTTCCAATAGCTCCTGCTAAAATTAGTGAAATGCTAAAAATAATAGAGTTTTTTGTTTTAATATCGACTAATTTCTTTAGATAGATGGCAATGGCTATAATGGCAATAATTCTAAAAATACTCAAAAAGTATTTGCCGATTACACCTCCAAATTCTAACCCAAAGGCCATACCTTTATTTTCAGTAAAATGGATAATGAACCAATCAAAAAGTTGATATTCTTGACCTAGCATCATATTCGTTTTAATCCAAAACTTTAATGATTGGTCTAAAATTAAAACTAGAAAAATAATAAAGGTAACTTTCTTCACTGTATTTACTGACCTCTTTTAGCCTCAATACTTAATGTTGCGTGTGGAACTAATTTTAATCGTTCCTTTTGTATAAGCTTTCCAGTCACTCTACAAACACCATACGTTTTATTTTCAATTCTTTTGAGGGCATTTTCTAGATTATGAATAAACTTTTCTTGTCGAAGAGCTAACTGTGTATTTTCTTCTTTTGATAAGGTTTCTGATCCTTCTTCAAAGCCTTTAAATGTTGGCGAGGTATCATCAGTACCGTTGTTAGAATCATTCATATAAGCACTTTTGATAAGTTCTAAATCTTTTTTTGCTTTCTCAATTTTATGATTTATTATCTGACGAAACTCTTCTAGTTCATTGTCAGAATATCTTGTTTTGTTTTCGGCCATAATTTTATGATTTATGTATTTCTATTTGAGTTGTAATATTATCAACTAACTCGATAAGCTCTCTTTCATTTAACTTATTTGAAACAATACGAATATCATCACATAAAGTTTCGGAGCAAATATAATTTAAATTGTCATTAATCGCGTTCTCTAGAGATTCACACGCAAAAATAGTAGCTTGAATTCTATCTGTTACTTCAAAGCTTAAGTCTTTCCTGAGGTTTTGAATTCTATTAATAACTTCTCTTGCTAATCCTTCTTTTTTTAGACTTTCATTTATGTTTATGTCTAGGGCAACTGTATTTCCATTAATGGATGCAACAGCCCAACCCGGAATATCTTCTGTGCTGATTTCAACATCGGAAAGCTCTATTTTTATTGTTTCGTTGTTAACATTTATTTCAGAAAAACCTTTTTGTTCTATTTGTTTAATATCATCACTGTCAAATAGATTAATTTCAGCAGCAATAGACTTCATATTTCTACCAAATTTTGGGCCTAGAGTTTTAAAGTTAGGCTTTATTTTTTTAACTAAAATTCCAGATTCAGAATCCATAAACTCAAGGGTTTTAACATTTACTTCTGCTAAAACTAAAGAAGAGATAGAATTTACTTGTTTTTTGAATTTATCATTTTGGATTGGAACCATCATTTTTTGAAGAGGTTGACGAACTCGTATTCGTTCTTTTTTTCTTAACGAAAATACCAATGAGGTAAGGTCTTGAGCTAATCTCATTCTTTGTTCTAATTCTTGATCAATTAGCTCTTGTTTGAACTCTGGGAAAGTGCATAGATGAACGGATTCTACATCCGTTTTTTTACTTACTTTGTTTAAATCGTTAAATAACTGATCCATAAAAAATGGAGCTATAGGGCTAGAAATAATAGCGATGTTATTTAAGCAAGTGTAAAGCGTTTGATAAGCGGATATTTTATCTTGTTGATAATCTCCTTTCCAAAAACGTCTTCGACATAACCTTACATACCAGTTGCTAAGGTTGTCATTAACAAATTGTTGAATTGCTCTTGCCGCTTTGGTAGGCTCATAGCTTTGATAATAGTTACCAGTTTCTTTAATTAAGCTATTTAATTCGGATAAAATCCAACGATCAATTTCTGGCCTCTGTTCAATGCTAATATCTTTTTCTTTATATCCAAAGCCATCAATGTTAGCGTATAAAGCAAAAAATGCATAGGTATTGTACAAGGTGCCAAAAAACTTTCTTCTGATTTCATCCAAACCTTCTAGATCAAATTTTAGGTTGTCCCATGGTTGTGCATTGCTTATCATGTACCACCTTGTTGCATCGGCACCGTATTTAGATAATGTTTCGAAAGGATCTGTTGCATTTCCTAATCGTTTAGACATTTTGTTTCCTTTTTTGTCTAAAACAAGTCCGTTGGAAACTACGTTTTTGAATGCTACTTTATCAAATAAAATAGAAGAAATAGCATGTAATGTGAAGAACCAACCTCTAGTTTGATCAACGCCCTCAGCAATAAAGTCTGCTGGAAAAGAATTTTCGAAAGTTTCTTTATTTTCAAATGGATAATGTAGTTGTGCATAAGGCATTGAGCCTGAGTCAAACCAAACATCTATGAGGTCTAATTCTCTTTTCATGGGCATACCACTTGGAGAACATAAGATAATATGATCAACATGTGGTCTATGTAAGTCAAATGAAGAATAGTTTTTATCTGACATATCTCCCGGTTTAAAATCGTTTAGAGGATTTTTTTTCATAAAACCAGCTTCTATAGACTTTTCAATTTCACTTTTAAGCTGTTCTAATGAGCCAATACAAATTTGTTCAGAACCATTTTCACTAATCCAAATAGGTAAAGGAATTCCCCAAAATCTAGATCGGGACAAATTCCAATCAACTAAATTTTCTAGCCAATTACCGAACCTGCCTTCTCCAGTTGATTCGGGCTTCCAATTAATAGATTTGTTGAGTTCTACCATTCTTTCTTTAGCGGCAGTAGTTTTTACAAACCAGCTTTCTAATGGGTAATATAAAATTGGTTTATCCGTTCGCCAACAATGAGGGTATGAATGCTCATATTTCTCTGTTTTGAAGCATTTATTTTCCTCTTTTAGCTTGATCGTTATTAGTATATCAGCCGATTTTTCAGGTTTGTTTTCTTGATCGTAAAATTCATTTTTCACATACATTCCTGCTAAATCAGTAACTTCATCGGTAAATTGTCCTTGTGTGTTTACTAGAGTTAAAGAACCAATACCATTTTGTTTGGCAACAAGATTATCATCAGCACCAAAACTTGGTGCAAGATGAACAATACCAGTTCCATCTTCGGTAGTAACAAAGTCTCCTATCAAAACCTTAAAAGCATCACCATCTTTAGGCTGAGCGTAAGGAAGTAGTTGTTCATACCTTAAACCCTCTAATTGCTGCCCGTTTATCTCATGTACTATTTGATAAGGAATATTTTTATCTCCTGGATTGTAATTATCCAAAGAGAGAGCCTTATTTTTTTCTGGGAAATATTTAGAAAATAAAGCTTTAGCGACAATTACCGTAATTGCTTTATGAGTGTATGAATTGAATGTGTTAACTACTAAATAATCAATTTTTTTACCAACTGCTAATGCTGTATTTGAAGGAAGAGTCCAAGGGGTAGTTGTCCAAGCTAAAAGGTAAACATCTGCCCAAGCATTTCCATAAAGAAAGTTAGAATCACCGTTTTTTACTACTAAAAACTGAGCAACAGCAGATAAGTCTTTTACATCTTTATAACAGCCAGGCTGATTTAATTCGTGCGAGCTTAAGCCAGTTCCAGCTTTTGGAGAAAATGGTTGTATGGTATGCCCTTTGTACAGCATATCTTTTTTGTCCATTTGGCTAAGAAGCCACCAAACAGATTCAATGTATTTGTTGTCGTATGTAATATAAGGGTCGCTCATATCCACCCAATAGCCCATCTTATGGGTTAAGTCTTCCCATATGTTTTTGAATTTCATCACATTGGTTCGACATTTTTGGTTATACTCCTCGATAGAAATAGATTTACCGATGTCTTCTTTTGTGATCCCTAATTCTTTTTCGACTCCAAGTTCAACAGGAAGGCCGTGGGTGTCCCATCCAGCCTTACGATTCACTTTGTATCCTTCTAAGGTTTTAAATCGACAAAAAATATCTTTGATAGTTCTTCCCATTACGTGATGAATTCCTGGAAGACCATTAGCTGATGGAGGTCCTTCATAAAAAGTGAATGAAGGATTGTTTTTACGAGTATCAACACTTTTTTGGAAAGTATTGTTTTTTGTCCATTGGTCTAAAACGTTTTGATTTGTTTTAGCCAAATCTAAATGACTATATTCTTTGTATTTACTCATTAATCTAGTGTTGCAATTACTTTTAATTCTATAGCAATTGGTGTAGGAAGACAGTTTATCTCTAAGGTTGTTCTACAAGGCTGATTGCTTTCAAAGTATTCGGCATAAATTTCATTATAAATTTTAAAGTCGTCTTTCATATTGGTTAAGAAAACAGTAACATCAATTATTTTGTCCCAAGACGAACCACTTTCCTCAACTATTGTTTTGATATTGTTGAAAACCGATCTACACTGAGTAGCAATATCGTAAGAAAGAATATTTCCATTTTCGTCTAGCTCAACACCAGGAATTTTTTTAGTTCCTCTTTCTCTAGGGCCGACACCAGATAAGAATAAAAGATTTCCATGTTGCCTAGCGTGAGGATACAAACCAACTGGTTCGGGAGCTTTGCTTGATTCTATTTTTTTACTACTCATAACACTATGTAAATTTAAGATTCAAAAGTAATTATAGAAAAGGAGATATACAATTGAATTTTTTAGCATTCCCACAGATATCAGTTTTTTGTTTTTTAATGAAACATGTTTTTTAATACCATTTTAAATTTCTTTAAATTTGTTCCTTTAAGGGTAAACTTTTGAATAACAAGTTAATATATTACAATACGCTTTTAAAAGAAGGATGCGATCAATGGATTACATTTGTTCATGGTGCTGGAGGTAGCAGTATCATTTGGCATAAGCAAATGAGGTTTTTTAAGGAGCACTTTAATCTTTTGTTTATTGATTTAAGGGGTCATGGTAAATCGAATGAAACTATTTTGCCAAAAAACTATGACCTGGAGATGGCAACTCAAGATATTTTGGATGTAATGGACCTTTTGAAGATAAAAAAGGCAAATTTTATAGGAGTATCGTTAGGAACAATTTTAGCTACCAAAATTTCAAAGGATTATCCTCATAGAGTTAATAAAATGATTCTTTGTGGGGCAATTACGAAATTATCTTTTCGAACGAATTTTTTATTGTACTTGGCTGACTTAATTAAGGGGTTCATTCCTCCAATTATTTTATATAAACTTTTTGCATATATCATTATGCCTAAACAAAATCATAGGCAATCAAGATTGCTTTTTATAGGAGAAGCCAAAAAAATTAGACATAAAGTATTTAAAAGATGGCTTACATTATTGCCAGAAGTCAGAAAGTCCATTAAAGAGTTTTCAGATCTTACCATAAACAAACCAACACTTTTTATAAGTGGCGAAGAAGATCATTTATTTGTAAATCATATCAAAGAATTTGTGAGTTCCAGGATTAATTGCACTTTGTTTAAAGTTCCAAAGTCTGGACATATTGCAAATAATGATCAACCGCTTATTTTTAATCAAAAAACATTAGAGTTTTTATTGCAGGAGAGAGCTTAGTTTCTCCATAGTCTGAATTCCGCTCGACCTCCAAATTTCCTTTTGGTTTTTGAAAATCAGAAAGGTAGGAATGCTTTCTACATTCATATTTTTAGCTAAAGCATCGTTTTTGTCCATATCTATTTTTAAAAAATGTACCCTTGCATTGTTAAGTTCTAAAGAGTCTATTATTGGTTCCATTTTTCGACAAGGTGCACACCATTTAGTTTGAAAAGCAACTAAAACGGTATTATGTTCATATATAATTGCATTTAAACTGTCTTGGCTAATTACAATGGCTTGATTTTCTATAGAAGTATTTTGATTTTCAGTTATAGGCAGGTTTTCTTTTTTCCATGCTCGTATTCCACCTTTAAGATTGTACACTTTATGCTGACCTAATTCAACTAATTTTTTTGCAGCTTTAGAGCTTCTACCTCCGCTTAAGCAGTACACAAATACCTCTTTGTCTTTTTGAATTAAAGCTAATGAGTTTTCAAAATTTTCTGAGTAAAAATCCAAAGTGCTTGCACCCCCAATCATTCCTGAACTTACTTCCTGGGGTGTTCGTACATCTAAAATGATTGCATTTTCATTTATCGCATTTTTAAATGCAATAGGGTCTAAACTTTTTATTTCGGAATTTTTTTGACCACAAGAAACGAAAGTGGTAATTCCACAAAAAATGGCAATTAGATATTTCATAATTTTTTTAAAGATCATTAAATTGTTTTTGACATGGGATATTCCAAATGGATTCGGTGTTTAAAATAGAATAAAATAATTCATCACTATTTCCCATTCCAAAAGAAGTTTTGTTTTTGGTTGTAATGGGAGATTTAGTCTTTTTAATAGCAGCCAAAATTTCTGCTTCAGAATAACCGCAGTTTATTATAGAATCATTTTTTGCTCTGTTTTGTTGTCTTGTGCCAATATTTACACTAGCAATATTATAATATGGAGTTTCTCTTACACCAGCACTGCTGTTTCCAATCATATACTGACAATTTTTTAATAGAACTAAAAAATACTCAAACCTTAATGAAGGGAAAACTTTAAAGTTTGGTTGATCTTTTAACTGTTCGTAAACTTGAATGATTTTTGAAGAACCCATATCGTTGTTAGGGTATATCAACACAAAATTTTCTTTCGTTTTTAGAAGAGCATTAACAAGATTTTTAGACTGATATTCTACTTGATTCAATTCTGTCGTAACAGGATGCATCATTACTAAAGAATAATTTTTAAAGGGAATGTTATAATATTCTTTAACTGTATTAATACTAGGAAGTTCGGACGAAAACATGATGTCTAAATCTGGCGACCCAATTATATAAATATGATCTTCTAGCTCTCCCATCTGAATTAGTCGACTTTTTGCTTCATTATTTGACACAAAATGAATATGACTCATTTTACTAACAGAATGCCTTATTAATTCATCAATAGTTCCAGATAGTTCTCCTCCTTCAATGTGTCCAACTAAAATATTATTTAATGAGCCTACAATAGCACCTGCCAAAGCTTCAACACGATCTCCATGAACAACAATTAGATCAGGCTGCAAAGATTTGATGTAAGACGACAAACCTTCGATAGTTTTGGAGAGGGTTAAGTCCATTGTCGATTCAGCAGTATGGTTTTCAAAGGTGTAAATATTTTTAAACCCAGACTTTTCTATTTCGTTTACTGTATATCCATATTTCTTTTGTAAGTGCATACCTGTTACAAAAATATGAGCTTCAAAGTTAGATGCGTTTTGTGTTATTCTAATTAAAGATTTTAATTTTCCAAAATCAGCTCTTGTGCCACTCAAAAAAAGAATTTTTTTATTTATGCTATTCAAAATCTGTCCAATCTAATTGTTCGTCATTATTGATATCCCTAAGAGCTTTTTTTCCAATTAAAGAATTAAAATGCTCTGCTAAAATAGCTCCTGTTCCAGGTCTTTTTACCCATATATTATCTTTCGAAAACGTTTCTCCTTTGGATATATTTTTAATGGTACAAACTGTAGCAAAAGCAAAGTCTATGGTAACTTGTTCTTCTTTTGCAGGTACTTTTTTTCCTCCGCTTTGTTGCCATATTATTTTAGAACCTTCTATTAGTTCTTTACAATTTTGTTCGTCCATTGAGCATACAATATCTGGGCCGGTTCTTTGCATATGGTCAGTAAAATGTCGCTCTAGTATTGACGCTCCTAAAGCAACAGCTCCAAAACAGGCGTGATTACTTATAGTGTGATCAGAAAGCCCATAAACATAATCTGGAAAAGCATCACTTAATTCTTGCATTGCACCCAATCGAACTAAATTATTAGGAGTAGGATACAAATTTGTAGTATGTAAAAGTGCCAAATTCACTTTGTATTTTTTAAAAATATTAACAGCTTTTTTTACGCTGGCTATAGTGTTCATTCCTGTGCTTAAAATTACAGGTTTGTTAAATTGGGCAATGTGTTCTAATAATGGATAATTATTGCATTCACCAGAACCAATTTTGTAAGCTTTTACATTCCAACTTTCAAGTCGATCTGCAGCGGCTCTAGAAAAAGGAGTGCTAATAAAGATTAGACCTTTATTTTCCACATAATTTTTTAACTCCAGTTCATCCTCATAATTGAGAGAACAATTTTTCATAATGTCAAAAATAGAGATGTCAGCATTTCCTGGAATTACTTTTTTTGCAGCTCCACTCATTTCATCCTCAACAATATGAGTTTGATGCTTTATTACTTCTGCTCCAGCTCTATGAGCAGCATCGACCATTTCTTTTGCTACTTGAATACTTCCATTATGATTAATGCCTATTTCAGCAATTACTAAAGGAGGATATGATGGGCCTATTTTACGACCTGCTATTTCAAACGTTTTCATTCGGATATTTTTTTAATAAATATTCAGCCCAAATTAAGTCTTCTTCATAGTCTATATCGACACTTGCAAAGGGATGATTTACAATTAAAGCTTGTGGATTTTCTGACATAATAGTATTTTTCTCTAAAATAGTGGTAGGGATAATATATAGTAAACCATTTTCGAAAAATATAGAATCTAAATCTTGACTTCTTTGACCAAAACCATAATTCAAAGGCTTGAAAATACCATTATCTATTTTACCATACTTTAAACTGTTTTTAGAAACAGAAATAATAGAATCATGTTCATTTTTGCTTAACATTTCTAAGCAATCATCAAAAATGTTTTTTGGCCTCAACGGGTTAGTAGGTTGCAGTAAAATGATGTATTTATATTTCTTATCTACTTTATTAATCGCGTCGAGCAAAACATCTATCGTAGGAGTGTAGTCTGTACTTAACTGCTCATTTCTCCAGATTAAAGGCACATTATATTTTTCTGCTATTGGTTTGATTAAGGAATCGTTAGTAGAAATTACGATGTCAATATTACCTAAGTTTTGTGCATATTCTATTGAATGACAAATAAGAGGTTTATTGTCTAAAATAGCTCGATTTTTTCCTTTAAACCGCTTAGAGCCTGCTCTTGCAGGTATTACAATCAAAAAATTACTTAAATCCATTTTCACAAAACTATCATAAAATTTATAACTAGAGGAAATTTTTAAAAAATTTAGATTTTCATTAAAAAAGTATTAAAAATCAACGTTTTTTTAATGTTTTTAAGTGTTTTTATGTAAAAAATGCTATTTAAATGGATTTCGTTGTATCCACTTTTTTGGTGTAATTCTTGATAAAATAGGCCTTAAAATAAACCTTAGTAGTGGATTTTTAAGATATATGTAGAGGTAAGATTTTTTTGGTACAGCACCAAAATTACTTTTGAATTCGGCAGCAGTTCTTCCGAAAATAATTTTTTTAGCATTTAATAATATGCCATTTTCAATAGTCTGATATAACATCCTATCGTAAATACTATGTTTTTTGTTTAGACGATATTCTAGACCGATAAAGTAGGAATAAAGCGTTTCTTGAACTTGCCATTCAGAACTAAAAGCGACTAGTTTTTCTTCTAAAAAGTAGCCGTATACAACGGATTTAGGATTGTCAATTTTTTTAAAACCAACAAAACTATCGGTGCTGAAGAGAACACTATAGAAAGAAGAGGATTCTCGAACTTGATTAAATAAACGTTGTAAATCTTTTTGATAAAAAATTAAGTCCTTTTTAGTTAGTTTTCTGGATAGTATAGACTGGCTTTTTGAATGAACGTTTCGCATTCTTTTTTTATACTTTTTTTTGAGGTCATTATAATAATCATCAAATGTCTTCCAATGAGGTTTTATGTCTAATGACATTTCTTCATCAACTTCTATTTTTATTAATTGTGGAATAATTTTTACTGGATCTTTGATTTTTAGAGGTTTAAAAAAATGATCTGGAAAAAGAAGTTTAGAAACACAATATTTTTTTGAAACAAAGTCAATTAAGCGAGTTAAAAATTTATTAGAATCTTCTAATTTTCCGTTTAAATAAACACTTGTTTCGTTAGTTAAGAAGTTATTGCCAAAGCCAATAATTTTAAACGAAAAAAAACTAAAAAAATAAGAGGCGAGTAGTTTTTGAATATTATTTTTATCGTTGTAGCTTTTTATTTGCCTTCCTCCAATTCTAATCTTTTGAGCATAAATAAAGCTATCACTGGTTTTGTCATGAGCAGTTATAAAATAATGAGCAATATTTTTTTGATGATATTTAACTAAAACACCCAAAAAATCATCAGACAAAAAGGTAGGTCGTTTTGACAAGTTTTTACTCAAGGTTAAAAGAGTCTTGTGCGTTTTAAAATTCAAAGTTGCTCGTTTAATGTGTTGTAGTTTTTGAGGCTACAAATTTAACAACTTATTAGAAAAGATAATTACTTTATGACAATGGACCTGTATATGTTTTCTGTATCGCCACTAAATCTCAAATAGTATAATCCTTTTGAAAGCTCGTTTTTATCTATTTTTAATGACGTTTTATTTTCAATAGTATAATGTCTTAAAATCCGACCTCTTATATCTAGTAGTGTTAGATAATCAAAATAGCTTGTATTTTCTATTTTTACAAAACTATAGTTGGTCATAGGGTTTGGGTAAATCTGTATACCATAATTATTATCATTTATGGATGTTGTATTTGTTTCAATAGTTATACATATTGTATCGGAATAACATCCGTTAGATGATTCTTCAATAACACATAAAATTATAGCAGCGTAAGCAATTTTCATGTTCAATAAACTTTAAGTGTTCTTACAAAGGTAAAAATTTTTATAACTTTACTATTAAAGCGTCTTTTATTCTAGTAGAATAACATGGAGAGAGTTTTTCTTGTTTTATATTCCAGCTTGCCTTGTATCCTTGTACAGCTAACCTAACTTTGTTTTTTCCCATTCGATCATTAATTTGATCGATGGAAGACATTATTTTTTGATGTTTTTTTCTATTTATAGATTCGAATAAACTGAGCTGTTGTTGAGATTGTGGTACAATATCGCTAACAATAATACCTGCTTTTTTATAAACGTGATTATCTCGATATATTTTATTCAACCCTTCTAGGGCAAGCCGAACGATTTGGATGCTGTCATTACTCGGGCTATCCATTGTTAGGCTTGTCATACCTTTATATTGTTTTGCCTGTGGTTTAAAAGGATTAGTAGTGATAAAAACAGTAATTCTTGTTGCACAACTTTTTTGTTGTCGTAATTTGTAAGCACAGTCGTTGGCAAAGCTACTTATTGACTCCTTGAGTTCGTGGAGTTGAGAAATTTCTTTTCCAAAAGATCTTGAAGTACAAATATTCTTTTTTTGCTTGGCGTTCTCTTCTAATGCAAAACAGGGGATTCCTCTTAATTCTTTTACCATTCTCAAACCTACTACAGATAAGCGTCTTTTTATCCAACTATCATCTGCTTTACACAAATCAAATGCTGTTTTTATTCCAAAATTGTTTAGAAGCTTGGCGTGTTTTCGTCCAACTCCCCAAAGTTCGTCTATCGGCAACCACTTTAATGCTCGTTCTATTAACAAGGGTTCGTCTAAAACAAAAACACCTGTTGAAGTATATTTTTTGGCGATTAAACCTGCAACTTTACACAATGTTTTTGTTGGAGCAACACCTATAGAGATAGGGATGCCTGTATATTGCATTACTTTTTTTCTTATAGCAATAGCTTTTTCTTTGGGACTTCCTTCGTTTTTAAAGTCCATGAAGGCTTCATCTATGGAATATACTTCCATGCGTTTTACTTCTTCTCTCATGGTACTCATTACTCGCTTAGACATATCTCCGTATAGAGTAAAGTTAGAAGAAAACACATGAACATTTTCTTTTTTTATAATTGGTTTTAGTTTGAAGGCAGGCTCCCCCATTTTAATTCCTAATGCTTTTGCTTCATTGCTACGAGCAATAATACAT
Organism: Flavobacteriales bacterium; assembly: GCA_049890095.1. Classification (GTDB taxonomy): domain Bacteria; phylum Bacteroidota; class Bacteroidia; order Flavobacteriales; family UBA7312; genus JABAYQ01. The sequence goes on along the minus strand of JBMHCD010000007.1, from coordinate 43,694 downwards.
CCATCATTATTAGAGAGGACAACCACAGGCTTATTTTGTAGCTTGGGCTGAAATACTCGTTCGCAAGAAGCGTAAAAATTATTACAATCAGCTAGTGCTAGCATTGGCTTTATGTATTATGAAGGTAACTACCCCCCAAACTTGAAAGTTCATTTCGGGAGTTATTTTTATAGGTCTGTAGTTTTCGTTTGCAGGCATTAGGTAGAGTTCGTCATTATTTTTTTTAATATGCTTAACCGTAAATTCGCCATCAATTACAGCTAAAACAATATCGTTGTTTTTTGGGGTGAGTGCTCTATCCACAACCATAACATCTGAGTTTTGTATTCCGGCATCAACCATAGAATCTCCAATGGCTTTTACACAGAAAGTTGCTGATGGATGTTGAACTAGATAATCATGCAAGTTGAGATCCATGTCTAGATAATCATCGGCAGGAGAAGGAAAACCAGCAGGGACACCATCTCCATAAAGAGGAACATTATCTAAAGAGGCGTCTTCTACCGAATAAAAGACTAAATCTTTATTAGTATTTAAAAATTTAAATTTCATTGTAAGGTTAAGTTTCAAGCATAAAGTTATAAAAACATTATGGGATTTTATTCAATTATTTAAGCAAAAATATATCGCTAAATTTGTACTTATATAATTGATTATTTTGGGAGAAAGAAACAAACAAATAAGAGCATTACGTCCTATCATAGAGCAGATAGATTACGAGATGGAGTCTAAAAAAATAGAGCAATTTCAGAATCAAGTATTACGACCTATTTTAAAATATCAGAATGAAGTTTTTTTAATTTTATTTAAAAATTATACCGAAAAATATAAGTTATCGTTTTCTGATTTGGTTCAAAAAGAAAAAGAGTATTGTATAAAAAAAGCAGTAGGTCAAAATCAGTTATTTAAAAATATGATGATTGGAGTGGTGATTGCTATGTTTACTGACGATGAACTTCAAGTTTATTGTCAAAATCGATCGGAGATAAACCGAAGAATAAGTGGAATGTTAATACAGCGCCTACAAGATCAATCTAGTTTAATTTAGAGAATAGACTCCCCATTTAGATTGGTTGTGAGAGTATGCGACATGAAGTCTAAAAAAGGTCTAATTTCAATAATAGCTTCGTTTATTTTATCTGGAAAACCGCTGTCTAATACTTGTTTGTTGCTAAAAGGGATGCTAAACAAAAGTTGTTTTTTTCTGATAAGATCTATGTTTGGATGATTTATGTCAAAGCCTTTTGGTTTAGTTTTAACTTCATTTCCCTTTAATGTTCCCCATAGTTGTTTGAATGCTTTTTTTTGAATGATCGTCCGGAATTCATCACCAGAATATTCCAGCTCTTTACGAATTCGTAGTAAATCTTGTGGTTGTGGATCCCAAAACCCACAGCCTAAAAAAGATTGTTTGGGTTCTATATGTAAATAATAACTACCACGTAAGTTAGGTTTACTACGGCTAAAACCAATACCAAAATGAGTTTTGTATGGACTTTTATTTTTAGAAAAACGGACATCTCGATAAATCCGTAACACTCTACTTTTTTCCAAGGAGTCGTGTTCTTCTATTTCTGTTGTGAGATAATTAGAAAGAGATTTTATTTGATCGATAGCGAGGAGATATTTACTCTTATTTTTTAAAAACCAATTTCGATTATTATTATTTTTTAATTCAGAAAGGTAGGTTAACGTACTTTGAGAAATAGAAGGCATATTTTTCATGAGTCAAAAATAAAATAATTAAGAATAAAAAGCAGTAAATTTGCCCCATGAAAAATTACTTAACACTAACACTTTTTTTTGTTTCGCTTTTGGCGTGGGCTCAGCCGCCAGGTGTGTCATTTGGCGGTAGAGGGTCGAATGCTGCCTTACACAATGGTAAGATATCGGGAAAGTTGGTAGATGCTGAAACAGGAGAAGCATTATCATTTGCAAATGTTCGACTTTTTAGAATGAACGATATCTTAATGGAAGGAACAATTTCTGATGATAAAGGAACATTTGAATTTAAGGAGTTAGGCCTATCACCTTATTACTTTTTAATCAATTACATTGGATATGAACAGACCAGAGTTGAGGTAGAGTTAAATAAAAATAAAACCTTTGTTTATCTTAAAAAAGTGAAAGTAAAGCCTAGTGCAGTTTCTTTGGATGCTGTTTCAATTGTGGAAGATAAACCGATTTATGAAAGTAAAATGGAAAAGATCGTTTATAATGCAGAAAACGACCTTAATGAATCTTTGGACGATGCTACAGACGTATTACGAAAAACACCTCTTTTATCGGTCGACTTAGAAGGAAACGTTAGTCTAAGAGGGTCTTCTAATGTTAAGTTTTTGGTAAATGGAAAAGAGTCAACTTTTTTTTCTAGTTCAGCAGCAGATGCGCTTCAAATGATACCAGCTGATCAGGTAAAAAGTGTAGAAGTTATTACTAGTCCAACAGCAAAATATGAGGGAGAAGGAAGCTCAGGAATTATAAATATTATTACTCAACAGAAAAGTATTCGTGGTTTCAAAAGCTCAATAAGAGGCTCTGTAGGGACAAGAGTAAACAGGCAATCGGCAGATATTAATTACGGAACAGATAAATTTGGTATTTCTGCTAGAGCTTCTGCAAGATACGGTTGGCCTTTGTCGGGGCAAGAAACTAGATATCAAAAAAACTTTATCGAAGAACAAACGATTTTCCAAAATGCACAAACTAAAGGTCAATGGATTGGTTTTGGAGGTTCTTCTGAAATTTTTTACAATATCAATCCGTACAATAGTATTGTCTCTAGTGTCAATTTAAGAGGAAACAGACAAACTAATGAAGAGTGGGCTTTTGACAGTACATATACTAGTATTTTATCAGACGAATTTTTGGATGAATTCGCCTTTATTGTACAAGATACCAGTAGATATACTAATACTAAAAGTCTTCGATATGGTTATGAATGGACGACCGATTATGTAAAACAGTTTTCAGACCACGAAGATAGGGAGTTGAGGTTTGCATTTCAGTTGGGAAATGATATTGTTGACGAAGATTATAATGTTTATCAGTTAAATTCACAATCCTTAGCTGTAGACAGTACAATAAATAAAAATGATGGAAGTCCGTTATCCTATACCTTTCAGATAGATTATACTCATCCATTAAAGGACAAGCATACAATAGAATTGGGAGCAAAGTACATAAATAGAAATATGATTAATCAATATTCTACTTTCGACTCTATAGTTTACACGGTTCCTTTAGAACAATTTGATTACCAACAGGATGTATCAGCATTATATATTTCTACTAAATGGGAACTAACAAAGGATATAGGTTTAGTTGCTGGACTTAGAGCTGAAAGTACAGAAATTAATGGTAAATGGAATTCCAAAAACAATGATAGCTGGGTACAGAATCAAAGAGAATCGTTTGATAATGATTACCTTACTATTTTACCAAATCTAATTCTCTCTAAAAAGATAGATATGATGAAATCTATAAAAGCTAGTTACAGTAAAAGGATTTCAAGACCTGGAATGAGATTTATTAACACTAATAGCTCAAATACAGATCAATTTAATGTAAGTGTAGGGAATCCGTTTTTAAAACCAGCTTTAACTCATCAATTAGAGATTGGATATAATAGTTTTGATAGAAAGTATAAAGGCAGTTATTATTTATTTGCAAAAAAATCCGTTGACCTAATCGAGGCTTACACTGAATTTGAAGATTCTGTTTATGTTACTCGATTTGAAAACCTTTCACAAAACAATTCAATAGGATTCAATTATTATGGATCTATTTCATTAGGTGAGTTAAGCCTGAGGGGTGGATTTAATCTTTTTACTTATCAAACAACAACTAGGGATATTGGTCGAGTATTGTATAATTGGAATATGGGAGGTAATTATGATTTAGGAAAAGGATATAAGGCAGAAACGTATGGGTTTTTTAGATCTCCAAACCAAACTTCTCAAGGTTTTTCTCCTGGATTTTCTATGTTTAGTTTAGGGTTCAAAAAAGAATTTAGCAATAAAAAAGGCTCTATTGGTCTTAGGTTTACGGAGCCGTTTAAAAACTATAAGCCTTTTGTTACGGAAACTACAGGAGATGATTTTTATATTTTTGAACAAAGAGATGTCTTGTTTAGATCTATTGGAATTAGTTTTAAATATACTTTTGGTGAGCTAAGGTTTAATTCTATAAAAGAAAATACTAATATTAAAAATGATGATTTAATGCAAGGAGGAGACAGTGAATTTTAAAAGCTTATTTTTTATAAATATAAAAAGACCTTGATTAACGATCAAGGTCTTTTTTTTATTTTTGGTCTATGTCAAAAATTAAATTAGAGTGTTGTGCAAATTCAGTAGAATCTGCCATTAATGGTCAGGCTGGAGGGGCTCACAGAATAGAACTCTGTGCCAATTTAGAATTAGGAGGAACTACTCCATCTGCTGCAGCAATATGCATGGCAAGTGAAGTGTTAGAAGTAGATTTGTTTGTACTTATTCGTCCTAGAGCAGGAAATTTTTGTTATTCTGAGCTCGAAATGGAACAAATAATACAAGATATTGATTTTTGTAAACAAGTTGGTTGTGATGGAGTTGTTGTTGGAGCATTAGACAAAAACTTCAATATAGATATAGAAAAAACCAAAAGAATGGTAAAGGCGGCTGGACTAATGTCGGTTACTTTTAACAGGGCTTTTGATGAAGTAAAAGATTCAAAAAAGGCTTTAATGGATGTAATTAGTACAGGTTGCTCTAGTGTTTTAACTTCTGGGAGGCAAACTTCGGTAAAAGAAGGAATTGAAAATATAAAACAACTTTATGATTTATCCGATTCAGAAATTAGTATTATTGCTGGAGGAGCTTTGGATGTTGTTTCTGCTTTGCAGCTGTATGCACATGGACTTAAGGAATTTCATATGTCAGCAACAGACAAAAAACAAGATCCTCCAAGAAGAACCCAGATAGAATTGGTAGAAAATTTTTTAGAGAACTTTGAAGAATTATAAATAAAATAAACTTATGGATGTATTAAAATTAGCAACAGAATGGGCACAAGCAGAGGTCTTTTCTACTCGATTTTTTATTGTTTTTGCAGTCCTTTTTTTGGTGGCAAGTTTTGGTTTTTGGCAGTTAGGCAAAACAGAAATTGCAAAAGCTTATGTTATACCAACTTTAATTTCAGGACTTTTGCTTTTAATCATAGGAATAGGATTGTTTTTCACAAATAAATACAGGATTTCGGAATTTGAAAGAGCATATAAAGCAGATTCTTCTTTGTTCGTTCAATCTGAAATTGATCGAGCTGAAAGAACATTAAAAGAGTATCAAACCGTAGTTTTTAAATCCATTCCGATTATAATTGCGATTGCTGCTTTACTTATTGTTTTTGCTAGTACACCAATTTGGCGAGCAATAAGTATAACAACAATAGCTATGCTCATAGTTATATTGTTAATAGATGGAACAGCTCATGCTAGAATTGATTCTTATTACAAAGAGTTAAAAAAAGTGAATATAAATCATCAAATGGATTGAAATTTTTAAAAATCAATAAGAATTTTATAGATGATTATACACAAGATTTACAGTCAACGTTCAGTAAAGTATATTAATTTATTTAGTTACTTACTATGTAATACCTTTCAACAATGAGTAGTAGACGAAACTTTATTAAGGGAACTGCATTAGGTGCATTAGGAACATTTTTTATTCCTAAGCTTTCATCTTTTAACGCTGCAAAAACAAACCCTAATTCATCTAAAGGATATCCTTTAGTTATTTCAACATGGAATCATGGTTTAGAAGCAAATGTAGCAGCAATGGATGTGTTGAGAAATGGAGGTAAAAGCATAGATGCAGTTGAAGTAGGAGTACGAGTTCCTGAAGCAGATCCTAAATCGATGTCGGTAGGGTATGGGGGCCTACCTGATAGAGACGGGAAAGTTACCTTAGACGCCTGTATTATGGATCACAAAGGAAATTGTGGAGCGGTTTCTTTTTTACAACATATTAAACACCCTATTTCTGTAGCTAGAAAAGTTATGGATGATACACCTCATGTAATGCTTTCAGGAAAGGGAGCGTTAGACTTTGCTCTTTCCAAAGGGTTTGAAAAAGAAAATTTACTAACCCAAGAAGCTAAAAAGAAATGGGAAGAATGGAAAATAAACGCAAAATATGAGCCTATTATTAATGTAGAAAACCATGATACAATAGGTCTTTTGGCACTAGATCAAAATGGTGATATTTCGGGTGCTTGTACGACATCTGGACTTTCGTGGAAAATGCACGGTCGAGTTGGAGATTCTCCAATTATAGGAGCTGGACTTTTTGTAGACAATGAAGTAGGAGGCTGTTGTGCAACTGGCATGGGGGAAGCAGTTATTAAAACACTTGGTTCCTTTTTAGTAGTTGAGTTAATGCGACAAGGAGCTTCACCACAAGAAGCTTGCGAACAAGCAGTTGCCAGAATTACTAAAAATCAAAATTATAAAGATATTCAAATTGGTTATTTGGCTGTTAATAAAAAGGGAGAACATGGCGCATATGCAGTTCATCCATGGTTCAATTATGCATTATTTCAGAATGACAAAAATGAACTTTATGACTCTCCATCTTTTTTAAAATAATTGTTTAAAAAAGAAAGATCTTTTTAGTAGTTAATAGTCTGATATTCATTTATTTTGGGTGCGATAATATTTTTATTTGTACACAAAAGTAGGATTCAATAAATTCGTATTAATGAAAAAAGTAAGTGCAGGAATTGATATAGGTGGAACTAATACTGTTTTTGGTTGGGTAACACCTGAAGGACAATTCGAATGGAAAGGAAGTGTTAAGACTACAGACTATAAAACGCCAGATCAACTTGTAAATGAAGTATCAACTCAATTGCTTGCTAACTTAGGAACGTTGGAAGCTGTTGGTGTTGGAGTGGGGGCTCCAAATGGAAATTTTTATAATGGAACTATTGAGTTTGCTCCAAATTTAAACTGGGATGGAGTTGTTCCACTAAAGGATTTATTTAATAAATATTTTGATTTACCTGTTTTAGTTACTAATGACGCAAATGCAGCTGCTTTAGGAGAAATGATTTACGGAGGAGCTAAAGGGGTAAATAATTTTATTATGGTAACGCTAGGCACTGGTTTAGGTAGTGGGATAGTAAGTAATGGTAATATTATATATGGCCATGACGCATTTGCAGGAGAACTAGGTCATGTAATTGTAGTCCCAGATGGTCGTTTGTGTGGTTGTGGCAGAAAAGGTTGTTTAGAAACGTATGCTTCGGCAACTGGATTAAGCAAGACAGCTTATGAAATGGTTCAGAAAAAAATGACTTCTGAACAAGTTGCTAAAGCAGCTTTTGAAGGAGAAAAGTGGGCATTAGAAGCTTTTGATTATACTTCAAAAATTTTAGGAATGGCTCTTGCCAACGCAGTTGCTATAACAAGTCCAAGAATGATATTTTTATTTGGAGGACTAGCAAATGCACAAGATTTAATTTTCGATAAGACAAAAAATTATATGGAAGAAAATTTATTACCTATTTATAAAAATAAAGTTCAAATTGTTCCTTCTTCTTTAGACGGTGTTGATGCCGCTATATTGGGATCTAGTGCTTTAATTTGGAAAGAACTTAATTAAAATGAAATTTAAAATTGCATTAATTCTTGTTGTTTTATTTAGCGCTTGTCAGACTACAGAAAAAAAGTTAGTTGAATGGGTAAACCCATTTATTGGAACGGGTGGACATGGTCATACCTATCCTGGAGCTACCTCTCCTTTTGGGATGGTTCAGTTAAGCCCTGACACTCGTTTGGATGGGTGGGATGGCTGTGGAGGATATCATTATTCTGATTCGATTATCTATGGATTTTCTCATACTCACCTGAGTGGAACGGGAGTTTCTGATTACGCTGATGTTTTGCTTATGCCAAAAAGTAGAAAAATTACTTTTCATAATGGTTCGGATGGTAAAGCCGGCTATCGATCTTCTTTTTCTCATCAAAATGAATCGGCACAAGCGGGTTATTATCAAGTATACTTAAGTGATGAGAAAGTTAATGTAGAACTAACTGCAACTTCTAGGGTAGGGTTTCATAATTATCATTTTGAACAAGGAGACACTGCAAAATTGATTATTGATCTCAAACATAGAGATAAATTAATAGATGCAAAATTAGAAGTGGTTGATAGCGTTACCTTGCGTGGATTTCGTTATTCTTCTCAATGGGCAGAAGAACAAAGGGTACATTTTTATATGCGATTTTCAACACCTTTTAAAAACATTCAATTTCATACAGACAGCTTAATAGCTGGAGTAAGTTTTGGAGTGCAAAAAAATCTTAAAGTCAAAGTAGCTCTTTCTGCAGTTGATATGGAAGGTGCACAAAAAAATATGGAAGCAGAAATACCAGATTGGGACTTTGATAAAACTAGAAAACTAGTTCAATCAAACTGGGAAAAAGAGCTTGGTAAGATTAAAGTATATGGTCGATCTGATGAAAAAAAGACGATTTTTTATACTGCTCTTTACCATAGTTTATTAAACCCTAATCTATATATAGATGTGGATGGTAGGTATTTAGGAATGGATATGAATATTCATAAAGACACTACGGATAATCATTATACTGTTTTTTCATTATGGGACACTTTTAGAGCAACACATCCATTATTTACTTTAATTGACCAGAAAAGAACGAACTCATTTATTAGGACTTTGTTAAGACAATATAAGCAAGGAGGTAAGCTACCTATATGGGAGCTTGCTGCAAATTATACTAATTGTATGATAGGCTATCATGCAATTCCTGTAATTGTTGATGCCTATATGAAAGGAATAAAAGATTACGATACTAACCTTGCCATGGATGCAATGGTTTATAGTGCTTATTTAGACAGTGAAGGGTTAGAGTTTTATAAAAATAACGGATTTATTGCGGCAAGTGATGAACCTGAATCGGTATCTAAAACATTAGAATATTCCTATGACGATTGGTGTATTGCAATAATGTCAGACTCGTTGAATAAATTAGATACAGCTAATATTTTTTATTCTAGATCACAGAATTATAAAAATTTGTTTGATCCAACAACAGGATTTTTTAGAGCAAAAATTAATAATAGTTGGTTTGGACCTTTTGTCCCCGATGAGGTCAACTATAATTATACAGAAGCTAATGCTTGGCAATATTCCATGTTTGTATTACATGATATTGAAGGACATATTGAGTTGATGGGAGGAAAGGAAAAATATGCTGCTCATTTGGATAGTTTGTTTAGCGCTGATAGTCGAACAAGCGGAAGAAAGCAAGCGGATATAACAGGTTTAATTGGTCAATATGCTCATGGAAATGAGCCAAGCCATCATATGGCTTATTTATACAATTATGTAAATCAGCCATGGAAAACGCAAGCTAGAGTAAGGCAAATCATGGAAGAACAATATCAAAATTCTCCTGATGGACTTTCAGGAAATGAAGATTGCGGACAAATGTCCTCTTGGTATGTTCTAAGTGCCATGGGAATATATTCTGTAACTCCAGGATTGGACTATTATACTATCGGAACGCCATTATTTGATCATATCAATCTAAAGTTAGAAAATGGTAAAACGTTTGTTATTAAAGCACAAAAATTATCTTCTATCAATAAATATATTCAATCCGTAACCCTAAACGGAATGCCTTACAATAAAACCTACATTAAGCATTCGGATATAATGAGGGGAGGAGAGTTGATTTTTGAAATGGGTTATAAGGAAAAGCAGTGGGGCTTGGAAGCTTCTCCAAGATCAACCGTTCAAAAAAATAGGATTATTCCAACCCCTTATTTTACAGCTACAAGTCAAACATTTAAGGATACTTTATTTGTATCTATTGCTAGTGCAATTGAGGGCGAGATTAGGTATACAGTCGATGGATCAGAACCAAATTTACAAAGTCCGTTATTTGAAAATAAACTACTATTACAATCTGATGCAACTATTAAAGCCAAAATGTTTTTAGGAGATAAAAGTAGCGCGACTATTTCATCAGAATATTTTAAAATAGATGATTCACGTAGCATTAAAATTTTAAGTAAATATGCCAATCAATATGCTGCTGCAGGAGATAATACCTTAATAGATCATCTGAGAGGTTCAGGAAGTTATAGAACAGGTAGATGGCAAGGTTATCGAGAGAATATAGAATTAATTGTAGATATTGGAGAGCTCAAACCAGTTAACTCTGTTTCTATAGGCTTTTTGCAAGACATAAAATCTTGGGTTTTTTACCCCCCTAAAGTAACATTTTTTGCTTCTGATGATGGAGTTTCTTTTCGAGAAGTAGCAATTGTAAAGAATACTTTCCCAGATAATAAATATGGTTCTTTTCATCAAGATTATAAAGCGTCTTTTTCAAGGAATAAAACCCAATATATTAAAATTGTGGCAGAGAATTATGGTGTTTGTCCAGATTGGCACCTTGGCTCTGGAGGTACTACATGGTTGTTTTCTGATGAAATAATAATTGACTAATTTCTTAACATTTCAATAATCTTATCATAATCTTTACATTAATCAAGTTTTACAAATTTGCATTAATAATAAAGGATTAAAAATGTATTGGAAAGACGAATTGGATTGCCTATATCAAAAAAATAGTTTTAGTAAGTCTGTTTGGCAACACCTAACGGGTAATACCGTTGAGCTATTATTAAGAAACAATAAGAGAACTACAGGAACAATTATAGAAGTTTTTGAAGATAAAGATGGAATAAAGTTTCATTTTCGTCAAAAGGGGAACAATTTTTTAATATTGACCAAAAATGATATTAAATATATAGATCCATATTTAAAATAATCATTGTAAGACAATCTTTTGAAAATATACAGAAGACCCTATCAGTACTTCCATCATGTAAATTCCTGGATTTAGATGGGATAAATCTATGGAACTATAATTTTGAGAACTACTTTTGTAGACATATTTCCCTAAAATATTTTTCACTTGTATTTTTTTCAAACTCGATTTATCAATATTAATAAGAATGTTTACTTCATTTCTGGCCGGGTTTGGAAAAACAGTAAATGGTTTGCCGAAAAATTGGGTTAATTGTTGTCTCATTACTTGAGGTCTAAAACTAGCAAAAGAATAAAGACCTTCTATAGCTCCTAGCCATTCTGCTTTATTTTCAGGAGTTCTCCACCTATCACAATGCTCATTAACTTCTGGATCTAATACACTTACAAATTCGTCAATTTGTTTTGATATGTTGGCAAATGAAAAGTCATTGTTTAGTAGATATTCAAATCGAGACCGAAATGCCAATTTAAAAGAGTCGTTTTTCAATAAATTGTGTAATAAAAAAGTTGACCAAGATTGAAAATTAGCACTATAATTTTCCTCAAAAGTAAAATCTTGTAGTATATCATAATATTCGTATCCCATACAGGCATCACAGTCAAAAAACAACCATCTCCATTTACTCTTGTTTTGAGGCTTCCAATATCGAACATTGTTATTTGGCCAATCTTTATTAGAAAAGAATATTTCCGCACAGTTATAATCGATATAATTGGACAAATTTATTTGATCAGCAACGTGCAAAAAATTTTCTTCTTTTTGCAGATCATTATTACTGATAAATCGAATCATTTCTCTATAAGAGTCTGAGTTACCTGACTCCATTACACCATCAAAAGACAAAATATTAACTTCCTCTTTATCGATGTCAAAATAGTCTGAAAAATAATCGTCGTTTATCTTTTCTGTTAAATGATGTATTCCCCAATACTCTCCATTTATAAAAACGAGAACTGGCTTTGAACAAGCTAGTTCTAAATCTAGATTTGAACTAATTTTTTGTGCAAGCTCATTTTTGAACATAGTAAATTTCCAATCGCTACCACTAGCCGATCGAAGTTTTATCCGATTAAAAGTTGAAGAGCAATCATTATCAAAAAAAGCATATTCAAATTTCTTTTTATCATATATTTCTTTTGCAAAAAGTTGAAGTGATTTTTGAGGAGAGGTTCTACTCTTATTTCCATTTATTCTTATTCCAGCCTTTTGACTAAATTGTAGGGTGCCTTTTTCGTCAAAATATTCTAAGCTAGTAGGCCTTTCCCATTCAACTCCTCTTTTTTTGAAATTAAAATAATTTCCTTTGACATATATCCCACTATCTGGATCAAAAAAGTTATTGAAATCACTGATTAATGACACAACAGGAAGAGAATAATTTTTTGACTGTGGAAGTATAAAGTAGCTTTTGCAGTAAATATCACTTATTCGTTTTTCATTAAAAAATGCAGCTGCTTTAATGGTGTGTCCCTTAAAAACTTGGTTTTTTGGAGGGCTCCAATCATCAGAAGTAGAAATTTCGGAATGAACGTTCTCCTCATTAGATTTCGAATTTATAGAAATGTAGTCGTTATATTCAAAACTATTAGAAATTGGATCGCTCCCATCAATAGTAAAGCGGATAGTGGTATTTGGAAAAGAACATTGAATAGAAAGATTAAATTTCTCTTTGTAAAAGCCAGCTTCCTTAGAAAAAGAAAGATGACTGTATTCTTTTTGTATCAAATCATTTGCTTGACCCGGAGTAGCATCTTGTAAAACACCAGTATAAAGACTACCATCTGGAAAGCGACCAAACGATTCATTTTCTTGTAAAGAAACACCAGGATAAAAATCAATTATTTCTCCTTTGTTATTAGTTAAAAAAAGGTCTTCTCCTTCGCTTTTAATTTGGAAGTTTGTATGAACTTGATTTTTTTCAATACTATTTTTACCACTAGCGAAAACAATAAAATGGGAGAATGGATTAAGTTTAATATTAGGTAGCATCCACATAAGTAAATGATTTTCCTTATCGGACAAAAAATAGTTGGATAGTTCTAAGGTGTCAGAGCTGTTGTTGTAAAGCTCAATCCAGTCATGTGATTGGCTATCTAAACTGAGATATGTTTTAGTGTTTTTAGAAACAATTTCATTTATGGTTAGCTTTTGAGAAAAAAGGTTTTTGAAACACAAAAAACATAAAAGAAGAAAAAGGAGTCTCATTTATTTTAGAGTTAATCCAATTTTAAAAATAATTAAATCCAAACTCAATGATTCGCTATAAAATATTTCTTGAGAAGAATTTAGTTGATTAAGAGTCGCTTTTTGCAAAACGTAATTTATGCTTGAAGTTAGAGCAATTTTTGAATTTATAATGTATTGATAGCCAATACCTGGCGAAAAATATATACCACCATTAAATTCTGTGTTATTTGAGTTTATGAAGTCGTAGTTTGTTCCTTTGGAGATACCTAATGAAGATTCGAAAAACATACTATTTTCATGATGTTTTTTATTTCCCTTAATGTAAAAAAATAAAGGTTTAAAGTCTTCTCGTTCTAGTTGTATATATCCTATTCCTATTCCTGCCTGAACAAATTGACCAAATGGTTTGCTGAGACTAATTTGAGCCATCGTTCCTGTTTTGAGAACAGGAAAAGTTTTACTTATCTGAATTCCTCTAATACCTCCTGCTTCTATTTGTGTTATCAAATGTTTGGTTTGCGACCAGCCAGAATGTGCGATTAAACAAAACAAGGAGATCATTAAAACCCTTATTTTAAAGGAGTCATTTAAATTTTTAAACATACATTTTTTGGTTCGGTAAAAAACTCCAAAGATTTAAACCCTCCTTCTCTTCCAATGCCAGATTCTTTCATTCCGCCAAATGGAATTCTAAGATCTCTCATCATCCAGGTATTTATCCATACAATACCAGAATCTATTTTACTAGCTACTCTATGCCCTTTGCTAATATCATTTGTAAAAATACTAGCTGCAAGACCATATTTTGTGCTATTCGCCATATCAATAACTTCTTGTTCATTAGTGAAAGGCATAATGGTAACAACTGGGCCAAAAATTTCTTCTTGATTAGTGTCGCATTTGTAGTCTAAACCTTCAATAACAGTTGGAGCTATATAGTATCCATTTTTAAGCTCTCCTTCTAAAAATACCCGATGTCCACCACATAATATTTTACCCCCCTCTTGTTTAGCTAACTTAATTTTTTCTAGAATTTTATTCATGTGATCTCTAGAAACTATTGCACCTAAATCATTTTCTTTTTTTGGGTCTCCTACAGTAAGAGATTTTACTTTTTCTAAAAAAGCAGACTTAAATTTTTCGTAGATAGATTGTTCAACAAAAAGTCTAGAACCACATAAACAAATTTGACCTTGATTTCTAAATGCTGCTTTTACTGCTATATCTAAAGCATCATCGAAATTTGCATCTTTAAAAATGATATTAGGGTTTTTCCCTCCTAACTCTAAAGATAATTTTTTGAACATAGGAGATGCAATTTCTGCAATTTTAGCTCCTGTGGTTGTTCCACCTGTAAACGAAATTACTGGAGTGTCTTTGTGTCCGCAAATCACTTGTCCAACTTTATGCCCTAACCCATGTACGATATTTAAAACACCTTTAGGGAAGTTTATTTCTTTACAAACTTCACTCAAAAGATATGCGGTGTATGGAGTAACTTCAGATGGTTTTGCAACTACAGTATTTCCTGCGGCTAGAGCAGGAGCAATTTTCCATGTAAACAAATAAATAGGCAAATTCCAAGGTGAAATACACCCAACTACCCCTATAGGTTCTCTAAGGGTATAATTTATAGCCTTACCATCCATCTCATGTATTTGAGAGGCAAAGTGAAGTGATGCGGTTGCAAAAAACTCAAAGTTTTCTGATGCTCTAGGAATATCAACTTGCTGTGCTAACCATTGAGGCTTTCCGTTATCCAGGCTTTCAGCTTCAACTAGTTCATCAAATCGATTTCTTAATCCATTAGCTAAATTTATCAAATGGTCATGTCTTTCTTTTTTTGATAAATTACTCCAGCTAGTGAAAGCTTTTTTAGCTGCACTAATTGCAAGTTCAACATCTCTATGGTCGCTATCTGGAACTAAAGAAAAAACTTTTCCATTTGTAGGACTTTCATTTTCTAAAAACAATTTTCCAACTCCCTCAATTAGCTTTCCGTCTATATAGTTTAGTATTTTAATCATTATTTAATTATAAAGTTCCGGTTCTACCACCATCGACCGGAATGTTTATTCCGTTTATATATGAAGCACTTGGAGAACATAAAAAAGCAACAGCATTTGCAACTTCACTAGCCTCACCAAAACGATTTGCTGGAACGGTTTGGAGCATAGATTGAATGATTTTTTCCTTAGTAGTATTTTGATTGCTTGCTTTTTTAGTAATCAAACTTGATAACCTATTTGTATTTGTAAAACCAGGCAAAACATTATTGACGGTTATTCCAAAAGAAGCTAATTCATTAGCCATTGTTTTTGCCCAACTAGCTACAGCTCCTCTGATTGTATTAGACACACCTAATCCATTTATAGGGACTTTAACAGAGGTTGAAATTATGTTAACGATTCTTCCATAATTAAATGATTTCATGGAGCTAAGAACAGCTTGGCTGAGTTTTTGGTTACAAACCAAATGCATGTTAAAAGCATCAATAAATTCTTGGCTATTTGCTTTGTAAATAGGACCACCAGCAGGGCCTCCAGTGTTATTTATTAAAACATGAATCTGTTTATTTTTTAAAATGTCACAAACTTGATTGATATCAGATTGTGAGGAAAAATCCACACAAATAAATTCATGTTTTTGACCTTGTTCAGTACTAAGTTCTTTTATTACTTCTGAAAGTGTTGTTTTATTTCTTGCAAGTAAAATGATACTAGCTCCCATTTGGGATAGTTCTAAGGCAACGGCCTTACCAATTCCTTGGGTACTACCACATACGACAGCTGTTTTTCCGGATAAGTCTAAATTCATAACTTCAAAAATAGCTAAAATTGTGTAAATTGCTGCAGCAACATAAACATACAACTGTGAGTTTCAAAAAACCTTTTAACCTACACGCTTGGATTGAAAATAATAGAGATCTTTTAAAACCACCTGTTGGTAATAAAAATTTATATGTAGAGTCTGGAGATTTTATAGTGATGATTGTTGGTGGTCCTAACAGTAGAAAGGATTATCACTTAAATCAAAGTGAAGAATTATTTTATCAGGTTCAAGGAGATATTACGGTTAGAATTCAACAAGATGGCGAACTAAAAGACATTAAAATAAAGGAAGGAGAAATATTTTTATTGCCTGCTGGTATTCCTCATTCACCCATTCGTGGAGAAAATACAGTTGGTTTAGTAATTGAACTTGTAAGAAAGCATCAAATGCAAGATGGATTACTTTGGTTTTGTGATTCTTGTAATAATTTACTTCATAGATATGACTTCCCATTAAAAAATATTGAAAAAGACTTTATAGGTCGTTTCAAAGAGTTTTATGCATCAGAAAAATTAAGGAAGTGTGAGAGATGTGGGTTAGTAATGGAAGTAGATAAAAGATTTGTATGATGAAAAAATTATTTACAGTAGATATACACACTCACATTTTACCTAAAGATATTCCAAATTTTAATAAAAAATTTGGTTATGGAGAGTTCATTCAGCTACAACATCATAAACCATGTTGTGCTAAAATGATGATGAATGATGAGTTTTTTAGAGAAATAGAGTCCAACTGTTGGGACCCAAAAAAAAGAATTGAAGAATGCAATCATCAAAATGTAAATGTACAGGTTCTTTCAACAGTCCCTGTGATGTTTTCTTATTGGACAAGAGCACAACATGGGTTAGAAATTTCTAAGTTTTTGAATGATGATATTGCTAATGTTGTTTCAAACCATCCAAAAAAGTTTGTTGGTTTAGGTAATTTACCAATGCAAGACACAAAGCTTGCACTAAAAGAATTAGAAAGGTGCAAATCTATAGGGATGAAGGGAATACAAATCGGCTCCCACATAAATGATTTAAATTTAGATCACCCTTCGTTCTTCCCTGTTTTTGAAGCATGTCAAGACTTAGAAATGTCCATTTTTGTTCACCCATGGTGGTGGATGGCAAAGGAAAAAATGGAAAAATATTGGCTTCCTTGGTTGGTTGGCATGCCAATGGAAACATCATTAGCCATTTGTTCTATGATTTTTAGTGGAGTGTTTGAACGCTTACCGAATTTAAAAGTTGCCTTTGCTCACGGTGGAGGAGCTTTCCCAGCTACAATAGGACGTATTGAACATGGATTTAATGTTCGTCCAGATTTAGTTGCAATTGACAACAAGAAAAATCCAAGAGATTATTTAGGACAATTTTGGTTGGATAGTTTAGTTCATGACCCTAAAATGTTAGAGTATATTGTTGAATTAGTAGGAGAAGATAAAGTTGCTTTAGGAACAGACTATCCATTTCCTTTAGGAGAATTAGAACCAGGAAAACTAATTACAGAATCGCCCTATACAATTAATGTAAAAGAAAAGCTTCTTTCGAGCAATGCGTTGGATTGGTTAGGAATGAAAAAGAGTGATTTTATATAACAATAAAGTTTATTTTTGTTAATCATATCTATTAAATAAAAAATTAATGAGCGACGCCATTAAACACGAGTGCGGAATTGCAATGCTTCGATTACGCAAACCTTTAGACTATTATAAAAACAAATACGGCACCGCTCTTTATGGCTTAAACAAAATGTGTTTGCTTATGGAAAAGCAACACAATAGAGGACAAGATGGAGCAGGGTTAGCAACCATAAAATTAGATGTTCCAGTTGGAAGTCGTTACATTAGTAGGCATCGTTCAAACGCTACTAAGCCCATTCAAGATTTATTTGACTACATAAACAAAAGATTTGTGGATCTTCAAGAAAATGCACCGAATAAATTGAATGATACAGAATGGTTGCAAAAAAATGTCGCTTTTACAGGAGAGCTACTACTTGGTCATTTAAGATATGGAACTTATGGTGGAAATAGTATTGAACAATGCCATCCATTTTTAAGGCAAAATAATTGGAGGACTAGAAGTTTAGTTTTAGCAGGTAACTTCAATATGACTAATGTAGATGAATTGTTCAATGAGCTTGTGGAGCTAGGTCAACATCCAAAAGAAAAAGCAGATACCGTTACTATATTAGAAAAGATAGGACATTTTTTAGATGTTGAAAATGATCGAATTTATTATGATCATAAGCCCAATTATATTGGCCCTGCCATGTCTGAAAAAATTGCAAATGATTTAGACATACAAAATGTATTGATAAATTCTGCTAAGCGTTGGGACGGAGGATATGTGATGTGTGGAATGATTGGTCATGGAGATGCATTTGCATTAAGAGACCCTTCTGGAATACGACCAGCATTTTACTATGCAGATGATGAAATTGTGGTAGTTACCTCCGAACGTCCTGTAATTCAAACAGCTTTTAATGTGCCAGCTGAATCTATTCATGAAATTGATCCTGGTCATGCTTTAATTATAAAAAGAAATGGTTCGTTTGATCTTAGGGAAGTATCGAAACCAATGAAACGAAAAGCTTGTTCTTTTGAGAGAATTTATTTCTCTAGAGGAAACGATATAGATATTTATCAAGAGCGAATGAATTTGGGAAAACGTCTTTGTCTACCAATTCTAGAAGCGGTTGACTACGATTTAAAAAACACGGTTTTTTCATTTATTCCTAATACTGCCGAAGTATCCTTTTTTGGTATGGTTAAGGGAATGGATCAGCATTTAAATAGAATAAAGGAGAATAAAATTATTGCTTTAGGTAAATCTCCAGATCCAGAAAAGGTACGAGAAATATTATCTTTAAATACGAGAGCTGAAAAAATTGCAATAAAAGACGCAAAATTAAGAACCTTTATTACACAGGATGATAGTAGAGATGATTTGGTTGCGCATGTATACGATATAACATACGGAACTGTTAAGCCAGAAGATAACTTAGTAATGATTGATGATAGTATTGTTAGAGGCACGACACTTAAACAATCTATTTTGAGAATTTTAGACAGATTAGGCCCTAAAAAAATTATTATCGTATCATCTGCTCCTCAAATAAGATATCCTGATTGCTATGGTATTGATATGGCAAAATTGGGTGATTTTATTGCCTTTCAAGCAGCAGTAGAATTACTAAAAGAAAATAATAAGGAACATGTTTTGGATGAGGTTTATCAACAATGTAAATTAAATGACAAGCAAGAAATAAATTTTGTAAAGTCAGTATATGACTCGTTCAGTGCACAGCAAATTTCTAATAAAATAGCTCAACTATTAACACCAAAAGAAATTAATGCAGAGGTGGAAATCATTTATCAGAGTATTTCAGACCTTCATGATTCATGTCCTAATCATACAGGGGATTGGTATTTTACTGGAAATTATCCAACACCAGGAGGTAATAGAGTGGTAAATAAGGCATTTGTAAATTATATGGAAGGAGTAAACGAAAGGGCTTATTAAGTTAAGTTTAAAGTATAAAAAAAGCCCTTGCAATTCAGCAAGGGCTTTTTTATTGTTCAATTAATAGTAATTATCTTTTTTCTGTGGTATAAACCGTACCTTTCCAGAAAAACTTAATGTTTGAAGCACTTCCAAATTGAGCAACTGCTAAATCAAACGCAGAACCAAAAGAGTGACTTTCGATTACAGGAATTTCTTCACCTAAATATGTAATAGTAGAAAGCTTTTTGTAAATCGTCATTGGGTCAGTTTCGGCATCAAACAAATCTTTTGCTAATTGCTCTTCTTCAGTAAGTGGCTTTGGTCTTTTTGGAGCTATAGTCATCTCATCAATTAAATGTTTAGCACCGGCAAATTTATCAATGATAAACATTGTATATCTGATGTCAACAGAAATAGTACGTTGAATGTCATTTTCAAACGCAATATCTCCACTCATAGCTTCCCAGTTACCGTCAAAAGCCGTACCTATTAACTCTCCATATCCATTTAAAACAGGACTACCAGAGTTTCCTCCTGTGATATCATTTCCACTGATAAAATTAACAATCAGATTTCCATTTTCATCCGCATAACGACCATAATCTTTAGCATTGTAAAGTTCGCTTAATTTTTCAGGAACAATAAATTCATCATTAGAAGGATCTTCTTTAGCCATCAAACCATCCAATGTTGTAACATAGTCATAATGTATTGCATCTCCAGGGTTATAATCTGCAACTGACCCATAAGTTAAACGCATTGTAGAGTTTGCATTAGGATAGAACTTTTTGTCTGGCATCATTTCTCTTAAACCTGCAATGAAGAGACGTTCACCTTCATTTAGGTCTTTTCGAATAGAAGATCTTTTTGGCGAAATAGTTTCAATGTAGTGATCAAAAATAGAATTGAACATTCTTACAGCATAATCTTTTTCTAGTTTAGCTGTAGTTGGGTTTTCCAAGAACTCCCAAAATTTTGATCGATCAACAAATGGAGAGTTCTTGTAAACATAAGTTGCGAATTTATCCCAGTCTCCTTTAGTATACCAATGGGTACGAACTTTTTCAAACGCATCAGCTTGTCTGCTTTTTGGTATATTTTGTTCATATAATGAAAGTAAGCCTGCAAAAAGATCTTGATCTAAGTTTTTATTATAGTTTTTGAAATGCTCTCTTGCCATATCTTTTAATTCATTTATGGCTAACCTTCTTTCTTTTGGTTCTTCTGGGAGATTTTCTATTGCATCTTTAATTCTATAGATAAAGTAGAATACTTCAGGACCTTGGAAGATAGCTTCGTTTAAAAAGATTCTACTTTCATTGATTTTTTCGTTCTCATAATATGCATCAGCAAGTAGATTTAAAGCCTCCCCATATTTTTCTATACGTTGCTCACTGCTGTTAACCCATTCTGTAAATTGCTTTTCTATTGCTTGTTTCTTTTCGTAAACTTTCATTGTTTTCAAGCCCTTTGTTTGTCCAATAAAGTACTTCCAATAGTTTGCTGTTTGAGCATATTTGGCAGCGTATTGAATACGAACTTTTTCCTTAGCATCCATATGCTTTTTCATTATAGAAAGTTTAGTATCTCTAATTTTAACAATAGTAGGATTCTTTTGATCAATAGCTTGTTTTACACCGAAAGAGGACAAATATCTATCAGTAGATCCAGGAAAGCCCATAACCATAGCAAAATCACCATTTTCAACTCCATCTAAAGAAATAGGAAAATGATGCTTTGGTTTTAACGGAACATTATCTTCAGAGAATTCAGCAGGTTTTCCATCAGGGCCTGTATATACTCTTAATAATGCAAAGTCTCCTGTGTGACGAGGCCACATCCAGTTATCCGTATCACCACCATATTTACCAATAGACGAAGGAGGAGCACCAACTAATCGAACATCATTGAATGTTTCATATACCATTAGATAAAAGTCGTTACCGCCAAAAAAACCTTTAACTCTAGCATTGTAATGGGTATCTTCTGTTGCCTCTTTAACTATTTCAGACGACAATTTTCGGATAACCATAGCTCTTTGATCGGCATCAACAGTATCAAGAGCTGTATTAATTCTTTCACTAACATCTTCCATCCTTACCAAAAAGGATACAAAAAGATCTTCATTAGGAATTTCTTCATCTTTATCCATAGCCCAGAAACCGTCAGTTAAATAGTTATTAGACACGGTACTATGGGTTTGTATGATGTCGTAGGCACAATGATGATTGGTAAGTAAGAGTCCTTGATCAGAAATCATCTCTGCAGTACAAAAACCACCTAAGGAAACAACAGCATCTTTTAAAGAAGAATTGTTGATGTCATAGATTTCAGAAGCGTTTAATTTTAGCCCTAATGCTTGCATATCAGCTTCGTTGTCTTGAAGTAATAGTGGTAGCCACATACCTTCGTCTGCCTTAACAGAGAAGAATCCCAAGACCATCGCAATAAAAATGGAGGTTAATTTTTTTATCATTTTAATATAATTTAAGTGTATTGATTCTTGTTTTATGCAAATAAATAAAAAAACCTTGAACGTTAGACTTCAAGAGTACTTTTTTAATGAACAACGATAAGTGAGTTGTTAAATATATTAATCTATTAAATCTGGAATTTGACTGTTTTTAATACTTTGCTCTATACCATCCCAAAGTTTTATTCTTGCTTTTAAACATTTAGCAGCAACTTTTTTTGCTTCATTCCATTTAATTTGATCATCTCCACAAAGTTCCTCAATCATTTGAAGGGCTAGAGGTGTATGCACCTCTTCATCCAATTCAATGTGCCTATCTAAGTAATATCTAAAGATTATCAGTTTACCAGGAAAGTTTTTATCTAAGTCGTTAACAATAGATCTGAACATGTCTGGAATAAGATCTTCTCGTCCAAATGTAAACGCAGCTGCAATTTCATGCAACTTTCCATTATGAATAATATCAAATGTAGTATTGATAAATTCAAGAGTGTATTCTTCAATTTGTTCAACATTAAATTTTAATAATTCTTTGTGAGAATATCCAGATAGAAGTCTTTTTATAAATCGTTCTACTTTTTCGGTATTTGCACCACTTTGATGCATAGCCTGTAAGTACATTTCATAATGACTTGATGGGTTTCCATTTATGTCAATATCACTTTCTTCTTCTAGAACAATTTCATTTATCAATCGCCTAGTTTTCGGATTGCCAATAGGCATCCATGGGGCATTGGTGCTGGTGAGGCCAAATTGTAATGACTTTAAAAGAGCCATAAAATCCCATACAGCAAAAACATGCTGTTCCATTAAGATATTAAGATCGTTAAGGTGTCGAAGTTGTTGGTATACAGGGTGTCTTAATAAGAGTTCTCTATATGGAAGAATTGCCTCCTTAATTTCGGTTATTTTTTCATTCATTTTCTTTTGTAAATAGGTACGGAAGAACAAGCTTCTCCATACATTATACTTTTAGCAATAGGTATAAGTTTGTTTGTTAAGCTTGCATATGCATGAGTACAAATCGGTAAGTTGGAACAGCCTTTAATTATGACTCTTTTGTCTTTAAACTCATTTGTATCTAGTTGGTCAATAATACTTTGAAATAATGTTACTTCTAAGTTTTCTGAGCTACCAATTACACATAATTTTGCAATATTGTTTAATTTTGAGCTAACCAGCATGTATGCCCAAATCGGAATTATTGCATCAACAGAACAATGAATTGAAACATAGCAGTCTTGATACTGTAGCCAGTTGTGTTGTTTTACGAATTCACGAAAGTCTTTTTCTTTTAATATAGATTCTTGGAAAAGCCACTGTTTTAAATCAATTGTATTTCGTTGTCCTATTGGATAAAAATCTTCAAGGTTTATGGTAATTAAACCACTGTTTGCAACTCTGTTAACAATATCGTCACTCATATTATAACATTCCTAATTCTAACTTAGCTTCTTCACTCATCATACTTTTATCCCATGGAGGATCAAAAGTAATATTGACATTTACATTTTTAACATCTTCAAGAGTTTTTACTTTTTCTTCTACTTCAACAGGTAAGGTTTCAGCAACAGGACAGTTTGGTGAGGTTAATGTCATTTCTATTTCGATATCGCAGTCTTGACTTACCTGAATATCGTAAATAAGACCTAATTCATAAATATTAACCGGAATTTCTGGATCGTATATTTCACAGATTTTTCCAACCACTAACTCTCCAATTTTTTGTAATTCTTTGTCTGTTTTCATAGTGTTTATTATTTTGTCAAATAAGCATAGGCATAAATCTTCATTTGTTTAACCATGCTTGAAAGACCATTTGCTCGAGTAGGTGAAAGTTGTTCGTTTAGTCCGATTTTATTTATGAAATCGGTATCTGCATCAATAATATCTTGTGGACTTTGATTTGAGAAAGTACGAATCAATAAGCCAACAATTCCCTTTGTCATAATCGCATCACTGTCTGCCGTAAATACGATTAGCCCGTTGTTATAGTTAGCATGTAACCAAACTCGAGACTGACAACCATTAATCAAGTTATCGTCAGTTTTGTATTCTGGCTCTATTAAAGGAAGAGTTTTGCCAATTTCTATGATATGTTCGTATTTTTCCATCCATTGCTCAAACATATTGAATTCTTCGACAATTTCGTTTTGTATTTTTAAAATGGCGTTCATCTATTCTAACATGCTTTTTGCTTTTATTAATCCTTCTACTAACTTATCAACTTCTTCTTTTGTATTGTAAATAGCAAATGATGCCCTTATGGTTCCAGGAATACAAAACGCATCCATTACAGGTTGAGCACAATGTTGTCCTGTACGGACAGCAATACCTAGCTTATCTAAAATTAAACCTACATCATAAGGGTGAATTTTATCAATTAAAAAAGAAATTACTCCTGCCTTATGTTTTGCTTCACCAACAAATCTTATACCATCAATTTTGGATAATTGTTGATGAGCATACTCTAGTATTTCGTCCTCATGTTTTTTGATGTTATCTAGACCAATATTGTTTAACCAGTCTATAGCAGATTTCAATCCTATACCACCTGCAATATTTGGTGTCCCTGCTTCAAATTTATGAGGCAAATCCGCATAGGTAGTTTTTTTAAAACTGACGGTATCAATCATTTCTCCACCGCCTTGATAAGGAGGAAGTTTTTTCAACCATTTTTCCTTTCCATATAGGGCTCCCACACCTGTAGGGCCATAAACTTTATGACCAGAAATACAATAAAAATCAGCATCTATGTCAATCACATCAATTTTACAATGAGGTCCTGCTTGAGCTCCATCTATAAGAACAGCAGCTCCTACTTTGTGGGCTTGTTGGCAAATTTCTTTTACAGGATTAATAGTTCCTAAAGCGTTTGATATGTGATTTACAGCAACTAGTTTAGTATTTTTATTTAAAAGAGCTCTGAATTCATTCATTTCTAACTCTCCTTTATCTGACATTGGGATGACTTTTAATTCGGCACCGCTAAATTCGCAAGCCATTTGCCAAGGAACAATATTTGAATGATGTTCCATTGCAGAAACAATTATTTCATCACCTTTATGAAGAAGCTTTGAAAAACCATTTGCTACCAGATTTATAGATTCTGTATTTCCTTTAGTAAAAATAATTTCGTAGGAGTGTAAAGCATTAAAGTGTTGCCTTAGAGTTTCTCTAGAAGCTTCGTAAGCATCTGTTGCTTGTTGGCTTAAAAAGTGTACACCACGATGAATGTTACTATTTTGAACACGATAATAGTTTTCAATAGAGTCAATAACCTGTTGAGGTTTATGTGTAGTTGCTCCATTATCTAGATATACAAGGGGAAAGCCATTTACTTTTTGGTGAAGAGCAGGAAATTGTGATCGTATTTTATCAATAGAAATCATTTATAACTCTATATCTAAATTAACACCAATTTTTTCTGCGATAATTAAATTTAGTTTTTTCTTAAGCTCTTCAATTTTTACATTATTCAAAACATCATTTGCAAAAGCATACATCAACATTGCTTGAGCTTCTTTTTTTGGAATTCCTCTTGACCTTAAATAAAATAATGCTTCATCATCTAATTGACCTACAGTACATCCGTGACTACAAGCTACGTCATCGGCATAAATTTCTAATTGAGGTTTAGTATCAATAGTGGCGTCATCAGTCAGAAGTAAATTATTGTTTGATTGAAATGCGTTTGTTTTTTGAGCATGTGGATGAACCATAACTTTTCCGTTAAACACACCCTTAGAGTTTAAGTCAAAAATTCCTTTGTAAAGTTCATTGCTTTGGCAATTTGGCACAACATGATCAGCAAGAGTGTGATGATCTACTAACTGATCCTGCCCTATAAGAGTTATCCCTCTCATATTACTTTCACTATGCTCACCTTTTAGATTAAATGTTAAATTATTTCTAATTAATTTACCTCCAAAACTGAAAGTATCTACTGTGCAATTACAGTTTTCAGATTGATTAATCCATGTATTATCTACAATAGAGCATTTTTTGTTATCGTTTTGTATTTTATAAAAATCAACAATTGCATTTTGATGAACAATAATTTCGGATAGGGCATTTGTAAAAACTTCATTATCATTAAAGTTCTGATGACGTTCCGTAATTTGAACTTGTGAGTTTTCTTCTGCAATAATTAATGCTCTTGTTTGAAGGAACATAGGTTTTGAACCAGTACTAGCATATATAATTTGTATTGGCTTATCTAAGACTACTCCTTTAGGAATATAAACAAATGCACCTTCTTGAGCTAAAGCGTTATTAAGAGATACAAAGGCATCTCCATTTTTTGGCAAACAAGAATTCCAATATTTTTCGATTAACGATTTGTAATCCGAAGAAACATTTTTTAGGCTACTTAAGTGAGCATTTTTACTATCAAATCTTGAGAGCTCGATATTAAACTCTCCGTTTACAAATACCAAAAGATAAGTGTCAGACTCATTTAGAATGTACTCCTTTATTTGATTATGATTGATGTCGTTAAGGTCAGTCTCTAAATCAAATTCTTGTTTTAGTAGTGGCTGTAAATTAGTGTATTTCCACTCTTCGTGTTTAATAGTTGGAAAGTCTATTTCATTGAAATGACTAAAATTTTCTTTCCTTTTGTCTATAAACGATAGATCAGATGAGTGTTGCTCAAAAGCGATATTTAATTTTTCTTTTAAATGCACTGAGATTCTGTTTCTTTAATTATCCAATCATATCCTTTTTCCTCAAGCTCTAAAGCTAAATCTTTAGTACCTGATTTTATAATTTTTCCATTATACAAGACATGAACAAAATCAGGCTCTATATAGTCTAATAAACGTTGATAATGGGTAATAACTATTGTAGCGTTTTCAGAAGTTCTTAGCTTGTTTATACCATTTGCTACAATTCTAAGAGCATCAATATCTAAGCCAGAATCTGTTTCGTCAAGAATAGCAAGTTTAGGCATTAAAGTTGCTAATTGGAAAATTTCATTTCTTTTCTTTTCGCCTCCTGAAAAACCAAGATTAAGAGATCTACTCAAAAATCCTTTTTTTATGTCCAAGAGTTCCATTTTCTCTCTCATCATTTTAAGCATTTCTCCTGCAGGCATAGGTTCTAATCCTTTAGCTTTACGACTTTCATTGATAGAGGTTTTGATGAAGTTAGAAACAGATACACCTGGTATTTCTATTGGGTATTGAAAAGATAAAAAGATACCTAAGTGTGCCCTCTCTTCAGGACTCATTTCTAAAATACTCTGTCCCTCAAAGTCAATAGAGCCACCACTAACTTCGTAGTCTTCCCGTCCGGTAATAACGGAAGAAAGAGTACTTTTTCCTGAACCATTAGGTCCCATTATAGCATGAATTTCTCCTTTGTTTATTTCTAAGTTGATACCTTTTAGAATTTTATTATCTTCAATACCAGCTTTTAATTCTTTAATTTTTAACATATAAATAAATTTTATCCAACACTTCCTTCTAAGGAAATTGCTAATAATTTTTGTGCTTCGACGGCAAATTCCATTGGTAATTGGTTTAACACATCTTTACAATAGCCGTTTACAATAAGGGCAATAGCTTCTTCTGTACCAATACCTCTTTGGTTACAATAAAAAATCTGATCTTCTCCAATCTTTGAAGTAGTAGCTTCATGTTCAATCTTGGCGGATTTATTTTTTACTTCAATGTACGGAAAGGTGTGAGATCCACATTTATCTCCCATAAGTAAAGAGTCGCATTGAGAAAAATTTCTAGCATTCTCAGCGGTTTTCATAATTTTTACCAAACCTCTATATGAACCTTCACTTTTTCCTGCACATATCCCTTTTGAAATGATAGTGCTTTTAGAGTTTTTACCGACATGAATCATTTTTGTTCCCGTATCAGCTTGCTGCATATTGTTAGTAACGGCTACAGAATAAAATTCACCAACTGAATCATTACCTTTCAAAATACATGAAGGATATTTCCAAGTGACAGCTGAACCTGTTTCTACTTGTGTCCATGATATTTTAGATCGCTCATGACAAATACCTCTTTTGGTAACAAAGTTGAAAACACCACCCTTACCATTTTCATCTCCAGGGTACCAGTTTTGAACTGTTGAGTATTTTATTTCTGCATCATCTAATGCAATTAATTCAACAACTGCTGCATGGAGTTGGTTTTCATCTCGCATTGGAGCAGTACAACCCTCTAAATAACTTACATAACTTCCTTCGTCAGCAATAAGTAATGTTCGTTCGAATTGACCTGTACCAGCTTCATTAATTCTGAAGTAGGTCGATAGTTCCATAGGACATTTTACTCCTTTCGGAATGTAACAAAAAGAACCGTCTGTAAACACAGCAGAATTTAAAGCCGAAAAAAAGTTGTCACCAGTTGGTACAACAGTACCCAAATACTTTTTAACAAGTTCAGGATGTTCGTTTACAGCTTCGCTTATTGAACAAAAAATAATGCCTAATTCTAATAATTTATCTTTAAAACTGGTTGCAACAGACACACTGTCCATCACAAAGTCGACAGCTACACCGGCTAATCTTTTTTGTTCGTCTAATGAAATACCAAGCTTTTCAAAAGTTTTTCGCATTTCAGGATCCAGATCATCTAGACTTTCCAACTTCTTTTTTTGCTTAGGGGCAGCATAATAAATAATATCTTGATAGTTTGGTTTTTCATAATTGACATTTGCCCAGTCAGGCTCATCCATTTTTTTCCAAACTTCAAAAGCTTTTAATCTTCTTTCAAGTAACCAATCGGGTTCATTTTTTTTTGCAGAAATAATACGTATGACGTCTTCATTAAGACCCTTACCTATTTTATCGCTCTCAATGTTGGTAGTAAAACCATATTTATATTCAGCTCCAGTTACTTCTTCTAATATTTTATCCTCCTCCGTCAAATTGAAATTATGTTTAAATTAGACTGCAAAACTTTCTCCACAACCACAAGTTCTTGAGGCATTAGGATTATTGAATACAAATCCTTTGCCATTTAGTCCGCCAGAGTACTCAAGAGTTGTTCCTATCAAATAAAGAAAGCTTTTTTTATTAACCAATATTTTGATGCCGTTATCCTCAAAAAGCTTATCGTCTTCATTTTGATTATGGTCTATTTTCAGATCGTAAGATAAACCTGAACAACCTCCACTATTAACACCTACACGGATGAACACGTCTTGGCTGTGACCTTCTTCTTTAATTAAAGCGATTAGCTTTTCTTTTGCTTGTTGACTAACTTCTATCAAAATTATGATTGTTTATTAGGTTGCAAAGGTACAAAATTTATAAATTATTATTAACAATAATTGACTACTAAAATATATTATTTATTGATGTATTTTTGTCACATGAGTTTATTTGAAGACAAAAATCAGGCTAGAACTTCAATTTCTGAGATTGGAGAGTTTAAGTTAATTGATCATATCACTAAAGATTTTTCAATTAAAAATAAGAATACTGTATGTGGAGTTGGAGATGATTGTGCAGTTATTGACATAGGCGATTGTTTTCAGCTTATAAGTACTGATATGTTAGTTGAAGGAATTCATTTTGATTTGACATATACTCCTCTTAAACACTTAGGGTATAAATTAGTTGCTGTGAATGTTTCAGATGTTTGTGCTATGAACGGAATTGCAGAACAAATAACGGTTAGCATTGCTGTTTCAAATCGATTTACTTTGGAAGCCATTGAAGAATTATATCTTGGAATTCGTTTAGCATGTGCTCATTATGACGTAGATTTAGTAGGAGGTGACACCACTTCATCTTTATCCGGAATTAGTATTTCTGTTACAGCAGTTGGAAGGGTAGACAAAGATAAAATAGCATATCGAAAAGGTGCTAAAGAACACGATTTAATTGTGGTGAGTGGAGATTTAGGAGGGGCATATATTGGATTACAGCTTTTAGAAAGAGAAAAGGAAGTTTTTAAAGTCAATCCTAACATGCAACCAGACCTACAAAACAAAGATTATGTATTACAAAGACAGCTTAAGACAGAAGCAAGGAAAGATATTATTGATGTTTTGTTAGACAAAAATATTATTCCTACTTCTATGATTGATATTTCAGACGGATTATCTTCTGAATTGCTTCATATTTGCAATAAATCGAAAGTCGGTTGTGCTATTTACGAACAGAAGCTACCTGTAGACTTTGCAACAATATCTGCAGCCGAGGAGTTTAATTTATCTCCTACAACATGTGCATTGAACGGTGGGGAAGATTACGAATTGCTTTTTACGATAAGCCAAAAAGAATACGATAAAATAAAAGATGATCCTGACTTCACAATCATTGGTCATATTACGGATTCTTCTTCAGGAACAATACTTATTGCTAAGGATGAATCTGTACATAAATTAGAGGCTCAGGGATGGAATTCGATAAAGTAAAAATAATCAGTTAGTTTTTGTTCATCAAATATTCTATTTCATCTGCTTCAATAGGAATATTTTTCATTAAATCGAATGGTTCATTTTTTGTGATTAATAAATCATTTTCTAGTCTTATGCCTAAATTTTCTTCTAATATGTAAATTCCTGGCTCACAAGTGAACACCATTCCTTCACTTATTGGCTTGTCCCAAAGTCCAACATCATGAACATCTAGACCTAAGAAGTGACTTGTTCCATGCATAAAGTATTTTTTATAAGCAGGTTTTTCAGGATCCTGTTTGCTTACGTCGTGGTGATCCATTAGACCTAAGCCTATCAATTCCGATTGCATAACTAAACCAACTTCTTTATGATAATCCGATAGCATTGTGCCAGGTCTTAGCATCGAAGTTGCTTCTTTCATCACTCTCAAAACGGCGTTATAAACTTGTTTTTGGCGTTCTGAAAAAGTTCCGTTTACAGGAATACACCTTGTCATATCTGATGCGTAATTGGCGTATTCAGCGCCAACATCCATTAATATCAAATCTCCATTTTTACATTCTTTGTTATTGTCAATATAGTGCAATACACATGCATTTCTACCTGACGCAATAATTGGTTCGTATGCAAATCCTTTAGATTTTTTTCTTAAAAATTCGTGCATGAATTCGGCTTCTATTTCAAATTCAGTAACCCCAGGTTTAACGAATTTTAAAACTCGTTTGAAACCGGATTCGGTTATATTACAAGCTAATTGCATCAAATCTATTTCTGTTTTACTCTTTACAGCTCTCAGATCATGCATATGTGGTGCAATTTTTTTGAACTCAATTTTTTTAGACTCGTATTTTTCTTTGAACCATTTGTTCATTCTATCAGTCTGAGTTTCTACCTTTGAGCTTGCTCTACTATGTTCATTACTGTTTAAATAAACAATTTTGCATTGGTTTATTAATTGATCAAGTTTCGTTTCAAATTGATCGTTCCATAAAACATTTTTTATACCTGATGTGTTAAATGCTTCGTCTTTACTAAGTTTTTCACCTTCCCAAATTGCGATTAATTCGCTTGTTTCTTTGACAAATAAAATTTCATTCGCTTCAGCATTTTCATCACAATATAGTATTAGAATACTATCTTCTTGATCAACTCCAGTAAGCCAAAATAAATCGCTGTTTTGTTTGAAAGGCATAGTGCCATCTGCATTTGTAGGCATTTGATCATTTGAGTAAAATATTGCTAAAGAATTGGCAGACATTTTCTTTGCTAATTGCTTTCTGTTATATATAAAAAGTTGATTAGATATTTTGTCGTATTTCATTGTTTCGATATTTGAATCAAATTTAATTACTTTATTTTCAAATATCTAATTTTTTTACTGTTAGAATTTTTGAGCTAAAAGAGTTGTTTTTATGTCTTTTCCATGTTAAATTTGTAAATCAAAATTTATAATTTATGAGCAAATCCGTTTTGATCAAATCTTCTCTAGCAAAAAAGTATTGGATGTCCGCTACTGGATTGTTTTTGTGTACTTTTTTGTTGGGTCATTTATTAGGTAACTTGCAATTATTACTACCGGCAGAGCAAGCTAGTACGCAGTTTAATGAGTACGCCAGATTTATGACGACCAACCCAATCGTAAAAATCTTATCCTACATTACTTACTTTAGTATATTGTTTCATGCTGTAGACGGTATTTTATTAACTATTCAAAATAAAAAAGCTCGACCTGTCAAATATGCTTACAATAAGCCAAGTGCAAATTCAAATTGGACTTCTAGAAATATGGGTTTTTTAGGTGTAGTTTTATTGTTGTTTTTAGTTGTTCACATGAGAAGCTTTTGGTACGAGATGCATTTTGGCACAGTTCCAACTGATAAAAATGGACTTAAAGATTTATACTTAATAACAACTGAGGCATTTAAACAACTGTGGTATGTTTTACTATATGTTGTTTCAATGATTGCTATAGCACTTCATTTATCCCATGGTTTCTCTAGTGCATTTCAAACTCTAGGAGTTAATCACCCAAAATTAAATTCGATAATAAAAATTACAGGTCTATTTTTCGGTATTGCTATTCCGGCAGCTTTTGCTGTAATCCCTGTTGTTATTTACTTTTTTAGATAAAAAAATATGAGCAAGTTAAATGCACAAATTCCTGAAGGTCCGTTAGCTGAAAAATGGACTAGACATAAAAATAACGTTAAATTAGTCAATCCGTCTAATAAAAGATTGATTGATGTTATTGTTGTAGGTACTGGGCTGGCTGGCGGCTCTGCTGCTGCATCTTTAGCAGAAATGGGATATAATGTGAAGTCGTTTTGTTTTCAAGATTCTCCCAGAAGAGCCCATTCAATCGCTGCACAAGGTGGTATAAATGCTGCTAAAAATTATCAAAATGATGGAGACTCGACATATCGCTTGTTTTATGACACCATAAAAGGTGGTGATTATCGATCAAGAGAAGCTAATGTTTATCGTTTAGCAGAAGTGTCAGCTAATATTATTGATCAATGTGTTGCTCAAGGAGTTCCTTTTGCTCGTGATTATGGAGGATTAATGGATAATAGATCCTTTGGTGGAGTTCAAGTTTCAAGAACTTTTTATGCAAAAGGTCAAACCGGTCAGCAACTTTTGTTAGGTGCATATTCTGCAATGTCAAGGCAAATTAATAAGGGAAAAATTAAAATGTACAACCGACATGAAATGTTGGATGTTGTAATTGTAGATGGTAAGGCACGTGGTATAATAGCTCGAAATCTTGTTACTGGTGAAATCGAAAAGCATTCGGCTCACGCTGTTGTATTAGCTTCAGGAGGATATGGAAATGTATTCTTTTTGTCAACTAATGCAATGGGATCAAATGTAACGGCTGCATGGAAAGCTCACAAAAAGGGTGCATTTTTTGCAAACCCTTGTTTTACTCAAATTCATCCAACTTGCATTCCTGTTTCTGGTGATTATCAGTCAAAGTTAACTTTAATGTCTGAGTCCCTAAGAAATGATGGTAGAATTTGGGTTCCTATAAAAAAAGAAGATGTTGAGGCTTTACGTAAAGGAAAAATTAGTCCAACAGACATCAAAGAAGAAGATAGAGACTATTATTTGGAAAGAAGGTATCCTGCGTTTGGTAATTTAGTTCCAAGAGATGTGGCAAGTAGAGCCGCAAAAGAAAGATGTGATGCTGGTTTTGGTGTTAATGAAACAGGAGAAGCGGTATTTTTAGATTTTGAATCTGCGATCATTAGGTATGGAACAGAACAAGCAACTACCAAAGGTTTAGATGTAAAAGATAAGTCTTTAATTCTGAAGTTGGGTAAGGCGGTTGTTAGAAGTAAGTATGGTAATTTATTTCAGATGTACGAAAAAATTACAGATGACAACCCATATGAAACACCAATGAAAATTTTTCCTGCTGTACATTATACGATGGGAGGAATTTGGGTAGATTATAATTTGATGACGACTATTCCTGGATTATATGCATGTGGAGAAGCAAATTTCTCAGATCATGGTTCAAATAGACTTGGTGCATCGGCTCTTATGCAAGGCCTTGCAGACGGTTATTTTGTGTTACCATATACTATTGGAAATTTTTTAGCTGATGATATCCGAACAGGTCCTATATCTACCGATTTACCAGAGTTTGATTTAGCGGCAACACAAGCAAAAGAAAGAATAGAAAAGTTAATTAATAACAAAGGGTCTAAAACTGTAGATTATTTTCATAAAAAATTAGGTAAAATTATTTGGAATGAATGTGGAATGTCTAGAAGTAAAGAAGGGTTGCTTAAAGCTATTACTGAAGTAACGGCTTTAAGAGATGAATTTTGGAATGATGTTTTAATCCCTGGTGGACAAAATGAACTAAATCAAGAGTTAGAAAAAGCAGGTAGAGTAGCTGACTTTTTAGAGCTTGGTGAGTTAATGTGTAAAGATGCATTAGATAGAGAAGAATCGTGTGGAGGTCATTTTAGAGAAGAATCACAAACTGAAGAAGGGGAAGCCTTAAGAAACGATAAGGATTATGCTTATGTTTCTGCTTGGGAGTTTACCGGCGTGCCTTCTCAAGCAAATTTACATAAAGAAGAATTGGTGTTTGAAAATATAGAATTAAAACAAAGAAGTTATAAATAAAAAAGATATGAATTTAACTCTTAAGATTTGGAGACAAAAAGGGCCTAATGAAAAAGGTAAAATGGTTGAATATAAAGTATCCGACATTGGTCCTGATATGTCTTTTTTAGAAATGATGGATGTGTTGAATACCCAAATCATAAATGAAGGCGGGGAGCCTGTTATTTTTGATCATGACTGTAGAGAAGGTATTTGTGGCTCGTGTTCTATGTTTATAAATGGAGAAGCTCATGGACCAGGTCGTGCTGTGACAACTTGTCAATTACACATGCGTGAGTTTAAAGACGGTGAGACTATTTATATTGAACCTTGGAGAGCTAAAGCATTTCCAGTAATCAAAGATTTAATGGTCGACAGATCCGCTTTTGATAGAGTAATTCAGGCAGGAGGTTATATTTCTGTAAACACTTCAGGTAACACGATTGATGCAAATGCTATTCCTGTACCAAAAGAAGATGCTGATCAAGCATTTAATGCTGCGACCTGTATAGGATGCGGAGCATGTGTTGCAAGTTGTAAAAATTCTTCTGCAATGTTATTTGTTTCTGCAAAAGTCTCTCAGCTATCATTATTACCACAGGGAAAGGTTGAAAAAGATGAGCGAGTTTTAAATATGGTCAATCAAATGGATTTAGAGGGCTTCGGAAATTGTACAAATACAGGCGCATGCGAGGTTGAATGTCCTAAAGAAATTTCTTTAGAAAATATTGCTCGAATGAATAGAGACTTTTTATCTGCCTCTATTAAGTCTTCATAAAATTCAAATGAGCGAATTACTTGATGTAACGATCGTTCAAACAAATTTGTTTTGGGATTCTCCAAAAGAAAATAGAGATCATCTTGACTTATTATTATCTAATGTTGGTAAAACTGATGTGGTAGTATTTCCTGAGCTTTTTTCGACAGCTTTTAGCGTTTCATCAAAGGCCGAAAAAATGGACGGTGATACGGTAGTCTGGCTTGAACAAAAAGCAAAATCATTAAGTGCATTAATTATAGGATCTTTAATTATTGAAGACAAAGAAGAAAAATTTAATAGGTTGATTTGTTATTATCCCTCTGGAAAGTTTTCTTATTACGATAAGCGTCATTTGTTTTCCTTGATGGATGAAGATCATTATTTTTCAAAAGGCAATTCCAAGCTTGTTGTGAATTATAAAGGTTGGAAAATTTGTCCTCTTATATGCTATGATTTAAGATTTCCTGTATTTAGTAGAAATAAGGAAAATTATGATGTGTTAGTTTATATTGCTAATTGGCCTCAGTCAAGGATAGATCACTGGAACATACTTTTACCTGCAAGGGCAATTGAAAACCAAGCATATGTAGTTGCTGTTAATAGAATAGGATTTGATGCTAATGAGGTATATTTTAATGGATCTAGTTCGGTAATTGATTTTAACGGGTCAGCTTTACTAAGCTTAGAGAATGAAGAAGTTTGTGTTAACACGAGCTTGAGTAAATCTAAATTGATGAATTATAGAAATAAATTTCCTTTCTTAAGTGATATGGATGATTTTAAAATGATTTAGATTTCCATTTAAGTTCTAAATCCCAATTAGCACGAATTTGGATCTCTTCAGTATAGTATATGATTTTTTCAGCTTGATCAAAATTTTCAAGACTACCTTTGTCCCATAAATTATTGTTGTTCAGATCTTCAATAATTCTAGCTTGATATTTTCCTATTGGTAAACTATCAACAATTAGTTTAGGACCTTTTCCTTTAAAGATAACTTTATTCGATTGTAATAATTCAGCAAAGTAATTTGAAGGTATTGAGTCAATAATTAAATTCCCAAAGCTTGAAGATGAATCCATGGCTGGAATATAAATAGTGTCTTTGATAAAATTTAAGCTAAATGCATTAACTAATATTTCGTTTTGTCCAGTGTAAATCATGCTGTCGATAAAACCTACTTTTTCATCAATTAGGTTGTAGGAGCCGTTTAAGTCAATATCATCAAAAGCATATATATAATAGTAGTATTTTTTTAGGTTTTTAAAGTAAAAGTTGCCTTTACTATCTGTTTTGGTTATATAATTAGGGTTTTCAGATTTTAAATTCGGCAAGGGTTTATTTTTATCTACAATATATAGTGCTACATATGCATTATTTAAAGCTTGATTATATAGAATGTCTATAACCTTGCCTTTTAAAGTTAATGAATCAATTTGCTTTCCAGTTGAAAAGCATAACGATAGATTTTGGATTTCATTTCCTTCATTTAAGTCTTTAATAGTTTTTGATAGTAATATAGAATATGTTGTGTTTTCCTCTAGTGAAGACTCAAGCTGAACAACTAATTTATTACCTTTTATGGAGTGACTACTATTGTTAAGCAATGGTGGAGATATCAAAAAGTTTTGTTCGAAATCAGAATCAACAATTTTCTCATCAAATACAAATTCCATTTTACTTTCTTTAAAGTTTATTTCTTTATTATTTGGCACACTATATAAAAGCACAGGTGCAGTAGTATCAATTTCCCCGCCATTTGGAGGTACAATATTTGCACAAGAGCTAAAAAAAATCAGAAAAAATAATATTAGTGATTTCATAAACACTCTGTAAATGTAAAGTTTTTAATCCATTTTTTTTACAAAAAATCAACTGCTTCTTGTTTGATTTTACAAAAAAGAATTTTATATTTATAGGCTCAAAACTAATAGAGTACAAGCAATAAGTTGCATAATCTGTTGTTCTTCAGCGACTTAACGTTGAGTCGAGATTGTTAATAAATTGTTTGTTACTTTATTCGTTTTAGAATTAAATAAATTATTAACCAAAAACAAGTGATATGAGTTTAAACTCTACTAATGAGAGTAATTCCGTTCCGGAATTATTTTTACACAAATTAAAATCCATCTTGTTGCTAGCTATCTTTTCGATTAGCTCATTTACTGCATTTGCACAGGAAACTGTGAC
This sequence comes from Flavobacteriales bacterium, assembly GCA_049890095.1. Lineage (GTDB taxonomy): Bacteria > Bacteroidota > Bacteroidia > Flavobacteriales > UBA7312 > JABAYQ01. The sequence goes on along the minus strand of JBMHCD010000007.1, from coordinate 6,408 downwards.
GGTCAACTTTTCTGTTGATATGAGTGCTTTAGAAGTGCCTAATGCTGATTATGATAATGTAGTAATAAATGGTAGTTGGAACGGTTGGTCCGGTTGGGGTGTAGCCCTAGCTGACGATAACGGAGACAACGTTTGGACTGGTTCGGCAGACATTGATCCTGCTGTTATTCAGTTCGAATATGTGGTAGCTGTTACCGGCCCTGCAGACGGATGGTCTGGATGGGGACAACAATTCGGCAACGGTTGTGAGGGCAACAACTTCTTAGTTATTTTCGAAGAAGGTGTTACTACTTATGATCAATTTCCAACAGTTGGTTGTGATGGTGTAGTATTTGGTTGTACCGATGAGGGTGCAGACAACTACAATGCTGATGCAACGGAAGACGATGGTTCATGTACTTATCCTCTCGCGGCTACAACGTTCAACGTTGATATGTCATGTGCGGATGTTGCATTTACTAATGTTTACATCACAGGTCCTTTTACAGGATGGTGTGGAGACTGCTTCCAACTAACTGATCCTGATGGTGACGGTATCTATTCTGGTACATTCGACTTCGCTGGCGATGTTGAGTACAAATATGAGGTAGATAACTGGACACATCAAGAGGATCTTATTGATGATGCTGTTGCTGGTGCTACATGTGCCCCTGTAACTGACTATGCAAACTATGCTAACCGAGTAGTTGCAGCAGGTTCAACAACTAATGACACTTATGGTTCATGCGACGAGTGTGCTGACGATGCAGTATTAGGTTGTATGGATGCAACTGCATGTAATTACAACATGGAGGCTACAGAAGATGATGGTTCATGTACTTTTGCAGTTGAAGGATTTGACTGCGAAGGAAACTGTATTTCTGGAACTGCTGTAGTTTATACTGCTGGCACATGGGCTGAAGAAAACAGCTTCACAATTTCTGATTGTGATGGCAACGTGTTAGCTGAAATGTTCTCTGGTGCAGACGGATTCAACTCTTGTGTTGAATTAGGTGAAAACTATACTGTTTCTTTAGCTGACTCTTATGGAGACGGCTGGACAGGTGGTGTGTTATCTATCGGAGGAGTATCTTACACTGTTGATGCTGGATCTTCATACGATGAAATAGTAGGTTCTTGTGGTGTTGCTGGTTGTATGGATGCAACTGCATGTAATTACAATATGGATGCTACATTTGATGATGGCTCTTGTACTTATGCTGAAGAAGGTCTTGATTGCGATGGTGCTTGCCTTGATGGTGGTGCTGTTTTAGTAATGGAAGATTCTTATGGTGATGGTTGGAACGGTGCTGCTTTAACTATTAATGGTGTAGATTATACTGTTACTGGTTCTTCTGCTACTGTTTGTGTACCTACAGCTGACTGTTATGTTATGTCGTGGACTGCTGGTGCATGGGATAGTGAAACGTCTTGGTCGTTTGAAGGAACATCTGGTTCATTTGGTTCTGCTCCATCTAACATAGGAGACTGTGTTACTGGTTGTACAGATGAAAATGCTACAAACTACAATGCTGATGCAGATATTTCTGACAATACATTATGTGAGTACGCTTTAGTTCAAGGATGTACTGATGAAACTGCATGTAACTTTGATGCTGCTGCAGAACAAAATGATGGTTCATGTGAATATCCTGCTGAAGGATTTGACTGTGAAGGAAACTGTGTTTCTGGAACTGCTGTAGTTTATACTGCTGGATCATATGCTAGTGAAAATAGTTTCACAATTTCTGATTGTGATGGCAACGTGTTAGCTGAAATGTTCTCTGGTGCAGACGGATTCAACTCTTGTGTTGAATTAGGTGAAAACTATACTGTTTCTTTAGTTGACTCTTGGGGAGATGGCTGGAATGGTGGTTCTTTATCTATCGGAGGAGTATCTTACACTATAGACGCTGGATCTTCATACGATGAAATCGTTGGTTCTTGTGGTGTTGCTGGTTGTACTGACCCTGCTGCATGTAACTATAATATGGATGCTACATTTGATGATGGTAGTTGCGATGTTCCTGCTGAAGGATTTGACTGTGAAGGAAACTGTATTTCTGGAACTGCTGTAGTTTATACTGCTGGATCATACGCTAGTGAAAACAGCTTCACAATTTCTGATTGTGATGGTAATGTATTAGCTGAAATGACATCAGGACTTGATGGTTTCAACTCTTGTGTTGAATTAGGTGATAACTATTCTATTTCTTTAGTTGACTCTTATGGAGACAGCTGGAATGGTGGTGTATTATCTATCGGTGGTGTTGAATACACTGTAGGATTTGATGATAATGATGGAAGTTCATTCTCTACGTTAGTCGGATCTTGTGGTGTTGCTGGTTGTACAGACGAAACAGCGTTTAACTACAATCCAGAAGCAACATTTGATGATGGTTCATGTATTCCTGTAATTGAAGGATGTACTGATCCATTTGCAAACAACTATTCAGCTGATGCAAATACAGATAATAGTACATGTACTTACTGTGTAGATGGCGAAGAAGTTGCGGAATTACCAGATGGTGTTTATCCTGATGCAAGTATTACAGTTTCTGTAAGTACTGGTGCATGGGCTAACGAAATTCAGTGGTACTTAGAAACTCCTGGTGGAGTTGAAGTAATGTCTGGATCTGGTTATTCAAACTACACAGAATATACTACAACATCTTCAACTTGTCTTTCAGACGGTTGTTATAAATTTATAGCTATAGACACTTATGGTGATGGTTGGAACGATGATGGTTCATTTACAATTACTACACAATATGGAGAGGTATTAATCCCTACTACATTTGTGACTGGTGCAATGGGCTTTGAAAATGAAAACTTTGATCAAGAAGTTGCTTTCTACTTCACATTTGGTGAGGCAAGTTGTGCAGTTTACGGTTGTACTGACCCTGCCGCTGCTAACTATAATCCAGAAGCAACAGATGATGATGAGTCTTGTATCACTTGTGATGAAGGTTCAGATGAGTTTATTTTCTCGTTTAACCAAGAAAATGACATTACTGATGAAGTATACGTATTTAACGAAACGGATACAGTATTTTCAGTAAATGGTCAATTAGGTTTCTACGAAACAGCTTCAGAACTTACTTGTGTTCCTGAAGGATGTTATACTATAGCAATGTACGAAGGTGATAACCAAAATGATGGTTATGATGACGGTTCTACATTGATTATTACAGATGGTTTAATGAACAACAACTTAGTATTCGGATCAGGTTTCGAAACTGGTGGCGTTGCTTATGAAATTTGGGCTGTTGGTAATGTGGTATGTGAAAACAATTGGATTCCTGGTTGTATGGATGAAACAGCTCTAAACTTTAGTGCTGACGCAACATACGATGATGGTTCTTGTTCTTACTTAGGTGATGATTGTGAAACTGCTTTAACAGGAGTTCCTTCAAACGTTACTGTTACTGGAGGAAATGGTTCATGGATTGAAGTTTGTGCTGATCCTGCTGGATTTGGTGCTGTAGTTCTTTTCGATGAAATTTCAGAAACTCAAGTAAATTATCAAGCAGTAAATGTAAACATGGATAGTTGTACTGGTGAAGCTCTTTATGGTTTTGTTGATTATGAATTTAACTTAATTGGTGAAATCGCTTTAGAAGCTGGACAGTGCTTATACTTCCAAGCAGTTGACCCATACGGATATGTAAACTATGAATTCTTCGGATATGGAGAATCTTCTGTAGTAGCTATCGTTCAAGAAAACCCAGATACTAATTTAGTTGCTGGATGTACTGACGAGGCTGCATGTAACTTTAACCCAGATGCTGAAGCTGAGGACTGGTCTTGTGAATATCCTGAAGAAGGATTTGACTGTGAAGGTTCTTGTTTAGATGGTGGACAAGTTCTAACAATGATTGACTCTTATGGTGACGGATGGAATGGAAATGAGCTAGTTATAAACGGCGTTCCTTATACATTCTCAACTGGCGACGAATCTGTTGTATGTGTACCATCAGCTGATTGTTATACTCTAGAGTGGACTTTAGGTTCATACTTGAGTGAAACATCATTCAACTTTATGGGTGAGAACTATTCAGGTGGTGCAGACAATATACCAGCTTCTTTAGGAGTATGTGTTGTTGGTTGTACGGACGAAACGGCAGCTAATTATAATGCTGATGCTGATATTTCTGATAACACTTTATGTGAGTATGACGTACCACAAGGATGTACAGATGAATTAGCTTGTAATTTTGATGCTGAAGCAATTAACGATGATGGTTCTTGTGAATATCCTGCTGAAGGATTAGACTGTGAAGGAAACTGTTTAACTGGTGGTAACTATGTTACTTTCGGTGGTGGTTCTTGGATCGCAGAAACATCTTTCTCAATTGTAAATTGTACTGGAGATACATTGTACTCTGGTGGTGGTGTTGCTGATACAACATGTGTTGATTTAGGTGATAACTACTTAATTTATATGTACGATTCATACGGTGACGGATGGAATGGAAACGTTCTTACTATCAGTGGAATGGAATATACTGTAACTAACGACGACAATAACGGAGATTCTAACTTCGCTTCTGTTGGAGAATGTGCAGTAGGTTGTACAGACGCTACAGCTCTAAACTATGACGAAACAGCAACTATCGATGATGGTTCTTGTACGTTCATAGGCGATGACTGTGAAACAGCTTTAGTTGGTGTGCCTTCTGAGGTATTTACTAGTGGTGGTGATGGTAACTGGGTAGAAGTTTGTGCTGACGCAGACGGATTCGGTGCTGTTGTTTCATTCTTAGAAACTTCTGAAACAGGTGTATACTATCAACAAGCAATTGTAGCAGTGGATAGTTGTGATGCTGTTCAAACTATTGGATTTGTTAACACAACTTCAGCTGCAGGAAACTCAATTGGTGAGTTTGAATTAGAAGCAGGACAGTGTTTATACTTCCAAGCTAATGATGTTTATGGTTATGTAGATTACGAATTCTATGAATTTGGATCTTCTGCAGTAACCGCTATTGTACAAGAAAATCCTGATACTGCATTAATTGCTGGTTGTATGGACGAAATAGCATGTAACTTCAACCCTGAAGCTCAAGCTGAAGACTATTCATGTGAATATCCTGAAGAAGGATTTGATTGTGAAGGTGCTTGTGTTAATGGAGGTGAAATCTTAGCTATTTACGATTCGTACGGCGATGGTTGGAATGGTAACATTTTAACGATTAACGGTGAAGAATTTACAATGGGCTTTGACGGTGGATTCGGTTCTACTGGAGACTCTGCATACTTCTGTGTAACTCCTGCTGATTGTTACATCTTCGGATGGACAAGCGGTTCTTTCGTTGGAGAGACTTCTTGGACGTTTAACGGGGTTTCAGGTGAAGCTGGATCTATTCCAGATGCTATTGGAGACTGTGGTGTTTTAGGATGTACTGATCCTTTAGCTCCTAACTACAACGCTGATGCTACTGAAGACGATGGTTCTTGTGAATTCTACTGTCCAGAAGGACAAGCCGTATTAAACATGGTTGACTCATGGGGTGACGGTTGGAATGGTAACGAGTTAATTATTAACGATGTTGCTTACACAGTATCATTTGATGACAATGGTGGTGACTTTAACACAGTATGTGTGCCTGTTGCTGAATGTTATGTCTTCGGATGGACAAATGGGTCTTACATTGGAGAGACTTCATGGACTCTTACATTAGCGGATACTGTTTTATCTGGTTCTGCAGGATCATTACCATCGCCTTATGGAGATTGTGGTGTATTAGGTTGTACGGATGAAACAGCGTTCAACTACAATGCTGATGCTACATTAGATGACGGCTCATGTGTACCTGTTGTTTTAGGTTGTATTGACGAAAGTGCTGAAAACTACAGTGCTGACGCAAACACTGACGATGGTTCTTGTGTGTTCTGTGATGCTGGTGATCAGTATACTGTAAACATGTATGACTCATGGGGTGACGGTTGGAATGGAGCTACTTTAACTGCTACATCTGTAATCGACGGTTCAGTTGTTTCTACAGGTTTAGAGAGTGGTGCAGAAGCTACAGACCTATTATGTTTACCAACTGGTTGCTACGAATTAGTAGTAGGTGGTGGAAATTATGACAATGAAATTGACTTCTCAATTGACGGATTAATTGAACTTTCACCAGCTGGTACGTACACATTAGATGTAAATGATGGATGTCACATTCCTGGATGTACAGATGAAACAGCATCTAACTACGATGCTAGTGCAGATGTAGAAGATGGAACATGTGTATATGCTACTACATTTAGTGTAGACATGTCATGTTCAGCTATTGAATTTACTAATGTATACATTACTGGTCCATTTACTGGATGGTGTGGAGACTGCTTCTTGTTAGAAGATGCAGATGGTGATGGTATCTTTACAGGTACTTTCGATTTCCCTGCTGGTGATATAGAATACAAGTATGA
>JBMHCD010000006.1:0-4418 GCA_049890095.1 Flavobacteriales bacterium | reverse complement strand
CTTGAGCTATCACATGTTCTCTCATAATTAAAGCTTCAGAAAGCGGAAAACCGATTTGTCTTGTATGTAAATTGGACAATGACAAATTGATCAAATCATTGTAATAGCCTTCATCGTGTGTGGATAATAGTAGTTGTTTTTTTACAGGTGATGGAGAAAAAAAATTATCGCTGTTACAAATGTTTTTTCTCAACAAATTCTCTGGTATCAACTCATACTTTTCCATTGGAAAACGATGTCCATTTTTAAGTTGATGTTTGTAAATTGGGTCAAAAGCAATTTTTAACATTTAACAATCATATTTAAAATATCACAAAATTAGTTGAATTAAAAGAAGTTCAAAACTTAACACTAGTACCCGAGAACATAAACAAAACAAGAAAAGCCCTAATCATAGGGCTTTTTCTTTTTGAGCTGTTTTATGAAATTAGGTCACCTATACAAGTCACCCGAAAATATCTTGAAAAATTCATTAAAAAATACCTCAATAATTAGTAAAAAAAACTCCAATAAATACGCTAAAATTCAAATTATTAATTCAATAATTATTATAATAAATTGACTGTACTAGAGAAAATAATATTAAAAATTAAACTTAAAAAATGATTTAAAAATTACTGAATATTTACCCAAAAAAAGAGTTGAAAATTAGTTTAAAACTGAATTCGATATCCGAAAGGCCCACCAATAATAAACCCACTTAATTGAGTGGGGATTTTATATATTAGCCAAATGGGAAAAGATTTCAAAAAAGAACTTAGTGGAATTAGTGAATATCTAAAAAGTGATGTTAATGAAAATGCTAAGACATACTTAATATACCCTCTTTTCAAAAAACTGTATGGAAAAGATTTCAAAATTGAATCTGAAGCAGCAAATGCAGACACCTATATCCAAGGGAAGCTTGTAGTAGAATTAAAATCAAAAAAATCTCAATGGCTTGCAGGCTTTTATCAATCCTTACATTATTCAAAAAAAGGTTTAAGCTATCCTGTCGTATGTGTAATTACTAAAGGTTTTTTAGGGTTGTGGAATATTAAAAACATACCTGAACAAGCGAAAAAATTAGCTTATCAAGCAAATTCCCAAAAAGCACCAAATGAAATCGGAAAAATCAATGCGAATAAATCATCAAAGGCTTTAGCAGAACATATAAGTAAATCAGCTTTTTTTAGAATAAATATTGAAAATGTAGATTCCTTATTTTCAGAAGAAAAAAGCCATGATATCAAGATTAGAGAATTTTTAAAAATTCTAAAAAATCTTGATAGTAAAAGAATTCAGATCAACACTTACGACTTTATTGACCAAATAGAATATCTGAAAACATTCTACGATGACCCGTTAGATGCCGTTCATTGTTTTTATGGTATTATTGGTTGTTGGGATGCGACATCAATTGTTGTAGATAATGATGAAGAAGACTATGATATACAAATTGTTAGTCAACATACAGGCAGAATTAGTGATCAAATTCAAATAAAACCAAAAAATAAACCAGCATTTAAAAAATACATTGAAAGTCATTACATATTTACAGATGAGGGGGCGGGGTTAACAGTTGATTATTACTTCAGTAGATTTGATGAAGTTATTACCAAAATTGACCCAGAGTACGCTATTCAGCATGGAATATTTTTCACTGATATCAACTTAAGTAAGTTTGCCTTATGGTATGTTCATAACAAATTTGAAAAGAAGCTGAGTGATAATTACATAGTTTTTGATCCCGCTGGAGGCTCAGGCAACCTGGTAACTAGTTGGCGTGGCAATCTAAAACATAAAGTTGTTTCTGAATTGCAACCAGACCTATTGAAAACGATAGAACGTAGAATGAAATTAACCATTAAAGATAATTCTGAATTGCAAAAAGCTGGATTTACTATAATCCCAAAAACCTCAGAAGGTATTGGTTTAAATTTTATTGATAGAACAGCAAGTAATTATTATGGAGAGCTCGAAAAAGTCCTCAACAAAAAACATCTAGAAATAGACAAACCTATTGCATTTCTTCTTAATCCACCTTATAAAAACACAGATGAAAATGTAAAGTCAAGAGAATCAAAAAATGCCGACTATGAAATTGACAGTAATATCCTAGAACTGACAGGACCAGATGCAGGTAAAGAAAGATATTTGGCTTTTTTAGGTCAAGTTGTAAAAATTGCTCATCATCAAAATAAATTGAATTCCAAGATGAAGCCTATTTTGATGATTTTTACACCAACATCATGGTTAATTCCTAGACCATCATACCAACATTTTAGAAATGAATTTGATAAATACTTCAAGTATGAAAGTGGGTTTATTATCAACAGCAAAGAATTCTTTAAACTAAAAGGGAAATGGCCTTTATCATTTACAATTTGGTCATATAATGAAAATAGCAACGGAAATAAAAACACTGTCAAACTGCTTGATTTAACATCTTTTGAAAGGAAAGACCTTGCTATAAACTGGGACGATACTTTAAAAGAAATTGATAGACAAATTAAGCCATTGTTAAAAGGTAAATTAAACATTAAGTTTGATAATTCAAGAGGCAATATCAGAAATACACTTCCTGATATCAAAAGAGGTGAAAAAATAATTCAACAACCTCGTTATAACATTTATCGTAATAGGACAAAAGACGAGCAAGGAATTGAAATAATCAGTGGTTACCCCCTATTGGATGATCGCCATACTAGAGTTAAAGCGCCTCATGGTTTTACTAAGGGAGAGTTTGTTGGTTTTATGGATGATGTTACTCCAGTTCGACTAAATATGGATACATGTAATCGCTTATCAAATAATCCTGATAGAGTTTGGTTTAGACTAGACACTGTCTTCTTAAATATCAACTCAACTAAAGCATTTAATGGTCCAGCTGATAATAGAAGCTACTGTGCTTATGATTTAGAATCAGCCAAAGCAACATTTTCTTGGTTTGCCCTCACAAAGGCTTTAAATGGTCGTTATCCAATATGGGCTAATCAATACGATATTTGGGCACCTAAAATCAATAACTCTAAAGCCAAATATTATCATTCACTTTGTTTTGCATTCACATTAGCAGAAAACAGGGCTGTAGTCACAAAATTTGAAAAAAATAATCCAGTTGATGGTGCTCCTGAATTACTTATTGACAATCCTTTTTCACCAATGAATACAGAAAGTTTTTGGTCTAAAGTTCTAGCACCACAAATAGTTAAAAAACCTAATCTTGCATTACAACTCATTGAACTTATCAATGAATTTTACAGTCTATTCTCCTCTAAATATTGTAGTTCTGGAATAATAAGAAATGTTGGTTTAAATGATGAAGCATATTTTAAATATTTCGAATATCCTGATTTTTTAACTCCAAATTCTGGTATAATACAAATAAAGAAATATGCTGTAATAAATCATAAGGAAGACTTGCACTCTCTAGCATTAGAAATAAATGAAAAGGTTAAAGAAGTCAAAGAAGAAATATATAGTCTTCTGGTAAATGATTTTAAATATTTTGAATAAATAGTAACTCAAAAATGTCATTGTATTTTATATCACTAATCAATCTACTGTAATCAAATTAAAAAAGTTCGAAATAAGGACGCTTAGGTCCACCAAAAACCCTCTGCTACCCCGACATTATTGACTCCAATTATTTATTTGATTACTGATGTCCTTTTGCCATTGCTTAATTTGTTTATTTACTGCTAAACCAATAATTGCACATTCTTTATCACTTGCATTACCAAGTTCATCATAATAAATACCTTTCTTAGAAAAACTATCTTTATCTGGATACAATAATGCTACTTTCTTTGCATTGAAATACTTTGAATAAACAAACATTTGTCTAAGGTCATCTGGTGATGGATTTTTTCCATTAAGATTTTTCCATTTTGTGTCTAAAACAATTGTTTCATCATCTCTGGTTATTACGATATCTGGTTTCATACGAGATTTACTACCCTTATCACTTTGCCAGAAACTTTTTGAAAGTTGACCTTGGACTTTCATATCATCATCCTTATTTCTTTTAATTGATGATAAAACAAATTTTTCCCAAAGATCATTCATGTTAAACATGAGTGCAAGAACATCCTGTCTTCCTTTTTCTATATCAGGGTGATAATTTAAAAGTATAAGCTTAGCAATTTCAATAGCATTTGAATAAACTACTGATTTACGATTTAAGACTATTTTCTCAAAAGTTGAGCTAGAAACCTTTAATTTATTTACTTCAGGAAAATTTAATAATAGCTTTTGGATTCTGCTGTAGAGTAGGGGATTGTAATTAATAGAAGATAACAGATCTAAAGCTGTAAAAAGAATTTGATGAAGAAGATGATCTTTATCATAGTTAGTGTAAGAAACATAAAACTTCTCTTTATGAACTAGATTTTTTTCAATGTGTTTATTAAAAAGTAATCTTCCTTTTAATGCAT
>JBMHCD010000005.1:0-187883 GCA_049890095.1 Flavobacteriales bacterium | reverse complement strand
ACATGAATACTCAACCAAAAGGAGTTTATTTCTTAGAAATTACAACTACTAATGGTGGTATCAACAAAAAGATTGTTTTACAATAATCTTTGAAATAGCACAAAACAAAAAAAGCTAGAATTTAATATTCTAGCTTTTTTTATATTTATTTCAAAATTCTAAAAAATGAATAAAAGAAACTCTAAAATTGGCATAGTCTCTTCAATAGTAATCTTAATAGGTTGTTTATTTAAAGCTTTTCATTTTCCAGGAGCAGCCATGATTTTCGTAGTTGGCTTTTTAATGTTTTCAATAATATTTATACCATTTGTTGTTTTGACACAAATAAAAAATAAAAATTTCATAAATGGATTTGGAGCAATATCACTTTCTTTAATTATGCTTGGCATTCTTTTTAAAATAATGCAATGGCCTTACTCAAATTTTTTAATCTCTTGGAGTGTTACAATTTCTTTATTCGTTATAACACCCTTACATATTATCAATACTTTTGTTAAAAAAATAAACAATAAATACACAGAAGAGAAACGACTAAATGATTTACTTATTGGTTGTTTTATTTTTGCTATTCTTTCAATGTGGTATGTATTACTAGATTTATCTTCAAATCCTTATAATCTTCAATAAAAATTTATTTTTTGTATTCAATCTTATCAAAAATATAACCACCTTTTAAAGCTCCCCAAATTTGATTTCCTTCAGCATCAAAACCTCGATCCCAAGAAGTTATTTGTTGAAGTTTAATTTCTACTTCCGAATGAGCATAATCTGCACCATATAGAGTGCTCTCACAACTTTTAAGACCTGTACTTCCCTCAAAATGATTTTCATTTATTTTTTTCAAAACTACTTCACAACCTCTTAACAATTGTAAATCTTCAAGCTGAAGTTTGCCAAATAAATTTTCATCAGACCATTTTCCTATGTATAATGAGTCATCTGGAATTTTATACACCAAACTATGATAAACACTATCATCCACTTGTTTCAATTGATAAATTCTTTGTCTGTAAGGTTTTTCTTGCATACGATTTATCGCTTGTTCAACATATAAAAAAAGCCCTCTTTCTTGCCATATTGGATACATGTGTAAAGAAATATTAAAGTAAGAAGAATCTGATAAAGATTGATTTTCTGAATTAAATGATCCTTGCATTAGCTTGTGTAACTTTTTTAAATCCTCGGAAAAAATTTTAGGATAGCTTTCTTGTGCTGAAGTGTTAATTGAAAACATCAATAAGAAAAGGATAAGATATTTGTACATTTTAATTTATTTAAGAGTTTAAACAAACATAAAAAATAAAAACTCGTTCCAATAAAAAATAAAATCAAATAGTCTTTCGGAAATTTTTATCAAGTTTCACTGCTTTAAAATCAGTATGAAATGACTGTGTTAAAATTGTGTTAAAATTGCCTTTTTCTAACCACAATTTAGTAGAATGAATAAGTATTGGTTGTCTTTTCTTTAAATTGTGAATTTTAGACATAAATGGATTTGATTCTTGGGTAAGAATACTAAATGTATCATTTACTTCACCAGTATCTCTATTAACCCATGTATTGTAAATTCCTGCAAAAGCAAAGGTTTTATGATCTTCTAAAAAAATATGATAAGGGGTTTTTATTTTTCCATCCGTTCTCCACTCATAAAAACCATCGGCAAGAACTACACATCTTTGACTTCTAAAAGCATCTCGAAAGGAAGGTTTTTGATGTACTGTTTCACTTATTGCATTAAAAGTTTTAGTTGCAATATTTTTTGCCATTTCTTCAGACTTCACCCAGTGTGGGATAAGCCCCCAATTAAATAATCTTATTGTATTTGGTTCTTTGTCGGTAATTATTGGAACTAAAGGCTTAGTAAATGCAGAAACAAATTGTTTTGGTTGATACTTTTCATCATTTCTAAACGAAGCTTCAGAACTATTTTCTAATTGCTTTTTACTTTTTGATAATGAAATACTAAAACACATAAAAAAAAGGTTAAATACTCTCTCAAACTATTTTGAAAACAAAAATTCAACTATAAGCTCTACTAATTAATTTAATAAAACTACCGCAATCTAAATTGAAGCCATTTTATGATTTACTCCAAATTTAAAAAATCTAACAAAACAGTTAATGTACATTAATTTTTATGATTAGTAATTTACTCTTTAAATTTAATCTAGCTTTTAGATAACTAATGTAATATGATGAGCAAAAATCAATATCTTTGTTACATATAGTATTTAGCAACGTTTATGTTGATTTTTTTTCAAAATGGAAACGACTATTTAAAATTCATCCTAAATTAAATATTATGAAAAGAATAGATTTTTTAAAGAAATCAATAGCTTCAGGATTTGCTGCATTAACGGCACCTTTTATTTTCAAGTTTAGTAATGCTGAAAGCTCTACCTACAACAAACTAATTAAAAAAGTTGGTTTTAATCATCTTCCGAATAATGAAATTTATACAGAGAGTTCTGTTTTACACAAAGCTAACACCAGAGGAAATGTAAATCATGGGTGGCTAAAAGCAAATCATACTTTCAGTTTCGCAAATTATCATAATCCTAATAGAATGAATTTTGGTGTTTTACGAGTTTTGAATGATGATATTATTGCTGGAGGCAAAGGATTTGGCACACATCCACATGATAATATGGAAATTATAACCATACCTCTTGAAGGAGATCTAAAACACCAGGATAATATGGGAAATGGAACCATAATAAAAAATGGAGATGTACAAGTAATGAGTGCTGGAACAGGAATTACACATAGCGAATTTAATGCGAACAATCATAAAGAAGTTAAATTGTTACAAATTTGGTTATTCCCTAATAAAAGAAATGTAAAACCAAGATATGATCAACTTTCTTTACAATCTATCAAAAAGAAAGATACATTTTATCAAATTTTGTCTCCTAACATCAACGATTCTGGTGTTTGGATACATCAAAATGCCTGGTTTAGTTTAGGGGATTTTACTAGAAAAAATAACATTAATTATAAACTTAACTTACCAAATAATGGCGTATATGCCTTTGTTATTGAAGGAAAAGCAACAATTCAAAATCAGAATTTAAATAGAAGAGATGGTTTTGGAATCTGGAATACCAAGTCTATTAATATTCAAGTAGAAAATGGATCTAAAATTTTGTTAATGGAAGTGCCAATGAGTATCTAAAAACTAATTTTTATTTTCCCACTTTTGTTTGGCATATTTTTGCATATCTTCTACTTGATCATTTTCATCAACTATTTCTAAACCTAACAATGATTCTAAAATATCTTCCATTGTTACTATTCCATCAAACCCACCATATTCGTCTACAACAATAGAAATATGCTCTTTTTTTTCTAGTAGTTGATTAAATAATGAAAAAATACTTATGGTGTTAGGAACAGTTAATATATCTCGACGCAACGTAACTAATTTATTTTTTAGATTTTCTTTGGACAACAAATTCTCTAATACATCTTGTAAAAAAATATAACCAGTAATATTTTCAATTTGTTGTGAATAAATTGGAATTCTGGAAAATTTAAAATTATGATTTTCCTTATAAAAATCTTCAATCAATTGATCTTCATTTGCAGAAAAAACAACAACTCTTGGTGTTAAAATTTCATTTGCTTTTATCTTTTTCAAATCGATAATATTTTGAATTATTTTGTTTTCACGATTTGAAAAAACTCCTTCAGTAAAACCTAAATCTGCAAGAGCAGATAATTCTTCTCTTGTTACCTTATTATTTTTTTGTTTTGTAAAGAGATTTGTAATTTTTATTGAAATTATAACTATAGGATATGTAATTACTAACATTACCTTCAAAATATAAAATGTAAGTTTTGATAAACTTTTCCAATATGTAGCTCCAATAGTTTTAGGTATAATTTCAGAAAGAAATAGGATTAAAACAGTCAAAACAGCCGATGCAACACCTAAGTAACTATCTCCAAACAAATTGGTTACTTCAGCTCCTACTCCAGCGGCTCCAATTGTATGTGCTATTGTATTTAAAGTAAGAATTGCAGAAAGTGGCTTATCAATATTTTTCTTCATCAATAAAAATGAATCAGACCAGTTTTGTTCATTTTTTAATGAGACTAAAAAAGATTTTGGAACTGTAAGCAGTACAGCTTCAACCAACGAACATAAAAAAGAAACAACTAATGCTAGAAAAAGGTAAAAGAAAAGTGCTGTCATTATTAAAATATAAATTACAAATATATAGAGTACATATCAATTTCATTAATTTTAACTAAAAAACTATCTCAATAAATAAGATCTTTAATCAAGCCAATTTTAAATAAATGAAATTGTTTTTAAAAAACTCATTTGAATGGTAAGTAGATTATTCTTATTTAACAATTACTTAACATTACCATTGGTTTGTTCACAAATATTTAATATTACATTAAAATTGATTTAGAATTAGTCTTTTAAGTTTGCATCATAATTATAAATCAAATTACAATGAATACAATTAAAAGTTTATTTTACGTCATCATAGCTATGTTTTTTATAGCTTGCGGTGGTAATCAACAAACATCAAATGAATCAAATCTTAGCGGTTCAATTAAAGTTGATGGTTCAAGCACTGTTTACCCTGTAACTGAAGCAATTGCTGAAGAATTTAGAACTGTACACCCTTCTGTAAATGTAACAGTTGGTGTTTCTGGTACTGGTGGTGGTTTCAAAAAATTTATGAGAGGTGAAACTGATATTAATGATGCATCTCGTCCAATAAAATCTAAGGAAGCTGATGCCTGTGCTGAAATAGGTATTGGATTTCAAGAATTAAGCGTTGCTTATGATGGTTTAGCTGTACTTGTTCATCCTGACAATTATTGGGTAGATTATTTGACAGTTGAAGAACTTAAAAAAATATGGTTGCCTGAATCTCAAGGAAAAGTGATGTATTGGGATCAAGTTAGAGAAGGTTGGCCACATGAAGAGCTTCACTTGTTCGGCCCTGGTGTAGCCTCCGGTACTTATGATTACTTTTCAGAAGCAGTTTGCGGCAAAAAAGTCGGAACAAGAGGTGATTTCACAGCTTCTGAAGACGATCATGTTTTGGTACAAGGAATTTCTACAGATAAAAATGCTTTAGGATTTTTTGGACTAGCTTATTATGAAGAAAATAAAGACAAACTAAAATTAGTTGGTGTTGATAACGGCAATGGCGTAGTAATGCCAACATTAGAAACAGTTGGAAATGGAACGTACGCACCACTTTCAAGACCAATATTTATATATGTTAGCAGTTTAGCTGTAGAAAGAGAAGAGGTTAGAGAGTTTGTTTCTTATTATTTAGAAACTGCTTCTTCTATTGCTTCTGAAGTAGGATATATTCCTTTACTAGACTCTGAATACGCAAATGAAATTGAAAAATTTAACAATTTCATAAAATAACAATCTAACTATCACATTATAAATTATAATTATATTTACGTCTTAAAATTATATTATCATCTTGCAATATAATATTGCAAGATGACTTTTTTTGTTTCAAAATGAATAAAGAAAAAATAATAGAGTTTTTACTCAAATTTAGTGCCGCAATTACCATCTTAACAACTGTTGGTATTATTTGGGTTTTATTATCTGAAAGTTTTACTTTTTTTAAGGAAGTTTCTATTATTGAGTTCCTAACAGACGATCAATGGACTCCATTATTTGCCAACAAACATTTTGGAATAATGCCATTAATTTCTGGTACTCTATTAACAACTGTTATAGCTATTTCTGTAGCCTTGCCAATTGGACTAACCATTGCTGTATATCTCAGCGAATATGCTCCAAAAAAATTCAGAAAAACAATAAAGCCTTTACTAGAAGTATTGGCTGCTGTACCAACTGTTGTATATGGTTTTTTTGCCCTTATGGTAGTTACACCATTTTTACAAAAATTAATACCTAATATGGCAGGCTTCAACGCTCTTTCTGCAGGAATTGTAATGGGTATAATGATCATTCCGTTTGTAAGTTCTTTAAGTGAAGATGCACTACAAGCAGTTCCTAAATCGCTAAGAAATGCTTCTTATGGTTTAGGTTCTACACGCTTTCAAACAGCTTTTAAAGTAATGGTACCTGCTGCATCTTCCGGTATTATAGTATCCGTAATTCTTGCATTTTCTAGAGCTATTGGTGAAACTATGATTGTTGCAATTGCAGCTGGACAACAACCTAGACTAACTGCTAATCCACTTGTTCCCATTGAAACAATAACGGCGTATATTGTTCAAGTTAGCTTAGGAGATGTTCCCCATGGATCTCTAGAATATAGAACCATTTTTGCTGCTGGTATGACCTTATTTGTTTTCACATTTGTATTGAATAATATCAGTTTTTGGATAAGAAAGAAATTTAGAGAACAATATGACTAATTCTAAAATAAACAGAATAAAAGACAAAGTTTTTGAATATATTGGTATATTTTGTACCCTTTTAGGGTTGGTAGTTCTTGCAATATTTATTGGAAATATTTTATTTGATGGAATTTCAAGAATTGACTGGGACTTTCTAAACAACTTACCTTCTAGAAAACCAGAAAAAGCAGGAATCTTTACTGCATGGACAGGTTCATTATGGATTTTAGGATTTACTACACTTATTGCTTTTCCACTTGCTGTAGCTGCAGGTATTTATTTAGAAGAATATGGTAAAAAAAGTCGATTGTCATCCCTTTTAGAAGTAAACATATCTAATTTAGCTGGTGTACCATCAATCATATATGGACTACTAGGTCTGGAAATATTTGTTCGTGTATTCAAAATGGGTAATAGTATTTTAGCTGGAGCATTTACTTTAGCACTACTTATTCTTCCAATTATTATTGTTGCAACCAGAGAAGCTGTTCGAGCAGTACCTCCAAGTATTCGTGCCGCATCTTATGGATTAGGAGCTACAAAATGGCAAACAATTTGGCATCAGGTCCTACCAAGTGCCATGGGAGGTATTTTAACAGGTGTTATACTTGCTATTTCAAGAGCTGTAGGAGAAACAGCCCCACTTATTGTTGTTGGTGCACTGGCATATGTTCCTTTTGCCCCAAGCTCGCCTATGGATGAATTTACGGTGATGCCAATTCAAATTTTTAATTGGGTATCACGACCAAATCATGGATTCACCATTAATGCAGCAGCAGCAATAATTATATTATTAATCATTACATTTATAATGAACGGCATAGCTGTTTATCTAAGAAATAAATGGGAAAAGAAAATTAGTTGGTAATAATGACAACAGAAAAAGAATATATACTAGAAACTAAGGCATTAGATGTTTTTTATGGCGAAATGCAAGCTTTAAAAAATATTAATATGAATATTGAAAAAAATAAAGTTACCGCTTTCATTGGCCCTTCTGGATGTGGAAAATCAACTTTTCTTAGGGTTTTCAATAGAATGAATGACTACATCGAATCCTACAAAATGCAAGGTGAAGTATATATGAATGGACAGGACATTTACAGCAAAAATGTTAAAGTTGATGAGTTAAGAAAAAATATAGGTATGGTTTTTCAAAAACCAAACCCATTCCCTAAAAGTATTTATGATAATGTTACTTATGGACTAGTTATTCAAGGTATTAAAGACAAAGAATTTTTAAGAGAACGTGTTGAAAAATCTCTTAAACAATCTGCTTTGTGGGATGAAGTAAAAAACGACTTGAAAAAATCTGCATTAGCACTTTCTGGAGGTCAACAACAACGTTTGTGCATAGCTAGAGCATTAGCGGTAGAACCATCCGTTTTGTTAATGGATGAACCTACCTCTGCTCTCGACCCTATTTCTACTGCAAAAGTTGAGGAGTTGATACACGAATTAAAACAAAAATATAGTATTGTTATTGTAACACACAATATGCAACAAGCAAGTAGAGTAAGTGATAATACAGCCTTTTTCTATATGGGTGATTTAATAGAATTTGGCAAAACTGAAGAAATTTTTAGAAATCCTCAAAAAGAACGAACACAAAACTACATAACTGGTAGATTTGGATAAAACTAATTTTATGACACATTTAGAGCAAGAACTTCATGAACTTAGAAAAGAACTACTAAACATGTTTTTAGTAGTTAATAACCAATTGCTAAAAAGCGAAAGAGCGTTATTAGACTTTGATAAAGACATAGCAGCCGAGATTACAAATGCTGAGAAACGAATCAATTCATTAGAATTAAAAATTGATAGAGATTGTGAGAACATACTAGCTTTATACTCACCCGTTGCAGTTGACTTACGTTTTGTTTTATCTGTTTATAAAATAAATCACGAACTTGAACGTATTGCGGATATTGCTGATGGTATTGCTAATTATGTAAATAAAATTGATAATCCTATTTCTATTAAAGCAATTGAAGATACCAGAATAAAAGAAATGTTTAATCAGGCTAAAAAAATGCTTGAAAACGTAATCGATGCTTTTGAAAACGATGACACTAAAACTGCTCGAAAGGTTTTTAAACAAGACGAATTACTTAATACCATTAACTCTAATGGTAGTAATGCAATTATCTCTAACTACTCAGAAAAAGATGCAAAAATGTTATTTTATCTTTTATCATGTGTTAGAAAATTAGAAAGAGCTGGAGACTTAACCAAAAATATTGCAGAAGAGCTCATTTTTTCAATAGAATCCAAAGTCATTAAACATCGAAAGAAAAAGAAATTATAATCTTTTAATATATACTCACTAATTTTACAATTAGTGTGATATTTTTTGTTTAACTATCTTTTTACTAAATTAGCAACAAGATGTCTTAACACATTCATTATGTGGCAATTATGTCTTACCCTGTTTTAAACTCCAATGCTATTGGTAAATCTATCATTTTCAGAACGATTTTAAAACTTTTTTTTCTTTTTACACTATTTTGAATCAATCACTAATTCAAAAACTAAATTGTTTTAAGGAGAGAATTTTAACTTTTTATTTTGTAAAACCTAACCTTATCGATTTATGACTGCTTTAAAGGATCACAAAATTTTTAATTTTTTTATTGGGGAAAAATCCAAAGAGCTATTTGAAAAGTACATTCTTATTTTTTCAATCGTAAGCTTCATTATTCATCTAATATTAATATACCTAACCAGATTTGAATTTATTAAACTTAATGATCCGTATAGCTTATTAAACAACCCTATTGCGGCAATTTACACCCCCTTTTCCTTTATACTTGTTTATGAAATATATTTGCTTATTTACTATTTACCAAGATCTATAACCACTTATATATCAAAACAGTATGAAATAATAACTTTAATTGTGATTCGTAGAATTTTCAAAGACATTTCAAATATGAATCTACAAGAAAGCTTATTTAGCCCTTCAAATACTCAAATATATATTGATTTAGTAGCTTCAGTCTTGTTATTTTTTCTGATTTATTTATTTCGTCGAAACACAATAAAATCAAAAAATAATGATGATGAGGGGTTTTTCACTTTTGTAAAAATTAAAAAATGGATTTCTTCACTTTTAATACCAATACTCACCATCTTGGCTATGTATCATTTTATAAATTGGATTTTTGAAATTGGAAATAATTCAACTGAGCTATCCTCACTTAACTCTATCTTTTTTGATGAATTTTTTCAGATTCTAATTTTAATTGATGTACTATTATTAATTTTTTCATTTTTTAATTCTGATGCATTTCATGTGATTATTCGTAATTCTGGCTTTATCATATCCACTATTTTAATACGAATATCATTTATGGCAGAAGGGTTGTCTAATATCATTTTGATAATTAGTGCTTTAATATTTGGATTATTAATACAACTGATTTATAATTCATGTGAAAAAAGAGATTTATTCAGTGGATCCTAACTATTTTTTCTACAATGTTAGCTGTAAACTTAAATAATAATTTCTTTTAGGGGAAGGAATAATTCCAGGACCAGGATAACCAACTGCTCTTCTAGTAAAATAGTCAATATTTAACAAATTATTTATTCCAGATTCAATACTTATTTTTTCTATTTCAAATACAAAAGATAAATCTACTACATTGTATGAAGGAATTAGTCCTATAATTCCACTGGAATTTCCTAAGACTGCGTTTGAAGCATCACTAAATTGTTCTGAAATATAACTGTATTGCAATGAAGATTTGAATCTTTTATATCCAAAATTAACACCAGATTTTAAGTTTATTGTTGGTACATACTCAATTTTATTTCCTACGATACCAGCTTGATCTGATTTCACATAGCTTGAATTAATTCCTGAAAGATTGAAAAAGAGATTCAATCTATACTGATCAGACATATTTAAAACCTTTTTAAGGTTTAGATCAATTAAGGATTCAAAACCATAAAGTTTAGCATCACCTACATTATCTCTAACACTCTTGACTCCACCGAAATCAAACTCTCTCAAAACGAATCCTATCCTATCTCTGTAAGAAATTAAAAACGAACTAACGTCAAACAAAACAATTTCTTTTATGTTTCCTCTCAATCCAACATCAAATGTAAATCCTTTTTCATCACTAATATCCGGGTCTACGCTATAGGTCGGACTAACAATACTAATATCTGAAAAAGTAACAGACCTATAATTTTGTGAAATATTAGAATAACTTTCCAAATCTTTATTCCACTTATAACTAATACCAATACCAGAAAGTAAAAATTGTCTTTGATTGAGATTGCTCTGATAAATTATAGTGTCAAAAATTGGATTCGATGCTGCATCTAAATTGACTTGTCTATAAAAACCGCTACTTTCTGTTTTTATATACTCATATCTAAGACCAGGAGTTATAGAAAAATTTTCACTTAAGTATAAAAGGTTTTCAATAAAAACAGAATTATTTAAATTAGGGAAAGTATATTCAGATTGATTTTTATAATATGGAAAATCCGTTGTGTAAAATTCAAAATCACTATCGCTGTTATCTGATCCTGGACCTTGAGCACTTTTATTTTTCGATTTGTAATGTTTCACTCCAAAAACAAAAGCAGACGATTTATTAAATAAACTAAACTTATGTAGTACTTTACTTTCTATACCGTAATTTTTAAACGTTCCTTTTATTAAATCTCTAACACCACCTAAATCCTCTTGATTTACCCTATTGGTTCTATATCCTAAAGAACTTCTACCTGCATCCAATCCGAAAACATTCATAGAAACGCTTGTTTTTTGATTTGGTTTGTATAGTAATTTATTGTTGTATAATAACCAATTTACCTCAAACCAATTTCTATTTCTATTACTTTGGAGGGGGTTAGTTTTAAACATATCATCAGTAAGTCCTCCTGCTTGTTGAGTTAGATAATTAATGTATGTTAACTCCGAACTATACTCTAGTTTATCATTAAATGTATATTTAAAAAAACCATAAAGATTTAAGGAATTAAAACTAGAATTTGGTCTAAAACCATCTCCTCTTTTGTAATTAGCAAACGTATAATAACTAATTTTTTTTACTGTACCCGAAATACTGGTAAAATTAGTATATAACTGATTATTACCTAAGCTATTTCTAGTAATTAACTCTATTGGCTTACTGGAGTTTGGTTCTTTAAATATAAAATTTAGCAATCCTCCAAACTGTGTACCATATTGTAATGATGCTGCTCCTCTTATAATCTGAATTTCTTCAATAGCTTCGGGTGGTGGTGTATAATAACTTTCCGGATATCCAAGTACATCGGCACTTATATCATAATTATTTTGTCGTGTATTGAAGTTCGACGTACGATTAGGGTCTAGACCCCTACCTCCAATATTAAGCTGAAGACCTGCATCGTCATTCTGAAAAACATTTAAGCCTGAAATCTGATTATAAATTTGTCTAGCATTATTTGTAGCCAAGCTGGCTATTGCTTGATCAACTTTAATGACTTCTGTTTTCTTTCCAGAATAAACAGACATTTTTTCGATATCTTCTAACTTCCTTATGTTAAACGTTTCAAAATCACTCACTACAACCTCAACCCCATCCACAATTACCAAAAGTGGAAATAATGCAATGTTTTGAAAACTAGAGTCCTGAACATTAAGTCGGTTAACGGAATAACCATCGCAGAAAAAAATAAGTTTTAATGATTTTTTATCTGAAGAAATATCAAAAATACCATTATTGTCAGTTTTAGACAAAAAACCTAAGTCTTCATCATGAATCTCTACATTTTTTAAAGGTAAATTAGTAGTTGCAGATACTACCACACCTTTAAAGTTATTTTGGGAAAATAAAAGAAACGGAAAGGAAAGAAATATAATTATAAGATATCTAGACATTACTCTCACTTGGTGGACTTAATCACCATCACCACTAATGTAGTCTATACCAACACCCATTGCCATTGTCATATCAATTTTCATTTTTGCAACAACAGATTGAATTAAATCAAAAGTACTTGATAATTCATCATTATTTGATTCAATTTGCCTAGCAAAATCACTCTCCAAATTTTGGATGGATAGTTTGATTTCATCAAAATTATTCAAAATTTCATTGGCTAATTCTTGTTCTTGCAAAAAAACAAGATAGGTAAAAAATGACTCTCCGATAGAATTATCTACATAACTACGACCTTCAAATAAAGCAGAAATACTTTGTAAAGAATTTAAAGCTAATAATTTGGAGATATCACCTGCAAAATACCCTTCAGTTTTCTCCTTAAATGTTTGACCAGAAGAAAAATATCCACTTGGGATACCAAATTTATTAGTCCTAAATCCTTTTTCATAATGGTAAATAAAATCGTTTATAAACAAGTTTATACTTGAAGTAGCTGTACTACTATTGTCTTCTACAATAGCAACTCTATTATCAATCCACCACGAATAAACAACAGCTGTATTATTTTTCATTTCAATAACAATATCATTCATTAAAGACAAAGCAACTTGATTATTCAAATTGTTGATAATATCCTGATCCGAATCGCCAAATCCATATATAAGATATTCTAAAGCCGGAAAACCCTGATTATCAATAAAAGCAGGATTAAATTGTGCAATACCATTGATAATATTTCTTGTTCTGTAGGTATCCGTTGGATAAGTATTCATTTTATAACCAAAAAGTATTTCTTCTCCTTTTCCGTAGTGACTAAAAATTTCAACAAATTGCCATATTGAGTAAGCCTCAAGCCAAGAAAATCTCAAATCATTTAATAAATTAATATCAGTTGGATTATTTGTATAATTTTTAGTGGATTGCTCCAATAGTTCTAATTTATTTTGAAAATCTTCAAAAGCAGGTAAAGCAATATTATCATACATATTACCCAAACATGCAACCCTGTCATAATCATCATAAGGTTGAACAGTTTTAAAGCTATTGGTATCATCCCCACATGAGGCTAACAATAATGCTGCGATACAAAATGTTAAAAATCTAATCATTGACTGTTGTGCTTATAGTTTTTTGGTTAAAAATCTTGTACAAATATAACACTTATTTAAATTTAATCTAAATAAGAATAGTGTATTTTTACTAAAAAAAAATAAAAAAAGGGTAACCAATAATTAGCACCCTTTTTAAATAAAATAATATGAAAAATTACAAGCTAAATGCTGTTTGAATTTCTAAAGCCATTTGATTTAGTTCCTCAATAGTTACATCCCACAATCCATTTTCAGAAGACAAAGTTTCTAACATAGAATTTACTTGAGAATATGAAAAATAAGGTTTTCCATCATTGTAAGTAAATTGAAGGGAGACTACAAAACCCACTCCTTCTGAAAGACCATGAAAGAAACTACCATTTCTTGCACCTCCAGATTCAAGATGTTGAGCAGCACCATTAATATAATCAAACGCTTTTTGACCTACAATGTGTGAAATATGTTTTTTAATCTTGTCTACTTCATTCATTTTCACATCAGAATAAAGTGTAGTTCCTCCATTGTTAGCATCCAAAGAAATAGCTTCTCTACCTAATTTAAAAGAATTAAATATAGAATCTTGAATATCAAAAAAATCGGCTTTAGCATAATACTTAAATAGTAAAACATCGCCGTTTGTATTAGTCACATCAAATAAAGATGGATTAGTTTGTAATCCATATAAATAGCCATAAGCCTCATCCCAATGGTGTTCCATTGTTGTATAACCACCGTTATCACCACGAACATTATCAATATCATCAGCTATCTTGATTTCGGACAAATAACCATTTATAATTTGATCACCACATAATGCACCAATAAGACCTTTAGTAAATAACTGATCCAATTCCATCCCTTTAGCATTTAACTCGCGTAAATTCGTACCGTCAGCTAATACACCCGCATTTCCTGGCGTAGCAACTGTACCAGCAATCATTGCAGGCACAACATCAGAAGTAAACTCGACAATCCAACTATTAAATAAATTAACAATATCAACCGAATTTATGCTGTAACTGGCTGTTTTATTAGCAACTTTTTTAGCTGAATTAGAATAATTTAATGAAGGATCAGAAAAACCCTCACCTAAATTAAACATTTCATCGAGTGTTGTGAAATCAGCTTCTTGTGAACCCATTAATAAGCTAATTTCTGCAGCTTGTTTTAATCGAACAGTCTGACCTTCAAAACTAACCGTGTTATTACCATTATTATCTACCCATTCATAAGTTATCGGAAGTTCAACAGGCAAGCGTACAGGAATATCACTATTATTTCCACATGAAACAATTAATAAGATTAACATTGTGATAATTGAAATATTAAAAATTTTCATCTTTATTTTGTTTATGTAAATTAGTATATTTGTGCAAATATAAACCTTATTTAGAATCAATCTAAATAAAAATAGTTTTTTTTTAAAAAAATAAAATGATACATAAAATAAGAATAGTATTATCTATACTTCTTGGAGTTTTCTTTATATATAAAGGAATCGGCAAACTTTCCAATAATAATTTAAAACAAATAGATAAGGAATTAGTTCAGGAATATATTATTGAAAACAACTCCTATGCCCCTCCGGTTGGCTACAAAATAGTAATGAATACTTTCAAACAATCAGGCTATTTAACATTAATTTCAATTTTTCAGATTATAGCAGGAATACTCATAATTTTACCTTTTACTAGATTTGCAGGTTTATTATTGCTACTACCAATTATTTTTAACATCTTTTTTATGCATGTTTTTTTCGATAATCGAATCGGTGAAAATGTTGTTACAGGATTGATACTGGCTTTAAATATCTTTTTAGTTAGCTTCTACCACAAAAACATTAAAAAAATAATATTCGACTTGAATAAATAAATTTTTTAAATTTTTATGAATCTAACAGATGTCTACAATATAATTATCGAAACCTTTGAATTAAGTAAAAGTTATTTTTTTAATTCAGAAAATAGGATTTTCCACCTATACCTCGTTTCTTCATTGGTATTAGCCTTTTATGTCTTTATAAAAAGTAAAGTCAAAAAAAGCTTTTTATCCTATGTTTTCGACAAAAGAGTTTGGACCAGCAAATCAGCAATTAACGACTATTTGATTTTTTGTTTTAACAATTTAATTAAAGTTTTACTAATTGGTCCTTATTTAATATTAGGTTTATACATTGCATTTTACTTGCAAGAAAATCTTGTACAATGGTTTGGCTTTCCACGGCGGTCTTTATCCTTAACCCAAACAATACTTTTTTACACTATTTCATTAACAATTATAAATGACTTCTTAAGCTTTATCATTCATCGGGCAATGCATAAAATTCCCTTGTTATGGGAATTCCACAAGGTTCATCATTCTGCAACAACTATGAATCCTATAACTCAATATAGGATCCATCCAATCGAATTAATTTTAAATAACCTAAGAGGATTAATTGGTTTTGGCTTAGTGACAGGAGTCTTTGATTATTTGTCTAATCACGAATTAGACACTTTAGTTTTTATGGGGGCTAATATTTTTACATTTTTATTTATGTTTTTTGGTGCTAACCTCAGACACTCTCACATAAAATTAAAATATCCTAAATTTATTGAATATATCCTTATAAGTCCGTACCAGCATCAAATTCATCATAGTAAAAAAACCAAACACCACGACAAAAATTTTGGATCTAAATTTGCATTTTGGGATTATATTTTTGGATCGCTGGTTATTTCAGAACAAACCAATAGTGTACGATTTGGACTAGATGAAGATCAAAATGATTATAAAACATTTACTGGATTAATAACACAACCCTTTGTTAAAGTATATCAACAATTTTTTTCTAAAATCAAAAAATTGTTTTTAAATAAAACATAAAGTTCGAAATAAGAACATTTAAACCTACCAAAGCGGAATGCCTCACCTTTTTGAGATAATGTTCCGCTTTTTTTCATGTGACCATATTTTTTCTCATTTATTTATCAATAACTTTTCTATTTTCAAATAATTGAGTGGATATATTATTCAATAAACATTATTTTTGTACAAGATTAAAAAATCACATATGATATTCAATTGCAAAAAAATAAATTTTACTTTTCTTATATTATTGACTACATCTTTTCTAGTAGCACAAGAAAATTTAAATACAAGTAAGTTCAAACAATTACATGAAGAGCTACCTACTCCTAATGTTTATAGAACAGCTAGTGGAGCTCCAGGTCATGAATACTATCAACAGAAAGCTGACTATGTAATAAATGTTGAATTAGATGAAAAAAACAACATATTGTATGGAGATGAAACCATAACTTACACTAATAATTCGCCCGATGTTTTGAGTTACTTATGGGTTCAATTAGATCAAAATG
This sequence comes from Flavobacteriales bacterium, assembly GCA_049890095.1. Classification (GTDB taxonomy): domain Bacteria; phylum Bacteroidota; class Bacteroidia; order Flavobacteriales; family UBA7312; genus JABAYQ01. The sequence continues at coordinate 171,176 of JBMHCD010000005.1, read as the reverse complement.
TGCGTGCTAAAAATTCTCATAGCCAACTGACTGCCACAAGTAGCATGAAAAATAAGATGAGCTTTGGCTCCATTAAAAGAATGCATGATAAAATGAATTTTGATGGTGGTTTTAAGCTAGAGGAAGTCACTGATTTATATAACAAGCCATTAAAATATATAGTCAATGAAACTATGATGAGAATAGAGCTTCCTAGGCCTTTAAACAAAGGACAAACATTCTCTTTCAAAATAAAATACTACTACAACATTAATGACAGAATGAAAATTGGTGGAAGAAGTGGATATGAATATTTTGATGAAGATGATAATTCTATATACACTATTGCACAATTTTTCCCACGAATGGCAGTATACAATGAAGTAGAAGGTTGGCAAAACAAACAATTTTTAGGTAGAGGAGAGTTTTCATTGCCATTTGGAGATTATAAAGTAAGTATTACTGTTCCGGCAGATCATATTGTAGCAGCAACGGGTGAGCTAAAAAATCATTCTAGTGTTTTAAGTAAAGAACAAATTAAACGATTAGAAAATGCTAAAAAGAATTATTCGGACCCTGTAATTATTGTTAATCAAGATGAAGCAATAGAAAATGAGAAAATAAAAAGTGAATCCAAAAAAACGTGGATTTTCGAAGCTAAAAATGTTCGTGACTTCGGATGGGCTAGCTCTAGAAAGTTCATATGGGATGCCATGGCAGTTGATATTTCAGGAAAAAGAGTCATGGCGTACAGCTACTACCCTAAAGAAGGAAATCCTTTATGGGAGCAATATTCAACAAGAGTAGTTGCCCACTCCCTAAAAGTTTATTCTAAGTATACCATAGATTATATATATCCTCAAGCTACTTCAGTTCATGCCAAATGGATCGGAATGGAATATCCAATGATTTCGTTTAATTTTGGTAGACCCGAAAAGGATGGAACATACTCAAAAAGAACAAAATATGGAATGATCGGTGTTATCATACATGAAGTTGGACACAATTTCTTTCCTATGATTATTAATTCTGATGAAAGACAATGGACATGGATGGATGAAGGATTAAATACGTTTGTTCAATACCTAACTGAACAAGAATTTGAAAGAAATTACCCTTCCAGAAGAGGACCTCCTGTTAATATTGTAGAATATATGAAAGGAGACAAAAGCGGTATCGTACCAATTATGACAAATTCTGAATCTGTTCTCCAATTTGGAAACAATGCCTACGGAAAACCAGCAACCGCACTGAATATATTACGTGAAACGATTATGGGTAGAGAATTGTTCGACTATGCCTTTAAAACATACAGTGAAAGATGGGCATTTAAACACCCTACTCCTGCAGATTTTTTTAGAACTATGGAAGATGCCAGTGCTGTAGATCTGGATTGGTTTTGGAGAGGATGGTTCTATACTAACGACCATGTTGATCTTTCTCTTGATAAGGTAAATTGGTACAAAATAAATACAGGAAATCCGGATATTGAAAACCCTATAGCAAAGGAGAATGAAAAAAATAACGATACGTACATCGGATACAAAAAAAATGAAATATCTATTCCCAAAACAGTAACAGAATATGATGAAGATGCTGTAGATTTTTATACAACATTTGATCCATACTACACAAATATTTTAGACAGAGAAGATTATTATAACTACCTTAAAAATCTTGATGATAATGAAAGACAAATCTTAGACTCTGATAAAAACTATTATGAAATGCAATTCTCAAATGTTGGTGGATTAATTATGCCTATTATACTAGAATTTATATATGTAGATGGTACTAGAGAAAATATTCGGATTCCTGCAGAAATATGGAAAAAGAATTCGAACTCTGTTAAGAAAGTATTCATATTAGAAAAAGAACTTTCAAACGTTATTTTAGATCCTTTTCTAGAAACAGCAGACACGGACAGAAACAACAACTATTGGCCAACTAAAAATGAACCAACAAGATTTCAACTATTCAAGCAAAAAGAAAGAAATAGTGAAAACCCAATGCAAAGGTCAAGAAAAGTAAAAGAAAGGTTAGAAAATGATAAATAATTTCTTTTTTTTAATAGTCACACTATTTTTACCATTTCATGACTTTCATGTTACTCATACTACTTTTCATTATAATAATGAATCAAAATCTATGGAGATAACGATTAAAGTGGCAATAGAGGATCTTGAAAAGTCAATTGAAAATAAATTCGCTAAAAAATTAGATAGCCTTTCTGATAATCAAGAAAATATAAATAGCGAAAAGTTAATTTTAGAATACTTTAATAATAATTTGACATTTTCAGCACAAGAGAATACAAAAGAGTTTAAGTGGGTAGGCAAAGAAACAAGTGATAACTTACATGATATTTATTTGTACTTTGAAATTCCTAATTTTGATAATAACGAAAATATAGAATCTATAACCATAAAAAATACCCTTTTTTTAGACTTGTATGATTATCAAACCAATATTGTATTAATAGAGCTTACAGAAAGAAAATACAATCTTACATTTACTATAGACAATGATGTTCAAACAATTTTTATGAATAAAAATTAGAAATAAAAAACACTTTTGACAAACCAAAGCGGAATACCTCAATTTTGAGTATTCCGCTTTTTTATTATTTTAATGAAAGAGGACAAATGCATAATTCAATTTATACAATTCTTACAGGAGAAAAAAGAGTCCAATTTCAAGGAGTTTTTGGAATACCTTAAAAATAAGAGAAAAATGAATAAAATATTACACACAACAATGGCAATGGGTAATTACTCCATCTCACCTACTTCTCAAAATTCTCACGGTTTTTCAGTTTGGTTTATACCTGTAAAGTTTGGTAAAAGCAGCTAAAAATATAGTCGGGATGAGAGGATTCGAACCTCCGCTCTCGCGCCCCCCAGACGCGCACTTTAACCGGACTAAGCTACATCCCGAAAAAAAAATTAATTATTAATAAAACAGCTTTTTTACATTAACTTTGTACCAACAAAATTACATTCATTTTCAACAATGAAAAAACATCTTTTATTTTTTTTTATTATTCTATTTTCAAATCAGCTAATAGCTCAAGAAAAACATACCATTAGTGGTTTTGTTAAAGATAATGAAACAGGAGAATTTCTTATTGGAGCTACTGTTTACATCAAAGAAACCTTTAAAGGTGTTTCAACCAATCAATATGGATTTTATTCTTTAACTGTTGAAGAAGGAGATTACACTGTTGAATACTCATTTTTGGGTTTACAATCCCAACAAAATAAGGTAAGCTTAAAAAATGACCTAAGAATAAATATATCACTCGAAAGCTCTTCCATAACAACTGATGTAGTAATAGTTGAGTCGGAAGGGGCAAGCAAAAATATTGAAACTACAAACATGAGTCAATTAAGAGTGGATGTAAAAAGTATTAAAAAGCTACCTGCATTTATGGGCGAAGTAGATGTACTCAAAACCATACAATTACTTCCTGGGGTGCAATCTTCAGGAGAAGGAAGCTCAGGTTTTTATGTTCGAGGTGGTGGTCCAGACCAAAATCTTATTCTTTTGGATGAGGCTACTGTTTATAATGCTTCTCACCTATTTGGTTTCTTTTCTGTTTTCAATGCAGATGCTATAAAGGATATCAATTTAGTAAAGGGTGGCATGCCAGCAAAATATGGAGGAAGATTAGCCTCTGTATTAGATATATCCATGAAAGAAGGAAATAATAAAAAATTCCAAGTCGATGGCGGATTAGGTCTAATTTCGTCTAAATTAACCTTACAAGGACCTATTAAAAAAGATACAAGCTCATTTATTATTTCTGGAAGAAGAACCTACATAGATGTATTAGTTAATCCACTTATAAATGATAGTTCTGCATTTAAAGGGACAGGATATTATTTTTTCGATCTTACTTCAAAAGTAAATTATAGAATTTCTGACAATGACAGAATCTTTTTGAGTACATATTTTGGTAGAGATGTTTTTACTTTTAGAAATAAAGATAGAGGGTTTAGTTTTGACATTCCTTGGGGAAACGCAACTACATCTGCCAGATGGAATCATTTATTTAATGACAAACTATTTGTAAATACATCGGTTATTTTTAGCGATTATAATTTTTCATTTGCTGCTGAACAAAACGACTTTGAATTCGAGTTATCTTCCGGAATTACCGATTGGAATACCAAAGTAGATTTCTCGTACTTACCAAATTACAAACACACCATAAAGTTTGGTACACAGTTCATATACCACACATTTGTTCCTGGGTCAGTTTCTGGTCGATCTGGTGAAGTTTCGTTCGAGCCTGAATCTATTTTCAAACAATATAGTAATGAAGGGGCAATTTACTTATCGGATGATATGGAAATAACAGAAGAATTAAAGATTCATGCTGGCCTTAGATACAGTAGCTTTCAATTTGGAGGGCCAATAACATTTAGAAATTACTTGAAAAACGAATTTACCCAAGACACAACAAATCATCACAGACATTTAGAACCACGTTTATCTTTGAGGTATAAACTGGACAAAAAAAGCTCCTTTAAAGCTTCTTACACTCAAAATTATCAATACGTTCATTTAGCCTCATTTTCGAGTGTTTCTTTACCGACCGATTTATGGATCCCTAGTTCTAAGCTAGTTAAACCACAATATGGAAGGCAATTTGGATTAGGTTTATTCCGAAATTTCTTTGACAATAAATGGGAAACTTCTATTGAAGCTTACCATAAAAAAATGGATAATCTTATAGAATACAAAGAAGGTGTTTTTCCTGAGGATAATTCTAATACCGATTCGGATGACTCTTTTACGTTTGGTAGTGGTGAGTCCTATGGTCTGGAATTTTTTATTAAAAAAAGAGTTGGCAAAACCACTGGTTGGATTGGATATACAATTTCTAAAACCGATCGACTTTTTCCTAATTTAAATAATGGAAATAAATTCCCTGCTAAATATGATAGAACACATGATTTATCAGTTACAGCAACGCATGAACTAAACGACAAGTGGGTATTATCTGCTGTTTTTGTCTATGCCACAGGAAATACCTTAACCCCATCCATAGATCGATATGTTTTGGATGGTAGCTTATATACCGAATTTGGAGATCGTAATAGTTACAGAATGACACCATACCATAGAATGGATATTTCTGCTACTTACACCAAAAACAAACCAAACAAAAAGTTTAATTCCTCATGGAATTTTTCAATATATAATATTTACAACCGAGCAAACCCCTATTTTATATATTTTGATTTGGAAGGAGAAGGATCTCTTAGTGAAGGCGATTTAGAACCGAAAGCTTTTCAAATATCCTTATTTCCAATTATACCATCTGTAGCATGGAATTTTAATTTTTAAAAAAAATGAAATCAATAATTTATTTAATCCCATTTGTTTTAGTTTTTACTGCTTGCGAATTTAAATTCGAACAAGAAGTAGATTTTAATCAAGGTTATACTGAAAACAAATTAGTCGTACAAGGTGTTATACAACCAGGTTATCCAGCTTATGTTATATTGAGTAACAGCGAACCATACTTCTCTCCTATCAATAGTTCAACAATTGACGAACTCTATGTAACCGATGCTCAAATAAAAATAAGTAATAGCGAAGGGCAAAGTCGTGATTTATATAATATCAATGATTTGATAAATTTGATTCCAAACAATGAAGTAATTTCTGCTTTGGATTCTATTGCTCGTTTGATTCCTGGATTATATCTTGAGTTACCTGCAGATTTAAATTTCGATTTCCCATACAATACTATAGGAGAATTCGGACAACAATTTAGCCTAAATATTTACCATAATGGCGATACAATTACCGGCACAACTACTATACCTAATGAACACCTTATGGATAGCGTTTGGTATAAAATTGACGAATATGCACCGAGACCAAATCTAGGAAATATATGGTTTCATTATTCTGACCCGGACACTTTGGGTAATACAATAATGATAGAGCATAAAAGGTTAGCTCATACAAAAGAAACAAAATTTGGTGATAACCCACCCGATGGTATTACACCAAACTCAATTAGTGTGAGCCAAACCGCCGATCCTTTATTTGCAAAAGCACTATGGGGTTTTGTAAGAAATGATTTTGAAGGTTTGAACGGAACATCTTTCGACACCTTTTTTCAAAGAGGAAATTTAAGTTCTTTTCTAACCTCAGAGTTTGATGACCTAATCTTCGAAGGAGAAGAATCTGGTTATTTCAAGTCAGGACAAAGTATTTTAGAACATAACAAAACCGTGTACCCCGATACGGTTTTAGTACGCTTTAGTCAAATAGATTATGAATCTTATCTCTTTTTAAGATCGGCAGATTACCAATCACAAAGTACAGGAAATCCATTTGCTGAACCAATAAATTTGCAATCTAATATCACAAACGGATTAGGTGGGTTTTATGGTCAAGCTGCAACCTATTATAAAATTATCTGTAAGGAAGATACAAATTACACGGAAAAATATTTTCCTTTAATTGATGAAATATTATAGATTTGAGAACGTTATCACAAAAAAATAAAAACATGGAAAAAGAAATAGAAAACATTGAAGTTTTAATCATAGGATCTGGACCTGCCGGCTATACAGCTGCCATTTATGCTGCTCGAGCAGATTTAAAGCCTGTTGTCATTCAAGGACTACAACCTGGAGGTCAATTAACAACCACAACAGAAGTAGACAACTACCCTGGCTATCCTAATGGCGTAGACGGAACCAAAATGATGGAAGACTTCAAAGCTCAAGCAGAACGTTTTGATACCGATACAAGATGGGGAATGGTAACGAAGGTAGATTTTTCTGAACGCCCATTTAAAGTTGAAATTGATGGTTCAAAAAATGTTTTAGCCCAAACCGTTATTATTGCGACTGGTGCTTCTGCCAAATGGTTGGGAATTCCTGATGAAGAACGCTTAAATGGATTCGGAGTATCAGCATGTGCGGTTTGTGATGGCTTTTTCTACAAAGGACAAGAAGTTGTTGTTGTTGGTGCAGGTGATACTGCTGCCGAAGAAGCAACCTACCTTGCCAAATTATGTACTAAAGTAACAATGCTAGTTAGAAGAGATGAAATGCGTGCCTCAAAAGCTATGCAACATAGGGTTTTCAAAACTCCAAATATTGAAGTAATGTTTAACCATGAAACAAAATCTATTAATGGAGAAAAAGGAGTGGAAAGTGTAACTGCTTACAATAATATTACAAATGAAGAAGTTGATATTCCGGCTACTGGTTTCTTTGTCGCTATAGGACACAAACCAAATACGGATATTTTCAAAGGTCAATTAGATATGGATGAAAATGGATATCTACATGTTGAACCAGGTACATCTAAAACAAAAATAGAAGGCGTCTTTGCAGCTGGCGATGTTGCAGATCATGTATACAGACAAGCAGTTACATCTGCTGGTACAGGATGTATGGCAGCCTTAGATGCAGAAAGATTTTTAGCCTCACAGGAATAATTATATGAAAGATTCATCAAATTTTAAACCCATAATTATGGAAATGGAAGCCGGAAAAAAGGCTTGGTGTAGTTGTGGTTTAACAAAAAACGAGCCATTTTGTGATGGCTCACACAAAGGAACAGACAAAAGACCTGTTATAATAGATATCGAAGAAAAAAAGAAAATAGCTTGGTGCACATGTAAGCATTCCAAAAACAATGCTTTTTGTGACGGTAGCCACAGCAAAATCTAATTTCTGTACTCGAAATTTTTATTCCATAATTTAAAGGTTGCTATTTCGGCTTTTTTTAATGGCAAGTCCCAAAAACCATCGTAGTAAATATACTTTGGTACAAGAATGTTGTTGCTATAACCCATTTCAACCTCTACAACTACATTTAAATCAAAAATCCAATAGTCGTAATTCATAGCATACTTTCTATACAGCACATTAAAATTATCTTTATCAAAATAAGATACCAACTCTCTTATTAAAACATCGCCTTGATCTTTTTCACTTAAATTGGATTTCATTCTGCAAGTAAATTCATAACATTCAATAGAATCTTTATATAATGTTTTAGTCAGTATGTAATCATAATACTTTTGCATTCCAATATCAAAAATTGCTAATTTCTTTTTAGTATTTCCGGTATTTTTTTCAACTTCAATAGAGCCTGGATTAAAAACAATTACTCTAGCATCTTTTTCGTTTTTCTCGTTCTTATCATCAGAATTATCATCACTGTTTTTAGACGAATACTTTGATACTTTTATTGTGTCTTTTGGAAAGAAGATATAATCAAAAAATTCAGGAGTATAATATCTATATTCTCCTCTTTTATTAAAAACTTTTCCATCATCAAAAAGCGAATCAACTTTTACATTTAATAAATTATTATTTATTTCATATGTTCCATTTCTATATAAAAATCCAACTTTTTGCTTTTTGGCATTAAAAATTGTGAGCTCACTTTCAAATTCATGAGGATAATACCTTAAATTTTTAAACCCTTTGTAAAAAGTTGTATCCGTTTTTACATAATGAATAAATTCATCAACACTAAATCCATCTTTTACAGCTGATATCATAACCGAATCTAACATGACTGACTGTACAACATTAGATTGTGAAAAAGCCTTAGAAAAAGACAAGAAAAAAACAAATAAAAAAATATATTTCATCAAATAAAATTTCAAAAAAAGCTGCCCTCAAAGGGGCAGCATGTAGTAAAACGTAAGCCGGATTCTGTTCTCAAATTGAGCTTCATCATTTATCTATATGTTTTATTACTAAAACACTAAAGCTGCCTACCCCCCAAGATTGAGCGAGCAACCCCTGTTCTTGGTATACATGACATTGCACCATATAGAGTTTACCTGATTTCACTACAGCCGAACTGTACTTGCTTTCTGTTGCACTTGTCCTCACCTTTCGGTGGACGGATGTTATCCGCTATATTGCTCTTTGGTGTCCGGACTTTCCTCTTCCTAAGAAGCGATGAAGTCTATTACTACTAATGCAAAGGTAAATTTTATATCTTTATACAGTGAAACAAATTATAAAAACTGAAAAAGCACCAAAAGCAATTGGTCCTTACAGTCAAGCAGTACTAGCTAAAGGCGTTTTGTATTGTTCTGGTCAAATCGCAATTGACCCAATTACAAATGAGTTAATTATTTCAGATATTGAGTCTGAAACAAAACAAGTAATGAACAATCTAAATGCCGTTTTACAAGCTGCAAACATGGATTTTAAAAATGTAGTAAAATGTTCTATTTTTTTAAAGGATATGAATCAATATTCCTTAGTAAATAATATTTATTCAAGCTACTTTAAAGATAATCCGCCAGCCAGAGAAGCTGTTCAAGTTAGTGTATTGCCTAAAAATGTAAATGTTGAAATATCTTTAATCGCAGTTGAGTAATTATAAAAAATATAACCGAAGAGATGCTTTAAAATCTTTTTTAGGGATAAGCGTCTTACCATTTCTTCCATTAAAAGCTTTTTCATTAATAGAAGATTGTGTTACAACAGATGATGTATTAGGTCCTTTTTACATTAAACAAGCTCCAGAATTGAATAATATTGCCCCCCTTTTAAATAATACACAAAGATTATTTATTACAGGTACTATTTATGAAAGAGATTGTATAACACCTATTTCTGGAGCATTAATAGAAGTTTGGCAAGCTGATAGTGAAGGTTTTTATCAAGAAGATAATTACAGAGGAGTTACTTACAGTGATGAAAATGGAAATTATAATTTCGAAAGTATTATGCCTGGTAAATATTTAAACGGCAATCAGTACAGGCCAAGTCATATTCATTTTAAAGTATCTTATCAAAATAATCCTGCTTTAATAACTCAATTATATTTTCAAGGAGATACCTCAATAGATAGTGACCCATTAGCATCCATTGAAGATGCTCAAGAAAGAATTATAAGTTTGGATGTTGATAATCAAAACAATCTTAACGGTGTATTTAACATTTATCTGAACATTGGTCAAAATTCAGTAGAGCTAACTAACTACAACAATAATGATCTGAAAAGTAGTATTAAATCTATTTATCCTACACCAATAACTTCTTTTTATAAGGTAGAATTTTTCAATCATAAAGTAAGTCGAACTAAATTAGAATTAATAGATCTTAATGGTAAAACTATTCGGATTTTAATGGATGAAAAAATAAATAAAGGACTTATTAAAAAGCAATTTCAAAAAGACAACCTAGAGTCAGGTATTTACATCATAAGACAAATTCAAGACCAAATTGCTATAGATAGCAAAAGAATAACTATTATTTAGTATTCTACTCTTAAGTGATGTATTGACTGTAATTTTTTCTTGTATAACTTCTTAACTTTGGTAATATCCTTTAGAGTAATGTCAGCATTAACAAACTGATTATCGTCTATTTGACTATTTATAATAGATTCTACCAAATTATCAATTTTTTCAGAAGTAGGATTTTTTATGCTTCTTGCAGCAGCTTCTACAGCATCAGCCATCATTAAAATTGCAGTTTCTTTTGAGTATGGCTTTAATCCATTATAAGTAAATTTACGTAATGCATCTTCATCATCAGGGAAACTTGCAACATACTGTTTATAAAAATACCCTACTCTACTCGTTCCATGATGAGTTCTAATAAAGTCAATTAACTCGTCCGGTAAATTATTTTCCTTTGCAATTAATATTCCATTTGAAACATGATTAATGATTACTTGAGCACTTTCCTCAAAGGAAAGATTATCGTGAGGGTTTATACCTGAATGTTGATTTTCAATAAAAAACTGTGGGTTTTTTAGTTTTCCAATATCATGATACAAGGCTCCTGCTCTTACCAACAAGGCATTACCACCGATTTCCAAAATTCCTTCTTCAGCTAAATTTGCAACTTGAATAGAATGTTGGAATGTTCCTGGTGCCTGTTGTGCTAACTCTCTTAGCAATGGATTATTTGTATCGGAAAGTTCCAATAAAGATATATCTGATACTAATGAAAATATTTTTTCAAATGCAAAAATCAATGGATAAGCAAATAAAGTTAAAGCTCCGTTTGCACCAAATAATAAAAAATTTGTCCAGTTAATATTACTTAAACTACCTTCTTGAGTCAACGAAATAGCAAAGTATGAAACAAAATAAATTGCAATAATTTTGGCTGCTGAAACAAATAAGTGAGATCGTCTGTACATTTGTAAAACCGATAAAATCGATACTATTCCAGCCATTAATTGAAGATAGATAAACTCAAATCCATTAGGGGTTATAAAACCAATAATTATTATTACTATCAAATGGGTAAATAAAGCAAGACGTGTATCAAAAAATGCTTTTAAGATTATTGGCAACAAACAAAATGGCATGAGGTAAACTGCAAGTTTTGAAACCTTAAATGATACAGTGGCCATTAAAAACATTAATAAAATAAGCGACAATAAAAAGGTAATCTTTTTATTGTCTTTAAATATTTCTGGTCTAAATTGTTGGAGAAAAAAGTAAAATATAAAAATGGAAATAAGCACTAATAAAAATTGCCCTAAAAACAACCATGATTCAGAACTTTCATGCCAATTTTTACCTTCATAATTTTCTCTGTAAGAAATTAAAACTTGATGCTTTTCATCTGTAACTAATTCACCTTGTGAAACAATAACTTGACCCTCTTGAACCTTACCTCTAGATTTTGCTATATTATTCAAATCCTGATTCAGTAATTTCTCTGTATTTTCTTTATTAAAATAGGTGTTTTGACTCAAAGACTCTAAAAGCAACGGAACTAAAAATTCCATCTCATTTTCACTCAATCCAGTTATAGACTTTACATAATTAGCAGCACTTTCAATTGTGTATAAATTTTTATAACGAACAACATTAGCTACATTATTTTTAATTAACAATACTTCAAAATCTGGTCCTTTTGGTTCAATTTCATCCGTCAATTGAAGGATACCTGTTGTATAAAGAGTTTTCAATTTTTTTAGACCCAAAAAAGCCAATCTTTCTTTTTTTGTTTTTCCTCTATTTCTTTTCTTTAAATTAAAAAAAGTAAACCTTGAATCTTTATTTACTTTTTTATCAAGAGCCCATTTCTGATCAAAATTTCTAATAAATTCTTCGGCTTTTATATCATAAACTGATTCATCAATTTCAAAAATGGGTTTATTATTTTCTATAATTAGTTGCTCTTGAGCAATTATTTCTTCTTCAGACTTGAGAATTGAAAAATCATATGGAGCAATTAATGTTTCGTGCATCCATGGTTTACCTTTCTGAAATTCGTATTTAAAAGAGGTTTGACTAGGGAACATCAAAACAATTAAAAAAGTAGCAACTAAAAACAAAAAAATTCTTTGAATAGTAAAATGATTGTTTTGAATTTTGGAAGCAAGTTTTGAAATCATAATTGAATTAAAGCTATAAATATATGCATTACAAAAGAAGAATAATGATCATTTTTCTTAATTTCGCTTTTGCTAATTAACAAAAAAATTAAAGAATATCATAGATTATGAAAGAAGTCGTTATTGTATCAGCTGTAAGAACACCAATGGGAAGCTTTGGTGGAAAATTATCTTCAATATCTGCAACCAAATTGGGTGCAATAGCAATTAAAGGAGCTATTGAAAAGTCGGGAATAAACCCAGATATAGTTAATGAAGTTTTTATGGGTAACGTATTACAAGCAAATTTAGGTCAAGCACCTGCTAGGCAAGCAGCAATTTTTGCTGGACTTTCTGATCAAATTCCTTGTACAACAATTAATAAAGTATGCTCTTCTGGAATGAAATCAATTATGTTAGGGGCACAAAGTATAATGTGTGGAGATAATGAGGTAGTTGTTGTTGGTGGTATGGAAAACATGTCTGCAGTTCCTCATTATTTTGACAAAGGGAGAAATGGTCAAAAATTGGGAGACATGAAACTTATTGATGGTTTAGTTAAAGACGGTCTTACTGACGTATACAACAAAGTACACATGGGTAATTGTGCTGAAATATGTGCTAAAGAAATGAACTTTAGTAGAGAACAGCAAGATGAATTTGCAATAGAATCTTATAATAGAAGTACAAAAGCTTGGAATGAAGGAAAATTTAATGATGAAATTGTTTCTGTTAATGTACCACAAAGAAGAGGAGAAGATTTAATTATTTCTGAAGATGAAGAATTTAGAAATGTAAAATTGGATAAAATTCCTAATCTAAGACCTGTTTTTGATAAGGAAGGAACTGTAACAGCAGCTAATGCTTCTACATTAAACGATGGTGCTGCTGCACTGATTTTGATGAGCTCAGAAAAAGCTAAAGAGTTAGGTGTTAAAGTATTAGCAAAAATAAAATCCTATGCTGATGCTGCTCATCAAGCAGAATGGTTTACCACAGCTCCTGCAAAAGCTCTTCCTATAGCTATACAAAAAGCAAAATTGGATATAAATGATGTTGATTTCTTTGAGTTGAACGAAGCTTTTTCTGTTGTAGGCTTAGCAAATATTGAAAAACTATCTTTAGACAAAGATAAGGTAAATGTAAATGGCGGAGCTGTTTCATTAGGTCACCCATTGGGTTGTTCGGGAGCAAGAATTGTTGTAACCCTTCTTAATGTTCTAAAACAAAATAACGGTAAAATAGGAGCCGCAGGAATATGTAATGGTGGTGGAGGTGCTTCAGCCATAGTAATAGAAATTAACTAACATTTGATGTTAATATTTCTTTAGAGCCCAATCAATCATTGGGCTTTTCTTTTTTAAATTTGAAATATGAGATATGGAATTTCGATTCTTTCAATTGTACCAATAAGATCTGAAAGCTCTGATAAAGCTGAAATGATCAATCAAGTTTTATTTGGTGAACATTTTAAAGTTTTAGAGAATAAAAGTAAATGGAGTAAAATTCGTTTAGCTCACGATAAATATGAGGGTTGGATATGCAACAAACAATGGTTAGAAATCGAAAAATCATTTTATCACGAGCTAGAACAAAACTCACCTACTATCACTTCGGACATTTTAGACATAGTAGATTTAGGCTCTCCAACAACAATCCCAATAGGATCAACCTTACCACTTTATCAAAACGGTATTTTCACTATAAACAACGAGCAATATAGTTACCAAGGTATTACAACGACAGGATCTTCAGAAAAAAGTAATTTGGTAGAAAATGCTATGATTTATTTAAACGCACCATATCTTTGGGGTGGTCGATCTCCATTAGGAATAGATTGCTCGGGCTTTACTCAAATAGTATATCGTTTACAAGGTGTCGAAATACCAAGAGATGCATATCAACAAGCGGAAATCGGAAACACACTAAGTTTTATAGAAGAATCTGAACCTGGAGATTTAGCTTTTTTTGATAATAAAGAAGGAAAAATAATACATGTTGGTATCATCCTAGAAAATAATTGTATTATTCATGCATCCGGAAAAGTAAGAATTGACAGAATAGATCAACAAGGAATTTTTAATTCCGAAGAAGGAAAACATACGCACAAACTAAGACTAATTAAAAGCATCATTTAGAACACAATATTTTCATTCTATTTTAGTTATTCAAAAAAATACACAATGAAAAAAATATCTATTTTAATTTATATAATTTTAGGTGGTTTCCTATTTCAAATAGCAAAAAATTTTACGACAAAAGATTCATTTGCTTCTACATTTACAAACATTACCACATCCAATAATTATACTACTGATTTTACTTTTGCTGCTGAAAAATCTGTAGAATCTGTTGTTCATATAAAATCCAAATTTATGGAGGATGAATACTTTCGATACTACCACCCTTTTTTAGGAAGTAGATATTACAATCAGCCAACAGAAAAGATGGCTAGCGGATCTGGTGTGATTATTTCAGAAGATGGGTATATTGTTACTAACAAACACGTAATAAATGATGCAGAACAGATTGAGGTGGTTCTGAATGACAAACGCAGTTTTGTTGCAAAACTTATTGGAACTGACCCGAGTACAGATTTAGCATTATTAAAAATTGAAAACGAAAACTTAAATTTTCTTTCATTTAGTAATTCTGATAGTTTAAAAGTTGGTCAGTGGGTACTAGCAGTAGGAAATCCTTTTAATTTAAACTCTACAGTTACTGCAGGAATTATAAGTGCTAAAGCCAGATCAATAAATATTTTAAACAGAAAAAACGGTATAGAATCTTTTATTCAAACTGACGCTGCTATAAATCCTGGAAATTCTGGTGGTGCATTAGTAAACACTAATGGCGACTTAATAGGTATAAATACTGCTATTCAATCTAATACTGGATCATACACAGGCTATGGCTTTGCTATACCATCTAATATGGTTGAAAAAATTGTTTCTGACCTTAAAAATTATGGAGAAGTAAAAAGAGCTTACATAGGTATAAATATTACAAATATAAATCAAGAGATAGCCGAACAACTAGACTTAGATGGAGTTAACGGTGTATTAATTACAAATATTTTGAAGGATGGTGCCGCTAAAAAGTCAGGAATTAAAGCATATGATATAATTGTTGGAATTAACGGAGCAGAAATAAACTCAGTTAGTCAACTACACGAGCAGATTACAAAATTTAGCCCTGGTCAAAAAATATCGTGTCAGATTAAAAGAAAAAACAAATTAATGATACTAGATATAGAATTAGAAAGCTAGAATAATTAACTGGATTTTCTTTTTAAATATTTAATTAACTTTTTAACAGCTTTACTTCGATGGCTAATTTCATTTTTGTTATTTATAGACATTTGAGCATAACTAACTAAACTATTTTCAGGGATAAAAATTGGATCATATCCAAATCCTTTCTCTCCTTGTCGATCAGAGGTAATATAACCATCAACACTTCCTTCAAATTGAACTTCATTACCATCAATAACTAAAGAAATAATTGTTCTAAAACAAGCATCTCTGTTTTGCTCTCCATTTAACTCGTCTAATACTTTATCTATATTATCACTAGCAACACAATCCGGACCAGCATAGCGTGCAGAATAAACGCCAGGGCGTCCTTCCAATGCATCAATTTCTAAACCACTATCATCAGCAAAACAGTTATACCCATAATTATCATAAACATAATAAGCTTTTTGAGTAGCATTATCTTCTAGTGTATCACAATTTTCAGGTAATTCTTCATTACAACTGATATCTTTTAGAGACAAAATTTCAATAGAATCAGGCAAAAGAGCTTTAATTTCCTTTACTTTATTTGGGTTGTTTGTAGCGAATACAATTTTCATTTATACGTGGTGATAGGGTTCGTTATTTAAAATGGTGAAAGCACGATAAAGCTGCTCAACAAAAAAAGGTCGTATCATTTGATGCGAAAAAGTCATTTTTGACAAACTAAATAGTTGATTAGATACATCATATATTTCTTTAGAAAAACCATAAGCACCTCCTATAACAAAAACTAGTTTCTTTGTTCCTATATTCATTTTTTGCTGTAAAAAATTAGAAAAATCTATGGAACTTAATGACTTACCTTTTTCATCTAGCAAAACTACGAAATTTGTTGGCTGAATATACTTTAAAATGAGTTTACCTTCTAAATCTTTTTGTTGTTGAATCGATAAATTTTTTCGATTTTTCAGATTAGGTATTAAAACCGTATTAAAACTTATATAGTGTGATAATCTTTTTTTATACACATTAAAACCATCTTGAATCCAAGAAGAATCTGTTTTTCCAACAATTATTAATTCTATTTTCACAAAAAAGATTGTAATTTAACACAATATTAATCAATTTACTAAATAGATAAAAATAGAAAATGCAAGATTTAGAAAAGCTCATAAATGAAGCCTTAAATGAAGACATAGGACCTGGTGACTATACCTCTTTAGCATGCATAAATAAAAACTCTTTAGGTAAAGCAGTTTTATTAGTAAAAGAAAACGGAATTATTGCAGGAATAGAAGTTGCTAAACACATTTTTAAAAAAGTAGATGAATCCATTAAAATATATTGTTTTTTGAAAGATGGTGATCCGATTAAAAAGGGTGACATTGTTCTTGAAGTCAGTGGACCATCAAACTCCATCCTATCTGCCGAAAGACTCGTTTTAAATTGTATGCAAAGAATGAGTGCTATTGCTACAAAAACTAATTTTTTTCTTTCAATAATAAAGCATACAAAAACCCAAATTTTAGATACCCGAAAAACTACTCCAAATTTTAGATTACTAGAAAAAATGGCTGTAAAAATAGGTGGAGGCGTAAATCACAGATTTGGACTATTTGACATGATGATGATTAAAGACAATCATATAGATTTCGCTGGTGGAATTGAACAAGCTATCAATAAAGCTGTTTTATTTCAACAAAAGAAAAAAATTGATATCCCAATTGAAATAGAAGCACGTAACCTAACAGAAGTTGAAGAAATTCTCAGAATTGGAAAAATAAATAGAATTATGTTAGACAACTTTTCTATTGAAGATACTAAGAAGGCCGTAACTTTAATTAATAAACAGTACACAACCGAATCTTCTGGTAATATAAATGAACATACAATTAAAAACTATGCAGAATGTGGAGTTGACTTTATTTCTGTTGGGGCTCTAACTCACTCAATAAACAGTTTAGACTTAAGTTTAAAAGCCATTTAATGTTTTCAACAAAACGTTTTTTATTTTTAATTAACTTGAGTAAAAAAATAATTTTACCAGGTTTTAGAGGAATGAATCTATTTCAGGTAGCTATTTTTTTCATTGAAGGAATAGAAAAGGGTTCATTAACAACAAGAGCATCATCCATAGCATTTAACTTCTTTCTTGCCTTTTTTCCAGCATTAATTTTCTTTTTTACACTTATACCATATATCCCAATTACAAATTTTCAGGAAATTTTAATGGGACTTATTTCAGATGTACTACCTCCTTCTACTAATGAGTCTTTTTTCTTAACACTAAACGATATAATTAATCACCCGAGAGGAGGATTACTTTCATTTGGTTTTTTAATGGCTTTATATTTTTCTTCTAATAGCATAAATGCCTTGATGGAAGCGTTTAATAGTTCATTTCATATTACAGAAACAAGAAGTGTCTGGAAACAAAGACTCATTTCATTTAATCTTACAATCTCTCTATCGTTTATATTGATTTTAGCAATCTCGATGATTGTTTTTACTCAAATTGCTAGAGCTTATTTAATAGAATGGGGATTCATAGATCCAAGCTCCTTAACCATAATAGTAATCGGTAAATGGATTATATTATTGAGTTGTTTATTTATTGGTATTTCAATTTTATTTCAATTTGGACCATCTCAAAAGACTGACTGGAAGTTATTTTCACCAGGAGCTATACTAGCTACTATTTTCATTATCTTAACCTCTTATGGCTTTGGTTACTACATAGAAAACTTTAACCAATACAATAAACTGTATGGCTCAATAGGTACTTTAATAATTATTCTTTTGTGGCTTTATTTTAATGCTATTGTAATGTTAATTGGTTTTGAATTAAATGCCAGTATTTTCAAAGCAATAAAAAAAGATCACTAATTTGTATTATCGAGTTTATTTACAAGATATAGTACAATCAGTAAAAATAAAATGGCAAAAACTGCCATCATGATTTTTGAAAAAAGTAACATTAAAAAGAGATCGTTTTATCACATTCATTAACTAAATCATATAAGTCACTCATTGTAGAAATTGGACATAACTCAGAACTTATTTGGCTTCTTAATTTCAAACATGTTCCACAAGCTAAAATTTTGCCTGACTTATTTAAAAATTGATTCGCCAAATCAATAATAGGAAATTGTTCGTTATCTAATTTTTCAAATTCAACACCACCTGCTAGCAAAAAAACAGATACATCGTCATTTTTATCCAACGAAAAATTTGCAAGTCTAAACGCATTAAAAACAACTTCAGCTTCTTTACTATATAAAACAATTCCTAATTTCATTACTCTGGTTTTTGACAACAATATGGTAAATTTTGATAAACTTCCTGATTTGCTTTTCGATTATTAGCATCATATCCTATTTTAGTAATCGACTCTTCTATTTTTTCAATATTCATTTTTTTTGAGTTATACTTTACCTTTATAAGTTGATCTTCTAAATTTATTTTTATGGATTTAACCCCTTTTAATAAATAAAGAGCATCGGTAATATTTTCCGAACACATTTCACATTGTATTGAAGATTTTATCTTTACTTCCATAGTTTGTGAAAACAATATCGAAGAAGTAAACAAAAACGTGATTAATAATAAATTTTTCATTTTTTTTTTAATTTAACTTATATCTAAACCCAAAATAAAAAAGTCTTTCTTTCACTGGTGCCCATATTATTGAAGCATCAAAGTTTTGACTTCCTGGATTTTCACTTGATAATATTGGATTTTCTTGAGTATAATCTAGTGCATTTTCTACGCCTAAATATAAATCAATTACTCTATATTTTTTTGTTATTTGAGAATTTAACTGAAAAAACGGCTCCGAAAATTCTTCATCTATTAATTGATGATTAGGTAACCTAGACTCTCCTATTCTATTAACGGTAACATCAAACATCCATTTTCTTAAATGATTTGAAGAATATGACATATTTATTAACGATCTGTCTTTAGGCGTTAGTGGCACTAATTTCTTTTGATTTTCAAAAGTAGAATACACTCTATTAATTTTATATGCTAATTTAACATCAAATCTATCAATTGGTGAAAAACTAAAATCAAACTGATAGCTATTAGAATACGACTCTCCTTCTAAATTCGTGAATTTTAATTCGGATTGTGTTTCAACATCTACTACAATTTGATTAGAAAAATCAGTTCGATAAGCATCTGCATTAAAAGAAGCTTCTCTGGAAAAAAACTCAAATTTTCTAAATAGATTAATTCCATAATTCCATACTTTTTCGGCTTTCAAATCTTCATCAATAAATATGGTACGTGAGGATGCAAGAAAAGATAAATTTTCACTAATTGGATTAGAAACTCTGAAGGATTTACCTAAGGAAAGTCTAACTACCATGTCCTGATCAAAGCTATATTTAATATTTAACCGTGGCAAATAGTTTAAACCAAATTTATTGTGATAATCCGTACGAAAACCAGCTGTAAGTGTGAAATCATCATTTGGAATATGAGAATATTCGCTAAATAGACCACTTATTAAATCTGTTCTATCAAGATTTTGATTGTTTAAACTTTCTATATATCGATCTCCAAAAAAACTAAACCCATATTTTAAAACATGACTTTTATCTGTAAAGTCTGTTTGTCGAATAATATTTAAGAATATACTTTCTTGTGTACCGTCGTATACATTGTTCCCAAATTGTGCAAATTGGTGATGTTTTTTCAAAGAATACTGAGTACCAGTACTTTTATTGCAATTATCACTATTTAGAACACCAAACTTTCCACTAACTTCAAAAAGTTCATTATTAATATTTACTAAATAAGGGTTATCAAATGATTTAAGCTGACCTCCTTCTCTTTCTTCAATAATAACTCGAGCATTAAAAGAAATATTTTTATCTCCAAAATTAGCTCTCCATTTATTTAAAACGTTTAAAGATTTCAAATGAGTTTCATCCAAAAATCCATCATTATTATCATCAATATCCACATTATGAAATTGATTACTAATAAATAAATTTGATTTCCAAACGCCATTCTTTTTTGCTAACTGAAAATTATTTTCAAGTTTACCTTTAGAATTTACATAAGAATTCCAAAACAATTTATCTGCCGATTCAGAATCTTGATAGTTAATATTTATCTGGCCAGTAAATGATTCAAATCCATTCACAACAGAACCAGATCCTTTTATAATTTGAATAGACTCAATCCATGTTCCTGGAGTATGAGCTAAACCATAAGAAGAAGAAATACCTCTAATTAAAGGTAAATTTTCTTGAGTTATTTGAGTATATACACCATCTAAGCCTAACATTTGTAACTGTTTAGCACCAGAAATAGCATCAGAAAAAATAACATCTATTGTAGCATTTGTTTCAAAACTTTCCGACAAATTGCAACAAGCTGCTTTTTGTAATTCTTTTCTACTTAATTTTTGTGTTTGAATATTAGAAACTAAGGAAAAATCAGAAGAATTAATGTTAGATGAAACCTCAACTTCATCAATTGAAATTGATGTAGTTAAGATCACTTCTAAAAACTTGTTAGATGTCAATTTAATTTCTTTAGTTTCAAATCCGATAAATGAAACCGAAAGATCCTGAGGTAAGTTAGCTACCTGTAAAGAAAATAAGCCATTTTCATCGGTTGTAGTACCAACTTCAGTATTTTTTAGAACGATATTTGCTCCAGTCAGGATTTGATTTTTATCGTCTTTAACAACGCCTTTTATTATGTTTTGAGAATATGAAGTAATTGCAATAAACAATCCCAAAATTATTAGTTGTATTTTCATATGTATTTGAATTTAAAATTGAAAAATAGAATTAAAAAAAATTCAATAATCAAATACGGTATACTTGTAAAATAGATAATCTTTTACTAATGTTTGGCGGAGGAGGTACAGAAGTCAATTTCCATTCTGAAATATTAGTAAAAGATATTGTATTAAAACTTAAAGAAGTGGTCGAAGGAAAAATAGCCAATTCTTTTTTATTGTTATCAACAGGAACATTATACAAAAATTGAATCGTTTGTTGATCCTCTGTACAACAACATCCGTTGGTACATGTAGTACTACAAGTTTCTATATACTCACAACAATTATTTTTTAAAACCTCAACATTACAACAAACAGAAATTTCTTTATAATCTTTGCTTTTTTCTAAAACAGAAAATCCAACATTAGTAAAAAGCACAAATAATGAAACTAGTACAGCAAAATATTTTAAATATTGCTTTAACATATACCAAAATTACACATTTTATTTTGAATTAAAAATTAAGATTGTTTGTTCTATTATATCAATACATTCAAATAATTGATTTTCATCAATAACCAAAGGAGGTGCAAAACGAATTATATTTCCATGAGTAGGCTTTGCTAATAATCCATTATCTCTTAATTTAATACAAATATCCCAAGCTGTAGAACTATCTTCAGTATCATTTATAACAATTGCATTTAAAAGTCCCTTTCCTCTAACTAACTTTACAATATCAATATTTTCGAATCTTCTATTTAATTCATCACGAAAAACAATACCAAGTGTTTCTGCATTTTTAGCTAAATCTTCTTCTACAACAACCTCGAGAGCAGCTTGAGCAACCTTGCAAGCTAAGGGGTTACCACCGAAAGTTGACCCATGCTCACCAGCTTTTATGCATAACATTACATCATCATCTGCTAAAACAGCCGAAACAGGTAAAACACCTCCAGAAAGTGCTTTTCCTAAAATAAGAATATCAGGCCTTGCATCTTCAAAATCAGTAGCCAACATCTTACCAGTTCTTGCAATTCCTGTTTGTACTTCATCAGCAATGAATAAAACATTGTATTTAGTACAAAGCTGTCGTACTCCTGCTAAATATCCTTCGTCAGGAACAACTACACCAGCTTCTCCTTGAATGGGCTCTACCATAAAAGCTGCAACATTTGGATCTTTCAACTCTTGCTCCAATGATTCTAAGTCATTGTATGGAATAAGATCATATCCTGGCATAAATGGTCCAAAACCAGTGTAAGAAGTAGGGTCATCTGAGCTAGAAATTGCTGCTAATGTTCTACCCCAAAAATTCCCTTTTGCAAAAATAATTCTAGCTTTATCTTCAGGAATACCTTTTTTAAGATAACCCCATTTTCTAGCAAGTTTGTTAGCTGTTTCACCTCCTTCTACTCCTGTATTCATTGGCAACACTTTATCATAACCGAACAAGGAAGTGATAAATTTCTCATATTGACCAAGAATATTATTATGAAATGCTCTAGAAGTTAGAGTTAATGTAGATGCTTGATCATTCAATGCCTTTATTATTTTTGGATGGCAGTGACCCTGATTTACAGCAGAATAAGCTGATAAAAAATCAAAATATTTTTTACCTTCTACGTCCCATACAAATACTCCTTCCCCTTTCGATAACACAACTGGTAGTGGGTGGTAATTATGGGCACCAAACTTTTCTTCTATTTCAATTAATTCTTTGGATGTATACATGATTATGATTTTATCACGCAAATTTAAAAAAAATTGATGGTAATGAACAATTGAATAATGCGTTATGGTTAACTATTATTCTATCTTTGTAGCATGGGAAGAAAGAAAAAGAAAATCTTGTTAGAGAATATAGTAATTAGCGATGCAGGGGCAAAAGGCAAAGCAATTACAAGATTAGATAATGGATTAATATTGTTTGTTGAAGGTGCTGTACCAGGAGATATTTGTGATGTACTAGTTCACAAAAAAAGAAGATCATTTTTAGAAGGAAAACCCGTAAAATTTCATCATTACTCTGATAAAAGAAGAGAACCAAAATGTGAACATTTTGGATTATGTGGTGGTTGCAAATGGCAATTTATGGAATATAAACACCAATTATATTATAAAGAAAAAGAAGTATACGATTCATTAAGTCGTATTGGAGGAATAGAACTACCCGAATTATCTGAAATTATTGGTTGTGAAGAGGAATTTAATTACAGAAATAAAATGGATTTTGCATTCACTAATAGAAGATGGATAACCAAAGAAGAATCTGAAAATGGTGAAGAAATAAAAAATAGAAATGGTGTAGGCTTTAGAGTTGCTGGATTTTGGGATAAAGTAATTGATATCAACAAATGCCATTTACAAGCGGAACCATCCAATGAAATAAGAAAAGCGGTTAGAAATTATGCTATAGAAAATAATCTTTCTTTTTTTGATATTAATCAGAAGGAAGGATTTCTAAGAAATCTAACTATAAGAATGAGCAGTAATGGTCAAATTATGGTTTTAGTACAGTTTTTCAATAATCAAACTGAAAAAATTGAAAATTTACTTAAACACTTGTATCAGAAGTTTCCTCAGATAACATCCCTTTTATACACTATAAATCCTAAAGGAAATGAAACTATTTTTGATTTAGATATCATTACATATGAAGGAGAAACATTTATATATGAAGAAATGGAAGGATTAAAATTTAAAATTGGTCCAAAGTCTTTTTATCAAACAAACTCCAAACAAGCTTATGAATTATACAAAATAACTCGTTCATTTGCACAAATCAGTAAAGACGATATTGTATACGATTTGTATACAGGCACAGGAACAATTGCTCAATTTGTTGCCAATGATGCAAAAAAAGTTGTAGGAGTAGAATCTGTTCCTGAGGCAATAGAAGCAGCCAAGGAAAATGCAATAGCAAACAACATTGACAATTGTCATTTTTATGTTGGGGACATGAAAGAAATATTTAGTCAAGAATTTGTAAATAATAACGGATATCCAGATATAGTCATAACAGACCCTCCTAGAGATGGTATGCATAAAAAAGTTATAGGACAATTACTAGATATAAATCCAAAAAAAATAGTTTATGTAAGCTGTAATCCAAGTACACAAGCAAGAGATTTAAGTTTAATGAATGAACATTATAAAGTTACTAAAGTTCAACCTGTAGATATGTTTCCTCAAACCTTTCATGTTGAAAATGTAGTTTTACTCGAAAGAAGATAATATGTTAGACAGACATTTTTGGGAAAATAGATATAAAGAAAAACAAACAGGTTGGGATATTGGACACATTTCACATCCTTTAAAATTATTTATTAATAAACTTAAAAACAAAGAACAATCTATATTAATTCCAGGATGTGGTCATGCTTACGAAGCAGAATACCTCCATTTAAATGGATTTAAGAATGTATCTATTGTTGACTTATCAGAAATTGCTCTAAATAATTTCAAAAAAAGAGTGCCAGACTTTCCTTCAAATAAAATTTTTAATCAAAATTTTTTTGAACATAATTTAAAATATGATTTAATTATTGAACAAACTTTCTTTTGTGCTCTTGATCCTGATTTAAGAAAAAAATATGTTTCTCATTGTAAATCTATATTAAATGAAAATGGATTTATTTGTGGCCTTTTATTCGATTTTGATTTTAAAAATGATCATCCCCCTTTTGGTAGCACATTAAAAGAATATAAAGACCTATTTGAAACTGAATTCAAAATTTTACAACTCGAATTATCGCCTAACTCCATAGAAGCAAGAAAAGGAAAAGAGCTTTTTTTTAGATTCCAAAATTTAGATTCATTAACTTAGCAAAACAAGACAAAGATATGAGTAAAACAAAAGTACTAGAACAACACCAAATAGAACAGAAAATCGTTCGAATGGCATGGGAAATCTATGAGAAAAACAATACAGAAAAAAATATTGTCATTGCTGGAATCCATTCCCAAGGATATATTTTAGCAAAAAGATTAAGTGAAAATTTAAAAAATATTTGCAATCTGAATATTTCTCTAGTAAAACTAGAAATAGATAAAAATGACCCTTTAAATAATAATGTCCAAATTGATAATAACGAATCCTTAACCGGTAAAAATATTGTCCTTGTTGATGATGTCTTAAACTCTGGGAAAACATTAATTTACAGTTGCCAATATTTTTTAAATCAGAATGTAAAAAAACTAATGACTGCTGTTTTAATCAATAGAAATTACAGGAAATTCCCAATCAAAGCAGATGTAGTTGGAGTTTCATTATCCACAACTATGCAAGAACATGTAACTGTTGATTTAGGAAAAAATGAATCCGTTTATTTACAGTAAACTTATTGCTTAATCATTTCAGTGTGAGGAATATTATCCTCTAAATATTCTTTGTTTGTAGAAACAAATCCAAATTTCTCATAAAATGGTACTAAATGAGATTGAGCTGAAATTCTATTTGTTGCCGAACCCAGCAAATTTATAGATCGTCTTATACCTTCTTGCATTAGCAACCCACCTAAACCGATTTGTCTATTTTCAGGAGCTACAACAATTCTTCCAAAAGATGGCTCCTTATAACTTATTCCAGCTTTAACTAATCTTAAATAAGCTATTAAATTATTTGCCTTGTCAAAACCCATCAAATGAAATGAATCCAAATCTTTTGTATCTGCGTCTAAATAAGGACAATTTTGCTCTACAATAAAAACTCTTTGCCTTAAAATAAAAATTTGATGCAACTCCTTCTTTGTCAATCGTTCAAACGAACTAAATTTCCATCTTACCATGTTTGTAAATTTATAATTTTAATATATATAAAAAAATTAGTCTAGCCTAAAAATATATTTAGCTTATATTGTATTATATTTGCATATGATAACATTAGCAGAAGAAAATTATTTAAAAACAGTTTTGAAATTATCAAACAATAATATTAAATCTGTCTCTACAAGTTCTATTGCTCAAGAACTTAAAACAAAATCATCTTCTGTTACAGAAATGATAAAAAAACTAACAAAAAAAGGGTTAATCGAATATCAACCGTACTTTGGAGCAAAACTATCAAAAACAGGATATTCAACAGCAATACAAGTAATAAGAAAACACAGGTTATGGGAAGTCTTCTTGGTAACTAAGCTAAATTTTCAATGGGATGAAGTTCACGAAATTGCCGAACAATTAGAGCATGTAAAATCTAAAAAATTAATTGACTCATTAGATTTATTCTTGGGTTTCCCACAACAAGATCCTCATGGAGAACCTATTCCTGACAAAAATGGAATATTTCCTGAACAATTTTCAACCCCCATTTTCGACCTCAATGAAAATGAAAAAGGAGTAATTGTAGGTGTTGCCCAAGATAATCCTCAATTTTTAAAATATTTAGATAGTTTAAAAATCAAAATTGGCACTAAAATTACAGTGTTATCAAAAATAGAATTCGATAATTCTTTGAACATCAAAATTGAACATGAGATTACTCATATAAGCTCTGAAGTCGCAAAAAACATATTAATAAAACAAAGAAAATGACAAATTTATATAACTGGTTTATTATCCAAAACCCTATTTTACAGTCGCTATTAGCAGGTCTTTTTACATGGACACTAACCGCATTAGGTGCTGCATTAGTAGTATTCTTCAAAAAAAGCAACCGAAAAGTCCTTGATACCTCATTAGGTTTTACTGGTGGGGTTATGATAGCGGCTAGTTTCTGGTCATTATTATCTCCTGCAATAGCATATGTGGAAATGCAAAATGAATTAGGTTTATCAGACCTTCCTAATTGGTTTCCTCCTGCAATTGGTTTTTTCTTAGGAGCACTTTTTCTTTTTGGTCTAGATAAAATAATACCTCACTTACATTTGTTTAAAAAAATAGAAGAAGCAGAAGGTGTACCTACAAAATGGCGAAAAACGGTGCTTCTTGTTTTAGCAATTGCTCTACACAACATCCCTGAGGGCTTAGCTGTTGGAGTAGCATTTGGTGCTATTGCATCTCCAGAATTAGTTGGACTAGGAACTGAATCTGTTTTTACGATTGGCTCTGCTATTGCATTAGCAATTGGAATTGGAATACAAAATTTTCCAGAAGGATTTGCTGTTTCTATGCCACTTAGAAGACAAGGAGTTAGTAAACTGAAAAGTTGGAGATGGGGTCAAATGTCTGCTATAGTTGAACCTATTTTCGCTGTAATTGGAGCTAGTGCCGTAATTTATGCATTACCTATTTTACCATATGCTCTAGCATTTTCTGCAGGGGCAATGATTTTTATTGTTGTTGAAGAGGTAATACCAGAAAGCCAAAGTGGTGGTAATACAGATTTAGCTACTATGGGTCTGATTGGCGGGTTTATAGTTATGATGATATTGGATGTTGCATTAGGATAATTGATGTAACTTTGAAAAATGAAATCGGTTAATATTCAAAATAAAAAAGCTCGATTTGAATTTCATCTACTCGACAAATTTGTAGCTGGAATCCAATTAAGTGGTACAGAAATAAAGTCTATTCGATTAGGAAAAGTAAATATTACCGACTCATTTTGTAATTTTAGAGAAAATGAACTTTACATTACTGGAATGCAAATTGATGAATACAAATTCGGAAGTTATGCAAACCATCAACCAAAAAGAGACCGAAAACTTCTACTAAATAAACAAGAACTAGACAAACTTCAAAAAAAACTAAAAGATGTTGGCCTAACTATCGTTCCTTTGAAATTATTTATAAATGATAAGGGCTGGGCAAAAATTGAAATTGCTTTAGCCAAAGGAAAAAAATTATACGACAAGCGTGAAGATCTAAAAAAGAAGGACATAAAAAGAGATATCGAAAGAGCAAAAAAATAAAGCCCTCATTTCTGAGAGCTTTATTCAATTTAGTTAAATTAAAGATTATTTGTCTTCCTTAACCTCTTCAAAATCAACATCGGTGACATCATCACCAGTATTAGCATTTGCTTGTCCAGGCTCTGGACTTTCACCACCTTGCTGACCCGCTTTGTACATTTCTTCAGAGGCAGCAGTCCATGCTTGATTTATTTGCTCCATTGCTGAATCAATTGAAGCTAAATCTTTACTTTCATGAGCCTTTTTAAGCTCTGCTAAAGCAGTTTCGATAGGAGCTTTTTTATCATCTGATAATTTATCTCCAAATTCTTTTAACTGTTTTTCTGTTTGAAAAATCATGGCATCAGCTCCATTAATTTTTTCTGCAGTTTCTTTAACTTTTTTATCTGCATCAGCATTCGCTTCAGCCTCTTTTTTCATTCTTTCAATTTCTTGTTCAGATAATCCAGAAGAAGCTTCAATTTTAATGTTCTGCTCTTTTCCAGTAGCTTTATCTTTTGCAGATACATTCAAAATTCCATTTGCATCAATATCAAAAGTTACTTCAATCTGAGGTACTCCTCTAGGAGCTGGTGGAATATCAGATAACTGAAATCTACCAATGGTTTTGTTATCATTAGCCATTGGACGTTCTCCTTGTAAAACATGAATATCTACAGCAGGTTGATTATCAGCTGCTGTTGAGAACACCTCTGATTTTTTTGTTGGAATAGTAGTATTTGATTCTATTAATTTAGTCATAACACCTCCCATTGTTTCGATACCTAAGGAAAGTGGAGTAACATCTAATAAAAGCACATCTTTAACGTCGCCTGTTAGAACACCACCCTGAATAGCTGCACCGATTGCTACTACTTCATCAGGGTTAACACCTTTCGATGGCTCTTTACCAAAAAATTCTTTTACAATATTTTGGATTGCAGGAATTCTTGTAGACCCTCCTACTAATATTACTTCATCTATATCTCCTTTAGACAAACCAGCATCTTTCAAAGCTTGTTGGCACGGAGGAATAGTTGCTTGTATAAGTGTATCAGCAAGCTTTTCAAATTGAGCCCTTGTTAATGTTCTAACCAAGTGCTTAGGTCCTGATGCTGTAGCAGTAACATAAGGAAGGTTTATTTCCGTTTGTGTTCCAGAAGACAATTCAACTTTAGCTTTTTCAGCAGCTTCTTTTAATCTCTGTAATGCCATTGCATCTTTTCTTAGGTCGATACCTTCGTCTTTATTAAACTCTTCTGCCAACCAGTCTATCAATATTTGATCAAAGTCATCACCACCAAGATGAGTATCTCCATTTGTTGACTTCACTTCAAAAACACCATCACCTAATTCTAGAATAGAAACATCAAAAGTACCTCCTCCTAAGTCAAAAACAGCTATTGTTTTGTCTTGATCAGCCTTATCTAAACCATAAGCCAAAGCTGCTGCTGTAGGCTCGTTGATAATTCTACTAACTTTTAAACCTGCTATTTCCCCTGCTTCTTTAGTAGCTTGTCTTTGAGCATCATTAAAATATGCAGGAACAGTTACAACAGCCTCAGAAACTTCAGAACCAAGATAGTCTTCTGCTGTTTTTTTCATCTTTTGAAGTACCATTGCAGAAATTTCTTGAGGAGTATATAATCTGTCATCTATCTTTACTCGAACAGTATTATTATCTCCTTTTTCCATTTTATATGGTACTCGTGAAATTTCTTTTGTCATTTTATTAAAAGACTCTCCCATAAACCTTTTAATCGAAGAAATTGTTTTTTGAGGGTTAGTGATTGCTTGTCTTTTTGCTGGGTCACCAACTTTTCTTTCGCCTCCCTCAACAAAGGCAACAATTGAAGGTGTTGTTCTTTTACCTTCACTATTAGGAATAACTACCGGTTCATTACCTTCCATTACAGAAACACATGAATTGGTTGTACCTAAATCGATTCCAATAATTTTACTCATTTTATATAATTTTGATTAATTCAATTGTTTAACTGAAAAGCATAAATGCAAAGAATATGCCAAAGCAGAAAAAGAGAATAGAACATGAAAGGATGTCACATTTTAAGACAGCTTGTCAGAACTAGGGAACAATAAAACCCAATTCATTGGTAGTTTCACCACTAGATAACTCACTTAAGGATTGAACCTCAAGTTTTTTATAGGATAACGAAGCATTAAGTCTAGAGGAAAAAATACCTAATCCATTTTCAATATTAGTATAAGTTGGAGGATCTTGAAATAATAAATTTGGTAAATTGTTTATACTGATATATTGAGATATTTCTTCACCACCTACAACAAATCTAAACTCAATACCTCCTAACCAATTATCTGAGCTTGAAACTCCATCATCTAATTCTTGAGCATTAATTCGTTCAACATTTTCGTTAGGTGAAATTGAATTCTTAACAAAATAATAAAAGCTTTCTCCACTAATTCCTAATTCCATTTGCTGACCACCATTTGCATTAACCGAAGATTGCTCTGCATATTCTTTTTCAATAAATTTATAGGAAACTTCTCCTGTAAAAACGTCTTTTTCTATGTAATAAAAACGTAAAATAGGTTTGTATGAAATAGCATTTGCCGAGGATCTCCATTTTAACTTATAAGTTCTGTACTGGTTATTTTTAAAAAATATTACATCTCCAAACCCTTCGTTAATATCTAAGGGACTAATGAGTGAAGTTGAAGATCTTACTTCATTACCACTATTTAAGTTTAACGCATAAAAATGGTAAACTAATTCTGGGTCCAATTTTTCAGTTGTTGTATATTCTACTGATTTTTCTAGAGAGAAAATTGTATCCGATCCTGAATGATTTCTATTATTAGTTTCTGTATAATTTAATGCTATAGTTTGTATAGTATCTTCACCGTCTAATCCATATAAAAACACCTCTAAATCATTTTCACCATAATAAATAGAGTCTATTTCTTGAGCTAAAGCATATGCACTTTGATTTCCTAAAAATGCCTTGTAAATTATCACTTTTTGGGTATCGACTGATTGGTCTAACAATCCATAAACAACCATAGATTCTTTCCAATCTGCATTTACATCAAAATCAGAATCACAAGAAAAAATAAATAATAGCACAGAAAATAATAAAAGAGTTGATTTTTTCATATATGCAAATTTATACTTTATATTTATACTTTCAAATGTGAATAACACTTACTACATTTGTAGATATATATAATGATTACTAATTATGAAAAACTATTTCTTTTTAATTGCTTTCCTTGTTACAACATCTTCTTTAATTGCCCAACAAATCCCTCTAACAAACTTCAATCAGGAAGTTTTCAAAGAAAATTTTAATTCTCAAAATACTCTATTTGACGTTAAGCTTACAATCGACAATTATTTTATAGTTGATGATGGTGATTTATTTTTGAGCAGAAATAATAAAAATTCTGAATTTACTCTATTTTCTAAAACTTCTTTTAATGAAGAAAATTATAAAATCAAAACATCTATAAAACTAGAGCCTAATTCAAATAAAATGGCATTTGCAGGAATTTTGCTAAATACTCAATTGGATGGTAATGGTACTGTTTCTGTAGAAATTAATACAAAAAACGAATACAGAGTAAGACTAATTATTGATGGTCAATCAAAATACTTAAGTGGAACAAGGGAGAATAAAGGTTGGACTACCTCTCAACATCTAAAAGGAAATAATGAATTTAATTATGTTGACATAGTAAACTACAACGGAAAAATAGATCTCTACTTTAATTTCAAATTTATCGAAACATACGTTTTAGATCAATTTACAAATGGAAGGTTAGGTATTATAGTTGGACCATCATCTCAATCAAGAATTGATTTTATACACGTTGAAAAGCAAGGCGATTATGTTTCACAAAAAGATTTCAAACAAACTAACGATAAACTTTTAAAACTTGAGACTGACATAATTGAGAAAAATAGAGTTATTGATTCTAAAAAAACAGCAATTGATAGTATTACTATTTCAAACCAGAAACTTTCTGTTCAACTTAAAGAAATAGAAGAAAAGCTAATCCTTTCAAATAATTCAAACACTGAGTTAAAAAGTAAGTTAAAAAACGAAAAAACAACAATTGAAAAAAATAATAAAGACTTAGTTGATTTTAAAAATTTGGTGTTTGACTATGAAAATGATATAACTCAGTTAAACAAAAAAAATAAAGAACTAAAACAATCTTTAGAAACAAAGAGTACCAAATTAAGCGACTTGCAAAATAAATTATCTAATACAACTGGAAAACTCAGCAGTAAAACAGTCGAATTAACAAACCTAAATTCGAAGATTAATGTTCTGAAAAAAGAAAATGAAAAATTAGAACTTGAACTAAGCAACATTAAATTACAAAAAACTTCTCTAACCAGTGAAAAAGAAAACTTATCGTCTGAAAAATCTGAACTTAAAAGAAAAATTGTTTCACAAGATAAAGAGGTTAAAAATTTAAATAATCAACTGACATTATTAAATACGAAACTTAATGATGTAAAAAATATAAATAGTTCGTCCGAAAAGACTATAAACGATTTAAATTCTCAAATTCAAAATTTAAAAACCGAAATTAGTGGTATAAAATCAGAGTTAAATAAAAAAATTGTTTCACAAAAAAACTCTATTAATAGTCTCACTAAACAAAAAGACAATTTAGAATCAAATCAAAAAAGTCTGAATTCACAATTATCAGAAAAAAATCAAAAAATTAAAAGTTTAAATGATTTAAAAGTCTCTTTACAAACTTCTATTTCAAAACATGAAAAATCTATTATTTCAAAGGATAGCAAAATATCAAAACTAGAAACATCTACAACCAATCTGAAACAAAAAGTAGAGAAAATTCAAAACTTAAACACTCGTCTTAGCTCGGAAAATAAATCTTTGTCGGATTCTATTAATGTACTCACGAAATCCAATTCATTTTTACAGACTAAATCAAACGAATTAGAAGAATTAATTATTAAGTATCAGAGTTTACAAAAAGAAAACCAAGATAATATTGCTACATTAAAAAATATAAAACTTGAAAATCAAACACTTCAAAAAACTTTAGAATTACAAAAAGTTATCGCTGCTCAATTTGCAGAATCTTACAGATTTGAATTAGAAAAAAGTAGATTGTTTCAATCTCAGTTATTGACTTTACAGAGTGAAGTATCTCAAAATGAAAGAACAGATTCAGGTCAGACATATAGAGTACAGCTTGGGTTATTTGAAAATGAAATAGATATTGAAGGGTTAAATGATATTACTAAAATAGAAACTCAAAACAAGCAATTCATTTATATAAGCGGAAAATTTACTAACTACTCTGATGCAAGAGAACATTTACTAAATGTAAATAATTTAGGTTTCAAGGATGCTTATATAGTCAAATTTTAACATGTCAATACACAAAAAATCTTACAAGAAAATAACAACCCATTCCTTACAAGAAATGAAGCGTAATGGAGAGAAAATCTCTATGCTAACAGCATACGATTATACATTAGCTAAAATTGTTGATCAAGGAGGAATTGACGTAATATTAGTTGGCGATTCGGCTTCTAACGTTATGGCTGGTAATGAAACTACTCTTCCTATAACATTAGATCAAATGATTTATCATACTTCTTCTGTTGTGCGAGCTGTTGATAGAGCTTTAATTGTAGCTGATATGCCATTTGGATCCTATCAAGGAAATTCTAAACAAGCATTAAGTTGTGCAATTAGAATAATGAAAGAATCTGGAGCGCATTCAGTAAAACTAGAAGGTGGTAAAGAAATTATTGAATCTATCGAACGTATTTTAAGTGCTGGAATTCCCGTTATGGGTCATTTAGGTTTAACTCCTCAATCGATTTATAAATTTGGTACTTACACAGTGAGAGCAAAAGAAGAACAAGAAGCAAAACAGTTAATTGAAGATGCCTTATTATTAGAACAAGCAGGTTGTTTTGCGATAGTTTTAGAAAAAATTCCATCTTCATTAGCTAAAAAAGTTGCTGAAAGTGTAAAAATTCCAGTCATTGGAATTGGTGCAGGACCTAATGTAGACGGTCAAGTTCTTGTTTTACATGATATGATTGGAATGACTCATGAATTTAGTCCTAGATTTCTAAGAAGATATCTTAACCTTTATGATGATATCAAATCTGCAGTAAGTCAGTATGTAAATGATGTAAAAACCATCGATTTTCCTAACGAAAAAGAACAATATTGATGCTAAATATCCTATATGAGGATAATCATGTCATTGCTGTCAACAAAAAACCCTCAGATATTGTTCAAGGAGATAAGACAGGTGACAAGCCATTAAGTGAATATGTCAAAGAATATCTGGTTAAAAAGTATAATAAACCAGGAGAAGCATATTTGGGAGTTGTACACCGGATAGACAGACCGGTTAGTGGTGTTCTTTTGTTTGCTAAAACTAGCAAAGCACTTAGTCGATTAAATAATTTATTTAAAAATCGTGAAATCGAAAAAACCTATTGGGCAATAGTCAAAAACAAACCCAAAACAGAAAAAGGAGCTTTAACACACTTTCTGAAAAAAAATCAAAAAAGGAATAAATCATTTGCATATAAAAAAGAAGAAAGTGGCTTATTGAAATCTGAGCTTAATTATAAATTGATAAAAAAACTTGATCGATATTTTTTATTAGAAGTTAAACCAAAAACTGGTCGTCATCATCAAATCAGAGTACAACTATCTTCTATTGGCTGCCCAATCAAAGGAGATATTAAATATGGTTTTGATAGAACAAATAAGGATTCAAGCATTCATCTTCATGCAAGAAAAATAAAGTTTATTCATCCTGTTCAAAATCGTGAAATTGAAATAATTGCCCCACCTCCCCTACATGATAATTTATGGAAAGAATGTGTTAATTAAACTGGGTCAACATCTATTTTTACTTTAACAGATTTATATTTAGATTGACTTTTTAACCATTTAATTAAATTTAAAAGATGTTTTTTTACTTTGGCTGACGATATATCAGAATCTATTTTTAATAGAATGTTTTTGATATAAAGGTTTTTAATTCTAGAAACCATAGGATATTCAGGACCCAAAACATTAGTTCCGAAAGACTCTCTCAAAGCATTTGCCAGATCTTTTGCAGCTAAATTGTTAATTTCAAAATTTCTATGAGAAACTTCTAGCTCTATTAATTTAATAAATGGAGGATAACCAAAAGCTTTTCTTTCTAAAATTTGATCGTTATACATCTGATTGTAATTACTTTCAATAACCGCTTTAATAATTTCGTGTTGGGCAGAATAAGTTTGAATTATAACTTTCCCCTTTTTCTTTTTTCTTCCTGCTCTTCCAGCAACTTGAACCATTAAATTAAATGAACGTTCATGAGAACGAAAATCTGGAAAATTAAGCATATTGTCCGCATAAATAACTCCAACCACACTAACGTTATCAAAATCTAGTCCTTTTGTTACCATTTGTGTACCTATTAAAATGTCGATTTTACCTTGCTCGAATTCATTTATTATATTTTGATGTGCATTTTTTTTAGAGGTTGTATCAAGGTCCATTCTTTTTATCCTTGCATCAGGAATTAATTCCGTTAATTCTTCTTCTATTTTTTCAGTACCTAAACCTTTTACTGAAATATTATGAGAATTACACGAATGACATTTTTCAATAGGCGATGCTGAAAACCCACAATAATGACACTTTAATAAATTTAAATTTTTATGGTAAGTTAAACTAACATCACAACTTTTACATTGATATACCCATCCACAATCAAGACAAGTACTAACAGGAGCAAACCCTCTTCTATTTTGAAAAAGGATAACTTGTTCCGAATTTTTTAAAGAAGTTTTAATGCTATCTAACAATTTTTCGGAAAAACTACTTTTTAATAATTTTCTGTGTCTTAGATACTTTAAGTCTACAATTTCAACATCAGGCAATTCCATATTACCATAACGTTCATTTAGCGAAACAAAACCATATTTACCAATTTTAGAGTTATAATAGGATTCTATAGATGGTGTAGCCGAGCCTAACAATACTTTTATACCCAACATTTTAGCAAGCATTATAGAACAATCTCTAGCGTGATACTTTGGATTTGGCTGAAATTGTTTGAATGTAGTTTCATGTTCTTCATCTATAATTATACACCCCAAGTTTTTAAAAGGTAAAAATAATGACGAACGAGCACCAATTACAACAGAATATCGTTTTCCAGATCGTAAATCTTTCCAAATTTCTGTTCTTTCATGTTGATTTAGTTTAGAATGATAAACTACTACCTTATCTCCAAAATATAATTGTAAACGACGAATTATTTGTGAAGTTAGAGCTATTTCAGGCAATAAATAAAGTACTTGTTGCCCTTTTTTAATCAATTCATTTATAAGATTAATATAAATTTCGGTTTTTCCACTTGAAGTTATTCCATGTAATAGAACAACATCTTTCGTCATAAATTGATTATTTATACTATCAAAAGCATTTTTTTGAGCATTAGATAAAATAGGTAATGTATCAAGTTGATTTTCAGAAAACCTATCAATTCGATCTACTTTTAAATCCAAAACTGAAATAATAGACTTTGAAACTAATCCTTTTATTGTTTGGTACGAACACTGGGTATGAAAAATTAAATCTTTCATTAAAATAAATGAATCCGGATTGTTTGAGTTATACTCTACTAAAAAATCAAAAACTTGCAACTGTTTTTTTGAATTTATTAACTCGCTTCTATCTAAATGAAAGTTTTCAAGCTTAATAAATTTTTTAATCTTTGGCTTATAGCTTTCATTTAATTCCTCAAAAACATGTATTAGATTTTTATCTAAAAGACTTTCAACAACTAAAAAGGCCTTTTTTGTATTAATGATAGTAAAAACATCATTTATTGAAAGTTTTGAATTTTTTTCTAACGTTTTAATTATAGATAACTCATTTTGATTTAAAAGAGAATAATCTACTTTCTTTTCTGTTAAAGTAAACTTAGTTTCACTGGACAATTTTACAGAACTAGGTAAGGCAACATTCATTACTTCACCCAAAGAACAACAATAATAATTAGAAATCCACTCCCAAAACTTTAGCTGTTTTTTAGAAACAATTGGAATATCTTCAACAATTTCTAAAATTGGTTTTACAATGTATCCTAGAGGTGCGACAGCATGCTTTTTAAATACTAGTGCAGTGTAAATCTTTTTTTTACCAAACTGAACAACTACACGAGTTCCAACCTGAATATTTTCAAAGTGTTCTGGAACCTCAAATGTAAAAGTTTCAACAAGAGGTAATGGTAATATTACATCAACAAAAATCACTACCTACAAATATTAAAAAAGGAAATAATAATAGGTGTTTTTAGACTCGAAACTTTTAAACAGATTTTATTTCAGGATATTTACATTTCCAGTTTTAGTAACCATTTGTCCATCATTTCCATATGCTTTTACCACATAAGAATAATTTCCAGCAGGCACAACTTTTCCCTTAAATTTCCCATCCCACGAATCTGCTATATTATTAGAATAGAATAGTTGTTTACCCCAACGATTAAATATAGTAATTTCAAAATCGATTAGGTTATTGGCTTGTAAAACAAAAGATTCATTCTGATCATCAGAATTTGGAGTGAAACTATTTGGAATAAATAACTGCAATTCACAAGAAACAGTTAATAAAACAGAATCTGTTTCATTACAATTTTCTGGAAAAGAATATGTTAACCAATGATCACCAACTCCAGCAAAAATTGGTGTAAATAAACCCGTATTATTTAGTCCGTTTCCAAACCATCTACCTCCTTCTGTTAATGATTCAATCTGTAATGGTGGATCAATTGGACAAATAACAGTATCAATTGAAGTTAAAATTTGAGGGTTCTTATATGGCTTAATGGCAACTAAAGCTTCCCCAATATTAGAAATTGATCTACATCCATTAGTATCCTCAATAAATTGAACAGTATATAACGCAGGTTCATTTGTATACATAGAAAATTCAGGACTATTTAAGCCACTATACAAAACACTATAGTTACCATTATGTAAATACAAATCATATGGAGTATTTGCATTAATTTCAATTGAAATTAGACTACTATCACCCTCACACATTATGTCACCGCCAATCAATTTAGATGAAGGTAAAGAATTTGTGTCTATCAAAGCCTGACCATCAACATATCCAGTACAATTAATATCCGTAACCTCTATCATACTATAATTACCTACAGTACTAGAATTTCTAACGTAATTAAAATAGTCAGAAACATCGTTTAATATCTGATTATCACACTGATATGAAAATGAAAAAGGTGGAGTTCCAGTAAAAACAAAGTCTAAAGGCACGCCAACTTCAGAACCTGCACAAATTGTACCACCTCCTGTCAAAGTTGCAGTAGGTCTATCTACCTCCACAACCATTACTTGATCATCTGCATCACAATTATTTGCATCAGTAACTTGTAAAGTATAGGTTCCAGTTGGTGCTGAAATTGACGAAGTAGTCTCTCCGGTACTCCATAAATATGTATAAGGTGCTACCCCATTAATACTTTCTATTTCTAATACTGTTTCTTCTCCAGCACATGCTTCTAAATTTTGCCCAAGCTCAACAGTTACAGTATTTACCACTTCAACATGAAAAGTGTCAGACAATAATGCACAATTTGCATCATTTATTACCTCTACAATATAATCTCCTGTTCCTACTTGAATAGATTGCGTAGTTTCTCCATTATTCCACTGATACGTATAATTTCCTGGAACAGAAGGTTCTGCTGTCAAAGTAACTAAAGTTCCACATCCAACTTCAATGTATGAACTATCCTGACCAGCATCATTTGTAATATTTAACTCAGGAGAAGTAAAACTATTTTCTTCTAGAAAAACGTAAGATGAAAGACCTCCATCAGAACCATCAGCAATAGCTAATCTAATATGATAAAGTTCACCACACTGCACTGTTGCCTCGGCAGTAATAACTGTTGTAAAACCATCAGCATCAGCAATAGTTGCTAAAGAAGAGTTGTCTACAAAAAATTCTGAATTTAAGGTAGAATTTACAGACGAAATAGTAATAGGTAATTCAGGATTAGAATTTGGTATAGTCGCAATATTTATTGACCCATCCGGGAATCCAGCAGGACTAGAATATGGACCCGCAATTCCTGGTCCAGATAAAAAGAATCCAAAAACATCATTATACTGAGTATTTTCAAAAGCAAAATACTCTTGAGAACCAAAAACATACCTAAATGATAAATTTTCACTACTAGGAATAAAATCAAATTCTAAAACAGCTACATCATTAATACTTGATACCGAAAAAGTTTGACCTATTAAACCAGGAACTGAATTTGCAACATTTAGTAAATCAGGATCTGTAACTGGAGGGTTTACATCAATAAAATCTCCAAAGCCTGCAAAATTAGGATCAAGTAAATTTATATCTCCTGTACACATAACGACGCCACTACCAAGACCTAAATTTGAATTCGATCCATCAAAATAGCCAATCTGTATGGAATCTCCTTGATATGAATGGTTTGATGCAACTACTCCACCTCCCAATAAAACATCATCAATCAAGTAAACATGATTATTATAAGGGGCAGCATTATCTATAAGAATTTGTGCTTGCAATTGAAAAAATCCAAATACATTAAAGACAATGAATAAGGTTAAGAATCTGTTCATTTCTAAAATATTATAAAAACAACAGTAATTTGTTAATCACTTTGTTAAGTTATATTGCCAAAAATATAACACTTTTTTTAATATACCACATTTATATGCCCTGTTTTATTGTAAAAATTCGCATTTTTTGTAGAATAATTGATAACATATGTATAAACACCTGTGGGCACTAATCTGCTTTTATGTGTACAATCCCAATTTGCATTTATATCATTGGAGGAAAAAATTTCTGCTCCCCAGCTATCAAATATTTTTATGTGATAATCTACAATATTATAGCCAAACACCATAAAATCATCATTTGTAAAATCATTATTTGGTGTTACAGTTGATGGTACAAACAAATCAAAATCGCATCCTACATACATTTTTATAGAATCTTTCTCATTACAATTTTGAGGAAAAGAATAATAAATCCAACTTTCTCCTTCTTTTGTATTAATAGGACTAAACACACCAGAAAAATCTACTCCTTTACCACTCCAATAAGCCCAGGTACAGAATTCGCTAAAGTAAGTAAATCTGGGTCCTCGACAGGAGGAGTAGTTCCAACCAGATTTGATCCAGTCAAGGAAGAAAGGTTATATATATCTCCGGTAGACAAAACAATACCACTATCTATATCAAGATTGTGGAGAGTTGCGTCAAAAAAACCTATTTGATCAGCCCCATCCTGAAAACTAATATTACTAGCCTCTAAACCTGATTCTGAATTTAATAAAAGCTGATTTACTAAATAGTTAGGACTTGAGTAAGGAGCAGAATTATCAACAATTATTTGAGAATAACATATATTCATCAAAATAAATGAAATAAATAATAAGCATAATTTTTTCATGAATCTATAATGGCTTTAAATTAAGTATTTTAAGTAGAAACTTATAAAAGTTCTATTCGTAAATCATAAGCTTTTGTTGAATTTTAGATTTTTGAGATTTTAATTCAATCATGTAAACACCAGGAGATAGACTTTCTCTTTCAACTATCAATTTATGTTTGAATATATCAGACCTTACAATTCTACCTCTAGAGTCAATTAAATTGAATTCAACTATTTCGTTAATATCATTTAGCTTTTCAATAGTAACAAACTCATTCATTGGGTTGGGATAAACACTGAATTCAATATTTTCGAATTCACTTATTCCAACACTTTCACCTTCATAATTTCTAACAAAAGTACCAACACAACCATTATTGTCAGTAACTATTAAAGTATACTCTCCATCTTGATTTGGAGTATAATTTGAACCCTGACCTACAGAAAAACCAAAATATAACCATTCATAATTATATGGTGGTGTACCTCCATTAGCATTAGCTATAAATGGTGTATTATTTGCACTAAAACTAGCAGAAACAGAAGAAGGCTCATCAACATCTAGCGTAAATGTGTTTGAGCAAAAATTAGCATCGTTTATAACTATTTGATACGAACCAGCCTCCATATTTAACGGATCATTGCCTTGCCAATCAACTTCATATGGAGATAACCCTCCCGAAATAGATATACTTATTGTACCATCATCTCCGCCGTTGCAGGTAACATTTGTTACAGTTGCGTCTATTTGTATTTCTTGAGGTTCGTAAATTTCAAAAGAATAAGATGTAGTACAATCAAAAACATTTGTAATGACTAACTCATAAGTCCCAGCTGTAAGATTGTTGATAATCTGATCAGTTGTATTATCAGACCAACTAAAAGTTAATCCTTGAGGATTTATGGCTTCAATTGATATAGATCCATCCGAAGATCCATAACAACTTATATCATTAATTGTAGAATTTATTAAAGAAGGAGTTGGTTGGTTTACAACTAGTGACTGTGAATTAGTCGAACAAGATTGGTAACTTGTTAATAAAGTCACATCACCTGCACTTATAGTTGTATTTAATCCATTATCAAAAAATTCTCCATTGACAAACCAAGAATATGAAAATTGATTGTTTGGGTTTAATACTTCTACAAAAGCTGCAGTATCACCAAAACAAACAATGTTGTTAGTAAAGGTATTTAAATTGATATCTGAAGTTACTTCATAACCACTAATAATTTCAACTGGAGCAAGCAGTCCGCTACCATTATTTTGAGCTATACAGCCCTTATCGTCAGTTACTTCAAAATGATAAAACCCATTACACAAGTCAGATGCTTGTAAATTGGTGACAGTACCTACAAAAGAACCAACTAAGTTATTATCCAGATCCATCCATTGGTAATCGTAAGGAGCAGTACCTCCAGAAACATTAAACGTTATTTGACCATCACAAGAAGATTGGTCTCCTGAACAACTTTCATCATTATCTTTAATAACACTATAAGTTAGTTCACTCGGCTCTACAACTTGTGTTTGATTAGCTAAATAACACCCATTGACATCTGTTACAACAACACTAACAATTCCAGCCGGTAAGGATGTCTTAGAAAAACTATTAGAGTTACTTGTAATCTGCTCATTACCCGAAGACCAGTTCCAGTTATAATTATAAGGTCCAAAACCACCTTCAACATTTATCGTTGCAATACCAGAATTATCTTCAAAGCAATTTAAATCTGTTGAATCCATTGACGATTCAAATGTAGGGACTAAAGGAATTTCTATTTGTAATGAGTCAATACATCCATTATCATCCTCAACATAGGCAACATAGTTACCAGCATTTTGATTAACTAATACTGACGACTCAACACCATTATTCCAAGAAAACTGATAAGCACTTCCAGTGTTAAGCAACCCTCCTTCTGCAACAACGGATACATGAGCTGTAGCAACATTCTGACAATATGCAGGAACCAGTTCAGATGTATCTAATTTCAACAACTCAGGCTCACCAACAAAAGCAAATGAAGTGGCACTACATCCTTGGTAATCTTCTATAACCAATTGATATGGATATTGAGAACTACTAATGTTAAATAAATTTGGTGAATTGAATCCAATTTGATTATTTTCTATAAACCAAGAGTAAGTATAACTACCATTTTGAAAAGGAGTACCACCCGTTACCATAGATTCAATTGAACCTGTAGAGTCTCCATTACAAAGAACATCATTAACATCTAATAAAATACGAATATTATCAGGTTGATCAATTCTTAAAGTATCAAAAATTTTACACCCTAATTCATCTTCTGTTACCACGTAATAATTACCAAAAGACAATCCAAATAATTCATCTTGCTGACTTTGTGTGGACCATAAAAAAGATAAGTTTCCTACTCCACCACTTGCCAAAATAGATGCAGTTCCATCACTTAATCCAAAACAGCTAACATCCGTCGATGATAAATCTGTGATTATCTCAGGATTTTGAGCAACTGTAAATGTATCAATTAATTGACAACCTGAAGCATCAGTAACTTGTAAAATATATTCTCCACTTGTTAATTCATCTGCCAATGGTGTAATATGTCCACTACTCCAATTATAAAAATATGGGTAAGTCCCTCCTGACAATTCCACTTCTATAGACCCCGTTGGAGAATTATAACAACTAACTGTAGAGTTAGAAGAGCTTATTGAAAAAGGTAAGGCTGGAGAATTAATTGTTATTAATTCAACACTAACACAGCCAACATTATCTGTAATTTCTAATTGATAAGTTCCTGCTCCAAGGTTGAATAGAGAATTAGTATTTGCATTCCCATAGTTCAACCAATTAAAGTGAAATGGTCCAACACCTCCAGCAATAATATTTACATTTATAGCTCCGTCAGTAGCTCCAAAACAGCTTACATCTGAAGTAATTATCTCATATTGTAAGTCAGCAGGATCTTCGACCATAACCTGATCAGTTGCCATACAATTATTATCATCAGTTACTACCAAATAATAAGCACCCTCTGGAACTGAAACAATAGTATCTGTACTAATTAAGTCACCATTATTAGAGCTAAACCAATTATAATTGTAATCAGAACTTATATTCCCTCCACTAATAGACTCAATAAATACAGTACCTGTCGTATCTTCCGCACACAGAACGTCTTGATGTCCTATAATTACTTCGATATCTGGCTCAGACCCATTTACATTTACCTGTTGTGATATTAAGCAACCTAAATTATCTCTTACTAAAATATCATATGTACCAAAGGTCAAATCTTCAAAAACGAAAAAGTCATTAAAATTATCACCACCATCTATAGAATACGTAACTGGTGTTACTGCACCATCAGATGCAATTATAGTTATTGAACCATCATCATAGCCATTACATGTTACCGGATCAACGTCTACTGAAATTGTAAACCCTTCATCAGAAACCGTAGGAACAAGAGTCGAGTTTACACATCCATTTGTATCT
The DNA here is from genome assembly GCA_049890095.1 of Flavobacteriales bacterium. Taxonomy (GTDB): domain Bacteria; phylum Bacteroidota; class Bacteroidia; order Flavobacteriales; family UBA7312; genus JABAYQ01. The sequence goes on along the minus strand of JBMHCD010000005.1, from coordinate 127,030 downwards.
ATTCCAGTAAGGGTGTAAGTCAAAGAAGCTGAAGAACTCATAAAAACAGTTTGAGCATTTGGATCATCAATACCAATTGCTGGACTCCAACTATAAGTCTCTGCTCCGAAAGCAGAAACTTCAACGGGAACATTTCCACAAATAACTATTTCTGTTGGAGAATAAGATATATCTGGTAATGGATATTCAATTATATCTATGGTATCAGTATCTGAACATCCGTTAGAATCAACTACAGTAAGTATATATTGACCTCCTTGTGACACAATTAAATCTTCGTCATCTCCTCCTGGTTGCCAAAAGAAATTATATGGTAATGTTCCATCAGAAACATTAGACTGAATGGTTAAAGTACTCCCTTCACATAATTCATTTTCAGTTGAAAAATCAATTTCAGGAATAGGTTGAGAGTAAACCACAATAGTATCAGAATTAACAGCACAATCTGTAGAATCAACTGCTTCAACCCAATATGCACCAGGTCCAACAGTAATTGTTTGTTCAGTACTACCTGTATTCCAAACAAACTCATAATCGCCGCCTATCTCAGCGGTCAAATCAACATCAACACCACAGTCAGTAAAAATGTAATTTGAATCAACATTCAAACTATTAGATACTTGTAATTCTGGCGAACTAAAACTTCCTGCATCTAAAAATACATAAGAAGATAATCCTGTATCAGAACCATCTGCTAATGATAAACGGATATGATAAGTTTGTCCACAAGTAACCTGAGCTTCAGCAGTAATAACAGTTGTAAATCCGTCTGCATCACTTACCGTTTCTAATCCTTGATTGTTAACAAAGAAGTTAGAATTTAATTGTGCATTTACCGATGAAATCGTAATAGGAAGCTCAGGGTCAGATTCTGGTATAGTGGCAATATTTATAGAACCATCAGGAAAACCTGCAGGACTAGCATAAGGACCAACTATACCTGGACCAGAAATAAAGAAACCAAATACATCATTGTATTGAGTATTTTCAAAAGCAAAATATTCTTGTGATCCAAAAACATATCTGAATGATAATTCTGAAGAGGTAGGTACAAAATCAAACTCAAGAATTACCACATCATTTACACTATTAACAGTAAAGTTTTGACCTATAAGTGCAGGAACAGAATTAGCTACAGTCAGTAAGTCTGGATCATCAGCATTACTATTTGGTATTTCACCTAAAACAAATCCTGGCTGTAAAATTCTAACATCTCCTGTAGACATAACAATTCCACTGTCCAACCCTATATTACTTGCAAGACCATTAAAAAAACCTATTTGAATTGGGTCTCCATCAAACTCATGATTGGATGCTTCAACTCCACTTCCTAACAATAAACTATCGATAAGAAATATCGGAGAGTTATAAGGAATATCAGTATCAACTGTGATTTGAGCTTTTGAATTAAAAGAAAAAAATATCACAGCTAAAAAAAGTACATGCTTAAAGAAAGAAAATAGTTTCATATCTACGTATAAGTTAAGCTTGCAATTTACAAAAAAATAATTGAACGTTATTAGATAGAAATTTTAACACGCAAAAGACTTAATCTTTAAACTGCAAGTCATATAATTTCTTGTATGCATTATCCAACTTTAAAAGCTCTTGATGAGTACCAATTTCAATAATTTCACCTTTTTCTAAAACCATAATTTTGCTTGCATTTTGAATGGTCGCTAGTCGGTGTGCAATCACAATTGAAGTTCTATTTTCAGTAAGTTTGTTTATTGCTTTTTGTATTAATACTTCGCTTTCAGAATCAATGCTAGAAGTGGCTTCATCCAAAATTAATAATTTTGGACTGTTTACATATGCTCTTAGTAATGAGAGTAATTGTTTTTGACCTACAGACAACATCGCCCCTCTTTCTTTGACATTATAATTGTAATCATTTGGCAAACGAGAAATAAATCCATCAATATCTAATTCTTTAGCACATTGTTTCACCTTTTCCAATGAAATATCTTCTTTTAAAGTGACGTTGTTTAATATAGAATCGGAGAATAAGAATACATCTTGTAAAACTAATGATATATTTTTTCTCAAAGAATTTAATTCATAATTCCCAAAGGGAACTCCGTCAATAAATATTTCTCCCTTAGAGATTTCATAATTTCTTAATAGAATATTAACAATTGTAGACTTCCCAGAGCCTGTAGCTCCAACTATTGCTAATGTTTCACCGACTTTAAGTTCAAAAGATACATTTTTTAATACCCAGTCATCTTCATTGTATGCAAACCAAACATTTTTAAATTCAATTGACTTTGATATGGTTTCAAAAGCTACATTCCCTTCATTTTTTATTTTTGAATCGGTATCCAAAACTTTAAACACTCTCTCTGAAGCTACCATTCCCATTTGCAGTACATTAAAACGATCTGCTAATTGACGAATAGGACGAAATAACATATGAATATATAATATAAAGGCTATAAGTTCTCCTAAAGTAACCTCATCTCCATTTACAACAGATACTCCACCCCACCAAATCAAAAGCCCTATGGATACTGCAGAAAGTATTTCTACAATTGGAAAAAAAATAGAATAATACCAAATAGAACGAATATGAGCATCCATATGATCTTTATTGATTCTTTCAAATTTTTCAGATTCAATTCTTTCCCTATTAAACAATTGAACTATTGAGATACCAACAATTCTCTCTTGCACAAAAGTATTTAACTCAGAAACTTTAGTTCTTACATCCTGAAAAGATGCCTTTATAGATCTTTTAAACCAATTTGTTGCAACAATTAAAACCGGAATAGATGCTAAACTAAATAATGCTAATCTCCAATCTGTAACAAACATTACAATTATAACAACTAATAATTTTAAAATATCACCAACTATGATAAGAAAACCTTGAGAGAATATATCTGCGACTGTTTCAATATCTGAAACAACTCTAGTAACTAACGCACCAATAGGATTTTTATCAAAATATGAATGCTTAAACTCCAATATTTTATTGTAAACCTGCATTCTTAAGTCTCTGATAACACTTTGACCTAATATGTTTGCTCCATACGTATAGAAAAACTGAACTATACTTTCTAAAACTAGCAATACAATCAATAAAATCGTAATTTTTTGAAGCATATTTAAATCTGGAATCAAAATATAATTGTCAAAAGCATGTTGAATTAACATGGGTCTTAATGGTGACAAAAAAGATAATAAAACTGCCAAAAAAGTCGTGACATAAAAAGTTTTGTTATATGGAACAACATATTTTAGTACCCTTTTAAAAAGAGGAAAATCATAAACCTTTTTAATATTTTCTACTGCCATATAGTTTTTGGATATTCTACACTTTTAAGATATAGACCACAAGCCGGAACAGAAAACCCAGCGTTTTTCCTATCTTTTGAAGCTATTATTCTTTTGAAATCATCGATAGTAATTTTGTTTAAACCTACTTCAATCAAAGTCCCAACAATGGACCTGACCATATTTCTTAAAAATCTATCTGCTTTTATATTAAATATCAAAAAATGATTTTTTTCATACCAAATTGCTTCTGACAATATACAATCATTCGTTTTAGTTTGAGTATGTAATTTTGAAAATGAGGTAAAATCTTTTTCTAACAAAAGTAGTTGTGAAGCTTTATTCATCAGATCTAAATCTAAATCTTTAAAAAAATAAAACGCTTTATTAATATAAAACGGATCCTTAGCTGTTGAAATTATATACTCGTAAGTTCGGCTAATGGCATCAAAACGACTATGAGAACTACTGTTAACTTTTTTGTAATTAATCAATTGTATATCTGCAGGAAGAATTGAATTACATCGATTTATGAAATCTAAATCTATCGATTTTTTTACATCAAAGTGAGCAAAAGTTTGCCTAGCATGAACACCAGTATCCGTTCTACCAGCTCCTTGGATTTGAATTTCCTCTCGCAAGATCGTTGACAAACAACTATTCAGTTTTTCCTGCACACTTATAGCATTGGGTTGAATTTGCCAACCGTGATATGCTGTGCCATCATAAGCGATTTCTATAAAATATCTTTCTTCCATTTGTAATGGCAACAAAGTTATAGAATTGATAGTACTAACAATAAAAAAGTTTATAATTATATAATATTTCTTTAAAATGTCTCGTTGTGGAACTTGATTTATTTAAAAGACTCACTATTTTTGCAAAATATTATTAATAAAAATGGATAACACTACAATAAATATTGACATTAAAGAACTTAATGAAAGGATTAATAAAGAAAGTGCTTTTATTGACTTACTGATGTTAGAAATGAACAAAGTTATTGTTGGTCAAAAAAAGATGACTGAACGATTACTAATAGGTCTTTTGTCTGATGGACACATTTTATTAGAGGGTGTACCAGGGTTGGCAAAAACTTTAGCTATAAATACTCTGGCTGATACTATAGACTCTAAGTTTAGCAGGATTCAATTTACGCCCGATTTACTACCAGCTGACGTTCTTGGAACTCAGATTTATAGTCCAAAAAATGAAAGTTTTTCTATTAAAAAAGGACCCATCTTTGCTAATTTTGTATTGGCTGATGAAATCAATAGAGCACCAGCTAAAGTTCAATCTGCTTTACTGGAAGCAATGCAAGAAAGGCAAATAACCATTGGTGATGAAACTTTTGAACTTAATCAACCTTTTTTAGTTCTCGCAACACAAAACCCAGTCGATCAAGAAGGTACTTACCCATTGCCAGAGGCTCAAGTAGACCGTTTTATGCTGAAGGTAGTTATAGACTATCCAAATAAAGAAGAAGAAAAAATTATTGTCAGACATAATCTTTCTAAATCATTTCCAAAAGCACAACAAATATTAAAACCAGAAGCTATTCTTAGTGCAAGAGAATTGGTTAAAGAAGTATACATGGATGAAAAAATAGAACAATATATAATCGACATTGTTTTTGCCACTAGAAATCCATCTCAATACGGATTAAATCAGTTTACCGATATGATTAGTTTCGGCGGATCTCCTAGAGCTAGTATTAGCTTAGCAAAAGCAGCAAAAGCTTATGCATTTATTCAAAGAAGAGGTTATGTAATTCCTGAAGACGTCAGAGCGGTATGCCATGATGTATTGAGGCATCGTATTGGTCTTACTTATGAAGCTGAAGCTGAAAATATTACTTCTGTAGATATTATTACCGAAATTTTAAATCAGGTAGAAATTCCATAAATGAGTGCTAGTGAATTACTAAAAAAAGTACGAAAAATCGAGCTCAAAACCAAAGGGCTTTCCAATCATATTTTTGCAGGAGAATATCATACTGCATTTAAAGGCAAAGGTATGACTTTTAGTGAGGTAAGAGAATATCAACCTGGAGACGACATCCGAACTATAGACTGGAATGTAACAGCAAGATTTAACAATCCTTATGTAAAAGTTTTTGAAGAGGAAAGAGAAATGACTGTTATGCTAGTTGTGGATATCAGCGGATCAGAAAATTTTGGAACTCAACACAAAATAAAAAAAGAGTTAATCGTTGAGTTATCTGCCGTTATTGCATTTTCTGCCATTCAAAACAACGATAAAATTGGGGTCCTATTCTTTAGCGATAAAATTGAAAAATTTATACCACCTAAAAAAGGTAAATCGCATATTTTGAGAATCATTAGAGAACTTATTTCTTTTGAACCTACAAGTCAAGGTACTAATATAGGTGAGGCACTAAGATTCTTTAATAATGTTACTAAAAAAAGAAGTATTTGTTTTTTAATTTCTGATTTTTTAGATGGAAATTTTGAGCTTCCTCTAAGAATTGCTAATAAAAAACACGACGTAATAAGCGTAAAAATTGAAGACCCTAGAGAGAAAGAATTACCAAATGTTGGATTAATTCAATTTAAAGATTCTGAAACTAACTCCTCAAAATGGGTAGATACTTCAAATGAAGAAGTAAGAAATGATTTTAAAAAAAATTACGCTTACAACAACAATAAAACAAAACAAATATTTAAATCTTGTGGAGTTGATATTATCGAAATTTCTACTGATAAAGATTATATTAAACCATTAATTAACTTTTTCAACAAAAGAACATAATGAGGTTAGTTTATTTTTTCATGCTTACTCACTTTGTGGTGTTTTCTCAAATATCAACAAAAGTCGATAGTACCAATGTTTTGATAGGTGATCAGATTAACTTTACCATAAGTGCAACATTAAAAAACCCTTCAAGCTTTAACGAATTTTCAGATACTGTTGGGAAATTTGAAATTATCGATAAATCAATTATCGACACTATTCAAAATGATTCGTTGTGGATATTACAACAGAAGTATGTTCTTAGCATATGGGATAGTGGAACATTTTATATTCCGGCATTGAAGATGGAATCTTTCACATCCGATAGTATCGAAGTATATTGTAATACCATACAAACAAATATTAATGAAGATTTTAAAGATATAAAAGAGCCAATTAATCTATCCATAACATTTTTGGAAATACTTCCATATCTGATAGCATTTCTAATTCTTATTCTATTACTATTTTTAATTCGATATTTACTTAAAAATAAAGCAGAAAAACCAATTACCAAAGTTGTACAAAAAGAAATATTACTTCCTTATCAAATAGCACTAAATGAACTCCAAAAACTGAAAGACGAAAACCTTCTGAAAAAAGAGTTAGTTAAAGATTATCATATTAAATTATCAGAAATTGTTAGAAGATACATCGAAGATGGTATTGGCTTTCAGGCAATGGAACTTACAACTAATGAAATTTTAAATGAGCTTAAACAAAGAAAAATTGAAACTAATAAGCTAAGTGAATTTTTCAAAATTTCAGATTTGGCAAAATTTGCTAAACTAAAACCTTTGGAAATAGAAAACAAAGAATGTATGGATATAGCATTTGAATTTGTAAAAAATACCAAACCTAAAAATGATGAACTTCAATAATTGGACATTTGCAAATCCAGAGTATTTCTACTTGCTATTAATCATTCCAATTTTATGGATATGGTACTTTTTATATTCTAAAAAAAGACTATCAACACTTAATATTTCTACAACTCAAAACTTTAAACTTTACAGCTGGAAATCGTACAATAAAACTATTTTATTTTTTCTTAGAACATTTGCTATTGCTTTCATTATCATTGCAATCGCAAGACCTCAATCAACATCGTCTTGGCAAAACTCTACTACATTAGGAATTGATATCGTTATTTCAATGGACATTTCAGGAAGTATGCTTGCTCAAGACCTAAAACCTGATCGATTAGAAGCTTCTAAAAAAGTAGCTCTAGAATTTATTTCTAAAAGACCTAATGATCGAATGGGGCTTGTTATTTTTAGTGGTGAAAGCTTTACACAATGCCCATTAACTACCGATCATCAAGTATTACAAAATTTGTTCAAAGATGTAAAAAGTGGAATGATCGAAGATGGTACAGCTATTGGAATGGGTCTTGCAACAGCAGCTAACCGACTAAAAGATAGCGAATCTATCAGTAAAGTAATAATTTTACTTACGGATGGTGTAAACAATCAAGGGTCTATTGCACCTCTTACTGCCGCAAAAATTGCAGAAAAATTTGGAATTAGAGTCTACACTATTGGCGTAGGAACAGAAGGGTTTGCTCCCTACCCTTTCAAGACTCCCTTTGGAAATACTGTTTATCAAGATGTTGAAGTGAAAATTGATGAAAAAACTCTACAAGACATTGCCGCAACAACTAACGGTAAATATTTCAGAGCTACTTCAAACAAAGCTTTAGAAGAAATTTATTTAGAAATCGATCAATTGGAAAGATCTAAAATTAATGTAAAAGAATACAGTAAGAAAAAAGAAGAGTTTAGAATTTTGATATATATAGCTCTTGCTCTATTACTATTGGAATTTTATTTTAGGTTTTTCTTATTCAAAAGTATAACTTGATGATTAGATACGAATACATTACTTTTTTGAATTTATTGGTTGTTATTCCAATACTGATTCTCCTATTCTTTTTATTTTTAAGATGGAGAAAAAAAGCAATTCGTCAGTTTGGCAATAAAGTTTTAGTAGAGAAGATGATGCCAATGGCATCCATTTTTAGAATAAAATTAAACTTTGTACTTTTAATAGTTTCTCTCATTGCATTAGTTTTCGGACTTGCAAATCCTCAATTTGGCTCTAAACTAGAAGAAGTAAAAAGAGAAGGAATCGATTTAATGATTGCCATAGATCTTTCAAATAGTATGTTAGCAGAAGATTTACAGCCAAACAGACTTAAAAGAGCAAAACAATCCATTTCAAAACTTATTGACAGACTAGAAGGCGATCGCATAGGATTAGTAGTATTTGCTGGAGAAGCCTATGTACAACTTCCTATCACAACTGATTATTCAGCTGCAAAACTATTTCTTTCAACCATAAATACAGATATCGTACCAACACAAGGTACTGCAATTGGTAAAGCAATTAATCTTTGTCTTGAAAGTTTTGATTTTGAAAATGGTCAAAGTAAATCTATAATTGTTATAACTGATGGAGAAAATCATGAAGATGATGCAAAAGAAATAGCTAAAGAAGCAAAAAAGAAAGGCGTTGTTGTACATACAATCGGAATGGGTTCTGAAAAAGGAGGACCAATACCAATTAAAACTAGATCTGGTAGAACAAAAGGTTATCAAAAAGATAAAGAAGGTAATACCGTAATAACGTCTCTTAATGAAGATATGTTAAAAGAAATAGCAAATGCAGGAAATGGATCCTATATTAGAGCTAATTCGACCAAAAGTGGACTAGACGCTTTGTTTAATGAAATTAACAAAATGGAAAAAAATAAAATTGATAGTAAAGTTTTTTCCGATTATAAAGATCAATTTCAATGGCTACTTGCAATAGCATTACTTGGACTAATTTCGAGTGTCCTTATTCTTGAAAAAAGAAGTAAATGGAGTAATAAAATTCAACTCTTTAATGATGAAAATTAAATTTCTTTTTATTTTTTTAATGTTAAGTTCTTCTATATTTGCACAATCAAGCAAAAATATAAGAGAAGGAATAAAACTATATAATGATAGTTTGTATGTTAAGGCAGAAGAACAATTTCGAATTGCTCAACAACAAAACCAAGATGATTTTATTTCTATTTTTAATGTAGCTGATGCTATTTACAAACAAAATAAATTTGACCAATCCTCTCCACTTTTTAAAACCGCAGCACAAAAAACAAATGATAAATCTCAAAAATCATTAGCCTTTCATAATTTAGGAAACTCATTACTTAAAGAACAAAAAATTGAAGAATCTGTTGAGGCATACAAACAAGCGTTAAGAAATAATCCCAATGATTTAGATACTAAATATAATCTAGCGTTTGCACAAAAATTGCTTAAAGAACAACAAGAGCAGGAACAAGAACAGGAGCAAGAACAAGAACAAGAACAAGAGCAAGAACAAGAACAAGAGCAAGAGCAAGAGCAAGAACAAAACTCTGACCAAAAAAATCCGCAAGAAAATAAAGAGCCTGAAAAAACTCAAGATCCAGACGAAATGACCCAAAAAGAAGCGGAACAAATGTTAGACGCACTAGAACAACAAGAAAAAGAATTACAAGAAAACCTTCAAAAAAAGAAAGCGAAAGTAGTGAATCTTAAAATTGAAAAAGATTGGTAAAATGAAAAAACTATTATTTTTATTTTTATTCTCTCATCAACTTGTATTTAGTCAAGACTTTACCGCTACCGTTTCCAAAAAGAATATAAGCGTTGGCGAAGAATTTCAAATTATTTTTAGTGCAAGAGGAAATTCAAAAGATTTTAAACCGCCATCATTTCTTGGTTTAAGAAAATTAAGCGGACCAAATAAGTCTTCAAGTAGTAGCATGCAAATCATCAACAATAAAGTTAGCAGCTCAAAGTCCACCTCCTACTCCTATTATATGACTGCATTAAATGAAGGCAAGCTAACTATAGGTTCTGCATCTATAAAAATTGAAGGTAAAACAATAAATTCAGAACCTATTGTTCTTAACGTTTCTAAAGCTGATCCAAATAAAAAAGGTGGCTTCAACATCAATGAAAACGTTGAAATAAAAGTTTCTGTAAATAAAACTAATGTTTTTCAAGGTGAACAAATTGTAGTTAACTACAAGCTTTTTTCAAAAATAAATTTAACCGATATTTCTGTTTCGCAATTTCCTGAACTAAATAACTTTTGGAAAGATGAAATTGAAACAAACTCTAGAGGCGAAATCAAAGTCATAGACGGTGTTAAGTATAACGTTTGGGAAGTAAGTAAATCGATTCTTACCCCTCAAAAAAGTGGAGAACTTATTATTGATCCAATGAAGTTGGAAATAACTGTTCAGCTTAAAACTGGAAATAATCGAAGAGATATTTTTGGGATGTTTAATAATTATAAAACTATAGTAGAAGAAATTAATTCTAAATCAATTACCATTAATGTAAAAGACTTACCTCCTAACCCTCCACCTTCATTTAATGGAGCAGTAGGAAATTTCGAACTTAATTCTAAAATTGATAAACAAAGAGCAAAAACAAACACAGCTATTAACTATCAATTAGAATTATCTGGATCTGGAAATTTAAATTTGATAGATAATATACCAGTCAACTTTAGCGATGATTTTGAAGTTTTTGACCCTCAAAAAGAAGACAAATCATTTATTGCAAAAAATGGTATTAGAGGGAAATTACTTTTTAATCATCTTATCATTCCACGATATCAAGGCGATTATATTATTCCCACTCAAGAATTTACATTTTTTGATACTAAAAGTAATCGGTACAAAACAATAAATACAAAATCATATGAAATTAGAGTTGATAAAGGAAACAACGATGCTACTTACGTTTCTAATAATGCAAATTCAAATGTTTCTGAAAACACCAGCCTTAAACCATTAAAGAATAATACACGCTTTTATAAGGCTAATCAAAAACCAATTTACAAAACATGGTGGTATATTATTTTAAGTGTTTTACCATTTATAAGTCTTATAACTTATTTTGCTAGAAAAAAATATTTCGAAATTTTAGATAATGACCCGATACAAAGAAAGTTTCGAAAATCACTGAAAATCGCCCAAAAAAGATTAAAAAATGCCGAAAATCTACTAAAAAACAACGAAAAACTTGCATTTTATGAAGAAATTGAAAAATCTCTTCTTCAATATTTTTCTCAAAAATTCAACATAGAAACTTCTGATTTATCCAAAGAAACAATAACCACAATATTCGATAAACATAATATTGACAAAGAAGCGCTTGATAATTTTATTTCTATAATTGAAGATTGTGAATTTTGTCGATTTGCACCATCTGCCTTAGAATCTAAAGACATTAATACCGTTTATACTAATGCTACCAAAATTATTGTTGAAATTGAAAAACAATTGAGTTAATGAAAAAATATATTCTAATATTATTTTGTACAGTTGGCTTCTCAGCTTTGTCACAAACGGCTGATAAGCTATTTGAAAATGCAAATTCAAGTTATAATAACGAAAATTATGACCTTGCTATCTCATATTATGATTCTATAATTGCTCAAGGTTTAGAATCCAAAGAACTGTATTATAACTTAGCTAATAGTTGGTACTTAAAAGGAAATATCCCACTTGCTATTTTAAATTATGAAAAAGCAATAAAAATTAATCCTTATCACACTTTTTCTATATATAATTTAGAGATTGCTGAAAAAAGAATTAATAAGCTAGAGCAATTACCAACATTAAAAATCTCTTACTGGGCAAATAAATTAATAAAAATTGCCTCATTAAACTTATGGTCATTTATTTTTTTACTATCAATTTGGATTAGCTTTTTTTTCGCTTACAGATTTATAAATTATAGAAGTAAATTTAACTTCAAAATACTAACTATTTCTGGTTTACTTTGTCTTTTTTTATATGCTTCATTCAACACAAAAAAGAATCAATTTAACACTAAAGTTGCGATTGTAACTAACAATACTGAGCTTTTTATAGAACCAAATAAACAAGCAAAAAAAATACTGGATTTAAGCTCCGGGAACAAAATAATTATTCTAAATCAGTCAGAAAACTGGATTTACGTTGCTCTTCCTAATGGCGACAAAGGTTGGATAAGTGATAATACCATAAGATATATTTAACATTTTCAAATGAAACGAATAGGATTACTTTCCGATACTCATTCTTTTTTACATCCAAAAACTTTCGATTTTTTTAAAGATTGTCATGAAATTTGGCATGCAGGTGATATAGGCTCGATGGATGTATTGGAGAAATTAGAAAACTTTAAACCTACTAAAGCCGTTTTTGGTAACATTGACAATCATTTATTAAGAGTAGCAACTTCAGAAAATCTTAAATTTAAATGTGAAGAGTTGAAAGTATGGATAACTCATATTGGCGGATATCCTCCCAACTATTCCAAAAGTGTTCGAGAAACGCTAAATAAAGAAAGTTTTGATCTTTTTATTTGTGGGCATTCACATATTTTAAAGGTTATGTATGATAAAAAAAGAGAACTTTTGCACATGAATCCTGGTGGAGCAGGAAAATATGGAATACATCAAGTAATTACCTTACTAAGGTTTGAAGTAAATAAAAATAAAATTGAAAATTTAGAAATTATTGAACTCAGCAAAAACTAGCGAATACGATCAGCCGAATTGACTAATTTTTCATCTTTTTTAATAAACCTGTTTGCTAATAAAATTAAAATATATGGGATTACAAATAAAATCAAGCCCTTATCTGGTGTATTTTCAACTCTACTTAAAAAAACAATAAAAAAAGTAGCGGACAACAATAACTTGGACAATTGATTTATGATAAGTTGCTGGGGTCTGTTTTTAAATCGAAAAATCGAAAAAATTAAAAGCAACATAGTAGCAATAGCACTAATGTGGGCAAAAATAAAATCCGTAACAAAAAATTTATCCTCATTACCAAAAAGAACAGGTACATTATAAGTAATAATAAAAATCGCTAGTGCTGCAAAAAATAAATATATGGTCTGAACTCGTTGAATCATCTTTTTTTTTTCAAAATTAATTCAATATTTTTTATTAAAAGCTACTACGGTAAGTTATTTTTACTAATATTGCAGGGAGTTTCTTATTAAACATTCATTTAAGAACTCTTCTAAACAATTATCTTTCTGAATTATTTATAATTTTTCACATTAATCAAATTAATTACATACTATCAACATGTTTGATATACACACATTAAACAAAAAATTACTTCCTGAATTAAGAGAAGTTGCAAAAGATTTGGGAGTACCCAAATATCAAAAGTTAAAAAAACAGGAGTTAGTCTATGAAATTTTAGATGTTCAAGCAACTCAAGAATCTGTTCTTAAAAAGAAAGAACCTATAAAAAAAGTAAGGCCAAGAATTAATAAAAATTCCAACAAAAAAAGCCCAACAAATGATCAGGTTAAATCTGAAAAAGATAACAAAAACCACGAATCTAATGGGCTTAAAAAGCACAACGAACAAAAGAAGAATCATAACGTTGGGAAAAACAATAACAAAAAATACGATGATCATGAGTTTGATGATATTGTAACTGCTGAAGGTGTATTAGAAATGATGCCCGACGGTTATGGTTTTTTGAGATCATCAGATTATCATTATTTAAATTCACCTGATGACATTTACGTTTCACAATCTCAAGTAAGATTGTTTGGTTTAAAAACTGGAGATACTGTAAAAGGAACGGTAAGACCTCCTAAAAGAGGTGAGAAATACTTTCCAATTATTAAAGTTCATAAAATAAATGGAGTTGATCCTAATATTGTAAGAGATAGGGTACCGTTTGAATATCTTACTCCACTTTTTCCAGATGAAAAATTTAAGTTGACAGATAATGGTAAAAGTTCTCTTTCTACAAGAATGATAGACTTATTTGCCCCTATTGGAAAAGGGCAAAGGGGATTAATCGTTGCCCAGCCAAAAACTGGTAAAACTGTACTTCTAAAAGAAGTTGCAAATGCTATTGCAGCAAATCATCCAGAAGCTTATTTGATGATTCTTTTAATAGACGAACGTCCTGAGGAAGTAACCGACATGGCAAGAAGTGTAAATGCAGAAGTTATTGCATCCACTTTCGATGAGCCAGCCGAAAGACATGTCAAAATCGCTAATATTGTTTTAGAAAAATCAAAGCGATTAGTAGAATGTGGACATGATGTTGTTATCTTATTAGATTCTATTACCAGATTAGCAAGAGCATATAATACTGTTCAACCTGCATCTGGTAAAATCTTAACTGGTGGTGTTGATGCTAACGCACTCCAAAAACCTAAACGATTCTTTGGTGCAGCACGTAAAATCGAAAATGGAGGATCTTTAACTATACTTGCTACTGCTCTGACAGAAACTGGTAGTAAAATGGATGAAGTAATTTTCGAAGAATTTAAAGGTACTGGAAATATGGAACTACAGCTAGATAGAAAAATATCCAATAGAAGAATTTATCCAGCCATTGATGTTACTTCATCTAGCACAAGAAGAGAAGACTTATTGTTAGGAGATGATATAACTCAAAAAATCTGGATACTGAGAAATCATCTTGCAGATATGACTCCAGTAGAATCTATAGAGTTTATGAGAGATCGAATGCTTCGAACAGAATCAAACGAAGAATTTTTAGTAACCATGAATAGTTAAAAAAAAGCCCTTTCAATAGGGCTTTTTTTTTGATTTATAAAATATGATCACTCAAATCTTCAATAGATATACCTCCAAAATTTCCTGAACTCATCATTAATAAATTTGCATTATCCCAATCTAAAGATTTTAAATAATCCAGAAGTTTAGAAGAATTAGAAAAAACAACTAAATCATCTCTATCAAATGATTCAAGAACCTGTTGTTTACTAATCATTTCTAATTTTTTGTGCTTTATAGCATCTTCACTAAAATAGACGATAGCCACATCAGGACTATTCATGCATCCTCGATATTGTGTTAAAAATTCAACATTAAGGCTAGAATAAGTGTGTAATTCCATACAAGCAATCAACTTTCTATCAGAAAACTGCTTTTTCATAGCCATTGAAGTTGCTTTTAATTTTGACGGAGAATGAGCAAAATCTTTATAAACTGCAGTTGAAACTCCTTCTTTAACAAGCTCCAGTCGCTTAGAAGCACCCCCAAAAGAAGAAATGGAAATATAAAAATCTAAATCATTTACCCCTAAGCTATTACAAACTAAACGTGCAGCGTTACAATTTTGCAAATTGTGTTCTCCAAAAATTTTTAATCCAATTAAATCCTTGTCGTGTTGTATATAAGTTTTGCCATTATTTATAATATAATTTGGTGCCGAATACGGAACTAGTTGACAATTACTTTGCTCTTTTGCTAATAAGCTTAGCTCCGAATCATTTTCATAAAAAAATAATTTTTCTTTAACATGATTCTTAAAAATTCTAAACTGATCTACATAGTTTTCAAAAGTTGGGAAAACATTAACATGATCCCATGCAATACCACTCAAAACGGCAATATGTGGCTTATACCAATGAAACTTTGGTCGCCTATCAATTGGTGAAGATAAATACTCATCTCCTTCCAAAATTATAATGTCTGACTCTTTTGTAAGTTTTACCATAGTATCGAAACCTTTAAGCTGAGCACCAACCATGTAATCACAATCAATTTTTAAATCGTTTAGAACATGAAGTATCATAGCAGTAATTGAGGTTTTACCATGACTTCCACCAATTACTACTCGCTTTTTATCTATCGATTGATGATAAATATATTCTGGGTAAGAATAAATTGGAATCTGTAATTCTCTAGCTTTTTGCAACTCAGGATTATCCTCTCTGGCATGCATTCCTAAAATCACTACATCCAAAGATGAATCAATTTTTTCTACAAACCACCCCATTTCGGATGGTAATAGCCCATGTTTCGCTAATCTAGATTTTGATGGATCAAAAATAGCATCGTCCGACCCACTAACTTCAAACCCTTTTAAATGAAGAGCTATTGCCATATTATGCATAGCACTCCCACCTATTGCAATTAAATGTATTTTCAAAATAAATAATATTGAATTCTAAAATATAGATATAAAGACATTTTATACCTTTGAGCTTATTAAACTTTTCAACATGAATTTGTATACAATAGAAACCGGTTATTTTAAATTAGATGGAGGTGCTATGTTTGGCGTTGTCCCTAAAGTTTTATGGAGTAAAACAAATCCTGCTGACGAAAAAAACCTTTGCCCTTGGGCTATGAGATCTTTACTAATTGAAGATGGAGACAGGCTAATATTAATTGATAATGGAATTGGCAACAAACAAGATGATCGTTTTCTAAGACATTATTACCTACATGGCGATGTAAATCTGAACAACTCTCTCAAAAGTAATGGTTTTGTTCCAGATGACATAACTGATGTTTTTTTAACGCACCTACATTTCGATCATTGTGGTGGTAGTGTAATTTGGAATAAAGATAGGTCTGGTTTCGAAATGGCATTCAAAAATGCTAAATACTGGAGCAACCAAGAACATTGGAATTGGGCTAAAGAACCGAACAATAGAGAAAAAGCATCTTTTTTAAAAGAAAATATTTTACCTATTGAAGAAAGTGGTCATTTAAATTTTATCGAAAAAAATCAACATTTAGCACCAAATATATCTACTTTATTTGTTGATGGACATACAGAAGCTCAAATGATCCCACACATTAAATATAAAGACAAAACTATTGTTTTTGCTGCCGACTTACTTCCTAGCACTGGTCATATCCCACTTCCTTATGTTATGGGTTACGATACCAGGCCATTACTCACTTTAAAAGAAAAAGAAATATTTCTTAAAAATGCTGCCGATAAAAATTACATTATTTACCTACAACACGATAATTATAATGAATGTTGTACCGTAAAATATAGCGAAAAAGGAGTTGTGCTAGATAAAACTTTTAAATTAGACGATATTTTGTAACATTTTGAAAATTAATACGTTACATATATTATGAAAAAACTTAAACCGAAAAAAGGACGAATATTAATATCAGAACCTAACATGTCTGATGATAACTTCAAATTAGCTGTGCTTATCATTGCACGTCATAACGAACAAGAATCTATTGGCTTCATCATTAATAAAAAAACAGAGTTTACCATTAATGATGTTGTAGAACATTTTCCCAAAATAAACGCTAACATATATATAGGCGGTCCTGTTGAAAGAAATAGATTATATTTTATTCACAGCTTAGGAAATCAAATTAAAAATTCCATTAAAATTTCAGAAAATCTTTATTGGAGTGGAGATTTTGAAACCCTAAAAAATCAAATTGAAGAAGGAAAAGTAAAAGCCAATCAAATTCGATTTTTTGCAGGATATTCAGGCTGGTCTGCAGGACAACTAGAGCAAGAACTGGATTCAAAAACATGGATTGTTGCAAATTCGGATACTATTTCATTGGATTCCAACGAAAAGAACATGTGGAGAAACTGCATGAAGAAACTAGAAAAAGATTATGCAATATGGTCGAACATGAATAAGGACTTTAACCTAAATTAATTGATTACAAAATTCATTAATTTCATTAGCCATTAATCTATATGAATAATGATTAGAGTGTATTGATTTCACCCATTTTATTCCGTTACAATTGGTCAAGAAAACTTCTTCACAGTTTTTTAGATCATTCAGAGTTAGAGATTGAAAACAAAGATCAAAATGGCTTGAAATTAACGAACGCATAGAACCATCCAAACATCCATCTTCTAATGGTGGACTGATAAGCTGATTGTTCTTTACCACAAATAAATTAGAATTAGAACTTTCTAAAACTTGCTGATCTTCATTCAAGATAAGCAAATCATCATATCCTAATTGCTGTTTTGCAATGGACGCTAAAACATAAATAATTGCAGAATTAGTTTTAATTGTAGATAAACTATCTTTTGATTTATAGTGATCCTTAAAAATCGACAAGCTTAAACCCTCATCATTTAAATCAAATTGTGAGCTAGCGCTAGAGCATTCAAGAAAATAGTTTGCCATCATACTAACTGGAGTATATTTCCCTTTACCCTCTCTAAATAAACTTATTCGAACAACAGAACCCTTATTCAAACCATTTTTTTCTACTAATTTTTCTGCCAAATCTATCAACTCATCAATAGAGATTGGTAAAGTCATTTTCAAAATGGATAATGATTTTTTTAGTCTATTAATATGGCTATCTTTATTAAAAGCTTTTCCATTAAACAATCGTATACTTTCAAAAAAACCATCTCCATACTTAAACGATCTATTATTAGCATCGAACGAAGCTGACGACAAAAAAGTACCATTATAATTAAACCACATAATTGACAAAGTTAACGCATTTCTAGTTTTGCATTTTGTTAATCCAGAAAAAGAAACCTAATTCAAGTTTTTTTTTAATTTTATAAATCAGAAAAAAATAAATGCAACTATTCTATACTCCTGATATAAGTTCAGATTATTATACTTTTTCGAAAGAAGAAAGTCGTCATTGTATAAAAGTTTTAAGAAAACAAACAGGTGATAAAGTAAATTTAATTGATGGTAAAGGAGGTTTTTATACCGCTCAAATAATCGAGCAAAATGAAAAAGCTTGTCAACTTAAAATTATTGAGCATATCAAAGATTTCAATAAAACTAACTATTACATTCATATTGCAATCGCCCCTACAAAAAACATCGATCGATTTGAATGGTTTTTAGAAAAAGCAACAGAAATAGGCATAGATGAAATAACTCCATTACTTTGTGATCGTTCGGAAAGAAAAGTAATTAAAATTGAACGGCTAAATAAAATTCTTGTGTCTGCTTGCAAACAATCTATTAAAGCCTTTCTACCAAAGTTGAATCCAATAACAGATTACAATAAATTTGTTCAACAAACTAATCTGCAAGAAAATAGATTTATTGCTAACTGTTTTGATAGCAAAAGAACGATATTAAAAAACCAAAACCTTAATCAAAAATCTTGTCTTATTCTTATCGGTCCTGAAGGAGATTTTACAGAAAAAGAACTTTTATTAGCTAAAAAGAATAACTTTACATCTATAAGTTTAGGTAATAGCAGATTAAGAACAGAAACAGCTGCAATTTCAGCATGTTTAATTACAAATCTTCAAAATCAATGAAAAAAATACTATTTCTTTTAATGTGTTTTGCATTTTTAAGCTTCAACACAAAATCGTATAAAATAGCCGTTTTGAAGTACAATGGTGGTGGAGATTGGTATTCTAACCCTACTTCATTAACCAATTTGATCGAATTTGCTAATCAGGAATTAAAATCAAATATTTCTAGTCAATACGAAGTTGTAGAAGTATCCAGTTCGGATTTATTTAATTATCCTTTTATTTATATGACAGGGCATGGAAATGTTATTTTTTCTGATTATGATGCTCAAAACCTAAGAACCTATTTAATGGCTGGAGGCTTTTTACACATAGACGACAATTATGGAATGGATAGCTTTGTGAGATTAGAAATGAAAAAAGTTTTTCCAGAGCTAGATTTTGTAGAATTACCATATGATCACCCTATCTATCATCAAAAATTTAGCTTCGATAACGGTCTACCAAAAATTCACGAACATGATGCTAAAGCTTCTCAAGGTCTGGGATTAATTTTTGAAGGTAATCTTGTTTGTTTTTATAGTTACGAATCAGATTTAGGAGATGGTTGGGAAGATCAAATTGTACATAATAATAGCCAACAAACTAGAAAAATAGCATTACAAATGGGTGCTAATATCCTAAACTATGTTTTTTCTAACCAAAAAAAATAAATTTACAACATGAATCAGTCGATTAAAAATACCATAACTATTATATCGGCAATTATATTTTTTGTGCTGGTGTATTTTCTTAATACTCTTGTTGCATATATTATAATTTCTTTAGTATTGGCTCTTATCGGAAGACCTATTATGAAGGTTTTAAAGAAGATAAATATTAAAGGCAAAATTCTTCCAAAATCGATACGTAGTTTGATAACACTTTTAGCGTTAGTTTTTATTTTTAGTAGCTTTTTCCGACTTTTTGCTCCATTGGTTATTCAAGAAGCTCAAATTCTTTCATCAATCAATTACAATGAGGTTTCAAAAGGATTGAACGAACCCATTATGTCAGTAGAAAATTGGCTACATGAAAATTATTTACTTGATAAAAACAAATCACTTCTAAACGAGTTAACTGCTGTTTTTAATCTAAATCAAGCTTCAAATATTTTAAACTCTTTAATCCAATTTTTAAGCAATAGTATTATTTCTATTTTTTCTATTCTTTTTATCACCTACTTCTTTCTAAAAGAAAGGAACATTTTTGAATCAATAATAGAAAGTATTACTCCAGATGATCAAATAGAAAAAATGAGATCTGCTCTAAACAATACAAAAAGTCTGTTGACACGATATTTTATTGGCATTAGTCTACAAATAGTTATCATTACATTTATTGTTAGTTTGGGTCTTACACTAATTGGCATAGAAAATGCCTTTTTAATTGGCTTTCTAGCAGGAATTATAAATGTTATCCCTTATATAGGCCCTATTATTGGAGCAGCAGTTGGTATAACGATTGGTATTTCTACCAACTTAGATTTAGATTTTTATACCCAGATAATACCTCTAACCCTAAAAATAACAAGCGTTTTTGTTATTATGCAACTCATTGATAATTTTGTTTTTCAGCCACTCATTTTTTCGAACTCAGTAAAAGCTCACCCTCTAGAAATTTTTATCGTAATATTTTCAGCAGGACTGCTATTTGGTATAACAGCAATGTTAGTGGCTATTCCTTTTTACACCATTTTTAGAGTTATGGCAAAAGAATTTTTACACGACTTTAAATTTGTTCAGAAACTGACTAGAAATATCTGATGATAAAATTGTCGCAAAAAATATTAGATTTTATCGATGAAGTTAAAAATCTAAATGACGATCAAATAATTTATTTGTCCAAAAAAAAGGGATTTGATGGCTCTTTTGTACTCAACCAGATAAAAAACAAAAAAGTTATTCAAAAGAAAGTTCCTTTATGGGCCAATCAAAATCTAATTTATCCTAAGTCGATATCAATTGAACAATGCTCTTCTCAGGCAACTGCAATTTATAAATCCAAACTTGCAAGCGGAAACACCTTTGCCGACCTAAGTGGTGGATTTGGAGTAGATTCATTTTTTATTAGTAACGCTTTCAACAAAAGTTATTATTGTGAACTAAACAAAGAGCTTTTTGACATTGTGTCTGAAAATTTTAATACTCTAAAAAAATCAATTGTAACCATTCAGGGTGATGGAATAGAATTTCTCAAAAATCAAAATAAACAATTCGATTTAATTTATATCGATCCATCTAGAAGAACTATACAAAAAAATAGGGTTTACAAACTAGAAGACTACTCTCCTGATCTTACTCAACACCTAAAACAAATTACTAATAATTCCAAGCTTTGCTTAATCAAAACTTCTCCCTTTTTAGATATTAAACAAGTTTTACTAAAACTAAAATTCGTTCGAGAAGTACATGTTATTTCTAAAAATAACGATTGTAAAGAAGTGTTGTACCTGTTAGATAAAAAATATAATGGCAAAACAAATGTATACACTGTAGACTTAGCAAGAAATGAATCCTTTTCCTTTGATTTCGAGCAAGAAAAAGAAAAATGTAATGTAGCTATGCCTACCAATTATTTATACGAACCTAATGCAGCTATCCTAAAAGCAGGAGCTTTTCAAACTATTGGCAAGCAATTTAATCTAAACAAACTCGAATATCACAGTCATTTGTATAGTTCAGATAAAAAAAAGGAAGATTTTCCTGGTAGAGTTTTTAAAATAAAAGCTGTATGCTCGTTAAATAAAAAAGAAATATTACCACACCTAACCGATTCAAAAGCAAATATTACTAAACGAAATTTTCCGCTTACGACAGATCAAATAAGAAAAAAGCTAAAGCTAAAAGACGGCGGAACGGATTATTTGTTTGCCACTACACTCTGCAACCAAAAAAAAGTAATCGTAGTTAGTGAAAAGCTAAAATAACAGATCTTCTTTTTTCACAGAAAAATTCTCTACAAACTCAAAAGCAGAATGCATATCCTCATACAAAACGGTATCGTTTTCCTGAACAGCAACATGATGTCTAAAGTCAGATAAAAATCCACTTAAAAAAGAAGACGTATTTTTATCTCTAAATGATAATGCTTGAGAACTAGTCATTAGCTCTATTGCCAAAATACGGTTCACATTTTGCACTACCTTAAACATTTTGGTAGCACTATTTGCACCCATACTTACATGGTCTTCTTGTCCATTGGATGATACTATACTATCGGAAGATGCAGGATAACAATATTGCTTATTCTGACTAACAATACTGGCAGCCGTATACTGAGGAATCATCAATCCAGAATTTAATCCAGGGTTAAAGACTAAATAAGGCGGTAAACCACGTTGTCCAGAAATTAATTGAAAGGTTCTTCTCTCAGATATATTCCCTAATTCAGACAAAGCAAGTGCCAAATGGTCTAAGGCTAAAGCTAATGGCTGACCATGAAAGTTACCCGCCGAAATAATTTGATCTTCCTCAACAAAAACATTTGGATTGTCGGTCACTGAGTTTATTTCGGTAAGTATTACTTGATGAACATAAACTAAAGCATCTTTAGAGGCTCCATGAACTTGTGGAATGCAACGAAAAGAATAGGGATCTTGTACAGAATTTTTTTCTGATTGTATCAATTCGCTATCGCCCAAAAAAGTCCTTACGTTTTTTGCCGTTTGCAATTGCCCTTTGTGCGGTCGAATTTCATGGACCAAATTATTAAACGGCTCTATCCTACCATTAAATGCATCCAAAGATAAAGAACCAATCAAATCAGATAAATAATTTATTTTGTAGGCTTTAATCAAGCAATCTAAGCCATAAGCACTCATCATTTGAGTTCCATTTAAAAGTGCTAAACCCTCTTTTGATTTTAACTGAATAGGTTTCCAGCTTTCCTGCTCAAGCATTTCGCAAGAAGCCATTCTCTTTCCTTTGTAAAACACTTCTCCTAAACCTAATAATGGTAGAGATAAATGTGCAAGAGGAGCTAAATCACCTGAAGCCCCCAACGATCCTTGTTGATACACAACAGGAATAATATCTTTATTATAAAAATCTATTAGTCGTTCTACTGTAGAAAGCTGAACTCCAGAATAACCGTATGATAAGGATTGAATTTTTAAAAGAATCATCAACTTTACAACAGAAGAAGGTATCTCCTCTCCCATACCGCAGGCATGCGACATCACCAAGTTTTTTTGTAATTCTCCTAATTGATTTTCGGAAATAACAAAGTTACACAAGGATCCAAAACCGGTGTTTATTCCATAAATAGGTTTTGAAGATTGATTTACTTTTTCATCCAAATATTTACGACATCTAACTACTTTTTCTTTTGCTTCTTCCGATAATGCTAAAGAATAATTATCCGAAATAATATCTATAAGTTGATCTAAACTAAGGTATTTATTACTTATATGATGAACATTCAATTTGTAAAGGTTTTAAGGTTAAAATTCACAAAACTCAATAATTTTTTTGGCATTTAGATTAAAGCCAGGAACAATATATTTTGCAGAGTTATAATAGTACTCTCGCTCTCTTAAGGTTTTGTAGATATAGTCTAATAATTCAACTCCTTCTAACCCTTTTAGTAAAGGACGCAATTGACTTGAATTTTTTAGTCTAGGAATCAATGCTTTTGGATGCATATTTACATATATGGTTTTTCCATAATCGTTCATTTGCTCCATATTGTCGAAATAGCATGGCGTTCCACCCCCGGTAGAAATAACCACATTTTCTTCATCAATAACTCGATGTAAATAAACACGTTCTAACTTTCTAAAATAATCTTCTCCATCTTCATCAAAGATTTGCTGAATTGTTCTTCCCTCTTCATCCTCTATATATTCATCAAGGTCAATAAATTTATGATCTAAGCTATGAGCAAGTTTTTTTCCTAAGGTGCTTTTACCGCATCCCATGAATCCTACTAAAAATATTCTCATTGGTTTTATTTTATTTAAGTTTTAAAATGGTGAGTTTGGTTCTTTTTTTAAATGACTGTAAACAAGTTTATCTACTAACTTTGGAAAAAATTTATTCAAAAATACAGTAAGTTTTCCATTTAACGTCAATATAAGACTGTTTTGACGTTTTTGAACTGCTCTAACGATATATTGAGCAACCTGTTTTGCCGACATCATTTTTTGTTCATTTCTAGGGCTTTCGCTTTGTACATTACCATCTTTATCCAAAGCGGTATTTCTAATATTAGAAGCCGTAAATCCAGGGCAAGCTATCAGCACGTGTAATCCTTTTTTCAAATTTTCTAAACGAAGCGATTCTAAAAATCCTTGCATAGCAAATTTGGAAGCTGAATATCCTGTTCTAGCTGGCAACCCCTTGTAACCTGCGATAGAAGAAACTCCTACAACAGAACCTTTTTGTTTAAGAAGATGAGGCAAAGCATATTTTGTACAATAAACCGTACCAAAAAAATTGATTTTCATAACTTTTTCAATAACCGATATTTCCGTATTTTCTAAAATTGCTCTCATAGAAATTCCGGCATTATTAACTAGCACATCAATCTTTCCAAAATTTGCAATTGCTACTTCTATCAAATTTTTACAATCTTCTTGTTTGCTTACATCGGCAACCACAGAAATTGCTTGACCCTTAGTAGATTTTATTTGATCAACAACCGAATCCAAACGAGATTGATTACGAGCTGCTAAAACAACAGATGCACCACCATTTGCAAATTCTAAAGCACAAGCTTTGCCTATACCTGAAGAAGCGCCTGTAATGATGACGACTTTGTTTTTCATTAATTTTCAACTTTATTTGTTGTAACAAATATCGGTAATTTTATGACAATTTTAGAAGTTAACAACAGGAAATTAGTCAAAGACTTCCACAAACTTCCTTTTACTATCTATCAAAACGATAAAAACTGGATACCACACATTCGACAAGAAGTGGAAGCTGTTTTTAACCCTAAAAAAAATAAATACTATCGTCATGGAAAAGCAATAAGATGGATTTTAAAAGACGAACAAGGAAAAAATATTGGTCGAATTGCTGCATTTATTAATAATAAAACAGCAAAAAGCGAAAAACAACCTACTGGAGGTATTGGCTTTTTTGAAGCTATCGACAGTCAGGAAGTAGCGAACTTACTGTTCAACACAGCCAAAAAATGGCTAGAATCCAACCAAATGGAAGCAATGGACGGACCAATAAATTTTGGAGAAAAAGATAAATACTGGGGGTTGCTAACTCAAGGATTTAATAAAGCTCCTATTTACGGAAATGCTTACCAACCTAAATACTACCAAACCCTTTTCGAAAATTATGGCTTTAAAACTTATTTCGAACAGTACGTATATTACAGAGACATTGATCAAGACATAACCAAAAAATATAAAGATAGAGCCGATAGAATTGCCAGAAACGAAGACTATAGCTTTAGGCATTTAGAAACAAAAAAAATGTTCGAATACGCTGAAGACTTCAGAACAGTTTATAACAAAGCCTGGACAAGCCACAATAATTTTAAAGGAATGGCAGCCTCTCAGGCAAGAGCAATAATGCGAGCAATGAAACCTGTAATGGATGAAAAATTAATATGGTTTGCTTATCATAAAAATGAACCAGTTGCTTTTTTTATTGCACTTCCAGAATTAAATGAAATATTCAAACATATTAATGGAAATCTAGATGTAATCGGAAAATTGAAATTTCTATTTTACAAATACACCAAAAAACCTAAAACCGTTTTTGGCTTAGCATTTGGGGTTAGCCCAGAACATCAGAAAAAAGGTTTAGAGGGTGCTTTAATCATGGCTATTAAAAAGCAATTTGAAAGCCAGGAGTCCACTTATCAAAAACTAATCATCACATGGATTGGAGATTTCAACCCAAAAATGATTCATATTATAGATAACCTTGGAGCCCAAAAATACATGACACTCAAAACATATCGAAAATTGTTTGATAGCAATGCACCTTTCGAAAGATGCAAAACCATTTAATTTTTTTTGCAAAAACATTCGAAAAAATATTTTAAAAAAAATAGGTTTATAGTGTTGTAAAATAAAATTTTGCAACTATATTTGCAGCGCTTTAAACAGGCGACCTGGTAGCTCAGTTGGTAGAGCATCTCCCTTTTAAGGAGAGGGTCCTGGGTTCGAGCCCCAGCCAGGTCACTACAAAACCCGATATTTCGGGTTTTTTTTGTTTTTGCCCAGGTGGTGGAATTGGTAGACACGCAGTCTTGAGGGGGCTGTGCTCTCATGAGCGTATGGGTTCAAATCCCATTCTGGGCACTTTTTGATTTTGTTTTTCTTCTTGGCTTTAATTAGTCATGGTTAAAGTTTAAGTCCTCAATAATTTTCTACTTACACACAGTAAATTTCCATTGATTTGTTTCAAAATCAAAATGTTTTAATTCAAGGGTTTCACCAACTAGAAATTACCGTTCAATTTGGTATGATAGAATTACCTTGAGAACTTCGGAAAATAAATTTTTTCGTATATTGGCTATATAAATTAATCTTAAAACCTAAAAATGAAAAAACTTCTACTAATTGTAGTACTTAGTCTTTTTTGCTTGATAAGTATTGCTCAAACTTCAAATCAACTAATTGCCGTTCATCAGTTTAACAACCTAGCCGCAATCAATGCTATTGCTAATCCAATAAGAGGAAATTTAGCCTTTAATTTAGATAATGGCTTCATGTATTACTTTGACGGAACAAACCGGATACAGACTCCTACCAGCTCTTCTTCTTCAAATGCATGGGATATAACAGGAAATGCTGGAACGGACGATTTTACTAATTTTATAGGAACAACAGATAATCAAGACCTATCCTTTAGAACCGATAACGTATTAAGACTAACACTAAAAGCTGGTCAATCACATCGGACAAACGCTTTAAAGAAAATATAAAAGATAATGTCGTTGGTTTAGATTTTATAATGAGACTAAAACCTCTAACTTATAATTTCAATTTTAAAAAAGTGGATATGTTCCAAAGAAATACAGATACTATTTCTTCTCCAAAACATTACCAAAAGCTTTACGATGAGACTCAAATAGGCTTTCTGGCCCAAGACGTAGAGGCATTGGCAGATAGCCTAAATTTTGATTTTCATGGCGTAGATGCACCACAAAACCCAACAGGAATATATGGCATTCGCTATGCCGAATTTGTAGCTCTAATAGTCAAAGCCATACAAGAACAACAAGACATTATCGAACAACAAAACAAGCAAATTCACTTGCTAAAAAAAGAAGTCGATTTACTTAAAAAAGAATCAAAACAAGCACAGAAATGACTACTAAAAAGTTGGTCTTTTATCCAAAATAACAAAATGATACTCCAAAAAAACTATTACTAATTTATTAGTTTATTTAAAATTATATAAAATACTGATTATTAGTTTTTTATAATTTTGTTATGACAATATGTCAGTCGATGTTTTTAGCCCAAAAAGACGCCAAAAGAAGTTATTTCATTAAAATAATATTGCTTACTTTTGAGCCATGAGAATAGACATTCTTACCATTCATCCAGAGCTTTTAAAAAGTCCTTTTGAGCACTCTATTTTGCAAAGAGCAAAAGACAAAGGATTGGTCGAAATTGAGCTGCACGACATACGCTCATACTCCACCGACAAACACAAAAAAGTGGACGATTACCAATTTGGAGGTGGTGCAGGAATGGTAATGACCATTGAGCCGATAGTCAACTGCATAGATCAATTAAAAGCCAAAAGAAAATACGATGCTGTAATTTATCTAACCCCAGACGGCAATTTACTTAAACAAAGATTAAGCAACCAACTATCTATCTTTAAGAATATCATTATGCTTTGTGGCCATTATAAAGGAGTGGATCAACGCATACGCGATCATTACATTACGCACGAAATATCTATAGGAGATTATGTACTTACTGGTGGCGAACTTGCAGCAGCAGTACTTTGCGATAGCATAATCCGACTAATACCTGGAGTAATTTCGGATGAAACCTCTGCCCTAACCGATTCTTTTCAAGACAATTTGCTAGCACCACCCGTTTATACCCGACCAGCCAACTACAACGGATGGGAAGTCCCTCAAGTTTTACGCTCAGGAAACTTTAAAGAGATTGATGCTTGGCGAGAAGAACAAGCCTTAAAACGAACAAAAAATCGCCGACCAGACCTACTGTAATCAATTATTTTACTTTTTTTAAATAATTATTCTAATATTTAAAATTATATCGTAATATTGCAAACCCTTTTTAAGGGAAGAATTTAATAACAATACTC
Source organism: Flavobacteriales bacterium (assembly GCA_049890095.1). GTDB lineage: Bacteria > Bacteroidota > Bacteroidia > Flavobacteriales > UBA7312 > JABAYQ01. Next base: position 98,674 of record JBMHCD010000005.1, on the reverse strand, counting down.
AGATGGAAAATATTTCATACGTAGAAAACGAATTATTATCTAGAAAGGATTTCCCAAATTTTAGTGCGGGAGATACTATTACGGTACACTACAAAATTAAGGAAGGAAACAAGGAAAGAACTCAGCTCTTTAGAGGAGTGGTTCTCCAGCGAAAAGGAAGAAAGGCGGTTGAAACTTTTACTATCCGTAAAATGTCCAGCAGTATTGGAGTAGAAAGAGTATTTCCATTCTCTTCTCCTTTTATCGAAAAAATTGAATTGAACAAAGAAGGTGCTGTTCGTAGAGCACGTATATTTTACCAAAGAGAACTTACTGGTAAAAAAGCAAGAATTAAAGAAAAAAGAAGATAATTCAAAAAACCTGCTAACTAGCGGGTTTTTTTTTACTCTAATTTATTTTCCTACTACGAAAAACTCGGTTCTTCTATTTGCAGATTTCCCTTCTTCACTATTGTTGGACTGTAAAGGCTTGGTTTCTCCAAATCCCTTAAACTGCAACCTACTGGCCTCAACACCCATATCTTTTAAATAATTATGTACCTGCTCTGCCCTTTTGGTAGATAATTCCAAATTTAACAGTTGATCACCATCGCTATCGGTATGTCCATGAACTGCTATTCGAACGCTAGGGTTTGCTTGTAGAAATTCAACAAAGCTGTTTAAAATTATTTTTGCCTTTTTATTAAGATTAAAGGAATCTGTAGAAAAATAAATATTATTAATCTTAAACGCCTTTCCTACTTCTATTTTGGATAAATCAAAATCTAAATTGGAAGGACCTTCAAATGCACGATCGTCCGCATTAATATAGGTAGAATTAAAAGCATATCCCTTTCCATTTACAGTTACTAATACATCTTCATCTTTATCTAAAGTAACCAAACCAACATACTTACCATCTCTTGCATTAACCTCTACTCGCTCTACTTTATTGGATTTTAAGGATTTTATTTCCAAGTAAGAATTTTGAACTGGTTCGCCCTCCTTGTCTAACACTTCTCCTTTGAGCATCAAAACACGCTCTGGTCTAGCTTCCTTATACAAAGAAAAAGAATACAAATCCAAGCCCCCAGCTCCTTCTAACTTATTGGAAGAAAAATAAGCGTTCTTCCCATCAGTGCTAACAAAAAACCCCAAATCATCTTGCTCACTATTGATAGGAAATCCTATATTTTTTGGTGTGGTCCATTCTCCATTAGAATCTAATTTACAATAGAATATATCATACCCCCCTAATCCTTGAAGACCATCAGAAGAAAAATATAAAGTTTTACCATCTGGATGTAGAAAAGGAGATTTTTCCGAACCTTCAGTATTAAAAGAAAGAGATTGTAAATTGGTCCATTCTCCGTTCTCATTTTTTTGAACGCTATACAAGTCTGTTTTACCTACTCCTCCCATACGAGCACTAGTGAAAATTAGGGTATTACCATCCGAAGAAATACTAGGTTGAGACTCCCAAGAACTAGGTGTATTAACCGGATATTTCAAACGTTTTAAATCGCCCCAAAACCCCTTATCAATAAAGGTATAAAACAAATCACAGTTGTTGTAATTATCTACTATTTCACAAACAGAAAGATACATCTCATTATTTGCTATAGTTAAGGAAGCACTACCCTGGTTTCTATTCAAATTAAAAGGGTAAGGCATCAATTCACCTTTATTAAAAACACCATTAGAATCAGTTTTTGCCATAACAAATTCTTCTAATGTAGACGAAGCTAACATCCCTTTTTCCTGTCGAACACCACGCCTAACAAAAAGAGCCAGCTCATTATCAGGAGAAAAAATCGATAAATACTCATCTTCGCTAGTACTTATCCCTTGCACCAAAGTAGGTTGAAAAGGAACCGGATTACTATACATTTGATTGAGGAAAATAGCTTTTTTTAAACGTTCTTGTGCCAAAGTCCTATTTTTTGGATCTAGATTTACAAAAGTGAGATATGTTTTGAAATTTTGCTCTGCCTCTTTATACAAGCCCCCATTAAACTCAATATTTGCCAACAACCAATATACTTCGGGAGAATAATCGGCACATATCTCTATTACCTTTTTAAAGTTTTGAGCCGCCAAATTTTCATTTTTTTGCTCTAATAAAATGCGTGCTAACAAAAAATAAGCATCTACAAAATCCGATTGGTCATCAATTGCTTCTTTCAAATACTGATTAGCCTTAGCATACAATCTGGAGTTTGCTGCAGACTTTGCTTTTTTGTATGCTTTTTTAGACTTGGCATTTACTTCCAAATCGCAATTATGCTGTGCCATTACAGATGTACAACAAAGCATTATGATAAAAAATATTCGCATCCGTTTAATTTTCTTTTGGGTTAACCTCCCTCAACTGACCCTCTGTAGCTGCTACCACTGTAGCAACAGTAGCATCTCCAGTAACATTAACAACCGTTCGCAACATATCTAGAATTCGATCCACAGCAAAAATAAGAGCTATGCCCTCAGGGTCTATTCCAATAGAACTTAACACAATGACCAACATTACCATTCCTGCTCCAGGAACTGCCGCAGCTCCAATAGATGCCAAAGTTGAAGTTAAAACTATAGTAAGTTGCTGAGAAAGGTCTAAATCATAACCAAATGCCTGAGCGATAAATACTGCTGCAACTGCTTGATATAAGGAAGTTCCGTCCATATTAATAGTTGCTCCAAGAGGCAATACAAAGCTAGACACCTCTTCTGAAACACCCAATTGCTCTTCGCAACGCTCCATCGTTACTGGTAAGGTTGCAGCACTCGAACTAGTAGAAAATGCCAACATTTGTGCGGGGGCTATACCTCTAAAAAAGTCTTTGTAGTTTAGCTTTGTAAATACTTTTAAAAAACTAGGATACACTAAAAATATCATTAGCAACAATCCTACAACTACAGTTAGCGAATACACCCCTAGTGCCTGAAATAAATCTGTCGATCCTCCAAAATCAACGACCAAACCACCCAACAAAGCAAACACTCCATAAGGGGCAGTAAGCATTATCAAATCGACAATTTGTAAAATAATATCGTTTATCCCATCAAAAAATCCTTTTACATATTTGGTTTTTTCAGATGGTAAACTCACCATAGCAATACCAAAAAGTATGGCAAAGAAAATGACTTGAAGCATGTTTTTATTATTCGAACTAGCCTCAAAAATATTGTTGGGAACCATATCGACTACAAACTGTAAAGGACCACTTTTTTCTACTGCATCTGCCGATAATATTTTACTATTAGCCTGAGAGGCATATTGACTTTTTAGTTCTGCTCTTTTTTCTTCAGAAAAAGAAGAACCCGGATTAACCACATTTACTAAAAGTAATCCAAAAGTAACCGCTATAACTGTTGAAAGTAAATAGATACCTACAGTTTTAGTACCAATTCTAGAAAGCCTAGAAATATCACTCAAACTACCTACTCCTTTGATTAGAGATGCCAAAACTAAAGGAACAGCAATGAGCTTAAGTAAACTAATAAAAATAGCACCCCAAGGTTTTATCCAATCATTAGTAAAATCTACCCATCCATAATGAGTGGCTATTAAACCATAAACTACACCCAATACCATACCAATGATGATTTTCCAGTGCAATGCTAATTTTTTCATAAGTTATATGCTTGAATTATTATCTAAATATATAGCGTCCAGCAGAGCCATAGCAGTCATAGCCTCAACAATAGGAACGGCTCTAGGAACTACACAAGGATCGTGCCTTCCTTTTCCTTTAACCACTACTTTTTCTCCATCCATTCCTACCGAATCTTGATCTCTCATGAGTGTAGAAGCAGGCTTAAAAGCTACTTTAAAGACCAAATCCATTCCATTACTAATTCCTGCTTGTATGCCACCAGAATGATTAGTACGAGTTTGGTTTTTAGATTGAAAAACATCGTTGTTCTGACTACCTTTCAAGCGAGAACTTTCAAAGCCATTGCCTATTTCAAAACCTTTAGAGGCATTGATAGACATCATATACTTTGCTAATCTAGCACTTAGTTTATCAAAAATTGGCTGCCCCAATCCAATAGGCATATTTTTAACTACACAACTTACAACACCTCCAACAGTATCGCCCTCTTTTTTTACCTCTTGGATTAAATCTATCATTCTATTTGCCATTGAAAGATCAGGACAACGAACAATATTTGAATCTATGATACTCAAATCCAAATCGGAATAAGAATTTGGCAACGACAACGTACCAACAGAAGAAACGAAGGCTTTAATATCTATTTGTTGTAACAATTGCTTAGCAATTGCACCACCTACTATCCAATTTGCTGTTTCTCGAGCCGAATAACGCCCACCCCCTCTATAATCTTGAACACCATACTTCTTTTGGTAAGTGAAATCGCCATGAGAAGGACGAGCAAGCCCTTTTAGATGATCATAATCCTTCGATTTTTGATCGGTATTACGAATTACAAAACCTATGGAAGCTCCAGTAGTTTTTCCCTCAAAAATTCCCGACAAAAACTCTACTTTATCACCTTCTTTTCTTTGAGTTGTTATGGAGGACTGACCTGGTCTTCTTCTGTCTAACTCATTTTGTATTTGCTCTAAGTTAATAGTCAATCCAGCCGGACAACCATCAATTACACCACCTATTGCCGTTCCATGCGATTCGCCAAAAGTTGTCAGTCTATACAAGCTACCAAGTGTATTCATACTACCACAAATATAAATAAATTTAAAGGAGTGAAAATGGTCTATTTTTGTATTTTAGCTTGATAAAAAATAGCACTATGAAGCTGGTAATTAAGAACATAAGTAAAGCTGTTCAGATAGAGCATACTATTCGCAAATGGGTTGCTGGCTCTGATATGGGCAAAGTGGAAACCATTGAGGATGCTTTTATAGAAATAGAAGACGGACGAATTACCAACTTTGGAAGTATGGATCAGTGGAAAGGCATTGACGATTGGAACAACACAAAAATTATTGATGCCGATGGAGGAATGGTTTTTCCATCGTACAACGATAGCCACACACACCTTATTCATGCCGGAAGTAGAGAAAAAGAATGGGTACAACGAATAAATGGTAAAAGCTATGAAGAAATAGCTCGTGAGGGTGGCGGAATCCTCAACTCCGCAAAAAAGCTACAAGAAACCTCCTTTGAATCCTTACTGCAAGATGCTCGCAAACGCCTAACTAAAATTATCCGAAGTGGAACAGGAGCAATAGAAATTAAGAGTGGCTATGGCCTAAATTTGGAATCAGAAATTAAAATGCTAAAAGTAATTGATGAGCTTAAAAAAACAAGTCCAATTACTATCAAATCAACTCTTCTTGCTGCTCATGCAATTCCTCTAGAATTCAAAAATAAAAAAGAACAATACATTCATTACATTATTAATGAGCTAATTCCTAAAGTAGCCCAGCAAAAACTAGCAGACTATATTGATGTTTTTTGCGAAGAAGGTTATTTTTCGGTAAACGAACTAAAACAAATACTAGAGGCCGGAAAAAAATGGGGACTTATTCCCAAAACACACGTTAATCAATTTACCATTTTGGGAGGTGTTAAAACAAGTGTAGATTTAGGAGCTTTATCAGTAGATCATCTAGAACATATGTCGCAAGAAGATATAGACAGCCTAAAAAACAGCGATTGCATGCCTACATTTCTACCCTCTTGTTCTTTCTTTCTTGGCATACCATTTGGCCCTGCAAAACAACTAATCCACACCGGACTACCAGTTGCTTTAGCATCGGATTATAATCCGGGATCTAGCCCAAATTGGAACATGAATTTTGTTGCTTCTCTAGGATGTATCAATATGAAACTAAATCCAGAAGAAGTGATTAACGCAACTACCATAAATACAGCTTATGCAATGGGGTTGAGCAAAGAATTAGGAAGTATTGCTATTGGCAAAAAAGCTAATTTGTTTATTACAGACAATATTTCATCTTTTGCTTATCTACCCTACTCCTTTGGAGAAAACAATATAAAAACCATTATTTTAAACGGAGAAATACAAAACATTAACAATGAAGACACAACTAATTGAATGTGTTCCTAACATATCGGAAGGAAGAAACGACAAAAAAATAAATGAAATTGCTAAAGTAGTTGAATCTGTAGAAGGGGTAAAATTACTAAATGTTGATCCTGGTAAAGCAACCAACAGAACAGTTATAACATTTGTTGGCGAACCTCAAAATGTTATTGATGCAGCTTACTTACTAATTCAAAAAGCAAAAGAGCTTATAGACATGAGTGTTCATAGCGGCGAGCACCCTAGAATGGGTGCAACCGATGTTTGTCCGCTAATACCGATTGCAAATATAAGCATGGAGGAAACTGCTGAATGGGCAAAAAAATTGGGTGATCGCGTAGGAAATGATCTAGAAATTCCTGTTTATCTATACGAAAACGCTGCTCAATCGGAAGAACGCCAGAATCTGGCTAATTGTAGATCTGGAGAATATGAAGGACTAAATAAAAAATTATCTGATCCGCATTGGAAGCCAGATTTTGGACCAAATCAGTTTAATTCTTCTGTTGCCAAGTCTGGAGCTACTGCTATTTCTGCTCGTGATTTTTTGGTAGCATACAATATAAACCTCAACACTACTTCTACCAGAAGAGCGAATGCCATCGCATTTGACATCAGAGAAGCAGGTAGAATACAAAGGGAAGGAAATAGTATTTTGGGCAAAGTCATTACAGACGAAAAGGGTGAACCAAAACGTCAAGCAGGTCTATTCAAACACGTTAAAGGTATTGGCTGGTTTATAGAAGAATATGGAGTAGCACAAATTTCGTATAACCTTACCAATATAAACGTTAGCCCTCTACACCAAGTATTTGACAAAACTTGCGAAAGAGCTAATGCAAGAGGAATAAGAGTAACTGGATCGGAATTAGTTGGGCTAGTTCCTAAAAAAGTACTCATCGATGCAGGAATTTATTTCCTTGAAAAACAAGAACGATCTACAGGAATTTCAGAAGAGGAGATAATAAAAATTGCCATTAAATCTCTTGGACTAGACGAACTGGCACCATTCAATCCTAAAGAACGAATTATTGAATATATGCTTGAGGAAGAAAAGCAAAAGTTAATCGACCTTAACCTTAGTCAGTTTGCTAATGAAACAGCAAGTGAAAGCCCTGCTCCAGGCGGCGGCTCAATCTCTGCTTATTGTGGTGCTATGGGCGCTGCACTGAGCACTATGGTAGCAAACTTATCTGCACATAAAAGAGGATGGGATGATCAATGGCAAACATTTTCCAACTGGGCTCAAAAAGGAATTGAATATCAAAACGAACTACTAAGATTAGTAGATGAAGACACCAACTCCTTCAATAAAATAATGGAAGCGTTTAGACTACCTAAAGAAACAGAACAAGACCAGACTAACAGGCAAAATGCTATTCAATCTGCCACAAAATTTGCTATCGAAACTCCGTTTTTAGTAATGCAAACAGCACTTGATTCGATGGAAGTAATGCTAGAAATGGCAAAAATTGGAAATCCTAATTCCATTACCGATGCAGCAGTAGGTGCTTTGTGTGCTCGCACTGCCGTTCGAGGAGCCTTTCTTAATGTGAAAATTAATTGTGGTGATTGCAAAGACAAAAAATTTGTTGATGACATCTTACAAAAAGGAGAAAAACTTATTCATCAAGCATTAGAAAAAGAAAAGGAAATTATGCAAATATGCGAATCTAAAATTTAGACTTCATACTATAATAAGATTGCCTTAAATCGTGGTAATTTAAACCTAACTTTTTACATTGTTTTTTCATTTGTTTGTAACTATAATATGATAAGTTATTATCTAAAATTATAGTTTTAGGCTCATATGTGTCAAGCAGCTTTTTTAAGTCTACTTCTTTTGATAGCAGACAAAAGTGTAATGGTATGCTTTGTGAGGATTGTTTAATCTCAAAATCTTCTTTAACAATTAATCCTCTTAAATTTTTGTACTGTACATGAAAGTTGTCTGTCCAAATGGCATTGCTTTGAAAAAATTCTCCAAACTCTACTCTTTCTATTTTTCTTAAGGATAAGTTACTTAAATGACCACGTAAATAATAAAATGGCAATTTTTCTTTTTCAAGTGGTGGTGTTGAAATTTGTAAAAGATATACACTGCTTTCTGAAATGAAATTTTCAAAATACGATTTCTTATTTTGAGGTAGAGAAAAATGACTTATTACAATAGAAATAAAAAAAGAAAAAACGTAACAGCAAGCCCAAATAACCAACGATAATTATAAGATTTGATAGAAACAATTAAAAATAGTACAACAAAAAGAAAAACCGCAATTATTAAAAATATGGCATCATAAAATTGCGTGTATCTATATAAAATTATGCCCTGAATAAAAGGCACAATAAGTTTAAGCATAGGAATAGAATTCCAATTCATGACTTATTATTTAAGTAAAATATCTAGACGATGTCGAAAATTGCCTGAGCAACTTTTTTACAAGAGTTGTTATCCCCTAACTTTTCAATAACGTCCGAATATTGTTTCAATATCGACTTTTCATTTTCTTTTTTTAGTATGAAATTCAACTGATCAGCTAACAATTTTACATTTAGATCTGATTGAATTAGCTCTCGCACAATTTCTTTATGTGCAATAAGATTAACTAAAGAAATATACTTCACCTTAACTAACAGTTTGCCTAAAACAAACGAAAACCACGAAGTTTTATAACACACTACTTGCGGAACATTGAGTATTGCTGCCTCAAGAGTTGCAGTTCCTGAAGCTACTAGTGCAGCCTTTGCACTACTTAACACTTCGTATGTTTTATTTTTTGAAATAGGAATTTTAGAATCGTTTGTAAGAGACCTATAAAATTCTTGCGATATCGAAGGAGCTCCTGCAATAACAAATTGATAGTCATCAAACATTGGTACTAATTCCATCATTACCGGTAAAATTTTAGAAATTTCTTGCTTTCTACTTCCTGGCAATAATGCTATAACTTTCTTTTCAAAATCTAACCTTGGTTGTTTTTTATTTTTTAACTCATCCATTAAAGGATGTCCATAAAATACAGATTCTAATCCATTTTTACTAAAAAAAGATGGTTCAAATGGTAAAATAGGAATCAATAAATCCACATATTTTTTTAGTGAGTGGACTCTATTCTTTTTCCAAGCCCAAACTTGAGGAGTAATATAATATACCACTTTAATATGGTTTTGTTTGGCAAATTTTGCCATTCTCATATTAAAACCCGGATAATCAACAAGCACTAATACATCTGGCGAAAATTGTAAAATATCTTTTTTAACAATACTAAAGTTTTTAATAATCGTTCTGATGTTTTTTGCAACCTCATAAAAGCCCATAAAAGACAAATCCTTATAATGCTTTATTATTTGCATTCCTTTTTCTTCCATTTTATCGCCTCCAAAACCTCTAAATACAGACGAATCGTCTAGAGCAGAAAGATGATCTATTAGTTTTGAAGCATGCAAATCTCCAGAAGCCTCACCACATATAAAATAGTATTTACTCAAAACAAGAAATTTATGATATAGACACTAATAACAATTATAAATGTAGAAAACAAAATTCCTTGAGCAGGTTCGTTTCTATAAGCTCTTAAAAATAAAAAAAAAGGCAAAATATTAACTAGAGTACAAAGACTTAAAACATGGGTATGTATTTGCATAACTTCCAACTGTATGTAAGTAGTAATAATATCACTTCCCAACACAAAATTGGAATATATAACAAAGGCAAGCAAAGGAAGAATTAATCCCAGAATTGCTCCTCTCCAGAACAAACGACTATTTATCATAATTTCCAGTTTTTTAGTTTATCCAACATTTTATAGTCTGTAAAATCAAAATTTACTGGAACGACAGAAATATAATCTTTATCCAAAGCCCATTGATCACTATCTTTATTTTGTTCCAAATTAATAAATGTACCTCTCATTTGATAAGTAAGCTTTCCCTGCTCGTCGGTAAAAGATTCAAAATGCTCCTTCCAATAAGCCATTGACTGACTACACATTTTAATACCTTTAATCTTTTCTTCTTCAAGAACAGGAATATTGACATTAAGGCAAACCAATTCTTTTTTCTCAAGCACTAAATTTATAATAGAATGAACATAATTAGTGCAAGGTTCAAAATCAGCATTCGGATCAATATCTAGTAATGAAAAACCAATAGAAGGTATTTGATGCATAGCACCCTCCAAAGCTCCTGCCATAGTTCCTGAATAAATAATATTTGTTGCTGCATTTGAGCCGTGATTTATTCCAGAAAGCAGTAAATCTGGCTTTCTGTCCACTAACTCGTCCAGGCCAAGCTTTACACAATCTACAGGCATGCCACTACAAGTATAAATAGTTAAACCTTTTTGTTTTTTTATTAAATCTAAAGTTATAGTAGAATCCAAAGAAATAGCATGGCTTTTGCCAGATTTTGGGCTATCTGGTGCAACCACAAAAACATCGCCTATTAGTTGTGCAATGCTGATTAGCTTTTTAATTCCATCAGAATTAATGCTATCGTCGTTTGTAACAAAAATTAAGGGTCTGTTCATAGAGATTGTTTTATTTAGCAAATTTACCAAAACTATTGCTTGAAGTTATTAATTTTGCCATAAGTATGAAAAAAAGTAATTATTCAACAAAGGTTTACTCCTCCAAAAAATTAGCGTTTGGGTTAAATTTATTTCCACCTCTTTTTTTTAATAAAATAAAAATTGAGAGTGTTAACGAAAATTTTACCAAGCTAAAAGTAGTTGTACGCTATTCGTGGATGAATAGAAATATTCAAAAAGCAATTTTTGGTGGTACTATTTTTAGTGCTTTTGACCCCTATTACGCCGTTATGTATTGGCAAATTTTTTCTCAACTAAAAGCACCTATGCAAGTTTGGGTAAAGAAAGCAGAAATAAATTATTTGAAACCTGCAAAAAGCGATTTAACAATTGATTTTACATTGAACGATATTGATATTCGTAATGCTATAGAACAACTAAAAGTAGATTATAAATATGAAGTGACGCATACCGCAAAAGCTATTGATGAAGAAGGAGAAGTATGTGCTGAAGCAAAAATATTAATCTACATTAGAAATCACAATGACCTATCTATCAGTCACTTATAACTTTATTGATTTTTTTTCTATTTTTTTATTAAAATATAAACATTGTTTAAAATTAATTATTTAACTTTGTAATTCCCATTAGGGAGAGGGAAGTAAGTTTTTTCATGGCTTTAAGGGGCTGCCTGAGTAGAAATACCCAGGCAGCTTTTTTTGTACCCTATCTCAAAAAAAACTATACTTGTATTCAAATTAAAAAATAGTATGAAAAATTTAATCTTAGCACTGACTATGCTACTAGGCTTTGTTGCCTACAGTCAAAACTCATCATCAATTAGTGGTAATTGGTATAATCAAGAAAAAGATGCGGTTATTGAAATTAGTCAAAATGGAGACTCTTTTCAGGGGAAAATTATTTGGATGTTAAATCCTAACGATGAAAACGGAAACCCAAAAACCGATCCTTTAAATCCTGATGAAAGTTTACGATCTAGATCTAGATTAGGAATGGTTATTATGTACAATTTTAAATTAGATGAAGATAATGTTTGGGAAGATGGTGAAATTTACGACCCTAAAAGCGGAAACACCTACAATGGTACAATGACTCTAGTTTCGGATAATAAATTAGACCTGAGAGGATATGTTGGCTTACCAATATTTGGTAGAACAAGCACTTGGACTAGAAAATTAGATTAATTTATTAGTCTTACCAATTGTCATAATAGCTTATCTTTGCATCAAAATTTAGACAAGGATGCTCAACACTATTGAAGAAGCTATTGAAGATATTAAACAAGGTAAAATCATTATCGTTGTTGATGATGAAGACAGGGAGAACGAAGGTGATTTTTTAGCTGCTGCTGATAAAGTTACTCCTGAAATGATTAATTTTATGGCTACTCATGGTAGGGGACTAATTTGCGCTCCTCTTATTGAAGATAGATGTGAAGAACTTGGTCTGGAATTAATGGTTGGTAAAAATACTGCAGAATACGAAACTCCTTTTACTGTTTCTGTAGATTTGATTGGAAATGGATGTACTACTGGTATTTCTGCTAGCGATCGTTCCAAAACTATTAAGGCACTAGTTGATCCTGATGTTGACCCTTCAACACTAGGAAAACCTGGTCATATTTTTCCTTTAAAAGCTCGAAAAGGTGGTGTTTTACGTAGAGCTGGGCATACCGAAGCAGCTATCGATTTTGCAAGACTAGCAGGCTTGTATCCTGCTGGAGTTATTGTAGAAATCATGAATGAGAATGGCACCATGGCTAGAATGCCAGAATTAATTGAAATTGCCAAAAAGCACCAACTCAAAATTGTAACCATAAAAGATCTTATTGAATATCGAATTCAAAACGAATCGTTAATCGTTAAAGAGGTAAACATCATGTTACCTACCGACATAGGTGAATTTGAATTGCATGCTTTCCGACAAAAAACAAACGATCAATTGCATTTGGCATTGGTTAAAGGAAAATGGAACGAAGATGAAGATATACTTGTTCGAGTACACTCTTCTTGCATTACTGGAGATATTTTTGGCTCTTGTAGATGCGATTGTGGCCCACAACTTACAGCAGCAATGAAAATGGTTGAAGAAGAAGGGAAAGGTGTGATTGTTTATATGAATCAAGAAGGAAGAGGAATTGGTTTACTCAACAAATTAAAAGCATATAAGCTTCAAGAAAGTGGTAGAGATACAGTAGAGGCAAATGAAGATTTAGGCTTTAAAGCCGATTCCAGAGATTATGGTGTTGGAGCTCAAATTTTGAGATCTCTAGGCATAAAAAAAATCAAACTAATGAGTAACAACCCACAAAAAAGAACTGGACTTATGGGCTATGGTTTGGAAATAGTGGAAAATATTGCTATCGAAATTGATTCTAATCAACACAACGAGTTTTATCTTAAAACCAAAAGAGATAAAATGGGACATACATTGTATAAGCTAGATGATAAATAAAAAAGTTACCATTCTTGCAATCGAATCTTCCTGTGATGATACTAGTGCTGCAGTTATTCAAAACAAGCATATATTGTCTAATGTAATTGCCAATCAAGTAATTCATCAAAAATATGGAGGAGTTGTTCCCGAACTAGCTTCTAGGGCACATCAACAAAATATTATTCCTGTTGTAGATCAAGCCATCAAACAAGCCAAGATCAACAAAAAAGATATTGATGCCGTTGCCTTTACGAAAGGTCCGGGATTACTTGGTTCATTACTTGTTGGTGTTTCTTTTGCCAAAGCTTTGGGACTAGCACTTGATGTTCCAATTATAGACGTTAATCATATGCAAGCACACATTCTTGCTCATTTTATTGACGATCACATTAATCCATCTCCAAAATTTCCTTTTTTATGCTTAACTGTTTCAGGAGGACACACCCAAATCGTTAGGGTAAATGACTATTTAAACTTTGAATTATTAGGTGAAACTATTGACGATGCTGCTGGTGAAGCATTTGACAAATCCGCAAAAATTTTAGGACTTCCATACCCTGGCGGACCTCTAATAGACAAATATGCAAAAGATGGAAATAAACATGCTTTCGCTTTTGGAAAGCCAAAAGTAAAAGGATATGATTTTAGCTTTAGTGGATTAAAAACAAGTATTTTATACTCAATCCAAAAAAATCAAAAGGAAAATCCCAATTTCATAAAAGAAAATCTAAACGATTTATGTGCCTCCATTCAACATGCTATTGTTTCTATTTTAATGGAAAAGATAGCTTATGCTAGTCAATCGACCAATATAAAAGAAATTGCTATTGCTGGTGGTGTTTCAGCAAACTCATCGCTCCGACAATCGCTTAAAGATTTAGAAATAGATTCCGATATTAAAACCTACATACCCCCTTTTTCGTATTGCACCGATAATGCTGCAATGATAGCTGTTACTGCCTATTTCAAATATTTGAAAAACGATTTTGCAACACAAGATACCTCCCCTATTTCAAGATTAGCAGTGTAGAAATTCTTTACTCACAGATTTTTTTATATTTACAAAAATTTTTAAAAAAATGAAGAATTCCCTTATCCTTATCATTGCTTTTGCGTTTTCTTTAGTAAGTAATGCTCAAAATATCTGCGAAGAGTTAAGCACCAACATTATAAGTCAAAACCCAAATCAGGTTGAATTACAATCTGCAGGAATTGTGTCCATTTTTACTCCTACTATTTACTGGGAATATTTCGATCAGCAAAACAATGGAGGTAGTGATCAAGGTTCAAGTATTACTCTTTTTAACCTGTCTCCAAACCAAACAATTATTGTTATTCAGACCTATACTTTGGATTCATTATCGTGCACAACTATAGACACTTTAGTTTTTCAAGATCAACAATGGATGATGACTTCCTCTCCAGGGCAAGACGATGTGGAAGGATGTACAAATCCATTTGCCATAAACTACAATCCTCAGGCAACTATTGAAGATGGGTCGTGTTTTGATGGTTGTGTAGAAAATGGAGAATATTATTGTGTAGGCTGCGAATTTTTTGTGGACAGTTGCAATTATTACGAATGTCTGGGCGATGGTATTCTTAATCAAAATGCTAACGAATGGTCTGAATTAAATACTATTGACGGTTGCTTAACATATGATTGTATTGCAAACGGATGTATCGATGTAGGTCAGTTCGGTCAAGAAGGATCTTATGCTAGCTTACAAGAATGTGAACAAGAATGCTCATCGAACCAAGAACTGATATACGAATGTTTAGCAGGTAGTTGTGTAGATGTAGGTCAGTTTGGTCAAGAAGGATCGTATGCCAGTTTACAAGAATGTGAACAAGAATGCTCATCAAACGAAGATTTCATTTATGAATGTATTCTTGGAAACTGTGTAGATGTAAGCCAATTTGGGCAATCTGGCTCTTTTGAAAGTCTTCAAGCATGTGAAGAAGAATGTATCTCAGAGGGTGATGATTCATCTTTTGAATGTATTGCTGGGGCATGTATAGACATTGGTCAATTCGGACAAGAAGGATCATTCGACACTTTAGAAGAATGTGAAGACGAATGTGAAGCTAATGCCCAATCATCTTACGAATGTATCGCTGGTGCGTGTATAGACATTGGTCAATTCGGACAAGAAGGTTCCTTCGATAGTTTGGAAGAGTGTGAAAATGAATGTGAAAATAATAACCAATCTTCATACAACTGTATTATGGAAACTTGTGTGGATGTTGGTCAGTTTGGACAAGAAGGAACTTTTGCTAGTTTGGAAGAATGCGAAAATGAATGTGCAACAGTTAGTTCTATCACTGATAATAGTAATCATATCTTTATAGCTCCTAATCCATTCGAAAAAAGCACTACAATTAGCTTAAATCAAAAAGCAATTAGATATGAACTATTTGACACAAAAGCAAGAAAGGTAAGAAGTCAAACAATTAATAGTGAAAGCTTTATTATTTACAAAGACAATCTTAATGCTGGCTTGTATTTTATTTCTATCATTTGTGATGATCAAATTATTCAACAAAAACTAATCCTCAAATAGTATTTTTGGTGAAAAACTAAGTATATTTGTATAACTATTTTAATTAATAATTATACAAAAAATTAATGGCTCATTATCAATTCAAAGTTGAACAATTTCTTAAAACGGATTTAGAAACTATTTGGGACTTTGCTTCTTCTCCTAAAAACTTAAAAGAAATAACTCCAGATCATATGCTTTTTGATATTACTTCAAAAGATCTGCCCGAAAAGATGTATCCTGGAATGATTATTACCTATAAAGTAAGTCCTTTATTAGGAATCAAGATGAATTGGGTAACAGAAATTACCCAAGTTAGAGACAAGCATTTTTTTATCGATGAACAAAGAGTCGGTCCTTACAGCTTGTGGCATCATCAACATTTTTTTGAAGAAAAAGACGGAGGAATTCTAATGACCGATATTGTTACCTACAAACCACCATTTGGAATTTTAGGAGACATAGCCAACTATGTTCTGATTAAAAATCAATTAAAATCTATTTTTGATTATAGATGGAAAGTTATGGACCAAAAATTTAATCAATAAAAAAAGCGAATGATTATTCATTCGCTTTTTTTTGAGGTATAAATTGTTTTAATTTTAAAATCGTTTTATGCTACATCCTACTGCTTTGGTTTTTGCAGTTTTTATTTTTACTCCTACTACCATTTGCTCAATAGCATCTTTTAAATAAAAATTACGAACATCTTTTGCCGATTCATAATTATCGTCAATTGCTCCTTTATACACCAACACTTTTTCTTTATTAAAGAGAAAAATATGTGGTGTTGTTTTTGCTCCAAAAGCATTAGCTAACGAACTATTTTTATCTAGTACATATGGAAATTGATAATCTAACTTCTTAGCATGATCTTGCATAGCTTGAAAAGAATCATCATCTTTCCTTTTTTTAGCATTGGAGTTTACATACACCATTTTAACGTTATTATCGCGACAAAGTTTTTCCAACATTTTATAACGATCTTCCCATTTAACAACAAAAGGGCAAGTATTACAAGTAAAAATGACTAATAAACCATCACTATTAAAGTTATCCTTAAGCTGATAAAATTCCTTGTCAACAGACCATAATTTCAAATCTGTTGAAGGGCATTTCTGACCAATATCCAAAGTAGGATAGTTTTGAGCAAAAGAAGTTAATGTCGCAAAAGCGAATAATAGGCTAATAAATATGTGTTTCATTTTTTTTATTTTTATTATGTAAAGTTACTAAATTTTAAATTTGGATTTATAAACGTTTGTTTACGTTAAATTATTTATTTATTAGCGTTGTGAAGCTCTACTTTAAAAAAGTTAAATGAATCTTAAAAAACTACTCAAATATATTTCATTTGTACAAGCAATTATAATTATTGTAAGTCTTTTTAATCCTAATATTTTTTTTAAAGAATATATTAGATTTTTTCAGCGACCAAGCTCTAGAAATTTTATATATTCTGTATTATTTTATTTTAATTTTAAGTTCGTGTTTTACGATTATGATTTTCTATACTTCTAAACTAGGAAATATCGCATCATCATGCTTTAACAAATACCTATAAGCCTCTGAAAATTTTGTTAAAAACTCAGAAGCCTTCTCTTTATCACTATCTATTAAAGCAGATAGATTACTCAGAGCATTAAACATAAAATGTGGAGACAATTGATTTTTCAAAATCAACAACTGACTTTTCACATTCTCTATCTCTAACTGCTTATTGAGAAGATTTTCTCTTTGCCAAATTGCAATGTAGTAAGACATATCATAGTATAAAGTAAAAATTATAGCTGCTGATAATCCAACATACACATTACTCACCACATTATCTCCAAAATTATCTACATTAAGAATTTGACCATACCACAAATTAAGAAAGAACACCAATAGTACCGAAGTAATAACCACCAGAAGAAACAATTGAATAATCAACCTAACAACGATCGAAGAAAATGCTTTTAACTTTCTTCTGCAATACCTCAAAGAAAGGCGATTGATCTCAAATAGAACTACAACCGCAATCATTGTAAATATATATGGATTTTTTTGCAAAAAAAGTATCCAACACCACACCATCTGGCAAAACATTCGTTAAGCTAGGTGTAATAATTCCGACTAACGGAACTATAGTCAATCTAAAGCATAAATCTTTGTTTGTATTTAGAAGTCTTAGTGTCATCCTTAAAATTGAACTGGAAAATTAACTTTTCTTAGGAGATTTTTATAAAAAATAAACCCCCTGTCTTCGTGGAATTTTATTGTTTTATCGGCTTTAAATACACTTTCGTCAACATTTTTTCTTAAGCCAGTCTAATTTCACATTAAAAATCATAACATGTACTCAAACAAGTTTCATCTTCAATTTACTTTTTTTTTGCACAAAAAAAATGTTCCATTGAAAATCTTATAACCACATTAAACTTTTCAAATATTGATTAAATTTGCAATTCAAAATATTTATTACTCAATTTTATCTAATTTTAAATGAAAGCTAAAAAAGCTGTTTTACTGGTTAACTTAGGAACACCAGATAGTCCTAAAACTAAAGACGTAAGAAGTTATTTATTCCAGTTTTTAAATGACAAAAGAGTAATTGATATTCCATGGTTATTAAGAAAAATATTAGTTAATGGTATTATAGTACCATTTAGAGCACCTAAGTCTGCTAAAGTTTATAAGGAATTATGGACGGACAAAGGCTCACCAATTATTTATCATACTGAAGAGCTTTGCCAAAAATTATCTCAAAAATTAGGAGATGAATATCATGTCGAATTTGCTATGAGATATAAAAATCCCTCTCTTAGAAAAACATTACAAAAGTGGCAGAGCTACAATTTTGAACAAATAATGATTCTTCCTTTATTCCCTCATTATGCATCGGCTACAAATGGATCCGTAATTGAAGAAGCAATGGATGTTATTAGCAAATGGTGGGTTATTCCAGAGTTAAATTTCTTACCTCAATTCTACGATCAAGAATTTTATATCAATGGTTTTGTAGAAAGCGGTTTAAAACATACTATTTCTGATTACGATCATGTTTTGTTTAGTTTTCATGGACTACCAGAAAGACATGTTAACAAAGTATATAACGACAGTTTGTGTAAAGATAATGATTGTGAACATGGGGTTAATAACAAAAATAAATTTTGTTATAAAGCAACTTGCTATCAAACCGTTTTTTTACTTGCCGAAAAATTAGGTTTAAAAGAAAGTGATTATAGTGTTGGTTTTCAGTCTCGCCTTGGAAGAGGTTGGGTTGAGCCTTTTTCCGACGAAATAATTATAGAAAAAGCAAAACAGGGAGTTAAAAAGATGTTAGTTTTCTCTCCGGCCTTTGTTGCAGACTGTCTAGAAACAACAATAGAAATTGGTGATGAATACCAAGAATTATTCGAAGAACATGGTGGAGAAAAAATACAACTTGTTGAAAGCTTAAACTCAGGTGACACATTTGTAAATGGAATTTCGGAAATGATTAGAAAAAGAAGTTAAAAGAAATTATAAATAATGGACTTTAAATTTTGCACCATAGGAATCAGCCATTGGAATAGCCCTCTGGGAATTAGAGAAAAGTTTAGCATCAATCGTGAACAATCTCAACTCTTAATTGAAAATTGTAAATCGCAAGGTATAGACTCTTTATTTACGATATCAACTTGCAACAGAACACAAGTATTTGCTCATAATGCTAACACTCACCAACTCAAAAACTTATTCGTTAAATTTACTGGAAACCACAAATTAGATTTTGATAAATATGGCTTTGTTTTAGAGGGTGATGAAGCAGTCCAACAACTTTTTGAGGTCAGCACAGGCTTAGATTCTCAAATTTTGGGAGATTTACAAATTTTTTATCAAATTAAAGAAGGTGTTAAACAGGCCAAAAAACTTAACACAATAAATGGCACTTTGGATCGCTTACTTCAATTTGTTTTTCAAGCAAATAAAGAAGTTCAATCCTTTACCTCAATAAGTAAAGGAGCAGCTTCTGTTGCTCATGCATCCGTTTTACATATCAGAAAAGAAATAGATCAGTCCAAACAAAAAAATATTTTATTATTTGGAGCAGGAGAAATTGGTGAAAGAACCCTCGAAAACTTGACAGGTTTACCTAATTCGTCGATTACGGTTATAAATAGAACATTAGAAAAAGCCAAGCTAATTGCCCAAAAGAACAACGTAAGCTTCTGCGATGTTAGCCAACTAAATGAACAAATTTTAAACCATAATGTAATTATAGTTGCAACAGGATCTCAAACACCAACCATTACAAATAAGAATATTCAAAATATCGCTTCAAAAAAATTATTTATTGACTTATCCGTTCCACGTAATATTGATTCTGAAATAACTACTAATTCTTTAGTAAAACTAATTGATATGGATATGTTAAATACAGAAGCTGACAAAACTCTAGATCTAAGAAAAAAAGATATTCCTAAAGCAAAAACAATCAATAATTTATATAAGTTAGAGTTTGAAGACTGGCTAAAACTTCATCGATTAGGTCCAATAATTAAACAATTAGAAGCATCTTTCGAAAAAGATAAAGACA
Organism: Flavobacteriales bacterium; assembly: GCA_049890095.1. Lineage (GTDB taxonomy): Bacteria > Bacteroidota > Bacteroidia > Flavobacteriales > UBA7312 > JABAYQ01. Next base: position 78,580 of record JBMHCD010000005.1, on the reverse strand, counting down.
TTGAGATTAATAAATACAAAAATCAATACTCATCGGAAGAGTTAGAAAAAGTAAAACCGCTGATTAATAGTATTGTTAAAAAAATAAGTAGTAAAAATATCAACTATCTTAGAAAAAGATATCGATATAATGATGATATCTTAGAAATCATTAAAGATATCTACAACTTAAATTAGCACTATGCACATTAAACTAGGCACTCGTAAAAGTAAGTTAGCCCTGTGGCAAGCACACCATGTGGAAAAGTTATTGTTAAATAATGGGCATACAGTAGAAATTGTTAAAATGGTTTCTGAGGGAGACAAAGTATTGGACACTCCTCTTCCTCTAATGGGTGGTAAAGGTGTTTTCACAAAAGTATTAGACGATGCTCTATTAAATAAGGAAATAGACATTGCCGTTCATTCTCTAAAAGATATTCCAACTGTTTCTGACAAAAATCTGGAGATAACCGCAATTCTGAAAAGAGAAAATCCTACAGACGCGTTAGTTTGTAGAAATGATTTAAGTTTTTTAAATAAAAAAGATGCTGTTATTGCAACAAGTAGCACCCGAAGAAAAGCACAGTGGCTAAATAAATATCCGACACACCAAATTGTAGATATCAGAGGAAATGTGCCTACTAGAATAAAAAAGTTAAAAGAAAGTAATTGGGATGCAACTTTATTAGCTTGTGCTGGACTTATTCGTTTAGACCTTGAAAATGAGATCTCTAAACAAATTGACTGGATGGTAGGAGCTCCTGGTCAAGGAGCAGTTGCAATTATGAGTCTCAAAGAAAATAATAAATTGAAATCTGTTATTTCTGAAATTAGTGATCCAGATACATGGCTTTGTACTAATATTGAAAGACAATTTCTTAATACTCTAAACGGTGGGTGTTCCTCTCCTGTTGGTGCACATACATATATTGAAGATAACAAAGTATTTTTCAATGGAGTTGTTCTAAACGAAAACGGCACCAAAAAAATTAACATAAATATTTCCGAAATAAAAGAAAACGCATTAAATCTAGGTGTTGAAGCTGCAAAAATTGCAATTGATAAAGGAGCTAAAAAATTAATTGACCAAAATGATAAACCCTAAAAGATTATTGTTTCTAAATGCAATTGATAAATGTTTCCATGATGCATATTTTGAAAATATAAAAGTAAGTTCGATTCCCTTAATCGAACGTATCCCTATTTCTTTTAATATTTCTGAGCTAGATTTAGAATTGCCATGGGTAATTACGAGTAAAAAAGCAGCAGAATTAATAAAAAACTTAAAATTACCAAACAAAATTTATACTGTAGGCCCTAAAAGCTCTTCCTTTTTCAAAAACTCAATTTCACCTACTAAGAGTTCTGCTTTAGAATTGGCAAAACTAATTGCTTCACAAAAAGAAAAAAAAGTGGTGTTTATTTGTGGTAACATGAGAAGAAAAGAACTTCCAGATTTTTTAAAAAAACATAATATTGAAGTGAAAGAAGTCGTAGTCTATCGTACTGAATTTGTAGATAAAAACGTAAATTTGCAAGATTATGACGCATTGGCTTTTATGAGTCCAAGTTCTGTAAAAGCATGGTCATTAAAAAACAGTTTTGGATCCCTACCATGTTTTGCAATTGGCCAGACTACTGCCAAGAGCTTAAAAAAATTGGGGCAGAACTGTATTGTTAGTAAAAAACCAAATGTAGCAAGCATAATTGAAGCTGCTCAAATTTATTTTAAATAAATGAAGAAATTTCCGGAACTAAAAAACGATTTGCTTTTGAGAGCATTAAACGGGGAAACAGTTGAACGCCCTCCTGTCTGGATGATGCGACAAGCAGGAAGGTTTCTTCCAGATTATAGAGTTTTAAGAGAAAAATATTCTTTTTTCGAGAGATGTGAAACTCCAGAACTTGTTTCCGAAATCACAATTATGCCAATTGAACAAGTTGGAACAGATGCAGCTATTCTTTTTTCCGATATTCTAGTTATTCCTCAAGCTTTAGGTTTTGAAGTTCAAATGATACCTGGTAAAGGGCCTTTTTTACCTAAAACCGTTAATAGTCTAAAAGATGCTCAACAAGTGGATAATCCTGATGTTCATGATCGCTTATCTTATGTAATGGAAGGCATCAAACAAACTCGTCATGATCTTAATGGAAAAGTTCCGCTTATAGGTTTTGCTGGAGCTCCTTTTACAATCCTCTGCTATATGGTGCAAGGTCAAGGATCCAAAGATTTTTCTCAAGCTAAATCCTTTTGTCATCAAGAAAGAGAAGCAGCTCATCTACTTTTGCAAAAAATTACTAATACTACGATAGATTATCTTAACGCTCAAATTAATGCAGGTGCTCAAGCAGTACAATTATTTGATTCTTGGGCTGGATTACTATCTCCTCAAGATTTTAATGAATTTGCTCTACCTTATATCCAACAAATTATGAAAAAAGTAAGTGGAGTTCCAACAATTGTTTTTGCTAAAGGTGCATGGTATGCTATAAAAGACATTGTTGATACTGGTTGTAATGCAATTGGAGTTGATTGGGTACTTACTCCTCAACAAGCAAGAAAAATGGCTGGTGATAAAGTAACAATACAGGGAAATTTTGATCCTTCTTGGCTTTTTGCTTCGCATAAAGAAATTGAACAGCTCACATTAAAAATGCTAGATGGTTTTGGAAAAGATAAGTACATTGCCAACTTGGGTCATGGTATTCTTCCAACTGTACCAGTAGAAAATGCCAAAGTATTTATCAATACTATTAAAAACTACAAAGCCTAATGTCTATTAAGAGTAAATTTGAAAACCACATATTTGCTCTTCAAGACAAAATATGTCTTGAACTTGAAAATTTAGATGAAAAAGCTAAATTTAAAGAAGATAAATGGAGTCGACCTGAAGGAGGTGGTGGTAGAACAAGAATAATAAATAATGGAAACGTTTTTGAAAAAGGAGGAGTTAATGTTTCTGTTGTTCATGGAGAATTACCTAAAATTTTTAAAGAAAAGTTCAATACACTACAAGCAACATTTTATGCTTGTGGAATCTCCTTAGTTTTACATCCATTTAGCCCAAAAATCCCTACAGTTCATGCTAATTGGAGATATTTTGAAATGTATGACAATAACAATGAATTAAAAACCTCTTGGTTTGGTGGTGGTTCTGATTTAACTCCATACTATTTAGACAAAGAAGACGCTAAACATTTTCATTTAGTAAACAAAAAAGCTTGTGACTTGCATGACTTAAGTTACTATCCTAAATTTAAAAAAGCTTGTGATGAATATTTTTACAATTCACATCGACAAGAAAGTCGTGGGATTGGTGGAATATTTTTTGATTATTTAAAAGAAAATGAAAAACACTCCATGCAAGATCATTTAAATTTTTCAATTTCTTCTAGCAATTCATTTTTAGAGGCCTATTTACCAATTGTCTTAAAACATAAAAAAGAATCATTTAACCAAGATGAAAAAATATGGCAAGAAATTCGAAGAGGAAGATACGTTGAATTTAATCTATTGCATGATAGAGGCACCCATTTTGGAATTAAAACTAATGGTAGAACCGAATCAATTCTAATGAGCTTACCTTCTACCGTTCGATGGGAGTATAATCATCACCCTGAAAAAGATAGTGAAGAATACAAACTTGTTGAAATTTTAAAAAATCCCATAAGTTGGGTCTAAAAAATACTATATGAGCTTTCCATTTAACAGAAACAGAAGATTAAGAGTAAACGAATCCGTTAGAAAAATGGTTCAAGAAAATCAGTTATCGCCATCAGATTTTATACTTCCTTTATTTGTTATGGAAGGAAAAAATAAAAAAGAAGAAATTCATTCCATGCCTGGCTATTACAGATACACTTCTGATTTGTTATTAGAAGAAGCAAAAGAATGTTTCAAATTAGGTATTAAATCTGCTCTCCTTTTTGCTAAGGTAGAAGATCATCTAAAAGATAACGAAGGCAAAGAAGCTGTCAATCCAAACGGTTTAATGCAACGAACAATAAAACTACTAAAGGAAGCTATTCCTGAACTTTACCTTATGAGTGATGTTGCAATGGACCCATATTCAAAATATGGACATGATGGTATTGTTAAAGATAATTTTATTGATAATGATAGTACATTAGATGTTTTAGCAAAAATGGCTATTTCTCATGCTAAAGCGGGTGTAGACATGGTTGCTCCTTCTGATATGATGGACGGAAGAATAGGAATAATTAGAAACGAGTTAGAAAAAAATCGCTTCACAAACGTTGGTATAATGGCCTACAGTGTTAAATATGCATCTAGTTTTTATGGTCCTTTTAGAGATGCATTGGATTCCGCACCTGGATTTGGTGATAAAAAAACATATCAAATGGATCCATGTAATAGTTCAGAAGGATTAATCGAAGTCAGTAATGATATTAACGAAGGAGCAGATATTGTAATGGTTAAACCAGGAATGCCTTATTTAGATATGGTAAGGTTAGTTAAAGATAATTTTGACACCCCTGTAAGTGTATATCAAGTTTCTGGTGAATACTCCATGATTAAAGCAGCTGGCGATAAAGGCTGGATAGATTATAACAAAGCTATCATAGAATCGTTAATAGGTTTCAAAAGAGCTGGAGCAAGTTTAATTGCTACTTATTTTGCTAAAGAAGCCTCTAAAATATTATTAAATGAACAAAAGTGAATTGCTTTTTGAAAAAGCTCAACTATTTATTCCTGGTGGTGTAAACTCTCCAGTCAGAGCTTTTAAATCAGTTGGTGGAACTCCTATTTTTTTTAAATCTGCAAAAGGTTCAATACTAACAGATGTTGATGATAAAGAATATATCGACTTTATTGGTTCTTGGGGGCCAATGATATTGGGTCACTGCCACCCTCCAATTATTAAAACATTAAAAGAATCAGTTGACCATTCTACTTCTTTTGGTGCTCCAACAGAATTAGAGACCAAAATTGCTGAACTAATTTGCAAAATGGTACCTGCTATTGAAAAGGTAAGAATGGTTAACTCTGGTACGGAAGCATGTATGAGTGCTATTCGTGTAGCTAGAGGTTATACTAAAAAAGAAAAATTTATAAAATTTGAAGGATGTTATCATGGTCATGCAGATCCTTTTTTAATTAAAGCAGGTAGCGGAGCAATTACCTTAGGAACTCCAAATAGTCCTGGAGTAACTAAAGGAACAGCAAAAGACACCCTACTTGCTCCTTTTAATAATTTGGAATATGTAGAAAATATAATCGCACAAAATCCAGATCAAATTGCTGCCATCATAATAGAACCTGTTGCAGGAAATATGGGGTGTATTCCTCCAAAAGTTAACTTTTTACAAGGCTTAAGAAATCTTTGTGATAAACATAATATTGTATTAATTTTTGATGAGGTAATGACAGGCTTTAGACTGGCCAAAGGTGGAGCTAGCGAAGTTTATGGCATCAAACCAGATATGGTAACACTAGGAAAAATTATCGGAGGTGGCTTACCCGTTGGAGCATTTGGAGGTAAAAAGGAAATTATGGATATGGTAGCACCAGTTGGACCAGTTTATCAGGCTGGTACACTAAGTGGAAATCCTATTGCAATGAGTTGTGGCTATACTTTACTTAAAGAACTAAATGAAAATGATCAAATTTATCTTGATTTAGAAGAAAACACTCATTATTTTGAACAAAAACTTCATCAAACTTTTCAAAAAAGAGATTTAAAATATTGTATTAACAGAGTCGGATCTATGATTAGTTTTCACTTTGGAGTAGATAAAGTTTGTAATTTTGATGATGCCTGTAATGCAGATGCTGAATTGTTTAAAAAAGTATTTCATGCTGTTCTTAAAAAAGGTGTTTATTTTGCTCCTTCTGCTTTTGAATCCCTTTTCATCTCAAGAACTCATACCAAAAAATTACTTGATCAAACGATTCTAGCAATCGACGAAAGTTTAGAAGAAATTCTTTAATTATATTTACAACGTATGAATAATATTAGAGATAAATATGAATTAGTAATTGGACTAGAAGTTCATGCTCAGCTATCTACTCAAACAAAAGCGTATTGTAATGATTCCACTACATTCGGATCATCCCCAAATACGCAAACAAGTCCGATATCATTAGGTCATCCTGGAACATTACCAAAAAGTAATTTATCTGTTCTAGAATATGCTGTTAAAATGGGAATAGCCTGTGGATGTTCAATTACTGAAAGAAACGAATACGCTAGAAAAAATTATTTTTACCCAGACCTTCCAAAAGGATATCAAATTACTCAAGATAAAACACCCATTTGTACTGGAGGATTTATTTCTATAAAAAATAAAGCCGGTAAAGAAAAAAATATAAATCTTACTCGAATTCATATGGAGGAAGATGCTGGTAAAAGCATCCATGACATGGACCCTTTTAACACATTGGTAGATTTAAATAGAGCAGGAGTAGCACTGATTGAAATTGTATCAGAACCCGAACTGAGAAGTTCAGACGAAGCATATCAGTACCTTATCGAAGTAAGAAAATTAGTTCGATATCTTGAGATTTGTGATGGTAATTTAGAAGAAGGTAGCTTAAGATGCGATGCAAATATTTCTGTAATGAAAAAAGGCAGTAACATTTTTGGAAATCGTGTTGAAGTAAAAAACATGAACTCGTTAAGAAATGTTAAAAAAGCTATCGAATTTGAAATGGATAGACAAATTGAATTAATCGAAAATGGAGGTGTTGTAGAACAACAAACAAGGTCATTTAATGCTTTTAATGGCTCTACTACTCTAATGAGATCTAAAGAAGATGCAAACGATTATAGATATTTTCCTGAACCAGATTTACAACCAGTAATTCTCACTCAAAATTATATCAATAAAATAAAAGAAAACCTCCCTCCATTACCAAAAGAATTATTTTTGAAGTTCAAAGAAGAAATGAATTTATCAGATTATGATTCAAATATTTTGGTAGAGGATAAAAATTTAGCACTATACTACATAGAAGTTTGTAAAGAGACTAAAAATTATAAATCTGCTGCAAATATGGTGATTGGCTCAATAAAGTCATCTTTAAATGAAAGAGCAATAAGTATTGATCAATTTGAGATAGATGCATTGAGAATTAGTCAACTTATCGACCTAGTTGATAATGGTAAAGTGAGTAACTCAGTGGCTACACAAAAAATATTTTTTGAAATGATAAAAAACTCTTCTTCGCCAGAAGTAATAGCAAAAAATAATAATTGGTTACAAGAAAGTGATACAGATACATTAAGAAGCTATGTTGAACAGGTTATAAATACAAACCCCAAGAAAGTGGCAGAGTTTCAGGCAGGGAAAAAAGGTCTTATTGGTTTCTTTATGGGAGAAGTAATGAAAATTTCTAGAGGAAAAGCAGATCCAAAAATGGCAAATAAATTAGTTCAAGAATACTTAAATAAATAAAACATGAAAAATATAATTCTATTACTATTGACAATATGCTTTTTTGCATGCTCAAATAATAATAAAAACATCAAAGGTTCTATTTCAAATGCAGAAGAAAATACAGTCTTGTATCTAGAAGAGCTTTTTCCAGAAAGCAATCCTATTTTGGTAGATTCTTGCTCAATTAAAGATGGAGAATTTTCATTTAATGTTAATGAAGAAAATATAGGAATATATAAACTATACCAGTCTCCAAGTAACTTTGCAATACTAATTTTCAAACAAGGAGATAAAATTAATTTAGATTTAGATATTAATAATCTTAACAGCTATTATGGTAATGGTTCAATAGAAATTGAAGCGTATTTAAATATTTTAAGTATTGCTGATTATTCTAGTAAAAAGATAGATACTTTAAGAATTATTTATGAAAAAGCAGAAGGTACTATAAATCAACAAAGAGTAATGGATTCCATTAGAGTTAAATACGACCAAATCATGATCGATCAGCAGTTCAGATATATAGATTTTATTAAGCAAAACAGTGGTAATTTTGCATCTTTTTTTGCTTTGATGAACATTGGCTCTATAGATGAACATTATGACATTTATAAAATGGTTATTGATTCTTTAGAAATTAATTATGCACAAAATGAATGGACAAAAAGTTTTAAAGAAACTTTAGAATCTGTTAGAGCAACTGCAATTGGCTCTGTAGCACCAGATTTTACCATCAATGACGTAAATAATAACCCATTTACTCTAAGCAGTTTGAGAGGGTCCTACGTATTGATTGACTTTTGGGCTTCGTGGTGCAAACCCTGTAGAGATGAAAATCCTAACATTGTAAGAATGTACGATAAGTATCGGGAAAAAGGATTTGAAATTGTAGGTATATCTTTAGACGATACATTAAAAAACAACAACGGTAAAGAACGTTGGATAAACGCTATCGAACAAGATAAAATTGAATGGATTCAAGTTAGCGAATTAAGTGGTTTTGAATCGAAAACTCCTAAATCTTACGGAATTAATAGTATTCCGGCAACTTTTTTAATTGATAAAAATGGAGTTATAATTGATAAAAACTTAAGAGGTACTAAATTAAATCAAAAGCTTTCTGAAATCTTCAAATAAAATATATTTTGCATCTGATTTGCATTTAGGTGTTCCATCAAGAGAAGATAGTCTTGTAAGAGAAAAACACTTTATACGTTGGCTAGATACAATTAAAAAAGATGCAGATGCTATTTATCTAGTTGGAGATATCTTTGATTTTTGGTTTGAATATAAAAAAGTAGTTCCAAAAGGATATATTCGCCTTTTAGGTAAGCTTGCTGAATTGAGCGATGAAGGTATTCCCATTTATATATTTACCGGTAATCATGACATGTGGATGTTTGATTATTTAGAAAAAGAATTGAACATTACAGTTTTTCGCGAGCCAATTAAAATAAGGTTAAACAATAAAACTTTTTTAATTGGTCATGGTGATGGCTTAGGACCTGGTGATTATGGATATAAGATTTTAAAAAAAATCTTTTCTAACCCCATTTGCAAGTGGTTTTTTGCCAGAATTCATCCCAATTTAGGAATATCAATTGCTCAATATTGGTCTAAAAAGTCTAGAATTGCTAACGGACAAAAAGATGAACTTGACAAAGGTGATAAAGAATATCTTGTTCAATATTGTAATGAGGTTTTAAAAGACTCTCAAATCGATTTTTTTATTTTTGGTCACAGACATTTACCGATATACAAGAATTTAACTAATCAATCAGTTTATATAAACTTGGGGGAATGGGTAAATTACTATAGTTATGCAGAATTTGATGGCGAAACAGTAAGTTTGAAATATTTTAAATAAGTTTTAACAAATCTATTAATCGGTTGGAATAAGCTATTTCATTATCATACCAACCAACTACTTTTACCATTTTTCCTATAACAGAGGTTAGATGAGAATCAAAAACACACGAATAATGGTTTCCAACAATATCAACAGAAACTATCATATCATCGTTATAACTCAAAATACCATTCATTCTTTCAGACAATGCAGCTTTTCTAAAAAGTTCATTTATCTCTTGTTTTGTAGTATATTCAGAAAGTATACATGTAATATCTGTAAGTGAACCGTTGGCAACAGGAACTCTCATTCCACATCCTCCAATTAAATTTTTAAGATTTGGAAAAACGCGTGTTAATGCTTTTGCCGCACCTGTAGTTGTTGGAACAATAGAAGATGTAGCAGCACGGGCTCTTCTAAAATCTATATGTGGTGAATCGTGCAAACGTTGATCTGTTGTAAATGAATGTACAGTGGTAATATATGCACTTTCGATTGTATAATGATCATTCAAAAGTTTAATCATTGGTGCAGCATTATTAGTAGTGCATGATGCATTAGAAAGAATAGTATCCGAATTATCTATTATTTCATCATTTACTCCTAAAACTATCGTTTTAATAGAATCATCTAATGGTGGAGCAGATAACAATACTTTTTTAGCTCCAGCTAAAATATGTTTGTAAGCTAGCTCATGTGTTTTAAATTTACCAGTTGCCTCTATGACTATATCAACTCCTAATTCTTTCCAATTTAACTTTTCTGGATCTTTTTCGGAATAATATCGAATTAGTTTATTGTCTATTAAAAAAGATTGATCTTTTATCGATATAGAATGTTTAAAAACCCCATGAATTGAGTCATATTTTAATAGATGAACCATTATGTCAATACTTGCTATATCGTTTACAGCAACAACCTCATAATCTGAATAGTTTATAATTTGTCTTAAAAAATTACGTCCTATTCTTCCAAAACCATTTATAGCAATTTTCTTTTTCATAAAAAAAAAGCCCTGCTAATGCAAGGCTTTTACTTTTGCAATTTTAATTATTTTGATTTAACAAACTGTCCATACTCTTTGCCTTCTAGGCCATTTGTAATTATTATGTATGTTCCAGCTTCAAAATCACTAACATCTATTTTAGTATTATTTTGAATCGATTCAGAAGAAAAAACTTGTTTACCCGTTAAATCAAAAATTTGAATATCATAATTAGACAAAGATGATTCAATATTTACAAAATCATGTGAAGGATTTGGGTAAATATTTAAGTCTAAATTATCATTATTTTCAATAGCTTCAAATACTGACGAAGTAGATGTTGATTTAAAGAATCCTCTACCATGAGTACCAACATATATAACTCCTTTATTAACTCCTGGTAAAGTCTGCTGACGTAACATGTGACATGGAACTAATGGCATACCATCATTCTCAACAATCCAAGAACTACCATTTTTAGTAGACCAAATACCAAACTCTGTTCCAATTATAATGTTGTTTTCATCGTTAACATCTATAACTGCAGAATAAACTGGCATACTTGGCAAATTTCCTTGAATTGAAACAAATTCAGGAACAGAATCAAGCGCATTGAAAGAACGATAAACATGATCAGAATTTGAATAATTTCCAGTTGTTACTACAATAGTGTTTTTGTTATTTGGATCAAAAGCAATAGATGTAATTGTATTTGCACCAGGTAAGTCCACTGCAATAGTTTCTACTACTGGTGTTGCCATGTTATCTTCAGAAACACTCAAATTTGCATATGTATCCGCAACTGTATCCAAGTTCAAATTATCTGTTCTATAAAGAAATGATCCTCTGGCAAAATATAGGTGGTTACCATCTGGAGAAACAGTCATTCTTGTAATTGGAGCACCTGCAGTTGGTGTTACCTGATACCAAAGTGGTGGATTTGAAAAATCTAATGCACCTTTTGTCATGTATACGCAATAATCAGATTGATTTCCATTACTAATCAAATTAGTTGCTGCAAAGAAGAAACTTGTATCTTTTGGAGAACCATCAACGTTTACAGATTCCCATAATTCCATTGGGTTAATAAATGTAGCAAATAAACCATCATCACCAGAGTCTTCAGCAGTTTGAGCTAAACCAGCAAGTGTATCACCAACTAAATTTTCTAACGAACCAAATGATACTCCGCCGTCTGCTGATCTTCCTGCAGAACCATATTGACTTTCAGCGAACATGATATTTGGATTAATATGAGAAATTAAAGCATAACCACCATCTCCACCTCTTACTTCAACAGCAGACTTTGGAAAACTTTGATTTTCATAATTAATTAACTGAGTACCGTTATCTTGTGTACCTCCAATAACAAATCCATCTTTTGAAAAACCAACTGTATAAAATTGTGTGACTCCATATCCTCTATTTAATCCACTAAATGACTCACAGTTATCAGTTGTTCTATAAACACCTCCATCATTACCTATATAAATTGTATTTGGATCATTAGGATGGAACTGAATTTCGTGCTGATCAGCATGTACATAAAAATCAGATAGTTCGTATCCAGCCCAGTAAGATCTTGACTCAACACCTTCTCCTGCTTTCCAAACCCAGATATCTAATCCACCAATTACAATTCGATCTTTATCAGATGGATCAACAGCTAAAGCCATAGCATAATTTGCTTGCTGACTAAATATATTATTTAATGGAGCAGTATTTCCATTCCAACCAGGAATAATTGTCTCCCACGTTTGACCTTTATCAGTAGATCTGTAAATACCTTTATATCTACCTAATCCACTGGTATTTGAGAAAATTGCATACATATAATTTGGATCAGATGGAGCAAATTCAACTTCAATTCTTCCTGAACCACCACCAAATTCAGTAGATGTAGGAAGAATTTCAAATGAACCAGATGTACCATCCTCAGAATAATATATTCTATTAGAAGATGATGCTAAAACAGAACCTGTTGTAGATACCTCAACATCAAAAAATGTTGCTGAACCAATAATGGCATTCGTCCAAGTTGTTCCACCATCAGTAGTTATCTTCAAGCCAGAATTTGTTGCAGCGTATACGATATTATTATCAGTATTGTGGGCAGCTAACTCAGTTACTGCTGCAAAAGCAGCACCTGTATTTATCAAAGAATTAGGATCTGTTGATTGTAGATGCTCAAAAGTTTGGCCTCCATCAATAGACTTGTAAATACCTCCACCAATTACTCCAGTTGAACCATTGGAGTTTCCTCCAAAAGAACCTAAAGTTGGCCCTTCTCCAGTACCTAAATAAATATCTCCATTTGCGGTTTGACAAATACTCACAATCCCTGGGAATTCAAATGCATCTGTTCCTGGAACAATGTTCCAATTAAAACCAGCATCATATGAAACCCACAATCCACCAGAAACGCCTCCTGCAAACATTTTGTTATTGTTATCTTTATCTATCAAAATAGCACGAGTTCTTCCACCTGCATTATCTGGTCCTACTTCACTCCAAAGTAATGATGTTTGAGCAGATCGAACTCTTACGATGTCACTAACCTCTTTTCTTGCTTGCAAAACAGCTTGAGTTGGAATGGTTCCAGTTGCTGGATCTGCTTTTAAACTCATCATATATTCGTGAGCACCTTTAAAACTAAAGTTCTCACTAGTTCTTTCAGAAATTGGAACGTATGATGTCTTCTTATTTACAAAAATAGTGATCATAAAAAGACCTAGTGAAAACACCGAAAATAATAAAATTGATTTTTTCATTTTAATAATAATTAATAACAATTAAATTTTAGGAGTTAAATTTACGAATAATTTTAACTCAATTTACACAGTTTGCGGAAATTTTACGCCATATGTTTTTCTGCTCTGTATGAAGATCTTACTAGAGGCGAACTCTCAACAAAACGAAATCCTTTTTCCAAACCTATCTTTTTATATTTAGCAAATTGCTCAGGAGTAATAAATTCTTTTACTGGCAAATGCTTTGGGGTTGGTTGTAAATACTGACCTATGGTCATAATGTCAACACCAACAGAGCGTAGATCATCCATTGTTTGAATCACCTCATCTTCTGTTTCTCCTAAGCCAAGCATTATTCCTGATTTTGTTCTCCTTCCACCCTCTTTCAACAATCTTAAAACTTCTAAACTTCTATCATATTTTGCTTGAATTCTTACTTCACGAGTCAGCCTTCTTACAGTTTCAATATTATGGGAAACAATTTCAGGAGCTACATCAATTATACGCTGAATTGCTTCAACATCTCCCTTAAAATCAGGTATTAAAGTTTCCATTGTCGTTCCTGGACTTTTACGCCTTACAGCTTCAACAGTTTTTACCCAAATAATGGATCCACCATCCTTCAACTCATCTCTATCCACCGATGTGATTACACAATGCTTAACTTCCATTAGCTTCACTGAGTCTGCAACTTTTTCGGGCTCTTCCCAATCGACAGGCAAAGGTCTACCAGTAGCTACTGCACAAAAACCACAAGATCGGGTACAAATATTACCTAGAATCATAAATGTTGCCGTTCCTTCACCCCAGCATTCTCCCATGTTAGGACAATTTCCACTTTCACAAATGGTGTGTAGTTTATTATCTGAAACTAGTTTACGAACATGTTTATAATTTTTACCAGTCGGTAATTTAACCCTTAACCATTTTGGTTTTCTTACTGGAGTTTGCTCACTCATTTCTAAAAGTTATTAAGGTTAATAGACGATATTGCATTATGTGATGCATGTTCGAGACACTTCTTTTCTGAAATCAAAAGTAATTGTGGAGATTGGTGCTCAACTTCAAAAATTTCAGCTATTGTATTAGAAAGTTGACGGTATTTCAACAAATCTAGGTAAAATGGTTCAACACCAAAGTTATTCCAGTTTCGTTCAAAACGATTAAGCTCTAAACTACTAATCGAACATCTTGTACTGTGTTTAAAAATAAGTACAGGTTGACTTTTAGAAAGTTCCAAAATTTTTTGCAAATCAGTTTCGGATGTAATAGTACTCCAGTTCATCAACTATTTGAATTTAAGTTTTCAGTTTTTGCAAACGAATAATTTGGACAATTTTCTTGAACACTACAAGAGATCAAAAATATACTAACAAAAACTATAATTATAATATTTTTCATAGGAAAGAAGTTTAAAGTACAAATTTACTTAAAAATATTTTAGAAATTATCATTAAAAGCTATCTTTGATTTGTGAATTTATTAACCTATTTAAACCACCAAAGCTGGAAAAAAATTTTATCGCAAGAAATTGAATTAGATTACTATAAAAATTTATCTCAATTTTTAAATTTTGAATTTGAAAATTACTTAATTTTTCCATCCAAAAAAAATATTTTTACAGCTCTTAATCTTACTTGTTTTAGTGAAATAAAAGTTGTTATAATTGGTCAAGACCCATATCACAATCATAATCAAGCTCATGGACTTAGTTTTTCTGTAACTAATGGCACAAAAATTCCTCCGTCATTAAACAACATTTTCAAAGAAATGAGTTCAGACTTAAATACCGGCTTTCCTAAATGTGGAGATCTATCCTATTTAGCAAAACAAGGAGTATTATTATTAAACAGCATCTTAACTGTCCGTGCTCACCAAGCAGGAAGTCATAAAAATAAAGGTTGGGAAGAACTTACAGACAATTTAATCAGACATATTTCAACAAATAAAAAAGATGTTATTTTTATACTTTGGGGAAGTTTTGCTCAAAAAAAAGAAGAGCTAATTGAAAAACAAAAACACCATATACTCAAGGCAGCTCATCCATCTCCTTTATCTGCTTATAAAGGTTTTTTTGGTTGTAAACACTTTTCAAAATGTAATCAATTGTTAAGAGCCTCTAATAAAAAAGAAATAAAATGGGTAAAATCATAAGCATTTTATTGGTTTCAATTCAGTTTTGTTTTGCACAGTCTGTAGTAGATTTTGTTAATGAATATACCATTGATAATTACGACACCATTTTTAAAGAGATTATATATGTTTCTGTAAAAAGTCAAAAAATGTACCATATTCAAAATAATGAAATCAATTCTGTTTATCGTATTTCTACAGCTAAAAAAGGGGTTGGTAATATTCAAAATAGTGACAAAACACCTACTGGACTTCATCAAATAAAAGAAAAGCATGGGGATAAAACCCCACTTAACGGTAGGATGATTGGGAGAGTTTTTTACGGTCAAATTGCTACTATTTATCAAGATACTACTTCATCCAAAACAGACGATATTACTACTAGAATACTATGGTTAGATGGACTCGAAAAAAACATTAATAAAGGGGGGATGGTGGATTCCTATAATAGATACATTTATATACATGGAACGTCAGAAGAAGGAAAGATTGGAACACCTGCATCACACGGATGTATTAGGATGATAAATACTGAGGTTTTAGAATTTTACAATAAAATACCTTTGTATACAAAAATATTAATCCTTGATAAATAACTAACTTAGCAAAATTATGGACCTAACTACAATTATCGCATTTATTCTATCCGTTGTTGCAATTATCTATGCACAATATAAATTTAGCACAAAAACTAATCCTGTTCAATCAAATGATAAAGATTTAAAAACAATTAACGAACTAACCAAAGAATTAGGATCTAAGTCAGAGCGTATTAAAATTTTAGAAGAACAACTACTTGAACAAAAAAATAATTCTTCTGAAAAAGAAGAAAAACTAAGTAAGGAATTCCAAAACCTTGCAAATAAAATTTTAGAAGAAAATTCTAATAAATTTAAAATTCAAAATAAAGAACAACTAAACAATATTTTAAATCCATTAAATCTCCAACTCGCAAGATTTGAAAAACAAGTTAGAGACACTAATGAAAAAAGTATTGAACGAAATGCTTCCTTAATTGAAAAAATAAACAGCCTTGAAAACCTAAATAATCAATTAAGTCAAGAAGCTTTGAACCTTACAAATGCATTAAAAGGTGATAATAAAACACAAGGAGATTGGGGAGAAATGCAATTAGAAGTTCTTTTAGAAAAATCTGGACTAACTAAAGATATTCACTTTAAAACTCAAGGTGGTTATAGAGATGAAGATGGAAACTTGAAAAAGCCTGACTTTATTGTAAACTTACCTGAAAACAAACATCTCATTATAGATTCTAAAGTGTCATTAAAAGCTTATGATACTTTTTGTAATGCTTCGGATGAGAACACAAAAAAACTAGCTCTAAAAAAACATATAGAAAGTATAAAAAGTCACTATGTTGAGTTGAGTAATAAAGATTACCCTGGCTTATACAACATCAATGCTCCTGATCATGTTTTAATGTTTGTTCCAATCGAACCAGCGTTATTATTAGCACTGCATGAAAACAGAGAACTGTATCTTGATGCATTTGGCAAAAATATAGTATTAGTATCCGCATCTACTCTTCTTGCAACCTTAAATACGGTTTCATCAATATGGAAACAAGAAGATCAAAAAAGAAATGCATTAGAAATTGCGAAAGAAGGAGGTTTGTTGTACGATAAATTTGAGGGTTTTTTAAACGACTTAGTTAAAATTGGCAATAATCTTAATAGCTCCAAAGCTAGCTATGACGATGCGATGAATAAACTAACAACCGGAAACGGTAATATTATCAAGAAAATAGAAAACTTAAAAAAGCTTGGTGCTAAAACAAAAAAAGAATTACCACAAAAAATATTAGATAGAGCAAAGACGGATGAAAATAACTAAATACGAAAATGCTATTTTTGGAATACATTCAATAATTGAAGCGATTAAATCTGGAAAAGAAATTGATACTTTATTTATTCAAAAAGGGTTAAAAGGAGAACTTTTTCAAGAGTTATGGCAATTAGTTAGAAATAATAAAATTGTATATAAACATGTTCCAATTGAAAAATTAAATCGCCTTACAAGAAAAAACCATCAAGGTGTTTTTGCTTTTATTTCGCCTATACACTTTCACAGAACCGAAAATATTATACCCCAATTATATGAAGAAGGAAAAACTCCCTTAATATTGGTCTTAGACAGAATTACAGATGTAAGAAACTTCGGTGCTATCGTAAGAACAGCAGAATGTAGTGGCGTACATGCAATTATTGTTCCTGAAAAAGGAAGTGCTGCAATAAATGGTGATGCTATCAAAACTTCTTCTGGAGCATTACTCAAAGTTCCAATCAGTAGAGAATTTAATTTAAAGGCAACAATTGATTTTCTAAAAAACAGCGGATTACAAATTGTTGGTTGTACTGAGAAATCACAAGAGTTTATTTATTCTCCAGACTACTCTTTACCAACAGCCATTTTATTGGGTTCTGAAGAAGATGGAATTTCTGAAGAATATCTAAAACTATGCACACACAAAACAAAAATACCCATGATGGGTACTATTAGCTCCTTAAATGTCTCTGTTTCGGCTGGTATAATTTTATATGAGGCAGTAAGACAAAAACAAAAATGATATTTAAAGATTTAAATTTCCAACCTCAACTACAAGAAGGTTTAGAAATGATGGGATTTGAAAAACCAACTCCTATTCAAGAAAAAGCAATACCTGCTATTTTAGCAAGTAAAGACATTATTGCTTGTGCTCAAACAGGTACTGGAAAAACAGCCGCTTTTGTTTTACCGATACTAAACAAGCTTTGTTCGACAAACTCTTCAAAAATTAATACCATTATCGTTTCTCCTACAAGAGAGTTAGCCTTACAGATTGATCGACAAATTGAAGGGTTTAGCTATTTTACTAATGCATCTTCATTTCCAATATATGGAGGAGGAACAGGTTCTGATTTCGACGCCCAAAAGAAAGCAATTAAAAATGGTGCTGACATCCTAGTTTGTACCCCTGGAAGATTACTAGCGCACATGAAGTTCAATTACTTTGACGCATCTGGAGTTAAGCACTTTATTTTGGATGAAGCAGATAGAATGCTAGATATGGGATTTTACGATGATATTATGGAAATTGCCAAAAAATTACCAAAAAACAGACAAAACTTAATGTTTTCTGCAACTATGCCTCCCAAAATTAGAAAGCTTGCAAACGAAATATTATATAAGCCAACAAACATCAGTTTATCTATTTCTAAACCTGCTGAAGGCATTACCCAGAAAGCTTATATGGTACACGATAATCAGAAAATTGCCTTAACAAAAGAACTATTAAAAGGCAAAGACTTAAATCATGTTTTAGTATTTTGCTCTACAAAAAAAAGTGTAAAAGATTTAACGAGAAGCTTAAATAAAGCAGGATTACCTGCCAAAGATATACACTCAGATTTAAACCAAGATGAAAGAGAAAAAGCTTTACTAGATTTTAAAAACAAAAAAATTAAAATTCTTGTAGCTACTGATATTTTATCTAGAGGCATTGATATTAAAGGTATTGAGATTGTTATCAATTATGAAGTGCCAAACGATGCCGAAGACTACGTTCATCGAATAGGAAGAACTGCAAGAGCAGATAGAAAAGGCGAAGCAATTACTTATATAAATTCTGAGCAATGTAGAAAATTCAAACAGATCGAAGACCTCATCGAAAGAACCCTAGAAAAAACGCCTTTACCTCAGGGATTCGACCCTGCTCCAAAATACAATACTGAAAAGTCAAAACGACATAAAAAAAGAAAGTTCTTTCAAAAAAAACGTAAGAAAAAATAATTTAGTTAACAGAAATACTGGAAGCTACTTTTTTAGCTTTTTCAACGAGTTTTTCTGTACTTTCATTTTTTCCGTAGGCTAATGCTACAGCCATTCTTCTGTAAGGTCTTGTATATGGTTTACCAAATATTTTAAAATCAGAATCTACAATAGATGAAGCAAGATCTAAGCCGGAAAAAACTGGAAAATCTTCTTTATTTTGAGAAGCCAGTACAACAGCACTTGCTCCATTTTTTAATAATTTTATCTCCTTTACAGGGATTCCTAAAATTGCTCGAGCATGTAATTCAAATTCCGAAAAATTTTGAGTATTTGCTAAGGTTACTAATCCTGTGTCGTGAGGTCTTGGAGATAACTCTGAAAAATAAACTCCGTCTTTACCTACAAAAAATTCTACTCCCCAAATTCCAGAACCCTTTAAAGCTTCCGTAACTTTTTTAGCCATTTGTTGTGCCTCTTCTAAATGTTGACTATTCATCTCCATAGGCTGCCAACTTTCTTGATAATCTCCTCTTTCCTGTCGATGTCCTATTGGAGGACAAAATAAGGTGTTTCCGTCATTTTGAGTTAGAGTTAATAAAGTTATCTCGTAATCAAAATCTATAAACTCTTCAACTATTACTTCCAACAAATCTCCTCTCGATCCTTGCATGGCATAAGTCCAAGCAGGTTCTATGTCAGAAGAAGTTTTAATTATCGACTGTCCTTTGCCAGAGCTAGACATTAAAGGCTTTACAACACAAGGAAATCCACATTGATTAACACCTTCAGTTAGTTCGTTTATATTAGATGCGTAACAATACTTAGCTGTTTTTATACCCAATTCTTTGGCTGCTAAATCTCTTATAGCTTTTCTATTCATTGTAAAATTCGCAGCTTTAGCAGAAGGTATTACAGTATATCCTTTTTTTTCATATTCAAAAAAACGTTCAGTTCGAATAGATTCTACCTCAGGAACAATAAAATCTGGTTGGTGTTTTTCTACAATAGCATCCAATGAATCACCATCCAACATGTTAATTACTTCAGACTCATGAGCTACCTGCATGGCAGGAGCATTGATATAATTATCTACTGCTATAACATACTGTCCAAGTCTTTGAAAAGCAATTACAAGCTCTTTACCTAACTCTCCTGAACCTAATAATAAAATTTTATTTCTCATTTGTTGCTCTTTCTAGTTTTTGCTTTGCCTTTTCTAACACATCATCTGGCATTATTAGCATAGGAGCATGATGCTTTTTAATTCTTGCATCTATAACAGGGACTGTACAACTCCAGTGCTTATTTTCTACTTTTTCGTGTAAACCAAAGATATCTTCAGCAGGGTTCGATCTAGTAAAAGTTGCCCACAACCAATTTTCTATATTTTCGGAAACAAAATTACTGTCATCCACTAATGTAATAATTGCTATTCCTTCCAATGTTGATTGCTCAAGATTTGACAATAGTTCCTTAATATTACTTTTAGATTGAACTACCAAAACACCAGGCATAACTAACTTAGGATTTAAAGAGTTATCGGCAAATTTGCAATTTTGTAAATCGTTAGCTAAAATTCGCAATACTGGTCCTGCTGCAGCACATACAACTTTAGATCCATCATTAATTTCGCCTGTACTACTATAATCTAGTGTATCCATTGTTGTTTTAGTTTGAAAATGAAGATCTCTAGACCAATCTACTCTTTCAAAAAAGTGCTGAAAAAACTCATATTCATTTTGAACATTTAAATTAGGATTGTCCTCACCAGCAACTATAAACAAGTACTTTGCTAAACTTAGCTGGCCTTTACCTAAAATATGATTAGCTATGGTAAGTATTTCTTGAGGTTTTCTGTTTGGATTAAAAGGTGTGTATCGTTCACTCCCTATAGCTAAAAGTAAGGGATGTACACCTGCCTCATCAACTGCATTTACTGATTTTAGTCCAGGGATTTCGGTAGGAATTATACCATCGGTTATTTCATGAATTAAAGCACCAAATTGACTATCTTCTTGTGGTGGTCTTCCCACAACAGTAAATGGCCATATTGCATTCTTTTTTGCATATACTTTATCTACTTTCATAACCGGAAAATCATGGGTTAGACTATAATAGCCTAAATGATCTCCAAAAGGGCCTTCAGGTTTTACTTGATCAGCAAAAATTTCACCACAAATTACAAAGTCTGCATCAGTAGATAAAACGTAACCATTCTTTCTAACATATCTAAAATTTCTTCCAGACATAATTCCTGCAAATGTCAATTCACTCATCCCTTCAGGTAAAGGCATTACAGCTGCTAATGAATGAGCTGGTGGACCTCCAACAAATATACTTACCTTTAATGGAAGTCCTTTTTGATTAGCTTTTGTTTGATGAACACCTATTCCTCTATGAATCTGATAATGCAACCCTATTTCTTTATCTTGCTCATATTCGTTACCTCCTAATTGAATTCTATACATTCCCAAATTTGAATTAAGAACTCCTGGGTTACCTATATCTTCCGAGAAAACTTGAGGTAAGGTTACAAAAGGTCCACCATCCATAGGCCAACATTGAATTTGAGGAATATCAGAAATATTAATTTCTTCAAATGAATCTTTCCATTTTTTTATTGGCAAAGCAAATGGGGCTGTTAGGATAGATTTAAGATAAGTAAAAGGTTTTTTTAATGCTTGAGAAGGATCTCCTTTCAAAGAAACCAATCCTTTTACTGGGCTAATGTTTTTTCGAAATATAAACTTACTTTGCTCCAATGTGCCAAATAAATTGGAAACTGCTTGATATTTACTGCCTTTTACCCTTTCAAAGAAAACCGCTTTTTTATATTTTTTAAATACCATTTGATGAATAGCAGACATTTCCAAATATGGATCCACTTCTTCTTTAATACGGATTAACATTCCGTTTTTTTCTAATTCTTTAATACATTCATTAAGGGATCTATAAGCCATGGTACAAAGATAAAAAAAGGCAATCGTTTACGATTGCCTTTTTGACTGATTTTATCAAATTATCTTTTATCAATTGGAACATAATCTCTTTTGACATGCCCTGTATAAACTTGTCTTGGTCTTCCAATTGGTTCTTTGTTTTCTCTCATTTCTTTCCATTGAGCTACCCATCCCGGTAATCTTCCTAATGCAAACATAACAGTAAACATGTCCGTTGGTATACCCAATGCTCTGTAAATAATTCCTGAATAAAAATCAACATTTGGATATAACCCTCTTTCAATAAAATAAGGATCACTTAAGGCAATTGCTTCCAATTCTTTTGCAATATCTAAAACAGGATCTTTCACTCCTAATTCCGCTAATACTTCATCAGCGGTCTTTTTAATAATAGTAGCTCTTGGATCAAAGTTTTTGTAAACTCTATGTCCAAACCCCATTAATCTAAAAGGATCTGTTTTATCTTTTGCCTTATCAATGTACTTAGCAATATCACCACCATCTTTTCTGATGTTCTCCAACATTTCTATTACTGCTTGATTAGCACCTCCATGAAGTGGTCCCCATAAAGCAGCAATTCCTGCTGAAATAGAAGCATATAAACTTGCATGTGATGAACCTACCAATCGAACAGTTGACGCTGAACAATTTTGTTCATGATCAGCATGTAAAATCAATAATTTATCTAAAGCTTTAGAAACAACAGGGTTTACTTTATATTCCTCTGTTGGTAAAGCAAACATCATTCTCAAAAAATTAGAACAATAATCCAAACTGTTTTTGGGGTATATAATTGGTTGTCTAGTTCTATTCTTATAACTCCAAGCTGCTAATGTTGGTAATTTTGCTAAAATTCTTATGACGGTGCCATTTACTTCTTCAACAGATCGATTTGGATCTAATGATTTTGGATAAAAAGCTGTTAGTGAAGAAACTAATGAAGACAATACGCCCATTGGGTGTGATTTTGAAGGGAACCCATCTAAGATAGATTTTACATCTTCATGTACAAGAGTATGTTTTACAATACTTTCTTTGAACATTTCTAATTGCTCACTAGTTGGCAACTCACCATAAATTAACAAAAAAGCAACTTCAGTAAATGTTGATTGTTCAGCTAACTCCTCAATTGAATAACCTCTATATTGTAATACACCCTTTTCACCATTTAAAAAGGTAATCGAACTTTCTGTAGATCCAGTATTTTTAAAACCTCTGTCTATAGTGATTAAACCAGATTCAGACCTTAATCTACTTATATCAAGTGCTAATTCGTTCTCTGTTCCTTGTACAACAGGAATTTTGTACGTATTTCCATCGAATTTCAACTCTGCATTTTTAGACATGATTATTTTATTTTAAGAACTTAAATGATTTACCAGGGTATATTGCATCATTTCCTAGTATCTCTTCTATACGAAGAAGTTGATTGTACTTTGCCATTCTGTCTGATCTTGATGCTGAACCAGTTTTTATTTGACCTGTATTTAATGCTACTGCAAGGTCTGCAATTGTAGTATCTTCTGTTTCTCCTGAACGATGACTCATTACAGATGTGAATGAATTAGAATGTGCCATTTCTACAGCCTTAATAGTTTCTGTGAGCGAACCAATCTGATTTACCTTTACTAAAATAGAATTAGCAATTGAAGACTCTATTCCTCTGGATAACCTTTCAACATTAGTCACAAATAAATCATCACCAACTAATTGAACTTTATCTCCAATTTCTTTTGTTAATTGACTCCATCCGCTCCAGTCATCTTCATCAAGTCCATCTTCTATTGATAAAATTGGATATTTGTTTGACCAATCTTTCCAAAAAGCAACCATATCAGAAGGTGATAACTTATCGCCAGTTGATTGATGAAAATGATATACGTTTTCATCAGCATTATAAAACTCAGAAGATGCAGCATCCATTGCTATAAACATATCTTCACCTGGTCTATATCCAGCCTTTTCAATTGCCTTCAAAACATATTCTATAGCTTCTGTGTTTGAACCTAAATTTGGAGCAAAACCACCTTCATCACCAACATTTGTTGAAAACCCTTTTTGATTTAAAACAGATTTCAAATGATGAAAAACCTCTGTACCCATTTGTAGAGCTTGACTAAATGATTCAGCTCCTACAGGCATAACCATAAATTCCTGAAAATCTATACTATTATCGGCATGAGAACCTCCATTTAATATATTCATCATCGGAACTGGTAATATCTTAGCATTATTACCACCAAAATATTGAAATAAATGTTTGTCGTTTTCACTTGCGGCAGCCTTAGCAACAGCCATTGAAACTGCTAAAATTGCATTTGCACCAAGAACAGATTTGTTTGTTGTACCATCCAAATCTATCATTTTTTGATCAATTAAAGTCTGATCACTTACTTCAAAGCCTTTAAGCTCATTGGCTATTAAAGTATTAACATTATTTACTGCCTTAAGAACTCCCTTCCCAAGATAAGTTTTTTTATCTCCATCTCTCAGTTCAACAGCCTCATGTTTTCCTGTTGATGCTCCAGAAGGAACTGCAGCCCTTCCTTTATAGCCATTTTCTGTTACAACATCTGCTTCAATAGTCGGATTTCCTCTAGAATCCAATATTTGCCTAGCATGTAAAGAAATAATTTTACTCATTTTTATTTGTATTGATAAGGTTAATAAATTGATCAAATAAATACCTTGAATCATGAGGCCCTGGTGATGATTCTGGATGATATTGAACTGAAAATGCGTTTTTACTTTCAATCTTTATTCCCTCAATTGTATCATCATTCAAGTTTACATGAGTAACTTCAACAACAGGGTGATCATATACATCTTTAGCAATAATTCCAAAACCATGATTTTGAGAGGTTACCTCACATTTGCCAGTCTCTAAATTTTTGACAGGATGATTTATTCCCCTATGTCCATTATGCATTTTAAACGTTTTTATGCCTTCAGAAAGAGCAAGTGCTTGATGCCCTAAGCAAATTCCAAAAGTTGGAATGGCAGTATCAGTTATCTTTTTAACATTTAAAATAACATTTGGCATCATTGATGGATCTCCAGGTCCGTTTGATAAGAAAAACCCATCTGGATTCCAAGCTTTCATATCTTCATAAGAGGTATTCCAAGGAAATACTTTTAAATAACATCCTCTATCTGCTAAACATCTTAAAATATTTTTTTTCACACCAAGATCTAATACCGCTATTTTAATGTCTGCATTTTCATCGCCGAAATAATATGGACTTTTAGTAGACACCTTATCACATAATTGTAATCCTTCCATTGAAGGAACCTCTTTAAGCTTTTGTTGTAAATAATCAACATCTAAATTATCGGAAGAAATTATACCATTCATTGCACCTTTGTCTCTGATATGTCTCACCAAGGCTCTTGTATCTACATCCGAAATTCCAACTAAATTTTCTGATTCAAAATAATCTTGAATACTCATATCAGCATCAACTCTAGAATATAACTCGTTAAAGTTTTTACAGATCAATCCACTAATTTTAGTACTGTCAGATTCTACTTCCTCATTATGAATACCATAATTTCCGATATGAGCATTAGTAGTTAACATAATTTGACCAAAGTATGAAGGATCTGTGAAAATCTCTTGATAACCTGTCATACCCGTATTAAAACAAATTTCGCCAGTTGCAACACCAATTTTTCCTACTGCATTTCCAAAAAAAACCGTTCCATCTTCAAGAACAAGTTTAGCTTCTTTCTTATTTTTATATTTCATTTTCATTAGTTGCAAAAATAAAAAAAAGGATAAAACGAAAAACGCTTTATCCTTTTAAGTGTATATTAAAAATTTAAAGACTTATTTACTTTCTTTTTCGTCTTCGTTGCTTTCTGTATCAGTTTCTTCATCAGTTGCATTTTCAACAGAAGTATCAGCTTTAACATCTTGAGTAGATTCTTCTTTTGTTTCAATTTCAGCTGACGACTCTTTTTCTTCAACAACAGTAGCCTCCTCAACAGCAGGAGCAACATCAACAGTCTTTTTAGAACCAGACCTTCTAGTTGATTTAGCTTTCTTCTTTGGCTTATCAGTTGTATAAGAATCATTGTAATCAACTAATTCGATGAAACACATTTCTGCATTGTCACCCAAACGATTGTGCGTTCGAAGGATTCTTGTGTACCCACCATCTCTTCCAGCAACCTTTGCAGCTACATCACCAAAAAGTTCAGTAATTGCTTGTTTTTGTCTTAAATAGCTAAAAACTACTCTTCTTGAATGTGTTGTATCATTCTTAGATTTTGTAATTAATGGCTCTACGTATTTTCTTAACGCTTTAGCTTTTGCAACAGTAGTTTTTATTCTTTTATGTTCAATCAATGAACAGGCCATGTTTGAAAGCATAGCTTTTCTATGTGCAGACTTTCTACCTAAATGATTATTTTTCTTACCGTGTCTCATTTTACTCTTTATCTAAATTAAATTTGGCTACATCCATTCCAAATGAAAGACCTTTAATTAAAACCATTTCCTCTAATTCAGTTAACGATTTTTTACCAAAATTTCTAAATTTCAATAAATCGCTTTTATTGAAAGATACTAACTCTCCTAATGTTTCAACTTCCGCTGTTTTTAAACAATTAAGTGCCCTTACAGATAATTCCATATCAGTCAACTTAGTTTTTAATAACTGACGCATGTGAAGAGTATCTTCATCGAACTCATGAGTCGAATCAGCTTCAGTTTTTTCAAATGTAACATTATCATCAGCAAATAACATAAAGTGCTGAATTAATATTTTAGCAGCTTCAGTTAATGCATCTTTTGGATGAATTGATCCATCTGTTTCTATTTCAAAAATCAATTTTTCGAAATCAGTTTTTTGTTCAACACGAAAGTTTTCAACACTAAACTTTACATTTCTAATTGGAGTAAAAATAGAATCTATTGCTATTGTTCCAATTGCTGCATTTTTTTTGTTTTCTTCAGAAGGTACATATCCTCTACCCTTTTCAATATTAAGTTCTAATTCTAAAGAAACTGAAGGGTCTAAATTACAAATCACCAAATCAGGGTTTAAAATCTGAAAACTTGATAAGCTTTTGCCAATATCTCCAGCAGTAAACTGATCTTTTCCACTTATTTTCACAAGTACTTTTTCAGTATTATCATCCTCTATTTGTTGCTTTAAACGAACTTGTTTGAAATTAAGAATCATTTCAGCAACATCTTCAACTACTCCTTTGATAGTAGAAAATTCATGATCTACTCCTTCAATCTTTATGGAAGTTATTGCAAAACCTTCTAAGGATGAAAGTAGAACTCTTCTTAATGCGTTACCAACTGTTAGACCGTACCCTGGTTCAAGTGGTCGGAATTCGAAGTTACCAATTGAATTTGTTGATTCAATCATGTATACTTTATCTGGTCTTTGAAAATCTAAAATTGCCATAGTTAATGGGTGTAATTTAAATTATTATTTAGAATATAGTTCAACAATTAATTGTTCCTTTATATTCTCTGAAATTTGTTCACGTTGTGGTATAGCAACAAGCTTGCCAACCATATTATCTGGGTTCCATTCAACATATTCACATCTTTCTGTAGTATTTGCTAAAGAAGTTGAAATAGCTTCCAATGATTTAGACTTTTCACGTACAGCTATTAGGTCACCTAGATTAACAGAATAGGAAGGTATATTTAATACCTGACCATTTACTGTAATATGTCTATGAGTTACAAGTTGTCTTGCTGCTCTTCTTGTAGGAGCAATTCCTAGTCTATAAACAATATTATCTAATCTAGCTTCACAAAGCTGGAGTAAAATTTCACCTGTAATACCCTTTCTTCTGGAAGCTTCTTTAAACAAGTTAGAAAATTGCTTCTCTAAAATACCATAAGTATATTTTGCTTTTTGCTTTTCAGCTAATTGTCCAGCGTATTCAGATTTTTTATTTCTGCGATTATTACCATGTTGTCCTGGACCGTAGCTTTTTCTTTCTAGTGCTTTGTCTGGACCAAAAATTGGCTCGTTGAATCGACGAGCGATTTTTGATTGTGGACCTCTATATCTTGCCATTTATTTAATTTTTATAATTTAAAAATGAATCAAACTCTACGTCTTTTAGGAGGACGACATCCGTTGTGTGGGATTGGAGTAACATCAATAATTTCAGTTACTACAATTCCATTATTATGCAAAGTTCTTATAGCAGACTCTCTACCTGCTCCTGGTCCTTTGACATATACTTTTACCTTGCGTAATCCTGCCTCATGAGCTTTTAAAGCACAGTCTTCAGCCGCAGTTTGAGCTGCATAAGGAGTATTCTTTTTAGACCCTCTAAATCCCATTTTACCAGCAGAAGACCAAGAAATAACTTGACCCTGATTGTTAGTTAATGAAATAATAATATTGTTAAAGGTAGCTTGAATGTGAGCTTGACCTATAGCTTCAACTTTAACATTTCTTTTTTTCTGATTTGATTTAGCCATAATACTATTTATGTTTATTTAGTTGCTTTCTTTTTATTTGCAACTGTTTTACGCTTACCCTTTCTAGTTCTAGAGTTGTTTTTAGTTCTCTGACCTCTTAATGGTAATCCAGAACGATGACGAATACCTCTATTACAACCAATATCCATTAATCGTTTAATGTTTAGCTGAACTTCTGATCGAAGCTCTCCTTCTACAGTAACTTCATCGCCAATAATTTGACGAATATCAGAAAGTTGTTTGTCATTCCAATCCTGAACTTTGATACTATGATCAACTCCAGCTTTGTTCAAAATGTTTTTGGCAACAGACGAACCAATTCCGTAGATATAAGTTAGTCCAATTACTCCTCTTTTGTTTTTAGGTAAGTCTATACCTGCAATTCTAGCCATATAATTATATAATTAACCTTGACGTTGTTTAAATTTAGGATTCTTTTTGTTGATTACGTATAATCGACCTTTTCTTCTAACGATTTTACAATCGTCACTTCTTTTTTTTATGGATGCTCTAATTTTCATATTATTAGTATCTATATGTAATTCTACCTTTTGTTAAATCGTATGGCGACATTTCTAATTTTACTTTATCACCAGGCAATAACTTAATATAAAACTTTCTCATTTTACCAGAAATATGAGCTGTAATTATATGCCCATTTTCTAACTCAACTCTAAACATGGCGTTTGAAAGAGCCTGAGTGATTGTTCCATCTTGTTCTATGTGTGCCTGTTTGGCCATATTTTATTTTTTATTCAATTCTTCTTCTATAAACTTAAAGCTAGATAATATATCTGCTTTTCCTTTTCTTACAACTACAGTATGCTCAAAATGAGCAGATGGTTTATTATCATTTGTTGTAATTGTCCAACCATCAGCGTGTTGCCTAATGTTTCTTACTCCCATATTGATCATTGGCTCTATTGCTATTACCAGACCATCTTGTAGTTTCGGACCATTACCACGCCTACCAAAATTAGGCACTTCAGGACTTTCATGTAGATTTTCTCCTACACCATGTCCAACTAATTCGCGAACAACACCATAATTATTAATTTCGGCGTGTTGTTGAATTGCAAAACCTATATCACCTACTCTATTTCCAACAACTGCTTTTTCAATCCCTAAATACAAACACTCTTTAGTAATTTGCAATAATCTTTTAGAATTGTCATCAATTTCACCAACTGGATATGTATAAGCTGAATCGCCATAAAAACCATTCATAAATACACCACAATCGACAGATAATATAGACCCTTCTTTTAAAGGTTTAGCATTTGGAATACCGTGTACTACTTGATCATCCGGAGATATACAAAGAGTATTGGGAAATCCATTATATCCTTTAAAAGCTGGTTTACCTCCGTTGTCTAAAATAAATTCTTCAGCAATAGCATCTAATTCAAGAGTACTAACTCCTGGCTGAATCAATTTAGCAACTTCGGCATGTGCCTTTGCAACAAGTAAAGAACTTTTTCTTATAAGTTCAACTTCTTCTTCTGTTCTTAAAAAGATCATAAAAAAAGTAAACTTATGCCATCATCCCTGATGACTTTCCTTTTATTCTTCCAGTACTAGTTAACCCATCATAGTGACGCATTAATAAGTGACTTTCTATTTGCTGGAGAGTATCCAATACAACACCAACCATAATTAACAATGAGGTTCCACCATAAAATTGAGCAAAACCTTGATTTATACCAAGCTGCATAGCAAAAGCAGGAAGAATAGCTACAAATGCTAAAAATAATGAACCTGGTAATGTGATTTTAGACATTGCATCATCTAAAAACTCAGCTGTTTTTCTTCCAGGTTTAACCCCAGGAATAAAACCTCCATTTTTTTTCATATCATCAGCCATTTGTCTTGGGTTTACAGTAATGGCTGTATAAAAATATGTGAATATAACAATCATTATAAAGAATACGAGATTATACCAAAAACCCGCAAAATCGGTAAAAGTCGCAGCAAATCCTTGTAATGATTCAGAATCTGAAAAACCTACTAAAGTTATAGGTACAAACATAATTGCCTGAGCAAAAATAATTGGCATTACTCCTGATGCATTAACTTTTAAAGGAATGTATTGTCTAACTCCTCCATACTGCTTATTACCTACTACTCTTTTTGCAAAATTTACAGGAATTCTTCTTGTTCCTTGTACCAACAAGATACTAACAAGAATTACAAGTAGCAATGCTACAATTTCTAAAAGGAAAAATACTAACCCACCAGTCTTACTTTCTAAAGCGGTTGCAAATTCGGCAAACAAAGATCCAGGTAATGCTGCAATAATACCTATCATAATTATAAGTGAGATTCCATTTCCTATACCTCTATCAGTAATTCGCTCTCCTAACCACATTACAAACATGGTACCTGTAACAAGAATAATTATGGAAGAGAACCAAAACGAAGTTGGACCTAATAAAAATGCTTCCTGTGGTAGCTGTGACTGTAAGTTAGCAATGTAACCTGGTGCTTGACCAGCAGTAATTAAAATAGTTAGATACCTTGTAATATTATTAATTTTTCTTCGACCACTTTCACCATCACGTTGAAGTTTCTGAAAATAAGGAACTGCTATTCCTAGAAGTTGAATTACAATAGAAGCGGAAATATATGGCATAATTCCCAAAGCAAAAATAGAAGCCTGAGCAAAAGCTCCTCCAGTAAATAGGTTTAATAATCCTAATAAACCAGATGAAGCTTGCTGTTGCAATGCCTCAAGTTGAGTTGGATCAATACCTGGAAGAACAACAAAAGAACCAATTCTATAAATAAGTATAAATCCAAGAGTAACAAGGATTCTATTCCTTAATTCTTCAATTTTCCAAATATTACTTAAAGTTGTTACTAAATTATTCATGATTTATATTACAAAGTGTTAGCAGATCCACCAGCAGTTTCAATAGCTGATTTAGCAGATGATGAAAATGCATGCATAGTAATGTCTAACTTGGCTTTTAACTCACCTCTTCCTAAAATTTTCACAAGGTCATTTTTATGAGCTAAACCATTTTCTATTAATGTTTCTAAGGTTACAGTATCCTTAATTTTTTTGTTGTCAACTAGAGCCTGTAATGTATGTAAATTTACACCACGGAATTCTTTTCTATTTGGATTAGTAAACCCAAATTTAGGTACACGTCTTTGTAATGGCATTTGTCCACCTTCAAATCCAATTTTTCTAGAATATCCAGATCTTGATTTAGCTCCTTTGTGACCTCTTGTTGATGTACCGCCTTTTTTTGAACCTTCACCACGAGCTATTCTTTTTCTATTCTTTACCGACCCTTTCGCAGGCGTTAAATTACTTAAATCCATAAGATTAAATTTCTAAAATTTTACTTTACTTCTTCTATCTCTAAGAGATGTTTTACTTTGTTAACCATTCCTAAAATTTGAGGAGTAGCTTCATGCTCTATAATGTGATTCATTTTTTTGAATCCCAAAGCATCCATTGTTCTTTTTTGCGACTCTGGTCTGCCTATTTTACTTTTTACCTGCTTAATTCTAATTTTAGCCATTGGTATATTTTTATCCGTTAAATACTGTTTCTAAATTTACACCTCTTTGATAAGCAACAGTTTTTGCGTCTCTTAATTCTTTAAGTGCTTTAATAGTAGCTTTTACAAGGTTGTGAGGATTTGATGAGCCTTTTGATTTAGCTAATACATCAGTAACACCTGCACTTTCTAATACAGCACGCATTGCACCACCAGCTTTAACACCTGTACCATTAGAGGCAGGCTTAATTAAAACTTGAGAGCCAGAAAATTTAGCTTCCTGAGCATGAGGTATAGTTCCGTTGTGTACAGGTACTTGAACCAAATTTTTCTTTGCAGAATCAATTGCTTTACTAATTGCACTCGTTACTTCTTGAGATTTACCCAATCCATGACCAACAATACCTTTTCCATTTCCAACTACTACGATTGCAGAAAAACTAAATGTTCTACCTCCTTTAGTTACTTTTGTTACACGCTGAACACCAACTAATTTATCAACTAGTTCGATATCACTTGCTTTTACTTTCTTTTCTGACATATCTTTTACTTAGAATTTTAAACCTGATTCTCTAGCACCTTCAGCTAAAGCTTTTATTCTACCATGATAAAGGTATCCGCCTCTATCAAAAACAACTGATTCAATACCTGCTTTTACAGCCTTTTCGGCAATTGATTTTCCAACTATTGTAGCCTGTTCAACTTTAGTTCCTGCAACGTCTTTAGATGATGCGGCAACTAAAGTACTACCATTAAGGTCATCAATTAACTGAGCATATATATCTTTATTACTTCTAAAAACTGCTAATCTAGGCTTAGCCGATGTTCCAGAAACAGATGATCTGATTCTAGTTCTTATTTTATTTCTTCTTTTTACTTTAGAAAATGCCATTTTAAAACGATAAAATTATTTTATTAACTAGCAGATGTTTTTCCTGCCTTTCTTCTTAATTCTTCTCCAACAAATTTTATACCTTTTCCTTTGTATGGTTCAGGTTTTCTTAATGATCTTATTTTAGAAGCAACAGCTCCTAATAGTTGATTATCAGAAGAAGTTAAAATTACAATAGGATTTTTTCCTTTTTCTGAAACCGTTTCAACTTTTACTTCATCAGGAATTTGGAACACAACATTATGCGAAAAACCTAGTGAAAGCTCAAGTTTTTGACCTGAATTAGTTGCTCTATAACCAACACCTACAAGCTCTAATTGTTTTTGGAAACCTTCATTTACTCCTATAACCATGTTGTTTAATAAAGCCCTAGTTAAGCCATGTAAAGACTTATGTTCTTTAGTATCTGAAGGACGATCAACTTGAAGATTATTATCTTCTAATTTAATTGTTAAATCAGTGGAAAAAGATTTTGTTAATTCTCCCTTTGAACCTTTTATAGTAACCACATTATTATCACCAAGGTTGATTTCAACACCTTGTGGAATAACTATTGGATTTTTTCCTATTCTAGACATAATTTATTTATATCAAATGATTAATATACATAACATAATACCTCCCCACCAACATTTAGCTTTGTTGCTTCTTTGTCTGTCATTACTCCTTTAGAAGTAGAGAGAATTGCAATTCCTAAACCATTGAGTACTCTTGGCATTGTTTCTTTATTTGCATACTTACGCAAACCTGGTTTACTGATACGCTCTATTGTTTTAATTGCTGGTACAAGTCCGTTGTATTTTAAGGCAATTTTTATAATGCCTTGTTTATTATCCTCTTCAAACTTATAGTTTAAGATGTATCCTTTATCCATAAGAATTTTTGTCATCTCTTTCTTTGTATTTGAAGCTGGTATATCTACCACCTTGTGCCCTGCTTTAGCCGCATTACGAATGCGAGTAAGAAAATCTGCTATTGGATCTGTATTCATAATAAATCTTTTAAGTATTACCAGCTTGCTTTTTTAACACCTGGAATTAAACCATTATTTGCCATTTCTCTAAAAGTAACCCTCGAAATACCAAACTGTCGCATATATCCTTTAGGACGACCTGTTATTTTACATCTGTTATGTAAACGAACCGGAGATGCATCCTTTGGAAGTTTTTGTAAACCTTCATAATCACCAGCAGCTTTCAGGGCTGCACGCTTTTCAGCATATTTAGCAACCATTTTTTGTCTTTTGACTTCACGAGCCTTCATTGATTCCTTTGCCATAACTTATTTTTTAAACGGTAAACCGAATTCTGTTAATAAACTTTTTGCTTCCTCATCAGTTTTAGCTGAAGTTACAAATGTGATATCCATTCCAGTAATTTTATTTACCTTATCAATATTAATTTCAGGAAAAATAATTTGTTCTTTTATACCCATGTTATAATTCCCTCTTCCATCAAAACCTTTTGGATTGATTCCTCTAAAATCTCTAACTCTTGGTAAAGAAGAAGTCACAAAACGCTCTAAAAATTCAAACATTTGATCACCTCTCAATGTTACACGTGCTCCAATAGGCATTCCCTTTCTTAATTTAAAGTTAGAAATGTCTTTCTTTGATTTAGTTGCAACAGCCTTCTGTCCAGTAATTAAAGTAATTTCTTCACATGCTTTTTCAACCATTTTCTTGTCAGCTACAGCTGCACCTAACCCTTGATTGATACATATCTTCTCTAATTTAGGAACTTGCATTACAGATTTATAAGAGAACTCAGCTTTTAGCTTATCTATAATTTCCTCTTTGTATTTGTTTTTTAATCTAGGTGTGTACATTATTTTATTATTTCCCCTGATTTTTTTGAATATCTAACTAATTTACCTGTTTTGTCATCTAATTTTCTACCTATTCTTGTAGACTCTCCAGTTTTGGGATCTAACGGCATTAAATTTGAGATATGAACAGAAGCCTCCATTTTCGTAATTCCTCCTTGAGGATTAGCAGCATTAGGCTTTGAATGCTTTGATACCATGTTAATTCCTTCAACAATAGCTCTAGACTTAGAAATCTGAATTTCGATTACTTTACCCTGTTGGCCTTTTGAGTTTCCAGAAATTACTTTTACAGTATCGCCTTTTTTTATGTGTAACTTAGACATAATTTCTAATTATTATAATACTTCAGGTGCTAAAGAAACAATTTTCATAAATTGTTTATCCCTTAATTCTCTTGAAACTGGTCCGAAGATACGAGTACCTCTCATTTCTCCAGTTGGATTTAGTAAAACACAAGCATTATCATCAAACCTGATGTAAGATCCATCTGGTCTTCTGATTTCTTTCTTTACTCTCACTACTACAGCTTTAGCAACAGTCCCTTTCTTAATATTTCCAGAAGGAATAACATCTTTTACAGTAACAACAATTGTGTCACCAACAGAAGCGTACCTTCTTTTAGAACCACCTAACACCTTAATACAAAGAACTTCCTTTGCTCCAGAGTTATCGGCTACTTTTAATCTACTCTCTTGTTGTATCATCTTATTTAGCTCTTTCTAAAATTTCAACTAATCTCCAACACTTATTCTTACTTAATGGTCTTGTTTCCATAATTCGAACAGTATCACCATTGTTACATTCGTTTTTCTCATCATGAGCGGTAAACTTACTAGTTTTCTTAACGAACTTACCATAAAGTGGATGCTTCTCCTTTCTCATTACAGAAATAACAATAGACTTATCCATCTTATTGCTTGTTACAACTCCAATTCTTTCTTTTCTAAGGTTTCTCATAATTCCTAGATTGCTTCGTTTAATTCTCTACTACGTAATTCTGTATGAATACGTGCAATAGTTTTTCTTGTAAAAGTAATTTGCTTAGGATTCTCAAGTGGAGATACTAAATGATTTACTTTCATCTTTTCCAATCGAGCCTCTTCTTGACCTAATAAATCTTCAAGCTCGCTAGTTGTCATTTCTTTTATTACTGATTGTTTCATAATCAAAATATATTATGCCTCTACGTAGTCTCTACGAACCACAAATTTAGTTTTAATTGGTAATTTCTGAGCAGCTAAACGCATTGCCTCTTGAGCAATCTCTCTTGGAACACCATCACATTCAAATAACATTCTACCAGGTCGAACAACAGCCGCCCAATATTCAGGAGCACCCTTACCCTTACCCATTCTTACCTCTGCAGGCTTTGAAGTAATAGGCTTATCTGGAAAAATTCTAATCCAAACTTGTCCCTGACGTTTCATATATCTTGTAACTGCAATACGAGCTGCCTCTATTTGACGAGCAGTAATCCATGTCTCGTCTAATGCCTTTATTCCGAAAGAACCAAAAGCCAACTGACTTCCTCTTTGGGCATTTCCTTTCATTTTGCCCTTTTGCATCTTTCTAAATTTTGTCTTCTTTGGTTGCAACATTATATTAACCGTTTATTAATTGCTTACTTATTTCTTCTTCTTTTAAACTTACCAGAAGTTTGGTTTTTACCTCCAGCCTTCTTAGTTTGACCAATATTAGGTGATAAATCACGAACACCGTAAACTTCTCCTTTACAAATCCACACTTTAATACCAATTCTTCCATATGTAGTATGTGCTTCTTCTAAAGCATAGTCAATATCTGCACGGAAGGTATGAAGAGGTGTTCTACCATCTTTAAACATCTCAGATCTAGCCATTTCAGCACCATTCAAACGACCAGAAATTTTAACTTTAATTCCCTCAGCTCCCATTCTCATGGTACCTGCTATAGCCATTTTGATAGCTCTTCTAAATGAGATTCTTCCTTCAATCTGTCTAGCAATGGAAGCGGCAACAAGTCTAGCGTCTAGCTCTGGTCGTTTAACCTCAAAAATGTTAATCTGAACATCTTTCTTAGTAATTTTTTTAAGTTCTTCTCTTAACTTATCAACTTCTTGACCACCTTTACCAATGATAATACCAGGTCTTGCAGTATGGATAGTAATAGTAACCATTTTAAGTGTACGCTCAATAACAACTTTAGCAATACTAGCATTCGATAAACGAACACCAATATACTTTCTTATTTTGCTATCTTCAGCAATCTTATCACCGTAGTTTCTACCACCATACCAATTAGAATCCCACCCTTTGATGTATCCTAATCTATTGCCTATTGGATTTGTTTTTTGTCCCATTATGCTGTTGCTTTTTCTTCTTTTCTGTTACCCAATACAATCGTTACATGATTGGATCTTTTTCTTATTCTGTGAGCTCGACCTTGAGGAGCTGGCTGGATTCTTTTCAACATTCTTCCAGAATCAACCGTTATTTCTTTAACAAAAAGCTGATTATCTTCAATTCTAGAACCTTCATTTTTGCTTTCCCAGTTTGATATAGCAGATAACAATAATTTTTCTAATCGTAATGAAGCTTCTTTTGGATTAAACTTCAAAATATTTAGAGCTTTATCTACGTCAACACCTCTAATAATGTCAGCTACCAATCTCATTTTTCTTGGAGAGGTAGGACAATTATTAAGTTTTGCAAAAGCTATATTTTTACGTGATTCTTTTAAAATCTCAGCTTTATTTTTTTTTCTAACACCCATTTTGATAATACTATTTATCTATTACTTTTTGTTACCACCGTGTCCTCTAAAGGTTCTTGTTGGAGAAAACTCACCTAACTTATGACCAACCATGTTTTCAGTAACGAATACAGGAATAAATTGCCTTCCGTTATGAACAGCAATTGTTTGTCCTACAAATTCTGGCGAAATCATTGAAGCTCTTGACCAAGTTTTGATAACATTATTCTTACCTGAAGCAATATTAGCTTCAACTTTCTTTTGTAATTTGTAATGAATATATGGTCCTTTTTTTAACGATCTAGACATATCCTTAATTATTTCTTACGTCTTTCGACAATGTAAATATTTGACTTATTCTTTTTAGCACGAGTTTTGTATCCTTTTGCAGGAATTCCATTTCGTGATCTTGGATGACCTCCAGAAGCTCTACCTTCACCACCACCCATTGGATGATCAACTGGATTCATTGCTACTGGACGAGTTCTTGGTCTTCTACCTAACCATCTGCTACGACCGGCTTTACCAGAATTTTGTAAACTGTGTTCAAAATTAGAAACCGTACCAATTGATGCTAAACATGTTTGTAATATCATTCTAACCTCACCAGAAGCTAATTTTATAATAGCATACTTACCATCTTTAGCCATTAACTGAGCATATGCACCAGCACTTCTCACTAAAACTCCTCCTTGACCTGGATTTAATTCAATATTATGAATTGTTGCCCCTAGAGGTATATCAGACAAGAACAAGGAATTACCTACTTCAGGAGCAGCATCTTTACCTGAAACAACTGTTTGTCCTTCTTTTAAACCGTTTGGTGCAATGATGTAGCGCTTTTCACCATCTGCATAATTTAATAAAGCAATAAATGCAGTTCTATTTGGATCATACTCAATAGTTTTAACTGTAGCAGGAATACCAAATTTATCACGTTTAAAGTCGATTACTCTATATCTTCTTTTATGACCACCACCTGTATGACGCATAGTCATCTTACCAGTGTTGTTTCTACCTCCAGACTTAGATTTCTTTTGAATTAAAGATTTTTCTGGATTATTACCTGTAGTTAAAGCTTCAAAATCATTTTTGACCATGAATCTTTGACCAGGCGTTGTTGGTTTTAATTTTCTAACTCCCATCTTTTATTTAGATATTACTATAAAAATCAATTGTATCTCCTTCAGAAAGTTGAACAATTGCTTTTTTAAAATGATTGGTTCTTCCACTTATAACGCCAGCTCTTGTAAAACGACTTTTAGTTTTACCAGCATAGTTCATGGTTCTTACTGAGTCAACGCTTACTCCATAAGCCTCTTCGACTGCAGCTTTAATCTGAATTTTGTTTGCATTACGATCTACTACAAAACCATAACGATTAAATTCCTCGCTTGCAGCTGTCATTTTTTCAGTGATAATTGGTTTAATTAAAATACTCATCGTCTTTAGCTTAATGTATTTTCTACTTCTTTGATTGAACTTTCAAGCATTAACAAATTACCTGCATTCATAATCTGATAAGTATTCAAGTTTGCAACAGTTGTTACATTCGTTTTATGAACATTTCTTGCAGATAAATAAATATTGTGATTTGGCTGATCAAGAACTAATAAAGTTTTCTTTCCTTTCAAATCCAAATTATTTAAAATATCAAGGTAATTTTTAGTTTTTGGTGAATCAAAAGTAAAATCTTCTAAAACTGTAATATTCTTGCTTTTAGCCATGATTGATAAGGCTGATAATCTAGCAAGACGCTTTACTTTTTTGTTTAATTTAAAACCGTAATCTCTAGGCTGAGGACCAAAAACACGACCTCCACTTCTGAATAATGGATTCTTTATAGAACCAGCACGAGCTGTACCTGTTCCTTTTTGTTTTTTAATTTTTCGAGTACTACCAGTAATTTCACCACGCTCCTTTGATTTGTGAGTACCTTGCCTTTGATTAGCTAAATATTGCTTTACATCTAAGTAGATAGCATGATTATTAGGCTCTGCACCAAAAATAGATTTATTAAGCTTTATCTTTTTGGTAGACTTCTTTCCGTCTGTTTTGTAAACTGCTAATTCCATTATTTCTCAACAATTACATATGAATTTTTAGCTCCAGGAACTGCTCCTTTAACTACTAATAGGTTTTTTTCAGGAAATATTTTCATAACCTGTAAGTTTAATACCTTAACTCTTTCATTCCCCATCTGACCGGCCATTCTCATACCTTTGAAAACTCGAGCAGGATAAGAAGCTGCACCAATAGAACCTGGTGCTCTCAATCTGTTGTGCTGACCATGAGTCGCATCACCAACACCTCTAAAATTATGACGTTTAACAACACCTTGAAAACCCTTTCCTTTAGAAGTACCAGCAACATCAACAAACTCACCTTCTTCAAAAATTTCAACAGTAATGCTTTCACCTAATTGGTGCTCTCCTTCAAAACCTTTGAATTCAACTAATTTTTTCTTTGGAGTCGAACCAGACTTCTTGAAGTGACCCATTTGGGGCTTGTTCATTCTGTGCTCTTTTTGTTCTCCAAATCCTAATTGTAAGGCATTGTAACCATCCGTCTCAGTAGTTTTCACCTGAGTAATTACGCATGGTCCAGCTTCAATAACGGTGCATGGAATATTCTTTCCATTTGCATCATAAACGCTGGTCATACCAATTTTTTTTCCAATTATTCCTGACATTGTTTTTGTTTATTTAAACTAAAAATTATCAAACTTTTATTTCAACATCTACACCACTTGGCAATTCTAGCTTCATCAATGCATCAATAGTATTCGATGAAGTAGAGTAGATATCCATTAATCTCTTATGAGCACACAACTGAAATTGCTCTCTAGACTTTTTATTAACATGAGGTGATCTCAATACAGTATAAATTCTTTTATGAGTTGGTAATGGAATTGGACCACTAACAACAGCACCAGCTGACTTGACTGTTTTGACGATCTTCTCAGCAGATTTGTCTACTAAGTTGTGATCATATGACTGTAATTTTATTCTTATTTTTTGACTCATTATCCTAATGAATTAATATTTTTTTATTTCACTCCGTTAGCCTCTGCAATTACAGCTTCTGCAATATTAGAAGGACACTCTGCATATTTTTCAAATTCCATAGTAGAAGTAGCTCTACCAGAAGTAATTGTTCTTAATGCAGTAACATATCCAAACATTTCAGAAAGTGGAACATGAGCCTTAACAACTTCTGCACCATTTCTAGAATCCATACCTTGCATTATACCTCTTCTTCTATTAAGGTCAGCAACAACATCACCCATGTTTTGCTCTGGAGTAACTACCTCAACCTTCATAATTGGTTCTAAAAGTACAGGACTAGCTTGCTTACAAGAATTTTTGAATGCTAACTTAGCACATATCTCAAAAGATAATTGATCCGAATCGACATCATGGAATGAACCATCAAATAATCTCACTTTTAAGGAATCAACTCCGTAGCCAGCTAAAACACCGTTTTGCATAGCTTGTTCAAATCCTTTCTTGATTGATGGGATGAATTCTTTTGGAATTGCACCACCTTTAATTTGATCAACAAACTGTAACCCATCATCTTCAAAATCTTCATCTACAGGTGAAATTTCAAATTGCATATCAGCAAATTTACCTCTACCACCAGACTGTTTCTTATATGTTTCTCTAGAAGTTACTGAAGTTGTAATTGTTTCTTTGTATGATACTCTAGGTGCACCTTGATTACATTCAACACCAAACTCTCTTTTCAAACGATCGATAATAATATCTAAATGAAGTTCCCCCATACCAGAAATAATCGTTTGTCCAGAATCTTCATCTGTTCGAACGGTAAATGTAGGATCTTCCTCAGCTAACTTACCTAAGGCTACACCTAACTTATCCATATCTTTTTGAGTCTTAGGCTCTATTGCAATACCAATAACAGGATCTGGAAAATCCATAGACTCCAATACTATCGGTGCATTTTCTGCACATAAAGTATCTCCAGTTCTAATGTCTTTAAAACCTGCTAATGCAGCAATATCTCCAGCCTGTAGAGCATCAATTTGGTTTTGCTTATTAGCATGCATTTGAAATATTCTAGAAATTCTTTCTTTTTTTCCAGTTCTTGAATTGTGAACATAGGAACCAGAAGATAAAAT
Organism: Flavobacteriales bacterium; assembly: GCA_049890095.1. GTDB lineage: Bacteria > Bacteroidota > Bacteroidia > Flavobacteriales > UBA7312 > JABAYQ01. Next base: position 37,182 of record JBMHCD010000005.1, on the reverse strand, counting down.
CCCTGAATACGCTCTTGTAAAACACAATCTACCAACATATGGGTCAGTTGCAATTTTAAATGCTAAACTAGCAAAAGGCTCATCAACAGATGGCTTTCTACTTTCCAATGCTTCTGTTTTTGGGTTAGTGCCTTCAATTGCATCCGTATCAACAGGAGATGGTAAAATCTCCATTACCATGTCTAACATAGCTTGTACACCCTTATTTTTAAAGGCAGAACCACACATCATAGGAATTACTTTTCCTGCAATGGTAGCTTGTCTTAATGCATCTAGAATTTCTCTTTCTGTTAACGAGTTTTCGTCTTCAAAATATTTTTCTAATAAAGTATCGTCAAATTCAGCAACAGCCTCTAATAACAATCCTCTGTATTCTCTAGCTTCGTCTATAATGTTTTCAGGAATTTCAATTTCTTCAAAAGTCATACCCATATCGTCCTCATTCCAAACAATACCTTTGAAGTTTATTAAATCAACAACTCCTTTAAACTCATCCTCAGCCCCGATTGGAATTTGAAGAGGTAAAGAATGACTACCTAACATATCTTTAACTTGCTTACAAACAGCTAAGAAGTCAGCACCCTGACGATCCATTTTGTTAACAAATCCAATTCTTGGTACTTTATAATTATCAGCTAGTCTCCAGTTAGTTTCAGATTGAGGCTCTACACCATCCACTGCACTAAACAAGAAAACTAAACCATCTAAAACTCTTAGAGATCTATTTACTTCTACAGTAAAATCAACGTGACCAGGTGTATCAATAATATTTACGTGATAATCTTGATCTCTATAATTCCAATTCAGTGTAGTAGCAGCAGAAGTAATTGTAATACCCCTTTCCTGCTCTTGCTCCATCCAGTCCATAGTTGCAGCACCATCATGCACCTCACCAATTTTGTGACTTACACCACCGTAATACAATATTCTTTCGGTTGTAGTTGTTTTACCTGCATCAATGTGAGCAGCGATACCTATGTTTCTTGTAAATTTTAAATCTCTTTTTGCCATCTTAATTAAAATCTAAAGTGTGAAAAAGCTTTATTAGCCTCAGCCATTCTATGAGTATCCATCTTCTTTTTGTAAGCAGCACCTTCTTCTTTATACGCAGCAACAATTTCTGCTGCTAGCTTATGGCTCATACTTTTATCATTTCTTTTTCTTGCAAAACCTATCATCCATTTCATTGCCATGGATAATTTTCTTGAGTCTCTGATAGGTTGTGGTATTTGAAAAGTAGCACCTCCAATTCTTCTACTTCTTACTTCTACTGCTGGAGTAACGTTTTCAACTGCTTTTTTCCATACGTCAATTGCTTCAGCATCTTCAACTCGTGATGATACCACTTCAATTGCATCATAAAAAATACGGAATGCAACAGACTTCTTACCATCTTGCATCATATTATTTACAAACTGTGTTACCATTGTTTCATTAAACTTTGGATCTGGCAACAATCTTCTTTTTTTAGCTGGACTTTTTCTCATTTTATTACGCTAAAATTAATTTTTTGGTTTTTTGGCACCATATTTCGATCTTCTCTGAGTTCGACCATCAACACCCGCGGTATCAAGTGCTCCTCTAACAATATGATATCTTACACCTGGCAAATCTTTCACCCTACCACCACGAACTAATACTATGGAGTGTTCTTGTAAATTATGACCTTCACCTCCTATGTAAGCATTTACTTCGTTACCGTTCGTTAATCTAACTCTGGCAACTTTTCTCATCGCTGAGTTTGGTTTCTTTGGTGTTGTTGTGTAAACTCTTGTACAAACACCTCTACGTTGAGGACAACTTGCTAGTGCAATTGACTTGGACTTTTTTGTAATTTTAGTCCTTCCTTTTCTTACTAATTGTTGAATAGTTGGCATACTATTTCTGTTTTTCTAAAATTGTTCTTCCCTATTTTGGGGTCGCAAAACTAAACAATTTTATTTACTATCAAATAGTATTTTGTAGTTTTTTTGAATAAAAACATAAAAAAGTTTAGTATTCAGCGATTGGGACGATTATTTTCTTCACAATTTTTTCGGTTGAACTTGTCAAAAATAAGGTGTACACACCTTCTGAAATGCCGTTTCTTTTTAAAACATATTTTTCTGAAAATTCTGCTTCATGAATCGTTCTTCCTCTAGAATCTATCAGTTTAATATCAATTATATCCTTTTTATCAGAAACAATTGTCATATGAGATATAAATGGATTTGGATATACTAATATGGATGACAGATCATTTTCACTAATATTAACTGATTCTTGTTCGTATGAAGAAATAATTCTTGCTTCACAATCTAAATTGTCAGTAACAACCAAAGTATAATTACCGTCTTGATTCGGTATGTATGAAGAACTGTTACCCACTAAACTTCCAAAATACAACCATTGGTAAGTATAAGGGGTTGTTCCTCCACTTGCTGAAGCAATAAATGGAATAGAATTTACATCAAAAGTTGCAACAAGAGGAGCAGGTTGATTTATCGTTACTAAATAAGACTGTGAACAATTATTTGCATCTGTAAAAACTACATTGTGATTTCCTGCAGGTAAATTTAACGGATCTAAACCTTGCCAATCCACAAAAATAGGTTCAATACCACCTGACAAATCTAAAAAGGCCGTACCATCTTCTTCTCCATTACAACTTACATCAGTTACGGATTCACTTACAATTATTTGACTTGGCTCATTTACCGAAAAATCAAAAATTGTTTGACAATCAAACTGATTTGTAATAGTCAGAGTGTAATTCCCTGCACTTAACTGATTAACAGAAGGTGTAGTTCCTCCATTTGACCAACTATATGTAAGTTGCTGTGCATCTAGAGCTTCTACCTCAATAGAACCATCAAAAGATCCATAGCAACTAGCATGAGTAATATCTGAATTTATTATAGTTGATGAAGGTTGATCGATAATTAACGGTGAAGAAACAGTAGAACAAGATTGATAAGAAGCTTCTAAAGTGATATTTCCAGCAGGCAAAGTGGCATTTAACCCACTTGAGTATTGTTCTCCATTAACTTTCCAGAGGTAAGAAAAAGAAGGGTTTGAGTTATAAACTTCTGCATAGGCAGATGTATCACCATTACAAACAATATTATTTTGAAATGAATTTAAATCAATCTCAGACGAAACTTCATATCCTGAAATAATTTCTATTGTAGGTGATAGATTTCCATTAATTGTAGCTAAACAATTATTCTGATCAGTTACTTCAAATTTGTATGTACCCGCACACAAATTATCAATTACCACTAAAGAGTCATTTGTAGTATTAATACCAATAATGTTGTCCTGCAAATCATACCATTTAAAAGTGTATGGAGGTAACCCACCAAATGCACTTATGGAGATTTTACCATCACAAGAGCTAACGTCGCCTGAACAGCTTTGATCATTATCTTTAAATACAGAATAAAAAAGTTGAGTTGGTTCCAATAGTTCCGTTTGATTAGTAACAACACATCCGTTGACATCTTCTACTACTACGCTCACAATTCCTGAATTCAAACCACCTTTGATATCAGAATCTAAACCACTTACGGAAGTTTCTGTTGTTCCGGAAAAATTCCAAGAATAGATATAAGGAGAGAATCCACCACTAACCGAAACATGGGCCTGTCCAGAATTATCATTAAAACAATTTAAAGAATCGGAATAAATATTTGAAGAAAATGTTGGTTCTAATGGAATATCTAAAACTAATGAATCCAGACATAAGTTATCATCTTGTACATAAGCAGTATACTGTCCTGCATTTTGATCAGTTACAGTATGATTTTCTACACCATTGTTCCAATAAAAGTAGTAGGTGCTATTACTATTCAGAAATCCACCATTTGCAATTACAGACAAAGATCCTGTAGGTACATTTTGACAATATGCACTTACTATCTCACTGGTATCCAAAAGTAACTCAGATGGTTCATCAACAAAAGTATAAGCACTTCCACTACAATTATTCAAGTCAGTAACTAAAAGTTGATACGGATATTGAGATGCTTCAAGATTAGTTACAAGCGGAAGATTAAAGCCAATTTGCTGATTATTTAGCAACCATTGATAGTTGTAAAAACCGTTTAGATTAGTTGTGCCACCATCAACATAAGCCGTAATCGATCCTGTTGCGTCCCCATAACACAAAACATCAGATGGAGAAAGAACAACTTTTATAGGATTTGGCTGATTAATAAAAATTGTATCTATTATACTACATCCCAGATTATCTTCTGTGACCAATGAATATTCTCCAAAAGATAAATTTGAAATAGATTGCGATTGAAATCCATTCGACCATGTATAACTAAAGTTTCCTGACCCTCCCGTTGTTTGAATTACAGAAGCTATTCCATCAAAACCACCATAACATGAAACATCTTGACTAATTAAATTAGTAATTATTTGAGGATTTTGATCAACAATTATGGTATCTGTAATAAAGCATCCACCATTATCAGTCACGTTTACAATATATTCTCCAGCAAAAACATTTTCAACTTGACTAGATGAATGACCACTACTCCAATTAAAATAATATGGAGCAAACCCTCCTGTAACATCTACATTAATTGAACCTGTTGGTGATTCATAACAGCTCAAATTACTTGTAACGCTTTCTAAAGATAAAGCAGAAGAAGGACTATTAATATCAACATCAATATTTGTTATGCAATCATTTGAATCTGTTATTTCTAAGCTATACGTTGCAGCAGGCAAATTAAATAAAGAATTAGAATTTAATCCTCCATTAGTTAACCAATTAAATGAATATGGAGGTGTACCTCCTCCACTAATATTCACATTTATTGCACCATCTTCAGATCCAAAACAACTAACGTCATTGGAAGTTACTTCGAATGTAAGCTCATTATAATCTTCAATATTAACATATTCCGTTCCAAAACAATTCGATTGACTAACAATTAAGTAATAACCTCCAGCAGGAGCATTTAAAGTGCTTGTAGTTCCCACCAACGAATCATTTTCACTAGAAAACCAACTGTAATTATAAGCGATAGAAATGTCACCGCCAATAACTGTATCCACAAACAATTGACCTAATTCATCGCCTGGACACAAAACATTAGTTGAGTTAGCAACAACTTGAATTGGTTCTTCAGCAGATTCAATTTCAACAACTTGATCGGTAACACATCCATTTCCATCTTTAACTAAAACAGTATATTGGCCGAAGTCAAGATTATTAAAAGTAGAGTAATTGACATATTCTTGACCATTATCAATTGAAAAACTAACAGGAGTCACAGTTCCTTCCTCCTGAATTATAAAAATTGAACCATCTGATTCACCAGGACAAGTGACCGGTTGTGTGTATACATCAATATTGAATGATTCCTGATAGGAAATATTTAAATTTTGAGACACGGAGGGACAAGCATTAATTCCTTCAATTAAATAAGTATACTGTCCTACCAATGAATTTGATGGATCAAAAATATTAGACACTAAATTGTCATTTGGATCATACCAAATTCCTCCACCATCTGGATTATCATTTAATTGACCAAACATATCAAAAGGATCGTCAGCAGAACAAACTAGCTTAAACCCTTCAACACCAGGATATTGTAATTCATCAATAATTACCTCAACAAAAGAGGTGTCATTACAATTAGGGTGAATACCATAAGTAATGTATGTGTATGTACCACTTTGGGCAATAGAAGGTAATAGTATATTTGAAACTACCTCATCTGAGGGTGAAAACCAATCTCCACCATTATCATAATCTCCGGAAATAAATGAATTTAAGTCCTGTAACGAATCGATATTACATAAATATACTGTAGAATCTAAACCTGCATTTGTAGGAGGTGCAACTTGAATCAAAATTGAATCTGCATTTTCAATAAGTTCTCCAGAACACACATCTTCTATAGAAATATAAAAATAATTATCGCCTATAAGCTGAGGCGATACATCAACTGTTAATTCATTTGAAATAATATTTCCAAATTGATCTAACCATGTAATAGTACCAGTTGTAATAGGTAAAAATGGAATTTGACTAATTTCATAATCAGTAAAATCAGCATTGGGAACAAACAACCAACCTTCATTATTTGCTTGCCACTGAAGAGGAAAATTTCTAGGTTGAGCTAATACCGGATCTTCTACTATTTCAAAAAGAGTACTATTCTCATTAACTAAACCTTGAACTGCAGTACCACCATTCCAACCACCACAAATTGGCTTTTCTTCGATATGCATTTCAATATTGTTGCTTGATTCATACAACAAAATATATTGACTGTCTAACAAGTCATTACATTGAAACATTGGAATATTACACCACACTACATAAAACACTCTATTTGGAGCTGATCCATAAGTACCAAAAATAATATTACCATCAACTCCTGGATCTATATCATGCCAAGGTGACATAATAGCATTTTCAGGAACATTATTAGGATTAGGAATTGCTGCACCTATTGTCCAAGGAGAGAAAACTCCTGCTTGATTAAAATCAAAAGTTATGTAGCCGTTTGCTGAAAGAACACACTGATTATAAACATTGCCATAAAAATTAAAGTCAAAGCCTATATCAATTATGTCAGAATGAATATCATCAACATTAACCAAAGATGGAGAACTATTTGCTCCTGCTGCTTGTAAGGTTAGTTCAGAGCCAACACATATTGCAGTATCATTAGAAATTATGAACTGTGCACTTGCTTCATTATATGTATAAAACAATATTAATATTAATAATATTTTAAATCTCATTTTAATAAATGTTAAGGTTGTTGTTAAAACGAAAAATTATTTCAAGTTGTTATTTAAAAAGAGAAACTGACCCTTTTTGATTATAGTCTGTTCCATCTTCCCCCTTTGCATTAAGTACGTAGAAATAAACCCCCTCAGGAACTTCTAATCCATTAAGAGAAATACCATCCCATACATCATCAGGTGAATTCATTTCATATATTTTATCACCCCACCTATTATATAATACGGCATTTAATTCGGAAATTCCATAATTTTCGAAATAAAAGAAATCATTTATGTTATCTGCATTAGGTGAAAATGCATTTATATGATTTATACCTTGTACTGTTACATCGACTGAAATAGTATCAAAACATCCATTCGAATTTAATGCATACATAACAACTTCATACTCACCAATTTCTCTGAAAGTATGTTCTACATCATTACCAAATCCATAAAAATCATTTGTTCTATTTAATCCATCTATCCACCATTCAGTTAAAAGTGGATCATGATTCTGACTAGAATCAATAAAGCTTACAGTAAATGGAATTGGCTGTGATATAATGGAATAATCATTCAATGAACCTGGGGTATTGATTACCCAATCAGCAAAAATTTCCTGAGGCTGTCCAACTACAGCAGTCGATGTTTGAGTACATCCATTATCATCAGTTACAACTAAAGTGTAGTTTCCAGAAGTCAACATTTCAATATCTTGCTCATTTTCTCCATTATTCCAAGAATAAACATAAGGCTGAGTTCCGCCACTTACAAAAGATTCAATAATCCCGTCTGAAAATCCAAAACAAGTAGCATCAGTAACGTTAAAAGTTGGAGTTTGTAAAAGTGTTGGCTCACCTATAACTTGAATAAATTGATCAATACATCCATTTTGATCTTCTACTTCTAAAGTGTAAGTATTAGCAGAAAGACTTTGAAATAACCCATCATTTGAAGATTGATTTATTGGATTTGTGATATTGAAATTTACAAATGGCTGAGTTCCTCCAGTTGCTGTAAGTTGTATCTCTCCTGTGTTCTCACCATTACATAAAACATCTGTAAATGATTGAACAGTTAAATCAAGTGATGGTGGTTGAGATAAAATAATATTATCTTCTGTAAATTCACAACCTCTAACATCTTGAAATGTAAGAGTGTATGTTCCACTGTTTAAACCTTGGAAATTACCATTATTATTTGATTGAATGAGTGTAATACCTTGAGATAACTCAAAATTTGAAAATGGTGCTGTTCCACCCACAACATTTACGTTTAATTCTCCATCAGCAGCTGCATTGGAAACATTACAACTTAAATCAAATAAATCAATATTAGCAGATAAAGGTTGTGTAGGTAAAACTGTAACATCAAAAACAGTATCACATCCAAAACGATCAACTACTTTTAAGAAGTAGGATCCTGAAAACATATTTGGAATAGAAAACTCTAGTTGACCATTTGTTTGTACAGCACCTAATCCATTTAATGATGAAGGGAACCATTCAAAATTATAATCAGATTGTTGTATGTTATCTAAAAAAGGTGTCGCTCCATCTACAACAACGTTTATTACAGCATCTTCATCTCCAAAACAAGATGGCGATACGTGATTTTCAACTATATTAAATGGTGACATTTGCTCAATTGTTACAGGATCTGAATTTTCTGTACACAAACCCAATTCATATGAAGCAACTACATAAATATCACCTGCAGGTAATGAATTGGAACTTATGCCCTCTTCGATAACCGTGGTAGGATCATCTGAAGAATACCACGAATAGTTAAATAAAGGGTCACTATTTAAAACAATGGCACTTGCAGTCTCGTCTCCATAACATTTAATTGTGTCAGTTAAAAATAAATCATCAGTATTAATTTCAACTTCAACTTGTTTACCTGGATCAATAATAAATGGATTAGAATGTAATGATGCTATATCATAAATACCTTGACATCCATTTATATCAAAAATTCTTATCTCCCAACTACCATCGATTAGACCTGAAACTTCAGCAATGTCATTTGTTTGAATTGGACCAAACTGAACAGAATTTTGATCTACCCAAAATACATCATATGGTCCGTTTCCTCCATTTATATTTACCTCAACAGCTCCATCGGATGATGAACCAAGAGTGCTGTAACATGTTTGATCTGTTAGTGATGTAACCTGAAATTCTATAGGTGAAGGACCTTCAACAACAAAAGGATAAGTTGCTTGGCAACCCCACTCGTCAGTTACAACAACAGAATAATTACCCTGCTGAAGTCCAGAAACATTAGGAAGATTATTACCTGTGGAAGAACCACCTTGCCACAAATAAGTAAATCCACAACTATTATCTGGATCACCACAACCCCCTTCCATTTGAATGGATACTGACCCATCATTACTTCCATAACAGGTTGCTGGTGTTGTAGAACCATAAAATTCCCATGTTGTTTCTAGCCCAATTTCTATTGAAATCTGATCAGCACACAGTCGCTGATCTACAACAGTTACATTGTAAGTACCTGCATTTACGTTATTAATTGAGCTAAAAAGTACATCTTGATCTGTTTGTCCATCTAAAGACCAAACAAAATCATAATTATTATTTGAATTGGGTGTTCCACCCTGAGCCGAAACTTGAGCAAAACCAGTATTTAAACCCAATGTATTGTTATTACAATAAGCAGGATAAACGTCCTGAGTAACAAAAACTTCTAACTCTTGTGGCTCAACAAGATATATTTCTGATGTAGCTTCACAACCGTTAGCATCTGTAACAGTGACTAAATATGGATAAGTAAAAGATTGATAGTTAGGATTTTGCGCATCTATTGCTGAAACAGAAGGTGGTAAATTACCAATTGTATCATTGTGGTTTTCTATATTATCAACCCAATCATAATTTGGGTGACTCCAAATAAAGTAATAATCTCCATTTACGTCAGGAGTACCACCATACGCGACCGCCGTTAAAACTCCATTTGTACTATCCAAACAAGAAATTTCTGTTTGAATTGAAGCGTCAACTAACAATTGATTGGGCTGAGAAATATTAGTAGTAAATGGTTTTGAGCAACCCAAACTATCGGTAATTACTACGGTGTAAGTACCACTAGACAATCCTGAGATCATTTGATTTTGGCCATAAAATCCCCAATCATATTGGTAAGGAGCTACTCCAGAACTAGGATTAGCTGTTAGTTGTGCATCTGAACCTTGAAAACAACTTACATTTTGAATATCAAAAGAATTCTCTATATCATCATTTGAAAATATCTCAATTGAATCCAATTGTGGAACAGTACAAACAGCATCTGTCACTTCCACAAAAAACTCCCCTTGATAAACGTTATTTAGGATAGATGTAAAGTTATTAAAATAACCTTGTTCAATATTACTAGACGATATTAAATTCATGTTGGAATCAAACCAAGAAACATTATATGAGCTATCTGGGTTAGCTGTTCCTCCTATAACCTCTAGATTAAGTACCCCAGTTGAGTCTCCAAAACAATCAATTCCTATTCCGTTTTCTTCGGACTGGACTTGGAGGGAAAGAACTGGCCTATCAAATTGTACAAAAATATCAAGAGTATCCGTTATATTTAAACAACCGTCACTTGAGGCACTTAAAATTATTGTGGTATCTGAGTTAACAACAACATCTATATTATCTGTATTTTCACCAGTATTCCAAATATATGAATTGAATAAAATTGTATCAGCTTGAATAGTTGTAGTTTCGCCTGAACACACAAAATAGTCTTCTCCTAAGTCTATCTCACAGTCTGCAATTACTCTAAAATCATCAATAGCAAAACTGGTGAAATCTGAACCACCTAAATCATTATTAAAGACGAATGCAAAACGCACATTTGGCAAATCATCTAGGATATTATTCAAATTTGTAACTTCATTGTACCAAGTACTATCGCTTCTCACATCTCCTATTTCAATCCATGTATTTCCTTGATTGATTGAATAAAATAATTGTGCACCATTATCATTTGTTGACTCACCTGCTAGCCAATGAAAATCTAATTCAACACCGGTAAAACCAACGGTGCTTATATCAGGAGTTTGAACTCCCAATAACTCTTGATTTATAATGATAAATGGAGGAAACGAATAAAAAACATCCAGGTAATTTGTGTTTTGTATATTATTTGCTTGAGCTTGAAAGGATGTAACATGCAAATAATTACTATTCGGAAATCCGTTTATTGGAGCAACTTGAGGATCAGTATTGGGTACTATGTTTCCATTAACATTTCCTCCGGCATAAATATCGTTTACTTGAAAAAAATTAACTGTAGACTCAACAGTTCCCAAATAATCAATAGGAGAATTTAATATCCAATCCATTTGAGCTGGGTCTTCAAAATCTTGAGAATAAATTACATTTTGACCTAAACTTAAATTGACAAATGACAAGTTTACTAGTGTAAACATAATCAAATAACAAAAAACCTTACACATATTTTTGACTTTCATAAAAAGTATTGTTTCTATTTTAAATTATTATCTACAAACAGGTACTAGCATCATATAGATAACTGACAAATATAATATTATTAAAATTACCTTAAAATGTTAAAAATTGAGCTATCAACAAAGTTTTTAACATTATTGATATAAAGTAACAGCCCCTTTTTTCTCATAAACTTTTCCACTATTACCAATTGCTTTAAGATAATAAAAATATACCCCCTCTGTCAATGCCTTTCCCGCTGTACTTTTTCCGTTCCAGCTTTCGTCTGGATTTTCCCATTTAAAAATTAAATTACCCCAACGATCAAAAATCATTGCTTTAAACTCATTTATTGAATGATAATTATCAAAAGTAAAAACATCGTTAATACCATCATTGTTTGGAGAAAAAGCATTAGGTAATTCTTCCCAATCATTTAACCCAAGATCAAAACCTTGCACATCTATAGTAACTGTTTTTTGGTCAAAGCAACCATAATTGTCCGTAACCAATAAACCAACATCATATTGACCAACATTTGAAAAAACATGGGTAGGATTTTTACTTGAATATGTTGTTTCATCTCCAAAATTCCATAAATAATTTCCAGATGAACTAAAATTAATTGTATTTATCTCTAAAGGAACTTCTCCTAAAATACTATCAACATCAAAATCAGCATATACTGAAATAGTATCTCTATATTCACAGTTATTTCCATCGTAAACATATAGCGCTATTGGGTTATCAGGATAGTAATTTACAAAATTTACAGAAGATATGATAGAACCGTCAAAAGATGACCATTCATAAATATAATCTAACACTCCCCCATCAGCATTTGCAGTGACCACATTATTTTCACAAACTAATTCAACATCAAATGCAGCAGGCTCCTTAATCTTAATACTTATTGTATCAGAGCATCCCATATTATCAACGATAATCGCAGAATAATTTGAAGCTAGAAGCCCAGAAAAAACCAAGTTATTAGTTTGTACAACTCCATTATTTAAAAAAATATCAAATGGCATTGCCGCATTTGTAGCCAAAGTAAAACCTCCATTATTCTGACCATTACATTTAATATGAATAGTATCAACAAGCTCTAATTCACACTGAGCCAAAACAAAATTTGACACAAAAATAAAGTAAAAAAAAAGCTTGTTCACAAGAAGATTATTTAGCCTACAAAATTAGCTTTTTTTAATCATATGTCAAACTGTTGAAAACTGTACAAATAAATACCCAATTTAACTGTGAAAAAATTAAAACTTTAGGCATCTTTGAAAGAAATTAAAATACATTGAATACTTTTTTAGACGAATTAAATCCACCTCAAAGAAAGGCTGTAGAACATATTGACGGTCCTTTAATGGTAATTGCAGGTGCAGGATCAGGGAAGACAAGAGTACTAACTTATAGAATTGCAAATCTTTTACAAAAAGGTATAGATCCATTTAACATATTGGCGTTAACTTTTACAAATAAAGCGGCAAAAGAAATGAAACTTAGGATTGGTAAAATTGTAAAAGGAAATGAATCTAATAATCTTTGGATGGGAACATTCCACTCTGTTTTTTCTAAAATTTTAAGATTTGAGTCTGATAAAATAAACTTTCCTTCAAACTTTACCATATACGATACGTCAGACGCTAAAAACCTTATCAAAACTCTTGTCAAAGAAATGAATTTAGATAAGGATATTTACAAACCTAACATTCTATTAGGTAGAATAAGTAGTTTAAAAAATGGTTTGGTTTCAGTTGACGGATACCGCTCAAATTCTCTTTTACAAGCAGAGGATTCATCTAGAAAACTAACCGAATTTGCAAGTATATATAGTAATTATCAAAAAAGATTATTTCAATCTGGCTCAATGGATTTTGACGATTTACTATTTTATACTTATAAATTATTGCGAGATTTTCCTGAAGTATTAAATAAATATCAAAATAAATTTAAATATATATTGGTTGATGAGTATCAAGACACAAATCATGTTCAGTACATGATTGTAAAAAGACTTGCCGCCATGAATGAAAATATTTGTGTTGTAGGAGACGATGCACAAAGTATCTATGCATTTAGAGGAGCAAATATTCAAAATATTTTTAACTTCAAAAATGACTACCCTGATTTTAAAACTGTTAAACTTGAACAAAATTACAGATCAACACAAACAATTGTTAACGCTGCCAATAGCCTCATAAAACACAATAAAAATCAAATTAAAAAAACAGTTTTTAGTCAAAAGAGTTATGGTGAACCAATTAAAATTTGTAAAACTGTAAGTGACTCTGAAGAAGGGAATATTGTTAGTCAATCTATTTTCGAAACCCAAATGAATGAGCGATGCTCTTTTGATAATTTTTCTATTCTTTATAGAACTAACTCACAGTCACGGGCTCTTGAAGAATCGTTAAGAAAAAGAAATATTCCTTACAAAATTTTTGGTGGATTATCTTTTTATCAGAGAAAAGAAGTAAAAGATCTTTTATCCTATTTTAGAGTCGTGATTAATTCAAAAGACGAAGAAGCCTTAAAAAGAATTATAAATTATCCATCTAGAGGTATTGGCAATACCACAATTCAAAAAGTTATAATCAATGCAAGAAATAACGAAGTTTCATTGTACGAAAGTTTAAGTAATCCAATATATTTTACTCATTTGGGAGTTAATTCAGGGACGAAAAACAAACTTTCCAATTTCGTTACTATGATTGAAAGTTTTAAAGCACAAATTAAAGAAGATGCTTATCAACTTGCGGAATTTATTGCAAAAACTACAGGTTTAGTGTATGAACTGAATAAAGATAAAACTCCTGAAGGGATTAGTAGATATGAAAATGTTCAAGAATTACTGAATGCAATAAAGGAATTCTCTGTAAACAATAAGTCTAATTCTAATATTGCTGACTTACCCTCCTTCATGGAAGATGTAGCATTACTTACAGATCAGGATAATGAAAAGAAGGACGAAAAAAACAAAGTTACACTGATGACTATTCATGCATCAAAAGGACTGGAGTTTCCATATGTATATTTAGTTGGCATGGAAGAAAATCTATTTCCATCTCAATTATCAGTTCACTCTAGAGATGAACTTGAGGAAGAACGAAGATTATTTTATGTAGGACTTACTCGAGCGGAAAAAAAAGTTCAACTATCCTATGCTACTTCCAGGTGGAGATGGGGACAATTAATAGATTCAGAACCAAGTAGATTTTTACAAGAAATAGACGATTCTTTAGTTGATTGGCAATTTCAATTTCGAAATAAAATTGAAAATAATAACAAGTCAAGTTATCAAATAAATCTTCAAAAAAGTAGAAAAACTTTTTTCAAAAATGACACAAAAAAAGTATCTCAAAAATCAACCAATCATTTTGTTCCAAAAAAATTAAAGAAAATCAGTCAGACACAAAACCAAAACTATCAAACAAGTAATAATCAACTTAAAGAAGGAATGTTAGTAGAACATGAAAGGTTTGGTATTGGCAAAATATTAAAAATCGATAATCACAACGGAAACAATAAAGCGATAATTTTATTTAACGATGTTGGCGAAAAGCAACTTCTTTTAAAATTTGCTAAGCTAAAAATCCTCAATTAGTTAATAATTTGATTTAATTTGTACCACATAAAAAAATAAATGGATTTAGAATATAACACGCAAAGAAACAAACTCATTATCTCAGAATACGGTCGCCATATTCAAAAGATGGTTGATTATGCTATAAGTTTAGAAAATAAAAATGAACGCCAAAAAATAGCTAATGGTATAATTGAACTAATGGGAGAATTAAACCCCCAATATAGAGATGTTGAAGATTTTAAACACAAGCTTTGGGATCACCTATTCATAATTTCTGATTTTAAACTTGATGTAGATTCGCCATTTCCAATGCCAAAGGTTGAAGAATTATTTAAAAAACCAGACTCTTTAGATTATCCAAATAAAAAAATCAAGTACAACCATTACGGCAAAATAATTGAAATGCTTATTGAAGAAGCTATTAAAATGGAAGATGGAGAAATAAAAGACAAGCTAGCATTGTCAATTGCCAATCAAATGAAAAAGTCATATGTCAATTGGAACCTTGATTATGTCGATGACAAAATTATAATTAATCAACTAAAAATTCTTTCTAATAGTAAGTTATCATTACAAGAAGGGACAGAACTTGATAAAGTTTCTCCACCTCAAAAACCTAATAACAGAAAAAAGAAAAAAACTAACTACAGAAATAACCGTAATCAATCTAGGAATTAAATATGAGTTCATTTATCATTGAAGGAGGATTAAAATTAAAAGGTGAAATTGAACCTCAAGGTGCAAAGAATGAAGCATTGCAAATATTATGCGCCGTTTTACTAAGTGAAGAAAAAATAACCATTAATAATGTTCCTGATATTGTCGATATAAACATCTTAATTGATTTATTAAAAGACTTAGGAGTCAAAGTAAATAGACTAGATAAATCTTCATATTCATTTCAATCTGACGAAATTAATTTAGACTATCTAACCTCCAAAGAATTTAAAGAAAAAGGAACTAGAATTAGAGGGTCTATTATGATCGTAGGACCTCTTCTTGCTAGATTCGGAAAAGGTTTTATCCCTAGGCCAGGAGGTGACAAAATTGGTAGAAGAAGACTCGATACACACTTTATTGGGTTTCAAAAGTTAGGTGCAAATTTTGAATATGATGCTAAAGAGCAATTTTACAGAGTAACAACAAGTGGTTTAAAAGGTACTTATATGTTGCTTGATGAAGCATCCGTAACAGGAACTGCAAATATTGTCATGACCGCCGTAATGGCAGAAGGCACTACAACTATATATAATGCCGCTTGCGAACCTTATCTTCAACAGCTATGCAAAATGTTAAATAGCATGGGTGCAAATATTAAAGGAATTGGCTCAAATCTTTTAACAATAGAAGGAGTAAAAAAACTAAATGGTTGCGAGCATACTATTTTACCTGACATGATTGAAATTGGATCTTTCATTGGTTTAGCTGCAATGACAAAATCCGAAATAACAATCAAAAATGTTCGATTTAATGAATTAGGTATTATTCCTAAAGTATTCCAAAAACTTGGAATAAAAATGGAATTAAGAGATGACGATATATACATACCATCACAAGATTCGTACGAAATAGAAAACTTTATTGATGGTTCTATTCTTACTATTTCAGATGCTCCATGGCCTGGTTTTACTCCAGATTTATTAAGTATCATATTAGTTGTTGCTACTCAAGCAAAAGGTAGTGTTCTCATTCATCAAAAAATGTTTGAAAGTAGGCTGTTTTTTACAGACAAGTTAATTGATATGGGTGCTCAAATAATTTTGTGCGATCCACACAGAGCTTCAGTTATAGGTTTAGACAGAAAAACACCACTAAAAGCAACTCGAATGACCTCACCAGACATTAGAGCAGGTGTTTCTTTACTTATAGCAGCTCTTTCTGCTGATGGCACTTCTGTTATTGACAATATAAACCAAATCGACAGAGGATATCAAAATATAGATACAAGGCTTAATGCTCTAGGTGCTAACATTAAAAGAGTCGACTAGTTATGAAAAATTTATTATTGTCTATCTTTTTTTGTTTTTCGTTAGTTTCACATAGTCAAGTTACTGGTATTGAAATAGGAAATATAGCACCTGAAATTTCATTAAAAAACCCGAATAATGAAGTTATGAATTTATCTGATCTAAAAGGTAAAGTTGTAATTATAGACTTTTGGGCATCATGGTGCGGACCATGTAGAAGAGAAAATCCGAATTTGGTTAAAACTTACAACGCATTTAAAAATAAAATTTTTAAGTCTGGCAAAGGTTTAGATGTTTTTAGTGTTTCTCTAGATAAAAATCTAACCAGCTGGGTAAAAGCTTTAAGTAAAGATAATTTGGATTGGTCATTTCATGTTTGCGATTTAAAAGGTTGGAACTCAAGTGCAGCATCTCTATACGAAGTAAACTCAATTCCAAAAACATATATTATCGATGGAGATGGTATAATCGTTGCTAAAAACCTTAGAGGTGAAGAATTAAATCAATTTTTAAACTCTTTTCTCAAAAATTAGAACTAAAGTTTAGTTTATTCATAACATAGTTCAAATGTCATTTTGCCAGCTGATGAAGGCAATATTAATCTTTTTGTTATTATACTGACAAGTTGTCTTTATTTATATCTTTGGCACTACTTTTGCATAGTATTTTATATAAAATCATAATCAACAAATGACCAAAGAAGTTAAAACTAAAAAAGACGAAAAAGAGGCAAGCAAAAAGACGAAAAAACAAAAGGTTGCAAAAAAATCTTCTAAAGAAGAAATTACTGAACTTAAAGATAAGCATCTTCGCCTATTTGCTGAATTTGAAAATTTCAAAAAAAGAACTGCTAAAGAAAGAATTGAACTATATAAAACAGCAGGAGAAAATGTTCTTTCTGCCATTTTGCCTATTCTTGATGACTTTGAGAGAGCAATTAAATCTGGAAGTGTTAATGAAAGTGAAAAAGAAGGCATTGGCTTAATTTACAATAAATTAAAAAATACTCTTGAATCAAAAGGACTAAAAGAGATTGAAGATCCAGTAGGAAAAGAATTAAATACCGACTTTCATGAAGCAATAACTAATATTCCTGCACCTTCTGAAGAACTTAAAGGAAAAATTGTTGATGTTATTGAAAAAGGATATTATTTAAACGAAAAAGTAATTCGTTACTCTAAAGTAGTAGTAGCAAATAACGAATAATTATATGAGCAAAAGAGATTATTACGAAGTATTAGGAGTTTCTAAATCTGCCTCAGATTCTGAAATTAAAAAGGCTTATAGAAAGTTGGCTATAAAATATCATCCGGATAAAAATCCAGATAATAAGGAAGCTGAAGAAAAATTTAAAGAAGCTGCTGAAGCATATGACGTATTAAGCAATGCTGAAAAAAAACAACGATATGATCAATTTGGTCATGCTGGAATGAAAGGAGGATTTGGTGGTCAAGGAGGTGGAATGAACATGGATGACATTTTTTCTCAATTTGGTGATATATTTGGAGGTGGCAGTCCATTTGATAGTTTTTTTGGAGGAGGATCTAGAGGTGGCAGAAGACAAGTTAAAGGTTCTAACCTCAGAATTAAATTAAAGCTTAATCTTAAGGATGTAGTAGATGGAGTTGAGAAAAAAATAAAAGTTAAAAAACTAGTTCTAGCACAAGATACATCTTACAAAAACTGCAATAATTGTGGAGGTAGTGGTCAGGTAACAAGAATAGCAAATACAGTTCTTGGACAAATGCAAACAACAGCAAGCTGTCCTAGTTGCAAAGGTTTAGGAAAAATATTAGACAAAAAAGCTAAAGGATCTGATGCTAACGGAATGATTCAGAAAGAGGAAATAGTAAGCATTAATATTCCTGCTGGAGTTGAAGATGGGATGCAATTAAAAGTTAGTGGTAAGGGTAATGAAGCTCCTTTTGGAGGTTATGCAGGGGATCTTTTAGTTATGATAAGCGTTGAGGAACACGAAATGCTTAAAAGAGAAAATAATAATTTACATTATGATTGCTACATTAGTTTTTCTGATGCTGCCTTAGGAAATGATGTTAAAATTCCAACTGTTTCAGGACATGTAAAAATACATGTTGAAGCAGGATCACAAAGTGGGAAAATCTTAAGACTCAAAGGGAAAGGTATTCCTTCTCTAAATGGTTATGGAACAGGAGATTTACTTATTCATTTAAATATTTGGACGCCTCAAAAACTAAGTGCAGACGAAAAAAAGTTTTTTGAAAAAATCAAAAATTCTGAAAATTTTGCACCTAATCCAGGCCTAAAGGACAAATCTTTTTTTGAAAGAGTAAAAGAAATGTTTAATTAGATCGTTAAACAATATTCATAATGTGATGTAACGGATGCTTATTAGAGTAATATGTTTGTTTTTAATATTGTTGGGAAATAGTGTTTTTTCTCAAGAAAATAAATCTTTATTATCTAATAATGACGCTCCTTTAATGGGTTATAACGCTCATTTGTCAGATGCTCCAAAATGGAATAACTCTGATTTTAACCTAAAGGTTTCTCAATTAAACCCTAATACACTTAGATATCCGGGGGGAAGTAATAGCTTTTACTGGGATTGGGAAATTGGTTGGACAATACCTTATTCCAGACTACTTGCCATCTTGAACGATAATAATTTCCTTTATGAAGGTAAAAAAATAAAAGATGTCAATGAATTCAAAAAAATTACCTTATTAAATCGTAAATCAAATCCATTTTGGCGTCAAGTTTATAGATACAATGCTAAAACTCCACGACCTGAAAAGTTAGAAGATTTTTCAAAAGCTCTTACAACTCACCAATCAAAAGCTGTATTTACTTTAAATTTAATTACTAGTACCATAGAGAATGAACTAAATATGTTATTAGAAGCTGAAAAAAATAATATCTCAGTAGAATATATTGAACTTGGTAATGAGATAAATAGTGAAAATCTTATTACCAAACATTTCTACCCAAATTCTAAAGCATATGTAGACACTTGTATTCGTTGGAGTAAAAAAATATTTGAGGAATTTCCGAATGCTAAAATTGGAGTTGTAGGAGGAGATAAAAATAAAAGACTCGTCAACTGGAATCAGAATTTGGTAGAGGCAATTGAAAAAAACTTTATCTCTAAAAAAAATCAATTTTACTTTATTTTACATTATTATCCGTATTTAAAATCTCCTATATACGATTTCAATAATTTTAAACAGTATCAGCAATTAATGGCTTTTCCTAAATTTGATTTAGAACAAAGATTAAATTGGTGGAAATGGGATAAAACAAAAAATTTTGAAACTTGGGTAACTGAATATAACCTAGTCGAACCTCAACCATATCTTATAAATAATCGTTGGGTTCATGGATTATTTATCTCTAATTTAATAAATGAACTTTGGAGTAAAACAAGAGCTAGTGTTTTTCACTATCATACTTTAGGGTCTAAAAGATTTCCTGTTTTTTCAGCTATTAACATGATGAGTAGTGAACTAAATATTACAACTTCTGGTTTAGTTACCTCTCTATGGAATAGATTTACTCAAAATTCAGTGAATTTTAAAAAAATCAATTCAAACAATTATCTATGGGATGTTAATTTCGATAGTAAATTTAGTTGCAATTGCCCAAACAATCCTAAAATCCCAACTACTGTTGAATTAGAATCACTTCAAATCTTTAAAGCAGAACAAAAAGGAAAAACTGTTTTCCTTATCACAAATTTGAGTAATAAATATGAAAATTTTAATCTTTCAACTCATAATATTAAAAATATAAATGTAGAAAGTTATTTTGCAGAGTTAAATGATAAAAACTGGAGTACTACAAATTCTATTTCAGAAAAAAATGTAAAAATTCCTCCTTACTCTATTAACCTCCTAAGCGAATAAAATAATGATAGAAGGAAGAAATCTACAAAAATCCTACGAACAAAATAAAGTCTTAAACGACTTCTCTTTTAGTATTAGTGAAAATAGTATTTATGGTTTATTAGGCAAAAATGGAGCTGGTAAAACCACCTTAATTCGAATTATAAATCAGATTATAGCTCCGGATAAAGGTCAAATTCTTTTTAAGAATGAACCACTTACAAAAAAACATATCCCTTTCATCGGATATCTTCCTGAAGAAAGAGGACTTTATAAAAAAATGAAAGTTGGTGAACAAAGTCTTTATCTTGCCCAGCTTAAAGGCTTATCTAAAAATAAAGCCAAAGAACAACTCAAATATTGGTTTGATAAATTTGAAATGCTTTCATGGTGGGACAAAACAATAGAGGAACTTTCGAAAGGAATGGCACAAAAAGTACAATTTGTTTCCTCTATAATACATCAACCAAAATTATTGATTTTGGACGAGCCATTTAGTGGATTTGATCCTGTTAATGCAAATCAAATAATTAATGAGATTAAAAATTTAAAAAGTAAAGGAACAACCATCATTTTTTCGACACATCGAATGGAGTCTATTGAACAATTATGTGATGAAATATGCATGATAGACAAAGGCAAAAAAGTGCTGGAAGGAACAACAAATAACATTAAACATAAATTTCATGAAAATATTTACGAAATAGTTTTCGAAGGAAATTTAATTTTAGATAAAAACTATGAAGTAATAAGTAGTGAAACTAACAACGTATTAGTAAAACTAAAAAAAGAACAAAGTTCTAATGAGTTAATAAAGCACATTAGCAATCAAGTTGAAATTCAAAATTTTAGATTAAAATTACCTACCCTTAACGATATTTTTATAAAAAAAAGTAAGGAAGATGAATAAATTAAAGCTCATTATTTTAAGAGAGTACCTTTCAAGAGTACGCAAAAAAAGTTTTATTCTAATGACTCTTATAACTCCTCTTTTAATTGCTGGTATTTTTATTTTGCCATCAGCACTCACCCACCACAATATAGAAAATCTAAATATTGTCGTTGTTAATGATGCTAATCTAATTTCTGAACTGCCAAACACAGAGAATATCACCTTTACATTTTTGAAACAAAAAAAGATAGTCGATAAACAAGATCTTTTGGATTCATTTGATGGTATACTTTCTATTCCAAACAACAGTAAAAATCAATTTCTTCTTTTTTCAAAAAAACAAATTAGTCTCACTACTAAACAAAACATCAAAAACATTGTTGAAGAAAAAATTACTCAAAAAAAATGGATAGAAAATGGCATTAACTTAGATGTTTTGGAAAAGTCAAAAGCAAAAATTGAATTAAACACCAAAATTATCAAGTCAGATGGACAGGAAAGCTCATCAAATTCAGAACTAAGTTTAGTTATTGCATTATTGTCTGGATTTTTAATTTATTTTTTCATTTTCATGTATGGTTCAATGGTGATGAGAGGAGTAATAGAAGAAAAAGTAAATAGAATTATAGAAGTTATGATTTCTTCAGTAAAAACATTTGAATTAATGATTGGTAAAATAGTTGGAATTGCCATGGTTGGCATCACCCAATTTACCATTTGGTTTTTATTATTTTCATTAGCTTCATTTATCTTCCCTATTTTGTTTGATAGTCAAGAAATGATTAACTCTAATTTAGATCAAACTGAAAACTTAGAAACAAACTTTTTATTTCAACTAGATAACTTCCCTATTTTATCTTTAATAAGTGGTTTTTTGTTTTATTTTATTGGTGGCTATTTGTTGTATGGTTCCTTATTTGCAGCTGTAGGTGCAGCTGTAGATCAGGAAACTGACTCTCAGCAATTTGTATTTCCTCTAACTTTACCTCTAATATTATCCATAATTTTGATTCAACCAATAGTTGAAAATCCACACGGGGATATGGCTTATTGGTTTTCTATGTTTCCATTTACATCACCGATAGTTATGATGGTAAGAATTCCTTTTGGAGTACCAATTTTTGAATTAGTTTTATCAACATTAATACTTACCATTAGTTTTATTTCTACAATTTGGTTAGCATCAAAAATTTATAGAGTTGGTATTCTTATGTATGGAAAAAAAGCTTCCTTTAAAGAACTATGGAAATGGATAAATTATAAAAAATGAAAAAAGCAATAATTGATCTAGGGACAAACACCTTCACACTGATCATATTTGAAAAATCAGCTAGTAAATTCAATATTATTTTTAAAAAGAAAATAGAAGTAAAACTTGGCCAAGGAGGTATCAATAAGGGATTTATTTCAGAAAAAGCATTTCAAAGGGGTTTGGAAGCTATGAAAAATCATCACGAATCAATCCAATTTTTTAATACAACTAAAGTTATTGCTTTTGCTACATCAGCAATTCGCTCAACATCTAATGGAAATTATTTCATTCAAAAAGTAAAAGAATTAACAGGTATAGAAATTGAAATTATTAATGGCAATAAAGAAGCTTTACTTATATACGAAGGAGTAAAACATGCATTAAATTTAAAAATTGAACCATCCTTAATAATGGATATTGGTGGTGGAAGCACAGAATTTATTATTGCCAATAGTAAAGAGGTTTTTTGGAAAAAAAGTTTTCAATTGGGAGTGTCACGCCTAAAAGAAACATTTCAGCCCGAAGATCCTATTTCTAATGACAATATAAATTCTCTAAATAATCATCTAAAAAACTCTCTTATCACTCTTAAACAAGCTATTGATGAGTTTAAACCTTCAATTTTGATAGGTTCATCTGGATCCTTTGACTCATTAGCTTTAATGATTGGATATAAATTTCAACAGAAAAATATTTTAAAAAATACAACCTCATTTAAATTTGACATCAAACAAATTGACTGGGCTTACGACTATATAATTAAAAGCAACTATAAACAAAGGCTAACAACTCCAGGTATATCAAAAATGAGGGCAGATATGATTGTAGTAGCAATGGTTCTAATTCGTTATATGATAAAAGAATATGGTATTAAAGAAGTTAAACTTTCTACCTACTCTTTAAAAGAGGGTGTGATGTACAGTGATATTTAATCTAAAAATTCAATAGCCTTTTGTATTGCATTTTTTATTCCATCAGGGTTTTTTCCTCCTGCTGTAGCAAAAAAAGCTTGTCCTCCGCCTCCACCATCAATTTCCTTAGAAATCTTCTTGATAATATTTCCGGCATGCAAACCCCTTTGTTCAACTAAAGGCTTAGAAATAGAAACCGATAAAACAACCTTATCATTTTGATTGGATGCCAACACTAACATTAAATTCGAATCTTGATTTATTAATTCGAAAGATAAGTTTTTAATCGATTTTGAATCTAAACTTACTTGGGCTGCGATAAGATTTACTCCATTAATTTCTTTTTTAGATTGAATTAAATCCATTTTCACATCCGAAGCTTTTGCTAGTTCAAATTTTTCAAGCTGTTGAACAAGATTTTGATTGTTTTCTATCAACTTCTTTACACTTTTTAAAACATCATTTGTTTTTAAAATTGATTTTAATTCATTATTTAAATGCAATTGCTGTTCATAAAAATTTAATGCTTTTAATCCAGTAATAGCTTCAATTCTTCTTACTCCTGATGCAACTGCTCCTTCGCTCAATATTTTAAAAATTGAAATCTTGCCTGTAGAATCTACATGGGTTCCTCCACATAACTCAACAGACTCATCAAATTTAATTACTCGAACAGTTTTACCATATTTTTCTCCAAATAAAGCTATCGCTCCCATTTCTTTTGCTTTATTAATTGGATAGTCTCGAAATTCATTTAATGAGTAATTAGCTCTAATCATTGAATTAACTTTATGCTCTATAGTCTGAATTTCATTTTCACTTACTTTAGAGAAATGAGAAAAATCAAATCTTAAATAATCTGAATTTACAAGAGAACCTTTTTGTTCAACATGGCTTCCTAAAACCTGTCTTAAAACATGATGTAGTAAATGAGTGGCACTATGATTTGATGAAGATAGATTTCTTGTTTCTAAATTTACAACAGCCTCAAAATTTGATGATAAATCAGAAGGTAGGGATTTCGTGAAGTGTAAAATTTGATTGTTTTCTTTCTTTGTATCAAAAACTTCTATTTTTTCATCAGAAAAAGTTAAAAAACCATTATCACCAACCTGACCTCCGCCTTCAGGATAAAATGGTGTTTTATCAAAAATTAATTGATAAAACTCATCCCCTTTTCTGTTTACTTTTCTGTATTTGGTTATTATTGATTTTATTTTGGTCTGATCATAACCAACGAATTCTTCTTTTATACCTTTTTTTAACTCAATCCAATCTTGCGTTTGAATTAATGTTGCTTTTCTTGATCTATCCTTTTGCTCTAATAATAATTTTTCAAAAGCTTCGAGGTCAATATTCCAACCTTTTTCATTGGCAATTAATTGAGTTAAGTCTATAGGGAAACCATAAGTATCATAAAGCTCAAAAGCAAGTCCTCCAGGAATATAATTAGAACTTTCTAATGTTAATTGATCTAATTTTTCTATCCCTTTTTCTAAGGTTTTAAGAAAAGATTGTTCTTCCTCTTTAATAACCTTTTCAATCAAACTTTGCTGTTTTTTTAATTCAGGAAATTGATTTCCCATTTCCAAAACCAACTGATTTACTAAACTATAAATAAAAGGATTTTTAAATCCTAAATAAGTAAATCCATATCTGACTGCTCTTCTTAAAATTCTTCTTATTACATAACCTGCACCAGTATTAGAAGGTAATTGTCCATCTGCAATTGAAAAAGCAATTGCTCTAAGATGATCTGCAATTACACGCATAGCTATATCTATTTTTTCATCACTTCCGTATGAGAAAGGACAAGAAGAAACAATTTTATCAATTAAAGGTTGAAATATATCGGTATCATAATTGGAAGTAACCCCCTGTAAAACCATACATAAACGTTCAAAACCCATTCCAGTATCTACATGTTTTTGAGGAAGTTCTTGTAAAGAACCGTCACTCTTGCGTAAGTATTGCATAAACACAAGATTCCATACTTCTATAACTTGTGGATGATCTTTGTTTACCAACTGCTTACCATCTATTTTTTTTCTTTCAGAATCCGGTCTTATATCTATATGAATTTCTGAGCAAGGACCACAAGGTCCTACCTCTCCCATTTCCCAAAAATTGTCTTTTTTATTTCCGTTTATTATTCGTTCAGAATCAATTAATTCTGCCCAAACATCAGCAGCCTCGTTATCTCTAGATATTTTATCCAATTCACAACCTTCAAAAACCGTAACATACATACGATCTTTTTGAATTTTATATACTTCAGTAAGTAACTCCCATGCCCAATTAATAGATTCTTTTTTAAAATAATCTCCAAAAGACCAGTTTCCTAGCATTTCAAACATTGTATGATGATAAGTATCATAACCTACTTCATCTAAGTCATTATGTTTACCAGAAACTCTTAAGCACTTCTGAGTATCACAAACTCGTTTATTTATTACTTCACTATGCCCTAGAAACAAATCCTTAAATTGATTCATTCCAGCATTAGTAAACATTAATGTTGGATCATTTTTAATAACCATGGGTGCAGAATCTACTGCCTCATGATTTTTATTTTTAAAAAAGTTTATAAACTCCTGACGAATTTGACTTGATTTCATTATTCTTTTTTTCTAATTCACACCTAAATGTTAAGTAATAACTAAGCATTTAATGGTCATGTAATTTGAATTACTTAATTTTGCTCCAAATTTATACAAATATAACGAATGAGTAAATCTAAATTCTACTACGACAAAAAGTCTCTGTCATACAAGAAAATAGAGACCAACTGGAAAAGTAGACTGAGAAGTGGAACTTTATTTTTTTTCTCTAGCATTTGTTTTGCTGTTTTGATGGTATTCGTTGTATTTCGATTCTTTGACAGCCCAAAAGAAAAACTGTTGGTTAGGGAATTGGATAAGATGACTTTACAATACGAAATTTTAAATAAAAATTTAGATCAGTTAGAATCTGTATTGGATAACATCAAAGACAGAGATGATAACATTTATAGAGTTATTTTTGAAGCTGACCCAATTCCTAACACCATAAGGAAAGCAGGAATGGGGGGTGTAAATAGATACAAAGATTTAGAAGGATATAACAACTCAGACCTTTTAATTAGTTCTTCTAAAAAACTGGATCAAATTTCTAAACAAATATATATTCAATCAAAATCGTTTGATGAAGTCATAGAAATGGCGACTAAAAAGTCAGAAATGATGGCTTCTATTCCAGCTATTCAGCCAGTAGCAAACAAGAAACTTAAACGAATAGCATCAGGTTTTGGAAGACGTATTGACCCTTACCTTAAAAAACCAAAATTTCATTACGGGGTTGATTTTTCAGCACCTAAAGGAACACCTATATATGCTACCGGAGATGGTATAATTCAAAAAGTCAAGAAGAGCAGACGTGGACTAGGAAATCATGTCGTAATAGATCATGGTTTTGGATACAAATCTTTATATGCTCACATGAGCAAGTATATTGTTAGAAAAAATCAAAAAGTTAAACGTGGAGATGTTATAGGATATGTAGGAAATACAGGAAAGTCGACCGCTCCTCATCTTCATTATGAAGTACACAAGAACAACAAAAAAGTTAATCCTGCTTATTACTTCCATAACGATTTATCACCTGAAGAATTCGACAGAATGTTAGAGCTTGCCAACCAAGAAAATCAATCTTTCGACTAATGCCCTACAAAGAAAAACCAATCGAAAAACTATATTTTACTATTGGTGAAGTAGCAAAAAAATTTGATGTAAATGTTTCTCTATTGAGATACTGGGAAAAAGAATTCGATATACTACAACCAAAGAAAAATAAAAAAGGGAATCGGCTTTTTACTAAAAAAGATATTGAAAACATTGAAATTATTTATCATTTAGTAAAAGAAAGAGGTTTTACCCTGGATGGTGCTAAAAAGAAGTTATCTGAAAATAAATCTGACACCATCGATAATGTCGAAATAATCAACAAACTGAAAAAAATTAAAGAATTTCTCAAAGAACTTTCATCAGAACTTTAAGCATAATTGTTATTTAACAAATAATTTGTAACATAATCATTAACACCTTCCTCTAAGCTTGTAAATGATTTATTGTATCCTGTAGATTTTAACTTAGTCAAATCCGCTTTTGTATAATATTGATATTTTTCTCTAATATCAATAGGCGTATCTATGAATGAAATGTTAGGCTCTAAACCAAGACTTGAAAAAGTTGCTTTAGACAAGTCCAGAAACGTTCTTGCAGCACCAGAACCAAGATTGTAAATTCCATTATTAAATGACATTTTCATGGAATAAATTAATACATCAATTAAATCTTTAACATATATAAAATCTCTTTTTTGATGACCATCAGCGTATTCTGGATGATGAGATTTAAATAATTGCATCTGACCATTACTTTTGATTTGACGAAAGGCATGAAAAACAACAGAAGCCATTCTATCTTTGTGATATTCATTAGGACCATAAACATTAAAAAATTTATAGCCAGCCCAAAATGGAGGGCTATTTTTTTGATTTAAAAGCCATAAATCAAAATTATTTTTAGATTCACCATATGGGTTTAAAGGAGTTAATTTTTGAATTAAATTATGATCATCTATAAATCCGTACTCTCCCATTCCATAAGTTGCAGCAGAAGAAGCATAGACTAACGGAGTAGAATACTTAGAACAGAATTGCCAAATTCTTTTAGAAAAATGTAAATTCAACTTGTCAAAAATAGTAATATCAAACTCAGACGTATCAGTTCTTGCTCCAAGATGAAATACAAAAGTCACCTTTGTATGATTTAACTCAAACCAATCAAAAAAAGATTTTCTATCCACTTTTTCTGAGAAAATTTTATATTGTAAATTTTTATTCTTCAATGGATTAGAAAAATCATCAACTAAAACTAATTTTTCATAGCCCATCGAATTTAAAGAGCCAGCCAAATTACTAGCAATAAAACCTGCAGCACCTGTAATTACTATCATGAAACAAAAATAGCTTTAGAATCAACACCACAAAAATCATAAAGTTTTTTTATAGCCTCCCTACCCTTTTCACCCAAATCTATTGAGTAATCATTTACATACAATTTTATATGACTATTCATTACGTTTACATCCATCTCTTGGGCATGAGACTTTACGAATGTTAATGAAGAGCTAGGGTTTGCAAAAGCAAATTCTATCGATTTTTTCAAAACTCTGTCAAATTTTCTTTGAATTTGAATATCTATTTTTTTATCAATAGCAATTCCTCCTAAAGGGATAGGTAAATTTGTTTTTTGCGACCAAAATTCTCCTAAGTCCAGAAGTTTAACTAATCCCTTTTCTTGAAAAGTAAAACGATTTTCGTGTATTATTAAACCAGCATCAAAAGAATTTGATAATATCGCATTTTCAATTTCAGAAAAAACTAACTCATGGGTATTTTTAAAATTTGGATAAGCTATTTTAAAGAGCATATAGGCTGTAGTGTATTTGCCTGGAATAGCGATTTTTGAACTTATTTTTAGATCCGTTTTATTTTTTTTACTTATTAATATAGGACCACAATCTGTGCCTAAAGCTGCCCCACTATTTAGAATATTATACTTGTCTTTTAGCTTAGAAATCGCATGAAAACTTAATTTTGATACATCATGCTCACTTTCAAATGCTTTTCTGTTTAACTCTTCCACATCGCTCATAACCACATCAAATTTCAAGCCTTCAGTATCTATTTTGTGATGTATTAAAGCGTCAAACATAAAAGTATCGTTTGGACATGGGGAAATTGCTAAACTCAATCTCATATTTTTTTAAGAATTTGATTTAATTCAATATTTAAGTTTTTTATTGCTATTGGAATATTCCAGTTAGATTTATTTCGCTTTTCAACATAGTTTGAAATTGCTCTTATTTGTATGCAGTTTACACCAAAATGCTGACAGGTTTTAAAAAAAGCTGCACCTTCCATTGTTTCAATGTGTGGATTGAGTCTGTGCATTATTTTTTCGATTGAAAATTGTTCACCATGAACAGTATTGACTGTTATTGCCCTTACAGGCTTAAGATACGTTTGAGGTTTATTATTAAAAACAACATCAACATCGAGTGACATCTGATTAGGAGTTAAGAATCGTTGATCATCTTGAGCTCCAATTTCCGAAAATGTATCTTCAGCGACCTCAACAACATCTCCAATTTTTAATGTTCTGTTAAACGATCCTGCAATTCCACCATTTATAACCAAATCATATTTCTTGGTACTTAAGGTCTTTGTTAACTCTAGTGTTGTTGAAACCATACCTACACCTGTAACTAAATGATCAAATTCAGTTAGTGTTATTTCTTCTTGTGTAGCAGAAACTATTAAAACATTCATTAGTACAAAGATATTAAATCAATTATGTAAAACACGTATATTTGTACTAGTTAAAATTAACATTTAATGATATACATTACTAGAAGGGAAAGGTTTTGTGCAGCACATATG
Organism: Flavobacteriales bacterium; assembly: GCA_049890095.1. Classification (GTDB taxonomy): domain Bacteria; phylum Bacteroidota; class Bacteroidia; order Flavobacteriales; family UBA7312; genus JABAYQ01. The sequence continues at coordinate 7,002 of JBMHCD010000005.1, read as the reverse complement.
CTAAGAAACGAAAAATGGGACGACAAAAAAAATTTAGAGGTTTTTGGAAATTGTTCTAATAAAAATTGGCATGGACACAACTTTGAACTTTTAGTTACAGTAAAAGGAAACATTAACCCTGACACTGGTTTTTTAATAAACCTAAAAACTCTTTCAAAAATCTTAAAAAACAAAGTAATTGATAAGTTAGACCACAAAAACATTAACTTAGATGTTCCTTTCATGCAAGGAGTAATAGCGTCGACTGAAAATTTAACAATCGCCATTTGGAATGAAATTGAATACGATATCGAACAAAATGGTGCTAAAATTCATTGTGTAGAATTAAAAGAAACAGAAAATAACTTTGTAAAATATTATGGAGAAAATGAAGAGCTATAAAAAAGATGAAATATATAATTCAGAATCAATAGAAAATCTGAAAAAAAACTATACAAAAATTCTTAATCAAATTGGTGAAGACCCCAATAGAGAAGGACTTATCAAAACTCCTGAAAGAGTTGCAAAAGCTATGCAGTTTTTAACACAAGGATATGATATAGATCCTAAAGAAATTTTAAAATCAGCAATTTTTACTGAAAGTTACAATCAAATGGTGTTAGTTAAAGGAATAGAATTATATTCTTTATGCGAACATCATATGCTTCCGTTTTTTGGAAAAGCATACATTGCATATGTTCCTAATGGCAAAATTGTTGGTTTAAGCAAATTCCCTAGAGTAGTTGATGCTTTTTCTAGAAGATTACAAGTTCAAGAACGTTTATCCAATCAAATAAAAGATTGTATACAAGAAACGCTAGAACCCAAAGGAGTTGCTGTAGTCATTGAAGCTCAGCATTTATGTATGCAAATGAGGGGGGTTGAGAAACAAAACTCATTTACAACTACATCTGCCTTTTCTGGAGTATTTATGAGCAACGAAAAAACAAGGTCTGAGTTTATGAACTTAATTTCATCAAAACTAACATAATATGAAAGCATATGTATTCCCTGGTCAAGGGGCACAATTTTCTGGAATGGGTAAAGACTTGTACCACAATTCAGATTTAGCAAAAGAATTATTTTTAAAAGCCAACAATATTTTAGGCTTTAACATTACAGATATAATGTTTGAGGGATCTGCTGAGGATTTAAAACAGACAAAGGTTACTCAACCAGCTATCTTTCTTCATTCTGTAATTCTTGCCAAAACGATGAAAAACTTCAATCCAGAGATGGTTGCAGGTCACTCATTAGGAGAATTTTCTGCTTTAGTTGCTGCAAATTATCTATCATTTGAAGACGGCTTAAGACTAGTTTCAAAAAGAGCTCAAGCAATGCAAAAAGCGTGTGAAGAAAATCCTTCAACTATGGCTGCTATTTTAGGATTAGATGATAAAATTGTTGAAGAAATTTGTGAAGAAATTTCAGGAGTTGTTGTTCCTGCAAATTATAATTGTCCTGGGCAATTAGTAATTTCTGGTTCATTGGAAGCTATTGATAAAGCCTGTGAAAAATTAAGTGAAGCAGGTGCAAGAAGAGCATTGAAACTTCCTGTAGGAGGTGCCTTCCACTCTCCACTAATGGAATCAGCAAAATTAGAACTTTCTAATGCTATAGAAGCTACTTCATTTAAACAAGGAGATTGCCCAATTTATCAAAATGTAGTTGCAAAAGCGGTCGAAAATCCTAATGAAATAAAACAAAATTTGAACGAACAACTTACTGCTTCTGTTCGATGGACACAAACTATGCAACAAATGATAAACGACGGTGTTACATCAGTTACGGAAATAGGACCTGGAAAAGTCTTACAAGGTTTATTTAAAAAAGTAGATCGATCTATTACAACAGAAAGTGCTGAATTATAATGTTTGTTGAATTGTTAGTTTGTTTTGACTAACAAGTTTGTGAAAATATTTATTTGTTTGAACTTGATTGTACATTTCAGACTGTAAAACATTGTGGCAATCCGTTCCAACAAAATCAATCATTTCTAAATCTATCAATTCTTGAGCCCTTTTTTGAACTGTTTTACCATAATAACCAATTAAAGACAATAAATTTAGTTGAAGAAATATGTTTTTTTGTTTTAAATCCTTTAAATCACTTAATGACATAAACTGATATCGCTCAGGATGAGCTAATACAATCTTATATTTTTGAAGTTGAATTTGAAAAATAATTTGATCAAAATTAGGTGGTCTAGCAATAAAAGAAGTTTCTATTAATAAATAGTTATCTCCAAAAGTTAATAATTTTTCATTTTCTAATTTTTGTGAAAAATCATAATCTACATAATATTCTGCTGCTGCCTCAATATCAAAATCGATATTCTGCTTTGTTAACTCTTTTTTCAACTTCGCAAGCCCATCTAATATAATTTCTGGAGTATTTCTATAATAATCACTCATTATATGAGGAGTAGTGATCATTTTTTTAAAACCCAATTCTTTCAGATTATTAATTATCTTAATAGATGTTTCTAAATTAGGAGAACCATCATCAATACCAGGAATAAGATGAGAATGTATATCGCATATCAAAAAATCAAATGCTATAGGATCTAATGGTTTGTCAAAAATATTTTTGAACCAATTCATTGATATTGCTGTTTATAATAATTCTGATACTCACCAGAAGTTATTCTTTCTAACCATTCTTGATTATCCAAATACCAAGCAACTGTTTTAGCTAAACCTTCTTCAAACTGTAAAGATGGCTCCCAACCTAAATCCTTCTGAATTTTGGTTGCATCAATAGCATATCTTTTGTCATGACCTGGCCTGTCTTTAACATAGGTTATTAATTTCTCGGAAGTTCCTAAAGAATTTCCTAAATGCTCGTCCATTAACTTACACAAAAGCTTAATTAAATCAATATTTGTCCACTCATTAAAACCTCCAATATTGTAAGTTTCAGCTACTTTTCCTTCATGAAAGACTTTATCAATAGCTCTTGCATGATCTACTACATAAAGCCAATCTCTGGTAAATAAACCATCACCATAAACTGGTAACGATTTATTGTTTTTTATATTATTTATAAATAATGGTATTAATTTTTCTGGAAATTGATTTTCACCATAATTATTTGAACAATTAGATATCACAAATGGAAATTTATAGGTATTGCCATAAGCTCTTACAAAATGATCCGAACTTGCTTTAGATGCTGAATATGGTGATTGAGGATCATAAGGAGTTGTTTCAACAAAATAACCTGTTTCACCTAAAGATCCGTACACTTCATCAGTTGAAACATGATAAAATAATTTATCCTTCGAATCCGATTTCCATAAATTTTTGGCTGCATTTAACAAATTCACTGTCCCAACAACATTTGTATAAATAAACTCCATTGGGTTAGATATCGACCTGTCAACATGAGACTCAGCAGCTAAATGAATTACCGAATCAAATTGATATTTATCAAATAAAGAATTAATAAATAATTTATCTACTATATCACCATGTTCAAAAACATAATTTGGCTTATTTTCAATATCCTTTAAATTTTCTAAATTTCCTGCATAAGTTAAGTTATCCAAGTTTACGATTCTATAATCAGGATATTTATTTACGAATAATCTTACAACATGCGATCCAATAAAACCTGCACCACCAGTAACTAAAATTGTTTTCATTAATCAACTAGTTAAGTTAATCATCAAATATAAATAATATTTTGCCTTTAGTTTGGTTATTGTAATTAAATTAGCAAAATGAAAAAAATCTTTTTTGTAATATTTTTATTTTATTCCTCCATTAATTTTGCACAAGAAGTTCAAAATATATTTTTCTTTAATCCTAACTATGATCTTAACATTCCACTAGCCGATTTAAAAGCTGATTACGGATTAAGTTCTTCGATAGGTCTGGATTTTTCAATCATTTCTAAAAAGAATCTATTTTATTCTATTTCAAATTCTCTTATGTTTGGAAGTAATATAAAAGATACAACTATTTTAGACCATTTGATGGATGAGAATAGAAATATTATTGATCAAAACGGTCAGATTTCAGATATTATTATTCAACAAAGAGGGTTTAATTCTAACCTAAAATTAGGGTATTTATTTGCAAAAGAAGAAAAATCTTCTGGATTGCTATGCTATTTGCACGCTGGTTTTCATCAAAACAAAAAAAGGATTGATGTCAGAAATGGAACAGTACCTCAACTAGACGAAAATTATATAAAAATATATGACCAACTAAGAAATGGATTAAGCATTGGAGGGTTTCTTGGTTTTCTGCATATAAGCGAAAAAAATAATACCCACTTTATAACTGGAATTGAATTTTCGAAAAGCTATTCAAAAAATAGAAGAGATTATAACTTCGCACAAGTTAAAGAGGGATTTTATAATGACTCTTTTATCAACTTAAAATTTGGCTGGATAATACCTATTTCCAAGAGAAAAGTTAGAGAATTTTATTACTTCTAATGAGATTTATTTATGAAATAGCAATACGTTTATTTGGACTATCCATTAGACTAATTAGTCCGCTTAATTCAAAGGTAAATAAGTTAGTTGAAGCAAGAAAAACCATATTTAAAATATTACCAGATTTAAAAAACAAAAAAGTAATTTGGGTTCATTGTGCATCTCTAGGTGAGTACGAGCAAGCATCAACAATAATTAAACGAATACTTGAGAAAAATTACCATATACTTATTACATTTTCATCACCGTCCGGATTTGAAAATGTTAATTTAGAGCACAACAAAATTTACAAAAGCTACCTACCATTAGATACAAAGTTCAATATGGAAAAATTTGTTGATAGGGTAAACCCAGAAAAAGTGATTCTAATTAAATATGAATTTTGGCCTAATTTATTGCTAGAACTACACAGAAAAAATATAGAAACCTATAGTGCATCTTCAATTTTTAGAGATAATCACTTTTTTTTCAAATGGTATGGCAAATGGAATTATTCTGTTGTTAAAAAGTCAATTACTCATTTTTTAGTCCAAGATGAAAACTCAAAAATCAATTTAAAAAAATCTAAGATTGAAAATGTTAGTGTAGTTGGAGATAGTAGATATGATAAAGTTCTTCAAAATTTTCACAATAAAACTCCCGATTCAATTGTCGAAAAATTTAAAGACAATAAAAAACTAATTGTTTGTGGAAGTACTTGGCCTAAGGATCATGATTTAATATTTAAATTATGTAAAGAATTACCCCATTATAAGTTTTTGATAGTACCACATGAAATGAAGTTTATCACTCAAATTAAATTTGGTTCACTATATTCAAAAATTGAATCAAAATATTTAAAAGATAAACAAATTTTAATTGTTGATTCTATCGGAAAACTATCCAATTTATATCAATATGCAAACCTTTGTTATGTAGGCGGTGGATTTAATAAAGGAATTCATAACATACTAGAAGCTGCCATTTTTGGAAATAACATAATTTTTGGTCCACATCATAAAAAATTTAATGAAGCTATAGAGTTTATTAAAAAAGGATTTGCTAAATCTATTAGTAATTACGACGAGTTTTTTGAAGCTGTAACTTTACTTGAAAACAAAAAAAACAATAATGAAATAATCACATTTTGTAAAAAAAATAGTGGTTCTGATAAAAAAATAGTGGAATTCATTTTTTCATAAATTCCGTTTATCAGAATTTTATAGGATTCATCCTGTTTTTTTTACATCTCGTCAAAAACTATAGTGTAAAATTAAAATAAAGGTCTTTTCTTTGAACAAGATATAAGGTATAAACAACCATAAATGAAAAACTAAATTTACTTACTTCCCCCTTTCTACAATAGAGAAATCGTTCTGATTTCTCTATTTTTTTTAAAGAATAGACGAACAATACTTTTTCCTACTTGACAATGCGTTACCACACAATTAGAACAAAATACATTTGCAATAAATGCATTGTACAGTCTAGCTTCAATTAGTTTTTTTGTCTTTAAATTAATATTATCACTTAAAAAGAATTCCTTTTGTAATTTGTATTCTTCTAAGAGTTCATGGAGGTAATTTAAATATGTTTTTTGTTTCTGTTCAGTAAGTATGTTGTTTGACTGCAACTGTTCAAAAACTGTATCTCAATATTCTTTTTCTTTTCTATTAGCACTAACAATATTTAGAAAAATTTTTTTTCTTTTATTATTTTCAAAAAGATCAATATAATTTGCTCTTCTCGAGGAGTATCAGCGTATTACAAGCGTATAAAAACAAAAACGAGAGACAATCTTATGATCATCTCCCGTTTAGTACCCAAGATGATTCAGTTCTCGAACTTTTTTATAATGACTTACATCTTCTCTACGATCTAAGAAATGCTTTTGAACACGAAGGCATTGATTATTTTATCCCAAAATCCAATTTATCTCATAGAATCAAATCTAATTCTCTACTACATAAAAGGAATTAAACTATAGTAACTAATTAAACAAATAATAAAATGAAAAACATTGAAAAAGAATTACAATTTTTAATAAAAACAAGAGATTATATCCTTGAATTAATAGAAAAAGACTTCAGAAGTAATAAGAAGCTTTGTGTATTCAGTAAACAAAAGATATTAAAACAGGTAAGCTGGCTTTATTACCAAGAAATAGACTACATCGAAAGAAATTCAGAAGATTACTTAGATTGGCTTGATAATGAACATGAAGAGAATTGAATAAAAGTCAAAATTCAACAAAATTCGACACCTTCTAATTGGTTCTATTTACGCATAACTACAGATATGTATATTTTTTTAAATTTGAAAGCCAAAATTAATTATTATGAAAAAATTATTATTTATTTTGCTATTCTTACCTATGATTGGGTTAGGGCAAAATTTAAATATATATAAATATATTGTTATTGAAAGCTCTAAAAGCTCAATGGTATTTCTTAAAGATAAAGGACTTCGTTCAAAAGTTACTTCAATTTTACAAAAAGCAAACTTTAATGTTATAAACTATGAGGATATTGATAACTATAAAGATTTAGTTGAGACACCAGAACTTGGTCTTTATTGCAATATTACTGCTGAAGAAT
>JBMHCD010000004.1:0-229295 GCA_049890095.1 Flavobacteriales bacterium | reverse complement strand
TGTAAAACCACATCTTGAACATTGAACACCAAAATGAGATTGAATAATTAGTTTTTCATTTCCACCTTTTATTAACCAACCTGATAATGTGACGTTATCTTTTGTTTTAAACGTTACATTTTCATAATCTAAATTATATTTTTCTGGTGTTTCAAAAACAGGAGCCTTTCCTGGCTTGATCATCATATCCGATATTTGTTTTCCTAACATATTTTTTTAATTAAATTATAGAACAGCAAAATTTCAAATATCTTATTTAACCAACATAAAGAAATCACTGAATAACTTATATATTTAGCTGATTTTAAAAAAAGTTCGAAATAAGGACACTTAGGTCCACCAAAGCGGATTGCCTCTCATTTTGAGATAGCTTTCCGCTTTTTTTTGAGTTGATTTTAGAGTTTAACAACTTTGAAATAATTGTTAAATGTATTGTTATAGCATTTAACGAAATATATTCCTGATTCTAATTCGCTTAAAGATATCATTGTTTTAGTTTTGTTATTGTCTAATGACATAGCATCACTAACTAATCTTCCGGCATTATCATACACCTGAATAATGATTTCTTCTGACCAATCAGAATTTGAAGCAAGCTCAATATATATTTGATTTTTGGTAGGATTAGGATAAATAATGATATCATTTGTATCAATACTATTTGCTGTTATTCCCGTTCCCTCTTCAACTTCAACAGGAATGTTTACTTCATATTCGCAAATGCCAGAAGCATCTTGAACTACTACATTATAATTGCCCACCGCTAAGTTATAGAACTCGTTATCTTCTTGGAAATTTTGTCCATTATCGACACTGAATAAATATGGGCTTAGTCCAGAAGTTGGAGTTATAATTATAGAACCATTTGCAACCGTAACAGAAGTAACGTTTGTAGCAGAAACATCAACAGCGGTTAAAACACATTCTTCAACATAAACTATTTCTTCATAAGTACACAAACCACTTTCATCTTGAACAAAGATATCGTATTGGCCTGGTGTTAGTGCAGAAAATGTATTTTCTGTTGTAAAATTCAAGCCGCCGTTTATACTATAATTAAATTGTTCTGATGATGAGGTCCAAATTGAAATTATACCATCATCGTTTAAAGAATGAGTAACGGCTACATCTGCATTAATTGCACAACCAGATCCGTCAGGACAAACTAATTCTATAGCTTGACTAGTAAAGTCACCATCATTGTATACAATGATTTGTCCTAAAGAGTTAACAATGGAGAAATATCCATCACCTAAAATTCCATCTCCATAAGAATCGTATACGAAAAGTGAGTAGCAAGAGGTATAGTCTAAACAAATCTCTTCTTCAATTTCATCAACTCCATTACCGAGTTCTCCACTTGCAATAATGTTGTCGTTGAGGTCAATAACTGCCCACGAGGTCTCATATGGGTATGAATCACCGTTTATTATCAATGTAACAAAATCATAGGTTGATTGAATATTTAAAATGGAAACAGCATAATCGTTGGATAAATCCTGATCTACTTGACCATTTATAGAGATGAGGTTTACAGCAACTTCGTTGTCATTAGCTTGAAAGTTACCATTAACAATGACGGATATTTTGTCTTCAGATAATGATGCAATATCAACTTGTTCATTGAAATATCCTGCGCTTTGACCATTTATAATGATTTCAAATAGAACGCTATTTATGGGGTTTCCTCCATTATTAGTTACGAAAATTGTTGCTTCGACTTCGTTGTTGCACTTTTGGTTAAGAGATCCAAGAGCAACTCCTGCATCTAGTAGATAAATTTTATTAAGCGTATATCTCAAGGTGTCATTATTTCCATATTCATCATCAATATCACTTACAATTCCTGTAAGATTATAATCTCCAACCTCAGAGAAATTTTGTAGAGTTTCGAATTGAAATTCTGCATTGGAAAAAGGCTCAATAGTTTCAGAGATAGTTAATGTTTCCACCTGCTGATCATCTACTAGTAATGTTAAGGTAAAATCGCTCATTGGGTTTAGTCCAGTGTTAGAAACTACTGCACTTATAATTTCATTAGCTCCTAAGTCTGAAGTTGATGTTGGGCTTGTAAACTCTGTGAATTCTAAATCATTATCTGCTTTAATATCCGCCCAAAATGACACCCATGGTCTTGCTTGTTTAATTACAAGTTGATCATCAACGGTTACTTTATATTCTATGTCCATACCAAAACCCTCAATTCCTTCTACATTATAAAGTATAGCAAATTCATCGTGGATAACAGATAGATAATCCCTCATTTGATCCAGGTAGCTTTGGTCCATGACTAGTTGCCCTTGATCAACAAGGTTAGATAGTTGTAATACCAAATAGCCAGCTGCTTCTTCAGGATCTTCATATAGTAATATTTCCTCTGGTAAAGAATTTGGATCTGGGTTTGTTATTAGTGACTCTCCTAGTTGTGTATTTAAATAGAAAGTATTTTCTGTTTCGTAAATAGGGTCCATACTAATTCCAACACCATTTGACTTTTCTTCTTCAAAATTGGGATGACACAGTACTCCCATAGCTGCCATAAAATGATCTACTCGATAGAAGTCACGTTCTTCATATGCCCTAAAGTTCCACATACTAGCATAAACTTGCTTGATAGATTTAGAAATATGTCCTTCATCTAGGTGTTGAGTTTTTGAGGTATATAAACCAGCACCACTAAATCCTGGTAAATCTTCATTGTTAGTACTCGATCTACACCTTACTTTAGTTCCTACGGGAAAGTCATCATGCATTGCTTGAAGTTGATCCATCATCCATTGTGGCATTGGTGCATCTTTAATATCATCTCGGAACATTTTTAAACGATCAATACGAAAATTGATATCGTTTTGAAAAGTAGGATTATCTATCATGACTTGAGCTTCCAGATAAAAGTTGTTGTATTGCATGAATTCATCATAAAAGTAAAATGGAATTCCAAAACCATCAGGAATAGTTCCTTCTGGCAATCCAAACGATCGCATTGTAGCTACATTTGAGCATTTTGCACCAAAGGCGGTTGACATATCAAATTCTATGTCGTCCAGAGGCATTATTTCTGTTATACTAAGGTCTCGCTCAGGTATTTGAGGCTCGGTTGGTCTTAATGCTTCGTACCAATTACTTACCTCTTCAAGTGTGGCTTCTCGAAACTGGAAAGTTTCGTTTTCTGTCTTATAATAAACATAGTTATTTAATAAGTTAGCAATAGAGTCAATAGATAATGGATCTTGAATGTAGGCGTTAGGAACATTATCTTGAATTGCTCTTAAGTTTACATGGGATAATGGTGTTTGTATAACGGAAGTAATAATGCCTCCAACTCTAGGTAATGAATTAGGAAGTGCATCATACAATACGATATCTCTTGAGCCTGGAGTTTCGTCCAGACTCATTTGTTTGAAGTAACCATATCCTTCTGCTTCGTGAAATGGAATATAATTGATGTTACCAAAAACATCATAATCTAGTACTACATTAATTCTTGAATCTTCATATTCTTCAGCATAATTTGTTAAAAAATTGTTTTCGTTGTTTTCACTAATAAAGTGGTTCATGTTGTTCTGAAGAAATGGCATATTGGCAACTAACAATTCGTATGTCCTTTGAGCATCTTCAAACTCATAGGCATTCCCGAAAGAGAAGTTAAAAGAGTATGTACCGTTGACTCCATTGTTAGGATTAAACACAATTTCTCCAGAACCGTCATCTCCAGTTACTGAAGCACCAATACCTGCAAAAAATGACCCATGAATAGTATATGTATTACTATTTATGAAATATACTTTTGGCTCGGGAGAATCTCTGTCTAAGATGCCAAACTTTACATATAGTTGTCCATCAAGAAAAGGAGCCCAACCTACATTATTAACAGTTGCTAATTGCATGAAAGTTTCAGCATCAGGAACAGAAGTTGCACCATCTTCAAAATCTATAGCTTGAGCAAAATTTATGGGTGCATCGGTAGGCATATTATTTAACTCTGTTATATCATCTATTCCATCTCCATCGATATCACTGGGGTTAGCAATATCATATTCGGTAATGGTATAATTTTCAATAGGATAAGATCCACCAGGATCAGAGATTATCATCGTTCCGTTTACTCCTACATTTATTGAGGTTGCCCATTCAAATGTAGGGCTATGCTGAGAAGTTAGTACATAATATTTATCTTCTTGAGCTTCTATTGAAAGAAGAGCTTGACCACTGTTATTTACAGAGTAGTTTGTAATTGGCACAACTACTTGAGCTGAAGAAAAATTATACAGAAAAAGTATAATTAAGTTTATTAGTATAAAACGTCTTGTCATAATGTTTAATTAAGGTCTAGTTTTTTATTCAATACATTTAAATGATGAATTAAATAAATTAAGTTTTCGGGAATCTCCACAAATTACAAGCTGATAAATTCGATTATAAATATCTAAATCAATATCACCAATATTTTCATTGGCGAGTAGCCCTGCTAATACACCTGTTGAGTAACTATGTCCTACCACTAGGGCATCTTGTTTATTTGTCAAAAGATGGGTTGAAAAAGAGTTTAGATTTTGAGTGTCATATAATGAGATGTCAATATCTTTTGCAATAGCAGTTGGCAAAGCCGTATTTCTTGTCCTAGTGTAGTTAGTAGAGTAAATAGCATCTAGATGAATGTCATTTAAAAAATTACTGAGATCTTGTGATCTTTGTTCGCCGCATGCAGAAAGTGGTAAGTCTAATGCATTTTCAGAAGAATAGTCTTTTTCAGAATGTCTGACTAGGTAAATTGTAAAAACATCATCCGTTTGTGCAAATACATCAGACTTGTATGTTTGAATCAAAATACAAACTATAAAAAAATGCTTTAATGTTGATTTAAATTGTTTGAACATCCTAAGATTAAGAATTCCCAATTTACAATTTAAAAATAGATTAACAAACCTTAATATTTTCTGAAAAAGTTAGAAAATAAGAACGCTAAGGCCCACCAAAGCGGAATGCCTCTCATTTTTGATATTTTAGCAGAACGAGTTATCACTTAAAGCAACTCAACTTTTAACTATGAAAAATTTGGCTTTCCGTACTTAATAGCAATGAACGAGCAATAAATTTTTACAAAAAAAGTGGATTTAAGAAAATTGGATATCACGATTTTCAAATTGGGAGAGAAAACTTTGAATTCATTGCAATGAAAAAAGAACTAAAAATACTGTGGCCAACAAAACCAATAAGCAATGCGGGCTGAAGTGGTAAAATGTAACTCTCTGCTCTTATTCCGCCAAAGACTTGTTTTAGTATTTAAGGAAATAATAACTTAAAAATAAACCTTTGCTTTGGCTAAGCTTAGTACTAAACGGAAAATGAACTACTTTCAAAGCCGCACTGCTCACAGCCAAACCGTTATACATAAGCTAAAAGGATATTTTGCTAAGAACTTCCAAAAAAAGAACTTGTATCTACTAGAGTGAAATGTCTTTATTTATTCTGGCTTTGCTCTAGTCGTTGGATTAAGTTTTGTCTAATATTAACCCAGAATAAATTAAAATCTGCATTGTGGTACGAGTTTCTTTTAAATTTTTTTAAAACCAGATTGTTGTTAAGCTTAATCCACAATAATCCTTTTTCATTTTTGGCAGATATACTTTTTTTTAAAAAGATTTTTTGGTTAGGAAATAAAATACCTTGATGTTGCTTTTTGTTGCTCCATGAAGAATCAGTAGTAAATGTTATGGGGTTTGTAGAAATATAACTTTCTCCATATTTCCAATCGTCGGGATAGTACGATTCATTAAAAGAACGCCAGTTTACGAAACAATTTGATTGGATAGGATTTTGACATAAATCAATATCCATTTCATTTTTATTAATATCCATCCCAATTAAATACGACATAATTAGTTCATTTCTTAATTTCAATTTAGGATAGATGTATTCGTTTATTAGTTTTTTAGCATGATTTGTTCCTTGACTATGAGATGCGATTATAAATTTTTCTGTTTTTTTATTTTTTAAAAAGTATTCAAAGGATGCTTCAACATCCTGATAAGCAGCATTAAATGCCTTTATGCCGTTTATCGTGTCGGTATAGGAGTATATGTGCATTTCTCTGTAATGCGGAACATATAAGTCTGTTATGCCTGCAAAGACAGATGCCTGATTTTCAAGACATAAATCAATAATTTCATTATTTGTAAAATGACTCGTGTCAGCATTCCATTTTTCTGAAGAAAATAATGTTGTTGGATGAATAAAAAAAACGGAAACATTTGTCTTTTTTTCGTTTTCGTAGGGATAGTTTTTTGGCATTATTTTTTTGAAATCATGCATATCCGATCTAAACGCCCAATTTTTTTCATTACCATAATCTAAATCTGATTTGGTTTCTTTTTCTTGAAAGTTTTGATTTGGAATAATAAAATCAGAAGAATAATTAAGTTTTTGTTTGATTCCACAAGAAAATAGTGAAATGATCAATACCAATAATAACTTAACTATGTTCATGTAACAAAATTAACTAAATAAAGTGCTGAAAAATAGACCACAAGCTCATAATAACGGAGTTCTATTTAACATTTTCAGTTAGTTATGATTAAGTTCAACGATAAAGGTTGTAAATAATAAATAGAATAAAAAATAGGATTTATTTTTGTTTTTTGGTTCCAAAGCCTATTATTCTTGCTGGCAACATAATTTCATTTACTTCAACATTTTCTAAATCTTCAAAGAAAAAATCAGTAAAAGCTTGAGAACTAAAGCGATAAAAATCGCCAGGACAATTGTGAACCTGAAAAGTTATGGTAGCAGTAAAAAACATATTAAGATATTGATGGTATCTTAAATTGCGAATAAAAGGGATTTTACCTAATACCCATTTAAATATTTCAAATCTATAATAAGTAAAACCAGGTCCTCCTATAATGATTAGCCCACCTGGTTTTGTAACTCTTTTTATTTCAGAAATGGTCTTCCAAAAATATTTATCATGTTCTATTAAAGCATTACAAAGAACGACGTCAAATTTTTCATCTTCAAATACATCCATCGAATTGGCATTTCCTTTTACGATTTTGAAATCTTTATACTCAGAAGCACCAATAAGATTTAGGCCTATTTTTTCTTTAGCATTTTTTAATGACTGCATACATAAAAGACTGCTGTCTGTTGGTGTTGCACCCACTTCTAAAACCGACCCTCTAATGTCAAATTTAGAACATATTTCTTCGTATTCTTTGTAAACTCTTTTATGCATAAAACAGATTCTTAAAAGCATAGATAAGAAAATATATTTAATTAGCACAATAATTTAATTTTTGAACACTTAAGAAAATATATAATGTGTAATATTGTTTGTGTTGATAGAAATGGTCAAAACGTAGAACGATGGTAAAAACTTATTTTAATTGGAGTACAGGAAAAGACTCTGCACTAGCATTATATTACTTACAAAAAAATAAAAACATAAGAGTTGATCATCTGTTGACAACGATCAATACACATCATAATCGAATTTCGATGCATGGGCTCAGAAGAGAAGTATATCTACAACAGTTAAGATCTATCGGCTTGTCTTACAGCACGGTAGAACTGCCAAAACAACCTACAATGGAAGAGTACAACAAGTTAATGAAAACAAAGGTTGAGGAGTTAAAAAAACTGGGATATACCGATTGCGGATTTGGAGATATTTTTTTAGAAGATTTAAGACTTTATCGGGAAAAACAACTCAAAGGAATTAAATGTCATTTTCCGTTGTGGCAAAAAAATACCAGAAATTTATTTTTAGAGTTTTTAGAACTTGGTTTTAAGGCAATAGTAATTTGTATAAATGGAGAATTGCTAGACTCGTCTTTTGTTGGAAGAGAGCTAGATCATAACTTTCTAAAAGACTTACCTTCTAATGTTGATCCTTGCGGCGAATATGGCGAATTCCACACCTTTTGCTATGATGGCCCAATATTTTCTCATCCCGTAGAGTTTGAAATAGGAGAAAAAGTATTAAGGCAATACCCAAAACCTAATGGAAATAGTAATGAAACTTCCGACTTTTGGTTTTTAGATATATTACCTATAACTACTTAAGCCATATATTAAAACATTGAAAAAATGAATAACACTAAGCAAGAATATCATGATTATTTATCTCAAATGCTGGATGATTTAGCAGATGAAAAAACAGCAGTATGGTTTACCAATTATTTAAAAGGTGAGATAAAGTACAGAGGGTTAAAAACAGGAATGTTGAAAAACGTATTAAGTAAGTTTTTTGATGAAACAGGAGCAAATACATTATCAATTTCAGAGCAGTTAGCACATATTAGAAATTGGTTAGCAAAGCCAATGGCTGAAGATAAATTAATCGCATTATTATGGTTGCAAGAAGGGTTGAAGTTTAATCTTAAATATTCAAAAGATTCCAGTTTTATTGATCAAGTTCTGGATTTATTAGAAGACACATTTCAAAAAGGACATATTCACGATTGGTCAACAAACGATTGGCTTTGTGTTAGAGTATTAGAAATCGTTCCTGAGAAATACCCTCAGTGTATTCCAAGACTAATGAAGTGGTCAAGTTCGAATTCCATATGGCAAAGAAGATCAAGCATTTTATCGTTTAAAAAAGGTGGTAAAAACGGAAAGTATTTTGAAAATATTGAGCATCTAATCAAAAATTTGCTTCCCAGCGATGAGCGATTTATTCAAACCGCAATAGGTTGGGTATTATCAGATATATCTCGAAAATTTCCAGAAAAGAGCTTACAGCTTTTTGAAAAACATTTTATGGACTTATCTCACGAGGTAATTGTTCGTCATGCTAAATATTTGACCAATTATGAAAGTTTAAAAAATAAAAGCCGAAAAAGAAAAAATAGATGAAGAAATGGTAAAGCTTATTTTTGAATTATTAGTTAATTTTTTCAGTTTTTGCGGCAGCTTATTTATAATTAGTCTAACTATAAATATCTGATTATCTGTTATTTATAATAAGTCTAAAGTTTTAATGCCTTAAATTTGTAAAGTAATCAAAACAATAAAACTATGGATTTAAGACAAGTTAATACCTGCACCAATTGCTTAAATTTAAGTGCAGACTTTAATTGCACAAAACACATGAAGCAAGTAGACTTAAATAATGTTTGTGATTCTCACATTATTCAAAAAGCATTTTCTATTGAGTCTAGTTGTCTTAATTGTTCCTTTTACAACCAAAAAGATTGTAAGTCTCCATCAAATGCTGGCGAAGGAATGCTATGTTTCAGTTGGAATAAAAAATAAGTATTTTAATATTTTTAGTGCGAATTAAATGTTATAAACCCATTCATACGAATGGGTTTATTTATTTTAGCGTTTTAAGGTATTGTTTATATACTTTTTTATCAACTTTTTGGTCGTTCCACATTTCAAATACAATAAGTTTATTTCTGATATCAACGGATTCTTGAATCGCAAATCTAAAGTTTTTATAACTGTAATAATCCGTAGATGTGCACGAGTTCCACATATTTTGAATATAAGAAGTGGGGTTGATAAAGTAATACGATTTTATGAGTTTATTTTTGTTTTCATTTTGTAGTTCTATTTCATTTGCAGCATCTATATTCATTTGATTTACAATTGCACTTATACTTCTTCTTATTTTTTGATTTGGTAATGGGGTTTTCGAAGTATTACTAGAATCGATTAGTTCAGGATAGGTTTTTAGCAACATTGGATACAACTCGCTATTTTCTAACTTAAATATATCGTAGGTTTTCTTCCTGTTAACATCCAGAAAGTCGGTCATATAATTTACAGGATATTTAAAACTTGCATATTGATGTACAGAGCCAGGAATAATTACGCAAAATAATAACCATACACTGATCATTTTAAAGGCTATTGAGCTACTGCTTTTGGATGATTTATTAATGAAATAAAAAATAGAAAAGAAAAATACCAGATATGAATTTGAGATTAAAACCAGCTTGAACAAGGCCAATGAAAATCCACTTACTAATATTGCTGTTCCAAAAATTAAAATATCAACGGAAAGAACTAATAAAATGAGGTAAAACAATAATCGGTTGATTATCCACATATTTATTTTTTTATTTTGAATAGAGATTAGCTTATGAAAGTGTAAATCCTTCTCTAATCCATTGATATTAAATGTAAGAATGATAATAAGTATTGGCAGTAAAAAAATAATGACAAAAGAAAAGTCGATATTTCCATTGATTAACCTTTCGTAGTTAGATAATTCTTCTGTCATATCAGAATCGTATGTTGAGCTCCAACGATTTATTTTTTTATAAAATCCGAACTGCTCAGATTGCCCAACTCCCAACGGAAGTAAAGGAGATGGTGTTTTAATAACATATGTAGGAGTATAACGGATTGACCAATATGGATCTTCTACGTTTATCCATGGCTTGTCTTGAGGGCCTTTATTTTCATTATCAAACCATTCGAGTAAGTGTAAGATTTCGAACTTTTGCTTGTTGTTAATCTGAACAATGGTATCAATTTGTTGATACATTATTTTGTATCCGTTGTAAATAGAATAAATGCTAATGAGCATAAAAAATAGGTAAGAAAATAACTTTGCCTTATTTCTTAAGAAATGCTTAAACTCAAACAAAAAAACATTTAAACTCATTTAACTATTGGTTTTTTGGACA
This sequence comes from Flavobacteriales bacterium, assembly GCA_049890095.1. Lineage (GTDB taxonomy): Bacteria > Bacteroidota > Bacteroidia > Flavobacteriales > UBA7312 > JABAYQ01. The sequence goes on along the minus strand of JBMHCD010000004.1, from coordinate 218,652 downwards.
GAAAAAAAATAGATAATGTGATGCTTAATATCCAAAAAGCAAGACACAATAAATCAATAATATATTTGGAATAAATCGAAGTGAATGATACTTCGTTATATCTAAAGTCTTTTATTGAACGAAAAAATTCATTACTTGCTTTCCAACCCCTTTCTCCTGTTTTAGAACCACCATAAGCATATTCATCGTTTAATGTTTTGATGAAATATCGTCTATATTTTTCGGCTTGTTTTAAGAAGTTCAAATGATGAAGTAAATCAGTACCTGAAGTACCCATACTCAAACTTTGAATTGAAGCAAATGGATTTATAAACCCACTAAATTGATAATCCTTTTTTTGTTTTTCTAACTTGTTGTATAAATTTCCATAATGCTTATCCCATACTTCATTTCCAAATTCTTCGTCAGCTTGCATTACTAGACCAGCAAAATTAATTGGCAATTGTGATAGACTATTTACTTTGTATTTAGCTAATACTTCGTTTTCTAGTTTTGATTTCCGTTTGTCAAATGGATTATGTCCGTCTATTCCATGCGAGCGATCATCATGCATTTGTTCTTTTAATTCAAACCTGGAAGAGAGTGGGGTGAAATACTCTGTCAAATTCCCAATTGTTTTGGGTAAAAAGATAGTCCATAATAACCATGTAATAATGGTTACAGATAAAGCAGAGGTGCTATTTTTTGAAATGAGAGATATTAAAACAGTAAATGAAATTACAATAAAGTAATAGGCTAAATAACTCATAAAAAAAACACTCAACCTTAGTAGTTGGTCAGAATCTATTTGAACATAGTTAAAAAGCAGTTGAATAATCATGCTTAAGCTTAGTAGTATTATACTTAATGATAAGAGACTACTTATTTTACCAAAAATTATTTTGGTTAGGCTATTTCCTTGAACTAGTAGTAGTTTTAACCTTCCACTAGAAATTTCAGAAGTGTAGGTGTTAAAAGAAAGAAAGATTAAAAAAATAGGGATAATGAATTGGAATAAAAGAGAGACTTTAAATTTTCCAAATTTTGAAATAGTTATGGATTGGGAAGCTTCAGAAAAAGCAACATCATTTTGTTTGTGTCCTTCTAATCTCAACACAACTCCTGTAACTGAATTGATGCCATCATCTAAGTTATGTAATACCGAGTTTGTTTTGAATGCATAGGTGCCAAAATGAGCAGCACTATGAGGGTTGGAAGGATCCATTTCATCCCATTGTGCTCGAACAAAATTGTGAGCATCTATCTGACTTTGAATTTGCTTTTTATTTTGAATTATACCAAAATAAGTTACGACAACCAGACACAATATAAATAAAGAGGAGAAAAATATAAATACATTATTTCTCAAGAATCCTTTCCATTCATTTTTAAAAATATTAATCATTTAACTTTTCATATAATTGAGATAAATATTTTCTAACTCGCTAGAACTTACATCGTCAGCACTCATTTCTTTTATTAGAGAACCATTTTTTAAAATTCCTATTCTATTGCACGTTTCTCGTACTCTAAAGATATCATGTGAAGCCATAAGTACAGTAGCTCCTTTTTTACTCATTTTTTTGAGCAAAACGGAAAGTTCATTACTTGAAAGCGGATCTAAACCGCTTGCTGGCTCATCCAGCAAATAAAGTTTGGCATTTTTTGCATATGCAATAGCAATACCCACTTTTTGACGCATTCCTTTTGAATATTCGGAGATTGGTTTGTTGTAAGCATCTATTTCTAATCCGCACTCAAAAAGAAAGTCGGACAATTGTTTGGTATTAAACCGTAAACCAGCAAGTTTAGAGAAGTAGTCTAAATTTTCAAGACCACTTAAATAGGGATACAGATTAACATTTTCGGGAATATATCCAATCTTATTTCGTTCAATAATTGATTTGTTTTTATCATCCATTAATTTTATCGTTCCTTCATCTGGAGATAAAAACCCGAGTAATAAATTTAGTGTAGTTGATTTTCCTGCACCATTTGCACCCAATAAACCATATATTTCGCCACTTTTAATTTCAATAGAAAGATCGTTTAGAGCGACTTTATTTTTAAATTTCTTGCTAATATTTTTAAGTTCGATCATAAATTTTATTGATTATTGAGTGATACAATTTTGACAAAACCCTTCTGCAGTTAGACTTATTTCTTTTATCATAAACCCATCAATGGAAGTAATTTCAGGAGTCTTAACATTGTCTAAACAAAATGTTTGATCACAAGAATAACAAATGAAATGCCCGTGGTTATGATGGTGTGCATTTGTATTACAATTTTCCATACAAACAGAATATCTTTTCAAATTATTATTATCAGGCACGCTGTGAATGAGTCCTTTTTTTTCAAAACTTTCTAAACAACGATAAACGGTAACTCTATCTACAGAATGGTTAAAATTTTGTAGAATTTCTTCTATAGACAATGACTTTTTTGAGGAATAAAAAAAAGCTAATAAATTAACTCGAAATTTGGTTTTGTTCAAACCGCTCTTCGATAAGATTTTTTTGACATCTTTCATATATCTAAATTAGAATAAAAACAATAAAAACGCAACTAAATTGCGTTTTTATAATAATTAATTAAAAAAGTGAAATTTTAAAGAAGATCAACAAATAATAGTTTAGATCTACAATAAAAAATCACTTCATAAATGTGTTAAATTCTAACTATTTAGAAATTAAAATTCATCAAAATATTCGTACGACTTTTCTTGAGCGTTTTTTATAACTGATAAGCTGTTATAAAATACTCCTTTCCAATCATCTGGATTATTCAGCCAACTTCTTGAGGAAAAAACAACAGTTTTACAATCTTTAAGAGCGTATGTGGTAACATTTCTAAACATCCTATTTGTTTTGTTCAAGGTCTTTAACATCTTTACGCTGCACGCATTATCTTTTGACAAATATCTTGAAAGAGTAAAATCATTTTTACCTTTAACAATAATGTAGTAGGTAGTTCCTTCAGATTTAAATGAAATATCCTTATCTTCATCAAGTTGAGGTCTAAATCCTTCTTCAGTTAGAAAAGCTAAATAGTTTTCACGTAACTCATCTTTTATATCTTCTGATTGAGAAAAACCATGAAATGACGTAAGTAAAATGGATATAATTAATATTTTTTTAAACATATAATTAAAGTTAAGGAGTTATTAAAGTCATAAATATAGTTTTTTTTGATAAATAGGGATTTTTTAGTCCAAATTTTAATTTATCATAAATTATATTTTGTTTATTTTTATAAAAAAAATATGAAAAGAATATTTTTATTTATTGCTATTATTTTTGCTAGCTTTCATGTATTTTCACAAGAGTCTCTTGTTAAAGTAAGTCCGTTTCATTTTATTGACGGAACATTCAATCTTTCATACGAAAAATCATTTTCAACAGATAATTCAATTTTGTTTTCTGGTGGATTTAATCTTGCAGAAAATGGTGATGAGTATGGATGGATGGGAGAATTACAATTAAGAAAATATGTGTTCAGACCAAATGTAAATTCATCTAGTAGCTTGCCCTTATCTGGGATTTATACCGGTCTATATGGAAATGGCAAGTATTTTGTGCAACAATACCAGCGATATTATGATTATTGGGATGTAGAGCCTTATTATGAAGAAACATATGACGAAAACGGTCAGTACCTTGGCTCAACATACGTTCCTGGCGAAGGATATGAATATAGAACAGAAAATATAGAATATGAAATTAAGCAAATTGAGGCTGGGATTATAATGGGTTTTCAACTACTTTTTTCGGATAAAATTTCCCTAGATTTATTTGTTGGAGGAGGTTTGCGTTCTTCACAAATAGATAACAAGCCGGATCAATTAGAGTTTTATTCTCCTGAGAGAGGATATACAGGTATTGTGCCAAAGATTGGTTTTGATGTTGGTTTGTCTTTCTAAAAATTAAGCTACACAATTTATTCACATTACATTCTTAAGAAGTAGTAAATGTTCTGGTCGGAGATATAATAATCTTCTATAGGTTTACACATTAATCTTGGCTTAAGTTTTATGGATATTCAACTTCTTTTAACCATTGCACTTCTTATTATAGAGCTTATTGCTTTTGCATGGTTAATTATAGATTTAAATGCGTCTAAGAAAAAACAGAATAAAATCATAGAATTAGAAAATCAAATTCTTCAGTTAGAAGTTTCCATAATGGACCAAGAAGATAACATTATCAAAGAAATTAAAGAGTTAAAGGCTTTAATTAAAAATTCTTAGAGTTACTTTTTTTACCTATTATATTAAAAAGTATAATTTTGTATACCTAACGTTAACAAATGAGATTATTCTTCATTCTTCTTTTAAGTAAAGTTTCATTTTGTCAAGTTATCATTAATGAATATTCTCCGCTTAAAGGGGCAAGTGATGGAGAGGGTTTTGAAAGTGATTGGATTGAGTTATATAATAATTCTAACACTACTGTAAACTTATCAGACTATTTTCTAAGTGATGATGAAAATGATTTGACGAAATGGAGTATTCCTAGTATAGATTTACAAGCTTATTCTAGTATTGTTTTTTATTGTTCGTCAAAGAATGTTACGGTTACTATTGCTAATCAAGATTATTATCATACCAATTTTAAATTGTCACTTTTAGAACAAGTAGTACTTTCCAACGGTCAGGCCATTGTTGATAGCTCGCATATTAGTTCATTATTTTATTATGGTGTATCAAAAGGGCGAGGTGTGGATGGTGGGCCAACTTGGTGTTATTTTGATCAAATGACACCAAATCAAAGTAATAACAATAGCATCTGTTATGATGGAATAACACCAGAGCCATCGATTTCTCTTGAGTCAGGATGGTACCAAGGGCAACAGTTTGTTTCTTGTTCAAATCTCTTACCAAACACGGCGAGTTTTTATTCATTGAATGGATCGATTCCAAGTTTTTTTAGCTCTCCATTTTCTCAAATATTAACTATAGATTCTACTACTGTGTTGTCGGTTAGGTCTTTTACTCCAAATTATTTACCTTCAAGAGTAGTTGATAGAACGTTTATTTTTAATCAGGACAACTATGGCATGGCAGTTTTTTCCGTTCATACAAACCCTGAAAATTTGTGGGATTATGATAATGGTATTTATGTCTTTGGACCCAATGCACAAGAAGACTATCCATTTTTTGGGGCTAATTTTTGGCAGCCATGGTCCAAATTCTCCAGGATAGAATTTTTTGAAAAAGATAAAAGTAAAATAGCCTACGAACATATAGATTTGGAAATTCATGGTGGTTGGTCTAGAGCAGAACCTCAAAAATCATTTCGAATAGATTTTAAATCCAAATATACCGGACGTATTGAACACCCTATTTTTAGAGATAAACCTTTTTTAGAAAGTTTTAATAATTTAAATCTAAGGAATGGTGGGCAGCATACTTACAGCGATAAGGTTCAAGATGCTATTTTTTCTAGAGTTGCTAAGGAAACTAATGTGAATTTTATGGCTTATGAGCCATGCCATTTATTTTTGAATGGAATGTATTGGGGAATTTACGGAATACGAGAGAAAATTGACCAACATTACGTTGCAGACAATTTTAACTTAGAGTCGGATAGCATTGATCTTTTAAATGCTAGTGGACCTTTAAATGGCTCGGCAGATCTGATTTATGAAATATTTGAAGAACTCACTAATGCCGATCCGTTTGCTCAAAACTATTACGATAATTTTTCTCAAAATTTTGACGTTGAAAACTATATCGATTATTTCGTGATTGAAACCTATATTCAAAATAAAGATTGGAACGGGATTGCTTGGGGAGCGAACAATATAAAATTATGGAGACCACAAACTCAAGATGGAAAAATATCATATGTATTGTATGATACCGATGCGGCTTTTGGTCATTTTGGTGGTGATGTTTGGGAAAATTATTTAGAAAGTGCGATGTTTCCAGGATATCCGAATATGCACTCTAATTTGTTTAGTGTAGTTATACAGAATCCAGAATTCAGATGTCAGTTTGTAAATAGATATTCGGATTTATTAAATACAAGTTTTTCAAATGAAAACTTTTCTCAAATTGTGGATGTAATTAAGCAAGATTTGATTGCATCAATTCCAAGTCATGTTGAAGTATGGGCAGAAAATAGCCCACCTTTTGGTTATATTACATCTGTTGAAAGTTGGGAAAATGATGTGAATTCTATTGTAGAATATAATCAAGAAAGACTGTTTGCAGCGATGCTTCAATTAGATTACACTTTAGGACTTGATGAAATTGAACAAGTTTCAATAGATGTAATACCTCCTTTATCAGGGGATATTTTATTAAATACGATTTATCCAGACTCCTTTCCTTGGTCAGGAGATTATTTTAATGGATGTGATATTGATTTAAGTGCCATTGCAGATAGTGGATTTGTTTTTAGTCATTGGACAGATGAAAATGATGAAATAATTTCAGATCAATCCACAATAAGCTATAATTTAAGTGAAAACGCTTTATATAACGCTCATTTTTTAGATTGTCAGGATATTCTCGTTGCAGATATTTTTACTAATGATACAATAGTTTGGTTCGAAATAAATTCGAATTATGATTATAACTATCAATGGTCTTTTAATGGGCTTCCTATAAACGAGGATAGTGTGATAACAAATCCAGAGGACGGAATGTATCAACTGGAAATAAGCTATGAAAACTGCAAGTATAACCCTCAAGCGATAATTTTTCAAAGTCCTATTCCTGTTTCTAACACAGATTATTCTAAGAATATAAAGATTTATCCTAATCCTACAAATGGAATTTTTACAATAGAATCAAACGGACTAGTTGACGAAAGAGCTAAAATTGAAGTTTACGATTTATTGGGTAAAAAAGTTTATTTCAAATTAATGGATAAGTTTAATTCATCACTAACAATTCATAACGTTGACTTATCAGTATTTCCTGATGGTTTATACATAATAAAGTTTAGTACGACTAATTTTACTCACTACTCTAAAATAACAAAACAACAACGTAATTCAACTTTTTAAAATTATAATCTATTGCCATTCTTTGTGCTAGCGTGATAGATTGTTTTTTTTATATTTGAAAAAACAATATTTAATGAGAAATTTTTTATCCTTAATCTTTTTTGTATTTCACTTTGTGGCTTATTCTACAGCTACGATTTCTGATTGTGATACATTAGTTCCTAATGTTGATTATCAATTAAATGAAAACATGATTATTCTCAATATTGAGCCAAGTGTATTGGTAGATCAATATAAATTTAGATATAAAGAGTTTGGGCAGGCATGGTCAGCATCTACGGTTGTTGTTATAGGCTTGGATGATGATGAGTCTCAAACAGACAATTCAAAAATAATTAGTGGTTTAACTTCTTGTACGCCTTATATCTTTCAAAAGAAAATTGATGCTACTGATGGCTGTCAAACAACTTGGTTAAACACAGATACCGTTTACACAACTACTACTAATCCTCCTACAACTCTTTCTGCCTGCGATTCTTCACAAATTTCATCAAACGGACCTTATTACTTTAGTTCTGGTGTATACAGCGAAACTGTTCCTTCAGGTTCTGGTTGTGATCAAGAAATAATAGTTTCTCTAACGATTAATAACTCTACTCAAGAAACAACTTCGGTAACAACTTGCTCTTCTTTCGATTGGAACGGAACAATTTATTCTCAGTCTGGTCAGTATGAACAAATTGCCACAAATAGTGATGGTTGTAACCTATACCAAACCTTAGATTTAACTATAGAAGATATTGATTTTACATTCCCATCTTTAGATTTTAATTCTTCTCTAGCATCTTTCACGATTACTTTAGAGCCTGACTCACAAATCGATCAGTACAAGTTTAGGTATAAACCCATTAATGCGAATACATGGACATCTGTTGTTGCAATTGGAACTTTAGATGGAAATGGACAAGAGGATAATTTTAAGACTATTTCTAATTTAAATAGTTGCACTCAATATTTAGTCCAAACAAGATTGTATGATATTAACGGATGTGATTCGGGGTGGAATTCGGATTTAGATACTGTTTCTACAACAACGGGTTCTTTCCAAAATTTGACAGTTTGTGATTCTATACAGTTAGTAACGGATGGGCCATTTTATAGCCAAAGTGGATCGTATCAAACTGTTTTTAATACAGGAATTTGTGACTCAATAGTTATTTATAATTTAACAGTGAACCAATCTTCTACTATCGATACAGTTGATGTTGTTTCTTGTGATTCATATAATTGGAATAGTATTGATTATACTAGTTCAGGCTTATATCAAAACAGCTTTACTAATGTACAAGGTTGTGATAGTACAGTATTTTTAAATTTGACGATTAATAATTCTTCTCAGTCAACTGATAGCGTACAAGCTTGTGATTCATATACTTGGATAGATGGAATAACTTATACTGAAAGTAATAATTCGGCAACCTTTAATTTAACAAGTTTCAACGGTTGTGATTCTACAGTTACGCTTAATTTAGAATTATATAACGCTACATTTAAAGATACGGTCATTCAAACTTGTCAACAAGAATTTACATTTAATAATATAACCTACTCTGAAAGTGGCATTTATCAGCAGACTCTTTTAAATTCACAATCTTGTGATAGCATCATTACCTTAACATTATTGCTTGCAGATAATTTAAGTTCATTTGATACAATTGTTACATGCGGAAGCTATACATGGAACGGACAGACGTATGATGAAAGTGGAGATTATCTATTTAATACCACAAGTGTTTTTGGGTGTGATTCAGTTTCAAATTTGAGTTTAAGTATAGTTGAAAGCTATAGTGTTACAGATCAACAACAACATTGTGATTCATTTACATGGGTTGATGGTATAACCTATATTGAGAGCAATAATTCTGCAACTTATTTATATACAAGTTCCCAGGGTTGTGATAGTTTGGTAACTTTGGATTTAACTATTTTTTCTCCAACCCATGTTACGGATCAATTTTATACTTGTGAGCCTTTTTTAGTTTCATATGATTTATTAAACGGAGAAACTATTCAGTATTATGCTCAGCCAGAAAATGGAGATATTTTCTTGACCTATGAGATTATTGATGATAATAATTGCATTGGGAATTATAATTACAACGTTATCTTTATGAATGATTCTGTTTTTTCTTCTTTTGATACTATTACTGCATGCGATAGTTATGAATGGAATGGAACAATCTACAACGAGAGTGGCACATATCAATTTCAAACGACAACAAATTTAGGGTGTGATTCTATTGCTATATTGGATTTAACTATAAATCAGAGTTCAAGTGTTTCTGATGTTATTGAATTTTGTGATAGTTATACTTGGATTAATGGTAATGGTCAGACATACAATCAGGATACAATTGTTAGTTATGTTTTTATCAATGAACAAGGTTGTGAAAGTCAAATGTATTTAGACTTTACATTAGTAGATTCGTTTATTTCTGAACTAGAGATAAGTCAGTGCGATCCTTTCCTTTGGAACGGACAAATATATAATACAAGTGGAACTTATCAATTTGATACAATAAGTGTTAATGGTTGCGATAGTGTTGCTATTTTAAACCTAACAATTTTAGAATTCTCTTCACAAGAAGATGTTACGGTATGCGATTCGTATTCTTGGAATGGGTCAACTTATAACTCAACTGGAAGTTACACATTTAATACCACTAATGTTAATGGTTGCGACAGTATAGCAGTTTTAAACTTAACAGTTGTTGCACTTGATAACCTTTCAATAAATGGACAAACAAATGTAGTAGAAAATAATAGCTATTCTTATTCTGTTCCTCAAAACTCTGGATCAACTTATCAATGGTCATTATCAAGTTCTGGAACGATTACGAGTGGTCAAGGGACTAATCAAATTTCTCTTAACTGGGGATCTACAGGAGCAAAAGATTTATGTGTTATCGAAACAGATGCTAACGGTTGTCAAGGAGAACAAAGCTGTTTAGATATTGTAGTTGGCGAAGCAACGAGCTTAGAAGAGAAAGAGAATGGATATTTAGTATATCCAAATCCGACAACCAATAATTTTTTCATAAATTTTTTGACAAATGCTGAGCAAGAAAGAGAATATAGCTTGTTCAATTTACAAGGTAAATTGATTGAAAAGAAAGTTACAAAATCAAATACCTCATCTTTTCAAACAAATTTATTACCATCAGGGATTTATTATTTGAAAATAAAAACATTTACCGAAACTTTTAATGAGGTTATAATTGTAAAATAAATTTAATTTTCGAATGAAAAAAGCACTAATTACAGGAATAAATGGTCAAGATGGCTCATATCTCTCCGAGTTTTTATTATCTAAGGGATATGAGGTTTGTGGCACTTTGAAAAGAAATTCTGTTGCAGAAAATCAATCAGAAAGGCTAGATTCAGTTTATGGTAAAGTGAAATTAGTTTATGCCGATGTAACAGATATGTCTTCTTTACTGTTTGTGTTAAAGGAATTTAATCCTGATGAAGTATATAATTTAGCGGCTCAATCTCATGTGAGAATAAGTTTTGATCAGCCTTTGTATACCACCCAAGTGGTAGCTATTGGAACATTAAATTTATTGGAAGCTTGTAGATTGCAATGCCCAAACGCAAAAATTTATCAAGCAAGTTCTTCAGAAATGTTTGGTAATAATATAGACCCAGATGGATTTCAAAGGGAAACAACTCCTTTCTCTCCAGTTTCTCCTTATGGTTGTGCCAAGGTATATGCTCATAATATTTGTAAAAATTACAGACATTCTTATGGCATGCATATTTCTAATGGAATATTATTTAATCACGAATCGAGTAGAAGGGGCTCTAATTTTGTTACTGGAAAAGTAGTAAAGGAGGCAGTGAAAATTAAATTAGGATTATCCAACGAGTTGAAATTAGGAAATCTTGATGCAACAAGAGACTGGGGACATGCAAAAGATTATGTAAGAGCTATGTGGATGATGTTACAACAAAAACAGCCTGTAGATTTGGTATGTTCAACTGGAGTATCACACTCGGTAAGGGAATTATGCGATTATGCTTTTACAAAATTAGGTTTGGATTATAACGATTATATTTCCATAGATAAGCGTTATTTTAGACCAGAAGAATTGAATAACTTAAAGGGGGATTCTTCAAAATTAAGAGCATTAGGATGGCAACCAGAATATACATTTGAAAGTATGATAGACGAAATGTTAAATCATTGGCAAAAAAAGCTAAAAAAATAGATTAATGGTTGAGGTTCTTATATGTTTGGTAGTATCTTTTTTTATAACTTATTTGACAATACCGTTAATTTTAAATTTATCCAAAAAGTATTCTGAGTTATTGAAAGAACCAAATACGATAGCAAGTCATAAAACAGCTGTTGCTACTTTTGGAGGTGTAGCAATTTTTTTTGGGGTAATTTTTTCTTTTTTTTTGTTATTAAAAGTTGGGGATAATGAAGGATTAAATTGGATTATTGGATCCATCTGTTTAATCTTTTTTTTAGGAGTAGTAGATGACCTGATTAAGTTATCGCCACTTATGAAGTTTTTAGGCCAACTTCTGGCAATTTTAATAATAGTTTATTTTAATGACTTGCGTATTACGAGTATGCAAGGCATTTTTGGCATTTACCAATTGCCATACACAGTTAGTTTAATATTTACTGTTCTTACCATGATAGTAATAACTAATGCGTATAATTTGATTGACGGGATAGATTCTCTAGCAACTTTAATAGGCCTGTTTATTGTGGCAATATTCTTCATCTCTTTTTATTTGAATGACAATATTAATATGATGGTTTTAATTTCGGCAATAATAGGAAGCTTGAGTGCGTTTTTACGTTATAATTGGCATCCAGCAAAAATATTTATGGGAGATTCTGGATCATTACTAATAGGGTTTTTAATTTCCATTTTTGCAGTTAAATTTATTGAAACCACATTTAACTTTGGAGGTTTTTCTATTAAAACAGCTCCACTATCAATGGCTTTGTTGGTGATTCCATTGTTAGATTTGTTAAGAGTATTTATTGTTAGAGTTTATCAAAAAAAATCTCCATTTTCTGGAGACAGGAATCATCTTCATCATTTGATTTTAGATAGCGGAGTAAATCAAACAAAAACGGCAATAATTTTGTTGGGTTTTAATGTTATAGTTTTTTCAATAATTTTATTTTTCAATAAATTTGAGATTAATTTAGTGATGTTTTTGCTAGCTGTGTTGTGTCTTTTATTTTTATTCATCCTTAAAAAGTTAAAATGAAAAATTTGCTATTATTATTTTTTCCAGTATTAGCTTTTTCACAAAGCCCATCGGGATTCAGTCACTCTTGGTATTCTCAATTTGAAAAAGAAAAACATTTTATAAGCTCTGACCATCATACATCTATTAAACCATTTTCTTTTTCGCAGTTTGATTTAAACACAAATTATATTGATAGTTTCTCTATTGCTTCAAAAGGAATAAATAAGTTTTTAAATCACCATTTATTTAGTTATTCATCGGACGAATTTGAGCTCATTATCAACCCCTTGTTTCACTTCGAATTAGGAAAGTCTGATTCGGCAAATCGATATGTAAATACTAGGGCTTTTGAAGCTAGAGGAAAAATAGGTTCAAGAGTTTCTTTTTATACTTCTTTTTACGAAAATCAAGCCATTTTTCCCAATTATCTAGAAGACGAAATAGTAGCGAATAATTTTGTAGTTCCCGGTCAAGGACAATCAAAATGGGGGAATCATGATATAGATCATGACTTTGACTTTGCAATGTCTAATGGCTTAGTAAACTATCAGGCAAGCAAACAAATAAATTTTCAATTTGGTCATGGTAAGAATTTTTTTGGAGATGGATATCGCTCATTACTTTTATCAGATAATGCGTTTAATTATCCTTATTTTAAGATAACAACAAAAGCTTGGCAATTTAACTATGTAAATCTTTTTTCAGTTTTACAAGATTTGAGACCAGAGTTTGAGTTGAATAATACGTTTAGAAAAAAATATAGCACAACACATTTTTTAAGCATTAACTTGACCAAAAGGTTGAACATTGGTGTCTTTGAAACAATTTTATGGGAACAAAGCGAATCAGGCAGAGGCTTTGATGTTAATTATTTGAATCCAATTATTTTTTATAGACCAGTAGAATTTTCATTAGGATCACAATCTGGAAATGCATTATTAGGATTAAACTTTAAATATAAAGTTTCGGATTTAACTCATTTGTATGGACAGTTTATTTTAGACGAGTTTAAATTTGATGAAATTGTTGCCGGAAATGGTTGGTGGGCTAATAAATTCGGTTATCAAATAGGAATAAAATCCTTTGATTTATTTGGTGTGAAAAATCTTAAATTCCAATCAGAATATAATTTTGCAAGACCTTTTATTTATTCCCACAGGAACCCTTTACAATCTGTTACGCACTATGGTCAATCGTTAACCCATCCTTTGGGAGCAAGTTTTAGTGAAAATGTTTCTATAATTAGGTATAATCATAAAAGGTGGATGGCCGATTTAAAGATAGTAGTTGCTCAACATGGAGATGATATTCCTGGTGATAGTATAAATTACGGGAATGATGTTTTAATATCTTATTATCAAGGAGGAAGAAATGAATATGATAATCAAGTAGCTCAAGGAAACACAACGGATTTAAAAATTATAGATTTAAGATTAGCCTATTTGGTGAATCCAAATACTAATATGAAAATAGAATTAGGATTATCCAACCGATCTTCAACCTCATTATATAAGCCTTCGAGTAAAACAAATTATATTTTCTTATCCTTTAAAACAGATATAAATAATTACTATTACGACTTTTAGAGTAAAACAATCTTGGATATTTTATTATCTTTGATAAAATCTTAAAAATATGAAACCATTTAAATTAATTTTTCTTGCATTAACATTACTTTCAGTTGATTTCGCTTTAGGACAAGACACCACTTTTGTTCAAACGTTAACATTTGATTCCATCAATACTCGTAGAGGATTCTGGACATTTCCAGATGACGGGACTACCTATCGAAAAATACTAATGTACTACAAGTTAAAGTGCGATCCAGCAACTACTGTTGATAGTTACGATTGTGGAGAGTGGGATTATAGTACTACTAATGAAATAATAGAGCATACAGGAGTGTACGATTCTGTAAGAGTTAACCATCCAAAGTATTTATTCGGAGGTCAGAATATTGACACAATCAATTTTGTAACTATTCCTTATTACAATTATTTTCAATCTGAACAATATGATTTAAATATTTCTAGTACAGTTTCAGAACAAGAGTTTAGTCTAGGGTTGGCTAGTGGACAGACAAATGACGAGTTATTTGGAGCTTCATCTGATCAATCAATTACACAAATGCTTTGGACTTCACAAGAATTGTCTGATGCAGGACTTCAAGCAGGAGCAATTCACAAATTACGATTCAATTTTTCGCTAGCAGATGCGAGCCAAGATTTGAATAACTTAACTATTTCAATGAAACATACTGATTTAGATAGTTTAGTTACATTTGATAATCAAGATGACTTTCAAGAGGTTTATTATCAAAATACATCTGTATCATCCGGTGTCCAAACATTTAATTTATATGATGGATTTGTATGGGATGGGGTTTCAAATATATTAATGGAGGTTAGTTTTTTGAATTTAAATAACTATAATTCAAATAATCAGGTTTTGTCTTCAACGACTCCTATGTCACAAACGGTATATACCACTAATAGAGATGGTTATCTAGAAATCACTAGCGGCGAGCGTGTAGAAGTTGCTTTAGATAATGTAGATTTTAGCAATGAAGTAACAGTTAGTTTTTGGGCTCAAGGCAATGAGGATGTACTTCCCTTAAACACATCGATTTTTGAAGGTTTTGATAGTAACAACACTAGAAGATTAAATGTACATTTTCCGTGGAGTGATAATAGAATATATTGGGACGCTGGTATAAATTGGGGTTCGCAAAGCAGAATTGATAATGATGTTCAAAATAATGAGATAACAAATCAGTGGAACCATTGGGCTTTTACTAAAGATGCCGTTTCTGGTAAAATGGAGATTTATAAAAATGGTCAGTTGTGGCATTCAGGAACAGGAAAGCATGATAGTATTTCAGTTGTGAACACGTTTAGAATTGCTCAACGCTCTAGTTGGGATGGAAAAATAGATGAGTTTAGAGTTTGGAAAAAATATTTAAGTCAAGAGGAAATTAATTCTTGGAGAAATGTAACAGTAGATAATACTCATCCACATTATCAAGATCTTGTTTTATATTACGACTTTAATAATTCAAGTTTTATTTTAGATCAGTCTCCAAATGAGTTTAATGGTGCCCCTTCTAATGAGGATATGATAAAATTCCATAATTCAAGTGATCAGTTTTTAAATATTCAATCATCAACAAATCGACCAAATATTACTTTTGTTCAAGGACAATATACCAGTACTGTTGACACTGCTATAGTAACAGACTCTATTATGGTAAATCCTGTATCGTTAGCTGAGTATGAGTCAATGGACGGTTACTTTAATATTGCTAATCTATCTTATTTATACCCTGAAGGATGGTCTTATACATTTGATCATAATGGGCTAGCAATTGATAGTAATCAATTTGTTGCAGACAATATTTTATTAAACGATACGGTACACTACTATAATGATCCTTATGAGATAGTGAATAGGTATGAGATTGGAAGATATATTACTCCTTATGGATTAGGTTTAGATCTAGGTGATGGTTTTACGTGGGTTTATGACATAACAGATTACGCTCATTTACTGAAGGGAGAAGTAGATATTAATTCTCCTAACCGTTCTGAATTAGTAGACTTAAAGTTTGCATTAATACACGGAACCCCTGCCAGAAAAGTTCGAAAAGTATCTGATGTATGGAGTCTATCTCAATTTGGGAGCGTATGGGGAAGTTATACCTATTTCAATTTAGATAATGATAATAGCTTGAGTAATACGCAATTGTTTCTTGATGATGAAACAGAGTATATTAAATTGAAAACAATTATTACTGGTCATGGACATAATAGTTCAAATGGAGAATTCCCACATTGTTGTGAATGGAAAGATAATACTCATTATTTATTTGCTAATGGTAATCAAATTGCTGATTGGCATATTTGGCAAACAAATGATTGTGCTTTAAACCCTGTTTTCCCTCAAGGTGGAACATGGTTAGGTGCAAGAGAAGGTTGGTGTCCTGGAGATGTTGTTAAAGGGAGAGAGTTTGAACTAACACAATATATTCAACCAGATAATTCTATTAGTTTAGATTATGACATTACTCCAGTTCCTGCAAATAATCCAGGAATGGGTAGTGGTAGATATGATATGACTATGCATTTGATTCAATATGAAGAAGCAAATTTTGAATTAGATGTAGAAATTTATGATGTAATTTCTCCTAATAATTGGGAATATGTTTCTAGAAAAAACCCTATTTGCAATGGAATAGAATTTGTAATTAGAAATGGAGGAACAGAAACCTTAAATTCTGCAAAGATTACCTACAAAGTTTCAGGAGGAGAAGCTGAAGTGTTCGAATGGACTGGGAGTTTAAAATTTATGGAATCAGAAGTTGTTAAAATAAATGTTGATGATGCTTCATTTTGGTTGGGTGATGGTTCAGGTAAATTTATTATTACTGCTAGTAATCCAAATAACTCTCAGGATGAAAATGAAGAAAACAACACTTTTATTAGTAATTATGAAGAACCAATAATTTATTCTGATAGGGTGGCGTTGAGGTATAAAACGAATAATTTTCCTCAAGATAATTCTGTAACTGTTACTGACTTGTATGGGGATGTTGTCTATTCTAATACTAATCTTTCTGCTAATACGCTATATTTTGACACCTTAGACTTGAGTAATGGATGTTATTCCTTAAAAGTATTGGATACAGGTAATGATGGTTTAGATTACTGGGCTTGGCAAGGTCAGGATGGGTCTGGATTTTTTCAGATTAGGCCAATTCCAGGACCTATAACAACTTTCGAATCAGAGTTTGGTAGAGAAATTAATTATTCCTTCGTTATTGGAAGTTTTACAAATATAGAACAACCAAAAACTCATCAATTGTTTGTTTATCCAAATCCAACGACTGATATAGCATATATTGAAAGTAATGAACTGATCGAAGAGATAAAAGTTTACGATATTTCAGGAAGACTGATTATAGCTAAGCAAGTTGGAGACTATTTTTATAAAGTTGATTTATCGCTATTCGAAAATGGAGTTTATTACATTGATGTTTTTGGTAATGATAAAAGAACCAGAGAAAAGCTAATAAAGCAATAAAAAGATTATAAACAAAGCCAACTTAAAAGTTGGCTTTGTTTTTTTATATAATGAAGAATAAAATACGTGTTTTTTTAGGAGCTTATTTGAATGTGTCAAACGCTCAGAACTTAAACTGTAAAGCTCTTGCACAGCATTTAGATAAGGATAAATTTGAAGTACATGCTTTAAGTATTTATTCAAGACCAGAAGTAAAAATTCCTGATGTGACTATTCATAATTGTTTTTGGCCTCACAGAATTTCATCATATTTAATCTATTTTAAAAATATTGTTTTTGCAGATGTTGTTTATCTCCCTAAGGGAAATAAGCTAGGCGTACTATCCTTTTGGTGCAAATTATTTAACAAAAAAAGTATTTCAACAATAGAAGGCATTTTTGATGAAGCAGCTAGAAAAAATGCAATAAGAATAAGTGGTAGAAACTTTATAAAATATTATCAAAGATTTGATAAACTTTATTCAATAACATCATTTATGAAAGATTACAATAGTGAAAAACATCAACTTTATACGGAGGATAAGATATTATATTTAGGAACGGATTCAGATTTGTTTTTAAACGAGGATAAACACATTTCTGCGTTACAAAAAGTGGTAATGATTGGCAATGATTTGGTCAGAAAAGGGATTTATGACTATTTGAGTTTAGCCAAACAGTTTGAAGATTTAGAATTTCATATTGTTGGATCAGGAAATGATAAGATTGATGTTAATGAGGAGTTAAAAAACAGAAATTTAAATAATGTCATTTTTCATGGATTACTTTCGCAAGATAAAATTATTGAGCTATTGGATGAGATACAATTACATATACTACCTTCAAGATCTGAAGGGTTTCCCAAAGTTATATTAGAAGCTGCAAGTGCTGCAGTTCCAACCATAATGTACGATGATTATGGTGCTGGTGAATGGATTGAACACCAAAAGAATGGTTTTGTTGTTTCTACAATAGAGCAGATAGCAGATCAAATACAGGAATTATTAGATGATAAATCTAAATTACAAAGAACTTCTAAAAATGCGATTTTACTTGGCAAATCTTTTGATTGGAAAAACAAAATTCAAGACTGGGAGGAAGTTTTCTTAGGCGAATTTTAGAGTGTCTTAAAACAGAGTATTAGCTTAATTTAATTTTTAAATATTATTTTTGTTAGTCTTAACTAAGTTTTTATGTGTTTGAAATACAAATTTTTCTACTATCCATTATTTTTTTTACTTCCTTTAAATTTACTATCTCAAATACCGGTTAGTATAAGCGATATTGATTTAGTTTCAGATTCTGATTTAGATAACTGGTCTTTTCAGGAAAATGTTTTTTTTGTTGTTCCTGTTCAGTTTAACGACTATATAGAGTTGCAACAGATGAGTTTTAATTTAAAATATAATCCATCTATCATTTCCTTAGTGGATAATAATGCTTTAGTGGCTATCAATACGGAAGAATACCTAAATACTCAACCTGTTGAGGATATTAGTTTATTTTCACAAGGAAATATCAGTTCTGAAATTTATCCAATTTCTGACCAGGAAGAGATGTTAACTGTGTATTTTAACACTTCTGAACCAATTTCAGAATCTGATTTCGATTCACAAAATGGGACTTTGATGTATTTAGCATTTAAAAAAGAAGATCCATGCTACGAAGGGCCTGTTTTATTGCAATTTTGGAATGGGTTAAATAAAGGAACTTTTATAAATCCAGACAATACTTCAGCTATAACCATGAATCTTGATTTTACTACAGATAATAATATGATTTTTTCAATTGATGGATCTGTAGAGTTTAGTATTCCTATGGCAGATATATTTATTAATGGATCTAATGTAGAAGCTACTGTTAACAATGGAACACATCCTTTTTCTTATGAATGGACGGACAAGTTAGGCTTAGTATTATCTACGGATTCTATATTTACTCCTGAGTCTTCTTCCGATTATTTTTTAAACGTTATTGATGCAAATGGATGTGTTTCTTCTGTATATTTCAGTTTTGATATTCCAACATCAATAAGCGAACTTAGAAATCCAATTGTAGGCCCTAACCCATTTAGTACAAGTATAATAATAGAACAAATAGATGCGTTTGAATATGTTCTCTACACCCTTGAGGGTAGGATAGTAAGACAGGGTAATGCAAAAAATAAAATTCTTTTAGACACTCAAAATCTAGAAAAGGGAGTTTATTTTCTTCGAATTTCGTCTAAGTATTCCGATAAAATAATCAAGTTAATTTCAAGCAAATGAAAAAGGTATTTTTTTTATTAACCATATTATGTTCTTTTTCATTACTAAAAGCACAACAATTATATAGTAATGATTACATTTCTACAATTGAGATTTACTTTTCGGAAAATAATTGGAATCCCACATTAACCCAAATGTATATGGATGATCCTGACGCCTATTTATTAGCGGATTCTGTTATTATTAATGGGTCAAAAAAAGATAGTGTAGGCGTTAAGTACAAGGGAAATAGTACATTTAATGAATCGAACTCTAAAAATCCATTTAATATTGCTTTAGATGAGTTTGTAAATAATCAAGATCATCAAGGCTTTCGAACATTAAAATTATCGAGTGGCAAAAATGATCCGTCTTTTTTAAGAGAAGTACTATCATATGAGATAGCAAGAAAATACATGCAAGCTCCACAATCTAATTATACTAAGTTATTTGTAAATGATAACTTTCATGGTTTGTATGTCAATTCAGAATCCATAAATTCAGATTTTCAACGTGATTACTTATATTCAGATAATGATAACACCAGGTTAAAATGTAACCCTATAAGTGTATTTGACGGGAATGGGTCATCATTAGAATACCTTGGTACAGATTCTGCGGCATATCAATCTTTTTATGAATTAAAGACAGATTACAGTTGGCAAGACCTTATAAATCTTTGTAATACCATTGAAAATAACCCTAATGTAATTGAAAACACGTTAAATATTGATAGGGCAATTTGGATGTTAGCCTTTAATAATGTTTTAGTTAATTTAGATAGTTATTTAGGTCCTTTTCGTCAAAATTATTATTTGATAAAAGATGACTTAGGTAAAATGAATACTATTGTTTGGGACTTAAATGAGTCGTTTGGCGGATTCTCTATGGTGAATAGTGGAGGAGGGCCACCACAACAGACTAATTTAGCTGAGGTTGATTTATTTTTGAGAGAAAATGATAGCGAGTGGCCATTGATAAATTTAATTTATTCTAATCCTACTTATCGAAGAATGTATGTTGCTCATGTTAAAACAATATTACAAGAAAATTTTTCTAATGATTTGTATAAACAAAGAGCTCAAGAGTTACAAGATTTAATAAAGTTGGAAGTACAGTCAGATCCTAATGCATTATATAGTTATAATGACTTTTTGGATAACCTAAATACTAGTGTAAATGCTCAACAAGGACCAGGGCCTTCTGAGGATATTGGCATTGTAGAATTGATGGATGCAAGGGCAGACTTTTTAGAACAACAAACAGAGATAAATGCCCAAGCACCAGTTATAAGTTCAGTATATTCTCAACCATTGATTATAAACGATTATTCTAGTCCAACAATAAAGGCCGATATAAGTGGTGCTGATAAGGTTATTTTAGGTTATAGATACAGACCTAGTGACCATTTTACAAAGGTTGAAATGTATGATAATGGCATGAATAATGATGGAGCTGCTGGAGATGGAACATATGGCGTTAGTATAGACGTTTTAGCTTTTGATTTACAATATTACATTTATGCAGAAAATCAACAGGCAGGTATTTTTTCACCTGAACGTGCCGAGCATGAATTTCATAACATGGCTGTAGTTGGTGATTTAGTTATTAACGAGCTAATGGCTTCAAATGTTAGCGCTGTTGTTGACCCTTCCAATGGGTTTGATGAATACGATGATTGGGTAGAGATTTATAATAGAGGAGATGTTGAAATAAACTTAAATGGGTTTAATTTATCTGATAGAGAACAAACCTTAAACAAATGGCAATTTCCAGATATAACAATACAACCAGATCAATACTTAATAGTTTGGCTCGATGGTGATGATCAGAACACAGAAGGTCTTCATGCAAGTTTTAAATTATCCGCGAGTGAAGAAGCGTTATTTTTATCTACACCTAATGAGTTTATTGTAGATGCAATTTTTTATGAAGATTTGCCTTCTGATTTAGGATATGCAAGATTAAGTAATGGATCAGGATCTTTTGTAATTCAAGATCATACCTTTAATGCAAATAATGGACAACTACCAGCTACTGTAAATATTTATGATAGTAACGTTAGTATTTATCCTAACCCAGCTTCAGATTATTTTATAGTTGATTTTGATAATGCAAAAAACTTAGAGGTAGTGAATTTACTTGGCAAAAGTTATTTCAAAACCTCTAACATCAAACCAAATACCATAATTAGTACTTCATCATGGCCATCTGGAATTTATTTGATTCGTGTAGATGATGTTGTAAAAAAATTAATAATTCAATAAATGAAAAGTAGTCTCTTTATTTTATTCGCATTGCTATTAGTATCATGTGATTTGCAAGAAGGTGAAGGAGGAACTTCCACTATTACAGGAAAAGTTTTAACCATTAATTTACAACATTTTGAAGTTCCAGGAAATGAAAGAATAGACACATTAGATCAATATTACAACTCGGATAAAGATGTTTTTTTAATTTATGGAGAAGCAGATAATTTATATGATGATAATTATAAAACCTCCTTTGATGGATCATTCGGATTTGAATCCTTGAGAAAAGGAAAATACACGTTATTTGTCTACTCGGATTGTGAGGCAGATACGACAGGTCTAGCACAATTGAATATGACTAACCCTATTTATGCTGATCAGTTAGCATCTACTATTTGGCATCCAGAATGTTTGGGAGGTAAATTTGCTAATAAAGTAGAGGTAGAAATTACAGAAAATAACCAGGTAATAGATTTACAAGATATCATTTCATTTAACATTGTCAACGATTAAAAATATATTAAGTCATTTCGACCCTATAACATTACCAGAAATGGATAGTGTTAGTTTGTTGAGTAGAGTAGATACTAAATTTGTGTTTGGTACTCAGACACTTAAAAAAATAATAAAAGACCTTAAAAATTTTTATTTTGTTTTGGATGTTAATGGAACTAGAGTGAATGCCTATAAATCATTATATTTTGATACTGAAGATTTTAAGTTTTATTATGATCATCACAATGGAAAGACCAATAGAATAAAGGTTCGTATTCGGGAATATGTGGACTCCGGAATTTGTTACTTAGAAATAAAGCAAAAATCGAATAAAGGAGTTACTAATAAGGAGCGAGTTTTAATTAATGAATTTAAAGAAACACTTTCTCAAAAAAATAAAGACTTTTTGTATAAAATTTTAGATAGGCAATACGATTTTCATAAGAAACATATTAATAAATTTAACAGAATAACTCTAGTTAATAAAAATATTAAAGAGCGCTTAACGATAGATTTAAACTTCAATTTTGAAGGAAATAATAAAAAGGGAACTATTGACAATATGATTATTGCAGAAGTTAAACAGGAAAAGGTAAACTATTCGTCTGCATTTATGAGGTTAATAAAAGAAAATGGGGTTAGACCATTTAGAATTTCAAAGTATTGTATGGCAACAGCAAGCCTTTATCCTAATTTGAAACAAAATAATTTTAAACCAAAATTTTTACACATTAATCAACTATAAAATATGGAACAACTTCTGGTTATACTTGCAGATTTAGAGTTTTTAGGAACCAAACTATTTGATCAAAAAGATTTTACTAAATTAATTATAAAAGCAACTTTCAATTTTTTAGTTGTAGGTTATATTGTTAGGTATTTATATTACACAACTACAAAAAATAAAGATTATTTATTTACCTATCTTTTAATAAGTACTACCGTATTTTTCTTATGTTTTTTATTAGAAAATGTAAAACTTGAATTAGGTTTTGCTTTAGGTTTATTTGCCATTTTTGGTATTATTCGATATAGAACAGACCCTATTCCAATAAAAGAAATGACCTATTTATTTATTGTAATTGGAATTTCTGTAATGAACGCTTTAGCAAACAAAAAAATTAGTTATTCTGAACTTTTGTTTACTAACCTAATTTTTATTTTAATTACCTATAGTTTAGAGAAAATTTGGTTGTTAAAGCATGAGACTAGAAAGTCAATTAATTATGAAAAAATAGAACTCATTGTTCCCGAAAGACGACAAGAGTTAATTGAAGATTTAGAACAGAGAACAGGTTTAAAAATAACTAGAGTCGTTGTTAGAAATATTGATTTTTTGAGAGATACGGCATCACTTAGAATCTATTATTTTGAAGATGAAGAAAACTAGCTTTTTATTTTTATTTTTTCCTTTATTTTTATTTGGACAAGAATCAGATTTTAAACTCTGGTCAAAATTATCTATAGATTACGCATTAAATAAAAAGTCAAACTTTTCGATAACACAAGGATACAGGTGGAGAGAAAATGCTTCCTTAAAAGATGAAACTTTCACAAACTTAGCTTTTAGTCAAAAAATAAATAAAAGGATTCGTTTTTCTTTAGGTTATAGGTTTATTGTGGATTATGATATGTTATTTAATCCTTATTATTCTAATAGATTAAATGCAGATTTTAGGTGGAGAAAAAAATATGATAGGATAACTCTTAAAAATAGATTACGTTTTCAATATATCGATCATTTAGTTTTAAGAGATAGATTGTCAGTGGAATATAATGTTCCCAAAACGCCATTTACACCCTATAGTTCTTTTGAATATTATGTAAACTCAGGTCGTGATAAGTATAGATTAACGGTTGGTGCAACTTATCCTATTTTTGATGATTTAACATTAAATACATATTATAGATTGCAAACTCCAATAGCTAAAAAAGAGAACACTTATATATTAGGAATTGGATTTAATTATAAATACGATTAATGAAAAAGGGTTCTCTAATTAGTTTACTTACATTTCCTATTTGTTTTATTTTATTGATAACATTTTTAGAGGTCATAGAATACTTTTATCACCTAAGTTTTGTAAAGTATGGCGTTTTACCTCGTACGCTTTCTGGTTTAAAAGGTATAATTTTTTCTCCACTAATTCATAGTGATTTTACTCATTTAGGTAACAATGCTGCACCCCTTTTTATTTTGTTGCTATCGCTCAGGTATTTTTATAAAAGTATTTCTTATGAAGTATTTTTTTGGATCTGGATTATTAGCGGAATATGGTTGTGGTCATTTGGTAGAATGAATTATCATATTGGTGCAAGCGGAATAGTTTACGCAATATCTTCCTTTCTTTTTTTTAGTGGACTAATCCGAAAGCATACTAAGCTGATGGCTATTTCATTGTTTGTTGTTTTTATGTATGGAAGTTTAATTTGGGGCATATTTCCAATTAAAGAACAAATTTCGTGGGAAGGCCATCTTGCTGGTGCTTTGTCAGGATTTGTTTTAGCTTGGTGGTTTCGAAAAGATGGACCACCAAAGCAAGTTTATCAATATGAATTAGACGAAGAGTCGGAACACGAAGAGTTACCTGTTGAATACACTTATTTTTACAAAAAAAACGATCAGAAAGAATAAGTGTAGGACAATACACTAATAAAACTTCTAGTCAACCCATCAGGTCTAATTTCTCGAACAATAAGTGGAGAGGCAAAACTTAAATGTATATTGCTCGAATCGCTTAGTTCATAATCAAAGAAAAGATTTAAATTGATAGTTAACCCATCCGATCCTTCGATAGTTTGTTTTACATTATTTTCGTCTATAAAACTATCTTTACCAAGATGATAAATGGATAATAAGCTAGAAGAGAAGTCTATTTTTTCATTTAGTTGCCACTTATAAGTTCCACGAATCAAAACATCGCCTTTTCGGTCTAATAGATTGGTACTTTGTAAGTCTGATAAATAATAAGTACTATCGTATACATCAGACAAAAAGGTGTTTTTTGTTTGTGTTATTGGTTGCTGAATGGCAAAATTTAATTGAATATTTTTTAAGGAAACTGCCATACCAGCTATTAAATCTGTGGTACCTAAGCTTGGTTGAAAATTTAATGGTAATGATCTGTCATTGGATAATAGTTCGTTACCATCACTAAGAGGAAGTTTAATTGCTGCAGTAACTCCAATTTTTGAGGATGCTTGATAGTTTGTTGTTATAAATAAATCTGATAATCCGCTATTTTTTAGAGAATCACTTTTTTGTGAAATAGAGGTAATTCTCGTGTTAAAACTTAATTTTTCACCTAATGATCTTTTGTAACTAAAAAAAGGAGTATTAACTGATATCCCATGATCAGCAAACCCGTAAGCAGTTCCAATAGAAAAGCTGTTTTTAGCTATTGAATGATTGTCATCGGCTCCTTGTATTCCGTTTAAAGTACAAAAACCCGCGTCGCTACATCCTTGTCCATAGGAGGTAGAAAAACTAAATAAGATACAAGTTATGGTAAGTAGAGTGATATTTTTTAACATAGTTCATAAGGAATTTTTAAGGAAAAACGAATTTAGTTTTAGTTTATTTTATTCTAATGTATTTTTTTCGTTAATACCCCATTTAGACTTGTACCATGCTCGTTCGTGAAAATAATAGAAAATCATTTTTAAAACACTTTCTGCTACAGCAACTGAAGTTGCTTTTTCGTATGCTTTAGGATCTTCTTTGAAGAAGAAAAGAGCTAGTAGAAAGGTAGTTACAGAGGCGATAATTCTCCATGTAATTGTTTTAGCAATATGTCTTTTTCGTGTTACCTTTTGTTTCAATTTTTTATTGTTTTAGTTAATTTCCGAAAATAATAATTTATAACAAGACTACGATTATTTCGATTATAAAGCCAAATATAAAACCAAAATAAATTTGTTTGAAATTATGAGAATTGGTTTTTAATCTTGCATATCCAATAAATCCTGCAATTAAAATCGAAGCACAAATGAGTAAAATCCAATTTAGGTCAAATCGATAGGATATTCCAACTAATGCACCAATTAGTCCACCAATTCCTAGCATGTGGAGACTAATTTTCCAGTAAAATGTTATTAAAAGTGCAGCTGAAATAACGGCAATAGCACCAATAAACATTAAGTAAACAGTATTTGGCAAATTAAGTTTGATCAAAATTTCAAAGCAAAAGTAATACCATAAAAGAGTAAGAGAAAATGGCCAAATACGTTCTTCTTTTGATTGCATATAAATACTGCTAATTAATTTGAATTGTTTTAATGTAAAAGCAGTAAGTAAAGGAAGAATTATTGTAAAAAGAGCAATGGTTCCGAAAACTATTTTCTGAAGAGAAGGTGAAATATTTTGATTTATATATGGGTTAAACTGCAATAATAAAAATACAGCCATTAAAGGCATAAACATAGGATGTCCCAAAATCGATATGATTTTAGCTACTTTCATTATAATTCTTTTCGAAGTTTAGAAGAATTAATTTTTAATTGTTTTCTGTACTTAGCAACAGTTCTTCGGGCAATATGAAACCCTTTTTCATCTAATTTTTCGGCTAATTGATCGTCAGTTAAAGGAGATTTTTTATCTTCATTTGTAATGATTTCTATTAAAAAGTTTTTTATTACTTTGGTAGAAATTGTTGTACCATCTTCCTTATGATATGCTTCTGAGAAAAAATCTTTTAGCAAAAAAGTCCCAAAGGGAGTTTCAATATATTTACTGTTACTCACTCTAGAGATAGTCGAGATGTCCATTTTTATTTTTTGAGCAACATCTAATAATTTCATTGGTATTAAGTGTTTTTCGTCTCCACTTTTAAAGAACTCTTTCTGAATTTCTACAATACAATTCATAGTATTTAGTAGTGTTTCTTCTCTTTGTTTAAGTGCATTTGAAAACCAATCTGCATGTTCAATTTTTCTACTTAAAAAGTTAACTGCTTCTTGATTATTTTCTTTTTTAACTTCGGATAACATTTTTTTGTAATACTCACTGGTTTTAAGCTTCTTATTACTTATTTGATTGAGCGATACATAGCATTCGTTATTTTGAATTGTAAGTAAAAAGTCTGGAGTAATATAATTTACAATTTCGTTTTTATTGGAAAATAATGAACCAGGTTTAGGGTTTAGTTTTGCAATTTCGTCATATACAGACTTTAACTCCGAATCAGAAATATCTAATTTACTTTTTAGTAAGTCAAAATTTTTAGTAGTTAAGAGTTTAAAATGATTTTGGACAATAGTTAAACATAATAAATTTAACTCTGAGCTGGGTTTTGATTTGAGTTGAATTTCTAAACATTCTTGAAGGTCTCTAGACCCAATACCAACCGGATCTAGTGATTGAACAATTTTTAATAATGTAAAAAGTTCATTCTCAGAAATAGATTTATTTAGTTCAAACAAAAGATCATCACTAATTTGATACAAAGAACGGCTTAAAAATCCAGCATCATCAATACAACCTACGATAAACAAACAAATTTCTTGTTGTTCTTCACTCAAGTTTTTTAAATATAATTGTTTGTTCAGATGCTCTTGAAGATTAACTTCTTGACTTTCTATTTCAGGTCTAGTTTTTTCTGAATAGGTATTATTAGATTGCCTACTCCAATATTGTTCAGAAGGTTCGTTTTCTTCTACTTCTTCTAGAGCTGGATTTTCTTCAAGCTCGGACTCTATTTTTTTGGACAACGATGACAAAGGAATTTGCAAAAGATTTAAAAACTGGATTTGCTTTGGGGATAGCTTTAGTTTTTGTTCTTGTTTTAATCGTTGTTTTTGCATCAATTAAAATTCAGCGTTTTGAGGAAATCTAGGAAATGGGATTACATCCCTAACATTTTTCATTCCTGTTACAAACATTATTAATCGTTCAAATCCCAAACCGAATCCACTATGAGGACAAGTTCCAAATTCTCTTGTTTCCAAATACCACCAAAGTTCTTCTTGATCAACATCCATTTCGACCATTCTTTTTTTCAGTTTTTCTAAACTTTCTTCTCTTTGAGAACCGCCAACAATTTCGCCAATTCCAGGAAAAAGAATATCCATTGCTCTAACAGTTTTGTTATCTTCATTCATTTTCATGTAAAAAGCTTTTATATCTTTTGGATAATCGGTTAAAATGACAGGCTTTTTAAATTTCTTTTCAACTAAAAATCGTTCATGTTCTGATTGTAAATCAGCACCGAAACCTTCTATTAGATATTGAAATTTCTTTTTCTTATTAGGTTTTGAATTTTTGAGTATATCAATAGCTTGACTGTATGTTAGTCGTTCAAATTCATTTTCAACAACAAATTTCAACCTTTCGATTAAGGACATTTCTGATCTTTTGTCTTTTGGAAGTTGTTTTTCTTCATCTAATGCTCTTTTTTCCAAAAATAATAAATCATCCATGCAATGGTCTAACGAATATTGAATGCAGAATTTTAGAAAACTCTCTGCTAAATCCATATTGTCAACTAAGTCGTTAAAAGCTACTTCAGGCTCAATCATCCAGAATTCAGATAAATGTCTTGAAGTGTTTGAGTTTTCTGCTCTGAAAGTAGGACCAAAAGTGTAAACTTCTCCTAATGCCAATGCACCTAATTCAGCTTCAAGTTGTCCCGATACGGTAAGGTTGGTTTGTCTTCCGAAAAAATCTTTTGACATGTCTACAGATCCTTTTTCATCTTTTGGAAGATCATTTATGTTGAGATTTGTTACTTGAAAAACTTCTCCTGCACCTTCGGCATCAGCACCAGTAATAATTGGAGTATTCATGTAAACAAATCCACGATCGTTAAAGAATTTATGTATGGCAAAAGATAGTGCATGTCTGACTCTGAAAACAGCACTAAATGTATTAGTTCTAAATCTGAGGTGTGCTTTTTCACGAAGGAATTCAAGACTATGTTTTTTTGGTTGTAACGGATAAGAATCTGCATTTGCTAAACCATATATGTCAATTTTGTTAGCAAGTATTTCGAATTTTTGACCGCTACCCTGAGAAGCAACTAATTTTCCACTAACACAGAGAGCGGTTCCTGTAGTAATTTGTTTAAGTAAATCTTCTTCGAAATGGTCACTTTCAGCAACAATTTGAATGTTATTGATACTAGAGCCATCGTTTAAAGCAATAAATGAAACATTTTTACTTCCTCTTTTAGTTCTTACCCATCCCTTTACAACTACTTCGTCATTACTTGTACTTTCCTTCAATAAGGAAGCAATTTTAGTTCTTCTCATTATCATTTTATTATATAGATTTTACAAAGATATTAAAACAAAAACCAATATGTATTTTTTTTGGAAACATTTTAAATTTAAATTGTTTCCTAAGTTTTTATTGATTAATTTTGCCCCCCTCAAATGGAAACAAAAGAAAGAATAATTTCAGAGTCGATTCAATTATTTATACACAGGGGTGTACGTTCAGTGAATATGGACGAGATATCTTCTCAATTAGGAATTTCTAAAAAAACACTTTACCAATATTTTTCTAATAAACAGGAGTTAGTTTTTGTGGCTTTTGAGCATTTATTACTTAAAATGCGAAAGTTGTTGAATGAAAAAACGTCAATCGAAAAAAATGCAATAGATGAATTGTTTGAGATGGATGATGAAATGTATAAACTAGTCAAACAGATTTCAATCCCTTTAGTTATAGAGTTAAAAAAATACTACAGAGATACTTGGAATTTGGTTGACCAATTCAAAAAAACATTTTTATTTGATATAATCTCACAAAACATAAATAAAGGAATAGAACAAGGACTTTTTTTAGACTCTATAAAAGTAGATTTTATAGCCAAAATTTATATTAGTAGGTCGGAAAATCTTGTAGATGTAGCATATTTTAGCAATGGTAAGTTTGATTTTAAAGAAGTACTTTTGCAATATAGAATTTACCATCTTAGAGGGATATCGACCTTGAAAGGTCTTGAGTATTTAGAAAAAAAACTTACCAAATGATTAGAATATTAATAATTTTAATTTTTTCATCACCGCTTTTAGCACAACAGTCGTTATCTGTCGAACAGGCAATTGAATTGGGATTAGAAAAAAATAACTCCATTAAAAATGCTGTTTTAGATTTAGAATATGCTAAAAAGCAAATAAAAGAAACGGTTGCAATAGGTCTTCCTAAAATAAATGGAGAGTTAAATTGGCAACAATTTATAGAAATACCAACTACTTTAGTTCCTGCAAATATGTTTGATCCTAACGCATCTGAGGATGATTTTAGTGAGCTTCAATTTGGAACAAAGCATAATGCTACTTCTACTCTTTCAGCCTCTCAGTTAATTTTTGATGGAACTTATATAGTTGGTTTAAGAGCTTCGTCAACCTTTAAAAAATTGTCCGAAAAGTCTTTAGAACTCACAAAACAACAAGTTGAAGATAGTATTGCAGCAATGTACTATAATGTTTTAGTAGCTGAACATCGAAATAAATTTTTGAAAACAATAGCCGATATCCATACGGATATATTGCAAGAAATAACCATTCGATATGAACAAGGAATGGTTGAAGATTTAGATGTGGATAGAATGAGTCTTACTCTTTCAAATATGAAAACGCAATCTGAAAACATGAATAGGATAACTCAGATGTCATATTTGATGTTGAAGTTGATTATTGGTATTCCGATCGAACAAGAATTAGTTTTGAGTGATAGTCTTTCTGGCTTGTTAAGTGCAAGCGAGCAGATAGTAATTGAAGAGCCGGTAATTGAAAATAGAATTGAATATCAATTAGCACAAACTAATGTTCGAATAAACGAATTAGATGTTAGGCGCTATCAGTCAAATTATCTGCCGAGCATAGTCGCTTTTGGTTCTTACAGTAAAAATGCAATGCGAAACGAATTTAATTTTGATGAAAACGGAAAATGGTATCCGACTCAAGTTGTTGGCTTGAAAGCTACAATGAACATTTTTGATGGATTTTCGTTAAGATCAAAAATTCAAAAGGCTAAAATTAAACTAGAGCAGTCCAAAAACGATCTTTATCTAATGAAGCAGTCGTTAAGCTTAGATCATTTGAATGCTCAGTCTAGTTTCTTAACATCTTTGAATAATCAGAAAATTAAAGAAAATAATTTAGAATTAGCAGAAAAAATTTACTATAAATCCATGATTAAATATAAAGAAGGATTAATTAGTAGCATTGAGCTCTCTCAAGCTGGAGCGGAATATTTAGAAGCTTATTCTGAAAATTCACAAGCTATTTATAGCTTATTAAAAGCAAAAACAAATTATCAACGTACACTAGGAAAATAAGATGAAGATATTAAAAATTAGTTTTTTATTGATAGTTTTTTTAATCACTGCATGTGGTGAAAAAATCGATGAAATTGACCAAAAAAGAGTAGAGCTAAAAAATCTTAAAGAACAGCTAACTGAAATAAAATCGAACATATCTACTTTAGAAATGGAACTGGCACAAATGGATACACTTTCTGAAGGAGGAATCAGTGTCAGTATTTTTACATTAGAGCCATCACCATTTTCTCATTATGTAGAGCAACCAGGGATAGTTAGTTCAAAAGAAAATGTTCTTTTAAGCTCTGAAATGTCTGGAGTAGTTCAGAATATATTAGTTAAAGAAGGTTCGTGGGTTAACAAGGGACAAGCTATTTTACAATTGGATGCATCTGTACTTATTAGCCAAGTGGAAGACTTAAAGGCAACGACAGAATTGTTAAAAACAACTTTTGATAGACAAAGCAATTTGTGGGATCAGGGAATAGGTTCGGAGTTACAATACCTTCAATCCAAAAATCAATATGTTTCTATGCAAAATAAGCTTGAGGCTGCTCAAGCTCAACTTGATAAACTTGAAATTAGCGCTCCTATAAGTGGAAGATTAGATGAAGTTTTTATTAATCAAGGAGAGTTTGCAACTCCTGGAATGCCAATTTTAAGAGTAGTCAACTCTAAAAAATTACAGATTGAGGTGGATATTACAGAGCGATATATAAACAAAATCGCTAAAGGTGATTTAGTTAAAATTTATATTAGTTCAATAGATTTAGAGCAAGAAGCACCTATTTCCTTCATTGGACAAGTGATTAATCCAGAAAATAGAACGTTCAAAGTAAAAATAGACCTTAATAATTCCTCAGGATATATTAAGCCAAATGCTGTTGCATCTTTGAAGTTAAACGATTTTTATGTTGATCAGGCTACTGTATTGCCATCGAAAATTATAAAAAAAGATATGAGAGGTAGTTTTGTGTTTGTAGCAGATGGAAATAAAGCTGTGAAAAAGTATATTGAAACAGGCCTTTCATATAACCAAAATACACATGTTACCTCTGGTTTAAATTTTGGTGAAAAAATCATTTTTAATGGCTTTAACGAAGTTTCTAACGGAAGTAAAATAGCGATAAAATAAAAGCATGAGTAATCGAAGTTTTAAACTCACTAACCTGTCTTTAAAAAATAAGACAACTATTTTTATTCTAACCTTATTAT
Organism: Flavobacteriales bacterium; assembly: GCA_049890095.1. Taxonomy (GTDB): domain Bacteria; phylum Bacteroidota; class Bacteroidia; order Flavobacteriales; family UBA7312; genus JABAYQ01. Next base: position 185,904 of record JBMHCD010000004.1, on the reverse strand, counting down.
TGACATTATTTGGCTTGTTTTCATATAAGTCAATGCCTAAATCGTTGTATCCAGATATAGTGATGCCAACTATAATGGTTCAGACAGTTTATCCAGGAAACTCTCCTGAGGATATAGAAAACCTTATCACTCGTCCGATTGAAAAGGAATTAAAATCAATCAAAGGAATCAAAAAATTAACATCTAGCTCTTTACAAGATAATTCTTCTGTTATTGTAGAGTTTAACACCGATATAGAAGTAAAAACCGCATTACAAGATGTTAAAGATGGCGTAGATAAAGCTAAGAGTAATTTACCCTCCGATTTAGACTTAGATCCTATGGTTATGGATATTGATTTTTCGGAGTTCCCAATTCTTAATATAAACCTATCAGGAGATTATAGTTTAGATGAACTAAAAGTTTATGCTGAATACCTACAAGATGAAATAGAATCATTTGGTGAAATATCAAAAGTTGAAATAACAGGGCTTTTAAATAAAGAAATTCTGATTGAAGCAGATTTACACTTGATGGAAAGTAGTCGTATAAGCTTTCGAGATATTGAAGATGCTGTTCGATTAGAAAACGTTTCTATTTCAGGAGGGGATGTTTTAATTGGAGATCAAAGAAGAACAGTTAGAACGAGTGCTGAATTTAAGTCAGCCAACGAAATAGGTAATATAATTGTTAAACACGAAAAGGGCAATATTGTTTATCTGAAGGATATTGCAAATGTAATGGATGGATACGAAGAAAGAGAAAGCTTTGCACGATTAGACTCGTACCCTGTAGTTTCTCTTAATGTAGTTAAAAAAACTGGGCAGAATTTATTGGTAGCAACGGACAAAATAATGAGTTTATTAGCCGAAGCAAAAAAATCAAAGCAAATTCCTGATGGATTAAATATTTCGATAACTAACGATCAATCCGAACAAACAAGAGATCAACTGAGCAACTTAGAAAATAGTATCATTTTTGGAGTTATTCTTGTGGTTTTAACATTGTTATTTTTCTTAGGACTTAGAAATGCGCTTTTTGTTGGTTTGGCAATTCCATTATCCATGTTCATAAGTTTTGTTGTTTTTGGTGGAATGGGAACAACTATGAACATGGTTGTTTTATTTGCATTAATTTTAGCATTAGGAATGCTAGTTGATAATGCGATTGTTGTTATAGAAAATATCGATAGATTATACAATAAAGAAGGATTAACAAAAATACAAGCAGCTAAACAAGGAGTAGGAGAAATTGCAGTTCCAATTATTTCGTCTACTGCAACAACTTTAGCAGCTTTTTTTCCATTATTATTTTGGGATGATTTGATGGGAGAGTTCATGGGTTATATTCCTATGACTTTGATTATAGTACTAGGGTCTTCTTTATTTGTTGCCTTAGTGATTAACCCAGTTTTTGCTGCCACATTCATTCAAAAGGATGAGCGTTTAAAACCAAATAAAAAAAGAATACAAAAAACAGCAGCTATTTTAGCAGTTTTATCGATACTATTTTATGTAGTTGGTTTTAGATTACTGGGCTCTTTGGCGATATGCTTTAGTATTCTATCGCTTATAAATGGTTTTTACTTTACTTCTTGGTCGTATTGGTTTCAAGACAATTTACTAGTACGTTTAGAAAAAAAATATGCTAGTATTTTAGATTGGGCATTAAAAGGAAAACAACCTTTAAGATTATTATTAGGAACTTTTGCCTTACTTGTCTTTTCTATTTTATTCTTTGCTTTAATGAAGCCAAATGTTGAGTTCTTTCCGGTAAATGAGCCAAAGTACATCAACGTCTTTTTAGAACTGCCTAATGGTTCAGATGTTAGTTATACCGATTCTATTTCTACAGAAATTGAACAAAAAGTACAAAAGGTTTTAGAACCTTATAAAAGTGCAGTTTCTTCCGTTTTAACCAATGTTGGTGCTGGTACTTCAGACCCTAACGAGATGGGAGGGTCTATGGGTAATACTCCCAATAAGGCAAGAATCACCATAAATTTTGTTGAATATAAATTTAGAAATGGAGTAGTAACAGGCGATGTAATGAAAGAGTTGTCTAGTGCTCTTTCGGAAATGCCTGGAGTAGACATTACAGTAGATAAAAATAGAGACGGCCCTCCAATGGGAAGACCAATTAATATTGAGGTTTCGGGAGAAGATTTTGATCAATTACTACAAATATCGGAAGACGTTCAGAATATTATTGATAATGAAAATATCCCCGGAATTGAGGGGTTAAAGGTAGACTTGGAACTTAATAAAGCCGAATTATTAGTCAATATTGATAGAGATATGACTAGAAGAATGGGAGTGTCAACAGCTCAAGTAGGCTCAACTATTAGAACAGCCTTATTCGGTAAAGAATTATCCAAATTTAAGGATGGAGAAGAAGAATACCCTATAGTATTGCGTTTAGCCGATAAATACAGATATAATGTATCTTCCTTGATGAATCAGCGGATTACCTTTAGAAGCCAATCAAGTGGACAAATAAAACAAATTCCTGTTTCATCAATTGCCGATTACAGTTATAATAATTCCTATGGTTCTGTAAATCGAAAAGACATGAAAAGACAAGTAACTATATATTCTAATGTACTAGAAGGATATAATGAATTTATCATAAACGAACAAATAAAAAAGTTACTTGAAACCTATTCAGTGCCAGCTGGTTACTCTATTCAGTTTACTGGAAAACAACAAGAACAAGAACAAACACAGGCTTTTCTTACTAAAGCTCTAATGATTGCAATTGCTCTGATCACTATAATTTTAGTTTCTCAATTCAACTCAGTGTTTAAGCCTATAATTATTATAATGACTGTTCTTTTTAGTACCATTGGAGTATTTTTAGGATTGGCAATTTTCAATATGGATTTTGTAATAATTATGACTGGTATTGGGATAGTTTCTTTGGCTGGAATAGTGGTAAATAACGCAATTGTTCTGATTGATTACGTTGATTTGTTAAAATCTAGAAAAAGAAATGAATTAGGATTAGAACCCAACGCAACTTTAAGTAAAGAAGACGCTATAGAATGTGTAAAAGCAGGAGGGGCAAAAAGATTAAGACCAGTATTGCTAACAGCAATAACAACAGTATTAGGCTTGTTACCTTTAGCAACAGGGATGAATATAAACTTCACTAAATTACTTACGGAACTAAACCCTGAAATATTTTTTGGAGGTGATAATGCATTATTTTGGGGCCCCATGGCATGGACAGTTATTTTTGGATTGACTTTTGCTACTTTTTTGACTTTAGTTATAGTACCTGTTATGTATTTATTAACAGATAAGTTTACAAGAAAGTTAAAATTATAATCTCTAATTTATGTTCGTTTATATAGTCGAATCATTATTCGTATATTTGTACTTGCTATTTATCGAAACAAATTTTTATGAGTAAGAAGAGTAATTTACTTAACAATATTAATCTTCCTCAAGATTTAAGAGAGCTTAACCGAGATGATTTACCACAACTTTGTGATGAGTTACGTCAGTTTATCGTGGACATTGTATCTCAAAAGGGAGGGCACTTCGGAGCTAGTCTTGGTGTTGTAGAATTATCAGTCGCTTTACATTATGTCTTTAATACTCCTGAAGACCAGTTAGTATGGGATGTAGGCCATCAGGCGTATGGGCATAAAATTTTGACTGGAAGAAAAGATGTTTTTCATACAAACAGAATTTATAAAGGTATAAGTGGTTTTCCTAAGCGATCAGAAAGTGAATACGATACTTTTGGAGTAGGTCATTCATCAACTTCAATTTCTGGAGCTCTTGGTATGGCTGTTGCGTCCAAATATAAAGGAGAAAATAACAAACAACATATTGCTGTTATTGGAGATGGTGCAATGACTGCCGGTTTGGCTTTCGAAGGGCTAAACCATGCTGGTATTGAAAACTCGAATATATTGGTTATTCTAAATGACAACTGCATGTCTATTGACCCAAATGTAGGCGCGTTAAAAGAATATCTAACTGATATTGCTACTTCTCATACCTACAATAAAGTAAAGGATGAAGTTTGGACTTTGTTAGGAAAGGTAAGTAAGTTTGGCCCCAATGCTCAATCAATAGCAGCTAAAATTGAAAATGCTGTTAAGTCTGCATTGTTAAAACAAAGTAATTACTTTGAGTCATTAAACTTTAGATATTTTGGACCAGTAGACGGACATGATGTAAAACATTTGAGTAGAGTATTGAAAGATTTAAAAGATATACCAGGGCCTAAGATTTTACATTGTATAACAAAAAAAGGAAAAGGATATGAACCAGCTGAAAAAGGAAGTCCTACCAAGTGGCATGCTCCTGGACTATTTGATAAAACTACAGGTCAACCTTTAAATTCAGATACTAGTTCTAAGCCTCCAAAGTACCAAGATGTTTTTGGTAAAACAATTATTGAATTAGCTAAAGAAAACGATAAGATAATGGGAGTTACTCCTGCAATGCCTACAGGTTGTTCTTTGGGTATGATGATGAAAGAAATGCCAGATCGTGCTTTTGATGTGGGTATTGCAGAACAACACGCAGTTACCTTTTCTGCTGGCTTAGCTACTCAAGGAATGGTGCCTTTTTGTAATATCTATTCTTCTTTTATGCAAAGAGCATACGATCAGGTTATTCACGATGTAGCTATTCAAAATTTGAATGTAGTTTTTTGTTTAGATAGAGGTGGATTAGTAGGAGCTGACGGACCTACTCACCATGGAGTATATGATTTAGCATTTTTTAGATTTATACCAAATATGATCGTTTCTGCTCCTATGGATGAGAGAGAATTGAGAAACTTTATGTATACGGCTCAATTACCAAATAAAGGACCTTTTTCCATTAGATATCCCAGAGGAAACGGATGTTTTGTTGATTGGAAGTCTCCTTTGAAAGAGATTGAAATAGGAACTGGTAGAACGATTAAAGATGGACAAGATGTGGCAATTCTTACTATTGGACATGCTGGAAACTTTGCTGTGGAAGCGGCAAATGAATTAGAAAAAGATGGCTATAATGTAGGAGTTTATGATATGCGATTTGTAAAGCCTTTAGATAATAATTTACTAGACTCTGTGTTTAGTAAATATGAAAAAGTAATTACGGTTGAAGACGGATGTATTCAAGGTGGTTTTGGATCAGCTGTTTTAGAATACATGGTAGATAATAATCATAATGCTCAAGTTATTCGATTGGGTGTTCCGGATAAATACATTGAACATGGTACTCAAGCTGAGTTATGGAGAGAATGTCAATATGATAAACAAGCTATAGTAGAAACAGTTCACAAAATGGTTGGCATAAAAAAAATAGCCACTTCAGCATAATAAGGAAGAGCCAAAGGGCTCTTTTTTTTATATACCCGTCATTGCTTTTTAAAGAAAATTTATTTAGATCTAAAAAACCGCACAAATGCGGTTGTACAAAGAAAATAAAATAATGTCATTGCTATTCTAGCATTTATGGAAAAACATTTAGAAGAAGTAGGAGAGCATCTGCGTCGCTTGCGAAAACAAGCTTAATAGTTATAGCGAATTTGCTTGGGAATATGGCATTGATAAAAGCCAATATGGTCGTATGGAAAAGGGTACAAATTGTACCCTTAATTCTTTAAAAAAAGTTTTAGATATTCATAAACTAACCTTCGCTCAGTTTTTTAACCTTTTCTCAGACTGATTGACTATTTAAGTTCAAAAGTCTCCATAAATTTAGTGGTGTAGTTACCTTCTATAAAGTCTTTATTACTCATTAGTTGTAAATGAAAAGGGATAGTCGTTTTAATACCTTCAATTACAAATTCTTCAAGTGCTCTTTTCATTTTAGCAATAGCCTCTTCTCTAGTTTGAGCTACAGTTATAAGCTTAGCAATCATAGAGTCGTAATTAGGTGGGATGCTATAGTTAGCATAAACGTGAGTATCTATACGAATACCATGTCCTCCTGGTGCATGAAAGTTTGTAATTTTACCTGGACTAGGTCTAAAATCATTGTATGGATCTTCAGCATTGATTCTACATTCAATAGCATGTAGTTGGGGGTAATAATTTTTTCCAGAAATTTTTACTCCAGCGGCAACTTTTATTTGTTCACAGATTAAATCGTAATCAACAACTTCTTCAGTAATAGGATGCTCTACCTGTATACGGGTATTCATTTCCATAAAGTAAAAGTTTCGATGTTTATCTACCAAAAACTCTACTGTCCCTGCACCTTCATATTTTACAGATTCGGCCGCTTGTACCGCAGCTTTACCCATAGCTTCTCTGAGTTCATCGGTCATAAAAGGAGATGGTGTTTCTTCTACTAACTTTTGATGCCTTCTTTGAATAGAACAATCTCTTTCAGAAAGGTGGCAAGCTTTACCAGTATTGTCGCCAATAATTTGAATTTCAATATGTCTAGGGTCCTCAATGAATTTTTCCATGTACATACCATCATTTCCGAATGCTGCAGCAGATTCTTGTCTAGCAGAATCCCATGCGGCTTCCAGTTCGGATTCTTTCCAAACCAAACGCATTCCTCTACCACCACCTCCAGCGGTAGCTTTTAGCATGATAGGATAACCGATTTCTTTAGCTATTTTTTTACAATGAGGAAAGTCTTCGATAAGTCCATCTGATCCGGGAATAGTAGGGACGCCAGCCTTTTTCATTGTATCTTTGGCAGCAGCTTTGTCACCCATTCCTTCGATCATTTCTGGTGAAGCACCAATAAATTTTATTCCATTTTCGGTACATATTTTCGAGAAATTGGCATTTTCAGATAAAAAGCCATAACCTGGATGTATAGCGTCAGCATTAGTAATTTCTGCCGCAGCTATAATATTTGGAATGTTTAGGTAAGATTCAGTTGAAGGTCCTGGTCCAACACATACAGCTTCATCGGCAAATCTAACATGAAGACTTTCCGCATCTGCAGTAGAATAAACAGCTACTGTTTTAATACCCATTTCTTTACATGTACGGATTACTCTAAGTGCAATCTCGCCTCTGTTGGCAATTAATATTTTTTTAAACATTTGGCTTTTTTAAGAAGGGTCTACTAAAAACAATGGTTGATCGTATTCTACGGGTGTAGAGTCATCTACCAATACTTTAACAATTTTTCCGCTAATTTCTGATTCGATTTCATTAAAAAGCTTCATTGCTTCTATTACACAAACAACATCACCTGGCTTAATAGTATCGCCTACATTCACGAAAGTGTCCTTATCTGGAGATGGTTTTCTGTAGAAAGTACCAATCATAGGAGATTTTACAGTAACGTATTTGTCTTCGTCATTATTCGTTTTTTCTTCTGGCTTTTGTGTAGTAGAAGCAGGAGTCGAGTCTGGAGTTGCCGAAGGAGCAGGAGCAACAGCAGTTGGCATTACCGCAGGACTTTGAGCTACAGGGATTTGCTGAATAATAGTAGTTTCAGCAGGTACCGTACCTTTTTTAGCAGGCGATTTTATAGAAATTTTAATGTTATCAATTTCTAACTCAACATCTGTTGCACCAGACTTGGCAACAAACTTTATTAATTCTTGAATTTCTTTTAAATCCATAATGTATTTTTTTTCTTATTCAAATATAAAATTTATTTGGAATCATAAGCCCATTTTAAGTAGATAGATCCCCAAGTAAATCCACCACCAAATGCTGCTAAAATAAGATTATCTCCTTTTTTTAGTTGATTTTCCCATTCCCATAAACATAACGGAATAGTTCCATTAGTAGTATTGCCGTATTTTTCAATATTTAACATTACTTTTTCTGTACCTACTCCCATTCTGTTGGCAGTAGCATCAATAATCCTTTTGTTCGCCTGGTGAGGTACAAGCCATGCGATATCGTCTCCACTTAGATTATTTCTTTTCATAATTTCTTCAGAAACATCTGCCATCCCTTTAACAGCAAACTTGAAAACGGTTTGTCCTTCTTGATGAATAAAATGTTGTTTAGCGTCAACAGTGTCGTGTGTGGATGGGTTTACAGACCCTCCACCATCCATTTTTAGATAATGCCTTCCTTCACCGTTACTTTTCATGATAGAATCTTGAATCCCCAACCCTTCTGTGTTAGGTTCCAATAAAACCGCTCCTGCTCCATCTCCAAAAATGATACATGTTTGACGATCTTCATAGTCTACAATAGAGGACATTTTATCAGCACCAACAACTACAATTTTTTGATAGGAACCCGTTTCGATATATTTTGATGCTGTAGCTACAGAAAACAAAAACCCTGAACAAGCAGCCATTAAATCGTAAGCGAAAGCATTTTTTGCACCAATTTTATCTGCTATAATACAAGCGGTAGAAGGAAATAACATGTCTGGAGTTGCGGTTGCACAAATAATTAAATCTATTTCTGATGCATCTATACCCCTTTTTTGTAAAAGTTTATTAACCGCGTTTACTCCTAAATCTGAGCTACCTAAACCTTTACCTTTTAAAATTCTTCTTTCTTTGATACCTGTTCTGGTAGTAATCCACTCATCGTTGGTGTCAACCATAGTCTCTAATTCCTGATTGGTTAAAATATAATCAGGAACCCACCCGCTTACAGCTGTTATTGCTGCTGTTATTTTACTCATTGTTAAATTTATTTAGGATTTTTTTTGGCAAGTCAGCTTCAATAACATCTGCCGTAAGAATAATCATATTTTTGATTGCAGTTTCGTTAGAAATTCCATGACCGATAACCACTGTTTTGTTAAGACCTAAAATCGGTGTTCCACCATAATTTTCATAATTAAACCGATTGAAATATTCATCTTCAATACCTCTTTTTTTCATTAATGAATATACTGCTTCTGCCTGTTTTAAAACAACATTACCAGTAAAACCATCACAAACAATTACATCACTATGGGTGTTAAAAATATCTCTGCTTTCTATATTTCCATTAAAATCGAAGTCATTAGAATCTTTCATCATCTCATGTGCGGCTATGGTAAGCATATTCCCTTTTGTTTCTTCCTCACCAATATTAAGTAATCCAACTTTTGGATTATTAATTCCACACACATGTTCTGCAAATAATGACCCCAAAATACCAAATTGGTATAGTACATCGGCTTTACAATCTGCATTTGCTCCTACATCTAGAACAACATTTACTCCTCCATCTTCTTTGGGTAAAATAGATGAAATACATGGACGTAAAATTCCAGGGATTGGTTTTACAGACATGTATCCACCAACAAACATAGCCCCAGTGTTGCCTGCACTTGCAAAGCCACTAATTTGATTAGATTTTAATAACTGAAAGCCTACACTAATAGATGATTTTGGTTTTTGAACCAGAGCTTTAGTAGGGTGATCACCCATGTTTATTACATCGGGGGCATGAACGATTTGAAATTTATCAGTGGAAAAGTTTCGTTTGAGGAGTTCTTTTTTAATTAAGTCTTCATCTCCAATTAAGACAAGTTCGATATTATCACTAATATCTTTAGCAGCAAGAATACTACCTTCAATAGTTTTATTGGGAGCGAAATCACCTCCCATAATATCGATGCCTATTCGAATCTTATCCATAAAAAACAAATGTAGAAATAAGTTCTAAAAAAAGAACAAAAATCTACAATTTAAATAAAAAACGAGTGGGTTTAGACAGCAAGCTCTTGAGAAATAGCTTCTTTTCCTCTGTAAAATCCACATTCTCCACAAACTCTGTGTTGTTGAATAGGAGCACCACAATTAGTACAAATAGCAACATTTGCTGCTACTGCTTTATAGTGAGTTCTTCTTTTATCTCTTCTTGTCTTAGAGATCTTTCGTTTAGGATGTGCCATAATTTTTTAGTTTATTAGCTCTTTAATTTTTTTAAATCAGCCCAACGTGGGTCAATTTCTTCATCTTTTTCCTCAAAAATGGAGGTTAATCGTTCTAATTGATTAATCATTTCTTTATTACATTGTTCTATTTCTGGATGAACTCTTTTATTAGGAATGGACAAAACAATTAATTCATAAAAATAATCATCTAATGAAAGAGTGTGTTCATTAGTAGGCAAAATTAAAAGCTCTTCATTGTCTTGTTCCGAAATTAAATCAGAAAAGCGAACAATTAGATGGAAACGATTACGGATAGCTTGAGAATAAATATCGGTACACAAATCACAACTCAAGTCTAAAGAGCCGTTTAGGTTAAAATCTAGAATAAGCATACTCTCTTTTTTTTCTAGATTAACATTGATTTTTGCATCAACATTTTGTATTTCTTCAAATTCTATCTCTTCAAAGAACGAGTCCTCAATTTGAAAATTAAAATGATGAATGCCTAATTTTAATCCTGAAAACTGAAGATTAAATTTTGACTTTTTTATCATTTTATAATTATATTTTCAAAAAAAGGAACGCAAATGTAAGAATATTTCCTTAAAAAAGGGTTTACTTTCTAGAATTAACCTTTTGTTTTTTTGAAATAGGCAATGAATTTGCATTTATTTGTTGATATTCGACTCGCTTTCGGATAATATCACAAGCCATATATACAGCAGACCTAAAAGAACTTTCGTTACCCATATTTTTACCAGCTATGTCGTATGCAGTTCCATGATCTGGAGATGTTCTAACAAAAGATAAACCAGCACTATAATTAACACCTTGACCAAAAGAGATAGTTTTAAAAGGGATTAAACCCTGATCATGATACATTGCCAAAACGCCATCAAATTTTGAAAATAAATCGGAACCAAAAAAACTATCTGCAGGGTAAGGTCCATAAACTAAAAAGCCATTTTCTTTTGCTTTTTCTAGAGTTGGAATAATTATTTCTTTTTCTTGAGTGCCTAATAGTCCTTCGTCACCCGCATGAGGATTTAACCCTAAAATAGCAATCCTAGGTCTTCGAACACCAAAATCTTTAGTTAAACTTTTTTGAAAAAGGTTTATGGTAGATAAAATTTGTTGTTCGTCTATATTCTTAGCTACATTTTCTAGAGGAATATGACTTGTTATAACTCCAATTTTTAAATTTTGAGTAGCCATTATCATTAAAACGTTTTCTTTTTTTAGGCTAGCTAGATATTCCGTATGTCCTGGAAAGTTAAATGATTTAGATTGAATGTTTTTTTTGTTTATGGGTGCTGTAACTAATCCATCAATATTATTTTCCAATAAATGTTGACTAGCTTTTTCTAGAGATTTAAAAGCATATTTCCCTCCGTCCGAATTGTTTTGTCCAATAGCTAGATTTACATTTTCATTCCAACATTCAAAGACATTAATTTTTTTGTTTTTGAGTTGAGAAATATTGGTAATTGAATGAGAAATAAAGGAGTTCAATGACATGCTTTTTTTATAATCCTGTATGAGCTTTGTAGACCCAAAAATGACAGGAGTACATAAATCCAACATTCGTTTATTCGAAAAGGTTTTTAATATTACTTCGAGACCTATTCCGTTTATATCACCAATAGATATTCCAAGGATTAAATTTTTTTTCAATTTAGTTCAGTTTAGAATTAAAAAAGTCAAATAGTAGGCGTACACCTACCCCTGATCCACCAATCCCTCTGTAGTTAAATTTGGTAGATGAGAATGCTGGTCCGGCAATATCTAAGTGGGTATAAGGATAATCAGTAAAATGTTCTAAAAATTTTCCAGCGGTTATTGCACCTGCTTCAGCTCCTCCAATGTTTTTCATATCGGCAATACTAGATTTTAAATACTCCTCATATTCTTGCCAAAATGGAAATTCTGCAATTCTTTCATGTACTTCTTCTCCACTTTTTTTAAGTAATCCCATTGTTTTTTGGTCATTACCCATTGCAACTATTCCTTGTTTGCCGATTGCTCGAGCAGCGGCACCGGTTAAGGTTGCAAGGTCAATTACAAGTTCTGGGTTGAATTTTTTTGCATAACTAAGTGCGTCAGCAAGAATTAGTCGACCTTCAGCATCGGTATTTAAGACCTCAACAGTAGTACCGTCAAACATTGTAATAACATCGCCAGGAGCATATGCATTTCCTGAAGGTCGATTGTCAGTTGCTGGCACTAATGCAATAACATGTACATTTAATTTAGCTTTTGAGATAGCATACATTGCTCCAACGACTGCAGCAGATCCTCCCATGTCGCATTTCATAATGTCCATAGAATTTGCAGTTGGTTTTAAACTAAGGCCACCAGTATCGTATACAATTCCTTTACCTACTAATACAATTGGTTTTTTATTGCTTGGTGTTTTGGGTTTCCATTCTAATATTGAAAATGTTGGAGGGTCAATACTTCCTTTGTTAACGGCTAGTAATCCGCCCATTTTTAATGTTTCGATTTTTTGCTTGTGATAAACTTCAACTTCAAAGCCAGCTTCTTTTCCAAGCGCTTCAATATCTTTGCTATATTGAAGTGCTGTTAGATAGGATAGTGGTTCATTTACAAGATCTCTAGCAACAAAAGTACCTTCAACTACCGACTGTAATTTCATCACTTCACTTTTGTCAACTCCAATTATATTGATGTTTTCTAAACTATTTTTTTTGTTTTCAGTAAAGTATTTTAAAAATTGATAATTACTCAATGCAAGTGCTTCTGTGTAATAGAAAAAGTTGCTATTATCAGAACTCAAATCTAAAATGTCTATGGTATTAATTTTTAAATCTGTTATTTTTGAATGAGTATTAAAAGCTTGAAGACGTATTTTTTCTTTTTCTGAGGGCAAAATTTCTACAAACAAAGGATTGTCAAATCGATGAACGACAATAGTATTTATTTTTTTGTCGAACTGTTTTATAATATATTCTTTCTCTTTTTCAGAAATGGTAAAACCCTCTAAATCGTTAATATTATTACACAATAGAACAACAGAATTTTCATTTTTATTTTCCTTCAAATAATGTATTGTAGAGTCCATAATTATTGTCGTATTTTTGTACCTACAAAACTAACGTATTTAAATGAATAGCGATACATTATTAAAAAGAGCATTAAAGTTTGAATTTTTGAGTGCACAAGAGGGTCAATTTCTTTTTGAAAACGCGCCCACCACAGAGTTAATGTATGTTGCAAACGAGTTAAGAAAAATTCAAAAACCAGATAATTTAGTCACATGGCAAATCGATCGAAATGTCAATACGACCAATGCTTGTATTGCGAATTGTAAGTTTTGTAATTTCTTTCGTCCGCCAGGTCATGAAGAGGTTTATGTAACAACGATCGATCAGTATAAACCTAAAATTGAAGAAACCATAAAATATGGGGGTGATCAATTGTTACTTCAAGGTGGTCATCATCCTGAATTAGGACTTGATTTTTATACAAATTTATTTAAAGAGTTAAAATCTTTGTATCCTCAAATTAGATTGCATGCTTTAGGACCACCAGAGGTAGCGCATATATGTAAAATAGAGGGAAAATCTCATTTAGAAGTTTTGAAGGCTTTGAAACAATCGGGAATGGATAGTTTGCCTGGCGCTGGAGCAGAAATTCTGAATGATCGTGTAAGAAGATTAATTTCTAGAGGAAAATGTACTGGTAAAGAATGGCTAGATGTTATGCGTGCTTGTCATCAATTGGATATTACTACTTCTGCAACAATGATGTTTGGACATATAGAAACACTTGAAGAACGTTTTGAACATTTAGTTTGGCTAAGAGAAGTTCAGTCAGAAAAGCCAAAGGAATCAGATGGATTTTTAGCATTTATTCCTTGGCCATTTATGGACGACGGAACCTTACTTAATAGAATTAGAGGTATAAAAAATAACGTAACTGGAGATGAATATATTAGAATGATTGCTATAAGTAGAATCATGTTGCCTAATATCAAAAATATACAAGCTTCATGGTTAACAGTTGGTAAAGAAACAGCTCAACTTTGTTTGCATGCTGGGGCAAATGATTTTGGATCGATTATGATTGAAGAAAATGTAGTTTCTGCTGCGGGAGCTCCTCATCGATTTACTTACAAAACTATTCAAGAAGCAATCTCAGAAGCAGGCTTTACTCCTCAACTAAGAAGACAAGATTACACGTTTAGAGAGGTACCTGAAAATATTGAAGAACAAATTATAAATTATTAAATGTTTACAGGCATAATTGAACGAATGGGCAAAGTTGTTGCCTTAGAAAAAGAGAAAGACAATTTGCATATCAGTGTAGAATCTCCTTTTACTGATGAACTTAAAATTGATCAAAGTATTGCGCATAATGGTGTTTGTTTGACTGTAGTAGATATACAGGATGATTATTATGTGATAACGGCTATTAAAGAAACTTTAGACAAAACTAATATAGGTAATCTAGAGGTAGGAAGCTTTGTAAACTTGGAACGTTGCATGAAATTAGGAGACAGGCTAGATGGTCACATAGTTCAAGGGCATGTTGATCAGACAGCCGTATGCATTAATGCGATAGAAGAAAACGGTTGGCATACTTTTACATTTGAGTATGCTCCTTATCAACATATTACAGTAGAAAAAGGTTCAATTTGCGTGAACGGAGTTAGTCTTACGGTTGTAAACTCTAAAAAATCACAATTTTCGGTTGCAATTATTCCATACACTTTTGAAAATACTAATTTTAAATCGCTCAAAAAAGGCGATATCGTTAATTTAGAGTTTGATATCATTGGTAAGTACATCACAAAATTAAACTCATGAAAAAAGTATTTAGAATCATATCGTTTTTAGAAGGAGTTTCTAATGTATTATTGATTCTTGTGGCTGTACCAATTAAGTATTTTTTAGGAAATGAAACTTTGGTTAAGCTTTTAGGTATGCCACATGGACTATTATTTATCGCTTACTGCATTTTAGCTATTGTTATGATGCCTTATTACAAATGGGGATTCAAAACACTTTGTGTTGTTTGGTTGGCTTCTATTGTTCCTTTTGGAACGTTTTGGATTGATAAGAAATACCTAAATACCTAATAAAGTTTACAAGCAGAAATTTTTTAAAATCAAATCTTGTAATTGTATGCAGTTATCTACAATATAATCAGGTTTGAATGAGGTAAAACTTCCGTGTCCATAGCTAACGCCTATAGATTTTATTTTATGATTTTTTGCTCCAATTATATCGTATTTAGTGTCTCCTATCATTATAGTTTTTTTAATATCTAATTGATATTTACTAACGATATATTCGATTATTTCTGTTTTATCGCTCCGGCTGTTGTCAAGATTCGACCCTACAATTTCATCAAATAGAACATCTAAATTATGTCCTTTTAAAATTTCTTTAGCAAAAAGGGTTGGCTTTGACGTAGCAATAAATAGTCGATAACCTTTCTGTTTGAGTGTTTTTAATACTTGTTCAATATTTGGATATAATTGATGTTGATGAATGCCTTCGGTGCTATAGTATTTTCTGAAGTAAGAAACAGCTTGATTAGCTTTTTCGTAGTCTAGTGAAAGTTTAGATTGAAAAGAATCCATAATTGGAGGGCCTATAAACTGATATAATTCGGTATGTGCTGGAATTTCCACACCAATTTTTTGAGCAGCATGGCGTATAGAATTTAATATCCCTTCAATTGGTTCTATAATGGTGCCATCTAAATCGAATAATATAGTATTTGTTTGGGGCATATTTTTTTTCATTTTCCTTTTGTAAAGATAGAAATTTGTGATTGGAATTTAACTCTGTTATTTAATAAAAGAAAAGCTATTATCTAGCATATAGACGTCAGTTGTTTTCCTTTATTTCATGCAGTTTTTTATGTCTAATTTTTGTACTTTCGCACTAGATGAAAAAGATTAGAAATTTTTGCATAATTGCACACATCGATCATGGTAAAAGTACATTAGCAGATCGATTATTAGAATTTACTGGTGCAGTAAGTGAGAGAGAATCTCAAAATCAGTTGCTGGATGATATGGATTTGGAAAGAGAGCGTGGTATTACGATTAAAAGCCATGCAATACAAATGAATTATCAGTTAGATGGAGAGGATTATGTTTTGAACTTAATAGACACCCCTGGTCATGTTGATTTTTCTTATGAAGTGTCTAGGTCCATTGCTGCTTGCGAAGGAGCTTTATTAATTGTTGATGCAGCTCAAGGAATACAAGCACAGACTATTTCCAATTTGTATTTAGCATTGGAAAATGATTTAGAAATTATACCTGTTCTTAACAAAATTGACCTTCCTTCTGCAGACCCAGAGTTAGTAAAAGATCAAATTATTGATTTAATTGGTTGTGAAGATGAAGAAATTATTCCTGCTTCTGCAAAAACAGGAGTTGGAATAGATGATATTTTACACGCTATTGTTCATCGAATACCTGCCCCTGAAGGAGATGTTGATGCTCCTTTACAAGCGATGATTTTTGATTCGGTGTATAATCCATTTAGAGGAATTGAGGCTTACTTTAAAATTGTTAATGGCTCTATTAGCAAAGGAGACGAAGTTCAGTTTATGGCTACCGGAAAAAAATATTTTGCAGATGAAATTGGTGCATTGAAATTAAAACAAGAGCCAAAAAAACAGTTGTCAACCGGAGAGGTTGGGTATATAATTTCGGGCATAAAAGATGCAAGAGAAGTTAAAGTTGGGGATACGCTTACCAAAACTGAAAGGCCGTCGGATCAGCCTATTCAGGGTTTTGAAGATGTTAAGCCAATGGTTTTTGCCGGAATTTATCCTGTCGATACGGAGGATTATGAAGAGTTGAGGAATTCTATGGAAAAGCTACAACTTAATGATGCATCTTTAACCTTTGAGCCAGAATCATCGGCTGCATTAGGATTTGGATTTAGATGTGGCTTTTTAGGCATGTTACATATGGAAATCATTCAAGAAAGATTGGAAAGAGAATTCGATATGACAGTTATTACTACTGTCCCTAACGTATCCTATTTTGCATATACCAAAAAACAAGAAAAAAGTTTAATAAATAATCCTTCTGACTTACCAGATCCTTCTGTTTTGGATTTTGTAGAAGAACCATTTATAAGAGCACAAATTATTACAAAAGCCGATTTTGTTGGACCTGTAATGTCTTTGTGTATTGAAAAAAGAGGAATCTTGAAAAATCAAGTTTATCTCACTACTGACAGAGTTGAGCTAACTTTTGAAATGCCATTAGGTGAAATAGTTTTTGATTTTTATGATAAATTGAAAAGTATTTCTAGAGGTTATGCATCTTTCGATTATTTTCCATTAGAATATAGACAATCCAATCTTTCCAAATTAGATATTTTATTGAATGGTGATCAGGTTGACGCATTGTCTGCTCTAATTCATAGAGATAACGCCTATACTTTGGGAAAGAAAATTTGTCAAAAATTAAAAGAATTAATTCCAAGACAACAATTTGATATTGCAATTCAGTCGGCTATTGGAGCAAAAATTATTTCTAGAGAAACAGTCAAAGCAGTTCGGAAAGATGTAACTGCTAAATGTTATGGAGGAGATATTTCTAGAAAAAGAAAATTATTAGAAAAGCAAAAAAAGGGTAAAAAGAGAATGCGTCAAATAGGAAATGTAGAAATCCCACAATCTGCATTTATGGCTGTACTAAAATTGGACGACTAATTTTTTATATTAGCAATAAATAATTTTAATTTAACTAATGGGAAGAGCGTTTGAATTTAGAAAAGCCCGAAAAATGAAAAGATGGTCTGCTATGGCCAAAACTTTTACTCGTATTGGAAAGGATATTTCTATGTCTGTCAAAGAAGGAGGTCCAAATCCAGAAACTAATTCCAGACTAAGAGCAGTAATACAAAATGCCAAGTCGGCAAATATGCCAAAAGACAATGTAGAAAGAGCTATAAAGAAGGCTATGGGCTCAGACTCTGCAAATTACATGGAAATAACTTTGGAGGGTTATGCACCTCATGGAGTAGCTGTTTTTGTGGAATGTACTACCGATAATAACAATAGAACAGTGGCAAACGTTCGGTCATATTTCAACAAATGTGATGGTAATTTAGGAACTAATGGTTCATTGGAGTTTATTTTTGATAGAAAAGCTGTTTTTACATTTAAAGGAGATCAAATTGAACTAGATAATGATGATTTAGAAATGGAGTTAATTGATGCAGGTTTGGAAGAATTGCATGATGATGAAGGTGTTATAACTGTTACCACCGATTTTTCTGACTTTAGTAACATGCAAAAAAAGTTAGAGTCGATGAATATTGATCTACAAAGTTCTGAATTACAAAGATTTGCAAATAATTTAAAAACAATTAGTGGAGACGATGCAAGCTTAGTTCTTAAATTACTCGATAAGTTAGAGGAAGATGAAGATGTTCAAAATGTGTTTCATAATATGGAAATGACAGACGAAATCCTGGCTCAATTAAATGAGTAATTAGTTTTAAAATACAAAGAGTTAAAAATCCGAAATGAAAGAGAAAATAAATTTATTAGAAACTAAAAAAGCTGAAGCTCTTCAAGGAGGAGGTCAAAAACGTATTGATTCCCAACATTCTAAAGGAAAGTTAACTGCAAGAGAAAGAATTCATTTTTTATTGGATAAAGGCTCTTTCGAAGAGATGGGAATGTTGGTTACCCATCGATCCACAAATTTTGGTTTAGAAAAACAAAAGTTTTATGGTGATGGTGTTGTAACAGGATATGGAACAATAAATGATCGTCTAGTTTATGTTTTTGCACAAGATTTTACTGTTATGGGTGGATCGTTAGCAGAAGCACATGCAGAAAAAATTTGCAAATTGATGGACATGGCACTCAAAAATGGAGCTCCAGTTATTGGATTAAATGATAGCGGTGGAGCACGAATTCAGGAAGGAGTTGTTTCATTAGGAGGTTATGCAGATATATTTTACAGAAACACCAAAGCAAGTGGAGTTATCCCACAGTTGTCTGCAATTATGGGGCCTTGTGCTGGAGGAGCTGTATACTCGCCAGCTCTTACGGACTTTATTATGATGGTTGAAAATACTTCATACATGTTTGTAACTGGTCCTAATGTAGTAAAAACGGTAACTCACGAAGAAGTGACCGCTGAAGAATTAGGAGGAGCAGTAACTCATGCAACTAAGTCTGGTGTGGCTCATTTTACTTATGGCAACGAGATAGAATTAATTGAAAATCTTAAAAATTTATTAAGCTTTTTGCCTCAAAACTGTGAAGAAGATGCACCGTCAATTGCGTATAAGTCAGGAGACGAAACACGAAAAGAATTGGATAATATTATTCCAGAAAATGCGGCCCAACCATACGACATAAAGCAAGTCATTTCTCAAGTTGTTGATGATAGTTTTTTACATGAAGTTCATAAAGATTTTGCTGAAAATATAGTTTGTGGATTTGCTCGTTTAGCTGGTAAATCTATAGGTGTTGTTGCTAATCAACCAGCATTCTTAGCAGGTGTTTTGGATAATCATGCATCTAACAAAGCTGCTAGATTTGTACGATTTTGTGATGCTTTTAATATTCCATTACTTGTTTTTGAAGATGTTCCGGGGTTTTTACCAGGAACAGACCAGGAATGGAATGCAATAATTAATAATGGAGCTAAATTATTATATGCTTTCTGTGAAGCTACTATTCCACGAATAACTGTAATTACCAGAAAAGCATATGGCGGCGCATATGATGTTATGAATTCTAAACATATAGGTGCAGATTTAAACTATGCTTGGCCGTCTGCAGAAATAGCAGTTATGGGTGCTAAAGGAGCTGCAGAAATTATATTTAAAAAAGAAATTAGTAATGCAAAAGATTCTACCGCTAAATGGCAAGAAAAAGAGGCAGAATATGCTAATTTATTTGCGAACCCATACAATGCTGCGGCTAGAGGTTTTGTAGATGAAGTTATCACTCCTTCTCAAACAAGAGAAAAGTTGATTAAAGCATTTAGTATGCTTCGCAATAAAGTGGATCATTTGCCAAAGAAAAAACACGGAAATATACCTTTATAAGATGAATGTATTAGTTTTAGGATCAGGAGGAAGAGAACATGCTCTTAGTTGGAAAATATCACAAAGTAGTTTGTGCGAAAAGTTATTTGTTGCTCCAGGTAATTCGGGCACTAAGTCTATAGCTGAAAATGTAGAAATAGGAGTTACAGACTTTGAAGCGATTAAAGAATTTGTTTTAGAAAAAAATATTGATATGGTCGTTGTAGGGCCAGAAGATCCCTTAGTAAAAGGGATTTATGATTTTTTTAAGAATGATTCTCAATTAAATAATATATGTGTTATAGGACCTTCAAAGCGTGGAGCACAATTGGAAGGTAGTAAGGAATTTTCTAAAAAATTCATGCAAAATAATTCTATTCCTACTGCAGCTTATCAAAGTTTCACTAAAGAAACTATTGAGCTTGGTTATGAGTTTTTAGAGTCTTTAACACCACCATATGTCTTAAAAGCTGATGGATTGGCTGCTGGCAAAGGAGTTTTGATTATTGATGATTTGGTAGAAGCTAAACAAGAGTTAAACCTAATGCTTACACAATCTAAATTTGGAGAAGCAAGTTCGAAAGTGGTCATTGAAGAGTTTTTGCATGGGATAGAGTTGTCAGTTTTTGTTTTAACCGATGGAAAAAATTATAAAATTTTACCTTCTGCAAAAGATTATAAGAGGATTGGAGAAGGAGATACAGGGTTAAATACAGGAGGAATGGGTGCTATTTCTCCAGTACCATTTGCGGATAAATTTTTCTTAGAGAAAGTAGAAAATAGAATTATTAAACCAACTATAAACGGTCTTATTGAAGAAGAAATAGATTATAAAGGGTTTATTTTTATTGGATTAATGAATGTAGATGATGATCCATATGTCATAGAATATAATGTGCGAATGGGAGATCCAGAAACAGAAGTTGTTATTCCAAGAATTAAATCTGATTTATTGAATCTTTTTAAAGGAATTGCTGATGATACATTTAGTGAAAAAGATTTTTATATTAATGAAGATGTCGCAGCTACAGTAATGTTAGTTTCTGGAGGTTATCCTCAAGCTTATCAAAAAGGAATAGAAATAAAAGGGCTAGATAATACAGAAAATAGCACAGTATTTCATGCAGGGACAACTGATAAAAATGGTAAAATACTTACTAATGGTGGAAGAGTAATGGCGATTACCTCCTTTGGAAGGAGTATTGAAGAAGCGGTTGGTAAATCCTTTAAAAATGCTGAAAATATTGAGTTTAAAGGAAAATACTACAGAAAAGATATCGGTCAAGATTTATTAAAACAAGACGCTTAAGAATCTCCGTTTCTCTTGAACATGATTAGCTCTTTTGTCCAATATATAAAGAAAACAGAAATGATTAAAATACCAAGATAATTAGGGATATTACCTAATGTTGGCATAATTGAAAAAATAGAAGTGAAAATATCACCTAATCCGTTCCAAAAACTTGTCATCATATCTAATTTGTGTTTGATTGCAACAAAAGTAGAAATTTTTAAATTCAAATGGTAGTAAATATTCTTAAAACTTCAAAGCCAATAGCAATAGTTACTTTTTCAATCTTTTGTGTATTATTCTTTGCAGGATTATTTTTTTACGATTTATCGTTTTCTTTTTCTAAAAGTGGATATCCATTATATGATTTGTTAATTGTTTTAACCTTCAATAAAGTTTGGTTGACCAAGCTAATAACCATTCTTTTAATTTTATTGCTGTCCATGGGCTGGAATAATTTAATTTATGATAAATTTATCCTGAGTATTAGCTCTGTTTTACCAGCTTCTTTTGTTCTTATAATTTCATTATTTTTCCCATTTTCTCCTGTTTGGCCTGTAACTTTTTTATTATTATTTTTTTTAAATAATTTATTGTCTATATTTCAAGTAGATAAGCCTTATTTAAGCTTGTTTGATGCTGGTCTTTTGTTAGGATTTTGTTTTCTTTTTTATCCTCCTTCGATTGTTTTTTTAATTACGCTTTTTGCTGCAAATTTTATTTATGGCTCAATTAGTTGGAGATGTTTTGTTATTCCATTTGTTGCGTTTATTTTGCCATTTATATTGTATTTAGCCTACTTATTTTGTTTTTCATCTACTGATTCTGTAATAGATCATTACATAAATTCTATTGGTCTGTCAGTTCCTACTATTATCTTGCCAAATTATAGCGTGCCATTTGTTTTAATTTCTCTCTTTATTTTTGTATTTTCTCTTTTGGAGTTAATAAAATGGCTTCCTAAAAAAAGTCTGAAATCTAGAAAAGCATTTATATTACTTTTTACATTTTCTTTCAGTGTCTTTTTAAGCTTTTTTATACAATCAAATGAAGGCTGGTCAAATGCGTTACTTTTTGTTCTCCCTTTTTCTGTTTTGTGTTCCAATTATTTTTTGTTTGCTCAAAAAAAATGGTGGTATGAAAGTTTGTATGCTTTAATTCTGATATCGGCATTTTATTTTTTAATTAGGAGCATTGTAGCTTTTTAAATTTGCTTAACTTTGATTTTTAAATATTAAAAATTTATAATTGATGAAATTTGGTGTAGTAGTTTTCCCTGGTTCTAATTGTGATAAAGATATAATATATGTTCTGCAAAACATTATGGAGCAAGAGGTAGTAAGTTTATGGCATAAAGACACGGATTTACAATCTTGTGATTTTATCATTTTGCCTGGAGGTTTTTCGTATGGAGATTATTTAAGATCAGGTTCAATAGCTCAGTTTTCTCCAATTATGGAAAAGATTATCGAATTTGCTAATAATGGAGGTTATGTAATGGGAATTTGTAATGGATTTCAAATTTTGTGCGAGTCAGGCTTGTTGCCTGGAGCTTTGTTGCACAATAATAATCAAAAGTTTATTTGCAAAAATGTATTTATTTCTGCTCAAACATCAAATACATTAATTACATCAAAAATAGAAAAAGGTCAGCCTTTATGTATTCCTATTGCCCATGGGGAAGGACGTTTTTATGCTGATTCGGAAACTATAAATGAATTAAATAATAACGATCAAGTATTATTTAGATATTGTAATGAAAAAGGATCAATTGAGGAGTCAGACAATCCAAATGGTTCTGTACAATCTATTGCAGGAATTTGCAATAAGTCTAGAAATGTTTTTGGTATGATGCCTCACCCAGAAAGAGCATCCGATAGCGAGCTTAAAAATGTAGATGGAAAAATACTTTTTGAAAGTGTTTTATCTAGCATAGAAATAGCTTAATCAACTCTTGTAAAAATTCATTTCGTCTATATACTCCCAAACATTTTTTGGAAGGAAATAACGAATATCTTTTTTTGTTTTAATTGATTTACGAATAAACTGCGATGATATTTCTATAATTGGAGCATCAACAAGGTGAACATTATCAAGTTTAGAAAAGTCTGAATCTTGAGTTTTGGGTCTTGGATAAACAAATATTTCATGATGATTCAGAATTTGTTTGTAGTTTTTCCATTTATGGAAATGCAAAAGGTTATCAGCTCCCATTATAATAGAAAAATCATGTTGAGGATACTTTTCTTTAGTATACGTTAAAGTATCTATCGTATATGAAGGTGTTGGAAGTGAAAATTCTATGTTCGAAGCTTCGAGCTTTACATCATTATCGGTAGCCAACTGAACCATTGATAGTCGATGGTTTTGAGCCAATAGACTAGATTTTTCTTTAAACGGATTTTGTGGAGAAACGACAAGCCATATTTTATCCAAAGAGGTATGTTCCACAATGTATTGTGCAATGGTCATATGACCAATATGTATGGGATTGAAAGAGCCAAAAAATAATCCAATTTTCATATTATTTTAAAAATTTTTTGACTTCTTGGAAAGCTGTATTACAAGCATTTTCAAGTTCATCGTTTGTGATAATGATATCAAAATTATCTTTTTTATTTATTTCTTCTTTTGCTTTAGCAAGTCTTTTTGATATGTTTTCTTTACTATCGGTGTTTCTATTTTCCAGTCTTTGTTTAAGAACCTCTATGCTAGGAGGTACAATAAAAATAGATAATGCTTGATCTCCAAAATGTTTTTTTAGGCTTATGCCACCATCTACATCTACATCAAAAATGACTTGCTTTTTTTGTTTCCATATACGCTCTAATTCTGATTTTAAAGTGCCGTAATACATATCACTATAAACTTCTTCCCATTCAACAAAAAGGTTTTGTTCTATTTTTTCTTTGAATTCTTCACTACTTAGAAAGTAATATTCTTTTCCATTAGCTTCATTGCCTCTAGGAGCACGGCTACATGCTGATATTGAAAAGTCTAAGTTTAGTCCTCGGTCCAGTAAATGGTTGACAATTGTGGTTTTTCCTGCTCCGGATGGAGCGGAAAAAATAATGGCTTTTTTATAAAACATTTAGAATTTGTTCTTTTATTTTTTCTAGTTCATCTTTCATGCGAACCACTAGTTGTTGCATCTGAGCGTTATTGGATTTAGATCCGATAGTATTTATTTCACGTCCGATTTCCTGGCATATAAACCCTAGTTTTTTCCCTTGAGATGGAGCAGCTAAATTTTCTGTAAAATAGCTAAGGTGATTATTAAGGCGAACGATTTCTTCGGTTATATCTAATTTTTCTAAATAATAAATTAGCTCTTGTTCAAATCGATTTTTATCTACTTCTGTCGTTAGAGAGTTTATTTTTTCTTGAAGACGATTTTTTTTATCCTCTATTCGATTAGATTCTGTTTTTTCAATCTCATCTAAAATAGTTTGAATATTTTTTATTCGAATTTTAAAATCGTTTTCCATTGCTTTCCCCTCATCTGCCCTAAAAGCAGTTAAATTTACAATAGCCTGATCCAAAAGTTTTTCAATTTCTAACCATTCATTTTGGTCTAAGTTTTCTTTTTCTGTTTTAAAAACTTCTGGCATACGCATCACTACGTTCATTAAAGGCTCACTAATATTTAATTCGTCATTAATTTCTTTTAATTCTGAGTAATATGTTTTTATCAACGATTTGTTTAGAGTTATGTTAGCTTCTTGACCAGTATTTTCAACAAAAAAGGAGACATCAATTTTACCTCTTTTTAATTCAGCGCTAATTTTTTGTCGACAAATCAACTCTTTTTCTCTATAAACAGAAGGCATTCGAACGTTCATGTCTATTTGCTTACTGTTTAGACTTTTAATTTCGATAGTAACCTTTTTATTGCTTAGGCTTTTTTCGGCTTTTCCGTAGCCAGTCATTGATAATATCATTACTACTTTTTTTACAAATGTACTAAATTGTTAAGAGGCAACTTTTGTTTTATTTACGCTAACTAAATAAACTCCAAAAAAGATACTTATTGTAGATGCTATTTTAGTCCAGTCTAACATATCGCTTTGAGCCAATATTGCAACTAATGTTGCTAATATAGGTTGTAGGTAGATATAACTAGAAACGGTAGTTGCGTTTAGCGATCTTAGTCCTATTATATTAAATAAATAAGCTAAAAAAGTAGTCGCGACCACAACAAATAGTACTCTATAGATTATAAAATTAGGCATGTTATTCCAATCAATCATTAAAAATTCTTGAAATCCAAAAGGAATGACGAATAAAAAACCAAAAAGAAAAATCCAGCTAATAACAGTTAAAGGGTGGTACTTTTTCATTAAAGGTTTTACCATTACTAAATATACACCATAAGAACATGCATTAATCAAAACAAGTACGTTACCTATGGTATGTTCTTTGTTTATGATGTCTAATTGTCCTCCCTGGGTAATTAGGGTAAGTGCACCAATGGCTCCAAATCCAATCCCGATTAATTTACGATAAGTAATTTTTTCTGAAATAAGAATAGCTCCAACAATTAATACTAATATCGGGTTGGTAACCATAATAACAGATGCGTTTATAGGAGTAGTTAAGTTTAGTCCTTTGAAAAAGAGCATCTGATTGATAGCTACCCCAAACAATCCACAAAGAACAAGTTTTAAGATATCTTTTCTTTCTATCTTCTGATAAAAAAATAATCGGAAAGTAATCCAAAAAAGTAATAAAGCACCACTTACTCTTAAAAAGATAAAGCCAAGTGGTTGAATAAAATCAGGCATGACATCTTTTGCTACAGTATAGTTGATAGCATAAATTAAGTTGGCACCAAACAAACAAAGATGAGCTATTAGCTTATTATTCATTTAACGCTTTTTTAAGGTCTTCTGTTGTAGATTTACTATTACCAATAAAAATTTTGTTGTTAATAATAAATACTGGTCGTTTCAAAAAAGTATCTTCTGATAAAATTAGATCTTTATAATCTTGTTCACTCAAGGTTTTATCTTTGAGTTGTAGTGTTCGGTACTTAATGGCTCTTTTACTAAATAAAGCTTGATAAGAGCCAGCTAATTTTGCCATATAATCAATTTGTTCTTCACTAATTTTCTCGCTACGAATTTCTTGTTTTTCATAGGGCCAATTGATTTCTTTTATAATACGTTGGCAACTACTGCATTTTTCTAAATGGTACACTTTTTTCATATCATTCAAAAATACAAACATAAATTACATTTTCCTTTCTCAATTTTGTTTTGTTATTCTAAAAAAAGGAATTAAATTTATGGGTAATTAAACTTAAAGACCATGAAATCTATTATTATTTACTTTGCCTTACTATTGTCATTCCCTTTATTTATAAGAGTACTTCATATTCTCAAGAAACAGTTTATACACAAAACATAACTAATCTTGAAAGTTTTGGTTTTTATGACATGTTAGAATCTATTTTTTTATGTAGATATACTAGTAAGAAAGTATGACATTAACGAATATGAATCATTACCTGTTGGTTTTTATATTGAAGTGAAGCAATTTAAATCGGGTAAAATAAATAGTTAAAAGTTAGTTAAAAGAGATAAGTAATAATATTCTTATAACTCTGTTTTTAGTTAGTAACCATACTTTTTTAAAGAGGAGATTTTCTCCTCTTTTTATTTCCATTTTCTTAACTTAGCCATTCTCAAAAATAAATGAAATGAGTAATACAAAAATGAAATTCAACACCAAGGTTATCCATGCTGGTTTGGAGCCAGATGAAAGTACAGGGGCAATAATGACACCCATTTATCAAACATCAACTTATGTTCAAAAAAATCCAGGAGATCATAAAGGCTTTGAATACTCCAGAACGGGCAATCCGACTAGAGCAGCTTTAGAATCAAATTTAGCAGCCCTAGAAAATGCTCAGTATGGACTATGTTTTGGTTCTGGTTTGGCAGCTATTGACGCAATAATAAAATTGTTAAAACCTGGAGATGAAGTAGTTTCAACCAACGATTTATATGGTGGTACTTATCGAATTTTCACAAAAGTGTTTGAAAATTATGGCATTAAATTTCATTTCACAGGAATGGAAGATGTACAACATATTGAGAGCTATATAAATAAAAATACTAAGTTAATTTGGGTAGAAACACCTACAAACCCAATGCTTAATATAATTGATATAAAAGCAATTGCTCAACTAACCAAAAAACATAATTTAATTTTAGGTGTTGATAATACTTTTGCGTCTCCATATTTGCAAAACCCTATGGATTTAGGTGCTGATATTGTAATGCATTCGGTTACTAAGTATTTAGGAGGTCATTCGGATGTAGTAATGGGTGCTCTAATGTTGAATGATTCTGAATTAGCTCAAAAATTATATTTTATTCAAAATAGTTGTGGAGCTGTTCCTGGACCAATGGATAGCTTTTTGGTATTGAGAGGGATCAAAACATTACATCTACGTATTCAGAGGCATTGTGAAAACGGAAAAGAAATAGCTTATTTTTTAAAGTCACATCCAAAAGTCGATAATGTTTATTGGCCTGGATTTGAGGATCATCCTAATCATTTGATAGCTAAAAATCAGATGAAAGATTTTGGAGGGATGTTGTCTTTTTCTCTAAAAGGAAATCGATTAGAGGATGCTTTCAAGGTAGTTTCTTCAACCAGATTTTTTACACTTGCAGAATCTTTAGGAGGAGTAGAGTCGTTATGTGGCCATCCTGCAAGTATGACTCATGCTGCAATTCCAAAAGAAGAACGAGAAAAAACAGGAGTAGTAGATTCCTTAATCCGATTAAGTGTAGGAGTTGAAGATATTTCTGATCTTAAAAACGACTTAGCTCAAGCATTAGATCTAATTTAAAAAAATGAATTTATTTTATATAACAGGAACAAGTAGTGGAATTGGTTTTGCTTTAGCAAAGTTGTTATTACAAGATAAAAACAATATTGTTATAGGAATTTCCAGAAGATGTAATATTGAACACAAACAATATCATCATATAAAACATGATCTATCTGTTCCTATTTCCGAAGAAATATTTGAACCAGTTGATGACTCTTTTACTAAGATCGTTATAATAAATAATGCAGGAGTGGTTGGACCGGTTACTTTTGTTGGCAAACAAAGTACAGAAGATATAGCACAAAACTTTAATGTAAATTTAGTTGCTCCAAGTTTATTGTGTAATCACTTCATACATGCATATAAAAAGCATTCTTCATTAAAAATGATTATAAATGTAAGCTCTGGAGCAGGTAAGCATGCTATAGAATCGTGGAGTACTTATTGTGCTTCTAAATCTGGATTAGATATGTTTTCTATGGTTATGCAACAAGAACATCCAGAGTTTAAGGTGTTTTCTATAGCGCCTGGAATTGTGGACACTGAAATGCAAGAAGCAATACGACAAGCAAATAAAGAAGATTTTCCACATTTGGAAAGATTTAAATCGTACAAACAAAATAATGAATTAACTTCAGCAGTAGAGGTTGCTAAAAAGTTTTTACATGTTATCCAAAATCCGGAGAATTTTGATCAGGTTATTTTTTCGGTTAGAGATTTCTAAAGTTTTAGTGTGCTTGAAGCCAATTTTCTCCTGTCCCCATGTCGATTTCTAAAGGAACAGAAATTTCAAGAGCACCCTCCATTTTTGATTTTACTAGTTTTTGAACAGTTTCTAATTCAGATAAGTGTACGTCAAAAACCAATTCATCATGCACCTGCAAGAGCATTTTGCTTTTTAAATTTGCCTGACTCATTGCCTCATGAACTTCAATCATTGCTTTCTTAATAATATCAGCCGCTGAGCCTTGTATTGGAGCATTTATAGCGTTTCGTTCAGCATATCCTCTTACTACAGCATTTCTCGAGTTAATATCCTTTAAATATCGTTTTCTACCCATAATGGTTTCAACAAAACCTTTTTCTCGAGCATTTTCTTTACTCTTGTCCATATACGACTTTACTTTTGGGTATTGTAAAAAATAGTTGTCAATAATTTCTTTGGCTTCTCCTCTTTTTATTCCCAGCCTTTGAGAAAGTCCAAATGCTGAAATTCCATAAATAATTCCAAAGTTTACCATTTTAGCATTAGAACGTTGTTCTCTGCTAACTTGATCTATTTCAACACCATAAACTTTTGCAGCTGTAGACGAATGAATATCTTCTTTGTTTGTAAAAGCAGATAGCATTCCTTGATCTTGTGATAAATGTGCCATTAAACGCAATTCAATTTGAGAATAGTCTGCTGCTAGTAGAATGTGATTTTTGTCTTTTGCAATAAAAGCTTTACGTACTTCACGACCTTTTTCGCTTCGTATAGGAATATTCTGCAAATTAGGATTAATGGAACTTAATCGTCCGGTTGCTGCAACACTCTGTTGATAGGTTGTATGTATCCTTTGACTTTGATCATTTGCTAAGTTGGGTAATGCATCTACATACGTAGATTTTAGTTTTTGAAGTTGTCGAAACTCTAAGATATTATCGATTATTTGATGTTTTCCTTTTAGTTTTAAAAGAGTCTCTTCAGAGGTAGAATACTGACCACTTTTTGTTTTTTTTGGCTTATCGACTAGCTTTAATTGCTCAAACAAGACTTGTCCAAGTTGTTTTGGTGAGGCTAAATTGAAGGGGTTTTTTGCAAAAGATTGAACGCTTTCATTTAATCTTTGTATTTCAAGGCTTAATTCTTTTGAAAAATTATGAAGAGAAGAAATATCAATTTTTATGCCTTCCATTTCCATTTGAGCTAATACAGGTATTAACGGACACTCCAATTCGTCGAACAACTTCTGCAGAGGGCTATTTTCAATCGACTTTGAAAAGATTTGTTTTAGTTGAAAAGTAATATCAGCATCTTCACATGCATAATCACATAACTGTTTAATGTTTATGGTTCGTATGCTCAACTGAGAAGAACCTTTTTTCCCAATTAAAGATTCAATGCTGATGGGTTTATAGTTAAGGTAATTCTGAGCTAAGATGTCCATATTATGTCTTTGGTCTGGCTCTAACAAATAATGGGCAATCATGGTATCGAAGTACGGACCATTTACTTTTACACCATACTTAAACAAAATTTTATAATCATACTTTAGGTTTTGTGCAATTTTTTCAATTTTGTTGGAGTGAAAGAACGGCTTAAACTCATTAACAACTACTTGCTCTTCTCCTTCATTTATATGAACATAAAAAGCCTTGTTTTTTTGATAACAAAATGAAAATCCGACAAGTTCTGCGTTCAATGGATTTAACCCTGTAGTTTCGGTATCAAAACAAACAGATTTTTGTTGTAAAAGGTCAGCAATTAGTTCTTGCCTTTTTTGTGGACTATCTATTAATATGTATTCCGTATTTTTTGATTCTAGCTTTTCAAAGTTATTTTCTATTTCTTGATTATCTTGATTAAATAAGTCAAACTGTGTCTTTTGTTCTTTTTGTAAATCTTTCTTAACTATTTGATCAGACTCAGATTTGACTTCTTTATTTAGCAATCTTTTTGCTAGAGTTCTAAATTCAAGTTCTTCAAATAATGGGATAAGTTTTTCTTCATCAAACTTACTAACCTCTAAATCTTTTTCTATTAAATCTACCGGAGCATCAAGTAAAATAGTTGCCAATTTTTTAGAAAGAAGTCCTTTTTCTTTATTTTCTTCAATTTTCTCTTTAAGCTTTCCTTTTAGTTGGTCAGTATTATCTAATAAATTTTCCATGCTACCAAACTGTGCAAGAAATTTTTTGGCTGTTTTTTCACCTACGCCAGGTAAACCAGGAATATTATCAACAGCATCTCCCATCATTCCTAAAAAATCAATGACTTGTTTTACTTCTTTTATTTCAAATTTTTGTAATACTTCTTGAACTCCCCAAATTTCGGTTCCTTTCCACTTGCTTGCTGGTCTGTAAAGTAAAATATTTGGAGATACTAATTGGGCAAAGTCTTTATCTGGAGTCATCATGTATGTAACAAAACCTTTTTTTTCTGCTTTTTTAGCTAAAGTTCCAATCACATCATCTGCCTCATAGCCATCAGCAAAAATTTTTGGAATATTGAATGCATCAAGTACTTGATCTATATATGGTAATGCTACCGAAATACCTTCCGGCATCGCTTCTCTATTTGCTTTGTACTCCGGAAATTCTATATGTCTTGTAGTGGCTTTCGGCGTATCAAAAACAACAGCAATATGAGTAGGATTTTCTTTTTTGAGAACCTCAACTAAACTGTTGACAAAGCCAAGAACAGCAGAAGTTTCTACTCCTCTTGAATTGATACGAGGGTTTTTACTAAATGCAAAATACGATCGATATATTAAAGCAAAGGCATCTATTAAGAATAGTTTTTTTACAGAACTCATATAACAGGATTTTGTGCAAGATACAAGATTATCATTATTTTTGACATATGAATCGTTTAATGTTGCCTCTTTTAATAGTGTTTCCTTTTTTTATTAATGCACAATATACTTTAGATACACTTGAAGGGTGGTGGACCATGAGTGATACGACTCATTATTTTGAATTAGAAGATAAAACAAAAATGATTTTTAATGTAGAAGAATTGTTTGAAATGGAACAGTTGTACTTAGATATTGTTCCTGAAAAAGAAATTCCAATTCAAGTACAAATTATAGCCATCTTAAGGCAAAATTATATTGAAGTAAAACAATTGCAAATAGTACCTGAAGGGTGCGAAGATTAGTCTTTAGCGATAGCTACTGGATTTAGTTTAATCATGCCAATTAAATCTAAAAGTCGTATGATAGGGTATATAGGATCAATTTCATACCATTTTCTAGCAAAGTTTGCCTTATTTCCTCTGGCATGATGATTGTTGTGATATCCTTCGCCTAGCATAAATATATCAAAAGGCATTAGGTTTTTAGACGTGTCTTCTACTTCGTAGTTTGTATATCCTATTTTATGAGCAAACCAATTTACCACTGTTCCATGTATTGGCCCCATAACAATATGAGCAGGAACGAATAACCACATCCACCATTCTGTTGCGAATAAATAGTAAAAATATACGTAAAATAAAGCCCATAAAATTTTTACGATCAGAGAGCCTGCCATTTTATCAAACCAATTCCAGTCTGGTAAGTTTTGCATATGTGCACTTTTAACTTCTATAGATCCATCTTGAATTCCTGCAAATTTGTAGTACGTTTTTACCATAAGGGTAACAAAATTACTTGAAAATTTAGGAGAATGAGGATCTTCTTCAGTATCGGCATGTTCGTGGTGTAGTCGGTGCAATGCTCCGTATACTTTAGGACTCATGTATGAAGAGCCTTGAGTGATAAATGAAAAAACAAAAAAGAATTTTTCTACCCATTTTGGCATCGTAAACATCTGATGCGCCGAATATCTATGATGAAAGAAAGATTGAGCAAATAAGGATAAGTACCAATGAGCTACTATGAATAAAAAAATTTCCATTTGTAATAGGGTTTTTAATTAGGTACAAAGGTCGTGATAAATTATCAATTCAAAAAACAAGAGTCGATATTTATTCGTTGTACACAACATTGGTAACAGTTTGTCCTACTGCTTTCAACGTATTTCTATCTACGTTATTCATGTCGTCTGCATGTGTGTGCCAGTGTTTATTGAAGCCACTCTCAGTTGCTTGATCAAATTCTATAATGTCGATAGTTGGAATATTTGCAATTGTATTAATAAAATAATGATCGTCGAGAATTGCAGGCCCCATTTTGTATACAAAATAATCATTATAACCTAGTTGATGAGCGGTTTTCCATACTTTTTTTAAGATTCGTTCTCCTGCTTGTCTTGAATAACCTTCGTGAGCAAATTGTGCATTTTTTGCACCAACCATATCTAATAAAATACCGTATCTAGCATAATAATTTGGTTGATGCGGATTTCTACTCCAATATTGAGAACCTATACACCAGCTTTCGGAATTGGGTGCTCCTGTATAATCTTTTGGTTGTCCATAATCTTCGGCATCAAAAAGTATTATGTCAACACCTATGTTTGGAGCTTTTATTGACATTTGACGGGCAAGCTCTATTAAAACACCAACTCCAGAACCTCCATCATTTGCACCTAAAATAGGCTCATTTTTTCGAATGGTATCATAGTCTGCAACATGTCTTGTGTCCCAATGAGCACAAAGTAAAATACGATTGTTTTTTTCGGGCGAAAAAGAAGCTATAATATTTCGCATTTCATGTTTTTTACCATCGTAAGTTGTTATTTCTGCTCGTTGCTCTTCAACAATAGGTGCAAATCGCTTTAAAGTTTTTACCAAATAATCTCCGCATTCTTTCCACCCTTTACTACTCAGAAAACGAGGTCCAAAGGCTACTTGTTGTTCAACATAAAAATAGGCACTATCGGAATTAAATGTTGGGACTTCTATCTGAATAGTTTTTTTTGGGTTACTTTTCTTAGTATCTTGACTACAAGAAATAAAGAATGCTAGTATTGTAGCATAAAAGCAATATTTTAATAGATTCATATAGTATTATTTTATAGTCCAAGAACTACCGTCAGGACTATCTTTAACTTCAATATTAATTTTATTTAGTTCATCTCTAATAAGATCGGCAGTACTCCAATCTTTTTCTGTTTTAGCTTTACTTCTAAGTTGTAATACAATTTTCATTACCTCATCAGTTAGGTCGTCAGAAGTGTTTTCATCAGAGGTAAGTCCAAGTATATTGCTTACAAAAACATCAAAGATGTTTTTTAGCTCATTAATATCATTTTGGGTAAGATTAACTTTTTGAGCCTTACAAGAGTTGATTATTTTAACTCCATCAAACAAATGAGCAATTAAAATAGGAGTGTTAAAATCATCATTCATAGCATTATAGCAATTTTGCTTTAACTCCTTCACATCATAATCAGAATTGTTATTAGGTTTCAATTCTTGTAATCTATTTTTAGCTGCCATTAATTTTTGCAAACCTTTTTCAGCTGCCATTAATGCGTCATTAGAAAAATCTAGCTGACTTCTGTACTGTGCCTGTAGTATAAAAAAGCGAACAGTCATAGCGGGGTATTCTCTTTCTAATAACTTATGATTACCACTAAAAAATTGGTCTAAATTTATAAAGTTTCCTAGTGATTTTCCCATTTTTTGACCATTGATTGTGATCATATTATTATGCATCCAATACTTTGCAGGGTCACAATCATTGCATGCATTAGATTGGGCAATTTCTGCTTCATGATGAGGAAAAACTAAATCCATTCCTCCTCCGTGTATGTCAAAATGATTTCCTAAATATTTACTACTCATGGCAGAACATTCTAGATGCCAGCCTGGAAACCCTTCGCCCCAAGGTGAAGCCCATCTCATAATATGTTCAGGAGCAGCTTTTTTCCAAATAGCAAAATCAACCGGACTTTTTTTCTCACTCTGACCATCTAATTCTCTAGTATTTTCTAGGGTGTCTTCTAAATTTCTTCCGGATAATTTCCCATACGGATAATGTTCGTTATATTTTTTTACATCCAGATATACAGATCCGTTAACATGGTAGGCAAGTCCTTTATCTAATATTTTTTTGACCATTTCGATCTGTTCTATTATATGTCCTGTTGCTCTAGGCTCTATAGAAGGAGGTAAACAGTTTAATTGTTGCATGGCTTGATGATATCTAATGGTGTAATGTTGAACTACCTCCATTGGTTCAAGCTGTTCTAGTTTTGCCTTTTTCGCAATTTTATCTTCACCTTGATCTCCATCATCTACCAAATGACCAGCATCTGTGATATTTCGAACATATCTTACTTTATAGCCAATATGGTTAAGATAGCGAAAAACAATATCAAAGGTAATTGCGGGTCTGGCATGGCCTAAATGAGGATCTCCATAAACGGTTGGTCCGCAAACATACAAGCCAACATGAGGAGGGTTGATAGGCTCAAAAACCTCTTTCTTTCTACTTAGAGTATTATAGACATTGATAATTTGTTTCATATAAGCTAATTAACATTAATTTTTTAAATTTTTTATCATGTCTTCACTCATTTTTGACAAATTATATTCAGACTTCCAATTCCAGTCATTTTGAGCTTCAGAATCGTCAATGCTTTGAGGCCAACTATTAGCGATTTCTTGTCGAAAGTCGATTTTGTAATTCATTTTGAAAGAAGGATAAAAACGTCTTATTTCTTGCCCCAATTGTTCTGGATTAAAACTTAAGCCTGCAACATTATAGGAAGAACGGATTTTAACATTAGCACTTTCTGTTTCCATAAGTTCTATGGTTGCTCGTATTGCGTCGTTCATATACATCATTGGTAAAGTAGTTTTTGACTCTAAAAAACAATGATACTCTCCATTGTTAATGGCTTCTTTAAAAATATGAACGGCATAGTCGGTTGTTCCTCCGCCTGGCTCGGATTTCCAGCTGATGAGTCCTGGATATCTGATACTTCTAACGTCCACACCAAATTTTTTGAAATAATATTCGCACCACCTTTCTCCTGCAAGCTTACTAATTCCATAAACAGTGTTAGGGTCCATTATGGTATGTTGAGGAGTATTTAATTTTGGTGTTGTAGGTCCAAAAACGGCAATAGAACTAGGCCAATAAATCTTTTTTATTGAGCCAAAACGGGCTAAATCAAGTACATTGGACAGAGATTGCATATTTAAGCTCCAGCCCAATTCGATATTTTTTTCTGCAGTTGCCGAAAGCAATGCTGCTAATAAATATATTTGATTGACACCATATTTTTTTACAACAGATGTTAAACGTTTCTGATCAAGAACATCGATTATTTCAAATGGACCACTTTGTAATAATTCTTTTGAATTGGGTTGTCGTATATCTGAGGCGATAACTCTATCCTCCCCATATATTTCTCGTAATTTAAGTACAAGTTCGGTGCCAATTTGACCACAAGAACCTATTACTAATATAGTATCTTTCATGAACGAATTAAATTGATTTACAAATATACTATTTAAGTGTAATGATAGTATTTTTTGTATGATTTACTATTTGTTTTTGTACATTTGTCTAGATCGAAAAAGCTATAATGGATCCCAACGCTAACAAAAAAGGATTAAGAAATAAGCTAAATAAAGCACAAGCTCTAGAACGTTTGCAAAACGAAAAGTTTAAACGTACTACAGTATCTTTTTATCGTTACGTTATTTTTAATCATCCTGATCACATGAGAGATGTTTTGTTTGAGCGATGGCAAAAGCTGGAAGTGTTAGGACGAGTATATATTGCAAAAGAGGGAATAAACGCACAGATTAGTATTCCTGAGAATCGAATGCAACAGTTTAGGCAGTCGATAGATGAGTTTGAAGAGCTTAAAAATGTACCTTTCAAAATAGCGGTTCAAGAATCCGAGTTTTCTTTTTATAAATTAACAATCAAAGTAAGAAATCAAATTGTTGCCGATGGATTAACGCTAGACGAGTATGATGTAACAAATGTAGGTACTCATTTGAATGCTGAGCAATGGAATGAAGCGATTGATAAAGGAGCAATAGTAGTAGATATGAGAAATCATTATGAAAGTGAAATAGGTCATTTCGAAAATGCTATTTGTCCACAATCAGAAACTTTTAAGGAAGAGCTGCCCGAAGTAAAACAAATGTTGGAGGGCAAGAAACAGAGTAAGGTATTGTTATATTGTACTGGGGGAATTCGTTGTGAAAAAACATCAGCTTATTTAAAACATCATGGTTTTGAGGACGTTAATCAATTGCATGGCGGTATAATTGATTATGTTAGACAGCTAGAGCAAAAGCCCAACTTACAAAATAAGTTTAAAGGCAAAAATTTTGTTTTTGATGGCCGACTAGCAGAGCGTGTAAGTATGGAAGTAATTTCTAATTGTCATCAGTGTGGCGAAAAATCAGATACACATGTAAACTGTAAAAATGTAAATTGTAATTTATTATTTATTCAGTGTGAGAAGTGTCAGAAAAAAAATCAAATGTGTTGTTCGCCAAACTGTTTAGAAACGGTAAGTCTTCCTGATGAAGAGCAAAAAAAATTACGAAAAGGAAAAGAAAACAAAAAACGTTTTCATAGTCATCAAAAAGTGGATTTGTCCAAAATGTTTA
This sequence comes from Flavobacteriales bacterium, assembly GCA_049890095.1. Taxonomy (GTDB): domain Bacteria; phylum Bacteroidota; class Bacteroidia; order Flavobacteriales; family UBA7312; genus JABAYQ01. Next base: position 148,745 of record JBMHCD010000004.1, on the reverse strand, counting down.
ACTCTAAAAATTGTTAAAAAATGCCATTTTATCATAAATTAGGAGAGATTCCTAAAAAACGACATACTATTTTCAAGAAACAAGACGGAGGCTTATATTATGAACAGTTATTCGGAACAGTAGGTTTTGATGGAATGTCGTCGCTATTGTATCATACTCATAGACCTACAATGGTGAAAAAAATTAATGGATCAACAGATATATCACCAAAAATAGCAATTGAAAAAAATTTAAAATCAATTAGCTTAAAAGGTTTTTCAGTTCCTGCAAAAGATGATTTTCTAGAAAGTAGAGTGCCCATTTTAGTCAATAGTGATGTTCATATTTCATTAGCAGCACCAAAACAGTCTATGAATGGTTATTTTTATAAAAATACAGATTGTGACGAATTATTATTCATACACAAAGGATCAGGTACTCTGAGAACATTAGTTGGAAACCTTAGTTTTTCTTATGGAGATTATCTACTAATTCCTAGGGGAATGATCTATTGTATTGAGTTTGATAATGAAGATAATAGGTTGTTTATTGTGGAGTCCGCAAGTCCAATGTATACGCCAAAACGATATCGAAATTGGTTCGGGCAACTATTGGAGCATTCCCCTTTCTGTGAACGAGATTTACGAAGACCTCAAAATTTAGAAACTCATGATGAGAAAGGAGATTTTACTATCAAGATAAAAAAGCAAGGACTGCTACATGATTATGTTTATGCTTCTCATCCTTTTGATGTTGTTGGATGGGATGGTTATAATTATCCGTACGCTTTTTCTATTCATGATTTTGAACCTATTACAGGAAGGGTTCATCAACCGCCACCAGTTCATCAAACATTTGAAGCAAATGGTTTTGTGGTTTGTTCTTTCTGTCCTAGATTATACGATTATCATCCTCAAGCAATTCCTGCACCATATAATCATTCCAATATAGATTCTGACGAAGTATTATACTATGTAGATGGTGATTTCATGAGTAGAAACAATATTGAAAAAGGACAAATTACACTACATCCTGGTGGTATTCCCCACGGACCTCATCCAGGAGCTACCGAAAGAAGTATAGGTCAAACTGTTACCGAAGAGCTTGCCGTAATGGTTGATACTTTTAAACCCTTAATGGTGACTGAGCAAGCAATGAATATAATTGATGGAGATTATCATTTATCCTGGTTAGAAAAAAATAATAAATAAAAATATGGCAGCTGATATAAAAAATTTAAAAAACTTACAGAATACGGAATACAGTCTTAAAAAATTATTTGAAGAGGCGGAAGACTTTTTACCATTATTAGGTACTGATTATGTGGAATTGTATGTAGGAAATGCAAAACAATCTGCTCATTTTTATAAAACTGCATTTGGTTTTCAGAGTGAGGCTTATGCAGGATTAGAAACAGGAATGAAAGATCGAGTTTCATATGTGTTGAAACAAGATAAAATTCGCTTAGTATTGACAAGCCCTCTAACTAAAGATGGATTAATAAATGAACATATAAATACTCATGGAGATGGAGTAAAAGTGGTGGCTTTGTGGGTAGAAGACGCTACTAAAGCATGGCAAGAGACAACTAAAAGAGGTGCCAAGTCATACATGGAACCAACCACAGAAAAAGATGAAAATGGAATTGTAGTTCGATCAGGTATTTACACCTATGGAGAAACGGTGCATATTTTTGTAGAAAGGAAAAACTATAATGGAGTCTTTTTGCCAGGATATAGAAAATGGGAAAGTCATTATAATCCAGAACCAGTTGGTATTAAGTTTATCGATCACATGGTTGGTAATGTAGATTGGGATGAAATGAACAAATGGTGTGAGTTTTATGCTAAAGTAATGGGCTTTGCTCAAATTATTTCATTTGATGATAATGATATTTCTACCGATTATACTGCCTTAATGAGTAAGGTAATGAGTAATGGTAATGGACGCATAAAGTTTCCAATTAATGAGCCTGCTGAAGGAAAGAAAAAATCTCAGATTGAGGAGTACATAGAATTTTATAACGGACCAGGTGTTCAGCACATTGCTGTTGCAACAGACGATATTGTTGCTACTGTTTCGGCAATGCGTAAAAGAGGAGTGGAGTTTTTATATGTGCCCGATAGCTATTACGATGATTTATTGGATAGAGTAGGGGAAATAGATGAGGATGTTGAGGTTCTTAAAAAACATGGTATTCTAATTGATCGAGATGATGAAGGTTATCTGTTACAATTATTTACTAAACCTGTTGTAGATCGTCCAACGATGTTTTTTGAAATTATTCAAAGAAAAGGAGCTCAGTCTTTTGGAAAAGGAAATTTTAAAGCTTTATTTGAAGCAATAGAAAGAGAACAAAGTAACAGAGGAACTCTTTAATTTTGAAAATAAACAATTGAAAAAGCCCTAAATATTTAGGGCTTTTTTTATTTTAATTTGATATGCAACTCATCTAATTGTTGATTGTCGATAATGGATGGAGCATCAATCATGACATCTCTTCCGGAGTTGTTTTTTGGAAAAGCAATAAAATCTCTTATACTTTCTTGCCCACCAAATAAAGAACACAAACGATCAAATCCGAATGCAATACCTCCATGAGGTGGAGCACCATATTCGAAAGCTTGCATGAGAAATCCAAATTGGTCTTTTGCTTCTTGTTCGCTAAAACCTAAATGTTTGAACATTAACCTTTGTAATTCCTTGTCGTGAATACGTATAGATCCGCCACCAATTTCGCTTCCGTTCATTACTAAATCGTATGCGTTTGCTCTTACTGCCGCCGGGTCGCTATCTAATTTATCTAAATCTTCAGCCTTAGGAGAAGTAAATGGATGATGCATTGCATGAAAACGCTGGCTTTCTTCATCCCATTCCAATAATGGAAAATCTACAACCCATAAAGGGGCAAAAACATTTGGGTCTCTAAGCCCTAATTGTTGAGCTACTTCTAGCCTAAGTTCGTTCATTTGTTTTCTTACATCCTTAGTGTTGCCAGATAAAACGAGAATTAAATCACCTTTTTGAGCATTCATTTTTTTAGCCCACTTTGCCAAATCATCCTGATTAAAGAATTTATCAACAGACGATTTAAAACTACCATCCGTGTTGTATTTGCAATATACTAGTCCTTTAGCTCCGATTTGAGGTCTTTTAACAAAATCGGTTAGTTTATCAAGTTGTTTGCGGGTCCAATCGCTACATCCTTTAGCACAAATACCAACAACCAGCTCTGCACTATCAAATACCACAAAATTGTTTTGTTGGGCAACATCGTTTAAATTATTAAAGGTCATATCAAAACGAATGTCTGGTTTGTCTGACCCATAAAGTTCCATTGCTTGATCGTAACTCATTCTAGGAAATTGATCTAGTTCAACTCCTTTAATTTCTTTAAGTAAGTGCCTGGTAAGTCCTTCGAAAGTATTTAAAATATCTTCTTGTTCAATAAAAGACATTTCGCAATCGATTTGTGTAAACTCAGGTTGTCTATCCGCTCTAAGGTCTTCGTCTCTAAAGCATTTAACAATTTGATAGTATTTGTCGATACCTCCAACCATTAGTAATTGCTTAAAAGTTTGAGGCGATTGAGGTAATGCGTAAAATTGTCCTTCGTTCATTCGTGATGGAACCACAAAATCACGAGCTCCTTCAGGAGTAGATTTAATAAGGTAAGGTGTTTCTACTTCAATAAAATCTTGATTATCAAGATATTTTCTGGTTTCTGTAGACAAACGATGACGCAACATTAAGTTTTCCCGAACAGGGTTTCTTCGAATATCTAAATATCGAAACTGCATTCTTAAATCTTCTCCTCCATCGCTTTGGTCTTCAATAGTAAAAGGAGGAGTAATAGACGGATTAAGAATGTTTAACTCTGTTACTTCAATTTCGATTTCGCCAGTTGCTATTTTACTATTCTTACTAGATCTTTCAATTACCATTCCTTTTGCTTGAATCACGTATTCCCTAGCTAGTTTTCGGGCCTTTAAGCATAGGTCAGCATTAGTTTCTAGATTAAACGCTAATTGAGTAATGCCATAACGATCTCTAAGGTCAACAAAAGTCATTCCTCCTAAATCTCTACTTTTCTGTACCCATCCACTTAGAGTTACTTTTTGTCCGATGTTTTTGGAGCTTAATGCTCCACAATTATGTGATCGTAGCATAATAATTAATGATTTATTTTACAAAATTACAATTTATTTTATGCTTTTCTTACACAAATGTATGGCATAAAAAAAGCAGGTAAATTATTTTTTACCTGCTTTTTACCAATCTAACAAAAAATTATTTGATAAGGCTAATTTCAACTCTTCGATTTAGTTGCTTATAAATATCGTTTTTGTTGGGTACAATAGGATTTTCTTCTCCTTTATAAACAGTCTGAATTCTACTTTTGTTTATACCTAGGGCAGATAAGTAAGACTGAATATTTTCTGCTCTTTTTTGAGCTAATTCATTATTTAAAGCATTGCTCGCATCCGAGTCTGTATAGCCTGTAATGATAGCTTTATAGTCGGAATTTTTTTTCATAAACTGACTAATTTCAGCCAAATTTTCTAGAGCAGATAAACTAGCAAAATATTTTCCTGGTTTGTAAAAAATAGTTTGATTTAAATCGAAGTTTGGCTCTCTGTTTTGTTCTTTATAATCGGTCACACTTTCACGATTATTTTGAGGCTCTTGTTGTTCGATTTTTTTAAGTTTTTTAGATAGTCGATCTATTTCGTTTTTCAAATATTTATTATTACTATCCATTTTTTGATCAACTTCTTGTGTAAAGTTCTCTAAGTCAGAAGACTCCTGTTCTTTTTTACTTAAACCAGGTTGGTATTGAACACCAATGGAAGTAACAAAGTATTTTGAATTTTCTAATCTTTCGTTAATTCCATCAAAGTTATCGCTAGCTACTCTGTTGAAATTAGCATCAAATAAAACGGATAATCTTGGTTTAATCTGATATTCTAAACCTAAGGCAACGCTAGATTTTAAGGACTCTCCGCTTTCTCTATTAAATACGGATTTGTCATCTTTTACTTTTACCACTGCATCGTATTGAACGATACCGCTAGATAAACGCCCGTATAGTTCAATATTTCGATAACGAAGAAAGTTTAGTTTAGTTGTAAAGTTGAAATCTTTAAATTCTCCATAGTAATATGCTTCGTTGTTATCTCCATATATATCTGCAAATCCTGCATCTATCCCAAGGCTAAAATTTGGAGTTAGGTCGTAGTATAAACTAGCGGAAAAACCTAAAGACAAATCATCTTCATAATTGCTAGAAAAGTTGGTAAAGGATTCTATACCATTATCGGCGTAGTGATCATAAACACTTCCAACGTTCAAGCCAACGCTAAATTTTTCTTTATCAATAAAGGTTAATTGGTTTTGTGTATATGCTATAAACGGAAGTAATAACATACACATAGTGTAGTAATGTTTTTTCATAATAATTTAAGTTTGTTTAGTGGATACGAAGGTACAATAATTTTTATTTTTTTTACTTTTTTATGATACTTTTGGACTATGATTGAAAAAAACCACGATTACTTTATGAGAGAAGCTTTAAAAGAAGCAAATAAAGCGATGGTAATCGACGAAGTGCCGGTGGGAGCTGTTGTTGTTTGTAACGATCAAATTATTGCTCGTGCTCATAATTATACTCAAAAGTTAAAAGATGTTACTGCACATGCAGAAATTTTAGCCATAACAACTGCTTCTGAATTTTTAGGAGCAAAGTTTTTAGATGAATGCACTCTGTACGTTACTTTAGAGCCTTGCTTGATGTGTGCAGGGGCAAGCTATTGGAGCAGATTTTCTCAAATAGTATATGGAGCACATGACCCTAAACGAGGGTTTACATCCGTACCAACAACTGTATTGCACCCAAAAACAACTTGCATTGGAGGAGTTTTAGAGCAAGAATGTGGACAAATCCTGAAAGATTTTTTTGCACGAAAAAGAGAACTTAAGTAAATTTGTACCAAATAAAAAACGATATGTATCCAGAAGAAATATGTACCCCAATGCGTTTAGACCTTACTCAAGAAGGTTTTCAGGAAATGCGAACAGAAGAAGAAGTAGATGCTATTTTAGGTGCTAAAACAGGGACAGTTTTAGTAATGATAAACTCGGTTTGTGGTTGTGCTGCAGGAAATGCACGACCTGCAGTAAAAATGGCTGCAAAACATACCAAAGTACCTACTAAATTAACTACAGCCTTTGCAGGGCAAGACAAAGCTGCGGTTGCTAAAGTAAGAGACTATTGCTTACCTTATCCTCCATCTTCTCCATCAATTGCTCTTTTTAAAAATGGTGAATTAGTTCATTTTATTGAAAGACATCATATTGAAGGAAGACCAGCCCAAATGATTGCAGAAAATTTAACTCAAGCATTTGATGAACATTGCTAAAGACAAAAAATAGTTAAGCCCAACCAAAAGTTGGGCTTTTTTAGTTTAAAGTTTTTATAAACTTCTTATTCTCTATGAAATTTCCATCTTTATTCAGAATATGCAAAATGTAGTTTCCTTGCTCCAGATGGTCTATCCATATAGCGTTTTTCTTATTAGGTAAAATCTTCTCTTGATGTAATACTTTTCCTAAAACGTTTGCACTTTGTATGTATTCTCCTTTTGCTGTTTCTACAAACAACTCTCCATTGCTTGGGTTAGGATAGAGTTTGGTTTGAGAAAGGACACGCTCATCTGTAGAAGTAAGCTCTGACAACACAAAATTATCGACAAATACATAAAATCTGATAGAGTAATCACTTTGCGATTTGAAGGGATACTTCATACTATTTGGAGGAAACCTCATTTTAATGCTTAGGTGGTTTGCTGCAAATTGGGGTTTAAAAACAACACTTTGTTGTATCCAGTCTTCGTCGTGTTGGGGTACTTGGCTTATGTGTATGGTCTGACCAAAGGTAGAATCGTATCGACTAATTCCTACTTCCACCGCTGCATTATGAAAGGAGGTGCCTGGCTTGTCTCGTATAAATAGGTAAGCTGATACCATTTGGTACTATCTAAAGCTTGTGAAAACTCTAGGCTACTTGCACTTAAATAATCGTGGTGGTGTTCCAATATGGGATTGAGAAAATCGTTATTGCTGATTTTGAAATAATGAACTGTTACGACGGAGGAATACCACCTGCCTTCTGCTGCTTCTGGGCCCCAAATACCATGATGAAGGCAGTCTGTTTGAAGCATACTAGCATCTGCTGGTACGGTATCGAGATTGCCAGATTTTTGGGGTTTAAATATTCTGCTATGTTCTATAATTCTGTTATAGTCTTTTTCAAAAAAACCATGTTTACATCGGAGGTGGGCATCTTCTGCATCGGTAAGCCAAGGAGGTATGTTTGCGTTTATCGAACTATCCAGAAAATGTATCACATCGTTGTTTTCGAAACTACCATTGAGAATGTGTTGGGCGTTAAGCACCTAACACATAGAAATAAAAATAACCAACAAAATTTTTTTCATAATTAACTATTTTTAAAGAATTTGTAAAATAGTTAAGGCTTTTGTAAGTGATATACAGCTATGCAATAATTGGCTATAAAGTCAAGTGATTTTTTCTGAATTAGAGAAAAATACGGATGAAGTTGTAATTTGTTGGTGTTAAGGTGTTTTTTGCTAGACCAAAGTTTTTTTAGTCTATCTCTTCTAGTATTTTATCTAGTTCTGCATTTTGGCAATAGTTTTGCAAAGAATTGAGGCTTTGCTCCAAAGATTGTCCTAACATACTGTCTAAAAATAATCCAATCCACCTTGCTAATGGATTATACCCAAGGTCGGCATGATAAGTCCATTCAACGCTTGTTTTTCCGTTATTGAAAGAAAAATTCCATTCTCCTGCACCTTCTCCTTGCTCATAAAATTCTAAATGTGTTTTGATAAGTTTATTTTTATCAGATTCTACAATGGTTAATTTTCCTTCGCCAGTAGTATTACTTTTCCAACTTTGCCAAGCTCCTTTTCCAGAACTTGGAGTGGTAGAGTATTCGTATATAGCAGAAGAATCGTTTAGACTCCATGCAGACCAGTTTTCCCAATTTTTAAGCGTATTAACTTGATTGAAAACAAGATCAATTTCTTGGTCAATTTCTACAGAACGACTAATATACTTGTCTTTAGGCAACAAAAATGCAATGGCACATAGGATAGCAAAGAAGAAAACAAGGTATTTAAGAAATTTCATTTTTTATTTTTTTAAAACGGTTGGAACTTTAAAATAGTCAGAGTCTTTTTGAGGAGCATTTTTGAGGGCTTGTTTTTTGTCCAGATGCTTACCAACGATGTCTTCACGCAAAATGGTATGCTCTTTGCTCACGTAAACCATAGGCTCTATATCCGAAGTGTCTAACTCTTCTAATTTATTTACGAATGATAAAATATAACCAAGGTCTTTAGTCATTTTATCTTTACTTTTCTGATCAAAGTCCAATTGACTCAAATGGGCCAATTTATCAATTAACTTATCGTCAATTTTCATATGCTATGAGTTGTTTTTCTATTATTGTAAATACTTCCTGTTTGAGTTGTTCAATTTCTTTGCCACTAGGATTTACCTCTTTATGAATGGTAACCCTTGCCTTTCCTGGTTTTCCTTTGCTATATTGCTCAGGAAATATCCATTTGTTGTCTGCAAAGGTAATAGGAATAATTGTAATATTTTGTTCTATTGCCAAACGAAATAAACCATTTTTAAAACGAGATAACTTTTTATCACTTTTTATAATTCCTCCTTCAGGAAAAATAACCATATTTTGTCCTTCTTTTATTTTCTTTCCAGCTTTTTGAAAAGCTAAGTACGAATCTTTGATGCTTTTACGATTTACTAATACATTAAATGTTTTATAGTAAAAACCAAAAATAGGAATCTTAGAAAGGGATTCTTTACCTATAAATGAGATTGGCTTTTTACTAAGTAAAAACATAAATGGAACATCTAATATAGAAGAGTGATTAGAGCAAAAAATATATTGTTTATTGGGATTTAGTTTTGTGTTCTTAATAATTTTTGGTCTTATACCGCTAGCAAAAAACATAAATTTACTCAGATAATGTAAATAGAAATATAAAACAGGGTAAAACTTGACGTTTAGAGTTAAGAAAATAGTAAATGGTAAGCTAAGAAGATAAGGCACTGCAAAAGTGATTAAAAACCACCCTCTCCAAAGCAAACTAAAAAGTGCATTAATACTATTCATGAAAACAAAAGTAATTAATTAGTGGACTTATTTAATGCAATTCTTATTTTTACGTTTTTATTGGACGAACATATGGCAAGAGTTTTAACAGGTATTCAGAGTACTGGTGTTCCTCATTTAGGAAATATTTTGGGAGCTATCATTCCGGCAATTGAACTTTCTAAAAATATAGAAAATCAAAGTTTATTTTTTATAGCAGATTTACATTCATTAACCACTATTCGTGATGCTAGTGTTTTAAAAAATAATACGTATGCTACCGCTGCGGCTTGGCTTGCTTTTGGTTTTGATACAAACAAAAATATTTTTTATCGTCAGTCGGATGTTACTCAAGTATGTGAGTTAACGTGGTTTTTAAATTGTTTTACTCCATTTCCTATGCTTGGAAATGCCCATTCGTTTAAAGATAAATCGGATAGGCTTTCTGACGTTAATTCGGGCTTATTTACTTACCCAGTGTTAATGGCTGCAGATATACTTTTATATGATGCAGACATAGTGCCAGTTGGAAAAGATCAGCGACAACATTTAGAAATGACCAGAGACATTGCTGGCTCGTTTAATCATGTTTACGGATCAACGTTTATATTACCTGAGGCAAAAATTGATGAACGAGTAATGACAATTCCTGGAACTGACGGTCAGAAAATGAGTAAGTCATATAATAACTACATCAATATTTTTCTGCCTGAAAAAAAGCTACGTAAACAAATCATGACTATCAAAACTGATAGTAAAGGGCTAGAAGAACCCAAAGATCCTAATACGTGTAATGTATTTGCTCTTTACCAGTTAATTGGCTCAAAAGAGCAAACTCAAAAACTTCATCAAAAATATTTGGAAGGTAATTTTGGTTATGGGCATGCTAAACAAGCCTTGTTTGAGTTAATACTTGAACGATTTAGCAAAGAACGAAGCAAGTACGATTATTATATGAACCATCTGGATGAACTAGAGGATGAGCTGCAAAAGGGTGCTGTTAAAGCATCCGAAATAGCTAATGTGGTTTTAGATAGAGTACGTAAAAAAGTTGGTTATTGATTTATTTCTAAACCATATTTTTTTCTAAATTTTCTATCTAATTGTTTTTGATGGTTATCTAAGTTAATTGCTTTACCTTGTATAAACGCATGAACAACTTTATTGGTCATCATATCTAGTGCGTCACCTTCAGAAACAAAAAATGTAGCTTCTTTCCCTTCTTCTAATGACCCTACTTCTTTATCGATTCCTAACATTTGAGCAGTATGCAAACTTAATGCTGCAATAGCTTGTTCGTAGGGTAAGCCATAAGCAACTGCAGTACCAGCAGAAAAAGGTAAATTTCGTTGTCCCATAGCTTCCATATCTCCTTGATAGCAAAAACCAAATTTAATACCAGCTTCATGCAAAATATTTGCTTGTTTATAAGGCAGATAAACATCTTGATCTTGTGTGCTTGGTAGCCTATGAATTCGATCTAAAATTACACCCACTTTATGTTGAGATAAAAAATCGACAATAAGATGAGCTTCCTGAGCACCAACTATAACTATATTTTTGATGTTCATTTCTTTACTCATCAGAATAGCATCCATCATTTCTCTTTTTAAATTAGCATGAATGTATAGGTTTTTGGAACCATCAAATAATCCACTCATAGCCTCCATTTCAATATCTAATTTTTTGTCATTAGTATTAGAGTAAGATTTAGATTTCAATAAATAATTTTTTAGCTCTAATAGCTGATTGTCATATTCTTCCGTTTTTTTAATTTCTCCTGGCTGAGCCCACCATCCTGTTTGAACAAAATATTTTGGCCAGTTTAAATGCAGTCCATCGTCTTGTTTTTGAGCTGCATCCTCCCAATTCCATCCCTCTAATTTCATGACAGATGAAGTACCACTTATTCTTCCTCCTTGTGGACTTACTTGTGCTAGTAATACGCCATTGGTTCGTATAGTAGGAATGATTTTACTCTCGGTATTGTATGCAATTAGTGATCTTACGTGTGGTTTAAAATCGCCTGTTTCGTTAAAGTCGTTAGTTGCTCTAACCGCACTAATTTCAGTAATTCCTAATTTGGTATTAGTAGAAATAAAAGTAGGATATACATGATGGTCGTAGATGTTAATGATAGTATCAAATTCATTAGGATTGATTCGTATACTAGTTGCATCTACAACGAAATTAAACTTTCCGTTTTCTATACAAATTGCAGAAGAGTTAATGGTTTCTCCATTTCCTATATGTGCTACACCTCCCAAAAGAAGTGTCTTTTGTGCCCACACAGAAAAAGGCAGGATTAGTAGTATGGATAGAATATATTTCATAATTGGTTTTACTTATGTTAAAATTTAATGGTGACAACCTTGATCTTTTTCTCCTTCAATGCTGTTGCAGTGATAAAGTCTTTGGTATTCTTCTTTAACTTCTTGAGTTGGGACACCATTTTCTTTTGCTCTCAACATTTTTTGAATAAGTCTAGTTCGCTCGTTATGATTTCTTAGTTGTAATGTCTGATCTTTTTCGATATCAAAATAACATCTTCCGTCTACATATGTCTGTTGTACCTTAGCATAAACGGAAAGGGGATTATTATCCCACAAAACTATATCGGCATCTTTTCCTTCTGCTATAGAACCTACTCTATGGTCAATATGTAGAAGTTTTGCAGGGTTTAGGGTTACGGTTTTCCATGCTTCTTCTTGACTTAGTCCACCATACTTTACAGTTTTGGCAGCTTCTTGGTTTAATCTTCGTGCCATTTCAGCATCATCCGAATTAATAGCTGTAACAACGCCCATTTGTGTTAGAATTGCAGCATTGTATGGGATAGCATCGTTAACTTCAAATTTGTATGCCCACCAATCTGAAAAAGTTGAAGCTCCAGCTCCATGTTTTTTCATTTTGTCAGCTAATTTATAGCCTTCTAATATATGAGTAAAGGTGTTAAGCGTAAAACCCATGGAGTCAGCAACATGCATCAACATATTTATTTCCGACTGGACATAAGAATGACAAGTTATAAAACGCTCGCTATTTAAAATTTCTGACAAAGCATTCATCTCTAAATCCTCCCTAGGAGCAGGCTGATTTCTTCGTTCACTTCCAGATAAGTTATTATAATCAGACCAGCTTTTTTGATATTCTTTTGCTCTTAAAAAATAGTCATAAAAAACTTGTTCTACTCCCATTCTAGTTTGTGGAAATCGGATTCGTTCGTAATCACCCCAATTGGATTGTTTTACATTTTCTCCAAGAGCAAATTTGATGAAACCATCTGCGTTTTCGAACAACATATTTTGAGGACTATTACCCCATCTTAACTTAATAAGTGCAGATTGACCACCTATCGGATTTGCCGAACCGTGTAATAATTGTGCAGTGGTTACTCCACCCGATAGTTGTCTGTAAATATTGATATCGTCTGAATTAACCACATTTTGAATGCTTACTTCTGCACTACTAGCTTGGCTTCCTTCATTTACTCCTTTGCTTATTGCAATGTGAGAATGCTCATCGATAATACCACTAGTAAGGTGTTTGTTACTAGCATCTATAGAGATAAAATTGCCTTCCCCAAACAACTTGTTGGCATCCATGTTTTGCTCTACAGCAATAATTTTTCCTTCAGAAATAGCGACATCTGTATTTTTAGCAATACCTAGCTTGTCGTTTGTCCAGACCGTTGCATTGGTAAAAACAATATTTTGTTGTTCAATTTCTTTTTCCCAACCATAAGCCATATTAGGAAACCATAAGTTGCCTAGGTCTTCCGATTTTTTCTCTTTTTGTTGATTTTGGTCTTCATTATATTCGTTAAGAAACTTTGCAAGCCATTTTTCAGACTGTCCATTAGGTAAATATTGTTCGCCAATAAGGTTATTTTGATTTAATGTAGCTTGTATTGAATAAATACCCTTTTTGTCGTAATTAAAATTAAAATGTAATTTCTCTTGAGACATTTTCATTTTAATACTTAGAGTATCTATTATAAGTTTTGATTTTGGATTTTGAAGAGATCCAAAAACTACAAGAGTATCTTTTTCGTTTACTAAATAAGTACCTCTTGGGTCAATACGGTTTTGAGGAGTAATGGTGTATTTTTTTCCTTGAATCCAATTACTCATTATTTTTCCATTCTGGAAAATATTGTCAGAGCATATTAAAAAATTAGCTAATTTTCCCTTTTCTAACGTTCCTAATAATTCATTGGCTTGTACTAATTCAGCAGGGTTGGTTGTTAAAGCTGCTAAGGCGTCCTGTTCAGATAAGCCGAATTGAATAGCTTTTCTGATTTGATCAATAAATTGACTTCTTTTTTCTAAGTCAGCACTAGTTATAGCTACAAAAATATCTTTTTGGAAAAGTGCTCCAGGGTTAGTTGGTGCTAACTCCCAGTGTTTCATTTTTTGTAAACTTAGCATGTTGGCAGCATCAGGATGAGTAACATCGTATGCCATTGGAAAGTTTAGAGGTAAAATTACAGGAAAACCACTTTCTTGTAGCATTTCAATACGCTGGTATTCGTCGCCATTTCCAACTACAATATAATCGATTTCAAATTCATCGGCGATTTTCCATATTCTTTCTAAATCAAGTTTGTCATTAATTTCAAAAAACTGGGGTAAATCTTGTGTAGCGTTCCAGGCTTCCAATGATCTGTTATATTCTTTAATTCCATTTTGGTTGTACCACTCACCATCCAGATAGGTTTGGTTTAATAGTGCAATAACACCCATTAGCGAGCTTGGATTTTTTTGTCTTGAGCTACCTTTATTTAATGAATAATGAGCACTTGCTTCGCTGATGAGTACGGTATTATTTTCGGTGTCATCAGCAAGACTAGTAAGTAAACCAGTTCCTCTTGCAATTCCATCTGCATGATGGCTTAATACGGTGCCAAAACCAACCGACCTGTAATCCGATGCTTGATTAGAATTAGCACTAAATATATTTTTACTCTTAGTCTCTGGACTTATTGCTTGATTCCATCCGGCACCAGAACCTGTATTACTTTTATATTGAGGATTTGGACTCCATTCAGAGCGTTTTTTTACATCTATTCCATAGCTGCTATTAAGGTCTATAAATGAAGGGTAAATAAAGTTTCCTTTTAGGTCATGTATTATAGCCCCTTCTAATGGAGGAGTTGCTGTATCTCCATCTGCTCTAAGTATTTTATCGCCTTGAATAACGAATATACCATTGTCTATAGTTTTTTGAGGAGAAACTACAATTTTGGCATTGATAAAAGCGTGAGTAGCATTAAAATTATTTTTGACTCCGTTAATAGGGAAAGTTTCTTGAGAAAAAACTTTAGTTGAGCACAATAAAATAAGTGCTAGTATAAAGTGTTTTGTATTCATTTTACGTTTCGTTTTGAGGGTGTGAAATTACAAAATTAGCGGATAGAAAATCCAATAAGATTATTTACATTTGTTAAAAATTATTTTATGTATATAGGATTACTTCATTTGCATAGCAATTTACCTTACTTATTGTTTTTAGCAATAGCTTTGGTGTTGGTATTGAGTATTAAGGGACTTTTTCAAAAAACCGATTTTTCTGCCTTTCAACAAAAGTCAGTTTTATTTTCAATGATTCTGATTCATATCCAATGGACGGTAGGATTAGTACTTTATTTTATAAGCCCAAATGTAAAAAGCTTCAGTCAATTAGATATGTCTAATTCTTTGGAAAGATTATATGCTCTGGAACATCCCATTATGATGACTATCGCTTTGGTTTTGTTGACTATTGCACGTTCAAAATCTAAAAAGACAAACAATAGTTCAATGAATAAAACGGTTTTAGTATTGTTTGGCTTAGCTTTAGGTTGTATTTTATTTTGTTTGCCTCCAAGTTGGTTGTAAATGAATAAAAAAATCAATAAAAAATTTGAGCAAGAACCTTGTGTTTTGGTTGGAATTATCACACCAGATCAACAAGAAGATAAAGCAAAAGAATATCTAGAAGAGCTTGATTTTTTAGCTCATACAGCAGGAGCATCTGCTGTAAAGCATTTTTTGCAAAAAATTCCCTACGCAAATCCTAAAACCTTTATTGGAAGTGGAAAGTTAGAAGAGGTAAAAAATTTTATTAAATCTAATGATATTAAACTAGTCATTTTTGATGACGAACTAGGTCCGTCTCAATTACGCAACTTGGAAAAAATATTAGAATGTAAAATTTTGGATCGAAGCAATTTGATACTCGACATTTTTGCCTCTAGAGCTCGCACTGCTCATTCCAGAGTTCAAGTAGAGTTAGCTCAGTATCAATATTTATTGCCAAGACTAACCAGAATGTGGACTCACTTGGAGCGTCAGAAAGGGGGTATAGGAATGCGTGGACCTGGAGAAACACAAATTGAAACAGATAGGAGAATTATTCAACAAAAAATAGCTTTGCTAAAGCAAAAGTTAGTTAAAATTGATAAACAAAAATCTATCCAAAGAGGTAATAGAGGAGCATTAGTTCGTGTAGCATTAGTTGGTTATACCAATGTAGGAAAGTCTACTATTATGAATGTTCTTTCCAAATCGGAAGTATTTGCAGAAAATAAATTATTTGCAACCTTAGATACGACTGTTCGAAAAGTAGTGATCGGAAATTTACCTTTTTTACTTTCGGATACAGTTGGGTTTATACGAAAATTACCTCACCAATTAGTGGAAAGTTTTAAATCTACACTTGATGAGGTAAGAGAAGCGGATATTTTATTGCATGTAATAGATATTTCTCATCCAAATTTTGAGGAGCAAATAGAAATTGTGAATACTACTTTGGCCGAAATAAATGCTAAAGATAAACCAACAGTTTTGGTATTTAATAAAGTAGATGCATTCACTTTTGAGCAAAAAGAAGAGGATGATTTAACGCCTGTTATAAAAGCAAATTATTCTTTAAATGATTGGAAAAAAACATGGATGGCAAAAAATGAAAATACCATGTTTATTTCTGCACTTGAAAAGGAAAATTTTGAAGCCTTCCGAAATCAATTATACGAAATGGCAAAAAAAATTCATGCTAAAAGATTTCCTTACAATACATTTTTGTATTAAATAGGTTAATTACTCTTTTAGTTTTTTTGGTAAATTATTCCAAACAAGTTGATAGGAATGATCGATCCACGAAAAAATTAAATTTGGATCAATATCTTCCAATATTATAGTATTCCAATGTTTTTTGTTGGAATGATACCCAGGAATTACTTGATGAAATTCTTCTCTTAATTCGATAGCTTTTTCCGGATCGCATTTTAAATTCATTTGTAATGGATCTTTTTCCAGTAATAGTAAGGCAAACATTTTATTATGCACTTTAAAAACTAGTGTTGTATCATCAAAAGGAAAAGATTCGCTAACCTTATTTTTGGATAAGCAATAGGATCTAATTTGTTCAATCATAAATTTTGTAAAGTGTAGGTTTACTCGGGCTTGCATCGTTTTTGAAAGGTGCAAAACAAAGATTTAGTAAATAAGACCCATCTTTAATATTATTGGGTACAAAAATTAATTCTGTAATACTACAATCAAATCTGGTATTTTGTGGAAAATCCCAAAAAGCATGGTGAGCAGCTAATACACCATTATCTTTTTCTTTATCTACAGAAGGAAGATCAATAAGCAAGTGTTTAATTCCTTTATTTTTTAAGTAAATGGCTAAACCCTTATCAATGTAAGGAGGGTTAGTGTTGGAATACTGCATACTTTTTTTGTTTTCATTATTCGGTAACGTTCGAATAATTAGTGCTTTACAATCTGGTTTTAGTAATCCTTCTATTTGACTTTTAGTCAACACGAGGTCTTCCCCAACAGATTTAGGCTTTATACTGACTAACTGAGCGATGAAAAAAAAAGTTTTGATACAATCGTTTACAGATTCTTTTTCTTCTGATATATGACCTACACATTCGGTATGTGTTCCATGACCATGAGGGTTAAAAAAGATATTGAAAAAATTTACTGAACTACCTTTTTTAACTTCTCCTATCCAATCATCCATTTTAACAGCTTCAATTTTTGGGGGTTCTACATACCATGCGGTAGGGTTATTACTACCTGCTTGTAAGCTTAAAGAAATATCTATGGGTTTGGATAAGTCAACTTTAAATGTTTTGTTTTGATGTTGTATAAATGCAATCATAATTGGTTAATCTACATAAAATAAATCGGAAGTGACACGATCGGCCATTAATTTTCCTAATTGTGAAAATTGATAATTTTTGTTTTTTTGAATGATTTCACCGCCTTTTAGCCATTTTTTTATAGAAATTTTAAAAAAATTGACTAAAAAAGGAGAAAAACGTAATTCTATCAAGTCGAGGTTACAACCCCAAATAGTTCGTAAAGAAGTCATGATATATTCATTATATTGTTCTTTTTCGCTTAGTAATTCTTCCGAAAAAGAAGGCAATCCTTTTTTTATAGATGCAATGTATTTTACATTATTTGCAACATTCCATTGCCTTTTATTATGATCATAAGAATGTGCAGATGGTCCTAATCCTAAATAAGCATCTCCTCTCCAATAACTACTATTATGTTTAGCCATAAAACCCTTTTTGGCAAAGTTGGAAATTTCGTAATGTTCTAATTGATTTTGTCTAGCAAAGTCCATAAGCAAAAGAAATTGTTGTCTTGATTTTTCAGGATCAGGTGCTTTTGAAATACCTTTTTTAATATTATGAAATAAAGGTGTTTTTTCTTCTACGGTTAGACTATATGCAGAGAGATGAGGTATTTTTAATTCTGTTATTTTTTGAAGATTAGTGAGCCACATTTCGTTACTCAATGTTGGGGTTCCATAAATTAAATCAATAGTAATATTATCCCACCCTTTGTCTTGAACTCTTTTAATACTTTGAAGTGCTTCATTAGAATTGTGAGCTCTATTCATAAATTTTAAATCTTCATCGAAAAAAGATTGAATGCCGATACTGAACCTATTAATGGGAGTATTTTTAAGTTCTTTTACTTTTTGATCAGACAAATCATCTGGGTTAGCTTCTAAAGTAATTTCTGCATCGTCATTTATATCAAAATGTGAATATAAATGATTAAAAATAGTAAGAAGTTCTTTTTCAGAAAGAATAGAGGGAGTTCCTCCTCCAAAATAAATGGTTTTTATAGGGGCTTGCTTAACAAATTCTTTTCTTAATTTTATTTCTTGCAATAAAGCTTTAATTAAATCGTTTTTATTTTTTAGAGAAGTTGAAAAATGAAAATCGCAATAATTGCATTGCTGCTTACAAAAAGGAATATGAATATAAATACCAGCCACAGTCCAAAATTAGTTATTAATCTAAGAAAAATGAATACTAAATTCTTATTATTTGGTTTTTACTTTTGTTTATTAACCCCTATCTTTACATCCTGTCAAAATAATAAAACCATGAACCAAGAAATTTTCAAAAATTTAACCCCTGAAGAAAGACGAGTTATAGTAGATAAAGGAACGGAGGCTCCCTTTACAGGTCAATACGATGATTTTTATGAAGCTGGTTTGTTTGTCTGTAAAGCATGTGGAAACCCTCTTTATAATTCGTCATCAAAGTTTGATGCTGGATGTGGATGGCCAGCTTTTGATAAAGTAATTGATGGAGCTATAAATCAGTATTCAGACTTTAAACTTGGATATGAGCGTACCGAGATCACTTGTGCGAAATGCGATGGTCATTTAGGTCATGTGTTTAAAGGAGAAAAGTTTACCCCTGAAGATACTCGTCATTGTGTAAATAGTATTAGTATACGTTTTATAGCGGATTCATCTTTACAAACTGCAATTTTTGGAGCAGGTTGTTTTTGGGGAGTAGAAGAGTTGTTCAGAAATATAAAGGGTGTTTATTCTACTGAAGTTGGTTATATAGGTGGCGAATTAGAAGATCCAAGTTATGAACAAGTTTGTAAAGGTAATACAGGTCATGCTGAGGCGGTAAAAATCTCATTTGATCCTAAGCAAGTTAGTTATGAAGAACTGATTGATGTGTTTTGGAAAAATCATAATCCTACCACTTTAAATGCACAAGGACCTGATGTTGGAACACAATATCGTTCGTCTGTTTTTTATTCTAACAAAGAACAAAAAGAAATTGCTGAATTTACCAAACAACAAATACAGAAGAGTAAACTTTATGAAAAGGATATAGTAACAGAGATTGTTCCTACAACAACTTTTTATAGAGCTGAAGAATATCATCAAGAATACTTACATAAAAGAGGAAAAGGAAGCTGTAACCTTTAGTTTTGGTGAAGTAAAATACAAAATGTAGTTCCTTTATTTTTTTCTGAAGATTCGACGTAAATTTTACCTTTGTGATAGATTTCGATAATTCTTTTACTCAAGGATAAGCCTAGCCCCCAACCTCTTTTTTTAGTTGTGAATCCAGGTTCAAAAATACGTTTATAATCGTTTTTAAGTATTCCTAAACCTGTATCGCTAAATTCGATTTTTAGATAGTCTTCTTTGTTGCTCATAACCACATTGATTGTTCCTTGCCCCTGCATAGCATCAACAGCATTTTTGCAAATATTTTCTATGACCCATTCAAATAATGTTTGATTAATAGGAATAACAGGGTTATTACAATTATTATAAAGATTAATAGTAATATTTTCCGAAAGTCTGCTTTGTAGATAATTGATATTTGTATTCAGTAATTGATAAATATTCTGATTTTTTAGTTTTGGTTGAGAACCAATTTTAGAAAAACGCTCGGTTATGGTTTGTAATCTATTTACGTCTTTATCAATAATCTCCCCGATTTCAGAGGTGTTTTTTTTTGATTTCAATAATTCTACACAAGCCATCAAAGAAGATAATGGTGTTCCAATTTGATGGGCTGTTTCTTTTGCCATTCCAGCCCATACAAGGTTTTGCTCCGACTTTCTAGAACGATTAAATATAAAATATGCGATTATAACAAATAAAAAAATGGCTGAAAGTTGAATAAAAGGGTAGAATCGAAGTTGACTAAGTATGTATGAATCTTTATAGTACAAAAATTGAGTCAAAATAATTTCATTATTCATCTTTACCTCAATTTTGATAGGGTCGTGTTGAGCCTTCATAATTTCAAGCTGTTTATTTAAATACGCAACTTGATTTTTTCTTTTTGGCAAGTTTCTATGTCCAATAATTTCATCTACTTCATTGGTTAGTATGGTTGGAATAGAGGTGTTTTCTTGTATAATTCTACTTGCTAATATATTATTTGTAGGTCCAATTCCAGAGTTTACTAATTGAAGTGTAGCTTCTGCCCACAATTCAATTTTTTTTCGCTCTTCAATATCTAGTTCTTTAACTAATTTATTAGTGTAACTAAGCGATAAAACCCCGATAAGTCCTGCAAAAGTAATAAGGAAAACCTTCCAGTAATTTTTGTATTTATAATTTAGTCCTCCCACTCAATGATATTATTATAATCTGTATTTGTATTTTCTATTTCTTTTTGTTTGTCCTTCTTGAATTCACTTTTAAGGACATCTTTAAATTCTTTCTTTTCTTTTTTAAACTCTTTGTTAAGAGACTCTCTTAGCTTAACTGTTCCTGGTGTAATGACAGGGTCATCAACCGACCCTTTCATTTTCATAAACATGGTAAGTCCTTTAACACCATCATCTTCAACGATACCGAATTCCGATGTTTTTTTCTTTTTGTTTTTACGTTTTAATTTATTGGATAAAATTTCATTTAAAAGAATTTTTAAATCATAGTCAATTTCATTATTAAAATGATGAGTACCGGAAAGAGCAATGTCTATTGCTGAGGAATGAATTTCCATAAAAGGGATATTAATCTTTTCATCTTTAATTTCAATCTGATTTTCTAACGTGGAAAATTTAATCCTCTTTAGTTCGTCTAAACTAATATAGCTCGACATTACAGCTAAAGGTTCAAAATCTAATAATTGTCCATTGCTAATTTCTAAATCTATAAAAGAATATAATTTATTCTTTAAATCATTGAAATAGGGTCCCCACTCATTTCTAAAATAAATTTCAGAATTAATAACGCCGATGAGGTGCTTATGTCTCATCGTTTCTTGTCCGAAATTATGAAATTCATAAAATAACTGCCTAACGTTTATTTCTTTCATTTCTGATGAGCTGATTAGTCTTATATTTTCATTTTCTACTTGTTGAATAGACAAATCACTAATGATTTTGCCAGACATCGTTTCGAGCTCTATTTTTCGTGCTTTTAATATTTTGTTATTGTAACTCAGATTACTTTTAAAATTTCTCATGTGAAAACGATCAGACGAAAAATCTGTAATATTCAAATTTAGATTAGCTGTAATATTTTCAGGAAATTTAATTTTTTCTGATTCAGTATTATCATTTATTGTGGTATCGGGGGTAAAAATTTCGTCAACTAAAATCCAGTCAGATTCAATATTTCCTCCAATTCTAAGTGGTGCATTTTTTAAAAAGTAATATTTAAATACATTTTCTATTGCACCATTAAATTTAAGATTACTTTTTTCTTCAATATTTAAAGATAAATGGTTTATACTCAGTTGATCGTCAATTAATTTTAGATCTATTTTTCCATTGTGTAATAATGGGCTTTTATCTTCTTGTTTTACTTCAAGACCTTTTATGTTTATGATTGCTTCTTTCTTAGCCTTAGAAATATCAAATTCGTAGTTGTTTTTTGCTCCAATTTTACCTTCATATTTCATTTGTAGATCTAATGATCCGTTTAGTGTTTTTAATGGTAGATTAAGATTGTGTTTTTTTAGTTCTGATAATGAAAATTTGGTTGTAAAATTGGCTTTAATGCTAGGATCTTGAAAGTTGGTTATTTGGAAATCACCATTGATAGGATCTTGGTTTATAGTACCAATAAAATTATTTAAAATTACTTTTTCTAGACGAGCGTCATATGATCCATTGAATTGACTATTTTCGATCAGATAAGGGTAGTTGCTTGAAATAGAGAAATTATTTACATCAAAATTTACTTTCAAATTTGGGGAAGAATCAGATATCTTACTGTAATTAAGCTTCAATGAACTTTTCCCATTAATATCGAAGCCTTCAATTGCTTTCAGGTAGTTTTTTGGTGTAAGGTTTAAAACTTCAACTATGTTTAACTCAGGGCTAATAACTTCAATATTCGTAGATTTGTTGGAAGAAGAAAAGCTAATATCGAAAGGAAGCTTTTCAACTTTAGTAGACATATTAATTTTCTGTCCATCCGAATTTAGCCTAATAATACCATTCAAGCGGACTTGATTATTGTTTAAATAAGCAATTTTTTCAGAAACTAATGATTGAACGGTAATATTACCATTTATACTTAAATTGGTAGAGTCTTCATTAAGCTTAATACTTAATCTTGTTTCTTTGTTCAGTATTTTGGTTTGAAAATTGTTTTTTTCGTCTTTATATTCGCTAACAAAATTATTTAACAGTACATTATTTAGTTGAATATTTGCATTGGTTTTGTTTTTTGTTGTATCAATTTCAGATCTCCAGATGCTAAAATTTGCAGTATCGTTTTTATAATAAATTATCGAATGACCATTTAATAATTCTATTTCTTGAATGTTATAATTTCTGTTATATAAATCAATTGCATTAAATTTTAAAATTAGTTTTTCAGCATTTAGTAGGGTGTCTTTTCCAAAGTAATCAATAGCGTTAATGTTATTGAATGTAATACTTGTATATGGAAAATTAGAAATTGCAGAGATTTCTATATCATCAATTTCTAAAGGCTGAATTAGTATTTGATTTACTTCTTTAATGACTAATTGCTCTATATTATCTTGGTTAAAGTAAACTATGGCAAGACTAGAGCCAACGATTAGTGAGACAAGAAGAGTTAATATTAATGTCAGTTTGAAAATAAATCGCATATATATTGAACGAAGTTAAATAAATACTATTGTTTAAATCATTTTTAACATATTAACTTCTTGTTCGTTTAAAAAGCGAAACCTACCTCTTGGAATATCTTTTTTAGTTAGTCCACCAAAATAGACTCTGTCTAATTTTAAAACCTTGTAACCTAAGGATCCAAACATTTCTACAATAGACTTGTTTTTACCTTTATTAATTTCTAGTCCTAATTCTTTTTTTGTTGCGTTTTGAACATATGACATTTTTTGGATGTCAAGATAAAATTTTTGCGACCCGATATTATCGATCATATTAATCATATCTGCATGTTTGAGATTTTTATCTAAAGTAATATGGAAAATTTTTT
Source organism: Flavobacteriales bacterium (assembly GCA_049890095.1). Classification (GTDB taxonomy): domain Bacteria; phylum Bacteroidota; class Bacteroidia; order Flavobacteriales; family UBA7312; genus JABAYQ01. Next base: position 125,335 of record JBMHCD010000004.1, on the reverse strand, counting down.
TGACTCGTTGTTTTGTGTTAGTTAGTTTTTTAGATAATTCTCCATCATTTGTATACAGAAGTAAACCTGAAGAAAGACGATCAAGACGACCTACAGGATAAATTCGCTCTTTACACGCTTGACCTATTAATTCTGAAACAATTTTTTTCTTTGATGGATCGTCTGAAATTAAGTAACCTTTTGGTTTGTTCAACAACAAATATTGTAATTTTTCGGAAGAAACGGTTTCGTTATTAAATTTCACACTATCGGAGGGCAATACTCTAAACCCCATTTCAGTAATCACTTTTCCGTTAACACTAACTAATCCAGCAGAAATTAGTTTGTCAGCTTCTCTTCTAGAACTGATGCCTGCATGTGCAATATATTGATTTAGTCGCATGCCGGCTTTCGTTTCCGTTTTTTTAGTTATTCTATTTTTAAATGAATTTGTTTTTTTTGATTTATAGTTATCCTTAGAATATTTTTTTTCTTTGGAATTGAATTTTTTGTTTGATTGGGACATTGTTGGTATTTTAATACAAATTTATTAAACATATTTAAAAGGCGTCTTCGATATGCTTTATTATTGTTTCATTGTTGTTGTGAACAATGGAAATAATATCAAATTGTATCTCAAATTTTAGTTTATTTTGAAATAAAAACTCTTCTGCAGCATCAAAATAAAGTTGTTGTTTTCTTTCACTAACAAATTCTTCAGGATTTCCAAATTGATTTGAGCTTCTTGTTTTGACTTCAACAAATACAACTTTTTTATTTTGTAGAAAAATGATATCTATTTCTGCTTTTTATATCTCCAGTTTAATTCCAAAATTTGTCCACCTTTTTTCATAATAAAATTGGAAGCTATTTCTTCTCCTTTTTTACCCAACATATGATGCTTATTCATATTCTAATGTTGTTTTTTCTCCAACTGTTAGAGTAGCTGTTTTTCCTAAAGGAAGACATAGATTGTTTTTTACATGGCCAGCAGGAAAATCAAAACAAACAGGATAATTATATTCTTTAACAAGATCGTAAATAATTTCTTCTACTTTTTTGCCAAATGGTATAGTATTGTCATGCATATCACTCATGCTACCAATAATTAAACCAGCTAAGTTGCATAATTTTCCTGTTCTTTTTAGATTATACATCATTCTATCGATGTGATATAGATATTCGTCTAAATCTTCAAGAAATAGAATTTTATTATTGGTGTTTATATCTGATGAGCTTCCACACAAACTGTATAAAATAGATAAGTTTCCGCCAACTATCTGAGCATTTGCAATTCCATTTCTATTAAATGAATTATGTTTTGTAGAATGAAGAATTTTTTTTCCAGTTAACGCTAAACGTATGGACTCTAAACATTCTGGAGTATTAGTTTTAAAATTTATAGGCATTGAAGCATGTAATGAAGCTAGTCCTAGAGTGTTTAAGTGAGAATGTAAAACCGTTACATCACTATATCCCACTATCCATTTGGGGTTTTCAAATAGACTAGAAAAATCAATTTTATCGATTATTCTAACGGTTCCATATCCTCCTCTAACACATAGTATGGCTTTTATATCTTTTCGGTCTATCATTTGTTGTAGGTCGTCCGACCTTTGCTGATCTGAACCACTAAATTGATTCATTTGATTAAATAAATTTTTACCAAAAACAACCTCAAATCCCCAATTTGTAATTGTTTGAACAGAGTATTCAACATCTATTTTGCTAATCTTGCGAGCTGTTGATATAAGTGCAATTTTATCACCTTTGACTAAATGTTCTGGAAAAATCTTTATTTGCTGCTCTTTTATCATTATATCTTAACTCTTTATATATTTGCTAAGATAAAATTTTAGCTTCAAAATGGGATCAAAAAAATATACAGTTACTTCGGCATTACCTTATGCGAATGGCCCTCTTCACATTGGTCATATCGCAGGTGCTTACTTACCGGCAGATATATATGTAAGATATAGAAGGTTAAAAAATGACGATGTTGTTTTTATTTGTGGCTCTGATGAACATGGAGCTGCAATTACTTTAAGAGCTAAAAAAGAAGGAATATCTCCAAAAGACATAGTAGATAAGTATCATGAGTTAAATAAAAAAACCTTTGAAGATTTTGGAATAAGTTTTGATATTTTTCATAGAACTTCGGATTCTACTCATCATCAAACTGCGAAAGATTTTTTTAAGATTTTAAATCAAAAAAGCTTGTTTGTAAAAAAAACAAATGAACAATTTTTTGATCAGAAACATCAACAATTTCTGGCAGATAGGTACATAAGTGGTGAGTGCCCAAAATGTGGATATGAGTCTGCTTATGGAGATCAATGTGAAAAATGTGGTTCTGCTCTCAGTCCACAAGAATTGATTAATCCTAAATCTACTTTAAGTGGAGAAACACCAATTTTAAAGCCAACTACTCATTGGTATCTCCCGATGCAAAATCATGAGAAATGGCTTAGCGAGTGGATTGAAAAAGGCACAATAGATGGCAATTATTTTCATGATCCAAAAAAGTGGAGATCTCAAGTAAACGGACAATGTATGTCATGGATAAATAACGGCCTTAGAGAACGTGCAATGTCTAGAGACTTAGATTGGGGAGTTGAGTTGCCTGTTGAAAATAGTCAAGGAAAAGTAATGTATGTGTGGTTAGATGCTCCGATTGGTTACATTTCCGCTACAAAAGCTTGGGCTATCGAAAATGATAAAAATTGGGAAGATTATTGGAAAAATGATGCAGAGTTAATTCATTTTATTGGAAAAGACAATATTGTTTTTCATGCTATTATATTTCCAATATTATTAAAATCTCACGGAGAATTCGTGCTACCTAAGAATGTTCCTGCAAATGAGTTTTTAAATTTAGAAGGTCAAAAATTATCTACCTCCAGAAATTGGGCAATTTGGCTTCATGAATACCTCAAAGATTTTGAATGTCAACAAGATACTTTACGTTATACTTTATGTGCAACGGCACCAGAAAGTAAGGATACGGATTTTACATGGAAAGATTTTCAAAGCAGAAATAACAGCGAACTTGTTGGTATTTTAGGTAACTTTATTAACAGAGTTGTAGTTTTGACAAACAAATATTATGATGGTGTTGTTCCAGAAAAGTTTGACCTAGATGACTATGACAAAGAAGTTTTGTCTCATTTGAGTAACTGTGGCCAAAAAATCGGAAGTTTTATCGAAAATTATAAAATGAGAGATGGTTTATTTGAAGCAATGAGTATTGCAAGAATTGGAAATAAATATTTGGCAGATACTGAGCCTTGGAAACTCAGAAAAACTAATGAAAGGAGAACATCAACAATTTTAAATATTTCTTTACAAATTGCAGCTAGCCTAACAGTGTATTTACAGCCTTTTTTACCTTTTACAGCACAAAAGTTGTCTAAAATGTTAAATGTCAATTTTACTTCTTGGGATGACTTAAAAACATTAGATAGTTCTCATAAAATAAATGATGCTTCTCTATTATTTTCTAAAATAGAAGATGATCAAATTGAAATTCAACGAAATAAATTATCATCATGAATAAATTAGCTTTTTTAATATTTAGTATTTTTCTTTCTGTATATGGATTTGCCCAATGTGATGGACGTTATCAAGATGAAATTTTTGAATCAACAACTGTTACAACTGTTGAATACTCTGATGTTTATAATTGGTCTGTGTTTGATAGCGGATTAGATATGGATGTTTATACGCCAGATGAAGATAATTTTGATAATAGACCTTTAATAATTTTTGCTCATGGAGGTAGTTTTTATGCTGGTAATAAAAATAACCCTGAAATGATTGCATTATGTGAGTCTTTCGCTAAAAAAGGATTTGTTACTGCGTCTATTCAATATCGTTTAACATCTTTGATCAATTTGGCCGACTCTAATGTTATGATACAAACGGTTTTTAATGCAATCAGTGATGTGAAATCTGCCATTCGTTATTTCAGAAAAGATGCGATGTTAAACAATAATTCTTTTGGAATAGATACTTCTCAAATTTTTGTTGGTGGTTATTCAGCTGGAGCAATTATAGCAGTTAATTCGTCAATGTTGAATAATCAGTCGGAAATACCTTCATATTTACAAGAATTCGTCGATAATTCTGGAGGATTAGAAGGAGATAGTGGCAATGATGGCTATTCTTCTAGAGTAAATGGAGTTATTAGCTTAGCAGGAGCAGTGTATTTGAAATCATTTATTGATAGTAGTGATGTCCCAATAGTAAGTATTCATGCCAAAGATGATGAAACGGTGATGTACGATTGTGATCATGCTTTAGGGTATTCGGTATTACCAATTCTGTGTGGATCAGGAGAAGTTCATCAAACAGCAGAGTCTGTTGGAATTACTAACAGTTTGTACTCTTTTGATACAGGTGGACATTTGATTCCAGTTACTCAGTTGTCACAAGTTTCAATTCCATTTATAACGGACTTTATATATCCGTTGTTAGATTGTAATTCAGTAAACCTTGAATATTACGAAAGATTTGATTGTTCCGTATATCCTAATCCAAGTTCAGGCTTAGTAAACATTAAGTCTCTTGAACCAATTACTCAAATAAATATTTTTGATCAAATGGGAAGAAATATTATTGCTAAACAGGCTATGGAGACTAATCATTTGTCTTTTTCTGATTTTTCTCCTGGCATATATTATTTACATCTTTATTCTAGTAAAGGTATGGTAAGCAAAAAGTTTACGGTATTAAAATAATTAGTAAGTTGTAAGTAATAAAAATTAACAATAAGAAATAGATTAAAATTTCTTGGTAAAAAAGAGAAATAAAATTTTTAATTGAATAAAAAATTAAGATGTAATCTTTTTTTATGAGATAAGGAAGTAAAATGAGTGCTTTAAGTAATCTACTCAAATATACAAATTTTATAATTGATTTAGTTTTCGTGAACTTTTTTCTCGAGGATTAACATTATTGTGTTTATTTCTTTTGATACTTAGGTTTGAATAGTAGATATCTTTTGTAATTTTTGTACTTTAGCGAATTAAAATTTGATTTTAAATTAAAATATATACATTTTGAAAATCGTATTCAAAACCAAAACATTATTTTTTCTTCTAGTAAATATATTTTTTTTGTTTTCTAGTAAGGCTCAAGTAACCTTCGAAAAAATTGAGGATGATTTGTGTGAGAGCAATGGTGTAATAAGAGTTATTAATGATTCATTTACTTTGCCTTATGAATTAACGGTTACTTATCCTAACCTAACTGTAGTTACAAACAACATATTTAACGATACTATTTTGCTTGAAAATTTATCGGGAGCAAATGGAGGTGTTTACACATTAATGGCTGTTTCTTCTTCACAAGATACGGTAGAAGCTGATGTAGTTGTGTTGCAAGAAACTATCTCTGACTTTTTATTTGTTACTACGGCATTTTCTAACAATGGATATGCAGTAGCTTGTAATGGAGATTGTGATGCAGAAGCTCTTTTCAATATAACTCCTCTTCTTGGTGGTGTGCCAACCGGGACATCATACACTATAAATTGGTACGAAGATTCGGTTGTTGCAGGACAAGAATTTTTTACAACAACACAAAATAACCATACTGTTACAGATCTCTGTGCAGGTCAATATGCCCTATTGCTAGTTTCTCCAACTGGGTGTGAATCAATAAGGTATTATAACTTAGTTGAGCCTGAAACTTTTCAAGTTTCAGCAGTTAGTTCACAAGTCTTGTGTGCAGGAGGAAATCAAGGAGCAATAGATTTAAATGTTGTTGGTGGAGTTGGCCCAACTTATAATAGCAATAACGATACTTATCCAGACACTTTAGACTATTCTTATTCATGGACTGGACCTAATGGATATAGCTCTTCTTTTGAGAATATTTCAACACTAGAAGGAGGAACTTACAATGTTACTATTACAGATAATAACAACTGTTCTTTTGATACTAGCTTCGTTGTTTTAGATACTTTGCCACAAATTAATATTTCTTTAGTAAATATTGACTCTGTTTCATGCTTTGGTGGTTCTGACGGATCAATAGAAGTGAGTGCTACAGGTGGCTCAGGAACTTTAGAGTATAGTATTGATGGTGTTATATATCAATCTGATGGTATTTTTGAAAATTTATCTGCAAATAATTATGTTATTTCTGTAAGGGATACCAATAGCTGTATTGAAACTTTAAATGTAAATGTCGAACAATTTGATCAAATTTCAATTGACAGTATTGCTGTTGAAAATATTTTATGCGGTGACTCATTGGGTAGTGTAGAATTATTTGCTAGTGGAGGGACTGAATTGTTTACTTATAGTTTAGTAAATCCTCAAGTTGAAAACTTATTTGAAGACTTAGAAGAAGATGATTACACTTTTACTGTTTTCGATTCAAACAATTGTTTTGTAGATACAACCGTTTCCATTACAAGAGTTAATAACATAAATGTTAACTTAGTTATTAATCCTGTAAGTTGTTTTGGTCTTAATGATGGTGAATTAAATGTGATAATAAACGGAGGTACAGCACCTTTTACACTTACACTAGATACTATAACTCAATTTAACAATACAAACTTTAGTAATATTGAAGCTGGTAATTATATTTTAAGCATACAAGATGCTAATAATTGTCCTTTTGATACCTTAGTTACTTTTTCTCAGCCAAGTGAAGTAACAGTTTCATTGGTTGATGTAGATTCTACTAGGTGTTTCGGCTCTAGCGATGGTCAATTAAACGTTACAGTTTCAGGTGGAGTAGGTAATTATTCATACTTCTGGAGAAGAAACAATTCTCCTTTATTATCTTTTACTACAAACCAGTCAAATACTCTTGAGGCTGGCCTTTATACACTTGTAGTAAGTGACGCAGATGCTTGTAGCTCTGAAGAGTTTGAAGTTGAAATTTTTGAGCCAACCCCATTAATTATTAATGTGGATGACATACAAAATTTATCTTGTGATGAATCTGGTGATGGGGCTATTACCATAAGTCCTTCAGGAGGGACATCTCCATACAATATCTTATGGCAGGATTTGTCCACCTTATCTACAATTGAAAATTTAGATGCTGGAGATTATAATGTAACTCTTACGGATCAAAATTCTTGTGATACTACCATTACTATAACGGTTACCCAACCTGATACGTTATTATTACAGCTAACACAGTTTACAGATGTTAATTGCTTTGGGGAAAGTACTGGAGAATTAAACTTAACGGTAAATGGTGGAACTTCTGATTATTCTTTTTCAATTACTCCAAATACAGGTGTACAATCTAGTTTTGTAAATTCATTTGTAGCCTCTGATTTATCTGCTCAAACTTATTTGGTTAGTGTGAACGATCAAAACGATTGTGAGTTTAGTCAAGAATATATTATAAGTCAGAATTCTGAAATAACAGCTAATTTTACTTCTGTTGAAGAAACGTGTGGAGATAATAATGCAGAGATCTCTGTTGTTGTTTCGGGTGGAATACCAGACTACTCATATACTTGGGCAGGCCTTAGCGACACAACTAGTACAATAGATTCTTTATTAGGTGGGTTTACATACAACCTTACGGTAGAGGATGACCTAAATTGTATAACTGAATTTAGCCATTTTGTTGGTAATGTTTTTCCTATTAGTATAGATACTGTTGAGGGTGTAGATATAAGTTGTAATGGCAATGGTGACGGACAAATTCTTTTTTCCGTTTTAAATGGAACTAGTCCATTTGTTTTTTCTGTTTTTGAAAATGGTGTGATGACTTACGATCTTACTACTCTTTCAAATGTTGATACTATTAATAATATTAATCCTGGCACGTATACTTTTCAGGTAGAAGATGCTAATGGGTGTGTTGCACTTTACCCATTTCCGGTTACAATAGATGAACCAAACCCGCTTACTATAGAAATAGATTCAGCTCGTACAACTTTTGATTTACTATGTTATGATGATGTGGATGGTGAGATATTTTTTAATTTTAATGGAGGTACGCAGTATCCAGGCGGAAATTATGATTTGTTTGTAAATAACCCTGTTTTCTCAGAACAAATTTCAACAGATTCTATTACTGGTTTATCCTTCGGAACATACAACATGACCCTACAAGATGCTAATGGTTGTTTGTCAAGTATTTCTCATACAATAAATCAACCAAATCCATTAAGTGTAAGTTCGCAAGTTTCTGATGTTTTATGCTTTGGTGAATCTACGGGTAGTGCGTTAATTTTTGTTAGTGGTGCAACGCCAAATTATAGTATTTCTTCTAATTCGCCACAAGCTTTGATTACTCAATTGTCAGTAGATACGTTTGAGATTACCAATTTGAGTGAAGGCTCTTATTTCTTTGATATAGATGATGCCAATAATTGTGGAACTTTAAATTATAGTTTATATGTTGATGAGCCAAATTCATTAGAAGTTTTAGATATTAATTCAACTTTAGAATCTTGTTTAGGGGGAGATGGGACAGCATTCGTAAATGTTAGTGGAGGTACTAGTCCTTATATCTACTTTTGGAGTTATGATGCTAATCCTAATACTAATCCACTTCTTGTAAATGGACAGCCAAATGCCACTGGGCAGACAGCTAATCCAATTAATTTATCTGAAGGTCTTCATTATGTTCATATATGGGACTTTAATGGTTGTTATGTTTTAGATAGTATTGAAGTTAATAAAGCTACAAGCCCTAGTTTATCATTGGTTGGTACTACAAATAATCTATGTAACGAGGATGAGCAAGGTCAGATAACCGTAAATGCTATTGAAGGAAACCCATTTTATCAGTATTCAATTGATGGTGGTGTTAACTATCAATTTGTACCAATATTTGATAACTTAGCTGCTAATATATATACAGTGACTGTAAGGGACTCACTTGGATGTACTGATGCAGTTGAAGGTATTATAATCACGGAACCCGATGCGATTTCTATTATTGTAGACGCACAATCTGTACGTTGTATTGGAGATAATAATGGTTCTGCAAATGTAGTGAGCGTAGAAGGTGGTACTTCTGCTTCAGGTCAATATAGCTATCAATGGAAAACTATTGATGGAGTTAATCTATGGCCAGCAAATCTAACTGCAAATTCATCTGTAGTTTCTGATTTAGCGGTAGGATATTACATGCTTGAGGTGGAGGACGATAATGGCTGTACTTCATTTTACGACTCTGTCTACGTTGGAGAGCCGACACAAGTTGAAGTAGATTTAAGTATAATATCAAATTATAACGGTACACAAATATCGTGCTTTGGCGCACAAGACGGTAGCATAATGGCTCAGGCCTATGGTGGAACTGGCGAATTTTTATTTGTTTGGAATAATGGTACTACTAATTTGGAATCAAATACTGCTGCTGCATTTGATACTTTATCCTCTTTAGGTGAAGGAACATATTACATCACTGTTAATGATGAGAATGGATGTTCTAACACAAATCAGATAAGTCTTTCTCACCCAGATCCTATTTCAATATCATTTATTGATCATATTGATATTAGATGTGAAGGAAATACAGATGGTCAAACAACAGTAATTTGGTCTGGAGGTTCTGGAATAGGTACTTATAACGTTGTTTGGACTGATCAAGATAATAATATTGTTTCTTTATTAAGTCAAGCAAATAACCTAGACGTTGGTGTTTATACAGCTACAGTTTATGATAATAATGGTTGTTCAGTTTCAAATACGGATACAATAGATTATTCTGAGCAATTTATGATTACAAATTCTTTAGATACTACACTAGTAAGTTGTAATGGTGCTATTGATGGAAGTTTTGATTTTCAACCCCAAGGAGGATGGCCTCCATATACGCATAGTTGGAATGATCCTTTGAATCAAACTTCATCTACAGCGTATGGTCTGGCACCTGGAAATTGGTACATAGATGTAATTATGGACTCAGAAGGTTGTGTTGTATATGATTCAGTCTATGTTGATGAACCAAATACACTTGTAAACATCATAAATGTTGATGTTGACGAAGCAGAATGTTTTGGTGAAAATTCAGGGTCAATAACTTTGGATGTTGTTGGTGGAACAGAACCTTATTCATATTCTTGGCAAGGTCCTGACTTCTCGGCTTCGACTCAAGATATTCAAGATTTATCTGCTGGAATATATTCCTTAGTAGTAACTGATTTAAGTGGTTGTCAAGATTTCGGATCATATCAAGTTGAAGAACCCGAATCGCCATTACAAATTGTATCTGTTTCTACTCAAGATGTTGATTGTAATGGTAATAATACTGGAGAAGTTACAAATGTTGTTGTTACTGGGGGAACCGGAAATTCAGATGACTTTATTTTTAATTATGGAGGTGAAAATCCATTTGAATTGACTGCAGGAGACTATGATTTAGTTGTTACAGATAACAATGGTTGTACTGATATAGCTTATTTTACTATTTACGAACCTGAAGTATTGGAAGCAACAGTAGATCTTATTGATGAAAATTGTGAAGGTCAGAATGGACATATTATAGTGCAAGCATCAGGTGGTAGTACATTTAATGACAATACTTATAATTATTCAATATTCCCAGATTATCAGCAATCTGCTAGTAATGAGGCAGATATATTAGTTAACTTCCCAAGTCCAGGAGAAATTGCAGATACAATCTTTACAGTTACGATTACGGATAGAAATGGATGTGTTTTAAATATAAGTGATCTTAATTTACATCCTGCAAGATTATTTGATTATAATGCAACTTACGAAGTTTGTTATAATGATACATTTGAACTTTCTACTAAATATAATGATTACTACAATTTTGTTTGGAACGTAAGTCCTGAGGAGAGTTTTACCTCAGAACAAAACAGCATTTCTGTAGTTGCAACACAAAATTCAGTTGTTACAGTAACAGCAACAGATATGAATAATTGTTCATTTAGTGATCAAGTAAATTTAGTAGTTAACGTACCTGTAGTAAATTTAGGAGATGATGTAGGGATAATTAGAGGAGAAGAAATAATGTTATCTGTTTTTGAGGGAGAGGCACCATACCAGTGGAGTAATTTAGAAACTTCACAGGATATTTATGTCAGTCCATTAGTAACATCGTATTATTCAGTAAGTGCATTAGACACTTCTAATAATTGTTTTGGGACAGATACAATAAGAGTTTACGTAAACATGAACGAGGGTTTTACACCTAACGGAGATGGATTTAATGATCAATGGCAAATTGATTACCTTAATCAATACTCGGGCTTACATATTGAAGTGTTTAATCGATGGGGATCATTACTTTGGAAATCAGATGCTCCAAATATATCAAATTGGGATGGTAAGCATAATGGAAAAGACCTTCCTGTAGGTACGTATTATTATATAATTACTTTTGATGAAAGTCAGAATAAAGAGCCTATTACTGGTCCAATTACCATTGTAAGATAAAGATGATGAAAAAAAATATTCTATTCATATTTGCTTTTTTAGTTGGCAACTTAATTTTTGCTCAACAGCTACCTCAATTTACAAGTTATCAATTGAATTCCTTTCTGTATAATCCCGCTTATGCTGGTGTTGATGGATCTACTCAAATGAATGCCGTCGTAAGGAATCAATGGTCTGGTATTAATGATGCTCCTGAAACAAATGTAATTAATGGATATGGGTTATTACCAAATGAAAATACTGCTATAGGAGGAACCGCGTTTAAAGACGCAGCAGGCCCTGATAGTAGGGTAGGTCTTTCGGCATCATATGCATATCACTTAAGATTAAAGCAAGATATTAGTTTGTCTCTAGGTTTGTCGCTTGGGTTTTTACAATATCGATTGGATCATACAGTGATTCAACCTTTTGAAGATGGAGATCCGATTTTTAATTCAGGAATTTTGTCTACCGTAGTACCAACTGCAACCTTTGGAGCTTATCTATATGCTGAAGATTACTATGTTTCTTTTGCAGTGCCACAACTACTTACAAGTACATTCAATTTAAGTGATAAGTTGGATAATAACACACTCACAGGAGGTTTGTCTAATCACTTCTATTTATCAGGAGGTTATAAAACTCAATTAAATAGTGATTTTATGTTAGAACCATCTCTACTTCTTATGTATGTTAATCCATCTCCATTAAGTATAGAATTGGCTGCTAAGGTGACTTATAAAGACTTTGTCTGGTCTGCTCTATCTTATAGGTTTAAAGATGCAGTTACCTTGTTTGTTGGATATGATATTACAGATCAATTATATATTGCATATGGTCATGATTTTGTAACCTCTCAATTATCAAAAGCAACTTCAGGTAGCAATGAGTTTAAATTAGGCTTTAGATTTATAAAATAAAAAAACCTTCTGATTTTACTCACAAGGTTTTAAATTGTCAAAACTATAATTGCTAACCAAAAACAAGTGTTACGACAGTACAAATTTAATTCATAAAGACAGCTTCAATGTTTTCTTGTTTTATAGTTTTTAACACTTATTTGTTAGCTTGTAAGCTTTTTACAGATGCATTTATTAAAAAATGGGATTAATTTTAGCTTTTGTAGTAGGACTAATTTTGGGTATTTTAGGAGGCGGAGGTTCTATTTTAACACTTCCAATTTTAGTTTACTTTTTTGATGTTCAACCTATTCTTGCCACCTCTTATTCTTTGTTTATTGTTGGAATAAGTGCTTTGATTGCTACACAGCGTTTTATTGTTAAAAAACAAGTTAGTTATAAGATTGGTATATGGTTTGCAATACCATCCTTAATTGGAGTTTATTTTTCACGACAGTGGATACTTCCTAATATTCCTAATTCTATTTTTACTATTGGTGATTTTGCTTTGTCAAAAGATATATTTCTTCTTTGTTTTTTTGCAATTATAATGTTGTTAGCTGGTTTATCAATGATTTTCGTAAAAAGAACTAAACTAAAACCAATAAATACTATAAACTATTTTGGCGTAATAATAGATGGTTTGGTTGTTGGAGTTGTTACTGGACTGGTAGGTGCAGGAGGAGGATTTTTAATAGTTCCTGCATTAGTTCTATTAGCTGGATTAGATATTCGAAAAGCAATAGGTACGTCTTTGATGATTATTGCCTTAAAGTCAATTATTGGATTTTTAGGTGACACATCTCTAGAAAAAGATTGGGTTTTATTACTTTCTTTTACTTTAATATCATCAATTGGTATATTAGTAGGCATTTTCTTTGCGAAATACATTGAGGGAAAAAATTTAAAATCTATTTTCGGAGTATTCGTTATATTAATGTCATTATTTATTCTAGTTAAGGAGTTATTTTTATGATTAAAAAAGGATCTTTTTTATATAGTATATTTTATTTTAAGTGTCCTTCATGTTGTGAAGGTGATTTTTTTATATCACATCCATATAATTTGTCAAGAATTGGAGATTTATATAAACAATGCTCATCTTGTAAGACTAAATTTAGTAAAGAACCAGGCTTTTATTATGGTGCTATGTATGTTTCGTATGCATTTGCAGTAGCATTGTCTTTTTTGGTTTATGTAATTTTTGAGTTAGTAGTAGTATCGTATGAGATAAAAACGTTTATTATCGCTTATTCTATACTTGTAGTATTTTTATCTCCATATTTATATGCATTATCTAAAATTTTTTGGGCAAATTTGTTCTTGAAATCTAAGTCTAATAATTCTAAATGAAAATAGAACAATTATATACTAAATGTTTATCTGAATCTGCTTACTATGTAGAGTCGAAAAATGAAGTTGCAATAATTGATCCATTAAGAGATGTGGATGTATATATTGAAATGGCAGAAAAGTCTGGGTCATCTATCAAATATATTTTTGAAACACATTTTCATGCAGATTTTGTTTCGGGACATTTAGAGCTTGCTAAACGCACTGGTGCGAAAATTATTTATGGTCCTAATGCTGATCCAAATTTCGATTTCTATTCTGCAAAGGATAACGAGTGTTTTTCTCTTGGAAATATTTTTATAAAAGCAATTCATACACCAGGACATACATTGGAATCTACCTGCTTTTTACTAAAAAATGAAAACGGATCAAACCATTGTATTTTTACTGGAGATACTTTATTTGTTGGTGATGTTGGACGTCCGGATTTGGCTGTAAAGTCTGACATTTTATCAAAAGAAGATTTAGCAGGAATGTTGTTTGATTCATTACATGAAAAAATTTCTGTTCTTGAAGATCATGTACTAGTTTATCCTGCACATGGTGCTGGTTCTGCTTGCGGAAAAAATATAGGTTCAGAAACATTTACTACGATAGGCGAACAAAAAGCAAAAAATTATGCTTTGCAACCTATGCCTAAAGAAGATTTTATTGCTGAGGTTACAAATGGTTTATTGGCTCCTCCAAAATATTTTTTTACGGATGTTATGATGAATAAAAATGGAGGTGTTTTTTTACAGGAAGTACTTGATCATGGAACAGTTCGTTTAGATGTTAATCATTTGTTAGAATTAAATGATGAAATTATTTTAGATACTAGAAGTCCTAACGATTTTTCTAAAGGGTTTTTTAAAGGCTCTATTAATATAGGTCTTAATGGGCAATTTGCCCCATGGGTTGGATCATTAATTGATACAAATAAAAAGTTAATTTTAATTTGTGATCAGGGAACAGAGAAAGAAGCAATTACTAGATTAGCAAGAGTAGGATTTGATAACATTAAAGGTTACATAAATATTAATGATATTGAGCAAAGTAGATTAATAACAATAGAAAATTTAGAACCTGAAGATGCTGCAAATTTGATTAATACAAATTCGTTAGATCTTTTAGATGTGAGAAAGCCTGGAGAATTAGAAAAAGGCTTTGTATTAAACTCTAAACATATTAGACTTCAAGAATTAGAAAGTCGACTACATGAATTAGATAAAGATACTTCCATATTAGTATATTGTGCTGGAGGATATCGTTCGATGATTTCTTGCTCTATTCTAGCTAAAAATGGATTCAAAAAATTAATTAATATTTCAGGAGGCTTTTCAAAGTTGAAACATGAAAAAATACCTCTATCAAAAAATACTTGTTTTTTATAAAATGAAAAGAAAATTAAAAATGTTATCACTTCCAAATGTTACACTTGTTGATGTAAGAACTGTAATGGAATATCAGTCTGGAAGTGTAGCCAATTCGATTAACATACCAATGGATGAAGTAGTGGAAAGACTAGAAGAACTGAAGCAAATGGAGCCAATGATTTTGTTTTGTAGATCAGGTAATCGTTCTGAACAAGTTGTAAATTATTTAAAGCAAATGGGACTTAAGGATATTGAAAATGGTGGAGGTTGGTTGGAGTTAAATGCAATTATAAATGAGCAGTCATAATTTTTCAAATTTATATCCCTTTTCACTAAAATAGGATAGAACTTTAGGTAGTAAATATCGAAGATTTTCTAAAGACTTTTTATTGTCGTGAAAAAGAACAATGGATCCATTTTGAATTTTTTTCACCATCTTTTTAAAAATTAATTCTTTATTTATGCTAGGGTCAAAATCCCAGCTATTAATATCCCACATAATTATTCTATGGGTTTTTTTTAATTCATCAATTTGAAAAGGGTTTATTTTACCAAATGGAGGCCTGAATAAATTAGAAGAATAAATTTCATGACATTTTTTAACATCATTTAAATAAATCTTGGTTTTTGTTTTCCAACCATTCATATGTTGAAAGGTATGATTTCCAATGGAAAATTTACTTTTATTTATTTTTTTAAATTGATCAGGGTATTTCAAAATATTATAGCCTAAACAAAAAAAAGTAGCTTCAGCGTGGTATTTTTCTAGAGAAGAAATAATAAATTCTGTACTATCTATATTGGGACCATCGTCAAATGTAAGGTAAATTACTTTTTTATCAGTTTTTACTCGCCATTCAATAGAATTAAATAGAGATTGAAACCATTTTGGAATCTTAACAATATGCATGATAGACAGTAAATTATCTACTGTAATTCTTGATACATCGCACCAATTTTATCAAATAGATCTTTCTCTTGGTATTTATTAGTTAGAGAATATAAATTTCCAATAACCTGATTGGCTATTTGATAATCACGATTCATTTTGCTAAGCATCTTATCATCTAATGAATTGTAATATCTCATTTCATCAAAATAGTTTTCTATAAGTATTTCTATTATTTCTCTGGCTTTTTCGTTTTTACCAATTTTATAATAATTTTCTGCAATTGGAAGGTTGAAATAATTAAATGAAACAGCCTCGTTAGGTAGCACTTCGATACATTTGTCTAAAACGATTTCAGCTTTTTCAACCTGTCCTGTTCTGATAAGTTCTTCTGCTAATCTTGAAAAATTATTTCTAAAATTAAGTGTCATTCTTCTGTTAGTTTCATCAAGATAGACATTAGGGTCTTGCATATTACCCCATTTAAATTTATTAATTACATTATCAAACATTTCCTCAGAAGCAACAGCTCCAGTTTGTCCATCTGTACTTGTTGTCAAATAAGGGACAAAACGATAAGCTAAACCTTCAAGTTGAAAGTATTTTTCTAAACCCATAAAGTTGTCATTACCAACTGTTATAGCAAAATAAATAGGGGTTTCCCAATTAAAATGAGCTAGAATGTCAAGAACCATTAATTGATTTTTGGAAAAACCGGAACCTTTTAGTTCCCATGTAATTTCATCAACAATTTCATCTTGTTTATTAGCTGGAACAATTCCTTTTTCAATAATGAATTCTTTATTAACTTTTAATTTTAATTTGTTGGTAGGGCAATAATCGCTTTGTCCTCTACTAGTTGGTATTTTAGTCTGAGGATTATCATTTCCTATAAAGTCGATAATTTCTTTAATATTGGTGTAACCAATTTCTCTATCATAAATAGGAATATAATCTCTTGTCCCTTGTTTATATTTCTCCCAATTCAATGAACTAGGAATTGGACCAGCTTCGTATGCTGCTCTTCTCATTTGGTCTATGTACCAATCAGTATTAAACAAGCTAAGATTGATAACTCTTACATCCGTTCTGATCCCTTCAACTTCTTGAGCATACCATAATGGAAAGGTATCGTTATCTCCATTTGTAAAAATTATTGAATTAGGAGCACATGAGTTTAAATAATTTGAAGCAACGTCTCTTGCCGTATATCTATTTGATCGATCATGGTCATCCCAGTTTTCGTTAGCCATTATCGTAGGAACTAGAAGTAGACAAATTATGGTTGAAATAAGAGAGGAGTTAACTTTAGGCAGTTTATTTTTTAGAAAATTTGCTACTGAAAGTACACCCAACCCAATCCAAATACTAAAAGCATAAAAAGAACCTACATATGCATAATCTCTTTCTCTTGGTTGGTAAGGATATTGGTTTAAGTAAACAACAATAGCTAAACCAGTAAATATGAAAAAAAGTAAAATGATAAAAGCATCTGGTTTGTGTTTGTTAAAATGAAAAAACATACCGATGAGACCTAGTATTAAAGGCAGTAAAAAATAGGTGTTTCGAGCCTTATTATTAGCCATTTCATTAGAAATATTTTCTTGTGGACCTAATCTAAAGTTATCAATGAAAGAAATACCGCTAAGCCAATTTCCTTTATTAATTTCACCATGACCTTGAATATCGTTTTGTTTTCCAGCAAAATTCCACATAAAGTATCTCAAATACATATGGCCAATTTGATATCTGAAAAAATAGGTTAGGTTTTCGCTAAAGGAAGGTTTACTTTTACTATTTTTTTGTCCGCTCCATTGTTTGTATGCTTTAGCATGAATTGGTTGAGAAGAGCTCCACATCCTTGGAAAAACACCGCTAAACTTAGGGTCATATACAGGCTTTGATTTTTTGTTGAGGTTAGAAATTAAGTATTTGCCTGATTTTTCATCTTTTTTATAAACGGGATTGCCATCTTCAAGCTTTGTTACATTTGCATTATAATACTGACCACTAAGTATGGGCCAATCTCCATATTGTTCACGGTTTAAATAAGACAATAAACTTACAGCATCTTCAGGGTTATTTTCGTCAATTGGAGGGTTCGCATTTGAGCGAATAACCAAGATTAAAAAGGTAGAATATCCTATTAAAATAAAGGCAAAACTTACTAAAGAAATTCCTAGAATTGGTTTTTGTTGTTTTTTGGAGTGTCTTAATCCTAAAACTATAGCAGAAATAATAAGAAGGAAATAAATAATTGTACCCGAATTAAAAGGAAGATTTACAGTATTAACGAAAAATAATTCGAACTTACCAGCAAGACTTACAATTCCAGGAATAATAACACCCTGAAGTCCTCCAGTTGCAATAACAGATATAATGAAAACTGCAAGAATTCCTTTTGGTGTTGATTGATGTTTTTTGAAATAATAAATGAATATAACTGCAGGAATAGCTAATAAATTTAGCAAATGAACACCAATTGATAATCCTATGATGTAGGCAATTAGTATAATCCATCTTGATGAATATTTATCATCAGCCTCACTTTCCCACTTTAAAATTGCCCAGAAAGTTATAGCTGTAAAAAAAGAAGACATGGCATATACTTCTCCTTCAACAGCAGAAAACCAAAAGGAATCAGAAAAAGCATAAGCTAATGATCCAACTAAACCGCTTCCTATTATACCTATCAATTTTGATGTGTTCAATTCATTACCTACTATTTTCTTTGCCAATGAAGTAATTGTCCAGAAAAGAAACAAAATCGTTAACGCACTACATAAAGCAGACATAAAATTAATCATAAATGCAATTTGACTGGTGTCAGATGCAAAAAGGCTGAAAAAACGACCTAAAAGCTGAAACAAAGGAGCTCCTGGTGGGTGACCAACTTCAAGTTTGTATGCAGTACTGATATATTCTCCACAATCCCAAAAGCTAACTGTAGGTTCAAGAGTGAGATAATATGTTACCATCGCAACGGCGAAGGCTAACCAGCCAAAAATGTTGTTAAATTTACGATATTTCATTGTATGTTTTTTGTGTCTTTTTTGCTTTGCTAATGTACTAAATATCACTTTTATTTATGAATAATTGTTATTTAATTTAAACTTTTGATAAAATTATTTTGTTAAAATCAATTTATACTTATTTTTGCATCCTTAATTATTGCCCGATGGTGTAACTGGCAACACGTCTGGTTTTGGTCCAGAAGAGTCTAGGTTCGAGCCCTAGTCGGGTAACAAACTCCTTATTATCAAAGGAGTTTTTTTTATTGATTTCTTTCATATTTCGTCTTTTTTTATAACTTTGTAAGTTCCGGTACAAAATCGGATATAAACTTTAACTTGTTGTTTATGCGAAATTTTTATAAAATTGATTACAAGATATTAACAATCTTTATGTTGTTTTCGTTCAGCAATGTGTTTTCACAGTGTCTGAATCCTTCATTCTTTCAATCTCACTCCACAACTATTAATTCATCTGTTATTCAGTGGACTGATGTAAATGAAGCTGAATATTATAGAGTAAGTTACAGACAAATTGGTGAAGATTGGCAGTTTGCCGGCTTGCCAATTAATATTCCTTTTGGAACTAACCTAGTCGAATTAAATAATCTTGAGGAATATACAACTTATCAATACAGGATAAGAACATATTGTAATTCTGGATCTAATTCTGAATGGTCAACAGTACAACAGTTTACTACAGAATCTTCTCTAATTGAAGATTGTAATGGTGTCCTTGATGGGTCTGCATATATAGATGATTGTGGAAATTGTGTAGGTGGCAACACTGGTTCTGAGCCATGTATTGCGTTTACTCCAACTATAACGATTTCTATATCATCAACAGATCCTTTGTCTATTTCTGATATTAACTTTACAATAGAGCAAGACGCGAATGAGCCAGATATGGCATCGTCCATGTTTTTAAGCGACGGAGGCTCATTTTCTATTTCTTCTTTGTTTGTTGGCCAATCTGTTGGACAAGGTTTTGCACAAGTTGGAGGAGGTTTTATGTCATCAGAATTTACATTATATGTAAGTAACCTTTCTGATGATAATAATGCAACACTTAGTGCGGTAGATAATCAAGATGGATCTATTTATTCAACGTTCGAATTAAGTAATACTTCAGAAGGAGTTCAGGTTACATCTGTAGCTCCCTCAGATGGCAACAATATTACAAATGGAAATAATCTATCAGTAACGCTAAGTCAACTTTATGTTACGCCACAAAATGAGGTATTAAACTTTTACACTTCTATAGTTTCTGAGTCTTCAGTAACAGATAATCAGACCTTTACTTTTGATATTGGAATCACAGATTGTAATGGTGATTTTAATGGGTCTGCATATATAGATGATTGTGGAAATTGTGTTGGGGGCAACACTGGTTCTGAACCATGTGTTGAATTTGCTCCTGCAATTGAGTTGAATTTCTCTACAACAGAATGTGAAGTTCTTTCTGATGTTGAATTAATTATTACTCAGTCACCTAACCAACCTGATATGTCTTCATCAACAATTCTTTCAGATGAGGGTACTTTCGATTTTTCGACTTTACAAATAGATCAAATAGTTGGCGAAACCTCATTAGAACTCTTGGACGGTCAAATAAATTTTGAAGCGGACTTAGTTGTAGCTTCTATTTCAGATAATCAAGTACAGTTAACCGCTGTAAGCACTACTAATTCATCAGTTTTAGGAACAATTAATTTGACAAATAATCAGGACGGAGGAATAATGATAGATGCAAACTCTTCATATGATGATGGTAATAACGTTACAGCAGGTAACTTATCTTATCTTCAACTTGTTGGAATTTTTGAAAATCCTTCACAACAAGTAAACTTTTCAATTAATACTTTTTCTGAAAATGATGATGAAGATATTCAGTTAATAAGCATTGATTTTGAATGTCCATGCGATATACCTGGAGATGCCAATTGTGATAATATTGTAAACTTAGCTGATTTGACTTTAGTTTTAAATAATTGGCTTTCAAATGTAGAACTAGGAACTAATGGAGATGTTATTGGAAGTAATGACGGCTTTGTTAACTTAGATGACTTGACTTTAGTACTAAACAATTGGTTAGCTACTAATTAAAATACACTTAACTTTAATAATATGAATTCATTTTTACAAAGAACATTTTTGATATCTGTTATGGTAGCAGTATCATTTATATCTAATGCACAATCACCTTTTGTTGGAATAACTGTAAATACGATAGACAATTCTAATGTAGGATTTACTGATGGAGAAGTAACATATAGAGTTTATGCTGAGCTATCTTCAGGTGTCTTAACTCAAGTTTTTGGTGATGAATTAAGACCTTCAAACATAACTACAACCACGAGTTTCTATAATATGGGAGTTTTTGGTTCCATAGTAAATTTTCAAAATCAGGCAAATCCAGGAGCATTTGGTTTTGTTCAAGGACATGAGTTTGATACATGGCTAGCGTTAGGAGATAGTTATACTAGTGGTCCTAGTACTGTTGGAGATATTGGTATAGGCGATAATTTAGAAGGATCAACTTGGTCTTTTGGTGGTGTTTCAAATTCTGATGCGTCTATTTTTAGAACGCCAGATGATCCTTTAACTGCTCCAAATCAAGATGGACTAATTTTATTAGGTCAATTTACGACTAGCGGAGATTTGTCAGGAATATTAAATTTAAGTGGTTTAGATGCAGATGGAAATCCTTGGGAAGAAATACAGGTTGAATTTACAACAGCCTCTGATGATGTATATGGTTGTACTGATATTTTAGCTTGTAACTATAATTCTGAAGCAACTGTAGATGATGGAACATGTGCATATCCATCTAACTCATCAGAAACAATAACAGCATGTGACAGTTATGACTGGAATGGAGAGACATATACGGAAAGTGGTGTTTATACATATGAGTCTGAGAATGAATTTGGATGTACAAACGTTGCTACATTAACACTAACAATAAATGGTTCATCAACTTCATCAGAAACAATAACAGCATGTGACAGTTATGACTGGAATGGAGAGACATATACGGAAAGTGGTGTTTATACATATGAGTCTGAGAATGAATTTGGATGTACAAATGTTGCTACTTTAACATTAACAATCGAATGTGAGTGTGATCCAACTAATCTATTGGCTCCATCATCTTTTAATTTAACAAATTTAACACCATCCTCTGCAACAATAAGTTGGAATGATGTTGAAACAGCACAATATTATACAATCGTATATAATGTTCCTGGTTTTGCATGGGAATATGTTGATGTTTATGGGACTTCGTTTGACTTTGAATACATATCAAATACAGAGTCATCACTATATTTTTATATAAGATCTATCTGTGGTGAATTTATTTCAGAATGGTCTAGTTTACAAACATTCGAGCTTGCTCAATGTGAATTAACTCTTGAATTATCTTCACAAGATGCGAGTTGTTTGGATAATGATGGTATTATTACTGCGGAAGTCTCTGGATCATTTGGTGAGTACTTTATTGACTACGGTGATATAAATCCAAATTCGGTTGGTTCTGGAACTTATTCGGTAACAGTTACAGACGAAGGAGGATGTTCTACTACATCTCATATTGTTGTTAATTCAGAAGCTGACCCTATTATAAATTTATTAGGAGATGATTCATTTTGCTCTAATTCTTCAACTACACTATCGATTGAGGAAGAATTTTTAACGTATCAGTGGTATGATATGAATGGATCGTTGGATTTATTAAATACAAATTCTATTGTTGTTTCGGAGCCTGGAGTTTATTATGCTATAGTTACTAATTTAGATGGATGTGAGTTCACTACTCAATCTCTAGAAGTTTTTGAAATTTCTGTTGATGTTCCATCATCTCTTGTCTTGAACCTAGTAACGTCATTCTCTGCCGTTATTGATTGGGATAATAATTCTCAATCTGATCAGTACAATTATAGATATAGTTCTGATGGAGGCCTAAGTTGGACAGTTGTAAATAATCATATGGGCAGTGAGGTAGT
Organism: Flavobacteriales bacterium; assembly: GCA_049890095.1. Taxonomy (GTDB): domain Bacteria; phylum Bacteroidota; class Bacteroidia; order Flavobacteriales; family UBA7312; genus JABAYQ01. Next base: position 102,467 of record JBMHCD010000004.1, on the reverse strand, counting down.
CTTGTCAAATCTGTTAGAAAATACAGAGTATATTTTTGAAGTATCTTCTTTGGCATATGGTTGTGTATCACAATCTACTGCCGTAGTATTTACAACAAATGTTGATTGTATTGCTCCTCAAAATGTAGAAATGAATGTTACCCCTTCTTCTTTTAGTGTTTCCTGGGATGAAAATATTAATGCTGAATCCTACACTATTGCTTATTCATATACTGGAGGCAGCTGGTTCATAATGGATGTTTATGAAGCAACATTCTCAACTTCTCATAATGGATATGGCGCAGTATCGGTATATGTAAAATCAAATTGTGGTAACGATCAGTCTTCTACTTGGTCAAGTTTACAAGTAGTTTCTGTGCCAGATTGTGAATTGAGTGTATCGATTGAAACTACAGACGCCTCATGTCTTGATGCAGATGGTACAATAGTTGCTGTCGTTACAGGATCGTATGGTTCATATGTTATTGATTATGATGGTGCTGACCCTAGTGCAACTAGCACAGGCACTTATGTTTTAACTGTAACAGATGATGGTGGATGTGTTGTAACTCAAGATGTTACAGTAGGTCAAGACCAAGAGCCATCGATAATTGCTTCTTCTGATGTTTCCTCATTCTGTTCTAATGAAACCTTTGAATTGAGTGCAACTGAAGGTTTTGATAGTTATCAATGGTATGATGAGAATGGCGAAATCGATGGTGCTAATAATTCAATTTTTATTTCAACAACTGGTGGTGACTTTTATGTAGAAGTAACTAATGAAGCAGGATGTTCGTTTACTTCAAATATGGTTGATGTTTTTGAAATAATAGTCGAATCTTCAACAGAAATTAATATTGATGATTTGACAAGTAATTCAGTATCTATAGATTGGGATGCTATTTCTCCATCTGGTCTTTATTTACTTAGATATAGTTTTGATGCAGGAAATACATGGACCACTATCACAGATTATGAATTCAGTGAAATAAATTTAACAGATTTATCTTCTAATCAATCGTATATTTTTGAAGTATATTCTTCTGCCTTTGGATGTTTATCTGATCCATTGATAGCTAGTTTTACAACAAATGTAGAATGTATTACTCCTCAAAATATTCAGCTAAATGCAGATCCTTACAACATTACGATTTCATGGGATGAAGTTAGTGCTGAGTCGTATTTTTTAGTATACACTGTTCCGGGGCAGTTTTGGAATGCGACATCTATAACTGAATCTTCATTTACAATTCCTCATCCTGGCTATGGTTATGCTTATTTTTATGTCAGATCCGAATGTGATGGAGGTATTGATTCGGATTGGTCAAGTCTACAATATTTAGAACTTCCTAGTTGCGAATTAACTTTAGATTTATCTTCAACCAATGCTAGTTGTTTAGATGGAGATGGGATTATTACTGCGAATGTTTCTGGAGCCTTTGGAAATTATGAAATTGATTTTGGAGGTATAGATCCAAGTGTTGTATCAGCAGGAACTTATACCGTATCAGTTACAGATGATGGAGGTTGTGAAGTTTCACATGATATTGTTGTTGGTCAGGAGCAAACGCCACCTGTTACTATAACAGAGTCTGACAATTCATTTTGTGAAGGAGAATCTGTTGTTCTAACTGCAAATGATGGATTTTCTTCATATCAATGGTATTCTGAAGATGGAATGATTATTGATGCCACACAACAAACTCTTAGTGTGATTGAAGGAGGAGAGTTTTATGTTGAAGCAATTACATCCGAAGGTTGTTCTTCCTCTTCAGAAATTGTTGAAATATTTGAAATTTCTTTAAGTACCCCAACAAGTTTAGAAGTTGTTGATATTTCTACAAATACGGTAATGTTAGACTGGAGTGAGACATCACCTTCTGGATATTACAACGTTCAATTTAGTGATGATGGAGGTTCAACATGGACAATAATTACTGATCATTATGGAAGTGAAATAAATTTAACAGGATTATTATCTAATACAGAATATTTGTTTGAAGTTTCTTCAATTTCTTATGGCTGTGAGTCCAACACTATTTCAACGACTTTTTCAACTTTTGAGGATTGCACAACGCCTAACGGTATCCAAATAAATGCAACACCATCTGAAGTAACGTTTAGTTGGGGTGCTGAATCTTCAGCCGAGTCATACTATATTGTATATAATGTTTCTGGTTCGTTTTGGCAGGCAGACCTAGTGTCTGGTACTTCATATACGATTACTCATAACCAATTTGGTTTTGCATATTTCTATATACAATCTGTATGTGGAGATGGATATTCTTCTGATTGGTCAAGCTTACATTTTGCAGAATTACCGTCCTGTGAACTTACTCTCGATTTGAGCTCAACTGATGCATCTTGTTTAGGAGAAGATGGAACAATATCGGTGGATGTTTCCGGTTCTTTTGGTGATTATGTTTTAGACTACAATGGAGTTGACATTTCAGCAGTTGCTGCAGGAACATATACTATTTCTGTGATTGATGATGGTGGATGTTCTGTTTCGGAATCTATCACTGTTAATCAAGAATCGGATCCATTACTTTCAGTTTCTGCAGAATCATTATCTGTTTGTAATTATGATTCAAATACGTTAACCGCGAATTCCGGATTTTCCACATATCAGTGGTTTGATGTTGATGGAGCTATTACTGGAGCAAATTCAGTTTCTTATACAACTGTTGGTGGTGGAGAGTTTTATGTTGTAGTTACTAATGAGCCAGGATGTTCATTTACGTCTGAGACAGTATTAATTAACGAGATAGAGATTTCTTCTCCAGAAAATATAGAAGTGGTTTCTGTTGGGACTCATTTCGTTTCTTTAGATTGGGATGCTAATTCTCCTTCTGGATATTATAATATTCAATATAGTGATGATGGAGGTGTTACATGGACAACCATTTCAGATCATTATGGAAGTGGAATAAACCTTAATGGTTTGTCATCAAATACAGATTATGTATTTGAAGTAACTTCTTCTTCTTATGGTTGTGAGTCAACTAGCTCTTCAGTATCTTTCACTACTATTGAAGAATGTAATACTCCTTCTAATATTGAGATAACAGCTAATCCAGCTAACGTTACCTTTAGTTGGGATGAAGTATCTTCTGCTGAGTCCTATTATATTGTATACAAAGTATCGGGAGGTTTCTGGCAAACGGAAGTGGTTTCTCAAACTTCTTATACTGTTGCTCACAATCAATTTGGTTTTGCATATTTTTATATTCAATCAATTTGTGGAGATGGCTATAGTTCTGATTGGTCAAGTTTAAATTTCTTAGAGTTACCTTCTTGTGAATTAGAACTTGATATTACTTCAACTGATGCTTCTTGTTTGGGTGGTGATGGTACTATTACCGCTAATGTAACAGGAGCATTTGGCGATTACACAATAGATTATGATGGTATTGACCCATCAGCTGTTTCTCAAGGGTCATATACAATATCTGTAACAGATGATGGAGGTTGTGAAGTTTCACATACCGTAATCATTGATCAGCAAGAAGCTCCTGTTGTGCTTGTTTCAGAGTCTAATAACACATTTTGTGATGGAGAGTCTGTAGAGTTATCAGCTAGTGCTGGTTTTGATTCTTATCAGTGGTACGACCAAGATGGAGTAATTGAAGGAGCTACTTCACAATTGTTAACCGTTTCTGATGGCGGTCAGTATTATGTTGAAGTTGAATCTTTAGCTGGTTGTGCTTCGACTTCAGAAATTTCTGAAATTTTTGAAATTTCTTTAAGCGCTCCAACAAGTTTAGAAGTTGATGATATTTCTACAAATACTGCAATGTTAGACTGGGATGCGACGTCACCTTCTGGATATTACAATATTCAATACAGTAATGATGGGGGATCAACATGGGTAATCATTTCTGACCATTATGGAAGTGGAATAAATTTAACTGGATTATTATCTAATACAGAATATTTGTTTGAAGTTACTTCTGTTTCTTACGGTTGCGAATCGACAAGCTCTTCAATAACATTTACAACAATTCAAGGTTGTGACACTCCTATAAATTTAACATTGGATGCTAATCCTCAGGATGTAACCTTAAGTTGGGATCAATTATCAAATGCAGAATCATATACCGTCGTATATGCTGCTTCTGGAGGCTTCTGGCAATCGCAAAGTGTTACGGGCAATTCCTTTACTTTTGAACATAATGGATATGGTTTTGCTTATTTTTACATCAGATCAGATTGTGGACAAGGTTATATTTCTGAATGGTCTGATTTACAGATTGTTGAAATTCCTTCATGTCAATTAACATTAGACTTGTCAACAACAGACGAGTCATGTCTTGGCGGTGATGGAACAATTACTGCAACAGTAAATGGTGCGTTTGGAGATTATACTATTGATTATCAAGGTATAGATCCTTCAGCTCTAACTGCTGGTTTGTATACTATTTCTGTAACCGATGATGGCGGATGTTCAGTAACACAAACGGTGGTTGTTGAACAGGAACAAACTGAAGAAGTTTCTTTGAGTTATACTGACGATGTTATATGTTCAGGTAATACATTAGTATTAACTGCTTCATCCGATTTTGCATCTTATCAGTGGTATGATTCTGATGGTGAAATTTCGGGAGCAAACTCTAATGAATATTCAGTTTCTGTTGGAGGCGACTATTATGTTACTGCTGCTGATGCTTCTGGTTGTACTTCTACTTCTGATATTGCTTATATATTTGAAATCTCAGTCGATGCTCCTACTGGTTTAGTAGCAGAAGAAGTTACAAATGATTATGCATTACTTGACTGGGATGCAACTTCGCCAACAGGAGCTTATAATATAGAGTACAGTAGTGATGGTGGTGCTACTTGGACTGAAATAAATGATTTTTATGGAAGTGGAATAAATCTGAATGGTTTATTATCAGGAACAACTTATATTTTCCAAGTTGCTTCTAACGCATATGGCTGTGTTTCATCTTTTGTTTCTGTAGAATTTACAACAATTCAGGTATGTAATGCACCAACAAACTTCAGTGAAACAGTAAGTTCTTCGGAAGTTGAGTTAAGTTGGGACGTTGTTTCTGGAGCTCAGTCATATGAAGTGTTGTATAATATTAGTGGGCAGGGTTGGACAACTGAAACAGTTTCTATAAACTCATTATCAGTATCTTTTGAGTATGGTTCTTCAAACTTTTACTATGTAAGAACTATTTGTTCTGATGGTAACGTTTCAGATTGGTCACCACTACAAACGTTTACATTTACATGTGATGCACCAACAAACTTTGTTATTTCTGATAATGGTGGTACTGTGACCTTTTCTTGGGATGATATGGGAGCCGATGAATATCAAATTATATACAACGCTGGTAACGGATGGATCGTTGAATACATAAGTGGTACGACTTTAGAGGTAACTAATGTGCCTTCATTCTATACCGTATATGCATATTTAAGATCAGTTTGTAATTCTTCGTCTAATTTTATTTCTCCATGGATTTTTGAATCTCATACTACTTCATCTGGAGCAAGATTAAGCTTTGTTTCTACATACGAATTAAACGTATATCCTAACCCTACTAATGATATTGTAAACATTAATATTAGTTCGGATAATGAAGGATTGTTTAATGTTAGAGTCGTAGATAGTTTCGGTAAATTAATTTTCGAAACTAATGATCAATTGTTAAATGGAAAACTAACTTATCAACTTAATCTTGGTGACTATGCAAATGGTATTTACATGTTGCAAATTATAACCAATGATGAAGTTAGAAACGAACGAATTATTTTGCAATAAACACTTTAGATTTTACATACTTTGATAAAGTTGTAAAAAGTGTTACATTTGCAGTGATTTTAACGATTAATGAGGGGGCCAGAGCCCCCTCTTTTATTAAAATATGATTAGCGAACAGGTTGAAAAATTAGTTAATTCCTTTTTGAATGAGCATCAAAATATTTTTTTGGTAGAAAAAAAAGTGTCAGCAAGTAATCAGATTGAAATACTTATTGATTCTTTCGATCATATTTCTATTAAAGATTGCGTTATGTTGAGCAGACACATAGAATCTAATTTGAATAGGGATGAAACAGATTTCTCCTTACAAGTTGCTAGTGCTGGATTGAGTGAGCCTTTTAAAGTTTTTGATCAGTACAAAAAATACATTGGTAAAGATGTAGATGTTTTGTTAAAAGGCGGTCAGAGAGTAATTGGTAAAATGTTAGAAGCTAATGAAAAAAAAGGTTTAGTTATTGAAACTAAGAAAAAAGAAAAAATAGGTAAGAAAAAGGTTGAGGTCGTTGATACGCACTCTTATCCTTTTGATAAAATAGAAAAAACGAAAATAGTTATATCATTTTAAATAAATTTAAGAAATGAATGCACAAAATTTGATTGAATCATTTTCAGAATTCAAGGAGTTCAAAAATATTGATAGAGAAACAATGATGAATGTTCTTGAAGATGTTTTTAGAACTGTTATGCAGAAGCAATATGGAACAGACGAAAATGTAGATGTTATTATTAACATTGACAAAGGTGATTTAGAATTATGGAGAAATAGGGAAATTGTAAAAGATGGAGATATAGAAGATGTAAATTTACAAATAGCCTACTCTGATGCGATAAAAATTGAGCCTGATTTTGAAGTTGGCGAAGAAGTTTCCGAACAAATTTTTCTTAAAGACTTTGGTAGAAGACAAGTGTTAGCATTACGACAAACATTGTCTTCTAGAATTATGGATTTAGAGAAAAAAGAAATTTATGATCGTTATGAAGATCGAGTTGGAGAAATCATTCATGGAGAGGTTTATCAGGTTTGGCGTAATGAAATTCTTATATTAGACGGTGAAGAAAATGAATTGATTTTACCTAAGTCTGAAGCAATCCCAAGTGATTATTTTAAAAAGGGAGACTCTGTAAGAGCAGTAGTTAAAAGTGTTGAAATGAGAAATCATAATCCATTGATTACGCTTTCAAGAACAGCCCCAGAGTTTCTAGCTAGATTATTTGATCAAGAAGTGCCAGAAGTTTCAGACGGATTAATTACAATTAAAAAGATTGTTCGTGTTCCTGGAGAAAGAGCAAAAGTTGCAGTAGAATCATATGATGAACGTATTGATCCTGTAGGTGCTTGTGTAGGTATGAAAGGTGCAAGAATTCATGGTATTGTTAGAGAGTTGAGAAATGAAAACATTGATGTTATTAATTACACGGATAACATACAGCTGTTTATCACCAGATCATTAAATCCAGCTAAAGTAACTTCAGTAGAGTTAAATAATGAGGAGAAAAAAGCAAATGTATTCCTAGATCCTGATCAGGTATCACTTGCCATTGGACGAGGAGGTTTTAATATTCGATTAGCTAGTATGATCACAGGTTTTGAAATTGACGTTTACAGAAATATAGATTCAGCAGATGATGATGTAGAACTTTCAGAGTTTGTTGACGAAATTGAAGGCTGGATTATTGATGAGCTTAAGGCTATTGGGTGTGATACGGCTAGAGATGTATTAAAATTAGAAGCTTCGGATCTTGTAAAAAGAACAGATCTTGAGGAAGAAACGGTTAACGAGGTATTACAAGTTTTAAAATCAGAACTTGAGTAATATTCAATAACAATTATATGCGAGAACAGACACAAAGATTATCTAAAATAGCTAAAGAGTTTAACGTAGGAGTCGATACTATGTTAGAATTTCTTCAAGGTCAGGGTATTGATGGCCTAAATAGAAATTCTAAGGTAGAATCAGATGTTTATGATAAATTGGTAAATGAGTTCCAGCCAGATAAAAAGGTTAAAGCTGAAGCTAAAGAACTGAAAAGAGCAAAAATTGAAGAGGCAACTCAAGCAAAGGAAATTAAAGAAACTGTTGTTCGTGTAGAAGCACCTAAATTGGGAGGATTCAAAGTTGTTGATAAAGTAGATTTAGTAGATAAATTCAAATCCAATGACAAAAGTGAAAAAAAGGAAAGTCAAAATTTGGATAAGAATCTAGAAAAAGAGCAAAATAAGATTGATGAAACGTCTAAAGAAATTGATAAGACAGTAGTAAAAGAAGAAGTTTCTGAAAGTAGTGCCAAAAATACGGAAAAGGCGTCTGCCGATGAGTCTGTAATAAGAGCAAAGGCAAAAAAAATAGATGGTCCAACGATAATTTCTAGTAATAAAATTGATTTAACTCAATTTAATAGGCCAGCAAAAAAACCAATCGCTTCTTCTTCTTCAAATCCAAATGCTAAAAAGAAGCGAAAAAGAATTGTTAAAAACGTACCGTCTGGACGTAAAAATATAAACAAGAAAAAAACAGCTCCAAAAGTTGAGCTTACCCCTGAACAAATACAAAAACAAGTAAGAGAAAATTTAGCTAAATTACAAGGAGGAGGTAAAAATAAAGGAGCAAAACTAAGAAGAGAAAAACGTCAAGCAAGAAAAGAACAAGAAGAAATAAATCAAATTAAGATTGAAGAAGCAAATAAAGTTATTAAAGTAACGGAATTTGTTTCTACTGCTGAACTTGCTAATATGATGAGTGTTGAGCCAACTCAAATTATTTCAGCATGCTTTTCATTAGGGATGATGGTAACTCAAAATCAGCGATTAGATGCGGAAACACTAACAATTGTTGCTGAAGAATTTGGTTTTGAAGTAGAATTTGTTGGAGCTGATGTTCAAGAATCTATATCTCATACTGAAGATAATGATGAGGATTTAAAAGAGCGTTCTCCAATCGTTACAGTAATGGGGCATGTTGATCATGGAAAGACATCATTGTTAGATTATATAAGAAAAGCAAATGTTATTGATTCTGAGGCTGGGGGTATAACCCAGCATGTTGGAGCTTATGAAGTAGAGTTAAATAACAAAAAAATTACTTTTTTAGATACGCCAGGTCATGAGGCTTTTACCGCCATGCGAGCTAGAGGAGCTCAAGTAACAGACGTAGTTATTATTGTAGTTGCTGCTGATGATAAGGTCATGCCGCAAACAAAAGAAGCAATTAGTCATGCACAAGCTGCAGGAGTACCAATGGTTTTTGCTATTAATAAAGTAGATAGAGATACAGCTAATCCTGACAAAATAAAGGAACAACTTGCCAATGAAAATATTTTGCTTGAAGATTGGGGTGGTAAATTCCAATCACAAGAAATTTCTGCTAAAACTGGACTTGGAATAAAAGAGTTGTTAGAAAAAGTATTGTTAGAAGCTGAAATTTTAGAATTAAAGGCTAATCCAAACAAAAATGCTATAGGAACAGTCTTAGAAGCATCTTTAGATAAAGGAAAGGGATACCTAACAACCATATTGGTTGAAGCAGGAACTCTAAAAGTTGGAGATTATGTCTTAGCTGGGTGTTATTCTGGAAAAGTTAAAGCATTAATAGACGAACGAGATAAAAAAATGGATTTTGCAGGACCTTCTACGCCTGCAGTCTTATTAGGTTTAAATGGTGCTGCACAGGCTGGTGACAAGTTTAATGTGATGGACGATGAGCGTGAGGCTAAAAATATTGCATTAAAAAGAATGCAATTACAAAGAGAGCAGGGAGTACGAACTCAAAAACATATTACACTTGACGAAATAGGTAGAAGATTAGCTTTGGGTGATTTCCAAGAATTAAATGTAATTATTAAAGGAGATGTTGATGGTTCGATAGAGGCACTTTCCGACTCGCTTCAAAAATTATCTACTGACCAAATATCAGTTAATATTATACATAAATCAGTTGGTCAAATATCCGAATCAGATGTTATGTTAGCAGCAGCCTCAGACGCAGTGATTATTGGTTTCCAGGTTCGTCCTTCAGTTAACGCTAGAAAATTGGCTGAAAACGAACAAATTGACATACGATTATATTCGGTAATATACAATGCAATTGAAGAGCTTGAACAAGCAATGGAAGGTATGCTTTCTCCTGATATTGAAGAAAAAATAGTTAGTAATATAGAAGTTCGAGAAACATTCAAAATTTCTAAAGTTGGTACTATCGCGGGTTGTTATGTTTTAGATGGCAAAATGACACGAAATACTAAAATTAGATTGATAAGAGACGGTATTGTTGTTTATACTGGCGAATTATCTACTTTAAAGCGTTTTAAAGATGATGTTAAAGAAGTGTCATCCGGATACGAATGTGGTCTAAGCATTAAAAACTTTAATGATATCAAAATTGGAGATATAATAGAAGGCTTTGAAGAAGTAGAAGTTAAAAGAAAATTGAATTAATAAGTAGTAGCAGATTCATAGTAAACATCTGTTTTTACTATATATGCTCCAACATATTTTTCGCTAATTTTTTTTAAAAGCACAAAGGCTTCTAATTTTGTCATAAAATCACCCAATTGAATTTTATAATATGGGGCTTTAAATTCTAAATAAGTTTTTATTTCTGGAAAATCATTAGAAATTTTAGCTCTCATTTTTTCAGAAGATATTCTGCTTTGATTGTCTTTAAAGTGAATTTGAACTCGAAAACCGTCAACTTTTGGGTCTTTTTTATTTAAATCTATTTGCTTAGAAGATAATTTTTCAATTCTTTCATCTTGTAATATTGTTAATTTTCCTTGTCCAATAGCATTAAAACAAACAGTTGTTAGGAGTAAAAATAAAGTAAACTTCATACTTTCAAAGATAGATTTTTTCTAGACTTTATTTTATGTAAAATCGTTATTTAGAATCAGTATAAATAACATAATTTTCCTGTGTTTTACTAATAGAAAAATAGGAATATTTTTACATTTGCAAATGTTAAAAAATCGGCAATTTGCTAATTTTGATTATTACTAGATAAGATGACGAATACTCAGTTGAAACACGTAACAAAACTTTTCTTTTCTCTCCTAATTTTTGTATCATTTTCATCAACCGCCCAGTCCGTAGAAGAGGGTGAGGCTTTATTTAAAGCTAATTGTACTTCCTGTCATATGATTGACAAGAAAATGATTGGACCTGCGTTAAGAGGGGTTAATGATAAATATTCTGAAGAATGGTTGATCAAATGGATTAAAAATTCAGCGGAACTAATTGCAAGTGGAGATGCGCAAGCAATTGCAATCTATGAGGAGTACAATCAATCTCCCATGAATTCTTTTACTTATTTATCCGACGACGATGTACGTAATATTCTTGCATATATTGAGGAAGCTCCTGAGAAAGTAGCTGTTGCCTCAACTGTAGGTGTTGGTGTCGGTGCAGAATTAGTAGAGGCTTCTAATCCAAAAACAAGATTTTACATTCAATTAGCAATATCTATTATACTACTTTTATTTGTTGCAGGTCTTTGGAGAGTAAAAAATATGCTTAAGGAGGCAGCAAAAGAAGAAAAACAAGATTTGTTTCAATCTTTTTCTAGTATTGCAACTTCTTATTTAGAATCAAAGCCATTGGTTGTTTTATCTGTTGTAGTATTACTCATCTTTGGAGCACATGCAGCTTGGAATTTGCTTACTGGAGTAGGAGTAACTCAAGGTTACAAGCCTGAACAGCCGATTGCTTTCTCTCATAAATTACATTCAGGTGAAAATGGCGTGGATTGTAATTATTGTCATCATTCTGCTAGACACAGTAAATCCTCTGCAATTCCATCAGCAAACGTGTGTATGAATTGTCATACATATATTAATGAGGGTCCTAGTGGAAAAGAAGAAATTCAAAAGATTTATGATGCAGTAGGTTTTGATCCAGAAAAAGGAAAATATATTGAGGGTTATGAACAAAAACCAATTAAGTGGGTTAGAATTCATAATCTACCAGATTTAGCTTATTTCAACCATTCACAACATGTTGTGGCTGGAGGTATTGAATGTCAGGAATGTCATGGTCCAGTTGAAGAAATGGAGGTTGTAGAACAACATTCAAGTCTAACAATGGGATGGTGTATTGAGTGTCATAGAAATACAGAAGTAAATGTAGCAGAAAATGATTATTATGAAGAGATGCATGCTAGATTCAAAGAAAATCATCCAGGAGAAGCGTTTAACGTAGAAGCAATTGGTGGTTTGGAATGTGGAAAGTGTCACTACTAAACTTAGAATTTAATTAGGAAAAAAATGACTAAGGCAAAAAAATATTGGAAAGGATTAGCAGAATTAAATAATGATCCTTTAGTTGAAAATCTCAAACAAAATGAGTTTTCTGAAGAAATACCTGTTGATGATTTTTTAGGAGATGAAGAGAGTTTATCTAAATCTTCAACTAGTAGAAGAGATTTTTTAAAATTTCTAGGTTTTAGTACTGCTGCAGCCACATTAGCTGCCTGCGAAACGCCTATTGTAAAATCTATACCATATGTGGTGAAACCTGAGGAAATTATTCCTGGTGTTGCAAATTGGTATGCTTCAACGTTCTATGATGGATACGATTTTGCAAATGTATTAGTTAAAACGAGAGAGGGAAGGCCAATTTTCATTAAGCCTAATAAATTATCTTCGTATTATCCTAATTCTAGAGTAATATCTTCAGTTCTTTCTTTATACGATTCAAATAGGCTCAAAGGACCACAAAAGAATGGCGTTGATTCAAGTTGGAATGTAGTTGATAAAGATATTATTGATGGCTTAAATGCAAGTGTTGGTAAAATAGTATATCTAACCAATACAATAATTAGTCCTACTACAAAAAATATTATTCAGAAATTTACTTCAAAATACGACGCTGAACATATACAGTTTGATACTATCTCATATAATGGAATGCTTAATGCTAATCAAAAGAGTTTTGGTTTAAGAGCTATTCCAACTTATCGTTTTGATAAATCAGATGTAATAGTCTCATTTGGAGCTGATTTTCTTGGTTCATGGTTAAACTTGGGTGCTAAAGAACAGTATATTAAAAATAGAAATCCAAAGTCTGGAAAAATGTCTCGTCATTATCAGATTGAATCTAATTTATCTTTATCTGGGTCAAATGCTGATGTAAGAATTCCTGTTAAGCCTAGTCAGAAATTAGAGCTTATTCAAAATTTATACGAAGCTCTTGATGGAAGTGGACAAATCAATCCATTATTGAAGGATGTCTACAATGATCTTATCCAATCTAAAGGAAAGTCATTAGTAGTTTGCGATGTAAACGATACGGATGTTCAAATTATGATTAATGCTATTAATCAAAAATTGTCTAATTACAGCAAAACGATAGATATTTCAAATCCATTTTATTTAAAAGCAGGAGATGATAAGGCAATGGCAAATTTAATTCAGGAAATGAATGAGGGTAAAATTTCTACACTAATCATTTCTGGAGTGAATCCCGTTTACACTTTGTCAAATTCTGAAGATTTTGTTAAAGGATTATCAAAAGTTGATTTAAAGGTTTCTACATCGACATATGTGGATGAGACAGCTAAATTAATGGATTATATATGTCCTGATAGACATTATTTAGAATCTTGGGGGGATAATATGCCAAAGCATAATGAAGTTACATTTACGCAGCCAACTATCCAACCATTATTTGATAGCAGACAAGTACAAGATTCGTTGTTAGTATGGAATAATGATACTGAAGATTATTATACTTACCTAAAATCTTATTGGAGAACAAAATTATCGTGGAATAAAGCAATTCATGATGGTACTTTCAATATGAAAAATTCTTCTCCATCAGTTACAAGTTTTAAAGCTAACGTTAAGTCTATAGTAAAAGAAGCTAAAGGGTTAGAATTATCTTTATATCAGTCAATTTCTATAGGAGATGGTCAAAATTCATCCAATAATCCATGGCTACAAGAATTGCCTGATCCAGTTACTCGAGCATGTTGGGATAATTACTTAACTGTTTCTGCGGTAACAGCAAGAGAGTTAGGTTTAAAAAATTGGAACGTATCCAATGGAGCTTTAAATGGAGATATAGTAAATGTTACTATTGATGGAATTACTCTAAACAATGTACCAGTTTTAATTCAGCCAGGGCAAGCAAGAAATTCTTTAGGCTTAGCTCTAGGATATGGTCGTACGAGTGCTGGAAAAGTAGGTTCTAATTTAGGTGTTAATGCATATGTATTTGCTAAAGATGGTAAATATTCTTTTGATAATGTTTCTATTGAGAAAGTAGAGGGTGAATATGAATTTGCTTCCGTTCAACTTTCTCATACCATGATGGGTAGAGATTTGATCAAAGAAACTACTCTTGCTGATTTTATTAAGGATCCTAAAGCAGGTAATCATGATGAAACTTTTGCAACTCACAAAGGAGATTTACCTGCTGATCAGGTTACGTTATGGAAAGAACATGACCATGAAACAGGTCATTTTTGGAATTTATCTATTGATTTAACCTCTTGTATAGGTTGTGGTTCATGTGTAGTAGCTTGTCATTCCGAAAATAACGTTCCTGTTGTAGGAAAAGAAGAAGTTAGAAAAAGTAGAGATATGCACTGGTTAAGAATAGACAGATACTATTCTAGTGATATGAATGAACAAGTAGCTGAAGAGCAAGAAATTGGTACTATAGCAAAATATAAAGCTATGGAAATTCCTTCTGAAAACCCAGCTGTTGCATTTCAACCAGTAATGTGTCAACATTGTAACCATGCACCTTGTGAAACGGTTTGTCCTGTTGCAGCAACATCTCATAGTGCTGAGGGATTAAATCATATGGCATATAACAGATGTGTTGGAACAAGGTACTGTGCAAATAACTGTCCTTATAAAGTACGTAGATTCAATTGGTTTAATTACGCTGAAAATGATTCATTTGACTACAACATGAATGATGATTTGGGTAAAATGGTATTAAACCCTGATGTTACTGTTCGTGTAAGAGGAGTTATGGAAAAATGTAGTATGTGTGTTCAAATGACTCAGAAGTTTAAACTAGATGCTAAAAGAGAAGGTAGAAAAGTTCGAGACGAGGAAACCCATACTGCTTGTTCTGTTGTTTGCCCTACAAACGCATTAGTATTTGGTGATGTGAATGACACAGAAAGTGAAATAAAAAAGCAAAAGGAAGAACCGACACAATATTATTTGTTGGAGGCATTAAACACTGCCCCTTCGGTATTCTACCATACTAAGATTAGAAACACAAAAGCTTAATTGATATAATTATGCAAAAGGAAAGTCCAATTAGAGAGCCACTTATTTTAGGCGAAAAAAGTTATCATGATATCACTGTTGATGTTGCAAAACCTGTTGAAGCTAAAGCCGGAAAATTATGGTGGACAGTCTTCGGAATATCAGTAGTTCTGTTTATTTGGTGGATATTATCCGTAGGTTATACTATAGGAACTGGTATAGGCGTTTGGGGATTAAATAAAACTATTGGATGGGCTTGGGATATAACCAATTTTGTTTGGTGGGTAGGAATAGGTCATGCAGGAACACTAATTTCAGCAGTATTATTGTTATTCAGACAAAAGTGGAGATTATCAATTAACAGGTCTGCAGAAGCAATGACAATTTTTGCTGTTGTGCAAGCTGCAATGTTCCCTTTAATCCATATGGGTAGACCATGGCTAGGATATTTTGTTTTTCCTATTCCTAATAATTTTGGTTCACTTTGGGTTAACTTTAACTCTCCTTTACTTTGGGATGTTTTTGCAATTTCAACTTATTTTTCTGTTTCTTTTGTCTTCTGGTATGTAGGACTGATTCCAGATTTTGCAATGATTCGTGATCGAATCAATAAAAAGGTTTGGCCTTTACGACAGAAGGTGTATGATACTTTATCATTTGGATGGAGTGGAAGAGCAAAGGATTGGCAAAGATTTGAAGAGGTATCACTTGTTCTTGCAGGATTAGCTACTCCTCTAGTATTTTCTGTACATTCTATTGTATCTTTTGACTTTGCAACTTCAGTTATTCCTGGTTGGCATACCACAATTTTCCCTCCTTATTTCGTTGCCGGTGCTGTTTTTTCTGGTTTCGCTATGGTTCAAACACTACTTTTAGTAATGAGAAAAGTTGTAAGTCTGGAGGCATATATTACGGTAAAACATGTAGAGTATATGAATATAATCATTATGCTTACGGGTAATTTGGTAGGTATAGCTTATTTGACCGAATTATTTATGGCATGGTATTCTGGAGTTGAATTTGAACAATATGCATTTTTAAATAGAGCAACTGGACCTTACTGGTGGGCTTATTGGAGTATGATGACCTGCAACGTGATTTCTCCTCAATTAATGTGGTTCAAAAAATTAAGAACTAATATTGTGTTTACTTTTATTCTGGCATTATTTGTAAATGTGGGTATGTGGTTTGAGCGATTTGTAATTATTGTAACTTCTTTACACAGAGATTACCTTCCATCAAGCTGGAGTATGTTCTCACCAACATTTGTAGATATCGGAATATTTGTAGGTTCTATTGGGTTCTTTTTTGTGTTGTTTTTACTTTATTCAAGAACATTCCCAGTTATTGCTCAAGCAGAATTAAAAACAATTGTTAAATCATCTAGTGAACAATATAAAAAGTAATAGAGATGAATACTAAAATAATATATGGGATTTTTGACGACGAGGAAGTTCTTTTAGACAGCGTTAAGCAGGTTCGTGAGAAAGAAATTTCGATTAAAGAAGTTTATACTCCTTTTCCAGTTCATGGTTTAGATCATGCTTTAGGTCTAGAAAGAACACGCCTTGCAATTGCCGCATTTATATTTGGAGTAATTGGTTGTATAGCTGCAATTTCAATGACTTATTATATAATGATATTAGATTGGCCTCAAAATATTGGTGGTAAACCAAGCTTTGCTTATTATCTTAATATGCCTGCTTTTGTTCCAATCATTTTTGAAATGACAGTTCTATTTGCGGCTCATCTAATGGTAATAACCTATTTTTTTAGAAGCAAATTATTCCCAGGGCAAAAAGCATCAAATCCCGATGTGAGGACTACAGATGATAAATTTTTGATGGAAATAGAAACTAACGATGAAAAGGCAATTTCGGCTATATTGAAGGAAACCGGAGCTTCTGAAATAACTGTTAAAGATATTGACTAATGACAAAAAAAATAAATAATATAACTTCAGTAGCCTTACTCTTATTAGTAGTAAGCATACTTACATCATGTGTGAAAGATGATACTAAACCGGGTTATGAATTTATGCCTGATATGTACCGTTCACCATCTCTAGAAATTTATGCTTCCAATACTTTTTTTGAGGATAGTTTAAATGCTCGTATTCCAGTTCAGGGTACGATTGCTAGAGGATTTGTACCTTTCGAATATGGAGGTTCTACAGAAGAGTACCTAAAAGCAGGTAAAGAATTAAACAACCCTTTAGATAAAACGGATGATAATTTAGAAAAAGGAAAAAAGTTATATGCAATGTTTTGTTCTCATTGTCATGGGGAAAACGGAGATGGAAAAGGTAGTATTAATCATCCTGTTTATTCAGCAATTCCTAGCTATGCAGATGAGTTAATGATTAGACGAACAGGAGGGACAATGAAAGATTTAAAAGCGGGTAATATTTATCATGCTATTTATTATGGTTTGAATGCAATGGGACCACATAACTCTCAGCTTACAAACGACGAACGATGGTTGATAACAATGTACGTTCAGGAATTACAAAAAGGAGAAAATAACTAAGACAAATTGAACTGTTATGTATACAGTAGCTAAAAACACAAAATTAATTTCATACGCTTTAATGTTTATAGGAGCTTTAGCGTTGATTTTTGGATTCTTAAATGACCCTCATAGATCTTGGGTTAGTTTATTTATCAATAATTATTATTTTCTAGCAATTTCGGCATTTGCAATATTTTTTGTTGCATTGCAATATGTTTCTGAGGCGGCATGGGCAATTTCTTTAAAACGAATTGCTGAAGGAATTACTTCCTATTTTCTTACAGGAGGTATCGTTATTTTAATAATCATTATAGCCGGAGCAATGCATATGAATCATATTTGGCACTGGATGGAAACAGGAATTATGGATCCAGCCGCTGAAAATTATGATGCTATTATTGCTGGAAAAGAGGCTTATCTTAACGTTCCGTTTTTCTTTGCAAGAGCAGTATTATATATCTTAGGTTGGTGGTATGCTTCTAAAAGATTAATTGCTCTTTCTCGAAAAGAAGACAAAGAGGGAGGTCTAAGCAATCACAAAAAAAGTATTACTATTTCAGCAATATTTATTGTCTTCTTTGGCTATACTTCTTCTATGATGGCTTGGGATTGGATTATGTCTATTGATACACACTGGTTTAGTACACTTTTTGGTTGGTTTGTTTTCTCTAGTATGGGAGTAACTGGCTTTACCATGATTGCATTACTTGCTATTTTTCTTAAAAGAAAGGGATATCTCGAATATGTAAATGAAAATCATATTCACGATTTAGGAAAATGGATATTTTCTTTCAGTGTATTGTGGACATATATGTGGTTTTCACAGTTTATGCTTATTTGGTACTCTAATATTCCAGAGGAAGTAACTTATTATATGGCAAGATGGGATTATTATAACTTCTTGTTTTGGGCAACTTCTGTTATCAACTTTATTTTTCCTCTTCTGATATTAATGAGTAGAGACGGTAAAAGAAACTATAATTATATTTTTACAGTGGGTATTTTCGTTCTAATTGGTCATTGGTTCAACGTGTTTTTAATGATAGCACCTGGTACTTTGAAAGATCACTGGCAAATTGGATTTGTAGAAATTGGAATGTTCTTGGGCTTTTTGGGACTATTTTTAATGATAGTACATAAAGCACTAACAAAAGCACCGTTATTTGTAGAAAATCATCCTTATGCTGATGAAACTAAACACCATCATATTTAATAGAATTTTTAATAAGTTATAATAAAACGAGGCATATATGACAACCTTTTTAAGCTTTTTAATTGCAGCATTAACAATAATCGGAATAGTACAGATTGTTAGAATTTTTGAAATTGCTTCTAAGTTAAACAAACCTTCTGATAAACCTGTAAGTGATCAAGACAATAAATACAATGCTATAGCCTTGTTGATAGTTGGTCTTGGTTTTACAGCTTTTGTTGGATATTCATTTAAATTATGGGGGCATTTAATTTTGCCTGAAGCTGCAAGTTTGCATGGTCAAGGTATTAAACAACTTTGGGACGTAACGGGTTACTTAATCTTATTTACGTTTTTCGTCACTCAAACTTTATTATTTGTATTTGCATATAAATACAGAGGAAGAGAAGGAAATAAAGCATTATTCCAAACTCACAACAATAAACTTGAGTTATTATGGACGTCTGTACCTGCTATAGTTCTAACAGCTTTAATTATGTACGGATTAAAAACATGGAATGAAACCATGGTTCCTGATACCGAAGGAGCAATAATTGTAGAGGTTTACGCTCAACAATTTGGTTGGACAGCACGATATTCAGGAGAAGATAATCAATTAGGAAAAGCACATTATACACTGATTGGAGGTGTAAATACTTTAGGTGTTGACATCAACGATTCCTTATCTTATGATGATAGAGTTGTTAGAGAAATTCATCTACCTGTAAATAAACAGGTATTAATGAAGTTTCGTTCTCAAGATGTTATTCATTCCGCTTATATGCCACACTTTAACGTGCAAATGAATTGTGTTCCTGGAATGAATACACAATTTGCATTTACACCGACTAAAACTACAGAAGATATTAGGCTTGAGCCAGATATGATTAAGCGAATGGAACTGGTAAATAGTGAACGAGCAAAAAAAGGTGAAGAGCCAGTAGAGTTTGACTACGTTCTTTTATGCAATAAAATATGTGGATCTGCTCACTATAACATGCAGATAAAAGTAATAGTAGAATCTGAAGAAAAGTATAATGCTTGGTTGGCCGAACAACAAACTTTTCAGTCATTAGTTAGTGCTCAATAATTTAGTTTAATTTTTAGTTTGAAATTATGTCAAATCACGAAGAACACCATCACGAAGAAAATTTTATAACAAAATATATTTTCTCTCAAGATCATAAAATGATTGCTAAGCAATTTTTGATTACCGCAATGGTAATGGGAGTTATAGCTATCATGATGTCAATATTTTTCCGTTTGCAATTGGCTTGGCCAAGCGAAGGATATCCGATTTTAGAAATGTTTTTGGGTAAATGGGCACCGGATGGTGTTCTTGATCCCAATATGTATTTAGCATTGGTTACTATTCATGGTACAATAATGGTATTTTTTGTTTTAACAGGAGGTTTGAGTGGAACTTTTTTTAACCTTTTAATTCCATTACAGATAGGTGCCAGAGATATGGCTTCCGGCTTTCTTAACATGTTGTCTTATTGGTTCTTTTTCTTGTCATCTGTTGTGATGATATGTTCTCTTTTTGTGCAGTCAGGTCCAGCAGCAGCAGGATGGACGATTTATCCTCCATTGAGTGCTTTACCACAAGCTATGCCTGGATCAGGTTTAGGTATGACCCTTTGGTTGGTGAGTATGACATTATTTGTTGTTTCATCATTGCTTGGTGGTCTAAATTATATAGTAACTATCTTAAATTTACGTACTAAGGGAATGTCGATGACAAGAATGCCATTAACAATGTGGGCTTTTTTAACGACAGCTATTTTGGGTGTTTTATCTTTCCCTGTTCTTCTATCAGCAGTTTTACTTTTGGTATTTGATAGAGGTTTTGGTACAGCTTTTTATCTTTCCGATATAATGATTCAAGGTGAGATTTTAACACAAACTGGTGGATCTCCTGTTTTATTTCAACACTTATTTTGGTTCTTAGGACATCCAGAGGTTTATATTGTGTTATTACCAGCTCTAGGAATTACATCAGAAGTAGTAGCAACAAATGCACGTAAGCCTATTTTTGGATATAGAGCTATGGTAGGTTCCATTTTAGCGATCGGATTCCTCTCTTTTATTGTATGGGGGCACCATATGTTTATGACAGGTATGAATCCATTTTTAGGTTCTGTATTTACATTTACAACTCTTCTTATTGCTATTCCTTCTGCTGTAAAAGTGTTTAATTACTTAACTACATTATGGAAAGGAAACATTCAGTTTACACCTGCTATGTTATTTTCGATAGGTTTAGTATCAACTTTCATTTCAGGTGGTTTAACAGGCTTAATATTAGGAGATAGTGCATTAGATATAAATGTACATGATACCTATTTTGTTGTTGCACACTTCCACATTGTAATGGGGCTGTCTGCAATTTTTGGAATGTTTGCTGGTGTCTACCATTGGTTTCCAAAAATGTATGGTAAAATGATGAATAAAAATTTAGGTTTTGCTCACTTTTGGCTAACTTTCATTTCTGCTTATGGAGTATTTTATCCTATGCATTTTATAGGAATGGCTGGAGTTCCAAGAAGATACTATGCTAATACTGCATTTCCAATGTTTGAGGGCCTAATAGAGATTAATGAGTTAGTATCTATTTTTGCTATTTTAGGTGCAATTGCTCAAATATTTTTCTTCTTTAATTTCTTCTATAGTATATATAGAGGAAAGGATGCTCCTAAAAATCCATGGAGATCAAATACGTTAGAATGGACAACGCCAGTTGAAAGGATTCACGGAAATTGGCCTGGTGAAATACCTGCTGTTCATCGTTGGGCATATGATTATAGTAAGCCAGGAGCAGACGAAGACTTTGTTTCTCAAGTAGAGCCCTTAAAAGAAGGTGAAGAAGATCATTAAATTCTTTTTTGAAGATTAAAACTAAATGCCTTTTCGTACAACGGAAAGGCATTTTTTTTTACTCAATTTAAAAGCGAATTTAGTTTATCTTTGTTGTAAATGAACGAGCATTTAGACCCAGATAAAGAGCGTTTTTCTAAGGATGACCTAGAAATAGATAAAGCTTTAAGACCTCAAGATTTTAGTGATTTTAGTGGTCAACCATTAGTTGTTGAAAATCTAAAAGTATTTGTAGAAGCAGCAAAAATTAGAGGTGAGTCACTAGATCATGTCTTGCTTCATGGCCCTCCAGGATTAGGTAAGACAACTTTATCAAATATAATTGCTAATGAAATGGGTGTAGGAATTAAAATTAGTTCTGGACCTGTTTTAGATAAACCTGGTGATTTGGCAGGTTTATTGACCAATTTAGAAAGCGGTGACATTTTATTTATTGATGAAATTCATCGCCTTAGTTCTGTTGTTGAAGAATATTTATATTCTGCAATGGAAGATTTTAAAATAGATATAATGATCGAAAGTGGTCCTAATGCTAGAGCAGTACAAATTCAGCTAAATCCATTTACTTTAATTGGAGCTACCACACGATCAGGTTTACTAACAGCCCCTTTAAGAGCCCGTTTTGGGATAAATTCTCGTTTGGAATATTATACATCTTCAGTTTTAACTGGTATTATAAATCGTTCTTCTAGTATTTTAGATGTTTCTATTTCTAAGGATGCCGCTTTTGAAATAGCTAGGCGTAGTAGAGGTACTCCACGTATTGCTAATGCATTACTTCGAAGAGTTCGAGATTTTGCTCAAGTAAAAGGTAATGGGGTTATCAATCTAGATATTACGATGTTAGCTTTAAAAGCCTTAAATGTTGATGCTAATGGTTTGGATGAAATGGATAATAGGATTTTAGCAGCTATCATTGAAAAGTTTAAAGGAGGTCCAGTAGGAATAACGACTATAGCTACAGCTGTGGGTGAGCAAAGTGGAACCATAGAAGAGGTCTATGAACCTTTCCTTATACAAGAAGGTTATTTAATGAGAACCTCAAGAGGAAGACAAGCTACCGAAAAAGCATTTAAGCATTTAGGAATAAAACCTTCATCAACTCAAAATGGATTATTCGATTTTTAGTTAGTAGAAATCATTTCAAATTCTTCAATTATTAGGTCTTTATAAATACCATAATAAGAAAGACACCATATTTTTAAAGCTAGTATTTCTTTTTTGTTTAAGATATTTACAGATTTACGAAGTTCTTTCCTAAATAAAGTTTTATCGAAACTCACTTTTTTGAGAATTGTTTTACAAAATTTAAGCATAACAGAAGATTTGTTTACGATAAAACGTAAATCAGCTATTATTTATTATTTGATCAGAGTATACACTTTGTGCTATAGGTCTTAAATTATATTGAGATGCCATCGATCTTGCATATGCACCACAAGAATAGATCCTTAAAATATCGTTTCTCTTAGTAGTATTTAAAAGTATTGATTTGCCAAAACAATCAGATGTTTAACCGAAGATGTAATGAGCTCGCCTTGAGCCATAATTATCTTCTTTTGAAATACATTTATGTTTTCATTTGCATAGGTTTCTATAAACGAAAAATGATCATTGATAATATCATTACAAAATTCTAGGTAATCTTTTTTGTGGAATAAACCATTGCCTAATTCGATAAATTTATTTTTTAAGTCATTCAAACAAGCTAGCATGACTATATTCTTTATTATTGATAAGTTCTACAAACCTCTCTAAATGATTGGTAGTTCCAGAAATTGCAGAAAGAACTACAATTTTTTATCATTATTATTAATAAGGGGGATAATATTTTTTATACGATGTGAAGAACCTAGAGAGGTCCCTCCAAATTTTAGTATTTTCATAGTTTTAAGGTTTTAAAAAAAATTATATCATATATCGCTAGTGTTTTCTCCCCATTGATAGGAATTATCTTGGAAGCCGGCAAGAGAAATTACTCTATTAATAACCGTACCTGCTAATTCTTCAATATCTTTTGGGTTACTGTAGAATGAAGGTGAGGCAGGGCAAATAATACCACCTGCTTCAGTAATAGTCTTCATATTATTTATATGAATCAGATTTAAAGGAGCTTCTCGAGTTACTAATATTAATTTTCTTTTTTCTTTAAGTATTACATCGGCTGATCTGGTGGTCAAATCGTTGGAAATCCCATGAGCAATTCTTGATAGAGTACCCATCGAACAAGGGCAAATAATCATAGTTTCATATTTTGCTGATCCGGATGCAAAGGGCGCTTCAAAGTTTTGTTTAGTGTAAAAGTCGAAAGGGAGTTTTTCAAAATCAGAATTACCAAGCTCTGTTTTCCAAACATATTTTGCGTTTTCAGACATCATCACTCCAACAGATTCAATTTGATCTTTTAGAGCTAAAAGCTTGTCAAACAAAACTTTAGCGTAAATAGCACCACTAGCACCACTTACAGAAATAACAACTTTTTGTCTTTTAATTTTCACATTACAAATATCGTAAAGAAAAACCAAAAAACGGAATTTATTTTTTTGTTTAATTTTTGCTTAATAAATATCGCAATGAAAAACTAAAAACAGAGTTGTACTTTCCTTTATTTAGTTGATAGCTTATTCCGTCAGGATGTTCCTGAATAGGAAATAGTGGAAGGGTATTACTTAGTTCTCCAAATAAATAGATGTTTTCTTTTAGTTTTATTCCCACGCCAAATATGGCACCAATATCAAAAGAACTAAATAGACTCAATTCCCTATCTTGATTACCATTATTATTGTATGTTATTCCATCAATTAAAACTCCAAAGCTAAGTCCACCCTCATAAATAAAGCCTTCTCTACTTTTTTGAATGGTAAAAGATGATTCAATGTATGAAAGATCAATTTGAAAAAGACTATTAACATTATTACTTCCTTTATCAATATAATACATCGAAAATTCAGAACGTGTTGCTTTATTGAGATTATAATTTACAGAAGCTCCTAATTTAAGTCCATATTTATCAAAACCACCCAGACCATCTGAAGAAACTTGAGAGGTACTTAAGCCTATCAAAGTGTTTGCCTTAAAGTTTTGCCCATGACATACAAAACAAAAAAGAGTAAACGTAAAAATGAATCCTTTTTTTATCATCTAAAACTTATTCCTGCTCCTATACTTGTTGTGTTGTAGTCCGAAAATGTTTGACTAATATGAAGAGATAAAAGAGTTAATTGAATTCGTATTCCTACACCAATACTTGAAGCGTTAACTCTATTAAAAACTAAGTTCGTTGGAATATCGTCAATTGTAATTTGTTGAGATCCTTCTCCAAAAAGCAAAGAAGTATCTGTATTAAATTGTGTGCTAGAAGTACTACTACCAAAACTTATGAATGGTGTAAACATTAAAATTTTTTTTGATAGAATTAAATTATAATTGCTAGCAGTTGTATTTAAATTGATGCTTTGTGAAAGATTATCATCTTCAATTAGCATATTTAGTTTAAAATTAGTGAAAGCTCCTTGAAAAGATAGGTCGATTGGAAATTTATTTGCTATTGGCAACCATTGTATTAAATTGTGTTTGAATCCAAAACCAATTAAATCAATTTGCCCGTCACTAATAAAACCGAAGTTAAAATTAGTAGTAGGAATATATCTAAAGTTAAGTTCCGTTTCTTTTATTAATCCGACTCCTAAGTTGAGAGTTGGTACAGGAAGGTTATTTAACTCTATTTCTTGATCAGGCATTTTGAATACTACGGTATCGTTATCGTTTAATGAATAGCTTATTTCAGCACCTTTGCCAGCACCGAATATATTAGGAGTTTCATTAGAAGTTGAGGATAGTCCATTAATAGAATTAGGGTCAAAAGATAGTAAGTTGTCCGGAATCTCGATAAAATTAAAATTCATTGTTAGATCAAACCCACCTAATTTATGAGTTTTGGCAGTATTAAACCATCCGCTATTTAAGCCTGTTCCGAGAACGTGTCCAACAGGAGAAAAGTAAGATTCGAGAAAGTTAATAGCAGTTTCCTGATTGTCAAGTTGAACTTGTGCAACTGAGTTAAGTGTAAATAAAATTAAAAATAGGTTAAGTATTTTTTTCATTAAGTTATGGTGTTAAATGAATCTCCTCAACTTGAATAATTTCTTTGGTGTTATCGTCATAAATATATGCAATAACGTTACAGTTGGCTTCAATCCATTCACTATCAATTTGATAATTAAAAGAAAATGATTCAAAATTAGTAGTATTTAATTCTACAGACTGTCCAAAAGCTCCATTTAAAGTAGATCTTAGCACATGATTATGTTCATAGTCTTCAATAATTCCTTGTCCTTCGGCTAATTGTTTGTCAATTATATTGTTTTCTGTAATCATAACGACAAGTTTTAATTCATCATTAATTTCTTGTAGTTTTTTTGCTTCAACAACAATAGTATTATTTTCTACACTTAATTTTATAGCTAACTCAGGCTCTTGTGAAATCAAATTTGCAATAGCATTACCCCATTCAGCATAATCTAATAAAGCATTGGGGTAGCCAATTCTGTTTACCATCCCTTTTGGATAAGATGATAACTCAAAAAAGTCATGAATATCGTCTCCTTCTTCGGTAGTAAAATCTGTTGTAAAAGTAGCGTTTGTAGTAGAGAAGAAGCCAGAATGTATGGCTACAGCATATACCTTTCCTTGATAAGCACTTATGTTTTGAAGTGTGTGGATTTCATCAGATGCTTCAGGACAATTTTGACAAGTATGACCAGTAAAATCTTCAATTAGAATTTTTTTAACAAAGGTTGTTGTATCAACAACTCCGTTTCCTGATCCATCAATTAAAAAGTCTTCAGGTTCAATTTTGTCACAACCTATTATTCCAAATAATGCAACAGAAAGTAAGAAAATGTATTTTTTCATAATTATTAGAAGCTTGATGTTATACTAAATGTAAATCCATTTGACGAAGGAACATTTTTACATACTCCGCCAACACAAAATATTCCTTCTCTTTTTTTACCATATCCTAATTCGAATCGGTTAGTTCCTTTAGAATATCCACAACTGATATTAAGATAGTGAACTGCTTCATGAACAATTTGGTCTTTATCAGTGTACCCATTATTGTATTGATCGACTACTGCAAAAAACCAATGTGGGGCAAAAGTATATTCTACTAGAGCCATCATCCAATCTCCAGAGTCTTGATCGTATTTTTTATCTTTATCTACAGATAAATACTGTAGTTCTGTTCGTATGGTATGCTTTGGCTTTAATTTATAATTTAGTTCTGCAATGGCTATCCTTGCATGTATGTTTTTACCATAGTTTTTTCCTTGTACGACATCTTTGTTATAAATCATATCTACATAAGAAGTTGTAAGTTTTGCTTTTCTATTCAACTTCTTTTTCAATTCAATATTTGCGTCTCTAAAGTATAATTCTTCACCTTTAACACTAAAAAACATTGGAGTATGGTTTTCTTCTGTACTAAGTACGGAATGCCCTCCATTTAGACCATTTACTCTGGAGTAATTAAGTGTTAATAAAGCGCCGTATTTTCCTCCTAGTTTACTTTTCTTTTTAATGTTGTAGTTTAGTTCACCCAAAAAACCTAATTCACCCATTGGTTGAGTTGAGAAAGGATAAAACGCAGCTAAAGTGTATGTATGTTGTTTTGTAATTGCAGGAATATAAGATAGGGTTAATTCATTTCCAGTAACACCTCTAGCAGATCGAAAATCCATATTGTCGATTCGATGTGCTTCAAAAAGTAAACCAAAGCCTCTTTCAGAATAGCTTATATTTGAGATTATAACATTACCAGGTGCATAATTATTATCTGTCACACCTCCAGCTGGGTCATTAAATTTATATGCATATTCACTATTAAACGATATTTTACCTCTATTAACAGTAGAACGAAACGAGTATGCGCCCACATTTTTTGGTAAGTTATATACCGGATTATTGCTAGTTTGGAATCTACTTACAAAACTACTTCCTAATAAAACCATTGTTTTACTATTTTCAAGACTTTTAAAAGCAGTATTAATATCAAGTTCTGCGTCTATACCTCTAACAATTCCAGGTCCTTGTTCAAAAAATAGTCTTTGTTTACCGAAAAAGCCTTTTAGGTGCAAACCTTTTGCAGGAGAGTACTTTAGTCTAATACCATCCATTACATTATCAATACCTAAGGTTTTTTCTTCATAACTTCTAAATATTAGACCATTTCCGAATTGCTCATAAAAATTACCAACGGTAATATCTAATCCATCAATGGAATATTGAGCAAATCGGTATGGAATACCATTTCCATTGAAACGAGCATCAAAATCTTGAAGTGCATTTAAATAACTTTCATATCGAATGCCAATTAAAAAATTATTATTGGTATATCTTAAATTGGAATATCCATTCATTAAAAGGAATTCATCAACAGCATTTGCGTTAATTTTTAAATCTTCAGAATAAGTTTGAATATTGAGATTAAAATCTCCTTGTATAGTTCCTTGATTTCCTCCTTGTTGAGCAAGCCCATTAAATCCTAAAAAAAGAACAAAGGAAAGAGCAAGAAAAAGCGAATTTTGCATTTTATTATTTATTGGATAATTTTTTGATTTTTGCAAATAATTCTATTTCATCTCCATCTTTGTATCCAGAATGTTGATATAAAATTTCATGATTGTTATTGATGATAAAAGTATGTGGAACAGAATTGATACCTAAAGATCTTTTTAAGTCAGAGTTTGGATCACAATAAACTTCATAATCCCAAAGTTCAGCATTAACTTTTGGTTTTACTTTTGGCATTGTTCTTGTATCATCAATAGAAATAGCAATGAGCTTTACTCCTGTTTCGTCTTGCCAATCTTCATACACTTCTGCAATTGCCGAAAGTTCTTTAACACAAGGTTTGCACCATGTAGCCCAAAAACTAATTACCATTAACCCATCTTCATTTTCAAATGATGAAGTGTTTACTGTAGAATTGTCTAAATTTTTGAGATCAATTTTTGGAAATGATTTGTTTTGTGCATTTAGCCCGTATGTTGTAAAAAATACGCTTAGAATAATAATTAGTTTTTTCATAATTTATAATTTAATAAAAAAGGTCAGTAGATAACATATAGCTAATCTACTGACCTTTTTTGAGTTTTACAAATAGATTTATTTAGTAACTGTTATCTTTTTTGTAGTTGTTAAACCATTTATGTTTAATTCAACAAAGTAAACGCCGTTTACTAAGTCATTAACGTTAAAGTTAATTAAATTATTACCTGCATTCAATTTGTGTGTACTTGTTCGTACAACTTTACCTAAAATATCTAAGATATTCATATTTGCAGTTGAATTTTCATTTAATGTTATTTCTAAAGTTGCATTAGAAACAACAGGGTTAGGATAAAGTGCAAGATTGAACTGATCTAGTGATTGAATAGAGCTTGGCTGACCTTCTGTTAAGTTTTCAAAGTTTGATTCGTCAATACCTTCAAAAACGTCGTCTCCACTCATTTGAGCAATAGTCATGTTACCATTGTCTTTTAATGACCAGTTTCCGTCTGTTCCACCCCATTGAGAGGCAAATAAACCGTCTCCATAGTAATCTCCAACTGTAAGAGTGTAGCATCCAGTAGCTACTAAACCAACTTCCCAATTGTATTGAGTGTTGTTTGTTAGTGGACTTGTTGGGTCAGTAGGAGGTGTTTCGCTACCAGTGTCATATTGTCCAGCAATAGCTTCATTTCCTTGAGACCAAACAACGTTTCCGTTTTCATCTGTAATTTCTAAATAGGTTTCAGAAGCATAGTTATCTGTTAGTAAAGATACTGTTACCATTTCTTCAGTATCTCCTGCAAAAGATAATGATTGAGTAATAACATTGTCAGAAGCATTATCATCTGTCGATGTTATTTGAATTTCATATTCATCAGAATTTATTGTTAGATTTCCAAAGTTGATGTCAGTTGTCTGGTACTGCAATAATTCTCCCATGTAATCTTGAGATGCAATAGAGTTTCCATTTTCAAATACTTCAACAGTGAAAGAAGTTAGTGGTAGAGTTCCCATGTTTTGAACAGTAACAGAAACATTTCCTGATGCCGAAGTTTCACATCCGTTAGCTGCTAATGTACCATTGTAAGAAGCTAATGCAGCATTGCTTCCTTCAATTGCTTGTGGGCAATCATCCAGATTTGCATAGTGTTGAGCTGCAGAAACCTGACCAGAAAGAGTTAATGTTCTGTTTGGGCATATAGTGTAGATAGTAGGCCAAAATCCTAATTCGTACATATCAGCTAAATTATCGTCATTTATGATAGGAAAATTTACTGTTTGTCCGTCTGGCTCAGTCCAGTTTCCTAATTGGCTGTTTTCTAGTTCACTAACAGCAGTGTTAGGATCTCCTTCAACCCATAATACCATAACATCATCAGTTGTATTTGGGCTTACACCAGGCTGACCAGCAGGACCATGAGCTTCCCATATTTCTTCAAAAGCACCTCCTATGTGGTAATTCCAACAAGGTCCACACCAAGTAGCACTTAAATCTAATATTACTGTGTATCCAGCATCTAGATAATCGTATAATCTGTGAGTTTGTCCGTTTATGTCGGTAGTTGTAAAGTCTGGGGCGATTGATCCATCAGCCATTTGCGCTTGCGAATCTAAGTTTAGAAACAAACCTAGTGTAACAGCGAGTATTAATTTTTTCATATCTAAATTTTTATATTTTTTGGTTAAGATAATTTTGAAATTTTGAACCCCAAATTTAGCAATTATTTTGTTAACTAAAAAATGTTCGAATATTCGGTGTTTTTTATGCAAAAAAAAAGAGGACACAAAGGTCCTCTTCTAATAATACATTAAAATTTACTCTAACGAAGTATTATAAATTTCTTCGATGAAATTTTCTTTCCAAAATATGTTTTCACAAAATAAACACCTGTTTTGAAATTTGTAGAATTAAGTTCAATCTGACATTCATTATGAAAGTTTTTACTTTGAAATACTTTTTTTCCGGTTACATCCAATATTAAAACTTGGTCAACATCTTTGTTTTTTGTCTTAATACTTATCTTTTCTCCAAGTTGACTTGGGTTTGGATAAAGAACAACACTATTTTCATTTTCATTGATATTTGCAGCTTCAATTTCGCCAAATTCTGGAGTTATCGAAATAGCATTTAATACTTCTTTTTCGTCTTCATTGATAAATATTGCAAATTCTAAATCATTAAGGTCAACATCTAGATTTCGGTATTCATTTGGAATTTGATAAGTGTATTCCTTGCGGATAAAAGGACCGTCTTCCACATTAATGGTTTGACCCCATTGACCAGTAATTAGATGTCTTAGCACATGCATATGCTCATACATTCCTGTACCAATAAAAAAGTTGTTTTCAATATTCTGGTTGTAGTTAGATTGTGGAGCAATTATATTGTTTTGTAGTAGTGCAATATTCAATTGATTTGTGGATGCTGATTGAGTGCCTGTGTAGTAAATTTCAACGGTTATTACTACAATTCTGCTATTTGTATCTAAAACGGCTTTTGCTCCTAAGTTAACTATTGAGTTTTGATTTAAAATTAACTGGGAAGAGTTTTGCCAATTGCTTAGACTTAATGCTAATTTATTATATCCATCAAATAGATGTCTGTTTATAGTAGCAAGTGGTTGACCAACAGCTTGAGCTTGACTAGCTAGTGAACTACTAAAATCGCTTCTTAAATCGGCCGACTGTCCGTTGGGAGTTGCCAAGTCACCATGGTGAAGGCGAATAGATACAATACGATTAGGGTATTCAATTTCTAATCCTTTAACATTTGAATGACCAGTTGGACAATTTCCATATCCAATTGAGGTAAATTCTTCAATTAATACATTTTTTGGAGTGATTGTAGTGGATACTAACTCTTATGAGTAGGTGTAAAGTGCATAAAGAGATGCAATACACATTAGTTATTTTTTCATAGCAGTATGGTTTTAAGACCTATAAAATACTTATTTTTTTATTAAAAAATTTGAATCATTTTTTTTTATGTCAGTAAGTAGTAAATAATTTTGGCAAGCAATTTAAAAGTAGAAATAACATAAATTCACTTAATAAATTCTTATATTTGTGAGATAAAATGCCAAAATATTATGAAAAAATCAATACTATACTTTTTTGCACTTGCTTGGTTAAATGTTGGTGCACAGTCGTTTACCCTCGAACCACATGAAAACCCTGTGTTAGGTTCTTCATCAGATTTTGAATTAGTAACAGAAATATCGGTTACCAACAATACTTCAGAGCCTTTAGATTTAATTGCTTCTAGGCAAGTAATTAGCACATCTCAAGGTACTAGCAATTATTTTTGTTGGGATTTATGTTATCCTTCCAATGTAAATTTTTCTACCGGAACACTGACGTTACAACCAAATGAAACTAATGAAACAAGTTTTTCAATTCATTATCAACCCAATGGTAGTGTATCTCAAACTGAAATTAAATACTGTGTTTATGAGCAAAGTAATATTGGAGATTCTGTTTGTGTAAATGTTAGATTTTCAACGGAGGTTTCAAATATCACAGAGCAAGTTGAGGCTAGTTTTTCAGAATTTCAACCAAATCCTGTTACAACAAAAACTAATTTAGATTATCAACTAAACGCAGGCCAATCAGCAACGATAATCATTTCTGATATGCTCGGAACATTAGTTGCGGAAAGACATGTTTATGATCAAAAAGGAAACATATCTTTTGATTTCTCAACGTTAAAAACAGGCTTATATTTTGCTAATATATTAGTGGATGGCCAGTTACAATCGGTTAAAAGAATAGTTAAAACAGATTAATTTTTAATCCATTTAATCAAGCCGGGTAAATCCGGCTTTTTTTTTAGTCTATGGCAAAAAAAAATAATAAAAAAGAATCTTTAGAATATCATAGTTCTGGTCGTCCGGGAAAGATAGAAGTAATCCCAACCAAAAACCATAGTTCTCAACGAGATTTGGCTTTGGCATATTCTCCAGGGGTGGCAAACCCCTGTATTGAAATTAGTGAAGACCGAACGAATGTATATAAATATACTGCAAAAAGTAATCTGGTTGCTGTTATCTCAAATGGAACAGCTGTTCTTGGCTTAGGAGATATTGGTCCTGAAGCTTCAAAGCCTGTAATGGAGGGTAAGGGGTTATTATTTAAAATTTTTGCTGATATTGATGTTTTTGATATTGAAGTAGATGCTAATGATGTTGATGCTTTTGTAAATACTGTTAAGGCAATTTCTCCAACTTTTGGGGGAATAAATCTTGAAGATATAAAGGCACCAGAATGTTTTGAAATAGAAAGACGTCTGAAGGAAGTATTAGACATTCCCATAATGCATGATGACCAACATGGAACAGCAATAATTTCAAGTGCCGCTCTTTTAAATGCTTTGGAGCTAGCAGAAAAAAAAGTTCAAGACGTAAAAATAGTGGTAAATGGTGCTGGAGCAGCAGCAATGTCCTGTACTAGATTGTACCTATCTTTAGGTGTTCGAAAAGAGAATGTTGTTATGCTTGATAGTAAGGGTGTCATTAAAAAAGATAACGATCATTTAACTAAAGAAAAAGCAGAATTTGCAACTCACAGACAAGAATCTACCTTAGAAGAGGTAATGGTTGGAGCTGATGTTTTTTTAGGACTCTCACAAGGAAATATTGTTACCAAAAAAATGATTAGGTCTATGGCTCCTAATCCTATTGTATTTGCTCTTGCAAATCCAGATCCTGAAATTTCGTATAAAGATGCAACAGAATGTAGAGATGATGTAATAATGGCAACTGGAAGATCTGATAATCCAAATCAGGTTAATAATGTATTGGGCTTTCCATACATTTTTAGAGGTGCCTTAGATGTTAGAGCCAAATGCATCAATGAAGAAATGAAATTAGCTGCCGTAAAAAGTATTGCTACTTTAACTAAGGAAATAGTTCCTGATTCTGTAAATCTTGCTTATGGTGAACAAGTGATTACTTTTGGTAAAGATTATATAATTCCAAAACCTTTAGATAGCCGTTTGATTTCAGTAGTTGCTCCAGCAGTTGCAAAGGCGGCTATTGATTCAGGTGTTGCACAGTTAAAAATTTCTGATTTGGATAAATATTCTCAAGATCTAAAAAATAGATTAGGGTATGATAATAAGTTAGTTAGATCAATCACCAACAGAGCATTAAATAATCCAAAACGAGTTGTTTTTGTAGAAGCGGAACATTATAAAATTTTGAAAGCGGCTCAACAAGTTAAAGACGAGGGTTTGGCTTTACCAATTTTATTGGGAAGAAAAAATATTATTGAAAAAATAATAGAAGAAAATGCCTTAGAGTTAGATGGAGTTACTATAATTGATCCAAAAAGTGATGAAGAAAAGGTAAGAAGAAATGAGTTTGGGGAAATTTTTTATCAAAAACGTCAAAGAAAAGGGGTCACTCTTTATGAGGCTAGAAAATTAATGCGCGAAAGAAATTATTTTGGAGCTATGCTAGTTGAACAGAACTATGCAGATGCCTTAATTTCTGGAATTACGAGAAATTACCCTAGTACTTTACGACCTTCATTACAAATTATAGGTACTGAAAAAGGAGTTGATAAAGTAGCTGGAATGTTTATTTTAAACACCAAAAAAGGTACGTTATTTTTAGCAGATACAACGATAAATATTAATCCAAGCCCAGAAGAATTAGCTAGTATTGCACTTTTAACGGCTCGTGCTGTAAAACGTTTTAATATCACGCCTAGATTAGCAATGTTGTCGTACTCTAATTTCGGTTCTTCAAGAACAAATGACTCTAAAAAAATAAGCAAAGCCGTTGAGTTGATAAAGGCTGAAAATAAATCTCTGATAGTTGAAGGAGAGATACAGGCAGATTTTGCTTTAAATCAAGAAAAAAGAGATTATGTTTTTCCGTTTAATCAATTAAAGGAAGATGCTAATACCCTTATTTTTCCTAATTTAGAATCAGGAAATATCGCATATAAATTAATACAAGAACTAGACGATGTTGAAGCAATAGGACCTATATTAATAGGAATGAAAAAATCGGTACATATTTTACAATTAGGGTGCTCTGTTAGGGAGATAGTAAATATGGTAAGTATTGCAGTTATTGATGCTCAAACAAAAAAATAAATGATTACTCATATAAAAGGAAAATTAGTAGAAAAAAACCCTTCATTTGTGGTTATTGACTGTAATGGAGTGGGGTATATGATTCGTATTTCATTACACACTTTTTCTCAATTACATGATTCAGAATTATGTAGTTTGTATACTCACTTGTCTGTAAAAGAGGATTCTCATTCTCTGTACGGCTTTTTTGATCGGTCGGAAAGAGAATTATTTAGATTATTAATTTCTGTATCTGGCATTGGAACAAATACGGCTCAAACTATCTTATCCTCTTTATCTCCTGAAGAGGCACAACAAGCTATTTTGTCTGAAAATGTGGCGGCATTGCAAAGCGTGAAGGGAATCGGTGCTAAAACTGCTCAGCGTGTTATTTTAGATTTGAAAGATAAAATAGCAAAACAAGGAATTTCTATTAACGAATCTAGCGTTCTACACAATACTACAAGAGAAGAAGCGTTAAGTGCATTAACAATGTTGGGCTTCTCCAAAAACTTAGTCAATAAAGCTTTAGACAAAGAGCTTAAAAGTCAATCTAATTTAAAAGTTGAGGAACTAGTCAAAAGAGTGCTCAAAAATTTATAATATTTTTGCCTACTTTATAAAGAATTGACTGTGTCATTAAGGATATTTATTTTGTTTTTGTTTATTGGAGGATTTTTAAATTCCTCTATTGTTGTTTCACAAACAACTAACGATACTATCCCTTATGATTTTGATTCTAATCAACCATGGCAAAACCCATTAAATCAGAACGCAAATGGTTTTTTTCTAACAAACCCTTCTTTTTTGAGTCCCAGTATAGAATATGATTCTGAATCCGGAAATTATTTTATTTCACAAACATTAAATCGCTACAGATTATCTAATCCAACTTATCTTACTTCAGATGAGTATATTAATTTTGATGCAAAAAAGCAATCAAGAGCCTATTGGCAAGAAAAAATAAGCTCTCCATCATTAGATCAAGGAGATCAAAATAAGGGACCATTAAGTATTGATATTGGAGGACAAGTTTTTGATAAAATTTTTGGTAATAGTTTGGTAGATATACGCCCACAAGGTTCTGCTGAATTAATTTTTTCTGTTAAACATAATAAGACTGCTAATCCACAAATAGCATTGGATAATCAATCCAATACTAGTTTTGATTTTAAACAAAAAATTCAAATGAATGTAATTGGTAAAATTGGGGATAAACTTCAGTTGAATACTAATTATAACACAGAAGCTACTTTTGATTTTGATAATAAAATCAAATTAGAATATGTAGGAGAGGAAGATGAAATAATTAAAAAAATTGAAATTGGGAATGTTGGGCTTCCATTAAATGGAACTTTGATTACAGGTTCTCAAAGTTTATTAGGGGTAAAGTCACAACTACAATTCGGTAAAGCAACTGTTACAACTATTGTTTCTCAACAAAAAAGTAATTCTAAGGTGATTGATGTAGAAGGAGGGGCACAAACAACAGAGTTTGATATTTATGCAGATCAGTACGAAGCAAATCGACACTTTTTTTTAGGGCATTATTTTAAAGAAAACTACGATCAGGCATTAGCACAATTACCATATGTAAATTCGCCTGTTAATATTACAAAAATTGAAGTTTGGGTTACAAATAAAACAGGTACAGTAGAAAATACAAGAAATATACTTGCATTTTTAGATTTAGCTGAAAGTCAACAAAATATTTATAGTCCAATTTTTAATGCAGATCCTTTTAGTATTTTTCCTGATAATCAAACCAATGATTTGTATCAAAAAATGTTGGATCAAGGAGATTTATTAAGAAATTTGAACCAGGTTTCTAGTGTGATAACACCATCTACATTTCCTGATTTTGTTGGATCGCAAGATTATGAAAAGTTAGAAAGAGCACGATTACTTAATTCTTCAGAATATACATTACATCCTCAATTGGGATACATTTCTTTAAATAGTATTATTGGTCCAGATGAGGTTTTGGCAGTTGCTTATCAATATACAGTTGGAGATCAGACTTACCAAGTTGGAGAATTCACATCAAATGGTCCAGCTGCTCCTAGTTCATTATACCTTAAGCTATTAAAAAATATCAATTTATCACCACGATTACCAAATTGGGATTTGATGATGAAAAATATTTATTCTTTAGGTGCTTACAATTTAAGTCAAGATGAGTTTTACCTAGATGTTGTTTACGAAAATACTAGAGATAACGGAACCATAACCAATTATATTCCAGATGGCGTTATAAATGGAACTCCCTTAATAAAACTGATGGGTTTAGACCAACTTAATTCTCAGCAAGAAGCACAATCTGATGGAATATTTGATTTTGTTCCTGGTTTAACTATTGTCAGTTCTAATGGTCGAATTATTTTTCCTGTTCGAGAGCCATTTGGATCCAATTTAGAAGGTAAGTTTGTAAATCCTGATATTGCTAATAATTATGTTTTCGATATACTATATGATTCGACTTTAACCGTTGCTCAGCAATTTCCCGAATTTAATAAGTTTAGATTGAAAGGTACTTATCAATCAGAATCTGGTTCAGAAATATACCTTGGAGTTCTATCTGTTGAAGAGGGATCTGTTGTAGTAACAGCCGGAGGAGTACGATTAGAGGAAGGTTCAGATTATACAGTAAATTATGGAATGGGAAAAGTAACCATTATAAATGATGGTATTTTGCTTTCAGGAACGCCTATTCGTATTGCAGTAGAAAGTAATTCGTTTGGTCTTCAACGTAAAACGCTTATTGGAACTCATGTAGATTATAGGCTTACTGACGATTTTATGTTAGGAGGAACGATATTAAATCTAACTGAAAGACCATATTCTAAAAAAGTGAATACTGGTGAAGAACCAATTTCTAATACCATTTGGGGTTTAGATGGTACTTATCGTACAACTTCAACATTTCTGACAAAATTAATTGACAAGATTCCTTTTTTGGATACAAAAGAAGAATCATCGTTTACCGCAACCGGTGAATTTGCTCATCTGATTCCAGGTCATCAAAGAGCTGTAGGTGAGGAAGGAACTGCTTACATTGATGATTTTGAGGCGAGTAGTACAGGAATAGATATAAAAAATCCTAGTTCATGGTTTTTAGCGAGTTTGCCTAATGATCCTCAATTATTTCCAGAATCACAATTGCCTAATCAATCTCCTAGACTTGGAAACTTAGAATATGGATTTAATAGAGCATTATTGTCTTGGTACCGTATTGATCCTACTTTTTATAGAAATACATCGACATCACCTGTTCATATTCAAAACGATTTAGCACAGTTGTCTAACCATAATGTTCGTGAAATATTAGAAAAGGAAGTTTTTCCAAATAAAGATCCACAATACTCTTCGCAGGTTACAAATTTACCATTGTTAAATATTCATTTTGATCCGACAAAAAGAGGACCGTATAATTTCGATGTTGATAATATTGATAGTGCTGGAGATTTATTATTTCCTGAGTTAAGGTGGGGTGGAATTATGCGAAAGATAGAATCGACTGATTTTGAAACTCAAAATATTGAATTTGTAGAATTTTGGATTATGGATCCATTTAATGATGATTCTGATAATCAGTCTGGAGGAACAATTTTATTGAATTTAGGTAACGTTTCTGAAGATGTATTAAAAGATGGTTTTAAAAGTTATGAAAATGGTTTGCCGACCTCAAATGTTACTGACAACTTAGACATTACTAGCAGTGTTTGGGGATATATGCCATCTACATTCGCATTAACAAATACTTTTGATGTTGACGGACAATCTAGATCATTTCAGGATGTTGGTTATGATGGTTTGAGAGATGAAATTGAACGAGAATTTTTTGACACTTCTTATGTTTTTAAAATAGAGCAGAGGTTTGGAAATACGAGCCAAGCTTATGTAAATGCTTTTCAAGATCCATCAGGAGATAATTTTCAATATTTTTTAGGCGAAGATTTAGACAATCAACAATTATCTATACTTGATCGATACAAGTATTATGGAGGTATAGATGGAAATTCTGCTTTACCTAATCCGAATACCATTTCTTCAACATCTATTC
Organism: Flavobacteriales bacterium; assembly: GCA_049890095.1. Lineage (GTDB taxonomy): Bacteria > Bacteroidota > Bacteroidia > Flavobacteriales > UBA7312 > JABAYQ01. The sequence continues at coordinate 63,718 of JBMHCD010000004.1, read as the reverse complement.
CTAACACAGAGGATATCAATTTTGACAATACTTTAAATGAGTCTGAAAATTATTTTCAATATCAATTGCCTATATATCCTGGCATGCAAATTGGAGAGAGCTTTATTACTGACATACAAGAATCTACAATAGAAACAGTAGATGGAAGAACAAGAAATATCAAGTGGTATCAGTTTAAGGTTCCGGTACAACAACCATCTAATATTGTAGGTTCTATTCAAGATTTTAAATCAATTCGTTTTATTAGAATGATTTTAAAAGATTTCGAACAGCCAGTAACCTTACGATTAGCAAGTATGGAACTTGTTCGAGGAGAATGGAGAAGATATAATTTTGATTTAAGAACAGAAGGTGAGTATGTTCCCAATGACAATGAAAGTGTAACAACTTTTGATGTATCTGTTGTTAATATTGAAGAAAATAGTGAACGATCTCCAATTCCTTATACTTTGCCCCCTGGTATTGAACAAGAATTAGATAATACCACTACTTCTATTCGAAGACAAAACGAACAATCTTTAGTTCTAAAAGTTTGTGAGTTGGAAGACGGAGATGCTAGAGCAGCATACAAATCGTTTAATAACGATTTTAGAACTTATAAACGTTTAAAAATGTATGTTCACGCCGAAGCATCAGGAGAGAATGAAGCATTGTTGAACGATGACGATTTACGATTATTCATAAGATTAGGAACAGATTTTAACGATAATTTTTACGAATATTCTATACCTCTTAAACTAACCCCTTGGCAGACTAGTGCTTTAGATGATGATATAATATGGCCAGCAGAAAATCAAATTGATATTCCTTTTGAAATACTTCAAGATATAAAGAAAGAGAGAAATAAAGCATTAAGTAATGGAGAAATAGAAAATAGTACTGAATTATTTTTCAAATCTATTGGTGAAAGTGTTATCTCTATTGTTGGTAATCCTAATTTGAGTAAGGTTAAAACAATAATGCTTGGTATTAGAAACCCAAAAAAAGGAGTTGCAAATGGAGGTTCTGCTTTCGATGATGGACTTCCGAAATGTGGTGAAATATGGTTGAATGAACTTCGGTTAACTGATTTTGATCAACAAGGAGGAGTCGCTGCAAACTCAAGAATAAATGCCCGATTGGCAGACTTCGCAAACTTAAACTTATCTGGAAGTATGAGTACTGTCGGATTTGGATCAATAGAGCAAAGTCTGAACAGTCGTCAAAAATATGATGCATATCAATATGATATATCGTCGTCATTTGCTCTGGGAGATTTTTTCTCCGAAAGAGCGGCACTTAAAATTCCAATGTATATCGGTATGTCTGAGGCTATTCAGAATCCACAATATAATCCTCTAGATCCGGATATTACGTTGAAAGAATCTCTTAATGAACTTAATACTCAGGAAGAAAGAGATTCGCTTAAATCTATTGTACAAGACTTCACAAAGAGAAAATCAATTAATTTTACTAATGTTCGTAAAGCTCAATCTCCAGACAAATCCAAAAAGCAACGTATTTATGATATAGAAAACTTTTCTCTTACCTATTCTAGAAACGAGACTAGTTCGAGAAATATCAGTTTACAAGAGCGTACTACTATTGATACAAGAGCAGCTTTAAGCTATAATTTTTCGTCAACTCCTAAAAATATTAAACCTTTTAGTAAAGTAAAATTGTTTAAGAATAAATACTTTAGATTGTTAAGAGACTTTAATTTTTATACCCGTCCGAAATCAATTTCTTTTCAAACAGACTTAAATAGGTATTACAATAAAACACAATTTCGAAATGTTAACTCTAGTTTTGTTTTAGAGCCTTCCTTTTCTAAAGGCTTTTTGTGGAATAGAAATTATAGTGTTAAGTATGATTTAACTCGAACATTAAAAACCGAATTTAAAGTTCGAAATTCAGCTAGTATTGATCAACCATATGGAGAGTTATTAAAAACAGATCCCTATTATGAACAAAAAAGAGATACCATATGGAACAACATTTTAAATTTCGGAAGACCAACAATATACCATCATGATATAAATGTTAGCTATAATGTGCCTATCAATAAATTTCCTTTAACAGATTGGATAAGTTTAACTACAAAATATACTGCAACATACGATTGGTTAGCTGCACCAGTAGCCATTAGACAACTTGGAAATACGATTCAAAATAGTAATACCAAACAAATAAATTCTACACTAAATCTAACTCAATTATATAACAAGGTTCCCTATCTTAAAAAAGTAAATAGGAATATTGGTGGAAGTAGGAATTTAAATTCTCGTAGAGGTTCAATTGTTTTACCTGCTGATCAGGATACAATCAAAAAAACGTTTAAAGATTATTTAGAACAATTTGCCTATTTCGGTATGATGATTAAAAATGTATCCTTATCTTACTCTCAAAGTCATGGTACTGTATTGCCAGGCTTTAACAAAAACCCAAGTTTCTTTGGGCAAGATTGGAAGACTATGGCTCCTGGCATTCCATTTGCTTTAGGTATACAAAATATCGGAATTGATACAATTAGTGGGAATAACGATTGGCTAACTTCTGATACGACTTTAAATCAATATTCTAGAACAAATAATAGTGAAACATTAAATTTAAGAAGTACTATTGAACCTTTAAAAGGTTTAAGAATAGAATTGACTGCAAGTAGAATAAATTCTGAAAACTCTCAATCTATTTTTAGAAATTCAACAAATGGTTATCAGTCTTTCAATCCTGTTGAAAATGGGAGTTATAGTGTTTCTTTTATTAGCTGGAATACTGCATTTATAAAAGATGATGTAAATCATTCTTCAGAAGTTTTTCAAGATTTTAGAAATAATAGGTTAATCATAGCTCAACGTTTAGCGGATTTAAATCCTGGAGATAATCCATTGGTTGATAGCACAAATTATCCTTTAGGCTATCAAGAAACTTCAGACGAGGTGTTGATTTCATCATTTTTGGCAGCTTACTCTGGAAGAGATGCCAATACGATTAGTCTTGATAAGTTTCCAAATATACCTTTGCCTAATTGGAGAATAAACTATGATGGGTTAAAAAATATTAAATGGTTTTCAAAACGATTTAAAACAGTTACGATGAGTCATTCTTATCGATCGACATATAGTGTTGGCTCATATGTTACAAATTTAGATTATGAAGATGTAAATAATGATGGTTGGGCAGATCAAATAAATGAAGCTACTTCTAATTATTTCAATAAATATGAGTTTAATCAAGTTACATTAAGAGAAAGTTTAAGTCCATTGTTTAAAATTGATTTAACCTTAAAAAATAGCATACTAGCCAGATTAGAAATTAAAAAAGAGAGAACGTTAACTTTGGGGCTAAGTAATAATCAACTCACCGAAAGAAGTTCAAATGAATTAGTTATAGGTTCTGGTTATAGACTGAAAGATTTATCGTTTAATGTTCGAACCGCAGGAGCACAAAGGCAAGTAAAATCGGATTTAGATTTAAAGCTAGATTTTTCGATTAGAAGTAATAAAGTTGTTATTCGACAGTTGGTAGAAAATTTAGAAGAAATAACGGCAGGTAATAGTGTGATGTCATTGAAGTTTACTGCAGATTACGTAGTTAGTAGTCGATTAAATGTTCGTTTATTTTATGATAGGGTATTCACCAATCCTTATGTTTCTAGTAGTTTTAAGTCAGCAGTTTCAAACGGTGGATTTAGTATAAGATTTACTCTTGCACAATAATTTTTTTCAAACTAAAAAATGTATTTTTGTGTCAAAATAAAAAACTATGAATGTACCAGCTGACTTAAAATATACCAAAGATCATGAATGGATCAAAGTTGATGGAGATGAAGCTATAATAGGAATAACTGATTTTGCCCAGAGTGAACTTGGAGATATTGTTTTTGTTGAGGTGGAAACTGAAGGAGAATCAATTGAGCAAGAAGAAGTTTTTGGCTCTGTAGAAGCGGTTAAGACAGTTTCCGATTTATTTATGCCAGTATCGGGTGAAGTTTCAGAATTTAATGCGGAACTAGAAGATCGTCCTGAAGTAGTTAATCAAGATCCATACAACGAAGGTTGGATAATTAAAGTAAAGTTAGATAACACCGATCAATTAGATCAGTTACTTAGTGCTGAAGAGTATAAAGAATTGATTGGTTAAGATGTGGAGAATTATAGTAATAATCTATTTTTTATTTATTGCTGTATTACATCTTATTCCATCGACAAGTTTACCAGAAGTATCTTTTTCTGACTTATTTCAATTGGATAAACTTGTACATGCTTTCTTATTTGCTGGAGCTTTTTTAGTATTGTATAAATATTGCTTGCAATATTACATTAAGTTTAGTCGTTTTGTTTTAGTAATTATTTGCGTCTTTTATGGCTTTTTAATGGAATTTTTGCAAGCTTTACTAGCACAAAACAGAAATGGTGACATCATGGATTTTGTTGCCGATACGATAGGAGTTTTATTAGGTTTGTATCTAAGTACGAAATTCAGAACATGGAGGCTAATAATTAAACAAAAAGATTAAATTTGTTACATCATTGATCTATAGATTATGGAACCAAAAAAGAATCCAAAATTTGATTTAGAGAAGAAAAGAGGTCTGTTTATGCAAATAGGTTTAGCAACTTCTTTGTTGTTAGTATTGATTGCTTTTGAATACAGAACTTACGAAAAGTCAGCGTCTTCTCTTGGTGATATCACGTTAGAAGCTGATTGGGAGGAAGAAATTGAAAATACTTTTAGAGAGCAAAAACCTCCACCACCTCCACCACCTCCACCAGAAATTATAGAAATTGTAGAAAATGAAGAGGAAATAGAGGAGGTTGAGATTGAAGATACAGAGTCTGATGAAGACACTGAAATTATAGAGGAAGAAGAAACTACTGATGAGGTTTTCATGATCGTTGAAGATATGCCTAGATTTAAGGGATGTTCGGATGATGCTTGTACACAAGGAGAGATTATGAAATATATTGCAAGAAACACGAAGTACCCTGCTATTGCTAAAGAAAATGGAATAACAGGTAGAGTGTTTGTTAGTTTTGTTGTAGACAAGTCTGGTTCAGTTACTAGCGTAAAAGTACTAAGAGGTGTTGATAAATATCTAGATGCAGAGGCGTTAAGAGTTGTAAAAAGTATGCCTAAATTCAGTCCAGGAAAACAAAGAGGAAAACCTGTTAAGGTACAGTATAACGTGCCTATTAGTTATAGGTTAAATTAAAAGAAAAAGAGCTAAATAAAACTTAGCTCTTTTTTTATAGTATCATTCCAGCTGCTACAGTTTCGTTAGTAAATTCATCTATAAGAATAATGCTACCTGTATTTCTATTCCTTTTGTATTCATCAAAGAATAAAGGAGTAGTTGTTCTAATAGAGATACGTGCAATATCGTTTAAACCAATTTCTTTATCTTCTTCTATTCGATGCAAAGTATTTATATCAATTTTATATTTGATATCCTTTATTATACATCTAGCATCTTTACTTGTATGTTTTAAAGCATATTTTCCGTTCAAGATTAATTTTTTTTCGTTCATCCAGCAAATGATCAAATCGATATTTTGATCTACTTTAGGAGAATTGTTAACGCGAACAATCATGTCGCCTCTACTAATATCAATGTCGTCTTTTAAAGTCATACAAACAGACATAGGAGCAAATGCTTGTTCAATCTCTTGATCTTTTAAGTAAATTTTTTCAATAGTTGAGGTGAATCCTGAAGGTAATACCATAACTTCATCATTTGGCTTAAAAACTCCACCATTAATTCTGCCAGCATATCCTCTAAAATCAGGGAATTCTTTTGTTTGTGGCCGAATAATAGTTTGGACAGGGAAACGACAATCAATATGATTGTGATCACTTCCGATATGAATATTTTCTAGAGTGTATAGAAGTGTTGACCCTTCAAACCAACTCATATTTTCGGATCGATTTACAACATTATCGCCATTTAAAGCAGAAATAGGAATAAACTGAATATCTTTTACATCCAGTTTGGACGAAAATTTTTTAAATTCTTTTTTTATTTCTATGAATTTTTCTTGAGAATAGTCTACCAAATCCATTTTGTTGATGCACACAATAATATGTGGTATTTGTAATAAAGAAGCAATAAAAGCATGTCGACAGGATTGCTCAACAATACCATGTCTTGCATCTACTAATAATATGGCAAGGTTAGCCGTAGATGCTCCAGTAACCATATTCCTTGTGTATTGAATATGTCCAGGAGTGTCTGCAATAATAAATTTTCGTTTGGGAGTTGCGAAATAGCGATAAGCCACATCTATAGTAATACCTTGCTCTCTTTCAGCTCTTAATCCGTCAGTTAAAAGGGCTAAATTTATTCCTTCTTCACCTCTTCTGCTGTTCGCTTCTTCTAGCGTTTTAAGTTGATCTTCAAAAATAGATTTGCTGTCATACAGAAGACGTCCAATCAAAGTACTTTTTCCATCATCTACACTACCAGCAGTAGTAAATCTCAATAATTCCATATTAAAAATCTTATTTTTTTAAAAATATCCTTGTTTTTTTCGATCTTCCATTGCAGCTTCTGATCGTTTGTCATCAGCTCTTCCTCCTCTTTCGGTAATTCTCGTAGAAGAAACTTCGTCAATAATTTCTTGAAGGTTTGATGCGTTCGATTCTGCTACGCCAGTACAGGTCATGTCGCCGATAGTTCTGCATCTAATAAGTTTGGTTTCGTATTTTTCATTTTCTTTTAGAGTGATGAAATTGTTTTTTGCTAGTAAAACACCATCTCTATTAACTACTTCTCTTTTGTGAGCGAAATAGAGTGAAGGTAATTCAATATTTTCCATTAAAATATATTGCCAAACATCCATCTCTGTCCAGTTACTTATAGGAAAAACTCTAAAATGTTCACCCATTAATTTTTTACCATTAAAAATATTCCATAATTCTGGTCGCTGATTTTTTGGATCCCATTGCCCAAACTCATCTCTATGGGAGAAAAAACGTTCCTTAGCTCGCGCCTTTTCTTCATCTCTTCTTGCTCCACCTAGTGCAGCGTCAAATTTTTCTTCTTCTAAGCCTTCTAAAAGGGTGATAGTTTGCAAACCATTTCTAGAAGGATTTGGCCCTTTTTCTTCCACCGCTGTTCCTTTGTCGATGGAATCTTGAACGTATTTTACAATTAATTGTTCTCCCGATTCTTCAATTAACTTATCTCTGAATTCTAAAGTTTCCTCAAAATTATGCCCTGTATCAATATGCATTAATGGGAAAGGTATTTTGGATGGGAAAAATGCTTTTTTTGCTAAATGAAACAAAATAATAGAGTCTTTTCCGCCAGAAAATAAAAGAACTGGTTTTTCAAATTGAGCTCCAATTTCTCTGATAACGAATATTGCCTCTGATTCTAATTCTTTTAAATGATTAAGATTGTAAGAGTTCATTAATGTTGAATTTTACTTTTTATTGAATTCATAATTTTATCAACACATTGATCTACGTTAAGTTTAGATGTGTCAACAATTAAGTTTGGATTTTTAGGAATTTCATATGGAGAAGATATACCGGTAAAATTTTTTATTTCACCTTTTCGAGCTTTAGCATAAAGACCTTTAACGTCTCTATTTTCACATACTTTTAAACTTGCATCGACAAATATTTCAAAAAAGTTTTGTTCGCCAATGATGCTTTTTGCCAAAACTCTTATTTCCTCAGTTGGACTGATAAAACTATTTATGGTAATTATTCCATTATCTATAAACAGTTTAGAAACCTCAGCAATTCTTCTAATATTTTCTATTCTGTCTTGTTTCGAAAAACTTAGGTTATTACAAATTCCAGTTCTAATATTATCGCCATCTAATACTTTTGTAAAGTATTTGTTTTTAGTTAATTTTTGCTCTAATACTCTAGCTATTGTAGACTTTCCAGAACCAGAAAGACCAGTCATCCATATGGTTAGTGATTTTTGATTTAAAAAAGATTCTTTTTCATCTTTACTAATCAACGAATCAAAAATTGGATGAATATTTGAGTTTGTGTTAGGCATATTTAAGCGAAGATAAGAACTTTTTGTATTACGAACATCCTATAAATTTAAAATAATTAAATTTGTTTTTTAACCCATAAAATGGAAAACATTTGTTCTATTATTGATTCTACATTTTTGAAAGAAAACAGTAATTCAGAATTTTTAAATAACTTTATACAAGAAGCGATAGATTATCGCTTTAGGTTAGTTATGATTAGGCCAGAATATATTAGTTTGGCTAAGGATCTTATAATTAAGAATAAGTCGGATTTAGAGATTGGTACAGTAATTGATTTTCCAGATGGGAGGGCACCCTTAGAAGACAAATTATTTCAATTAAAAAAAGCGATTGATTTAGGATCAGATGAGTTGGATGTTGTGATTAATTATTCTGCGTTTATTGATGGAAAATTTGAATTAGTTACCCAAGAAGTTGTAAGCTGCTCAAAATTTGTTCTATTAAAGGGAAAAAAAATTAAATGGATTATCGAATCTGCAGCTTTGACTAAAGATGAAATCAAGCAAATATGTGTTTTAATTAGAGATGCTGTGTTACATAACTTTTCCACCAATCTTTATGAAAAGGTCTTCACTAAATCTTCTACAGGATTTTACAAAACCAAAAATAGCAAGGCTAATGGAGCTACATCAGAGAGTGTAAAAATTATGATTAAAAATTCCTACCCTTTACCAGTTAAAGCATCAGGAGGTATCCGTAATTTGTCCGATATTAATGAATTTGTAAAATTGGGCGTTAAACGAATAGGGACTTCTTCAGCCTCAAAAATCATCAATGGATTATCTAACAATATAAATTATTAATGAACGATTTACTAGAAATAGCAATAAAAGCTGCACAGCAAGCTGGAGAAGAAATAATGAAAGTTTATAAAACTGACTTTAATTTTGAAACAAAAGAGGATAAGTCACCATTAACTTTAGCTGATAAGGCTGCACATAAAAAAATAATGAGTTTTTTGTCTCAGACGTCAATTCCCGTTTTGAGTGAAGAGGGTAAGCATTTACCATTCGAAGAACGTAATAAATGGACAAAGTTTTGGCTAGTAGATCCACTTGATGGAACAAAAGAATTCATAAAAAGAAATGGAGAGTTTACTGTTAATATTGCATTAATAGAAAATGGTAAGCCAATTTTGGGGGTTATTTATGTACCTGTGAAGGATACTATTTACTATGGACTAGAAAATAATGCTTACAAGATTATATCTTTTTCGACAAAACCGATAAAAAAGAAATTACCATTATCTACTAATATCGATAAGTTTGTAGTAGTTGGTAGTAGATCTCATATGAGTGAAGAAACAGAACAGTTTTTTCACCATATGAAAGTAAAACATCAAGAGGTTGAATTAATGGCTGTTGGCAGTTCATTAAAATTATGTATGGTAGCAGAGGGTAAGGCAAATGCCTACCCCAGATTTGCTCCAACTATGGAATGGGACACTGGTGCTGGTCATGCTATAGTAAATGGTGCTGGATTTAAAGTGTTGCAGTATCAAAGTGATGAAGAGTTGATTTACAACAAAGAAAATTTATTGAATCCATGGTTTTTAGTGATAAAATAAAAAGCCTTCAAAAAGACATGCATTTTTTTGAAATGTTAAAAGGTGGTGGAGCAACTTTTGCATTGAAAATTTTAGGCATGTTCTTTGGTTATTTATTGGCAATGTATATTACGAATAACTATGGAGCTGAATTCTTTGGACAGTATGTAACTGCGTTACTTGTTTTAGAAATTTTAAGTATTGTTGCTCGATTAGGTATTGATACCTCTATAATTAAGCTAATTTCATCTTATGTTATTAATCATCAATCAGATAAGATACATAGCCTTTATTTCAAAACAGTCAAAATTGTATCTTTTTCAACTTTAATTTTTGCATTATTTACCTATATATTCTCTGAGGATATAGCAATTTTTTTGAATACTTCTGATCATTTTTTACGATTGGTATCTTTAGTGCTTGTTCCACTAGTATTATTTTATATTAATGCTCAAGCATTAAGAGGCTTGAAAAAAATTGTTGCCTTTTCATTTTTAAATAATATTGCTCTAGTTTTAGGAGCGTTAGTACTTCTTCTCATTGCTGATGTATATTCCAATCATAAAGAACTTCCTATTTATGCTTATACAATTAGTGTTTTACTAATGACTTTTTTATCTTTTGTTTTGTGGTATTTTCATAGTAAAAAGTATAACTTCCATAAAAACACGAACACCATAAATAGTAAAGAATTGCTAAAAACATCTTTTCCTTTGCTATTGGGTCAATCTATGATGTTAATAATGGGTAAAGTTGATTTATTTATGCTTGCTGCATTAACAGACCAACATACAGTAGGTCTATATAGCGTTGCTTTGAAAGTATCAATGTTAGCTTATATTGGTTTAATGGCTATAAATAGTATTGCAGCCCCTAAATTTGCAGAGCTTTATGCAAGTAAAAATTATTCAGCGCTAAAAAAAATTGTTCAACAATCAACCAAAACAATATTTTGGATTACACTTCCTTCAGTTTTGATTTTTTCAATTTTTCCTGAAGAAATTTTGGCAATCTTTGGGCCTGAATTTGTTACTGCAGCTTATTGCTTGATTCTTTTATCTTTAGGTAAAATGTTTAGTGCAATTTCAGGTTCAGTAGGTACATTATTACAGATGTCGGGCAACCAAATTTATTTCCAAAACGTATTGATAGCAGCAGCAGTATTGAATGTTGTGTTAAATTATTTTTTAATTCCAATATACGGTTTAATAGGAGCTGCAATTGCCAGTATGGTGAGTAACATTTTTTGGAATATTTTGATGATTTTTTACATAAAAAAACATTTTGGATTTTTAACTATTTATATTCCTTTTATTACTAGATGAGAAAGCCTAATTTTTTTATTGTCGGTGCGCCTAAGAGCGGAACAACCTCTTTATTTCATTATTTGGATCAACATCCTGATATTTATATACCAAGTATTAAAGAACCCAGGTTTTTTATCGCAGATGATATTTTAGCTACAAGTGATGATGACCCAATTAAAGAATATTTATTGAGAACATCAACTCTTAATCAACAAGAATATCTGGATTTGTACAAGGATAGTTCTAATAAAATATTAGGAGATGCTAGTATACAATATCTTTATCATTACGAAACGGTTATTCCAAAAATGCTAAAACTTGTTGGTAAGGAGGTTAAAATTTTGATAGTCTTAAGAAATCCTGTAGATAGAGCATTTTCTAATTATTCTCATAATCTTTCCACTTATGAAAATTTAGATTTTGAACAGGCATTAGCCTTAGAGTCGGATAGAATTTTAAACGGATTTAATTCTTTTTGGCATTATAAAGGTCATAGCATGTACGGTAAACAGGTGGAGGCATTTTTTCAAAATTTTGATAATGTTAAGCTAGTCTTTTTTGAAGATTTTATTAGAGATATCGAAAATACAGTAAAAGATATTTATACATTTCTTGATGTTGATTCATCGTTCACGACCAGCGATTATCTTGTAAATAAAAAAAATACAGGACAAGCAAAGAGTAAGTTGTTTAATCAGTTTATGGTAAATGTTAAAAAAATTAAGGGTGTAAAAAAAATAGCTTATTCTATTTTTGGAGAAAGAAGAGTTAAACATTTCAACGAACTGATTCTAAGAGCAAACTTAAGTAAGAAAAAGGTTAAATTAGATGTCAAATTAAGAGATCAGTTAAATCAATTTTTTAAGCAAGATGTTGAATATTTAAAAAAGGTTGTCCCCAACCAAAAAATTGATTGGTTAAAATAAATTATAATGATAAAGTTCATCATAAAACTTTTAGATAAGTTAAATACTTTAGTTTACAGATCTTCATTAAATAAAATGGGTAAAAAGTCTACGTTATGTTATCCATCGCGTATTGATGAAGGTTATAATATTGAAATTGATGAGTCGGTTTATATTCGATCTAATTCGTGGTTGATAACGTTAAAAAAAGAGGCAGCTGGTTCATCATTAAAAATAGGTTCAAATACCTACATAGGAAGAAATGCTCATTTTGTTGCTCTAAAAAAAGTAGTAATTGAAAACGATGTGTTAATAGCCGACAATGTTTATTTGTCAGATAATTTTCATGAATACAGAGACATTACTATTCCCGTTAAAGATCAAGAGGTAAAGTTTAAGAAAGAAGTAGTAATAGGAAAGCAGTCTTGGTTAGGAGAGAACGTTTGTGTTATTGGAGCAAGTATTGGTAAACATTCCATTATAGGAGCAAATTCGGTAGTAATATCAGACATTCCAGATTATTCAATAGCAGTTGGTTCTCCAGCTAAGGTAATTAAGCGATACGATTTTGATCTTAAAGATTGGGTAAAAGTTAATAGCTAGTTTGATGAATAAAAGTCAATTGTCAACAATATTAGCCTTTTCTTCAATGATAATACTTTTATTAAGCGGAGGAGGAATACCTTTTTTGATTTATAGAAAGTTTTTATTTATAGTGGTGCTCATTATTTTTGGGTTTTTAGTAATTCGACAGGGAATAAATAAGATCGAGTTACAACAATTAGCACTTATTTTAGTTTTTATTTTAGCATTTCTTGTAATAAACTATTTCTTTGCAATAACTCCGCAATCTATTCAAAAAGTACTAGCAAATATCACAATAATGTTTTCTTCGGCATTTGCTACGATTTATTTTTCTTCCAAAAAGAATAAAGGAATGTTTGTTAAAACACTTTACTTTTCTTTAAAATTAATTTTATTTCATTCGTTGCTCAATTTCATAGCTTATCCTCTTGTTAGTGGAAGTTTAAGTATAATTGGAAATTGGCATTATGAATGCTCAACATTTGCAAATTTATTTTTCTATAATCCTCAAAAATATAATTATACTTTTTTGGGAATTTCATTAGTTAGAAATCAAGGTTTGTTCTGGGAGCCTGGAGTATTACAAATCTTTTTAAATATTTTTTTATTTCTGAATTTATTTGTTGTAAAATCTAGCAGGTTTATGATTTTGGTTATTATTTTTTCAATGCTAACTACATTATCTACAACTGGTTTATTTATAATGTTGATTTTGATGGGAGTTTATTCTGTTAGAGTTGTAAAGAATAATTTTTTGTTTTTTCCAATTGTATTATTAATTCTATTTGGATTATTCTCTGTAACGTCTTCTAATATTAGCAATAAAATTTATGGTGATGGTTCAAATTCTTTTCAGGTTAGATTATTTGATTTAGTTCAGCCCTTTAAAATGGTTGCAGATAATCCTTTAACTGGCATTGGATTAGACGATCAGCAATTTATTGAAGTTAGAAACAGAGTGGATTATGCACTTTGGATGAAAGGAATTAATTTTGACTTTTTAGAAAAAGGATCTACTAATTCAATTACTTTTTTTCTAGCAACTACAGGTATACCAGCAACTATTTTATTGCTCTATTTATTGTATAATCAGTTATTAATTCAACAAAAAAAGAAATTATTTTTTATGCTAATTCTTTTTAGTTTAATGACCGAACCATTATTACTTAAACCATTCTTTTTTATATTTGTGATTTCAGGAGGGTTATATTTTCTAAGAAGATTTAAATGGAAAACATATTAATAACAGGTGGGGCAGGATTCATAGGCTCAAAATTAGCGTTAAGTTTAATAAATAAAGGTCATTGTGTTACTGTTTTAGACAATTTATCTAAACAGATACATGGTCAAAATAATTTAGATTCATCTCTTTATTTGTCTATTAGGGATAAAGTAAAGTTTATTAAAGGAGATGTTAGAAATGAACTAGATTGGCATAAAGCTTTAGAAGGGCAAAATATGGTTGTTCATTTAGCTGCAGAAACTGGTACAGGTCAATCCATGTATGAAATAAACAAATATGTTGAAGTAAACATTTCCGGTACTGCACATTTATTAGATTACTTGGCGAATGAGTCGCATCAGATAAAAAAAGTAGTTGTTGCTTCATCAAGAGCGATTTATGGAGAAGGTAAATATAAATGTAGAGAACATGGATTTGTTTACCCTGAAAGTAGGCTTGAAATAGATATGCTTGCTGGTCAGTTTGAGCCAACTTGTCCTTTTTGTTCAGAAATAGTCGAAATGGTACCAACAGATGAAGGTTCAAAAATAAACCCATGTTCTATTTACGGTATTACCAAGTATAATCAGGAGCAAATGGTTTTAGTAGCGTGTAAAAGTTTAAAAATAGATGCAGTTGCATTAAGATACCAGAATGTATATGGACCTGGTCAATCTTTGTCTAATCCTTATACAGGTATACTATCTATTTTTTCTACACGTATTTTAAATAATAACTCGATACAAATTTTTGAAGATGGAATGGAGTCAAGAGATTTTGTATATATAGATGATGTAGTGAATGCAACTACTCTTGCATTGTTTGAAAGTAAAGCAAAAGACAAGTCGTTTAATGTAGGCTCTGGAGAGTCAACATCGGTAATTAAAGTAGCAGAAACACTTAAAGAATTATATAATTCGTCAATAGATATTTCTATTACTTCAAGTTTTAGACTTGGAGATATTAGGCATAATTGTGCAGATATTTCCATGGCAAAACAAGATTTGGATTTTATTCCTAGAGTAATGTTCGATAAAGGAATTAGTATGTTTTCTGATTGGGTAAAAACTCAAAAAATACAGAAAGATGATTATGACGAATCTATTAAACAATTACAACAAAAGGGATTAATCAAATGAAAATAGGACTAGTTACGGTTACATTTAATAGCGAACTTGTTCTTTTTGATTTTTTACAATCTGTCAACAAACAAGATTATACAGATTATTGTTTGTATGTGGTCGATAATGACTCTTCGGATAAAACAAGTGATATTTTAGATAAAGATCCCTCTTTAAAAGTAATTTATAATAAATCAAATGTTGGTGTAGCCAAAGCAAATAATCAGGGAATTAAGTTAGCACTTGATGATGGCTGTGATTTTATTTTATTAGTTAATAATGATACTATTTTCGAATCTAAATTATTAAGTAAATTAATTATCGCATATCAAAAAGGATCAGCTAGTATTATTGTCCCGAAAATGAAGTACCATGATTCTAAAAAGATTTGGTTTGCTGGTGGATTTTTTAATCCTAAAAAAGCGTTTTTAAACTATCACATTGGTCAAGGTGATGAGGATAATAATCAGTTTGCTGATCGATTAATAGATTATGCTCCTATTTGTTGTTCTTTGGTACACAAAAAAGTTTTTGAGGAAATTGGATTTTTTGATGAAAAATACTTTGTTTATTTTGATGATGCAGACTTTTTTTATAGACTAAAAAAAGACGGAAGATTTAAAACATTATATATAAACGATGTAGAGTTTTATCATAAAATTGGAAGTTTGTCTAAATCAAGAACGTCTAAAAATTCAAATAAATACAGTCCGTTCTTCATCAAACAAATGACTAAAAATCATGTCTATTTTTTAAGAAAACAAAATTCTATTTTTTTTGATTTTTTGTTAGTTTACTTGCTAGTATACTTTTTATTAAGATTCTTTGTAAGTTCGAATTTTAGCAAGGATTTGAAAACATTTAAATTAGTAATAAGCTCTTATTTCAGTGGATTTAAAATAAAATTATGAAAGTAAATACATTTATTGTAGGTGCACCTAAGGCCGGAACAACATCATTGCATTTTTATTTAAGTCAACATAAAGATGTTTGTATGAGTACAATAAAGGAGCCGAACTATTTTTCGTCATCAGAAGTACAAGATTTATACTATGATTCTCCTATTTTAAAATCAACGTCCGAATACAATAAATTGTTTGAAAAAGATTCTTTTATTAAAGGAGAGTCTAGTGTTTCGTATTTGTACTATGAGAAAGTTCCTCAAAGAATTAATGAATATAATCCAGATGCTAAAATTATTATTATGCTTAGAAATCCATCTGAAAGATTATTTTCCCATTATTTGATGGATAAACGTCTTGGTTTTTGCTCTAAAAGTATTCAAGATATTCATCAACATCGTAGTAAGTATGCACTATTTTTTCAACAGTTTTTTAAATTAGGAAATTATCATGAGCAAATAAAAAGATACCAAAATATTTTTGGTTCCAATAAAGTTTTGATTTTGTTTTACGATGATTTTAAAAAGGATACTAGACTTGAAGTTGAAAAGGTTTTTAAATTTTTAGGAATTGAGCCACAGCTGATAGATTTAGAAATTAAAAATCAAATGTTATCGCCCAATAATTCATTTGTTGCGTTTCTATACACAATAAAAAAACTAAGAAAATTGGTAAACTTTTTAATTCCAACATCACTCATTAGTTTAATTAAAAGTAATTTTTTTCAGTCTTCTAAAACTCACCAATTTTCACAAGCTGAGTATAACCTTGTTAAAAATTATTACGAAAATGAAATTATTTTATTGGAAGAGTTGCTTAAAAAAGATTTGTCTGCATGGAAAAAGTAGCAATGATTGATTATGTAGGTAAAAAAGCAGGAATGGATTACTATAATCTAGGACTTCTTAATTCCTTAAGTAAAAATAATACGGAAGTATTTTTGTACTCAAATTTTATATCGTCAAATCCAGGTATTCATTTTTATACTGTTTTTGGAACTTTTTATCGTTTCAAAGTAGTACAATTATTTAATTTTTTGTATGCAATGATATACGCATGTATTTCTTGTAAAAGAAATAAAGTGAGGTACGTTATTTTACATCTTTTTTCTACTCAATTAATGTCATTTTTGTCTTTTCTTTTTTGCAAGCTCTTTGCCTTGAAAATAATTACAATTTCACATGATGTATCTTCTTTTGCAAAGGATGATAATACATTTTTTCGTTATTTAATTTATCAAAAATGGAGTGATAAAATTGTGGTTCATAATAAGTTTTCATACGACGCACTGTGTTCAACTAATTTGTCCGTTAAACACAAAATATCGATCATTAAGCATGGATCCTTTACTCATATGCCAGATTCATCTGTAGATAAATTAAAGTCTAGGGAAAAGTTAAACCTAGATAAAAAAACACCATATATTTTATTTTTTGGACAAATAAAAAAGGTGAAAAAATTAGATGTTTTATTAAATTCTATGCAAGCTGTAAATGAGCCAATAAAATTAATAGTTGCAGGAAAAGTTTGGAAAGATAATTTTGATCATTATCAAAATATAATTAATAGAAATAATCTAGAAGAAAGAGTGATTTTAGATATACAATTTATTTCAGACGAAAAGAGAGAGTTGTATTTTAAAGCAGTAGATTTGATAGTATTACCTTATGAAGAAATTTATCAAAGTGGTGTATTGTTAATGTCTATGTCTTATTCAATGGCTTCGGTGGTTTCTAATATTCCTCCTTTTAAAGAAATTATTGAAGATGGTAAAAATGGGTATTTTTTCGAAAAAAACAATCCGACTAGTTTGGCTCAAGTTATAAATCAAGTCTTTGCTAATCCTGCAAAATTAGAAGCCGTCAAAAAGGAAGCTCTAAAAACGATGTTAGACCATTATTCATGGGATGAAATCGCAAAAAAATACACGGATTTTTTTTAAATAGTTTATTCTATTTTTTTATTTATTTCATAGAATAATCTTGCCAATTTTGGTAAATTTGTACCAGTGATTTATCAATACATCTTTATTGATAAAAAAGAACAATAAACTGGAATAAATGTCTATATCTGACGTCTTTCAATTAGCTAAAGTTCGCTTATCATTAAGTGTGGTGTTTTCTGCAATTGCTGGTTATTTTATTGCTGGCGGTTCTTTTAGTTCTTTTTCGCTCTTTTATCTTGTGTTAGGAGGCTTTTTGGTTGTTGCCTGTTCAAATGGTCTTAATCAATTACTGGAAAAAGATTTAGACTCTTTGATGAAAAGAACAGAAAATCGTCCTTTGCCAACTAGAAGAATGAAAAGCAGAGAGGCTTTATTTATTAGTTTATTTATGGGAGTTTTAGGAGTGTGGTTATTGTTTTTGATTAATCAATGGTCGGGTCTGTTAGGAGCTGGATCTGTGTTGCTTTATGTATTGGCTTATACTCCTCTCAAAAGATTAAGTTCAATCTCTGTTTTTGTTGGTGCATTTCCTGGAGCGATTCCATTTATGTTGGGCTGGGTAGCGGTTACTAATACCTTTGGGATAGAAGCCCTTATTTTATTTGCAATTCAGTTTATTTGGCAATTTCCTCATTTTTGGGCTATTGCTTGGTCATCAAATGAAGATTATCAGAGAGCAGGATTTAAAATGATGCCAGGACCAAAGGACAGAGGAACGGCATTTAAAATACTTATTTACACGATCTTTTTAATTCCAATTTCTATTTTACCTTTTTTTGGTGTAAGTAACAATTTATCCATTTCTTTAATTTCAACATTGCTTTGTATTATTATTGGTCTTTGGTTCCTAACCAAAGCAGTAATTTTATTTAAAAGTCTTAAAGATGAGGATGCAAAAAAGTTGATGATTGCATCATTTATATATTTACCAATTCTTCAATTAATTTACGTAATCGATAAGTTATTATGAGTACATTCGAACAACAAAGAAAAAAGTCTCAGAAGCCATTGTTATGGATTTCTATGGTTAGTATGGCAATGGTTTTTGCTGGTTTAACAAGTGCATATGTAGTAAGAAAGGCTGAAGGCAATTGGCTTGATTTTGACTTTCCTATCTGGTTTTATATTAGTACAGTTGTCATTTTAATTTCTAGCTTTACTATAAGGAAAGCAAAAAACTTGGTATTGGAAGAAAACCAAGTTGAAGCTTTGAAGTGGGTGAAAATCACTTTTGCTTTAGGTTTATCTTTTGCAATATCGCAAGTTATTACATGGTCTTCATTGTATGATCAAGGAGTTTATTTTACAGGTCCAGGCAGTAATGCTTCAGGCTCTTTTTGGTATGTGCTGACTCTATTCCATCTTTTTCATTTATTAGGTGGCATGATTGCTTTATCAGTGGCTTGGTTTAAGGTCTCAAGGTTGAAATACACCCCTGATAATAGTGTTCGTTTTGAGTTAGTTGCTATTTTCTGGCATTTTCTTGATTTTTTATGGCTCTATTTATTCTGTTTTTTACTATATATTCGTTAAAATTGCAAAACTTTTCAAAATAATAGATAAATGGAAGATAATACAAAAACAACGATACCTTGGAAAGGTGGAGATAAACCCTTTGCAGCAAGTTATGGAAAGCTAATGATGTGGTTCTTTTTAATCTCGGATGCACTTACTTTTTCCGGATTTTTAGCAGCTTATGGATTTATGCGTTTTAAATATGCTGATGTTTGGCCAGTTGCTGAAGAAGTGTTTACTCATTTCCCTTATCTTAAAGGTGAGCATCCATTATTGTTTGTTGCATTAATGACTTTTATCCTGATTATGAGTTCTGTAACAATGGTACTTGCAGTTAATGCTGGACATAAAAACAACAAAAATGCAGTAATCTTATGGATGGCTGTAACCATTATTGGAGGATTTACTTTTTTAGCTTCTCAAGCATGGGAGTGGGGTCATTTCATTCATGGTGATAAAGGTGCAATTGAGTTACCAAATCACGATATAGTGCACATTGTAGACGAAAACAATCATATTTATTCTTTGTATGATTTAGTTGGGGTGGATTCTTACTCAGAAAATAGTCAAGATTTTACAATTGAAGATGTTAAAACTGCTTTTGATCAAAACAATGATTTAAGTCTTAAATTAAGTAACAAAACAATTGTTGGAAATGATGCTGCAATGGCATACCTTAAAGACTCCGAATTAGTATTAGGTGCCAATTTGATTAGAAATGAATATGGTCATCAATTGTTTGCAAACTTCTTTTATTTTATTACAGGTTTTCATGGATTCCACGTATTTAGTGGAGTGGTAATTCTTGTTATTATATTCATTAATGTAATTCAAGGAACCTATGAGAGAAGAGGACACTATGAAATGGTAGAAAAGGTTGGTTTGTATTGGCACTTTGTTGACTTAGTATGGGTATTTGTATTTACCTTCTTTTATTTGGTTTAAAAATTTAAAAAATAGAAATTATGGCAGAACAAAACGGAACGTGGTTTATTTGGAAAGTATTTTGGATATTACTTTTTGTCACCGCTGTAGAGGTAATTTTAGGTATTATTAAGCCACCATTTTTGATAGAAAATTCTATGCTAGGTACTTCATTGCTTAATATGATTTTTATCATTCTTACCATTATAAAGGCAGCATATATCGTGATGGAATTTATGCACTTAGGTCACGAAGTTAAAGGATTGAAGGTTACTATTTTATTGCCTATTATTATCTTAATTCCATACCTTCTTTTTATTCTAATTAATGAAGGAAACTATATAATGGGAATGCTTTAATAGTTAAGTTATGAAAAAGTTCAGAGGATTTATCTTGGTTAGTATGATTCTTATATTGCCTTCGGCTATTTATATAGGATTAACCACTGGTAAACATAATTTTGTGCATTTGCCAATAGTTGGTCCTCAAACGGAATCTGAATTTCATCGTATTCCAGACTTTTCATTTGTTAATCAATTTGGAGATACTGTTACACAATCTGATTATTTAGGCAATGTGTATGTGGCAAACTTCATATTTACAACCTGTCCCACTATTTGCCCTGTAATGACCTATCAGATGCGAAGAGTACAGCAAAAGTTTGAAACATTTCCTAACTTTAAAATATTATCTCATTCTGTTAATCCACAATACGATACTCCTGAAGTATTAATGGATTATGCCAAAACAATGGAAGCTGACTTATCGAATTGGAATTTCGTTACAGGTAATAAAGATAGTATATATAATATTGCTAATTATTACTTTGTTAGTGCAATGGAAGATAGTTTAGCAGAAGGAGGGTTTTTACATTCCGAATATTTTGTAATAATAGACAAAGAAGGAAGAGTAAGAGCTAGAGAAGATGATAACGGCAATAATATAGGTGTTTATGACGGAACAAGCGAATATGAAGTAGGCTTGTTGATTGATGACCTTAAAGTACTTATGGCCGAATATAACCTTGCAAAAAAAGATAGGAGTGAAAAATCCAAAAGATAAAATATACATTCCCATAATTATTGTTTTATCAATAGTCATTCCTCTTGCAGTAATGGCGTTAATGCTATTGCCTGATGATATGAGGTTGAAATTTGGTGGTGCTGATTTGACTTCTTTGCCTTTTCTTCATGCTGTTATAAATGGATCGACCGCGATATTGTTATTCACGGGATTTGTTCTTATCAAGAACAAAAAAATAGCGTGGCATAGGATATCTATGGTTGCAGCATTTTTGTTATCTGCTTTATTTTTGGTTTCCTATGTGATTTCTAAATTATCCAATTCTCCTGTTCCTTATGGGGGTGAAGGGTTCATGAGATATCTTTATTTTTTCATACTTATTTCACACATAATATTATCGATACCGGTTTTACCTTTAGCATTATTATCGATTTATAGAGGTATAACAGGAGAGTTTGAAAAGCATCTTAAAGTTGTTAGGTGGACGTTTCCAATCTGGATGTATGTAGCTATAACTGGAGTATTAGTGTATATTTTTATGATTCCATATTATGCGTAAATTTGTACCTATGATTCGAACATTGTTTTTATTATTATTTCTTTTTGTTTATTCTATTCCTACATATGCTCAATGTGCCATGTGTAAATCTGTTGTAGAAAGTAATATTGATGGAGGTAGTTCGATAGGATCGGGTTTAAATGATGGTATTTTGTACTTAATGGTTATGCCATATATTGCCTTGTTAATAGTTGCTTTTATATGGACTAGATATAGAAAGGCAAATAGACCTTCTGCATAAATTTCTTTTTTATGAAAAAGCTTTCTATAGTTGTTTCTTTAGTTTTCATAGCTTTATTTAGTTCTGGCCAAAAAAGATGGACTTTAGAAGATTGTCTCAATCATGCTCAACAAAATAACCTGGATATCAAACAAGCTGTTTTGAATGTAGAATCATCGAAAAAATACCTTTTTCAATCCAAAGCCAATTTATTACCAAATCTAAATAGCTCTGTTTCTGAATCTAGAAGTTTTGGTAGAAGATTAGATATGGTAACAAATGAGATATTAGAAGATAATACAAGATCTAATAATTTTGGACTATCTTCTTCTGTAAGCTTGTTTAATGGTTTTCAAAATATTAATACAATCAGAAAAAATAATTTTGAGTATTTAGCATCCAGATATGATGCTGATCAAATTGCTAATAATGTATCGGTTAATATCGTGACTGCTTACTTGCAGCTTTTGTATAGTAAAGAAATGGTTAATGTTAACAAAGAAAAATTAGCCTTATCCCAGATACAGTTAGATCGTATATCGGCAATGGTTGAAGTGGGAGAGTTGCCAAGAGGAAGTTTGCTAGAAACAGAAGCACAATTTGCTCAAGAAGAATTAAGCTTAATAAATTCTCAAAATCAGTTAGCTATCTCTTTGCTTAATATCAAACAAATGTTAGATTTAAGTGGGGAAGATGATTTTGATATTATTGATCCGAAAATTGACCTTGAATTAACCGCAAATTTTCCTTCATCAACAAGCATTTATGAGCAAGCACTTATTGTTTTACCAGAAGTAAAGAGTGCAATGTTTCGATTAAAGAGTGCAGAGCGAGGACTGGCAATTTCGCAAGGAGGACGTAGCCCACGAATTAGTCTTTCTGCTAGTTGGGGAACTGCATATTCGGATGCAAGAAAATTATTTACAGGTTTTGATGAATCGAATAACCCAATTTACGCGGACTATCCTTTTGAAGATCAGGTAATTGATAATATTAATAAATTGCTTAGTCTTTCTGTCAGTTTGCCAATTTTTAATGCTTGGCAGGTGAACAATAGTATACAACAAGCAAAAATTGTGGTTAAACAATCGCAATATAATTTGCAAAAAGTTAAAAATGAACTTAGAAAAACGATTGAACAAGCTCAATCGGATGCTGTGGCTGCTAATAAACAGTTTGTTGCAAGTCAAAAAACAGTGGATGCTCTTGAGGAAGCGTTTAGATATACCGAAACAAAATACAAAGTCCAACTTGTTAACTCGTATCAATTCTATGATGCGAAAAATAAGTTGTTTTCAGCTCAAAATAATTTATTGCAGGCAAAGTATGATTTTATCTTTAAACTCAAGATGTTGGACTTTTATATGGGTAAAAAATTAACTTTTTAGATTATGACAGTAGCATTAATTTTATTTCTTATTTCTGCAGTACTATTTTATTTTGGCAGAAAAAGACAGCACAAAGTGCTTAAAGTATCTTCTTATATACTGGCAGTGGTTTCTATTTTATTAATGGTGGGTCATAGTGCAGGTTGGATTAAAACAGAAAAAGGAACCTTAGTTAGTACCGATTACTCCAAAAAGCAAGATATTATTCAAACGGTATCAGCGAGTGGTAAAATTCAACCTGAGGTAGAAGTAAAAATTTCCCCTGATGTATCTGGAGAAATTGTGTCATTAATGGTAAAAGAGGGAGATAATATAGAAAAGGGGCAACTGTTATTAGAAATTAAGCCTGACACCTATTTGTCCATATTAGAAAGAAGTAAGGCAGCATTAAATACCACTAAGTCAAATTTGGCAAAAGCAAAAGCACAATTAGTAGAGAGTACAGCTAATTTTAATCGAAATCAGATTTTGTTTCAAAACGGGACTATATCTTCTTCTGAGTTTGAAAAAATTCAGTCTGCTCATACTATTGCTCAACTTAATGTTGAAGATGCAACGTTTTCGGTCTCTAGTGCTCAGGCTTCAGTAAATGAAGCTCAAGAAAATTTAAATAAAACAAGTATTTACTCTCCAATTTCAGGAACGATTTCTAAACTATCTGTAGAGTTGGGAGAAAGAGTAGTCGGTACGGCTCAAATGGCAGGGACTGAATTAATGCGTTTGGCAAATCTGAATAATATGGAGGTTGCTGTTGAAGTAAATGAAAATGATATTAATGCCATTAGCCTAAATGATACTACTGTTATAGAAGTAGATGCTTTTGTTGATCAAAAATTTACTGGTTTAGTTTCCGAAATAGCAAATTCTGCTAATGTTGTTGGAATGAGTGCAGATCAGGTAACTAATTTTGAAGTGAAGATTAGAATTTTAGATTCTGTTTATTTTAGACCAGGTATGACTGCAACGGTAGATATTCAATCGCAAAAAGAATTTGGGGTAATATCTTTGCCAATACAAGCGGTTACTACCAGAAAAGATACCGTAGATAATTCGGACGAAAAATTAGAATGTGTTTTTATATACGACAATGGTGTAGCCAAGTTGAGGTATGTTGAAACGGGAATACAAGATGATCAATACATTTATGTTAAGTCTGGTATTGGTGATAGCGTTGAGGTTATTACTGGCCCTTATAGTGCAGTTTCAAGAATTCTCAAAGACAACAAAAGAGTAGAAAAACAAGAAAAAAATAGTAAAGCATCTATTTCTGTTCAATGGCGTTAATTTTGTGCATAGAAACATCAACGAAGAGTTGTTCGGTTGCTTTATCATTGCAAGGTAAATCGATTGTGGATAGAGAATTAATTTCCAAAAATTATTCTCATTCCGAAAAATTAACGGTATTCGTACAAGAGTTAATGAATCAATCTGGCTATGAATTTTTTCAGCTAGATGCTATTGCTATAAGTATGGGTCCAGGTTCGTATACCGGCTTACGAATAGGCGTTTCCACAGCAAAGGGTATATGTTATGCTAGCGAAAAACCGTTAATTGCTATTTCTACTTTAGAGGCAATGGCTAAAGGAATGGAGTCCAAGGAGCAAAATAAATGTTATTGCCCTATGATTGATGCTCGTAGAATGGAAGTATATTGTGGATTGTATGGCAACATACAATCTGATGTTCAGGCAAAAATATTAGAAGAGAATTCTTTTCATGAAGAATTGAACCATGGAGAGATTCTCTTTTTTGGTGATGGAGCACATAAGTTTAAAGCCTTATGCAAACATCCTAACGCTCATTTTGTAAATGATATTTTTCCTAGTGCTAAAGATATGTGTTTGTTAGCTCAACAAGCATTTGATAGAAAGGAATTTAAGGACGTTGCCTACTTCGAACCCTTTTATCTTAAAGACTTTGTAGCAGGTCCTCACAAGTAAAATTTATTTTAGTTTAAATTTTATATCTTGTGTTAAGTTAATTTAAATTGCTATGAATTTACTAACACTAAGACGTATTTATACTATACATAGATTGTTAGTACTTCGTACTAAAGTAAATCCTAAAAAACTTTCGCTGAGACTTAATGTTTCTAGAGCTACTGTATTTAGAGATTTGGAAATTTTAAGAGACATTGGTGCAACTATTTCCTATTGTTATTTTACTAAGATATATTTTTATAATGCTGATTTTAAGATTATATGCTTATGGAGTTGATGAGTATCCTTTAAATATGTCTTATAATTCTTGGGTAGAATTAGTAAATAAAAAAATGACTTTAGGAAAGTTTTTTGTAGAATACCATTTGTATGATGTTTTAGAGAATTAGTTTTTTTGTTTTTTTAGTATATCAATCTTATGGGCAAATATCTTGTGTAAGTTTACATGGAGATTCAATTTTATTGGAGGATGAAAAGATGAAAATTATAGTTTTTTTATCTAACTATCAATGTAGTGCTTGCGATAAAGATGTTGTGCGTTTTATTACTTCTTTAAAAAAGAAATTTCCAGAAATTGAATGCGCAATATTGGCTAGTGTTGGTTCAAATAAAAATGCACAATCAATATATAAAGCGTCATTAGAAAAGCAATACATAGATATTGTAGATTTGTTTTGCTTTGATATACAAAGAATACAAACTAATACCGTAGGGCCTAATTATAGTGATGGTCTTTTTAAAAAATTTAAAATAAAAACACCATCACTATTACTTTTAAAAGACAAAAAACATAAGGTTTTTAGATATAAAAAGTTGTTAAAAGGAATGCTTTTGTCTAGAAAAAAGAAAAATAAAATAATTAAGTTTTTTGAAAACAAATAAATATTAGTTTTTATTTATTGGAAAGGTGATTGTGTTAATGTTATGCTGAATTTAGCCAACATTTATTTATTTTTATAAATATGTTATCTCCATTGAAAATATATGTTGACTATTGGTGTCCTATGTGTTTAGGTTTTGCTAGTTTTTTACAACGTATCGATATTTTTAATTGTATTATTCAAAAAGATATTCGAAGCTACGAGGGCGACTTAATTTCCAAAGATAAAGGACTTAAGTTATTGGCATCGGTAAATAAAGATGTTGAGGTTTTTTATGGTTATGATAGTATTTTTCAAATATTGTTGCGTTTGCCGGTGTTTTGGCTTCTAATTCCTGTTTTTTGGATATTTAAAATTAGTCGTTTAGGCCATTTGGTATATAAAGAATTGGCAATAAAACGCCAAATCATTCCGCTTCATTGTAAAGAAGAAGATTGTTTGACTAAGTAGTTTTTTGAGCCGTTTTCATGGCTTTTTCGAATGCCTTGTGATCTTGGCTTCCAAACAAAACTTTCCGTTCGTTTTTTAAAACTAATTGCAATCCTTTATCTCCACTAACGTTGTATGCTTTAGTTTCAAATCCAAATCGTATTCCCCAACCTCCAAATTCTTTCATTGGAGAATAAGTTCTTGCTTTAAAACTTTGAATATCATCAAATGGAATTGTCCTCTCTCTTAGATGTATAGGAAAAAATTGATAATGTAAACCTTTATTACTGACTCTAGTGTTTAATTTTAAATTCCAGAACGCTAATGGTAGCCCAATGCCTACAACAATAGAAAAAATAATTAATCCTTGATCGCTAAGAGGTTTTTCTCCGATGATGTTACCTAAAATGATTTGTTCATAAATACCATAAGCTGAAAATGCTGGAAAAAATAATATAACAATCCAAAGCCATTTTTGTCTAAAAAATTGAGTTTCTTTAAAGTATGTCATGATAGTAAATTTTTTTTTTACAAATATTTAATTGGTTACGGTAAGTGGATCAGTAGTTATTGTATTGCTTTGGTTTCCAGCTCTGTCGATTACTCTAATTTCGTAGCTGACTTGTTGCTCATTTGACTCATCCGTAATGAAGGTGCTGTTTAGTTCAACTTCGAATATTCCTTGAATAGCAATCGAGGATTGACCTGGAGCAAGCTGTTGTAAACGATATTCATACTCTATATTATTTCTTAAATCCTTAAGAAACAGGTTTTTTACATCTGGAGTATTTTCACCCAAATCTCCATCGCCATCTGTATAAAAAACGCTAAAAATAATAGGTCCCTCGGATTGACTTATGATTGTTGGCTCTAAACTACGAAATTCGATGAATGGAATTTCAGAAATATTATTATCTGCTTCTTTACTACAAGCAAAAAGAATTGTCAACGAAAAGAGGAATAAATATTTTATTGTAGAATGAATGACCATATTGATTTGTAATAATTTTCGTCTTCTGTTTGTGGAAACTCAGTAATATTTTCTAGATTATTATCAGAAGTATAGAATCGCATGAAATATTGTTGATCAGTTTCGAATATATCACTATTAAAGTTTAAAATAAAGGGGTATCCATATTCTTCACTATCAAAACAAACAGCATTTAGTTCAATAGCATTGCTAAAGTCATTTCTATTAGTCGAAATTTTAAGTTTATTGTATTGTAAATCTAAGTTTGGTGTATGATCGTCATCTACATCAATTACCATATTAATTTCGGTATTTTGAGGCATAAGAAATGGCATATACCACAAATCATCGACTCTATTACTGCTAAAAGAAGTATCGTATTCAATGTCGTAAGCTCCAAAGTTATTTATTCTAGGAAAGTTATTAGGCATGCTTGTCGTATTTCCAAAAATATCTGGAGCTCCTGCCATTATCCAAGCACCAATTTGATCTATAGCAGATTGAGGCATTGATATACCGATATTGTCTTGTGGCATTCTATCGTTTTCGTTTACAAAACAGCAATTTGTAATTCGCTCCCAAAGTATAGAATTTGCGGTATCTCCAGGAACAACTCTGTAAGTAAATTCTTCCTGAGCATTATTTTTAATTATAGAATGATATACTAGTGTAGAATAGGTGCTTTGTACTGTTCTAAAGTCTGGTTCGAAAGAACCATCATGACAACCCAAAACATTACATTTAGGTTCAAAAACTTCTTTGTGAGTTCTACTTAACGAATGAGCTTCACTATTGTCGGTTGGTTCAATGCTTACAGGATAAACAACATCGTCGTATGGATTGTAAGGCTCTGGAATTTCTTCTTTACAAGCAAGAAAAAACAATAAAGGAATGATTAATAAAATAGAATATTTCATAGTATTTAAAATGCTTCTGTTAGAACTCTTCCGTTTAGTAGTCCGCCAGGAATATCGTTGTCAAATCCTAAAATATTAGCAATTGTAGGAACAATGTCGATACTTTCTGCACCAGTATTATTGATAATAGAATTAGCAACAACCGGAGTATCCGCCTGGTGGCTTAACATCATACAAAAGATATCTCTACTCATTTCATCTCCTGTATGATCTGTTCCTTCTCTTCCGTATGCATCGATTATTCCATTGCTTTGAGCATTTCTACCATGATCTGGTAGAGCAATTAAAATGGTATTTTCCATTCCTGGGGTGTTCTTTATTGTTTCCCATAAATGATTTAGAGAATAATCAGCTCTTTTTAAATTGTTTAGATAGCCTGTAGTATTTTGGTGAGCTGTATCTACATCTTGCATATTTACTACTAACAATTCTGGCTGAAATTGTTTAATAATTTCTTCAGCAAAGAAAACAGTATACATGTCTCCATTATAAACATCACCTAGTCCCCAAGGGTCTGTTAATTGACCATTTGCAGCATTCTGAAAGTTAGTTTTTAAAAACTCATCGATTAATTGCTTGTCTTGAGGAGTGTTTACAATTCCACCTCCACTGCTAAATTCTTTGTTAAAATTTTCATCACAAAACCCTTTAATCGAAAGTATACTGTTTTTTATTTCTTGTTCATTTGCACCAGAGAAGGGATCGTTTGGAGTATAAATTGAATTGTATCCTGAATATAAAAAGTTTAGAGGCTGTATGAAGTTAGCACCATACTGGGCACCATATCCTGGGTATGAGCTATAATTTAATTGAGGATAAGGACCTAATGCGTTTGAAACCCACCATGCATTTAAAGCACTCATACTTGGAGAATTATGCTTTCTATACAGTTCAAAAAGAGTAGGGTTTTGAGGATTTGCATTGATATTAATATTCGAATTTGCATATACTCCCGTCATTACTGTTGCATGACCATTATAGTGACCAGTAGGACCGAATTTTAATTTAAAGTCGTTGAACAATGTTCCTTGTTCTTGTAATGTAGGTCCATTTGGCGTTCCAAGGGCACTCCCTACATCAACACCATCCAAATTAATAGGATTTTCATTAAAGGTATATGGCATAAGATTACCATACTGTCCATTGCTATAGTTGTGCGACTCTAAACTTCTTACACCTCCTGCATATAAACATACCACAACATGATCCGCTTTTCTTGCTCCAGTAGCAGCAAAAAGTCTTCCTGAAGGGAGAATGTAAGGAGCAACAATAGAAGCTCCAGCAGTTAAGCCTATCTTTTTAATAAACGATCTTCTTTTCATATACTTTAATAATATCGATACTCATTGGAAGTCATTAACGAATAGTAAAAAGTTTCACCATTAATAAAACTGTTACTCATTATATAATCCGATAAATACCATTTTTCAAATGCGTTAGGCGTACGGTTATATAACTTTTCGTAGGCCTGTTGAACAAAATTTTCAACATCCGAGATGTTGTTTCTATTTATCGACGGTATATTACTTTGACTAGTAAAAATAAATTTTCTGATAATTAATTCAATAACTAATGATTTATCCCCAAAGGATTGGTAGCTAGTTATTATATCTTCCAATTCGCTTTGGCTAATACTACTTCCATAA
Source organism: Flavobacteriales bacterium (assembly GCA_049890095.1). Classification (GTDB taxonomy): domain Bacteria; phylum Bacteroidota; class Bacteroidia; order Flavobacteriales; family UBA7312; genus JABAYQ01. The sequence continues at coordinate 33,773 of JBMHCD010000004.1, read as the reverse complement.
ATATCAGTATATGCGATAGAAACAAATTCAATGTCTGTTTTTAATCTGTTTTTATCGGCAGAGCTTGGTTTTACTGCTACATTATCTACTTCAAAAATAAAACTCGGGTCTTCTTTACAAGAGGAAAAACAAAGTATAGCAACTAAAAGTAATGTAAATTGATATTTCATTCTATTCCAACAAATTCATTAGTAATTAAAATTGCTTTTTGTAAGTTATGAAAGCTTTTATCTTGTTTAAATTGTTGAGCTAAATTAGTTTGTTCAAAACTAGTAGGGTTTCTGTACAATAGCTTATTGAAAGCAGTTATAACTTGTCCTTCATAATATCCATCGTGATTAAAAAATAGGTTGTTGAAATCTATTTTATCGTCTCCGTTGCCTCCAAAGCAAAAAGATTGTTCTCCTTCAAGCATGCTAGTAGCACTTTCTAATTCGGAAGTGGTAGGGTAGCGATGTAAAAAGTGTTGACTTACAGAAACAATATAATTTTCTATTCCCATATTAATATCATCATAAACAACATTATGAATAATCCTTCTATGGACTTCAATAACATCAATTGTATTTTGTTTAAAATCAGCTTGTATGTTGTATAGGTCGTTCAGACGATCCAAGCTTTGCACCAAATTTTCAATTATAAATGGAACATCTTCGATTTCTATAAGGTTTTCATAAAGATCTATATAATCTTCTTTAATACGATTGGTGTCTATTCCATTAAGATAATCTTGTATAAAGATGTCAACTTGATGGTCGGTATAATCAGACTCGTTTTGTATAGTTTCTATTAAAAAAATTCTATTTTCTTGACTAACCTCTTGTCCTAATAGATTTTTTGCTTCTTCAAATTCTGTTTCAGTGGGCTCTCTTCCGATTAAACTAATGTACAATTTATTGATATAACTATCTACAATAACACTTTCGATAGTATAATCTGGTGGAGCGATATTGTCCGTTATAACAATGGCATCGTCTTTTTGGCAAGCTAAAAGAAAAAAAGAAAATGCGAGTACAAAAAAGGTAATCTTATTCTTCATGTGTTTTGCTAAAATTAGCAAAAAATAATGGAATAGTTTCAATGCCCTTGAGGAAATTAAATATACCGTAATGTTCGTTAGGTGAATGTATGGCATCACTATCGAGACCGAAACCCATTAAAATAGATTTAACTTCAAGTTCTTTTTCGAATAATGCAACAATAGGAATACTACCACCACTTTTAACAGGAACTGGTTTTTTGCCGTAGGATGTTTCCATTGCTTTGCTTGCTGCCTGATAAGCGGCAATATTGGTAGGAGATTGATACGGCTCTCCCCCGTGATGAGGAGTTACCTTAACTTTTACACTTTTAGGTGCAATTTTTTTAAAATAGTCTGTAAATTTTTGAGTGATCTCTTCGTCTGACTGATTAGGTACTAATCGCATGGATATTTTAGCATAAGCTTTGGATGCGATTACGGTTTTAGCACCTTCTCCGGTGTAACCTCCCCATATCCCATTTACATCTAAAGTTGGTCGAATACCAGTTCTCTCCATGGTAGAGTATCCCTCTTCTCCATGAACATCCGAAAGATCTAAAGCTGATTTATATTCTTCTAGCGAAAAAGGAGCTCTAGCAATATCTTCTCTTTCCGCATCACTTAAGTTGTAAACATTGTCGTAAAACCCATCAATAGTAATTTTATTGTTTTCATCTTTCAGAGAAGCAATCATTTCACATAAAATATTGATAGGGTTAGCTACAGCACCTCCATATAAGCCAGAGTGAAGGTCTCTGTTTGGTCCTGTAACTTCAACTTCCAAATAACTTAGCCCTTTTAATCCAGTTGTAATTGAAGGAGTATCGTTGGCGATGATTCCAGTGTCGGAAATAAGAATAGCATCGCATTTTAGGCGTTCTTTATTTGCTTTTACAAAGTCACCAAGATTGTCAGAACCTACTTCTTCTTCTCCTTCTATCATAAACTTCACGTTACAATCTAGGCTATCTGTTTTCATCATTAATTCAAATGCCTTCACATGCATGTACATTTGTCCTTTGTCATCGCAAGCGCCTCTAGCAAAAATTGCTCCGTCAGGATGAATGTCTGTTTTTTTAATTATTGGCTCAAAAGGTCCACTATCCCAAAGCTCCAAAGGGTCAGCAGGTTGTACATCATAGTGACCGTAAACAAGAACGGTAGGTTTGTTTGGATCAACAATTTTTTCTGCATAAACAATAGGGTATCCAGGTGTTGGACAGATTTCAACATTCTCTGCTCCTGCTTCTAACAACCTTTCTTTTACTTGATCTGCACAGTAAAACACATCCTTAGAATAGGCAGGGTCAGCACTTATTGAAGGTATTTTTAATAGTTCGATTAATTCGCTAATAAATCGATCTTTATTTTGTGTAATGTAGTTTTTAATATGTTCCATAATTAATTTACTAATACGTTTCCTGTCATTTGTTTTGGTATTTCTATTCCCATAATGTGTAAAACAGTAGGTGCAATATCTGCCAACTTTCCAGCTTTAATATTACGGTGTTCGGTGTTTAAAATAAAACAAGGCACTGGATTTGTAGAATGGGCAGTATTTGGTGAGCCGTTTTCATTTACTGCATAGTCAGCATTTCCATGATCGGCTATAATTACAAATGCATAATCATTTTTTGTTCCTACTTCTACTATTTTTTGAGTACAACTGTCTACTGTTTCAACAGCTTTTTTGATAGCTTCATAATTGCCTGTATGTCCAACCATATCTGGGTTAGCAAAATTTAAGCATATAAAATCAGCTTTTTTACTTTCGATTTCTGGAATAATCTGATCTACAATTTCGTAGGCACTCATTTCTGGTTTTAGATCGTAAGTTGCTACTTTTGGAGAAGGAGCCATTAGTCTTTTTTCTTTCGGAAAAACTTGCTCTCTTCCTCCTGAAAAGAAAAAAGTAACATGAGGGTACTTTTCTGTTTCGGCTATTCTTATTTGATGCAGATTTTCTTTGGCAATAACTTCACCTATGGTTAGATCAAGGTTTTCTTTTTTGAAAAGGACATGAACGTTTTCAAAAGTTTTGTCATATTCCGTCATAGTAGTATAATGAATATCCAGTTTTGACATGCCTAATTCTGTTAAATCCTTTTGGGTTAGAGCAATGGATATTTGCCTACATCGATCAGTTCTAAAATTAAAGCAAACAACAGCATCCTTATTTTTGATTGTTGCTATGTTGTTTCCTTGTTTATCTTGCGCAACTATTGGTTCAATAAATTCGTCCGTTATACCATTCTCATAATTTTGTTTTATACTTTGTTTTAAATCAGTACTTTTTTCTCCTTTTCCTTCTACCAATAAGTCGTAAGCTCGTTTAATTCTTTCCCATCTATTATCTCTGTCCATGGCATAATAACGACCACAAATACTGGCAATTTTAGCACCATACAGATTGGATTCTAGTTCATTAATAAACGATAATGAACTTTTGGTGTCTGTATCTCTGCCATCTGTAAAGGCATGTACAAAAACGTTATAAATTCCGTAATCGTTGGCAAGCTTACATAAGTGGTATAAGTGGCTATTGTGAGAATGTATTCCACCGTTTGAAACTAACCCTATAAAATGTAAAGGTTTGTTATTTTTCTTACAATACTCAAAAGTATTGAGTAGGTTTTGGTTTGCTTTTAACTCATTATCCTTTACAGCATTATTTATTTTAGCAAGGTCTTGAAACACTACTCTTCCAGCACCAATGTTGAGGTGACCGACTTCTGAATTTCCCATTTGTCCATCAGGCAAACCTACATGTTTTCCGTGAGTGAGTAGCTCTGTATGTAGGCTTTCTGTATATAAAGAATCTATAAAAGGTGTATTTGAATGGTAAATAGCATCCGACTTAGATTGGTCGCCATGACCCCAGCCATCTAATATCATCAAGATTGTTTTCTTTGCTTTCATCTAAGCAAATATAGGTCATATTCAAAAAATATTTGAGCTCTTAGGGATAAAATAATTTAGGTAATTCTTGCATAGAGTCTATTGATAAAATTGATGATTTATTATTGATACTATAAACTATTCTATTGTTAGAATTACAGGGAACATCACTTTTTCTAGGTCTAATAATAATAGTGTCTGATTTCTGAAACGATTTGGGAGAAATAATAAAAGGATGACTAATATTATTTAGACAAATATCATTAATAATAAATTCATTTTTGTCTGCAGGTGCAATCATTTTTATTTCATAATTAACACCACTTCCGGTTTTAACCTGACCTCCAACCCATTTTTGAGAACTCACATTTAAAATTAAGACTGGACTGGAACAAGCCATCATTAGAACCAAAACTCCAATAAAAAATATTTTCATAATTAAATATACAAATTTATTAAACTTAAAAACAGAAAGGTTTAGAAAATTCACGAACTTTTAATCTAGTTTTTTGTAGATTTTTTATAATGGTAGATGTAATTATTATAGCTGAGAAATGGATTTTTTTAAGATTGGCTGTTTTATTTTTTTATATATTTATAATGTTTTTATACTTAACCTATTATAATGCATATATTTCATAACTTATCATATACTCTAGAAAACATAAAACATTTTCTTTTATTTGTTGTTATCATTTCTTTTTTAAGTTCGTGTCAAACCTCATTTTATCTTAAGCCAACGGTATCTGGTCCACAGTATGATAATTATTTTAATAATGGAATTCCTATTGCGGTTTCTCAAGAAAAAAACTCTAGTGTTTATGTTTATGTATATAAAAATACAAACAATGAGATTGATATAAATTTAGAGATTTTAAATAATAGCACTAATTCAAGGTTTGATTTTATTCCACATCAGAATATTAGAATGATAGGCAAAAGACTTGATCGAAATAAACAAATTGATTTTGTTGTTTATAATCCAGAAACATATTTGAAAAAAATGCAGAATCGTCAAAATTTAGCTTTAGCATTACAAGCAGTTTCAGCTAGTATGGAAGCTCAAAATGCTGGAACTAGCACGTCTACAACAAGAACATCTACAAATGTTAGAGGAACGGCATATACTAAATCAAACACAAGTGGATATGTTGGAAATACTTATGGAAGTGTAAATACAAATTCAACTACAAATATTTATGGTACGGTCAATTCAAATTCAACAACTACAACTTATGACCAAAGTAAAGTAGATGAAGCAAACTACAGAAATAGACAAGAGTTAAAAGAAACAGCAAATCAGTATCAAGCAATCTATAATGCAACCGAAGCGGGCTTACTTAAAATAGTAACCGTTTTTCCAAATCAAAAAGTGTCAGGTGCTGTAAGAGGAAAGTTCAATAAAAAATACAGCGATGAAATCGTATTACAAATTCAATTGGGTGATGATATACATAGATTTACCTTTGAAGTAGAATGAGTATAAATTTATCTTAGAAGAAAATTACTTTTTTTTGAAGAACTTTAAAGGGACAATCAACATTCCAAACGAAGTGCCGTTTTCTTTATTTAAATTTTTGTGATGAACCTTATGAGCTCGTCTTATTGCTAATAAATATTTTGATTTGGTATTAGTGAGAATTTTAATTCTTTGATGAATAAAAATCTCGTGAATTACAAAATATGCAAAACCATATAAAGTAATACCAACTCCAATAAAAAACCCATAGCTTAAATCAATAGAGTTTAAAATAATTAAACTAGATCCTGGAACGGCAAAAATTAAGAAAAACCAATCGTTTTTTTGAGTAATTTTAGTATGGTCAATTTGATGGTGATCTTTATGAAGACTCCATAAAAATCCATGCATTACATATTTGTGTGTAGCCCAAGCTACAAATTCCATAACTACAAATGTAATAAGTACTACAGTTATATTAAAAAGCATCTACAACGTTTTTCTTTTTATTATACATATTTTTATTAGCATACAAATATGCTTTTTTATAGCAAATTTTAAACCATTCAGAGTACCTGGATGAATTTCTCACAATATCCAAGTCCAACTCTTTTTCCGAAATGTATTTGTAATCGCAAACTTCGCTTTCGTTTATTTTTGGAAGTTCATCACAAATGCCAACGAAAACATGGTCTAGTTCATGTTCAATAAGGTCGAACTTCAAATTCGCCTTGTATATAAACTTAAATGCAAACTTGATGGAGCTTTCCATTCCCATTTCTTCTTTAAGCCTTCTAGTTGCTGCTATAATTGGAAGTTCGTTTTTTCTTGGATGAGTACAAGCTGTATTGCTCCAAACACCAGGAGAGTGATATTTGTTTAGCGCTCTTCTTTGTAGTAGCATTTCGTTTTTGCTGTTAAAAATAAAAACGGAAATGGCTCTATGCAATAAGCCTTTTTCGTGAGCTTCCATTTTTTCCATCAATGCAAGTTCATTATCTTTTTTATCTACTAAAATTACCTTTTCAATCATTTCTTAGGTAGTTAAAAATTGGTGTTATAAAAGCAGATAAATCACTTGGTGCCTCATTTAGTGAGTTGCTAATAAAAATACAATCTTCCTTTACATTACTGCTATACGACAAAAACTTTGGTGCTTCTATCTGTATGCAATATCTCAAAAATCTAAATTCCAAATTTAAGGGGTTTAGCTCAATAACTTTTTCTAATTTATTTTTGCCATCAACAAAGGTTGTCCATTTAGAATATGGATTGATAATATGCTTGCTGCTAATCATTTTTGCAGTTGCGTTGTAAGCTTCTGCTAAATAGGAATTCTCCTTAAAATCATCTGTTAAATCGAGAAGCTTACTACACGTTTCCTTTTTTTTATCTGCATTGACGAATAAATCTCTTACTTGGTCAACATCCAACGATTGGCCAAGTGTATTTAAACTCAGAAAACAAAAAAAAGTGATTATCCTCATATCCAATTTAATTGGTTTTTAACTACCGACTGGCACATTAATAAAACTTTATCAGTATTAGGTACTCTTATACGTTCTTCGAAAATTCTTGATGGTGGTAGTGATTTTATTTTTCGGAATAAACTGTAGTAATATACATAGGCTAAATAAACACCTCCTCTAGAGCCATTTTTTAGTTTTTTTATTCCTACAAGTGCATTTTTGAAATCTTCTTCAATATCACTTTCAATTTTGTGTTTATCAATTTCTGTGAAACGCTCCATGTCCACATCAGGAAAATACGTTCTACCCATTTCGTTAAAGTCGGCATTAGCATCTCTTAAAAAATTGATTTTTTGAAAAGCAGAGCCTAAACTCATAGCGTATGGTTTTAGTTCTTCATATGTTTTTTGATCTCCATTAACAAAGACTTTCAAACACATTAAACCAACAACTTCTGCTGAACCTAATATGTAAAGATTATATTTTTTTTCATCATAAACTTGAGGTTTAAGATCCATTTCCATACTATTCAGAAATGTGTCTATTAGCTCCATATTAATATCGTAGTCGTTGACTACTTTTTGGAAACTATTAAGAATGGGGTTTAAACTTATTCCGTTTTCTATAGATTTGTAGGTATCTTTTTTGAATTCTTCAAACAATTCAAATTTGTTGTAATCGTGGAATGTGTCAACGATTTCATCAGCAAAACGCACAAAGCCATAAATTCCATAAATAGGATTATGCAATTTACTGTCTAACATTTTGATACCAAGCGAAAAGCTTGTGCTGTAGGCAATAGTGGTAAGTTTGCTACATTTTTCGGATACTTCATCAAATATATGTTTCATATCTATAGTAGTTTTGAATTAATAATATGTTTTGCCACTACCTGACCAGAAATAATGGAAGGCGGAACTCCTGGACCTGGAACGGTAAGTTGTCCTGTGTAAAACAAATTCTTAATTTTCTTGTTAATGATTTTGGGTTTTAGGTTTGCTGTTTGAGCAAGAGTATTTGCTAGTCCATAAGCATTTCCTTTGTATGCGTTGTAGTCTGAAATAAAATCGTTGATGCAGTAACCTCTTTTGTATTCAATATGTTGGGAGATTTCCTGACCAGTATAATTTTCTAATCGCTTGATCATTATATCAAAATAATGTTCTCTAATGGATTCACTATCTTCTAATCCTGGAGCAATTGGCATTAAAAGAAATACATTTTCTTTTCCTTCAGGAGCTAAAGAGCTATCTGTTTTGGAAGGGCAACATGCATAAAACAGAGGTTTTTTAGGCCATACAGGTTTATCATAAATCTCGTCGGTATGTTTTTCAATATCTTCATCAAAAAATAAATTATGATGAATTAGATTGTCCAACTTTTTATTTATTCCTAAGTAAAAAATTAATGAGGAAGGAGAGAATGTTCTTTTTTTCCAATAGTTTGGACTATAATTTCTATATTTTTTATCGAGTAGTTGACTGTCCACGTGATTATAATCAGCCGACCCAAGGATAACATCACTTTTAAAGATTCTTTTGTTTGTAGATAAAGATTCAGCAATATTGTTGTTTACATTAATTTTTTCGATGTTTTCGTTGGTATGAAAAGAAACACCTTTCTCTTTACAAATGTCTGCAAAAGCGTCTATTACTTTACCAAATCCTCCCATAGGATAATATGTTCCTTGTTTAATTCCAGAGTAAGTCATTAAACTATATAAGGCAGGAGTTTGACTTGGTGCAGTTCCTAAGAATAGTACAGGAAATTCTAGCAAAGATTTTAGATATGGATTACTAAAATGATCTGCAACATGCTTTCTGTAAGACGTAAACATTTGAAGTTTAAAAACATTAGAGAAAATTTCAGGCTTTGCTAATTCTAATAGAGATAACCCTGGTTCGTAAACTAGTTTATTTATACCAAAATCATATTTAAATTCAGCCTCTTTCATAAACTTATTTAGCTTGTCAGAGGATCCTTTTTCTATAGATTCAAATAATTTGCAAATAGATTCCCATTTTGCATCAATTTGAAGAGTATTGTCTTTATCAAAAATAATTTGAAAACCTGGGTCAAGTTGAATAAGGTCGAAGTAATCTTCCATGTTTTTGTCAAACCTGTCGAAGAATTTTTCGAAAACATCTGGCATCCAATACCAAGATGGTCCCATATCAAATGTATATCCCATTTGTCTAAATGTTCGGGCTCTTCCACCTATAGTATCATTTTTTTCAAAAACGTCAACTTGATGTCCTGCTTCTGCAAGAACAGCTGCGGCACTTAGACCCGAAAATCCACTTCCTATGATAGATATTTTACTCATTTGATGTTTTTTGATTTATCCATAGTATTCAACGAAATTGTTTTCTGTTTCTACTAACTTCACACAATGTAATTGACAGTTGTTTTTAATAATTTCTGGCTCTATTTCTTCATAGATTTTAATTGCAATATTTTCTGCAGTTGTGATAACTCCTTTTAAAAAGTCTACTTCTAGATTAAGATTTTTGTGATCAAGTTTTGAAGTTATCTTTTCTTTGAGTATATCACTTAATATTTTTAGATCTATAAGGTAGCCAGTATCTTCGTTTATTTCTCCTTTCACAGTTACATAAATGATGTAGTTGTGACCATGCCAATTTTTATTAGAGCATTTACCAAAAATTTCTTCATTTTTTTGGTCGTCCCAATTGGTATTAAATAAGCGATGGGCAGCGTTGAATCGTTCTCTTCTTGTTACGGTTATCATTTAAAGGTATTGTGTTAGTTTACTACTTGAAGGCAATGTGCTACTTCCGAAATATGAGATAAATTTACCTTTCTCGTCAATCAAAAATTTATTGAAGTTCCAAGATACTTTAAAATCATCCACTTTATTTAGCTCTTTAGTCGTTAACCATTTATAAAGCGGATGTTGATTTTTTCCTTTTACCTTTATTTTTTCAGTCATAGGAAAGTCAACAGCATATTTGGTTGAGCAAAATTTACTTATGGAATCATTGGAAAATGGCTCTTGAAAACCAAATTGATTACAAGGCACACCAATAACTACCAAATTGTCATGATTTTCATACAATTTTTGCAAATCAGAATATTGAGATGTATATCCACAGTAGGATGCAACATTAACAATTAATACTTTCTTACCTTCAAATTCACTCATTTTCATTTCTTCTCCACTAATTGAATTAATAGTTAAGTCATGAAAATTTTGAGCTACAATTGTATTTGCCATTATTACAAAAATTAAAATTAAATGCTTCATTATTTAATATTCGTATTTAGTCTCTTTATAATTTTTCCATTAGAAAAAATGTCGATTAGAATTTTTTCATCAGAGTTACGATCTACTTTTTCACCTAACAGATTAAGTGTGTATAAGTAGCTATGGTTTTCTGTGAGATTTAACATTTCTATTGATGTTGGTTCTTCTTCTAAAGTAAGAACAGCATTTATTACATGAATCACACCATTAACTGCTTGTGTAATATCTGCTGTAATAACTGTAGCTCCGTCTATCATTATTGTTGTACCATCGTTACTTGCTGTAAGATTATCATTATTTAATGTTGAAATTTCTAAACCGTCACTAATGTTTTCACTTAATAACTCTCCTCCATGTACATGGTGAGTTAGAAGTTGAGTAAGTGTAGGTATATCATCTAGTAGATTATCTAATGTTCCCTCAGGTAAATTATTAAATGCCTCATCGGTTGGAGCAAAAACTGTAAACGGGCCATCTCCAGAAAGTGTTTCTGCCAAACCAGCTTCATTTATTGCAGTTTCTAAAGTGGTATGAATGTCAGATAATTCAATAAGATCAAATACGGTAGTTTCAGGAATCGGAGGTGTTAATACCATATCTATAACATGAACTACACCATTTTGAGCTTCCAAATCTGTAATTATAATCATTGCATCATCAACCTTAAATGTAGAATCATTAACTTGTGTAATTGTTAGATCAGAGTTGTTTAAAGTTGTAATCATCTGGTTGTCAAATAAATCAGTTGATAACAATACATCCTCAGCATGTACATGGTGAGTAAGAACTGAAGTTAATAACTGATCATTTCCTAGGATAGTTTGAAAATAAGCACTGTTTATTTGTGCAAAGGCATCATCTGTTGGAGCAAATACAGTAAATGTTCCATCGCCTGAAAGAGCTTCGTCTAGTCCAGCCTCTAAAATTGCAAACTCAAGTGTATCGTGTGCGTCTGATTGTTCTATAATCTCAAAAACTGATGCCGGTAATTGTGGTAATACATTAATAGTTCCAATCATTCCATTTTGAGCGTGTAAACCTATTGAGCAATCGTAGTTGTATTCACCAGCTATATTGAAAACGTGGGTATAGATAGTTGCGCCTACTACATTTGTAGGGTTAGAAAAGAAAGATTCAGGATTGTTAAATGGTTGTTCAGTAATTGTATTGGTATTTCCATTAACATTATGGTTTCCACCATTATTAATCCATATTATAGTATCTCCTACATTGATTGTAATATTTTCTGGTGTATAGCTGAAGTTTTGAGCAGTTATCTCGTGAATTGTTGCTGAAGTTTGTGCGTAGAGAAATAGTAAAATAAATAAAGAATATAAATGTTTCATTTCGAGTTTTAGTTAGGTTTAGAATCACAAATGTATAACTTATTTAATTAAAAATTATACTTTTTTGTATAAAAAATTTGCTTAATAGTTATACAAAGTCTAAATTTGTACCATTAAACAAAAGATATTATGCCCAGAAAAAAGAAAAAAAAGCTGTCTTTAGAAGAAATTAAGTCAAAAACACCAAAAATTATTTTTTATACTGACAAAATGAAAATAAATTTGTCGTCCATGCAAAGCTTAGCTTTTTGGTTTGATAAATATCCAAACGGTAAATATGTAGTTAATGACTAGATACAGTATTGATCAATTTTCGCAAATAACTGGTATTACAAAGTTTGTTTTGCGAACTTGGGAAAATAGATACGGTTTTTTAAAAGCTGAACGAACCAGCACCAAAATCAGATTTTATACTGATGAACTGTTGGTGCGTGCTCTTAATTCAAATTACATTTTAGAAAATGGTTATAAAATATCCAAAGTTTCTAAAATGACTGATGAAGAGATTAGTGCAGTTGTTGAAAAGATTAAACTATCTTCCGATGGTTCCTCAAATATCAACTACTACATTAACAAACTAATTGAAACGGCCTTATCTTTCAATACTCTTTCTTTCCATAAAGTTTATGAAGATGGTGTGATAGAATTTGGTTTTATAGAATTCTACAAAAATGTTTTATTACCAACTTTTTCTAAAATAGGAATTTTTTGGCTAACTAATAGAATAGCTCCTTCTCAGGAACATTTTCTATCTGAATTAATTAAACAAAAAATTTCATCTGCTGTAGATCAACATTCTAATATTGATACTGATAAGCCAAAATGGTTATTGTTTTTACCTGAAAATGAATTTCATGACATAGGATTGCATTTCGCAAAATTTCTTTTACATTTTTATGGATACGAAACTATTTTCTTAGGCTCTAATGTTCCATATGCATCTTTACTTCAACTAAATCAAAAAATTCAAGTCGATAATATTTTATTTTTTGTTGTTTCTAATCAATCCAAAAGTAATTTAGACTTTACCATAGATTATCTTCTAAAGACATTCAATAATGTTAAAATTAACTTAGTTTGTAACGGTATTGATTCGGAAGCATTAACCAATCATTCTTCAATAAATATTTTGACAAACCTTGATCAATTTGTTGATAGTATAAAATAATCACCATTTTTGCCAATTGTTTTAAAAGCTTAATTTCTATCTAAAATGGTTAGACTTATTTTCACAATTTTTTTAATTTCTTTAATTCTTTCATTAGACTTTTACATTTGGAATGCCTTTAAGTCTGATGTTTCTTCATTGTTTGTTAAATGGGCCTACTGGCTTATCACTGTATTTTGTATTACTAGCATTTTTTATCCTATGCTTAACCCAGCTACTACAACTTACCCAGGTTATTTAGTTGTTTTGTTTGGATTAGTCTTCTCGATTTTTGCAGCCAAACTTTTAGCCTCTTTACCTTTATTTATTGATGATTTAATACGATTAATAAAATATGTATCATCTTTATTTTCGACAAATGAAAGTAGCTTTTCGGGAGAAAAAATAAGTCGAATCGACTTTTTTAAACGATCAGCAGTAGTGTTAGGAGCAGCAGCATTTTCAACTCTAACTTATGGAATTGTAGTAGGTAGATATAATTTTAAGAAGCATTTTGTAAATCTTAAACTTAAAAATTACAATAGCAATAAGGAATTGAAAATAGTGCAAATATCTGATTTACATCTTGGAAGTTTTCAACGTGTAGACAAGCTTAATGAGGCAGTGGAGTTAATAAATAACGAAAATCCTGATTTGATTTTTTTTACTGGTGATCTAGTTAATAATCATTCCTCAGAAGCAATTCCTTTTATAGACACGATTAAAAAATTGAAAGCTACTTTTGGAAAGTATTCTGTTTTAGGAAATCACGATTATGCAGATTATCTAGGTTTAGATAAATCGAAAGAAGAAGATCGAAAATTATGGCTTGAAAATCATGAAAAGATGATTGATGTTCACAAAAAATCTGGCTTTAAATTACTACTAAACGAACATGAACAATTAGAAATAAATAACCAAAAAATTAATGTTGTAGGGGTAGAGAACTGGGGAGATGGTCGATTTTCTAAATACGGTGATTTGACAAAAGCAACGGCAAATATGGACGAGTCATTCCCAACAATATTATTATCTCACGATCCAACTCATTGGCAAAATAAAGTTTTAAAACAGCCCAAAAAGGTAGACCTACAGCTTTCTGGTCATACTCACGGAATGCAGTTTGGAATAGAAATTGGAGGAATAAAATGGAGCCCATCACAATGGAAGTATAAATATTGGGCAGGCTTGTATGAACAAAAGGATTCCTACTTATACGTAAATAGAGGTATTGGTCATTTGGGATATCCAGGTAGAGTTGGAATTTTACCAGAGATATCAGTAATAAATATTAACAAAATTTAGATTATGAAAAAAAGTTCATTACTTATTCTAATATTAATTTTTCAATCCGTTTTTGTTTATAGCCAATCTGTAAAAGTTTATGGTACAGTAAGTAATAAATTAAACAATGAACCAATTCCTTTTGCGAATGTTATTATTGAAGGCACAAATATTGGTACAGTAACTGATATTGATGGAAATTATGAATTAAACGATGTGCAGGTAGGGCAATATAACTTTAAATGTTCTTACATTGGATTTAACACTAACATTCGATCAGAAATAAGAGTATCGCCAAATAAAAATTTACGTTTAGATTTTTTACTCTCCGAGAATGCAGAACTTATCGATGAAATACAGATTACAGCAAATACCTTCAACAAAACGGAAGAAAGTCCGACTAGTTTAAGAACAATAAATGCCTCTGAAATATACAGAAGTCCTGGCGGAGATAGAGATATTTCTAAGGTAATTGCAAATTTACCTGGAGTATCAACCGCTCCATCTTTCAGAAATGACATTATAATTAGAGGAGGAGCTCCTAATGAAAACCGTTTCTATTTGGATGGAGTAGAAATTCCAACTATAAACCATTTTTCTACTCAAGGCTCTTCGGGTGGACCAGTAGGAATAATTAATGTTAATTTTATACGAGAAGTAGATTTTTATTCTGGAGCATTTCCTGCTAATAGAGGAAACGTTTTAAGTTCGGTTATGGAGTTAAAACAAATAGAAGGAAATGATGATTCTTTTAGTGCTTCTTTTGCTGTTGGATCTAGTGATGCTGGTTTAACTATTAATACTCCGATAACAGAAAAATCCACAATGTTATTTTCTGTCAGACGTTCATACCTTCAGTTTTTATTTCAAGCTTTACAGTTGCCATTTTTACCAACTTACAACGATTTACAATTTAAATTTACCCACAAGCCAAACAAGAAAAACCAATTTAACATAATTGCTCTGGCAGCTCTAGATGAATTTTCCTTAAATACTTCGGTTAACGATAATATTGACGACTCTTCAGTCATAGCAAGAAACAATTATATACTAGATAATCTTCCTGTAAATGAACAATGGAATTATACTGTGGGTGGTACTTGGAAACATTTTTTTGATGAATCCAACATATTCTTTGTAGTTAGTAGAAGTCATTTAAATAATTCTGCTAACAAGTACTATAAAAATATTGAGATAGAAGAAAATAAAATTCTAGATTATCAGTCTGAAGAAATAGAAAACAAAACTAGATTAGAATATAATTTTAGAAGAGATAATATTAAATATAATGTTGGTCTTGGACTTGATCATGTTACTTATTTAAATTCTACTTTTAACAGGTTACCAAATTTTACTAAAATTGTTAGTTCTGATTTTTCCTTTCTTAAGTATAGTGCATTTGCACAATTAAGTAAATCTTATTTGGATAATAAGTTAATTACTTCTTTAGGAGCTAGAATTGATAATAATTCTTTTACTTCTAGCAAGTCAGTGCCAAACTTTTCTCCAAGAGCATCTGCCTCCTATAATTTAAATCAACGATCTAGCTTAAATGCAAATGTGGGGCGTTTCTATCAACTTCCCTCATACACTATTTTAGGATATACAGATTCTTTAGGTCAATTTCAAAATAAAGATGTAAACTACATACAATGCGATCATGCTGTTTTTGGATATGAGTATAACCCTAATAATTATAGTAAATTAACTTTAGAGGGTTTTTACAAGCAGTACTCTAACTATCCTTTTTCTGTGATGGATAGTATTTCTTTGGCAAATCTTGGAAGTGATTTTGGAGTGATTGGGAATGAAGATGTTTCTTCTATTTCTGAAGGCAAAAGTTATGGAGTAGAATTTTTAGCCCAGCAAAAATTAAGTTCTTCATTGTATGGTATTTTATCTGTAACCTACTACAAGAGTCTTTTTGAGGATAAGAATCAAGACTTAATTCCTTCTGCTTGGGACAATCGCTTTATATTTAATATGGCGGCAGGTAAAAAGTTTAAAAGAAATATAGAATTGGGAGTTAAGTTTAGATATTCAGGAGGTGCTCCTTATACTCCTTTCGATTTAGCAACATCAAGTCAGATAAATGTATGGGATATTGCCCAACAAGGAGTTTTGGACTATTCTAGACTGAACACTAAAAGATTAGACCACATACATACCCTTGATATAAGGATTGATAAAAAATGGTTTTTTAATTCTTGGAGTCTAAACGCTTATATTGATATTCAAAATATCTATAACAATAAGATAAAGTTGCGATCAGATATTTCTAACGATTCAAATGTTGGAGGTGACCCTATTTATCCTTCAACTAATCAGGATGAGTACGATCTATATGAAATTCCAAACGAATCGGGTACCCTACTTCCAAGTGTAGGATTATTAATAGAATTTTAATAATGCAGAAAATACTAATAACAGGAGCTAGTGGAACATTAGCTAGGAAGGTAAAATCAAATTTTGAAGAACAGGGGTTTAGAGTTGTTGTTCTAACAACTAATAAAGAAAAAGCCAATGGTTTCGATGCATTTTATTGGGATACTTCCAAGGGAGAAATTGATGAAAATTCGGTAGAAGGAGTTCAGCATATTATTCATTTATCGGGCTTTAGTATTATAAAGAAATGGACAAAAAAAAATAAGCAATTAATGTATGATAGCAGGGTGAAAGCCACCGATTTAATATTTGATGCTTGTATTAAAAAAGGTGTTCGTCCAAAAACCTTTATTTCAGCTTCTGCAATTGGATATTATGGAATAAACGATTTTAAAAGTTTAAAAAAGGAAGAAGATATGCCAGCTGACGATTGGCTAGCAAAAATGTGTGTTAGATGGGAGGATGCAGCTGATAAATTTTCCGAAATAGGTTCGAGAGTTATAAAGTTACGAATTTCTCTATTAATAACTAAGGAGGCTGGATTTTTAGTGCCTACGTTATTGTCTATGAGACTAGGTGGGGCCGCTGTTTTTGGTACTGGAAAACAACCAATTGAATGGATACATATTGATGATGCCTGTCAGTTTATTGATTATTCTATTAAAAATAAAAAAGTAGAAGGAGCGTATAATTTAGGTTCGAATCAAAAATTAACTCAATATCAATTTATGAAACAAATTAAGAGTAGTATTGCTCCTTATGCTATTTTGTTTAGAATACCTTCTTCTATTCTAAAAATTATTTTTGGACCAAAGAGCGTGATTTTAGAAGGAGGTTGTAAAATGGATATGACAAAGTTTAATAACTCCGGATATAAACTTAAATATACTAATTTAGAGTCCTTAATTAAGTACATAAAAGGTGGAAAAAAGTAAATTAAGTGTTTTTTGGTTTAGAAGAGATTTAAGATTGCATGATAACCATGGGTTGTTTAAAGCTCTTAAGCACTCAGAAAAAGTATTAGCAATATTTATTTTTGATCAAAACATTTTAAATAACCTTTTGGCTACTGATCGAAGAGTTTCATTAATTTATGATCAGTTGACTAGATTAAATGATCAACTTGAAAAATATGGAACAAAAATTCATATTCTGTATGGTGATCCAAACAATGTTTTTGAAAACCTTTTTAAGAAATGTAATATAGATGCTGTTTTCGTTAATAACGATTATGAGCCTTATGCTGTTGATAGAGACTTATCTATAGAGAATTTGTGTAATGAAAAAAGAGCAAATTTTTATTCGCTAAAAGATCAGGTAATTTTTGAAAAAGATGAAATTTTATCTGGTAGTGGCAAACCTTATAACGTATATACTCCCTATATGAAAAAGTGGTTGCTCAATTTTAGAATTTCTCTTACAATTCCTTACCATTCTGAAAATTTATTAGACAAATTAATTTTAAACGAAGATATTGAGCAAATTTCTTCTCTACAAGAGATTGGTTTTGAACACCAAAATGTTGTTTTGCCAGTGCCTAAATTAGACCATATGTTTGTTCGTAATTATGAAAAATCTAGAGACTTTTTAAATACAGAAGGAACATGTAATATATCCATACACTTACGATTCGGTTTGATGAGTGTTAGGGAGCTTGCTAAAATCGCTTATCAATATTCAGAAAGTTTATTGAAAGAATTAATTTGGAGATCGTTTTTTTGTCAAATTTTATGGCATAATCCTCAAGTCGTAAATCATTCATTTAAAAAGAAGTATGATTCACTGACATGGAATGATGATATTCAATCTTTTTTGAAGTGGAAACATGGTCAAACGGGTTTTCCTTTGGTCGATGCTGGTATGCGAGAACTTTTTGATACTGGTTTAATGAAAAATAGAGTGCGAATGTTAACAGCTTCTTTTTTGGTGAAAAATTTGGGTATTGATTGGCGATTAGGAGAGGCCTATTTTGCATCTAAATTGTTGGATTATGATTTGGCTTCAAATAATGGTAATTGGCAATGGGTAGCAGGAACAGGATCTGATGCCGCTCCATATTTTAGAGTTTTTAATCCAATAACTCAGCAAAAAAAGTTTGACCCTGATTTTGTTTATTGTAAAAAATGGCTGCCTGAAATGGACGAGTTAGGAAATTATAACGTTTCTAAAATAGTTGATCTTAAGCATTCTAGATTAAAAGCTATAGAAAGATATAAAGTAATAGGCTAAAATTTGAAAAAGGTTGTCGTTATAGGAGCCGGTATTGGTGGTTTAGCTGTTGCAATTAGGCTGGCTGCAAGAGGATTTAAAGTACAACTTTATGAATCTTCTTCTCACGCAGGTGGTAAAATGAATCAGTTAGTTAAAGATGGCTTTAGGTTTGATACCGGCCCATCTTTATTTACCATGCCAGAGCTAATTGAAGACTTGTTTGAAATTGCAGGTAAAAAAAGTGCTGATACTTTTGAATACATTAAACTTGATGAAACATGCCGTTATTTTTTTGAAGATGGAGTAGTTATAAATGGGTTTTCTGATAAAAACGATTTTGCTAATGAAGCAGAATTAAAAACAACTGTTCGGTCTAAAAATGTATTAAAACACTTGAATAAAAGTAAATTTATTTACTATTCTACTTCTTCACTTTTCTTAACAAAATCGCTTCACAAATTAAAAACCTATTTTTCTTTTGATGTTTTAATTTCTATGCTTAAGCTACCGTTTTTAGGTGTGTTTACAACTATGAATGAAGCAAATAAGAAAAGTTTAGGTGACCAAAAACTCACACAGATTTTTAACCGATTTGCTACCTACAATGGTTCAAATCCGTTTTTAGCTCCTGCAATATTGAATATAATTCCACACTTAGAGTTTAGTAAAGGTGCCTTTTTCCCTAAAAAGGGAATGTACTCTATAGCGGACACCCTATTTCAATTAGCTCAAAATTTACAAGTTGAATTTTTTTTCAATCAAAAAGTAGATCAAATAATCCAAAATGGAAAAAATGTAGAAGGTATATTGATTGGGTCTAAAAAAGTGAAATCAGATTATGTTATTTGCAATTCTGATATTTATTACACCTATAAAAATTTACTTGGTCAAGAGTCCAAAGCAAAAAAAATACTAAAACAAGAGCGTTCTACATCTGCACTTATTTTTTATTGGGCTATAAATAAAGAGTTTCCTAATTTAGATTTACATAATATCTTTTTTTCAGATGATTATCACCAGGAATTTTTGCATTTAAAGGAAGGTAATAAGATATACAATGATCCAACAGTTTATATAAATATTACATCTAAAAAAAATAAAAACGATGCTCCTAAAAACAATGAAAATTGGTTTGTTATGATTAATGTTCCTTCGGACTATAATCAAGATTGGGATAGCTTAATTAGCGATGCGAGAAAAAATGTGATCTCAAAAATTAATAGAATACTTAAAACAGATTTAGAATCTTGTATAGAATTTGAGGAGGTATTAGAGCCAAGAACAATTGAATCCAAAACAGGTTCCTTCAAAGGTTCTTTATATGGAACGGCATCTAATAATAGAATGTCTGCTTTCTTTAGACATCCTAATTTTTCTAGTCAATTTAATAATCTTTACTTTTGTGGAGGAAGTGTTCATCCTGGAGGAGGCATCCCTTTAGCTTTATCATCAGCAAAAATTGTAGATGATTTAATAGTGTGACTTATGAAACAGACAAACATTAATAGTATTATAATCTTAGTTACTCATTTAGTAGGAGCTATAGCTTTGTCTGTTCCCGCATTACAGCCAATCTTCAAAGATTTGACCCCTTTTCATTTGCTGTTATCCACACTATTGCTACTAATCTCACAGTCATTAAATGTTAAAATATTTCGATTATTTTTAGTTTTATTTAGCATTGGTTTTTTTGTAGAAGTAATCGGAGTTAAAACAGGTATTTTGTTTGGAAATTATCAATATGGGGAAACTTTAGGCATTAAATGGTTTAACACTCCATTATTAATAGGTATAAATTGGTTTTTATTATCAATTGCTACATTTGGTGTTTTTCAAAAAATATTAAGGCAATTTTTAGTGCTAATTTTTACATCTTCAATTTTTATGGTTGGATTAGATTTTTTAATTGAGCCAGTCGCTATTAGTCTAGATTTTTGGTCGTGGCAAGGTGGACAAATTCCTATGCAGAATTATATAATGTGGTTTTTGGTATCTTTAGTTATGCACTCTATTATTTTTTACAGTAAGATAACCTTTAATTTTCTTGTATGTTTGTCTGTTATTCTTGGACAAACGTTGTTTTTTCTAATTCAAAATATATACATTGGAATTTTTTGAGACAAAATATCTTTATCTGATTTTGTTATTATTTACAATTTCATATCCTTTGGCTCAGAGTTTTGAAAGAAGGATTTATTTCGTTTCAAAATGGAAAAAAATAGCTTCATCTTCTGTAATAATGATGATTCTTTTTATTCCTTGGGATGTATGGTTTACTCAACATGAAATTTGGCAATTTAATCCTAAATATTATTTAGGATATAAGGTGTTAAATTTACCTGTAGAAGAATGGCTTTTTTTTGTTTTTGTTCCATTTGCATGTGTGTTTATCTACGAAGTATTAAATTATTTTTTTCCAACAAAGAAGAATTATTCGTTTAGTCGATATATAATACTTGTCATAGCTCTATTTTTATTATTCATGGCAATATTGAATTTGGATAAACGCTACACATCGATTTGCTTTATACTTACGGCACTATTTTTAATTTTTACATTTTATAAAAACCCCGCCTGGAGTTTTAAATTTTTAAGAATGTATGTTGTAAGTTTAATTCCATTTATTCTAATAAACGGTTTTCTAACAGGAAGTTTTACTTCTGAACCTGTTGTTATTTATCACCCTGATAATATCCTTGGCATAAGGATTTTAAATATTCCAATAGAAGATACTATTTATAACCTCTTAATGTTGATTCTGGTAATTTATTTTTACGAGAGAAAATAGCTGTTTTTGTTATTATTTTTACCTAAGTGTAAAAATAACACTAATTAATTTTTTATATTTGTTTTCTAATTTTCTAAATAGTGAAAAAAATAGCTATAATAACATCTGGAGGAGATTCTCCTGGAATGAATTCTGCTATACGAAGTGTAGTTCGTACTGCAATTTATCATGAATTAGAATGTTATGGCTTTTACAGAGGGTTTCAAGGAATAATAGAAAACGATTACAAAAAACTAGAGATTAGGTCGGTTAGTAAGATTCTAGGACTAGGAGGAACTTTGTTAAAATCGGCTCGTTCCTTAGATTTTCATGATTCTGAAATTAGAAAAATTGCATACCAAAATCTCAAAAACCTTTCAATAGATGCTTTAGTTGTAATTGGAGGTAATGGTTCTTTAACAGGAGCTAGTATTTTTTCTAATCAATTTGACATTCCTGTTGTAGGTATACCAGCTTCTATTGACAATGATGTTTATGGAACAGATCATTCTATTGGTTTTCATACATCTTTAGATACTATTGTCGATTCTGTCGATAAAATTAGAGATACAGCACGTTCGCATAATCGATTATTTTTTGTGGAAGTTATGGGACGTGATAGCGGAAATTTAGCTTTACATGCAAGTGTTGCTTCTGGAGCATGTTTTGTAATTATTCCAGAAAAAGAGTTTACCATAGACGGTTTAGCAAAAAGATTGGAAGAAGGTAGTAAATTAGATAAAACATCTAGTGTCGTATTGGTAGCAGAAGGTAATAGTTATGGACCGTCGTATAAAATTGCTTCTGACTTGTCTGATGTATATTCTAAATATGAAACGAAGGTGACTATTTTAGGTCATTTACAGCGCGGTGGTTCTCCATCTAGTATTGATCGAATATTAGCAAGTAGATTAGGTAAAGCAGCCATAGACGTACTTATTGGAGGTGAGTCCAACAAAATGGTAGGTATTATAAAAAATGAAATAGTAATTAATAATATAGATACAGTAGTAGAGAATCATAATCCAATTGATGAATCTCTTTACTATTTAAATGAAATAATTTCAAGATAAAGATGAAGAAAATAAAAGTTGCAATTAATGGGTTTGGTAGAATAGGTAGAGGTTTTTTTCGATTAGCTCTTCAATCCGATAAAGTTCAGGTCGTTGCATTAAACGATTTGACAGATATTAAAACACTTACACATTTATTAAAATATGATTCTACTCACGGAGTATTACCTCATGATATTAGTTCTAACGATAATGGAATCGTAATTGATGGAGTAGAAATTCCAGTTTTTTCAGAACCAATACCACAAAACTTACCATGGAAAAATATGGATGTAGATGTTGTTCTTGAATCTACTGGTCGTTTTTTGAAAAATGAAGAAGCTTTACAACATAACATTGCAGGAGCTAAAAAAGTTATCATTTCAGCACCATCACCAGATGCAAAAACAATTGTATTAGGAGTGAATAATGAAGTTTTATCAGAAGACGATTTTGTAGTATCAAATGCTTCGTGTACCACTAATTGTTTAGCACCAATGGCCAAAGTAATAAACGATCATTTTAAAATAAAAACAGGTTATATTACTACTACTCATGCTTTTACGGCTGATCAGCGTTTACAAGATTCGCCTCATAAAGATTTAAGAAGAGCCAGATCTGCTATGAATTCTATTATTCCAACCAAAACAGGAGCTGCATCTGCTGTGGGTAAGGTATTACCTGAATTAAATGGAAAACTTGATGGAATCGCATTGAGAGTGCCAGTTGCTTGTGGGTCTATTACTGATTTTGTCTGTACTACTGAAAAAGAAACGACTAAAGAGGAGGTAAATAGAATTTTGGAAGAAGCTGCTAATGGACCATTAAAGGAAATTCTTGCGGTAAGTAATGAACCATTGGTTTCTGTAGATATTGTTGGTAGACAAGAATCTTCAATAATCGATGCGGAATTAACAAAAGTGGATGGTAACTTTATCAAATTAGTTTCTTGGTATGATAATGAAATTGGGTACTCGTCTAGATTAATAGATTTATGTTCTCTAATTAGTTAAATATGATGAAAAAAATAGCAGTCATTGCACACGATAAATACAAACCAACTTTGCATTCTTTTTTAACAAAAAGAAATTCATGGTTTTATGCTAGAGAAATTGTTGCTACAGGAAGAACAGCAGAATTTCTAGAGTCAGAAGGTATAAATATTTCTTTAACTCATGTTCAAAAAGGTAGTGATGGAGGGTATGTTCAAATTACTGAAATGGTAAAAAATAATGATATAGAGATGCTATTTTTCTTTAGAGATCCTTCAATTACACAAGAATATCACGAAGATATTGTAAACCTATTAAATACTTGTGATTTAAATAATGTGCCAGTTTCAACTAACCTAAATGCGGCAGAATTATTAATTATAGGAAAAATAAGAATGGAGGCGGCAAACCAAGTGCTGTTAAAAAAATAATTAAAACATGCAATTAGCAATTATTGCACACGATGGAACAAAAGACCGTTTGAGAGGTTTTATTCATGCAAACAAACACATTGTTGAAAAACTGAGAATTACTTGTACAAAGAGTACCTCAAAAATTGTTTCAGAATTCGGTATTGAAGTGGACAATGTGGAGTCTGGACCTTTAGGTGGTGATGCCCAAATTGCAGCTAAAATTGTAACAAAAGAAATAGATGCAGTTATTTTTTTAAGAGATCCACTCGGAAAACATCCTCACGAACCAGATATATATATGTTATTAAGATTATGTGATGTTTATCAGGTACCATTGGCTACTAATTTTAAAACTGCAGAAATTCTTTTAAAACATTTTAATGAAAAATTATGATAGTATTAGGAATAGATATAGGAGGAACAAATACAGAATTAGGTGTTTTAAATTCTGAAAAGGGGATCATTGAAGTTTCAAGCTTCAAAACAAAAAATTGTAATTCCTTCGACGGTTTTATAAAAACATTACTAGAAAATATAAAATCTTTGCATGATAAATACGATATACAATGTATAGGTATTGGTGCACCAAATTTTGATTCACAAAGTAATCAATTTAGACCGGTAAACTTCCCATGGTCAGATTTACGTCCATTTAACTTAAAATCGTGTATCGAGGATGAATTTAACATAGCTACATTTGTAGTTAATGACGCTAATGCTGCTGGTTTAGCAGAAAATAGATTCGGTGTCGGAAAAAATCATCCTTCTTTTATTATGATTACAGTTGGAACTGGTTTAGGTGGAGCAATAGTCATTAATAATGAATTATTTGATGGTGCTTTTGGTTACTCTGGAGAGTTTGGTCATACTAAAGTTGATCAGTTAAGTCGAAAATGTAATTGTGGTGGTGTTGGATGTTTGGAAACGGTTGTTTCGGCAAACGGAATAAAAAAATCGTATTCTCTAAATATGAAAAATATTACAGGAGTTGATTTACAAGATATTCCAACTGTAAAGCAAATTTTTAGTTTAGCTGAAAATAAAAATGATATTGCTAAGCAGACACTCGAGTTTACTTTTCAAATGTTAGGAAAAAAGCTTTCTGATTTTATTCATATTCTCAATCCACAAGTAGTTGTTTTTTGTGGTAATATTTCTAAATCTATGCATGCATATATGCCAGAAATGATTGAAGAATGTGAAAAACATTTATTAGAAGATTTTAGAGGAAAGGTTTCCTATAAAGTTTCTGATTTATTAGACAAAAAAATGAATATACTAGGGCCAGCTTCTTTAGCTCTAGATAAATTAGAGTTAGCGGTTTAGTTGAACTTATATAGTTCAGCAGGTTTGTGAGATACCCCTTTTTGTTTTTCATTGGTTTTCTCAATTTTCCCTTTTCCGATTATTTGTTTTCTAAAATTTCTTTTGTCCAATTTTTCGTCCAAAATAATCTCATAAAGTTCTTGTAATTGAGATAGTGTAAACTTTTTTGGAAGTAATTCTGAAGTAACCTCACTGTCAATTTCTTTTCTTAAAAAATCTAATGCTTCAATAATTATTTGATTATGGTCAAATGCTAAATCAGGAATAGAGTTAATATCAATCCACTTTATGTTATCTGCAAAATAGGATGCTTTTGGGTTATATTCTTCCATCCTTACTAAAGATACAAAACCAATAGTAATAACTCTTTCTGTTGGATTAGGTCTAAAATTTGATAACCATTCCTGATCTTTTTTATGTTGAACTCTTTTTGGATCACCAAAGGTTTTAAACTGTTTAAGGTATAAGTTTTCTAGTTTAGTCAGACTGAATAAAATTCGTTTAGCTGCCTCGTCAATGTCTTCATCAATCTGAATTAAATCTCCAGGTATTGCCTCTTGAACTTTTATTTCATTTTCTTTTGAAAAAGGATTTACTCTTTTTTCAATAACTAAAACTTTAAGTTTTTTATCTGTGTCGTCAAATCCGAAAACAACACAATCTGCAGATACGTTTATTTTATGCATTTCAAAAGTGTATTTTTAACACTAATTAATTATATTTGTTTGATTCGATTATTTAGTGCTTTACAAAATTGTAAAAAAAAACAATAAAAATTTCAAATTGAGAAACTTTTTAATAATTCTAACCACTTTTTTAAGTATTGCTCCCTTACTTGCCCAAAGTGTTGATCAAGAAGAAAAGCCTTCTGTTTTCGAAAAAATTAATATCTCAGGTAGTTATCGATTTTTTTTACAAAATAGATATTTTATTGACCCATATATTACAGGAGTTGCCGATGGAGATACACTAACTCTTTCTAAAAAAGAAATATTAGTTGGTGATGCTACTCAGCTACCTGAGCTTACACTGAATATTAGTGCAAATCCAAATTCGAATGTTTCTTTTGGTACAGATTTGACTTTCTGGAATCAAAATACGGGATCATTCGAATATTTTAGAGGGATGAATCTTGGTGTTAACCTTTATGGATCATTTAAAACAAATGTGGGAAATTTTAATGTTAAAACTGGGGGTATTCATTGGTTAAAGTTAAGTAGGATGACCCTAAAGCAATTTGAGGGCTATAACCGATATACTTTGTTTGTTCGAAATCCATGGGATCCAAGAAGTTCTGAATTGATGAATAGATATTCTGCTTATTATGATCGAGGAAGTATTATTCAGGATGTCCGTTGGGGAAATCAAGCTTTTCAAGGTTTTGCCTTAGATGGCGCCGAGTTACCAAAGGATATCAAATTCACTATATTATATGGTAAAGCTCAAACGAGTGGGGCTCAGATTAACACCTCAGAAACTCCTGTTCCTGAGTCAATACAATTTGTTAATACTCAATTTTACCAATCGTTATTGCCTTCCTATATTATTGGAGGAAGACTTTTTAAAGATTTTGAATCTGTTCAGCTTGGGTTAAACAGCTTTAATGGATATGCATTCAGAGATTCTATCGGAGTTGAAACAAATAATTATCAAGTACAAAGCTTGGATTATCATTTAAATTTGATTGATCAAGTAGATTTTTCTGGAGAAGTAGCATATTCAAAGTTTAATGATTTAGATCCTGGACTTGCCGTTGTTGCTAAAGTAAAAACCCCAAAGAAACTAACTTTTTTACCTTTTGATTTTGAGTTTTTTAGGATTTCTAGTACCTTCTATAATAATAATTCTGAGATCATTAATACCTCTGTAAATGATGGTATTTCTACAGTTCCTGGTGAGGGTGCTGTTCTTCAACAGAATGGAAGTGCAATTTTAGGTGTTGGTCAATTAGCTAATAACAGAACTGGTTTGTCTATAAACTCCGAATTCGAAGTAGGTAAATTGAAAGTAAATTTTGGACAAACTGTTTCCAAAGAATTGGAGCGGCTAACTTCCAATTTAACTTATGGTCATACTGTAAATGGTTTAACTCAATCAGAATTTTATAGGTGGCAATACGTAAATAACGTTGGGCCTTATGGAAGATGGTCTAAGGTATTTAGAGGAATTTATGAAACGGTTGCATTAGATAATGTAAAAGCTGGTAAGATAGCTTTTGACAAGTATTTTAACAGCTTTGATGTTCAGGCTAAATTTCAGTATAATTTGAGCAATAGAAAATCATATTGTTTTTATTTGGGTTCATTTAATTCTGCTCAGGATTTTTTCTCCCCTCTAACTGTTTTTGACGAGTCGGCTTATATCAGGCAATATACTCATCAGATAGAAAACTATACTAGTATAAGCAGAAAATCAACTTTCACAACTTATCTTGGTTATGAGCGAGTTTTAGGAAATTATCAAACCGACATAAGTGATGATACATTTATGCCTAGGAATCAAACTGCTTTTGGTTTAGGTCTCGGATTTGATTTTTTATTAAATGCAAATACTTCATTGTTTTTAAGACATAGATATTTTAGTTATAAAGACGAGAATTTTGTTTTAGATAACAACAGCGGACACGAAACAACATTAGAAATAAAAGTTAATTTTTAATTTAAAAGTTAATCAATGAAAAATTATTTAACCTTTTTATCTGTCTTTTTGACCACTATATTATTTGCTCAAGAAAGAGTAAAAAAAGTGGAATTTTATGGCGGAGCCAGAACGAATATATTATTTCAAAACTTAGATGATGATAAGGACACTTTAAATGTTCAGAAATCTAATTATGGTCATTCATTAATAGACTTAGGTATTTTAATACGACCAAGTGCGGATACAGAAATAATGACTGAGTTGAGAATGAGAAATGAGCTTGGCGGCTTTTATGGAGCAGCAGTAAATTTTGGTGTTCGTAGAATGACTTTGAAAGGAGTAATTAATGATGCTGTTCGATACAAAATTGGAGATATTGATCTAAAGTTAACTCCATACACTCTTTACAATAATGGTTATCAAGACAGAATTAACGAAGCTAGTGTATTTAATGTTGTTAGAGAAGTAGTAGATTATGAAAACTTCTATGCTAATAATACTTGGAGACGCCAAGGGATACAATCTCAATTTGTTTTAGATTTAATGAATGAAAAATTTAAGACCATTCATTTTAACTTATTCTCAACTAGAAATAATTCAGCCAATGGGCAAATAAATTTACCAGAAAGATTGTACTCAGGTGGCTCGGCAATGCTCAAAACTTCTTTTGCTAATTTTTCTTTAAATAGTGCTAACATGCACGATTTAAAAAATACTATTGATGATAGTCAACTGTATTATAACTATGTAAATACTTTGTCTGCTCATATTCCCTTAAACTTTATTGATTCATTAACGTTAAATATAGAGACAGGAACGTCCACTGAAAAGTTTGATAATGTATTAGAAGAAGTGATCTTTAAAAAACAAGATTATTTTTGGAACTTATCTTTAGATTACCATAAATCCAACTCTAAAGAATTTAACTTTAGTGCCATTTATACAGGACCGTTTTTTAGATCTTTAGGAGCTCAAAATGTTCGTTTAGACTACCAAAGTAATAGTGGAATTTTTCCAGTTATTACTAATGATCAGATACAGAGAGAAATGGGCTTGATAGATTATTTATACAATGATGTTCTCTATAGAAAAACGTTTGATAATACTTTGGATATGTACAATCCTTCATTTAGCAATGTTCTTCCTTATGGATTAGCAACTTCCAATAGGCAAGGTATATCCGCAGGTACAAATTACAGTTTGATGAAGAATGCAATAAATTTAAAAGCTGATATATTCGCATTGCAGGAAGTAATTGGATCAGGTACTTTGGAACTAAAGAAATTTTTGAAAGCCAGTCTTAAAGCTGATGTAGTTTATAAAAATTGGGAATTAAAGTCTGGGTTTACTTTTGAAAAAACTCTTAGGAATGGTCAATCATTCGAGCAAGTTGATTTGACCTCTCTATTATTAGATTTTGGTTTAGATTATAAATTGGACGAAAATATTTATTTGTTATATGGTGTTAAATATCATATGTCGGATGGTAACGATTTATTGCCAGTTTATGATAGTCAAAATCAAATCATCTATTTTAATGATTATACTATTCAGAATCAGACTCAATATCTGAATGCTATAGGAGTAAAAGTAGCATTTAACAAAAATTCAACTTTAACCTTGTCTTATAATTCATTTGTTCAGTCTAGAGAAGTTGACTATAGGTTTAATCAATTCCATGTGTTATACCGCCTAAATTTATAAAATTATGAAGTATATATATTATTTAAGTTTTGTTGTATTATTTTATTCATGTAGTGAAGATTATCCAGAATATTTAGGAAGTTCATTAAATGATCAGTTTGGAGAGCTTGCCATAGTTGATTCACTAGTTGCAAATTCTTCAACTTTTGACTTTAGCGATCAATCGTCAAAATATTTTAGTGCTCGATGGTCTAAAAATTTGCAATGGGTATTAACAATTACCGGAACAGAAAGCGGTGCAGTTAAAACCTTTACAGGGTTTGATAATAAAATTGATATTGATAATACTCAGTGGATAGGTACAGCAGATGATTTTCCATCTTTTAGTTACGAAAGTTGTATTGCAGAACTAACACTAGATGATAACGAAAATACAATTGTTTTAGAGACAGGAGTAACTATTTCAGAACTAAAAGCTATGCAGGAAGGAATGGTTGTTATTGCTGATTTTGATAATGGTTACCCTCAGAATTATGTCGAATTTGTACAGAGCGGTGAAAGTATGAATTTTAACATCAACTATGGAGGTGCTGCTCAAGGTGAAGGCTTTTATTCTATGGGTGGGATTGTAAATTGGGATTACTATTTAGGATCTCTAAAAATTGCCTCTGATATTTCATCATTAGATGGTATTCCATCTTCATTATTTTATTTTAATATGGCAGTTATTGGAGGTCAGGCTGGTCAAGTACCCACAGATCAGTTTATTAAAGTCATTTGTAGAGAAGACGATAATGAAACTTATGTATATGAAATTAATCCTGTTGATTGGTCTGAGTGGAGGTTAAGTTCTATCCCTTATGATGATTTTGAATTAGAGGGTAATGCAACAAACAATCAAAGAGACCCTTCGTCTATTACACTTATTGAAGTGATGTGTTTATCTTGTCCTTCTGGACCTGGTCCAATTGCTGGAGGTGGAGAACCATGTACAGATAATGAAAATCTTGTTGTAAAAACAAATATTGATTACATAACCTTTACCACAAATGAACCATACCAACCTTAAAATTATTTGTCTTTTCACATTATTGGTAGGATGTATTCAATTTCAACCAATTGCTATTTATGATGTTACTTCTGATCAAGAAAAAGTAGAAAAACAAAGAATATTTTTTAATGATACTCAAGGTGAACTTTGGACCAATCTAGGATCTTGTGGTTCCTTTAAGATCGTAGAACATGAAAATAATAATGTAATTCTATTAGACTGGAATAAGGTTGGATGTGAATGGGTAGGGATTGGAAATAGTTGGTCAGCTTTTATGGCTGATGATATAAGTGAATTAATAGAAAATCATGCAATTTCATTTAGAGTTAAAGCGGTCGAAAGTCCTCAAAAATCAATTCCTTTTGTAATTGGGTTAGAAGATTATTCAGGCGGTAGTTCGTATGTTTTTTCTCATTTAAATCTATATGCAAATGACCTTCAGGTTTCCAATCAAAAATGGACAACCTTTTATATGCCTCTTTCAGAATATGATTTTACTATGCAAGGAGTTGATTTGTATGGAATAAAACAAATGATTATTCAATTAGAAGGCTCAGGAAAGATTTATCTGGATGATGTAAAATTGGTGCCTTTTACAAAAGATCAATATGTACAGATGAGAAAGGATGTAGAGTTGCTCAAACCAAAAGGAAATCCTAATCAACCAATTTTTCCTGGTGATTTTGAAGATATGGCGTGGGGAACAGGAAATACTAATTGCCAAAGTTTGAGTTCAACAAATAGTGTTATTGATTGGCAATGGAACAATTGTAGTGAGTGGAAAAAATGGGGAATAAATTGGAATAATTGGTATGCATTTAACCTCAGAGGAATTGTAGATATAACATCTCTTTTTATTCAAGTTTCGAAAGATCACGATCATTTTGAAATTGCAATTGAAGATTTTCAATACAAGCGAACAAAACTATCAACTAAAAACTTACAATTTCAACTGGTAAATGATACTATCGTATCTTATGAAATTCCATTAGATCAATTTGAATTAGAACAACAAGAATTCAAGTTAGATGAGATGAAACAAATCGAATTTTTTGGCTTAGATCAAGGCCAAGCTTCTATATATGAAATTAAATTATTTGAAAGATGAGGTACTTAACAATTATAATGTTTTTAGCTTTTATTTTATCTTCTTGTGAACAAACTCCATATGAAGACTTGGATTATGTTATGTTATGGAGCGATGAATTTAATCAAGCTCAAATAGACACCAGTAATTGGAATTTTGAAAGTGGCACTGGATGTCAGTATGGACTTAATGGATGGGGTAATGGAGAAGCTCAATATTATACTTCAGATAATGCTTCTTTAGTGAATAATGACTTTTTAAAAATAGAATCTAGAAAAGAACTATATAGCTTTACCGATTGTGATGGAAATTCTTCCGCTTCTGAATATACTTCTGCTAGGCTAAATTCTAAATATAATTTTGATTTTAAATATGGTAGAGTAGAGGCATCTATAAAAATGGATGTAACCAATGGTCTTTGGCATGCATTTTGGATGTTACCAACATATCCAACCTCTAGTTGGCCATTAAGTGGAGAAATTGATATTATGGAGCAATATCGTGTTAATGGTATTAATAAATTAATTACGACCGTTCATTTTGGTTATGGTATGATAGGGGAGGATTATGATTCTCTTACTACAAATTTCTTCAATGATTTTCATACATATGCTGTTGAATGGGATCGGGTTTCGATTAAATGGTACATAGACGATGTACAAGTTTTTCAAGTAAACAAAACTCAAAATCAAGATTTAGAAACTAATTGGCCGTTTAACGAGCCATTTCATTTAATTTTAAATACTGCCGTTGGTGGTACTTTAGGAGGAACACCAGATTTTGACGAAAATCAAGAAATGCTAATAGACTATGTTAGAGTCTATCAAAAAACAATATTATGATAAGATTTTTATTTTTATTTTTTTTAGTTCACTCTTTTGCTTTTGCACAAGTAGTTCCTGTAGAAATTATTAAAAATGGTGATAGTTTTCAATTATTGAGAGACGGAAAACCTTATTATATTAAAGGAGTTGGAGGTAGTACAGAATTAGAAAAAGCAAAAAAATATGGTGCTAATTCTATTCGTACGTGGTCTACCGATAATGCATTAGAAATTTTGGATAAAGCACATGATTTAGGATTAACTGTTTGTATGGGTTTTTGGGCTCAACACGAAAGACACGGTTTTGATTGGAGTAATGAAATGGCAGTACGTTTACAATTTGAATCTTTTTCTAAAGTAGTAGATGAAATAAAAGATCATCCAGCTTTATTGATGTGGGCAATTGGAAATGAAGTAGATCTATTTTATACAAATTTTGATGTTTGGAAACATATTAACGATATCGCATTAATGATTAAGGAAAAAGATCCCCATCATCCAGTGATAACCGTAACAGCCGGCTTAGATGTAGCTGAAATTAAACTAATTAATAAATATGCACCAGCCTTAGACATGATTGGAATTAATACTTATGGTGGTATAGGTTTTGTTTCAAAAGGTATAAGAGCATATGGATGGGAAAAACCATATCTTATTACAGAATGGGGTCCGAATGGACATTGGGAGTCTCCTACAACATCTTGGGGAATTGCAATCGAACAAACTAGTACCGAAAAAGCAGCGTCTTATTCAGAAAGGTATGACGTCATTGCTAATGATTCTGAAATGTGTTTAGGTTCTTATGTCTTTCTGTGGGGATTTAAACAAGAAACAACTTCCTCGTGGTATGGATTATTTTTAAAAGATGGATCTGAAACCGGTGTAATGGATGTTTTAATCGAAAAATGGTCTGGAAAACAGCCTGATAATAAGGCACCTGGCATTAACTCGTTTACAATCAATGAGCAAAATGCATATCAAAGTGTGACTGTTAAAAAGAAATCTAACATGAAAATAAATGTAGATGCTTTTGATAAAAACAATGATGAGTTAAACTATCATTTTGAAATAGTCCCGGAAAGTACTGATAAAAAATCAGGAGGTGATTTTGAAACTGCTCCTAAAGCTGTGTTTAATAAAGTTTTTACTCAGGCAAACCCAAATATAAAAGCTCCGCTAAAAGAAGGGTCTTACCGATTATTTGTAGTAGTTAAAGATCAAGAAAAATCAGCTACTGCTAATATTCCATTTAGGGTAGAATAAAAAACTGACAAAACTGTCGTTGTAATTTTTATTGTAAAATAATTTTTTGCTTTATACTGCCGTTTGTCGAATCAATTTCAAGTAAATAAATACCTTTGGATTTATTTTTGAGGACTACTTCTTTTTGGTATTTTCCAATATAGTTTTCAAGTTTTTCATTGTAAACCTCTTCACCAATCATGTTCACTACTCTAACATTCATTGTTTGTTCCTGTGCAGACTCAAAC
>JBMHCD010000003.1:0-96622 GCA_049890095.1 Flavobacteriales bacterium | reverse complement strand
TCTCAAAATGAGATGGATTCCGCTTTGGTGGGCAATGAGGGACTCGAACCCCCGACTTCCTCCTTGTAAGGGAGGCACTCTGAACCAACTGAGTTAATCGCCCAAATTGGGTTGCAAATATAAATGAATTTGATACATTAACAAATATTAGAAGTCTTTTTATAAAATTTCTGAAACAACAAAAGTGCTACCTCCTATAAAGACTAAGTCGTTAATCTTACAATTTTTAATTGCTCTTTGATAAGCAATAGAAACGGATTCATATTTTTTTCCAAATAGACCAATGTTTTTTGCCATCTCTTGAAGATGAATAACATCTAATGCTCGTTCTATATTTGGAGAACAAAAATAATAAGTGGCGTTTTTTGGAAGAATAGATAAAATCTCGTTAATATTTTTGTCCTTAACCATACCCAGAACAAAATGAAGAGAATCAAATTCAAGTGTGTTGATTTGTTTTACTATTTCGTTAATACCTTCAATATTGTGTCCTGTATCGCAAATAACTAATGGTTTTGTAGAAAGCTTTTCCCATCTACCTCTAAGTCTAGTATTTTTCGAAACGTTCTTAAGACCTAAGTCGATATTAGAATTTGAAATATTAAAACCAATTTTATTTAAATAGATACAACATTCTACACATGTGTTTATATTTTCATGTTGGTATAATCCCTTTAAGTCGCTCTGATTAGAATATTTTTTAGCATAAATCAAAGGTGATTTATGTTGTTTTGCTTTTAACTCAAAAATTGATTCAGTATCTTTTTGTTTTCTGCCAATAATTACAGGAATTTGATCTTTAATAATACCAGCTTTTTCATTTGCAATTGAAGTTATGGTATTTCCGAGTAAGTTGGAATGATCGTAACTTACATTTGTTATTACCGATAAAATAGGCGTAATAATATTTGTACTGTCTAGTCTACCACCCAAACCAGTTTCTATAATAGCGATATCTACTTTTGAATTAGCAAAATAATCGAATGCAAGAGCTACTGTCATTTCAAAAAATGATGCTTTAATCTTTTCAAAAAAGGATTGGTGATGAAAAATAAAATTTACTACATAATCTTCATTAATTTTATCACCGTTAATTCTAATTCTTTCTCTAAAGTCTTTTAAATGTGGTGATGTATACAGTCCAACTTTATAGCCCGCTTCTTGCAAAACAGATGCGATCATGTGTGATGTTGACCCTTTACCATTAGTGCCGGCAATATGAACAGATTTAAATTTAGTATGTGGCTGTTCAAGATATTCACAAGCTAGAACGATATTGCCTATATTTTCTTTGTAAGCAGATTTACCAACATTTTGGTACATCGGAAGCTGACTAAACATCCATTTAACAGTTTCCTGGTAATTCATTAATACAATTTAAAATGATAAATAATCGTGCCGATTTGCACATTAGGGGCGTCTGGTTTGGCATTAAACTTGGTTTGAAGAGCAGCCTCCTTCGCCCTAGCATATAAGTACGAGTCAGTAGTAGTTGATCCTTTTGCTCCTGGATTTGCACTAATAACTTTACCATTTTTATTTACTCGAATAGAAACAACAACTTTTCCTTGAGCTTGTGTTTCGTAAATTGGTTTTTTTACTGTGCTAATTGAGCGTCCTCCTAAATTAAAAGCTATTCCATCAAAGCCAGAACCGTTGCCATTGTAATTATTGGAGTTTATACTTCCATTTTCTTGCCCCTGATCTCCTGTGTCATTACTTATTCCTTGGCTAGTATTTTGGGTTTCTTTTTTTGCCTGAAAAAGTGCTTTTGTATTAATAATCTGTTTTTGTTCGACTTTTTCGACTTCTTTTTTAGGTTCTATTTTTTTATCCTTTTCGGATTTATTTTTTTTTGAAATGAAAGCATCTTCAATATCTTGTGTGCTTATTTGTTCTGAGAGATCAATAGCTTCTTCGGTTTCAATTGGTTTTTCAGAAGATGATACATTTTCATTTGGCTCTTCTTGACCAATTCCAGAGTTATCAAATCCAAAATTTATAGCAATGCCTTCTTCGTTAGGTGGAGGGTTTTGATATTTTAAGCCCATAAAAATAAAGCACAACAATAATATACCATGAAACAAAATGGTGCCAACAATTGCTTTACGTTTATCTTTGTTATTATTCATTATTTTGGATTAGTAGCTAATACAACTTTGAATTTATTGCGATAGGCAATATCCATTATCTTAACAGCATACTCTATATCAACACTTTTGTCGGCATGTAAGACAATTGCAGGATCAATTTCTTGAGAAAGTCGAGTAATTAATTCATTTTCAACAGCTTCAAAGGCAAACTTTTGATCTTCTATATAATATTCAATTTCTGGTGTTATTGATACGGATATAGTTTGTTTTTCTAAAGTTTTAGACTTGCTATTTGGGAGTAATAGTTTTAAAGCGTTTGGGCTAACTAATGTTGAGGTAAGCATAAAGAAAATTAGCAACAAAAAAACGATATCGGTCATAGAGGACATACTAAAGTTGGCACTAACCTTATTTCTACTTCTTAGATTCATTGATTATTGTGTAATAAATCCATAAATTCTGTTGTAGTTGCCTCAAGTAAGAAAACAACTTTTTCAACTTTAGCAACTAAAATATTGTATGAAATATAAGCAATAATTCCTACTACCAAGCCTGCAACAGTTGTTACCATAGCGGTGTAAATTCCCTTAGACAACATTTCCACATCTATATTCCCTCCAGCACTTGCCATTTCATGAAAAGCAACAATCATTCCAATAACTGTTCCTAGAAAGCCAATCATAGGTGCAGCACCTGCGATTGTTGCTAAATTTGATAGTTTATTTTCTAATAAATAAATTTCAAGTTTACCTTGATTTTCTATAGATGCAGAAATATCAGTCATTGGTTTATCAATACGGTCAATCCCTTTTTCAAGCATCCTAGAAATAGGACTATCGCTATTTTTACAAAGAGTTTTAGCCGCTTTTATATCTTTATCTTGAATATAATTTTTTATGCTATTCAAAAAAACGGGATCGTTTTTTGCAGCTTTTTTTAGTGCACCATACCTTTCAATAAGTAAATAAACTGCAATGATTGATAAAATAGCAAGAGTAATCATAATAATATTACCTCCTGTCCCACCACTTGTAACTAAATCGATTATGGACAAAGTTTGTTCTTCAATAACTACTTGATCTTGCGACAAATTATTGTTGAGCGTATCTAGTTTTTGAGTAGTCTGTGCAAAAATTGATTTCATTACATTGGTATTTTTATGATTTAAACGATAGGAACAATTAACTTATTGCATGAAAATATAGGTAATTGCACCAGCTGCATATCCCATTAAAGCTAAAAAACTTATTCTTTTAAGATACCAAATAAAATCTATTTTTAGTATTCCCATTACTGCCACACCTGCAGCAGATCCAATTATTAAAACACTACCTCCTGTACCAGCACAATATGCAAGAAATTCCCAAAATGTTCCGTCAACAGCAAAATCGCCAAGACCTATCTCGTACATTCCCATAGCTCCAGCAACCAGAGGAACATTATCAACAATTGAAGATAATAATCCGATAATAATATTGATAGCATAAATATTACCATCAAAACTATTGTCTAAGAATTTAGCCATGTCATCTAAATGTCCCATACTTTGTAAACTAGCTACAGCTAAAAGTATACCTAAGAAAAAGAAAATAGTAGCCATATCTACTTTTTTTATAACTCCAATAACAGTCAAACTTGATTTTTGTTCTTGTTTTTTATTTCTGTGTAGAATTTCTGTAGCAAACCATATAACACCTAAACTAAATAAAATACCAACGTATGGTGGTAGATGAGTTACAGTCTTAAAAATTGGAACAAATAGAAGGCCTAATACTCCTAATATGAAAATAAAGTTTCTTTCGAATGATGTTGTTTTTTGTGCATGTAGACTTTCATTATCGTTCATGCTTATAGGAGCTAATTCACCCTTCATTCGGAAGCTTACATACAGCAATGGAATAATCATACAAACTATTGATGGAACTATTATAGAAGTAATAATGTTTGCTGCAGTTATTTGCCCACCAATCCATAACATAATAGTTGTTACATCTCCAATTGGAGACCATGCACCTCCAGCATTAGCTGAAATAATTATCATACCTGCAAACATCCATAGGTCTTCTTTATTTTTTATTAGCTTAGAAATTAAAGCTGCCATTACAATAGATGTAGTAAGGTTATCTAGAATAGCAGAAAAGAAAAAAGTAAGAACGCAAAGAATCCACATTAACTTAACTCTATTTCTGGTTACAATTTTGTCTGTAATTATTGCAAAACCTTCATGTGCATCTATAAGCTCAACAATAGTCATTGCTCCAAGCAAAAAGAATAATATTTCAGAAACATCAACCAAGTGATGTTTTAATTCTTCGCTTATATAATGGGTTTCTAATCCACTAAAAGCAAAAATACCCCATCCTGCTGCACCAATAATTAAGGCAGAAGCAGCTTTGTCAACTTTGATAGGATGTTCAAGTGCAATGGCTAGGTACCCAAGAACGAATACCACAAGCATAATTATGTAAATCATTATTAGTTTTTTTAAATGTTAATTTTTTTGATTTTGCAAATATACAGTTGTAGATGGGAAAGCAAAATCACAGCGATGTTTTTCTACTATTTCCATAATTTTAAAATTAATATCTTGCTTAACATCAACAAATTTTGTCCATTGATTGCTTGTTACAAAATACACAATAAGTATGTCTAGTGAGCTAGATCCAAACTCATGAAAACGAACCATTCCATCTTTATTTGTATCAGGATGTTCGTCGATTAAATTTTGTATATCAGAAACAATTAATTTTATTTGTTCTATTGAAGCATCATAGGTCAGTCCAACCATAAATTTTGCTCTTCTTACATTTCTTAATCCTTGATTATCTAGTTCGGCAGAAATGAGATTTTTGTTTGGAACTGTTACAATACTATGATCAAATGTTTTTATCCTAGTTGATCGAAAACCTACTTTTTCAACGACTCCAGTAATTGAACCAATACTGATGATGTCTCCAACTAAAAAAGGTTTATC
This sequence comes from Flavobacteriales bacterium, assembly GCA_049890095.1. Lineage (GTDB taxonomy): Bacteria > Bacteroidota > Bacteroidia > Flavobacteriales > UBA7312 > JABAYQ01. The sequence continues at coordinate 91,555 of JBMHCD010000003.1, read as the reverse complement.
AAAAAAAATGGTAAAGGATCCAAGTAAGTTTTCTAGGCTTTCTTTGGATGCCATAGCTATTGCCAATCCACCTATTCCTAAACCAGCAGCAAGAGTGGTAACATCAATATTTAGAACATTACCTAACAGATAAAAAGCAGCAATTATATAAACAAATATTTTTGCAAAATCAATTGTAAAAGGAACAAGTTGGTCATCCATTTTAGATTTTGTCTTTTTTGCTTTAGTAGTTAAAATCAATCCGAAATAGTCAGCAAGTCTTAATCCCAATCTTAAGAATGCAAAAACATATACGATGATAAACCCATTATTTAGAAGTCTTTTTAAACTAATTTTTTCTTCTTCGAATAGGACAAATTCACTAGGGAAGTTAAGAAACTGGATTCCTAAGTAAATGAATGACATTAATATAACAAATGACAAGGGTTTTATAAGCAAATTGCCGAATGTATTAATATCGTACTCTTGGTTCTTATTTACAATTCTAAAAACAAATCGATTAATATAATTTGAAATTGTTTTTTTAAAAAGTATTCCAACTAAAAAGAATGAGAAAAAGATTATGTAATTTAAGGAAGTGTTTCCTAAAAACGTGAGGTTTAAAAAGCTATCCATTTTATACTAATTGTTTTAATGCTATTTCAAATGCTTTTTTTGAAATATGTGTATTACTACCATTTTGTTTTTGAGTGTTTACAATAGCTTCTTTTATAGTATCGGATGTGTCTTTAAATATAGCTAGGTCACTCATTTCAATATTGTTTTGCATCAGATATGCAAATACTCTAGCCATTCCACAATTTGCAATGAAGTCTGGGATAACGCTTACGTTGTTATCAGCATATTCACATATCGGACCGAAGAATATTTGAGGATCGGCAAAAGGAACATTTGCACCGCATGAAATAACTTCAAGTCCATTATTTATTAGTTTTTCAACTTGATCTTTTTGAACTAATCTAGATGCAGCTGCAGGTATAAAAATTTCTGCTCCGATTTCCCAAATTTTATCATTTACTTGTTCGAATGACAGCATATTTTCACAGTTCAACTTATTTCCTTTTTTGTTGTAAAATAATTCTGTGATTTCTTCAAAGCTAAATCCATCTTTATTTAACAACCCTCCATCTTTATCAATTATTCCAACAATTTTAGCTCCAGATTGTGCTTGATAATAGGCCGCTGCTGCTCCTACATTTCCCCAGCCTTGAATAATTACTCTTTTATTATTCACAGATTGATTGTTTACACCATAAAAGTGTTCTACAGCTTCAGAAACACCATACCCAGTTATCATATCGGCAACAGTATATTTCCCGCTTGTATCTGGTGTTAAGGCTTTATTTGTTACAGGAAGTAAAACTCCTTTCTGTAATTGTTTGATAATACTACTTTTTTGAGAATCTGATGGTTTAAAGTGACCATTAAAAACACCTTCTTGAGGGTGTTCGACCCCAAGTTCAGAAGTTATGGGAATGACTTCATGAATTTCATCTACATTTAGGTCTCCACCTGTTCCATAGTAGTTTTTCAAAAGTGGTTTAATTGCTGAATACCATCTCTTTAAAACGCCAGCTTTTCTTGGGTCGTTTGGGTCAAAGTTAATTCCAGATTTTGCTCCTCCAATCGCTGGACCAGAAACAGTAAACTTAACTTCCATTGTTTTGGCCAATGAAATAACTTCGTTTTTATTTAGTCCAAGTCTCATTCTTGTGCCACCTCCCGCTGAACCTCCTCTCAGTGAGTTGATTACAACCCATCCTTTAGCTTCTGTCTCGCTATCGCTCCATTCAAATACTATTTCTGGCGATTTATTTTCGTATTGATCTAATAATTTTTTCATTTAGAGAGTCATTTTGGCAAAAGTAGGTATTATTGGTTATATTATAAAATATTGAAATAGGACATGTTTATAAATATAGTGTACCTGTACAAGAATCTCTTTGTGCTCCTGTGACTGAAGATAGACAATTGATTTGATTTTCTTTTCTTAAAACTCCTAATAATCCAAAAATCATCGCTTCTTTAAATTCTATAAGTTTCTTGTTGCTTAAAATAAAATTAGCGTTTGAGTTTTGTTTCATTCGTTCAATTAAGAAGGTGTTGAACGCACCACCTCCTGTAACAAGACACTTCCCATTTTTAATACAACTTCCAATTTGAATAGCAGCATGTTCTACTAAAGTTCTAAGATTATTTTTTTCAGAATCGTTGTAGGAATCAATTATTGGAATAAAATTTTTCTCCAGCCATTCTTTTGCAAGAGATTTTGGAGGGTCTATTTTGTAATAATTTAAACTGTTTAGTTGCTTTAGAAGATTTTCGTTAACAATGCCTTGCTTTGCTAATTCACCATTTTTATCAAATTTTCTCTCCAGTTTATTAGCATATTTATTGAATACAATATTAACAGGACAAATATCATATGCTTTTCGCTTTTTATCTTGACTATAAGAAAAATTACTAAAGCCACCTAAATTTAAACAGAAATCGTATTGATAAAAAAGCAATTCATCTCCTACAGGTACTAATGGAGCTCCTTGACCTCCAAGTTTTACATCTAATGTTCTAAAATCACAAACGACAGGAATTTTTAATTGTTTTTGAATGGTTTTTCCACAGCCAATTTGAATCGTTATTTTTTTTTCAGGTTGATGTAATACGGTATGCCCATGTGAACAAATTAGATCTACATTAAGATTGTTTTTAGAGATAAAATCGTCAATTATATTAGCTAAAAACTTGCCGTAATCTTCATGAATTTTTGAAATTTTTTTCTCTGACTTAAGATGCAAAGTTTGCAGAAGATTAAACCAGTTGAGATCGTAGCCGTAAGTTTCACATTCTAATATCTTATACGTCCATTTTTTATTGTACGAAAAATTAACGTAAGCAAGGTCAATACCGTCTAAAGATGTTCCAGACATTAATCCTATAACATTGTAGTTTAAAGTGCTGTTCATTGTTACCAAAAATAACTTAAAATGAGTATTTTTGCGTCAAGATATCGAAATAAAAAAGCTAACTACAAATGAATTTTAAATTAACGGAAGAGCATGAAATGATTCGTCAAGCAGCACGAGATTTTGCTCAAAATGAATTGTTACCTGGAGTAATTGAAAGAGATGAAAAACAAGAGTTTCCTACTGAACAAATAAAAAAATTGGGAGAACTAGGTTTTATGGGAATGATGGTCGATCCAAAATATGGAGGTGCTGGTATGGATACCATTTCCTATGTTTTAGCAATGGAAGAACTTTCAAAAGTTGACGCTTCAACCTCTGTTGTTGTATCAGTTAATAATTCTCTTGTATGCTGGGGAATTGAAAAGTTTGGAAATGAAGAACAAAAGCAAAAATATTTGATTCCACTTGCAAAGGGAGAAAAAATTGGAGCTTTTTGTTTGTCTGAACCTGAAGCTGGAAGTGATGCTACATCACAGAAAACTACTGCAATTGACATGGGAGATCATTATTTATTGAATGGTACTAAAAACTGGATAACTAATGGTAACTCTGCATCAACCTATATCGTGATAGCACAAACTGATGTAGAAAAGGGGCATCGTGGAATAAATGCATTGATTGTAGAAAAAGGTATGCCAGGATTTGAGGTTGGTGTTAAAGAAAATAAATTAGGTATCAGAGGTTCTGATACTCATTCATTAATGTTTAATGACGTTAAAGTTCCTAAAGAAAATAGAATAGGAGAGGACGGTTTTGGTTTTAAGTTCGCTATGAAAACTCTTTCAGGTGGAAGAATTGGAATTGCTGCTCAAGCTTTAGGAATTGCTTCTGGCGCATATGAATTATCATTAGCTTACTCCAAAGAACGAAAAGCGTTCGGAAAACCTATAAATCAACACCAAGCTATAGCCTTCAAATTGGCAGACATGGCAACAGAAATTGATGCTGCTAGACTATTATGTTTGAATTCTGCCTGGTTAAAAGATCAAGGGTTAGGTTTTGATAAAGAAAGTGCAATGGCAAAACTATTTGCTTCAGAAGTAGCAATGAAATCAACAACAGAAGCTGTTCAAGTACATGGAGGTTATGGTTTTGTAAAAGAATATCACGTAGAGAGATTAATGCGAGATGCCAAAATCACTCAAATTTATGAAGGGACATCAGAAATACAGAGGGTTGTAATTTCTAGGTCTGTTTTAAAATAGTAGATTTAAAGTACTGATTCTAGTTCTTCGAGTTTCATGCCTCTAGAACCTTTTAATAAAATAGTACTGTTTTCTATTGGATTTTGTTTTAGGTATTCTTTAAGATCATTTGTTTGGTTGAAGTGAAGAAAAGAGTGTTTGGAATTACCAAACTCAGGCCCAACTAGTAGTACGTTGATTGTATTATTCACTTCTAACAAGTTTATTATTGACTGATGTTCTTTTAAGGAGTTTTGGCCTAATTCAAGCATGTCACCCAATATAAAATACGCATTGTTTTTTTTGTTTTTTATGTGAGAGCTGATTGCTAATTCCATGCTAGAAGGATTAGCATTATATGCATCAAGAATTAGCAAGTTTTTAAGTTCAGTTTTTTTAAGCTCAGATCTATTGTTGCTAGGTTTGTAGTTAGATAATGCATCTGCTAATTTGTTAGAATTTATACCAAAGTAACGCCCTATTGAGTATGCTGCAATAATGTTTGTAGCATTGTATGATCCTATTAACTGACTATTTATAATAATATCCTCTACAGAAATAGATAAGAAACTCGAAGTATTTTGAATTTCTGAATAGTCATGATAAAGAATACGATTCATCTTTTTAGAAAGATTCATTAATAATTCATCATCTCCATTTACAAATACAATATTATTTTTAGAATAGAGATATTCGTAAAGCTCGTTCTTTGTTTTTATAATATTTTCATAACTACCAAAGCCTTCTAAGTGTGCTTTACCAATGTTAGTTATCAAACCAAATTCAATTTGAGAAATATTGCATAAAAATTCAATTTCATTTATATGATTTGCACCCATTTCTACAATTAGTATTTCCGTATCCAAATCTGTTGAAAGAATAGTTAAAGGAACTCCAATATCGTTATTAAAATTTCCTTGAGTACAAGTAGTTTTGAATTGTGAAGAAAGAGCAGCGTTAATGAGTTCTTTAGTTGTAGTTTTACCATTGGTACCTGTTATCCCAATAACAGGGAACTTCATTTTTTGTCTATGATACTTAGCTAAATTTTGTAGAGTAAAAAGTACGTTATCAACTAAAATATAATTTTCATCTTGTTTATATTCAGCTTGGTCAATAACTACAAATTTAGCTCCAAGTTTTAATGCATTGTGAGCATATTCGTTTCCATTGAAATTTTTTCCTTTTAAGGCAAAGAATATACAATCTTTTATAAGTTTTCTGGTGTCAGTACAAATTCCGCTTGATTGACTAAAGCAGTTATATATTTCTTTTATTTCCATAATAAAAAAAACCTCAAAAAAATTGAGGTTTAAAAATATTGGTTATTTAATTTTTTTTCTTGTTCCAATCAACAGGCTTACGTTGATTTTCTTTTAAGTTGCTTGTTGGAGGTCCTAAGCGATCCATTGCACATCTAAAACCTATTGATTTAGATGATTGTTTTTGATCTAAGAAACGTTTAGTTCCCGGAACCATCCAGTAAGCTCTATCGTTCCATGATCCACCCTTATAGATTCTTGTCTGATCGGAGATTAATGATGTTTGATTGAGTTCATATAACTCATTTGTTGTATTTTGAGTACCATCGTTTAACCAATCGCTTCTACTTAATCTAGAATCGAAATCACCATCTTTAAAGTTTATATTATCAGATTGTTTGTAGTTTCTTCTATTTTGATTGTCTTCAACCGAAACTGGCACTTTGATTAGGTTTCCTAATGTGTCTTTTTCAACCAAGAAACGCTCCTCGTCAACTTCGTACTTGTAGTAAACATTACCTCTAAATGGATTGTTGTCAACTGAATTTTGGTCGATTAATGGTCTGTAAACGTCCATTACCCATTCTGAAACATTACCACCCATATTATATAGGCCAAAGTCATTAGGCCAATACGTCCTAACAGGTACAGTTAAATCTCCACTATCGTTTAATTTTCCGGCAACTCCCATATTATCACCTCTTCCTCTTTTGAAATTTGCAACAATTTCACCTTTATTTTTCTTAGATGGGTTTCTAACTCCGTCAGTACCCATGTAGTCAATATCTCCACCCCAAGGATACATTCTTCTGCTGTTTATGTTTTCTTGATCACTATTTCCTACTAATGCAAGAGCAGCATATTCCCATTCTGCTTCTGTAGGTAGCCTAAATTTAGGCAATAAAATACCATCAATTTCCTGAACTGTTCGGAAGGCATTTTTGTCTCGACCAGCATTTTTCTCGCCACTATGAACACCTAGTTTTAGATTTGGTAATAATCTTCTTTGTTGACCTTCATATTGACCTTTAATATATGCTTCGGTATTAAATACATTTTCATCAACTTGTTCTGCATCTTCCCACAAATAACCATTGTCAATCAGTATCCTCTCATTAACACGATCGGTTCTCCATGAACAGAAATCTACAGCTTGTTCCCAGCTAACACCAACAACAGGATAATTTTGATATGCTGGATGTCTTAGATAATGATTTACGTAAGGTTCATTGTAAGATAATTTATCTCTCCAAACGTTAGTGTCAGGAAGAGCTTTCCAATAAATCTCGGGAAATGTTCCGTTGTCGTAATTTGAACCGTAAACTCTTTCAATCCAAAAAAGGTATTCTAGATAATCGATATTTCTAACCTCAGTTTCATCCATGTAAAAAGAAGAAACAGTAACAGTTCTTGGAATATTGTTCCAATCGTACCTTACATCTTGTTCAACACGTCCCATAGTAAAAGAACCACCTTCGATAAACTTCATTCCAGAAGGAGTTTGTTGCTCTATATAGTTGGTATTAACTTCAAAGCCACCATGTTTTGGATCATTATAATTCCATCCAGTAAGTTTGGATTTTTCAGTTTTACAACCAACGATTGTAATAACAGATAAAATTAGGATTAGATTTTTTTTCATAATTCAATAATCTTAAGTTTTAAATAACTAAAAGTTAGGGCAATTTATTGTATCAAACGACTTTCCTCTAAACGTGCATGGAAGTCTGTAAGCAAATGATAGTTCGTGTGCTCCTTGAGTATTACTATTATTTAATGATGATATTGTTACATCATAACTATATCCAAATCTCCAACTATCTTGTTCTAGACCTAAAAGTAAAATAAAAGAATCAAAGTTTTCAGCACTTTGTCTCAGCCACATACCTCCAACAATAGGACCCTTAGTAACGTAAACTCCATAGTTTATTTGCATAAAGTCTTGTTGTTTTTGAAATAAGACATTTGGGGATAAAATTGCTGCTTTTTTTGATCTATTTCTAGAGTTGGTTCTATACGTTCCAAATTGATTTAGCGGTATAGAAGCACCTACATTTGCTGTCATTTTCATTGGTAATCTGGATTCAGTAATGAATCCTTGATCAGGTCTTGTGATATGATGAGCTGCAAAACCGAAATAATAACCAATTTTGTTATTAGCATCACCAAAAGCCATGAATCCTGCTGCAAAATCAGCAAAACCTTTATCACTTTCATAATTTGCTATATCTTCATTAGTAGGGTAGATAAAACCTTGGATAGGATCAATTTGATCTCCAAAAGTTAGTTGCCCCCAATCAATTCCAAGCTGTCTGTATGCTGCTTCAAAACCAGCATTAACTACAAACTTTTTGCTAACTTGTAAACGATATGAATATGTTGCGTTGATGTGTGTAGTGTTCAAATCACCTGCTCCTGCTACATCTTTAGCTATACCAAAACCAATACCACCTCCTAAACGATCTACAAATTGATCATATGAAGCACTATAGGTTACATACGTTTTGCCAATGCCCGGCCACTGATTTCTATGATTTAAGCTAATACGAGGGCATATATCACTTCCAGCCATCGCTGGATTGAGATACAAAGGATTTGCAAAAAATTGACTAAAAGCAGGGTCTTGTGCTTTAGCGTCCTTTAGGCTAGCGAAAGAAACAACGAAAAGTAGTAAAATAATTTTCTTAAACATATTCACAAATTATGTTAGTGCCAACAAAAATAAAAAATTATTTCTATTATCTAATTAAAATATTGCAATCACTCTAAAATAATTAAGTCAATCTGTTCGTTATGAATTTGATTTTAATCCAATTTATCTTTTAATTAGGATGTAAATTTTGAAAATTATTATTTATATTTATTCTATGCTACAAAGGCTTTTGATTTTATTAATTAGTTTATTGACTATTGTTACTTCAGCTCAAGAAAAACAATTTTTTTGGGTTGATTGGGATAATAACGATAGTAGTTTAGTAATTAATGAATCGGATGATCTTTTGGTTAGGTTAGAATACCAATTTGACAACAATCATACGTACGAGGTAGTTTTATCTTCCATGATCTTTGAAAATTGTTCAGAAGAACAATCCGATTTAGTAAATCTAAATAAACTAGATCATACTCCAAAATTAACTGTCAAACAAGGTGTTGAGCGAAAGAAGTCTAAAGTTTTGCTAGAAATATTTCCTCTTGTTATACAAAACGGACAGCTTAAAAAATTAATTTATGCCCAATTAAACTTTCATAGTGTTCCATTTATTAGCAAAAGATCCTCTTCTGCGAATAATGAATCGATACTATCGTCTGGAAACTGGTATAAAATTGCAGTTAACGAAAATGGAGTTTATAAAATGACCTATGATCATTTACAAACATTAGGTGTTGATGTTGAATTCATAAATCCAAATAATATTGCACTGTTTGGAAAGCCTGGAGGAATGTTACCAATTAATAGTAACGAAATTAGATATAATGGTTTAAGCCAGCTAGCAATTGAGGTAGTGGATGGTGGAGATAATTCATTTGATCAAAACGATTATTTGATTTTTTATGGACAGAATCCTGATCAATGGAAGTATGATATAGATAATAATCAATTTAATTTTCATAAACACTTATATGATAACAATTCGTATTATTTTTTAACTGTACTCAATGAGCCTGGCAAAAGAATAGTTAATGTACCATCCAATCAGAATCCTAGTGTTAATATCGATACATTTGAAGATTTTGCTGTTCATGAACAGGATGACTATAATTTTGTTCAGTCAGGTCGAACTTGGTATGGAGATAAATTTGGATCGATCAATAACAGATCATATAATTTTAATTTTCCTAATTTAATATCACAAGTTGATTTGAAAATAGATTTTGCGGCAAGAGTTCCCACACCTTATTCAAACTATTTTACTGTTTCTGCAAATGGTTTAAGTGATCAAGTTGTTAATATAAACCCTGTTTCTGGAAGTTATACTTATGCTTATGAAAAGACACTTGAAAGCTCATTTACACCTACTTCATCAAATGTTAATTTATCTATTTCATACTCAAGTAATTATAGTGGTGCAGAGGGATACATCGATAAAATAGAATTATTCGGTAAAAGACAATTGAGACTTGTTGGTAATCAAATGAATTTCCGTTCTACTTTTTCTGTTTCTGAAGATCAAGTTTCTTCTTTTACACTTTCTAATTCAAATTCTTTAACCTCCGTTTGGGATGTTACGGATCCTTTAAATGTTGCAAATCGACTAGGAGATTTAACTGGTTCTCAGTTTGTTTTTTCAACTGTTACGGACACTTTAAGAGAGTTTATAGCTTTTAATAATTTTAAAAGTGTTCAGCTTTTAGGATCAATAGAAAATCAGAATTTACATGATTTAGATAATGTTGATTTTGTAATAGTTTCTCATCCTCTTTTTCTAGAGCAAGCAAACAGATTAGCAGATATTCATAGGATTAATGACAAGTTACGAGTAGTGGTGGTAACTCCACAACAGATTTATAATGAGTTTTCATCAGGTTCTCAAGATGTAAGTGCTATTAGAGATTTTGCGAAAATGTTGTATGACAAAGAAGAAAGTAGTTTTCAATATATGTTGTTGTTTGGAGATGCTTCATATGATCCTAAATCTAGAATTTCTAATAATACTAATTATATAATTTCTTATCAGTCCGAAAATTCAAAATCATTTATTGATTCCTATGTAAGCGACGATTTTTTTGCAATATTAGATGATAATGAATCAATCTTACAGTCTAGCAATTCAATGCCTTTTCTTGATATTGGAGTAGGAAGATTTCCAGTTTCAACCATAGAACAAGCACAAATAGTAGTTGATAAAGTAGAAGATTATTATTCTGCACAATCTTTTGGAGATTGGCGACTAAAAATGAGTTTTGTTGGTGATGATAATGATGTGGTTGAAACAGTGCACACCAATCAAGCAGAAGAATTAGCTGATTTAGTTAGTAATCAGAATCCAATGGTTAATATTGATAAATTATATTTGGATTCTTATTCTCAAGTATCATCTGCAGGAGGACAGAGATGTCCAGATATTAATAAAGCTATAAATGAAGCGATGACTAAAGGTACTTTTTTAGTAAACTATACAGGTCATGGTGGAGAGTTAGGTTGGGCTCATGAAAGAATTCTGGAAGTTTCTGATATCAATTCATGGAATAATAAAAATAAATTACCAATTTTCATGACTGCTACATGTGAGTTTAGTCGATATGATGATCCTGAAAGGATATCTGCAGGAGAACAAGTATTCCTCAAAGAAAATGGTGGTGCAATAGCATTACTGACAACATCTAGAGTTGTTTTTACCGGTTCAAATTTTAACATGAATGAGTCATTCTTTAATCATTTATTCCCAACAAGTGATGGTCCAAGAAGATTAGGGGATGTAATTATGGCAACAAAAAACAATGTTGCAAATATTTCTAGTACAAATCATAGAAACTTTACATTATTAGGGAATCCGGCTTTAAAATTAAGTTTTCCTGAGTTAGAAATAGTTTTAACAGAAGTTCAAGATAGTGCTAAGGCTCTTGGAAAAGTAACACTTAGAGGAGAGGTTCGAAGAAACGGACAAATTGTAGAAGACTTTAATGGGCTCTTAAATACTACTGTATTCGATAAAAAAACTGATTATCAAACTCTTCAGCAAGATGAATCACCTTTGATTACATTCGATTTACAAAAAAATGTATTGTTTAGAGGAAGTTCTTCAGTAACAAATGGGACATTTTCCATAAATTTTGTGGTTCCTAGAGATTTAAATTATGATTTTGGAAATGCAAAAGTTAGCTTATATGCTTATGGCTCAACTTATGAAGATTCAATAATTGACGGAGCAGGTTTTAATTTGGATATGGTAGTTGGTGGAACAGAGGACAATTATATGGAAGATATCGACGGACCAAATATTCAATTATTTATGGATAATACCGATTTTGAAAGTGGAGATATCACTAATGAAAATCCATCTTTGCTTGCGATTCTTTTCGATCAAAATGGAATAAACACTACTGGAAATGGTATTGGTCATGATGTTACTGCAATTTTGGATGAGGAGACGGCTAATCCTATTGTTTTGAACGATTTTTATCAGTCAGACGTTGATAGTTATCAAAGTGGTAAAATAATTTATCCGTTTAATCTTCTAAATGAAGGAACACATAGATTAAAAGTTAAGGTGTGGGATGTCTACAATAATTCTTCAGAAGATGAATTAGAATTTAGAGTTGTAAAATCTTCTAATTTAACTATTCAAAACCTAATTAATTATCCAAATCCTGTTGTTGATTATACTGAGTTTTATTTTGATCATAATCAAAACGGAAAAGAGTTGAAAATCGAATTAAAAATAAGTGATATGCAGGGTCGTTCGGTTTTTAATCATAAAAAAAATGTTTACCCTTCAGAAAATAAATACGGTCCTATAACTTGGAATGCTAAGTCTAATCGCTCATCTGATTTATCTCAGGGAGTTTATGTTTATACTTTGATAGCGACTGCTTCAAATGGAGAAGTAATGCAAAAATCAGGTCGATTAATACTTTTAGATTGAATTGTTAGTTATTAGTTTATATTTGCAAATATTAAATACTTACTTAAATGAAATACATCTTATTATCCGTTGTCAGTTTGTCAATTTTTATTAATAATTGTTTTGCTCAGTCGTCTGTACAAGACTTACAAGATGGTTATTTAAATACAATTACAACAGCTGTTCCATTTCTTATTATTAGTCCTGATGCAAGAGCAGGAGGAATGGGAGATGTTGGTGTGGCATCATCGCCAGACGCAATGTCTTTACACTGGAATCCGGCAAAATATGCTTTTGTTGACGATGATTTTGGTGCATCAGTATCCTACACTCCATGGCTAAAATCATTAATTCCAGACATTAATTTATCTTACTTATCAGCATATTTCAGACAATCACCTAATGAGGTAATGGCATTTTCTTTAAGGTATTTTACACTTGGTGAAATAAACTTTACTGATATTAATGGTGTTCCAATTCGTACTTTTAGTCCGAACGAATTTTCAATTTCCTCTGCTTATGCTCTTAAATTGTCTGATCGTTTTTCATCAGCTATTTCGTTGAGGTATATCTATTCTAATCTTACAGGAGGACAAGAAGTCGGAACTCTCCCTACTAAAGCAGGAAATTCTGTGGCTGGAGATATTTCATCTTTTTATACAAAAGAGATTAGATTAGGTAAAAAACCATTTAACTGGTCAACAGGATTGAATATTTCAAATATAGGAGTAAAAATATCGTATACAGAAACAGTAGATAGAGATTTTTTGCCAACCAATCTTAGACTTGGAACTTCTTTATCTACAGATATAGATGAGTTTAATTCTATTGCTTTTGAGCTTGATATAAATAAGTTGCTTGTACCAACACCTCCTCTATATGATAATGATGGAAATATTATAAGTGGAAAAGATCCTGATGTTCCAGTAATTGAGGGGTTATTTCAATCTTTTTCGGATGCACCTGCTGGCGATAGAGAAATAAGAGAGTTGATTTATGCGATAGGTTCTGAATATTGGTACGATGATCAATTTGCTCTTCGACTTGGATATTTTTATGAACACCCTACCAAAGGAGATCGTCAGTTTGTTTCTCTAGGAGCGGGACTAAGATACAATGTCTTTGGCTTAGATTTTTCATATTTAATTCCAATTCAAGATAGAGATGAAGCAAATATAGTTAACCCACTTTCTAACACTCTTAGGTTTGCATTAACGTTTGACTTTGGTAAAGTATAGAGCTAATGACAAATTTTAGAATAGGTTATGGATATGATGTTCATCAGCTAAAAGAGGGGCATGATTTTTATATAGGAGGTATAAAAATTGATCATTTTCAAGGAGCTTTTGGTCATTCCGATGCAGATGTTTTGATACATACTATTTGTGATGCAATTCTTGGTGCTGCAAATATGAGAGATATAGGTTTTCATTTTCCAGATACGAGTGAAGATTATAAAGGAATTGATAGTAAAATTTTATTGAAAGAGGTTGTTAAACTTATACGTGAAAAAGGTTATGAAATAGGCAATATTGATGCAACGGTTTGTTTGGAAAAGCCAAAACTAAATCCTCATATTCCAGAAATGCAAAAAGTATTGTCCGCTTGTATGAAAGTAAACTCTGAACAGCTTTCTATTAAAGCAACTACCTCAGAAAAAATGGGTTTTGTAGGAACAGAACAAGGAGTAGCAGCACATGCGGTTGCGTTGATTTATTTTAATTAGTTACAGTATGCAAATTTTACGAACCTTCTTGGCAATAATAATAGGATTATTTATTGGCTCTACTGTTAATATGTCATTAGTCGAACTTGGCGGTATTGTTTTTCCATTGCCAAATAACTTAGATTCAAAATCGGTAGATGATTTGATGTTAGTGATGCCAAGTTTAGATTGGTATTATTTTATTTTTCCTTTTTTAGCTCATGCTTTGGGTACACTTTCTGGGGTTATAATCGCTGTTTTAGTATCTCAAAAACATAAAAAAATAGCTTCAATTTCTGTTGCACTATTCTTTTTTGCTGGCGGTATAACAATAAATTTATTTATGTTACCATCACCTTTGTGGTTTTCAATTGTAGATTTACTTTTTGCTTATATCCCTATGGCCTTGTTGGTAAACAGAAAAGTAAGTTAAATTTAATACTATAAGTTTTTTCTACATTAATGCTTTGTATTGAAAATAAATCATGTTTTGATATAAAAAAACGATTATGCATATATACATAATCGTTTCAACTTAGTAGCGAGAGCAGGACTCGAACCTACGACCTTCGGGTTATGAGCCCGACGAGCTACCAACTGCTCCATCTCGCGATATAATGCAAATGTACTATTTTTAGTTTAGTATTAAAAATAAAAAATCATTTTTTTATAGAGTACTAAAGATTACTTTTGTGCTTAATGATTTCAGTTAGCAATTTATCTATTTATTTTGGTGGTCAAGAACTTTTTGACAACATAAGCTTTATGGTCAATAAAGGGGATCGTGTTGGTTTAGTTGGAAAAAATGGAGCTGGAAAATCAACACTTTTAAAAGTGTTATCAGGAAATTTACCACCAAATAGTGGTACGGTTTCAACTCCTAATGATAGTTCTTTAGGTTTTTTGAAGCAAGATTTGGAATTTGAAGACGGAAGAACAATTCAAGAAGAAGCTGAGTTAGCATTTGTTGAAATTAAAACTTTAGAAAAAAAGATAGAGTCTCTTGGTCATCAAATGAGCAGTAGAACGGATTACGATTCTCCAGAGTATATGCAGTTAATTGTTGATCATACAGAATGTGATGAACGATTCATGTTGTTAGGAGGTTATTCCATTCAATCAGAAATGAGCCAAGTCTTAATTGGTCTTGGTTTTAAAAACGAAGATTTTAATAGGCAAACAACAGAATTTAGTGGAGGATGGAGAATGCGTCTTGAATTAGCAAAGTTACTGCTACAAAAACCAGATGTTTTATTGCTAGACGAACCTACCAATCATTTAGATATAGAATCTATTGTATGGTTAGAAAATTGGCTGAAAAATTATACTGGTGCAGTTATTTTAGTGTCTCATGATAGAGCTTTTTTGGATGCAGTAACTAATAGAACTATAGATTTAATTCATTGCAAAGCAAACGATTATAGAGCAAGCTATTCGAAATATATTGAGCTAAGAAAAGAACGTCAAGAAAAGCAATTACAATCGAAAAAAAACCAAGATAAGGAGATAAAACAAACTAAAGAGTTAATAGAAAAGTTTAGATACAAAAAAAGTAAGGCGGCATTTGCACAAACTTTAATTAAAAAGTTAGATAAAATGGATCTTATCGAAGTTGAAAAAGATGAAACGGCTAGTATGCATTTTAAATTTCCGCCCGCACCTCACTCTGGAAAAATAACTTTAGAAGTAAATTCGATATATAAAAATTATGACCAACTTCAGGTTTTGGAAAATGTAAATTTAATGCTCGAAAGAGGTGAGAAAATTGCGTTTGTAGGAAAAAATGGAGAAGGAAAAACAACTCTTGCTAAAGTAATAGTAGATGCTGTAGACTATAATGGATCAGTTGAATTAGGATACCAAGTGAAGTTAGGTTATTATGCCCAAAACCAATCTGAATTATTGGATGGGGATAAATCTATTTTGGAAGTTGTGGAAGATGCCGCCGATGAACATTCTCGACCAAGAGTTAGAGACATGTTGGGGGCTTTTTTATTTAGTGGTGATGCTGCTCAAAAGAAAGTAAAAGTTCTTTCAGGGGGAGAAAGAGCCAGAGTTGCACTTTGTAAATTATTATTAGAGCCAGTAAATCTTTTGGTGATGGATGAGCCTACAAATCATTTAGATATGATTTCAAAAGAAATTTTAAAAAATGCTTTAAAAAAGTACGACGGAACTTTAATTGTAGTTTCTCATGATCGTGATTTTTTGCAAGGGCTAACTCAGAAAGTTTATGAATTCAAAAATCAAAATATAAAAGAGCATATTGGTGATATAAACGACTTTTTGAATGCTAAAAAAGTATTGGATTTTAAACAATTTGAATTAGATAATAAACAAAAGTCAAAATCAAAAATATCTATAGAATCGCCTAACAAATTGAGTTACAATCAAAAAAAACAACTCGATAAGGATATAAAAAAACAATCCAATAAGATTAAAAATTTAGAACGCTCTATAGAAAACATAGAAAAAGAATTAAAAGAATTAGATTTGCAATTGTCTGACCCTCAAAAATATAAGGAGCTTAGTGCCAAACCAAATTTTTTTGAGGATTATAAAAAGAAACAAGATAAGCTTAACAAAACAATGGAAGAATGGGATCATCATACAGTTTTGCTAGATGAGCTTAATCTTAAAAAAGAGCATAAAAATGAATCATAAAGCAGGTTTTGTAAACATTATTGGTAATCCGAATGTTGGAAAATCAACACTTATGAATGCTTGGGTAGGCGAGCGGTTGTCTATTATTTCTGCTAAAGCACAAACTACTAGGCATCGAATTTTGGGCATTGTAAATCATGATAATTATCAAGTTGTTTTGTCTGATACTCCAGGAATACTTGAGCCTGCTTACAAGCTACAAGAAAATATGATGGATTTTGTTTATGGTGCTTTTCAAGATGCTGATGTTTTGGTTTATATGGTCGAAATAGGCGAAAAGAAAATGAACAATGAAATTATTTTTTCAAAGCTTAAAAATTCCAAACAACCTCTTTTATTGCTACTTAACAAGATTGATAAAGTAGATCAGGAAAGTTTAGAACAACATTTTGAATATTGGCAAACAGAATTGCCTAATGCAAAAATTTATCCTATTTCAGCGTTAAATAAATTTAATTTAGATACTGTTTTTGATACAGTAGTATCTTTATTGCCAGATTCTCCTCCTTATTATGACAAAGAAACTCTTACAGATAAACCTGAACGTTTCTTTGTAAACGAAATAATAAGAGAAAAGATACTGAAATATTATAGTAAAGAAATTCCTTATTCTGTAGAAGTTGAGGTTGAAGATTTTAAAAAAGATTCTGATTTGTTAACTATAAGGGCAATAATTTATGTTGCCAGAGATTCACAAAAAGGAATCATTATTGGTCACAAAGGAAAAGCACTTAACAAAATAGGTACTCTTGCAAGAAAAGATTTAGAAAACTTTTTTAAATCTAAAGTATTTTTAGATTTATACGTAAAAGTGAATAAAGATTGGCGAAATAAAGAAAGTCAATTAAAACGATTTGGTTACAATAACTAATAAACAAAATGAGTAACATTATAGCAATAGTAGGAAGACCAAATGTTGGTAAGTCAACCTTTTTTAATCGTTTAATTCAAAAGAGACAAGCAATTGTTGATTCTGTAAGCGGAGTTACTAGAGATAGGCATTATGGTAAGGCAGATTGGAATGGGCATGAATTTTCTGTAATTGATACTGGAGGATATATTGTTGGCTCTGATGATATTTTTGAAGAAGAGATTCGCAAGCAAGTAGATTTAGCAATCGAGGAATCGAATGTCATTTTGTTCCTTGTAGATGCCCAGTTTGGTGTTTCTGACTTAGACTTAGCAGTTGCAAATTATTTGCGAAAAACAGAAAAGCCAATTTTTTTAGTTGCTAATAAGGCCGATAATGGTAAAATAATTCAGGAGGCAGTTGAATTTTATTCTTTAGGTTTAGGAGACTACTATTGTATTTCTTCTATTAATGGTTCTGGAACTGGCGAATTGCTAGATGAGGTTGTTAAAGTTTTACCACCTGAACCTATTCAAGAAGAAAGTGAATTGCCAAGATTTGCAATAGTGGGCAGACCCAATGTGGGTAAATCGTCTTTTGTTAATGCATTAGTAGGAGAAGAAAGAAATATAGTAACAAATATTGCCGGTACAACCAGAGATTCTCTTGATACTCATTACACCAAATTTGGCCACGATTTTATATTAGTAGATACAGCTGGAGTTAGAAAGAAAAAAAATGTTCATGAAGATCTAGAGTTTTATTCTGTAATGCGTTCGATAAGGTCGATAGAATATTCGGATGTTTGCTTGTTACTTATTGATGCAACTTTAGGTTTTGAGTCACAAGATCAAAATATTTTTCATTTAGCAGATAAAAATAGAAAAGGAATAGTTATACTAGTTAATAAATGGGATCTAATTGATAAAAACACCTATTCAGTAAAAGAGTATGAGCAAAAAATAAGGGAAAAAATAGCTCCTTTTACTGATGTTCCTATTGTATTTATTTCAGCACTAAACAAACAAAGACTTTTAAAAGCATTAGAAATTGCTATTTATGTAAATAAAAACAGAAAAACTAGAATTAGCACTTCTAAACTCAATGATATTATGTTGCCTTTTATAGAGCAAAACCCGCCACCTGCAACAAAAGGAAAGTATATTAGAATAAAGTTTTGTACACAATTACCTACCAAAACACCAACGTTTGCCTTTTTTGCAAATTTACCTCAATACATTAAAGACCCGTATAAAAGATATATTGAAAACAAGCTTAGAGAAAGCTTTGATTTTAAAGGAGTACCAATTCAAATATTCTTCAGAAAAAAATAAATTTAAAGATTAAAAGCTTTTTTTACTTGATTGACATAGTCTAGTTTTTCCCATGTGAAGGTTTCAACTTTGACCTCTTTATCTTGGTTACCAACTTTAAATTTTTTGTTTTTTATTCGAGATTCTCTTCCCATATGACCATAAGCAGCAGTTTCTTGATATATAGGATTTTTTAGTTTTAATCGATCAATTAAAGCAGCAGGTCTCAAATCAAAAACTTCATCAACAATTTGTGCTATTTTACTATCGCTTAAATCTACTTTGGAAGTCCCATAAGTATCTACAAAAATACCCATAGGTTTTGCTACTCCAATAGCATATGAAACTTGCACTAAGATTTTATCACAAACTCCAGCAGCTACTAAGTTTTTGGCAATATGACGTGTAGCATAAGCTGCCGACCTATCCACTTTTGAAGGGTCTTTTCCAGAAAATGCACCACCACCATGGGCACCTCTTCCGCCATAAGTATCCACAATTATTTTTCTACCTGTTAGTCCTGTATCACCATGTGGCCCTCCAATAACAAATTTTCCTGTAGGATTAACATGATACTTCTCTGTGCCGAACAATGATTTTAGACGATCTTCTAACTTTTCTTTTACTCTTGGGATTAAAATATTAATTACATCAGATGTAATTTGATCTAGCATTTCTTTTTCTTTATCACCACTATTATTGTTACAAAACTCGTCGTGTTGAGTGGAAACTACAATAGCTTCAATTCTTTTTGGCGAATGATCTTCATTGTATTCTATAGTTACCTGCGATTTTGAATCAGGGCGTAAATAGGTCATTACTTCCCCTTCTTTACGAATATCTGCTAGTTCTTTCAAAATTCTATGAGATAAATCTAATGCCAAAGGCATGAAATTTGCAGTTTCGTTAGTAGCATAGCCAAACATCATCCCTTGATCTCCAGCACCTTGTTCTTGATGCAGACCTTTTCCTTTTTCGACACCTTGATTTATATCTGGCGATTGTTCATGTATTGCTGAAATTACTCCACAGCTATCAGCATCAAATTGATATTCTGATTTGTTATAACCTATAGTGCGAATTACATCTCTTGTAACATTTTGAATATCTACGTAAGCTTTCGAATTGACTTCTCCAGAAAGTACAGTGAGGCCTGTAGTTACTAATGTTTCGCATGCAACTTTTGATTCTGGATCTTGAACTAAAAAATTATCAAGTAAAGCATCTGAGATTTGATCTGCAACCTTATCTGGGTGTCCTTCAGAAACTGATTCGGAGGTAAAGAAATAAGCCATATTTTATTTTTATAAAAATTAAAATGGCCGAGCAAATGACTTCTGTTTTAGCATTTTTTAGAAGTGGTTGCAATCAGCCAAATTTATCCACATAATCTTGCTGTAAAATTAGAAAAATAAAATTTAAAGTTCTCCTTTTTTTCTTTTTTTATTTGATAATCGTTAAGTTAAATATTACGAAATTTTAAAGTGTTTTTTCATAGACTATAAAAAAATCATATTTCAGCCTCTATCTATTCTGTGGTTAGAAACGAAGAAATTGTTAAAACTAATTATTTAGTTAGACTTTGGAAATATTTCTCTAAGTCGATGTTTTTTGATTTTAAACTTTCCATTTGTTCATCAGCAACTATTTGCCCCTTATTGATTATAATTACTCTGTTGCAAATTCGCTCAACTTCCTGCATAATATGAGTGGATAATAATACGGTTTTATTTTCTCCGCTTGATTTGATAAGATTTCGTATTTCTACCAATTGGTTTGGATCTAGACCAGTAGTTGGTTCGTCTAAAATTAGTACTTCAGGATTGTGTATTAGTGCAGCTGCTATTCCTAATCGTTGCCGATAACCTTTTGAAAGTTGACCAACTTTTTTATGTTTTTCAACACTCAAGCCAGTATGCTCGATCATTTCTTCTATATTTTGTTTGTCAGCTCCATATATTCCTGCTACAAAATCTAAGTATTCTTTTACATACATTTCTAGATACAATGGATTATGTTCTGGCAAATACCCAATTAATCCTTTTACTTTAGTTTGTTTGCTACCGCATGTATTACCACAAACTATTGCACTGCCTTTATCGGCATCTAAATAGCAGCAAATAATTTTCATTAGGGTGGACTTTCCTGCTCCATTTGGACCTAGAAACCCTACTATTTCTCCCTTTTTTATAGAAATTGAAACATCCTTTAAAGCGGCTTGTTTGCCGTAAAATTTGCTAACTTTTTGTACTTCTATCGACATATAGCGAAGATAGTAATTTTGTTAATTTTTAAGGCTTTTTAATTTACTTAAGATAAGGGTTGTATATTTGCTCTTATATGCAAGGAGTGGTTATAAAATCTACTGGTAGTTGGTATATCGTTAAAACTAAATCTGACGAAATTTTAAATTGTAGGATTAGAGGAAAGTTTAGAATTAAAGGAATAAAAAGTACCAACCCAATTGTTGTTGGTGATCAGGTAGTTTTAGAAAAGGAAGAAGAGTCATATCTGATTACTAAATTGATCGACAGAAAAAATTATATTGTTAGAAAGTCAGTTAATCTTTCAAAACAAACTCATATTATCGCTTCTAATATTGATCAGGCAATTCTTATGGTTACTCTTAAAAGTCCGATTACTTCTACGGGTTTTATTGATCGTTTTTTAGTTGGAGCTAGGTCTTATGGCATAGAGGTTATTATGTTGTTTAACAAGTCAGATTTACTCAACAAAGAAGAAAAAATCAAACTTAATGAATTGCATAAAGTATATGAAGCTATTGGCTATAGCTGTTTTTCTATGTCTGTTTTACAAGATGATTTAAGTGATTTAAAAACTAAAATGAAGTCCAAGGTTAATGTTATATGTGGTCATTCGGGGGTTGGTAAATCTACGCTTTTAAATGTTTTACAACCTAGTTTACAAATCAATACACAAGAAGTTTCTTCACAACACCAGCAAGGACAGCATACTACTACTTTTTCTCAAATGCATGAGTTAGATTTTGGAGCTAAAATTATTGATACACCTGGAATCAGAGGTTTTGGTTTAGTCGAAATAGAAAGAAACGAACTTTATCATTTTTTTCCAGAGTTTTTTGCCATAAAATCTTCTTGTAAATACAATAACTGCATACATTATAAAGAGCCTAATTGCGGAGTAAAAAAAGCAGTTGAGCAACAAAAAATAGCAGCTTCAAGATACAATAGTTATCTAAATATGCTAGAATTAGAAGATGAAAATTATAGAATTAACAAATTTGAATAAAAAATGCGTGTTGTTATTCAAAGAGTAAGTTCAGCTTCTGTTTCCATAGAAGAAAATCAAAAAGCTTACATCGATAAAGGGTTATTGATATTGTTGGGTATTACATCAGATGATAATGATGAGGATATAGAATGGTTATGTAAAAAAATTGTTCAATTACGTATTTTCAACGATCAAAATGGTTTGATGAATTGCTCAGCATTAGATGTAGATGCTCAATTTTTAGTAGTTAGTCAATTTACTTTGTTTGCAAAAACAAAAAAGGGTAATAGACCATCTTTTATCAAAGCTGCTTCTCCAGAAATTGCAGTGCCACTTTATCAAAAATTTTTACATAAACTAAATGAGTATAGTAGCAAAGAAATAAAATGTGGAGAATTTGGTGCGAATATGAAATTAGAATTATGTAATGACGGACCAGTAACAATTATTATGGATAGTAAAAACAAGGAATAATCATGGCAATTAAAAAGATTCAAAAACAAGTAGATCAGTGGATAAAAGCTCATGGAGTACGTTATTTTGATGAATTGACTAATATGGCAATTTTGAGCGAAGAAGTTGGGGAAGTAGCTCGAGTTATTTCTAGAAAATATGGAGAACAATCTTTTAAAGAATCCGATAATAAGGACTTAGGTGAAGAACTAGCAGATGTTTTATTTGTAGTAATGTGTTTGGCAAACCAGACTGGAACAGATTTGGAAAGTGCATTTCAAAAGAAAATGGTAATCAAAACAAAAAGAGATTCACAAAGACACAAGTCAAACAAAAAATTATAATTTATATATTGCCAAAAAATTTAAATCTTTTTGACATGAAGAATAGTATACCAGTTTGGTTCAAAATTTTAGTTGTTTTTCTAATACTATGGAATTTAATAGGAATTCTAAATTTTATTGGACAGATTACTATTAGTGAGCAAGATTTATTAGCATTGCCAATTGATCAACAAAATTTGATTAACAATAGGCCATTTTGGGCTCTTGCAGCATTTGGCATTGCAGTTGTCTCAGGCTTTTTAGGTAGCTTAACTCTATTACTTGAGAAAAAGATTTCAGCTATTTTATTACAAATATCTTTGTTTGCTGTAATCGTTGATTTTTGTTATGCTACTTTTGTTTTTGAGGCTCAAAATTCTCCCGAATCTTTTGAAATTATTTTAACCATTTCAATTATTTTCCTAGCAATTTTATTGGTCTATTTAGCCAATTTTGCCAAAAAGAAAGGATGGTTGTGTTAGACTTTTAAATCGTTCGCTTTTTGTTTTGCTTTTTCGTTTCGTTCGATAGTATGACTTGGTCTGTTCCACTTCACATTACCTCTAGTTGATAAACACTCTTTGTAGCTTTCTTTTGTTTTGGGTTGTTCACCATCTACAAAAGGTGCTTTAGGGCTTATGCCAAGAATATCAAATAGTTTCATGTCGTTGTTAATGTCTGGATTTGGAGTAGTAAGTAGTTTATCACCAGCAAAAATTGAAGAAGCACCTGCCATAAAACAAAGTGCTTGACCTTCATCACTCATTTGAGTTCTACCTGCCGACAACCGGACAACGGCCTTAGGCATAACTATTCGGGTTGTGGCAACCATGCGCACCATATCCCAAATAGACACTATTTCTTGGTCTTCCAATGGAGTTCCTTCTACAGGAACTAGAGCATTAATCGGAACGGATTTAGGTTGTGGATTAAGATTGGCAAGGGTGACTAACATGGCACATCTATCTTTTGCTGTTTCGCCCATTCCTATAATCCCACCTGAGCAGACACTTATACCAGCTTTTGATGCGTTGGATATGGTTTTTTTACGGTCTTCAAACTCGCGTGTAGATATAATTTCTTTATAGTGTTCTTCTGATGTATCTAGATTATGGTTGTAAGCATATAGTCCTGCGTCTGCAAGTCTTCTAGCTTGATCTTCGGTCATCATGCCTAAAGTACAACAAACTTCCATTTCTAATTCATTTACGGTTTTTACCATTTCTAGAACTTGATCAAACTCTTCGTTGTTTTGAATGTTTCGCCAAGCTGCACCCATACATAATCTAGAAGAACCGTTAGATTTTGCACGCAATGCTTGTGCTTTAACCTGAGAAACACTCATCAGGTCATTGTTATCAATATCCGTGTGGTAGCGAGCTGCCTGAGGACAGTAACCACAATCTTCTGGGCAGCCCCCAGTTTTTATAGACAACAGGGTGCTTACTTGCACTTCTAGAGGATTATGATTTTCTCGATGTTTTTTAGCGGCATCAAAAACCAATTGCATTAAAGGTCGGTTGTATATTTCCAACACTTCTTCTGTTGTCCATGTTTTATTCATATCAAAATGTATTAACAATCACAAATATAAGTTTTATCTTTATTTGGATATAAGTAAACTTACTGCATTTCCGCCAAAGCCAATTGCATTAATCAATACTTTTTTAATTTCTGAAACACTCTTGCTGTATTTTGTTGGGTATGGAAGCTGTATTGTTCTATTTCTTTGAATCATTTCTATAGCTAAGTCAAGACTTAATCCTCCCGATGCACCTAAAGTATGTCCAGTTTGAAACTTTGTGCTAACTAAGTTAGGTAATTCGTCACCAAAAACGATTTTAATAGCGTTTAGTTCTGATTGATCTCCTGCAATTGTTCCTGGTGCATGCATTACAATGGCATCTACTTGGTTTAGTTTGGTGTTTTGCAAAGCCATACGCATGCTCTTTTGTAAAGATTCACCATTTTTACTAATAGAAGTAGGATGACTAATTTTTTCTGTACTATATCCTATGCCAATAATTTTTGCTAAGCTTGGCTGACCATTATCTTTTTCTAATTGAAAAACGGATGCACCTTCGCCCAATACCATATTATTTTTTTGTTCGGTTTGGTGTATAGGTTTACATGGCCAATTATCAATAGATTTACTATAAATTCCTAAAGATTTCATTTGTCTAACAGTAAAATCTGTAAGAGGAGATTCGCTAGCTCCAGCTAAAAATATATCATTCATCCCAGAATTGATCCATGCACAAGCATTTAAAATCGAATGTAATGCAGTGCTACAAGTTATAGAATGGGATAAATTTATATTATTCGATCCTAAGTCGTTAGCAACCCAAGAAGAAATGTTTCCTAGAGTAGTAGTTGGAGAGGCTAACGGACTTAATCGTTGTTTAGAGGTTAAAAAATGTTTGTGATATTTTTCTAACAATTGAGTTGCCCCTCTAGAAGAGCCTAAATTTATTCCTAAATTTTGAGGGTCACCTTCCAAACACATGCGGGCTGCTGCAATTGCCATAATGACAGTTTTATCAAGTCTACGGTAGTTTGAATTTTCTTTACGAATAGAGTCTACTAATTGTTGAGATTCAGGGGCTAATCTTGCACTTGGAGTATCTTCATTGTTAAAGCAACAAATATTGATAAAACATTTTGCTTTTTGATAGTTTTCCCAAGTGGTGTTTGGTTCATGACCTAATGAGGAAAGACTTGCTTTGGAGCGTATAACAATTGAATTCATAAAGCAAAGATACTCAATTCAGAGTGTCTAGGAAGTCAATAATACTACTATATATATAATTCAATTCTTCTTTTGTAATACAATATGGAGGCAATATATATATTACATTACCTAAAGGTCGTAAATTAATACCTTTACTCATAAAAAACCCATAAATATCGTAGGCAATGGAGCTAGTATATGATGGGTCATTATCGTTAAGTTCTAATGCCAAGATAGTCCCTGTTTGTCGTATATCTTTCAAAACAGAGTATTTTTCTAATTGACCTTTAAAGTCTTGATGTTGCTTAGTAATGTTATTAATACTTTTTTGGCAACTTTCTTTTTTGAGCAGCTCCAAACTTGCTATTGCTGCTGCACAACCTAGAGGATTACCAGTATAGGAATGACCATGTAGAAAGGCATTTGAAAAATCGTTTCCTAAAAAACTATTATGAATTTCGTTAGTGCAAGTTGTTAAAGAAATAGGCATGGTGCCACCTGATAATCCTTTAGAAAGACACATAAAATCGACTGGTGATTTTATTTGATTACAAGCAAAGTAAGTACCTGTCCTTCCAAAACCAGTCATTACTTCATCAGCAATTGTTAGGGTGTTATAGGTATTGCAAAGATGTATCATTTTTTCTAGCATATCGCTACTATACATTCGCATACCATTAGCTCCTTGTACTAAAGGTTCAAAAATAAATGCACAAACATCATTTTTTTTAAGTGCATTTTCTAGTTGTTCCAAGCATTTTTTGTTTTTTGGAAATGGTAAATGTTGGACATCAAAAAGATAATCTTGAAAATGAGCACTAAAAATACTTCTTGCTCCAGCAGACATTGCTCCAAAAGTTTCACCATGATATCCACCTTCTAAAGCCAAAATCTTTTGTTTTTTTACTCCTTTATTACGCCAATACTGAATAGCCATTTTAAGAGCTATTTCTACAGCAGAAGAACCATCACCGGAAAAGAAAAATTTTTGTTGATTAGGTGGTAAAACCGTACACAATTCGGAGCATAATGTTTTTGCTGCTTGGTGGCTGAAGCCTGCAAACATAACGTGTGCCAATTTTTGGTGCTGTTCGTTCAATTTCTCACGAATATACGGGTGTGAATGTCCATGAAGATTGACCCACCACGAAGAAATAGCATCTATATAGCTTTTTCCATCTTTATCGTATAGTTTACTGCCTTCAGCACTAGTTATTTCTACAGGCTCTTTAGCTGTTTGCATTTGAGTAAAAGGATGCCAAATATGCTTATTCATTTGCCAAATGTTTAAATTCCAAACTTGCTTGTAATATGCTCTGCGCATTTACCTCTTTCATTGGCTCAATACGACCTAAAAAACGAACTTTTGTTGTGGATAGAATAATGGACTCAGTATCTTTATTTTCAGCTCCGTTAAATATTATACCCTTGATTGGAATTTGATTTCTCCGTAAACAATCAATGGTTAATAGCGTATGATTAATGCTTCCAAGATAATGACGGCTAACAACGATTACTTCTGTTTTTAGTTTTTTTATTAAATCGATGATAGTTTCTTTTTGATTGAGTGGTACTAGTAGTCCCCCAGCACCTTCAATTATTAGCTTATCTTTTTTAGGTAATTTTATTTTTTCTAGGTCAATTTCTATGTTATCTATCTTTGCCGATGCATGTGGCGAAAGAGGTGTTTTGAGTCGATAACTTTCTTCAAAAAAGTGATTATCTGTATTTATTAATTGTTTTACCTTGTGGCTATCACTATGGTCTAAATCACCAGATTGGATTGGCTTCCAATAATCCCATTTTAAGGCTTGGACCAATATTGCACTAGCAATGGTTTTACCAATTTCTGTCCCTATTCCTGTTATAAAAAAGCTCATTGATTTAATTGTTGACAAAGATGCAGAATTTCTTCTTTAGTATTATAAGAATGAAGGCAAATTCTAAGTCGTTCTTGCCCTTGTTTTACAGTAGGATGAAGTATTGGGCGAACATCTAATCCTTCAGATTGTATTTTTTGTGCTGTTTTTTTACAATCATTATTTCCGCTAATTATAATACATTGTATTGCAGAATCACTATCAATAAGTTTAGGATTTCTTATATGTTTTTTGAACAAATTAATATTTTGGTGTAATTGATTTATTTCTGAACAATTTGATATTTCTTGATGAGCTTGCAATATGCAACTAACTGAATGGGGAGAAAGTGCTGTGGTATAAATTAGCGGTCTAGAAAAATTGATAAGAAAATCTATTAAAACACTGCTACCTACAATGACGGCACCATGACAACCAAAGGCTTTTCCAAAGGTATGAATACGAGCAAAACTAGGAATATCATAGCCTATTCCTTGACCCATCGGTCCAAAAATACCACTAGCATGTGCTTCATCAATTACTAAATTAGCACCCTTTTGTTGACATAGTTTTGAAATTTCATTTAATGGAGAAAAGTCTCCATCCATAGAATAAACACTTTCAACCACTACAAAACAATTGCCAGTAGCTTGATTTATCTTTTCGTTTAAATGGTCTAAATCATTATGTCGGAAACTAAAATTTCTAGCTTTACCTAACCGCATTCCATCGCGAATGGAAGCATGACAAAGTTCATCATAAATAATCGTATCATTTTTTTGTGGTACACAAGAAAAAAAACCAAGGTTTGCGTCATATCCAGATTGGAACAATAGGGCAGATTCTGTTTGGTAAAAATTGGATAAAAAGTTTTCACAATCGATATGAATTTGACTATTCCCACTTAGCAACCTACTGCCGGTAGAACCGTTACTTAGAGTTGAAACCCATTTTTTTTTAGAAAAACCAAGGTAGTCATTAGAAAAAAAATCGACTCTATTTGTCGTAAGAGTCAGGCTTCTGAGAGCATTTTCTTGCTCTCTTTTTTTTAGTATTTGAATTAATTTTTTTTCTAGCATAATCAATCCAAATATACTACAAAAACACTATTGAGATTCAGATTTTGTTAATATTGGGTTGTAAAATTGGCTTTTATTTTTGTAAAGCCCATGACAATAAATTAGCCCAAAAAATTTCTGTTTGTGTAGAAATGTTTCCTCCATTATTCATAAATGTACTTGAACAAAATCCATGATCTGTAAGAAAAATTGCTTTACCATTATTATAGGATACAATTACAGAGTTAGCAGTCGTTAAGCCTGAATCAGTTGCCAGGCTTGTAAAATCTGATGGTAGTGGATGTTCATAATGGCCAACCCAATATTCTGAAAATATAGAGTCAACAGAGCCAAATACATTGTTGAAAATAGGGTGTTGAGGTTCTTCTATTTCTGCAATAGGGCTAAAATTATTTAAATTATAATATCCTCCATGAGAAAGATTGAAATAGCTGCCAATTCGGTCGTAGGCATGCGAATCTTCAACCGGACTAGTTACTGAATTTATAGCTGCCATGTTATTGAATTGGTGTATTGCAAAAAATTCATTAGCAGTTTGAGCTTTTCCAAAATTATGTAATAAGGAAATGATGATGATATAGAATAAATTTTTCATGACTTTTTTTTAAGAAATTTAATTCTGATGACTTAAGTATTTTTGTGAATATAACAAAAAAAGAAGATATCTTAAAATATCTTCTTTTTTAGATTATTCAATATGTTGTAGTCTTTATTCCGCTAAAACAATAATTTTATTGTTTTGCATTTCGATAACACCTCCACTAATATCAAAATTAGAAGTTTCGTCTTTTTGATCAATTACTCTTATACTTCCTTTAGTTAAGGAGGAAATAATAGGAGCGTGTTGGTTAAGGATTTCAAAGCTGCCGTCTGTTCCAGGGAATTGAACAGATTTTACTTCTCCCTCATAAACTTTACTTTCTGGAGTAATAATTTCTAACAACATTTTTAAAATTATTTAGATTCTGCTAACATTTTGTCACCCTTCTCAATAGCTTCTTCGATAGAACCAACAAGGTTAAAAGCTGCTTCAGGAAGGTGGTCTAACTCACCGTCCATAATCATATTAAACCCTTTGATAGTATCCTGAATATCAACTAAAACTCCCTTAAGTCCAGTAAATTGTTCTGCTACGTGGAATGGTTGTGATAGAAAACGTTGAACACGTCTTGCTCTTGCTACAGCAAGTTTGTCTTCATCAGATAATTCTTCCATACCTAAGATAGCAATAATATCTTGTAACTCTTTGTAACGCTGTAATAAAACCTTTACTCTTTGAGCACAAGTATAGTGTTCTTCACCTACAATTTCCGGAGTAAGAATTCTTGAAGTAGAATCTAATGGATCTACCGCAGGATAGATTCCTAGCTCAGCAATTTTTCTAGAAAGTACCGTTGTTGCATCTAAGTGAGCAAAAGTTGTAGCTGGAGCAGGGTCAGTTAAGTCATCGGCAGGTACATAAACCGCTTGTACCGATGTAATAGATCCATTTTTAGTAGAAGTAATTCGTTCTTGCATAGTTCCCATTTCTGTTGCTAATGTTGGTTGGTAACCTACAGCAGACGGCATACGTCCTAGTAGAGCGGAAACCTCTGAACCAGCTTGAGTAAATCGGAAAATATTATCAACGAAGAATAAAACGTCTCTTCCTTTTCCTTGACCATCGCCATCACGGAAATATTCTGCTAGAGTAAGTCCTGAAAGAGCAACACGAGCTCTAGCCCCTGGAGGTTCATTCATCTGACCGAAAACAAAAGAAGCTTTGGACTCTTCCATTTTAGAATGATCTACCTTAGAAAGATCCCAACCACCTTCTTCCATAGAGTGTAAAAAGTCGTCTCCATAGTTTATAATGCCAGATTCCAGCATTTCTCTCAATAAGTCATTACCTTCACGAGTACGCTCACCAACACCAGCAAATACTGAAAGACCACCATGTCCTTTTGCAATGTTGTTAATTAACTCCTGAATAAGTACTGTCTTACCAACACCAGCACCACCAAACAAACCAATTTTACCTCCTTTAGCATATGGTTCAATAAGGTCGATTACTTTTATACCAGTAAATAATATTTCAGTAGAAGTAGATAAATCCTCAAATTTAGGTGCGTCTCTATGAATTGGAAGACCTTCTGATCTGTCCAAGTTATCCATTCCATCAATTGAATCGCCAATAACGTTAAATACTCTTCCTTTTATATTTTCTCCAATGGGCATTTTGATTGGTGCACCAGTAGCAGCTACCTCAACACCTCTTTTAAGTCCATCTGTAGAATCCATAGAGATTGCACGAACAGTGTCTTCTCCAATGTGTTGCTGACATTCTAGTACTAACTTAGTACCATCTTCTTTAGCAATTTCTAATGAGTCATAAATGTTAGGAAGCCCAGCTTCGCTGTTTTCGAAAGTTACATCGACAACTGGTCCGATGATTTGAGAAATTTTACCAATGTTATTTGACATGATTGATTTTCTTAATTTTTTGTTATTATTTGGGTGGTTTAATACCACAAATTTGCAGCAAAAATAAGCGATTTATTTAGTTTATAACAATCATTTCATAAATAAATTAATCACTATTTTTGAACAAGGTTTTAACATTTTATTTTAGCTACAAAAAGAATTGAAAATTTATTCTAACATCAGCGAATTTTCTTCGGTAAAACGACCAATAGTAACTACGGGAACTTTTGATGGTGTTCATTTTGGACATCGCAAAATTATTGATAGACTAACTGAAATAGCCAAAAAAAATGATGGAGAATCGGTAATTTTAACTTTTTCTCCACATCCTCGAATGGTGCTTTTCCCCAACGATCATGGTTTGCAGTTACTGAATACATTGGAAGAAAAAAAAGTGTTACTAGAAAAGGCAGGAGTTCAACATTTAATTGTGCATCCTTTTGATAAAGAATTTTCTAGAACAACTTCAATACAGTTTGTCCGCGATATTTTAGTAAATCAACTTTCTACTCATAAACTAGTGATTGGCTACGATCATCATTTCGGTAGAAATAGAGAAGGATCTTTTGAACATCTAAAAGAATTCGCCCCATTGTATGGTTTTGAGGTGGAAGAAATACCGGTGCAGTTGTTGGACGATGTGAGTGTTAGTTCTACCAAAATTAGAAAGGCTTTACAAAATGGTGAGGTGGATTTGGCAAATGATTATTTGGGTTATCCATTCAAATTAAAGGCTAAAGTTGTTAGAGGTCGCCAAATTGGACGTACTATTGAATTCCCTACAGCTAATTTAGAATTGGATGATTCACTTAAAATAATTCCTAAAAATGGAGTGTATAAAGTGGACGTTCTACACAACAACGAATGTTATGGTGCAATGATGAATATAGGAATAAATCCTACTATAGGAGGTCAGCAAAAAAAATTAGAAGTTCATATTTTTGATTTCGATGGAGATTTGTATCAAGAAACTATTGAAGTATTTTTTAGTAAAAGAATAAGAGATGAAAAGCAGTTTGATTCTTTGGATCAATTAAAAAATCAACTTCAAAAAGACAAGCATTTGATTTTAAATAGCTAAAAAAAACGCTCCTTAATGGAGCGTTTTTAGTAATTAATATCTTTTAAAAACCTAAAGTAAGTCCTACTAAAAAGTTTCTTTTTGCTTGAGGGAAATATCCTGCCATGTCATAACCATTTTGACTGTTACTATTTACATAAGGATCATCTGGTCTTGGGTCGTAGCCATCAGAAATAAATCTATAAATCCATGCGTTAGTTGTATAATTTGCATCTAGCAGATTGTTTACTTGAAATGTCCAACGAGCAGTGTTAAATAGTTTTGATTTCATATCAAAAGTTATTCTAGCAGTATGAGTTAGGTAAGCTTCCAACATTCTCTCTTCAGAAGAAGTGTTGTCAATAAATTGGTCGCCAACATATTTTGAAATGAATTGTAGTTTGAGTTGTTCGTTATGTTGATAATCAAAACGACTAGCCCAAATAAGGTCTGGAGAAAATGCAATATCCGTATTTTTATAAATAAATTCTTCTTGTCCCCATGTATCCCAGTTATCTACATATTCTATAAAATAAGGAATTTTATTTTCACTAAAAGTTGCATTTGCAGCCCAGTTCAATTTATTGTTAATTACAAAAGATCCCTCTAGTTCAATTCCTTTTCGCTCGCTATAATCTATATTTTGTCTTGTGTATGCACCAACATCATTTATTTGTCCGGTAAGGATTAATTGGTTTTCATAAATCATATAGTAAGCATTAACACTGAATGCATAGTTTTTGGTTTGAAACTTGTAACCAATTTCTGTATCGTACAAGGTTTCGTGAACAGGTCTGCTTTGAGGAGAGGAATCTACAAAATCTGAACGATTAGGTTCTTTATTTGCAACAGCAAATGATGCAAATGCATTAGTATTTTTATTAATCGTGTAGTTTATACCAAATTTTGGGTTGAAAAAGTCAAATGTAGCGTTATCGTCTAAATCAGATCCATCTTGATCTTTACCAATAAAACTATAATCAATCCATCTTTTTTGTAAGTCTCCATAGACAAGTATGTCGTTTGTATATTGATATAATGCTTTTGCATATATATTATAGTCCGTTTTACTAGCATCATTATCATAATAACGTTGACGAATGTCGCTATTGCTAGCGTATTGTGCCCATATGATTTCTCCAAAATGAGCACCCTCGTATGTATTCCATGCGCCACCAATTGTGTAGTCAAATTTTGTGTCAGTGGAATTATTGTATGAAAATACAGTTCCGTAAAAATCATTATCTAACCATCTTCTTCTTATAAGATCTGTACTTTCTATTGTTTCTCCACCTAAAATAATATTTTCTAATCCATAATCCGCTAAATCTTCACCAGCTTTGAATTGTTCGAAATATCCTGCTCCTTTTGTGTAATGTAGTCCAATATTGAACTTTTCGTTTTCTCTTAGCTCTTTAAAGTAATTTAAATGATAATGAGTTTGTCCGTAGTTATCGACTTCATTATCATAGGTATACGAATTAAACGTTCTCAAACTATCTATTTTCAGATAATTTAAAGGTACTCCATTCCATGCTTGGTAAGTAATTTCTTTTCCAGAAAAAACAGTTAGTTTGAGCGATTCTTTATCACCATAATATGCTCCAGAAAGATAGAAAGATTTTAAATCAGAGCTTGCTCTATCAATATAACCATCCGAGCTAATTCTAGATAATCTTCCGTCCATTGTAAATTGGTTATTGATAAGTCCTGTTCCAAATTCAATGTTATTTTTTAGCGTATTGTAAGAACCAATCGTATTACTTGAAGTGGTATAAGCCTTAGTGCGTAATTTGTTAGTTACTAAATTAACACTCGCTCCAAAAGCTCCAGCTCCATTAGTGGAAGTTCCTACCCCTCTTTGTATCTGTATGTTTTCTATTGAAGAAGAAAAGTCGGGCATGTTTACCCACCATACACCATGAGATTCTGAATCGTTGAGAGGAATACCATCAATTGTAACATTGATTCTACTTGGATCCGTTCCTCTAACCCTAAAGCCTGTATATCCAATACCTGCTCCTGCATCCGATGTAGTCACTACAGATGGAGTAAATGAAAGTAAATAAGGAATGTCTTGACCAATGTTTTGTTCGGTTAATTCTTCTTTACTGATGTTAGTAAAGGACATAGGTGTTTGTTGCGATGCTCTAAGTGCATTGATGTTCACTTGGTCAATTTCAAGCTTGATTTTTACACTGTCCTGAATTTGTGCGTTCGCCTGCATGCCTAAAGAAATAATGCATGCATAAAATAATTTTTTAATCATTGTTAATTTTTTTAAACATTCTCCATTGCACGGAGTTGCAATAGAGTTTAATATGTTTAAACCATTCCCTTCCAAGAATTACCTTGGCAGGTTCGATGGGTGTAATCTCAGCCAGTTATGGCACCCCGTAAAAGATGGAACAAATTTAATTTTTTTTTATAAATTAATTAACTCAAGCTTTCAAGAATTTTAATGGCATTTTGTAAGCGCTGATTTTCAGTTCCTTTAATAACTGAATAGGATTTTTTGTATTTAATCATTTCCTTTAAATAAATTGAAAATAATTCCTGTCTGTCATTTGGATTTTCTCTTTGCGAATCTGCTTGCCATGGTAAATCGATATTGCAAAGAAGGTAATGATGGTATGTTCGTTGATTAATCTGTTTTAATATCCAAGGGTGGCATTCCCCATATTTAAATTTACTCCATATTTTGCACACTATAAGATCGGTGTCTAAAAATAAAAATGGCTCTTTTTTTTCCTTTGTTTCTTCTAGTTCAATTTGTTTTTTTGCAATGGTAACTATATCCTCTTTTTGATATGGTCGATTTAAGTCGTTTATATATTGTCTTGCGTATTCTGGAACATAATTACAATCATAATGTTTTGCTAAAGCCTTAGCGAGAGTTGTTTTGCCTGTACTCTCAGGTCCTATTAAAACAATTTTTTTCATGCCATATTTTTTTTCCATTGCAAGTAGCCAACAGAGGCAAGTATTACATATAGAGCAAACAATATTGCGCTTAAAGTTAAATCTCTATTATAGTATAGATATGCAGAGGCAATATCTATTGCAATCCAATACCACCAGTTTTCTATAATTTTTTTGGTTAACATATAAGTAGCAAACAAACTTAATATAGTTGTAGAGGAATCTAAGTAGGGCATAGCTGCTTGAGTATATACGTCAAAATAGTAGCCCAGGCCAATACTCAACAAAATTGAACTAGCTAACACAATAAAATGTTTTCGTAATGGCCAGCTTTTAATGGTTATTTCTTTTTTTGGTTTTCGCCATTGTAACCAGCCATAAATAGCCATAGCCAAATAAAATATTTGAAGACCTGTTTCAGGAAATAATTTTGCATTAAAGCAAATGTATACATACAAGCTTACACTAACGATTGCGGCTGGCCAACAATATAGACTTTCTTTGGCAGCTAAAACTACATATAGAATAGCAAAAATTACTGCTATTAATTCTGTTGTTTCCATCAGAATTTTGGTTTTTCTTGAAGTGAAGAATTAATTACTTTTAGATTAAAAACTACTTTTTCTTGTAATTCAAAGCAATTTTTTATTTCAACCTGAAGTACGTTCATTACATCATCATATTGACCAAAAATTTGAGTACTCATTCCATTGGTTTCAACAGACAAATTAGGATAAGAACGTATTTTTTTAATAAAACTAATAATAGGTTCGATGTAATTTTTATCTAAAGGATACATGCTTATTTCAACTGAGCA
This sequence comes from Flavobacteriales bacterium, assembly GCA_049890095.1. Classification (GTDB taxonomy): domain Bacteria; phylum Bacteroidota; class Bacteroidia; order Flavobacteriales; family UBA7312; genus JABAYQ01. The sequence continues at coordinate 56,089 of JBMHCD010000003.1, read as the reverse complement.
CTGCATTTTTGGAGTTGTTTAGTTGATGAATTGCCAAAGAAATTTCTTCTATTAAATTCTGGTTTTTTTCAATGCTATTTCCTACCACTATAATATCAGCTCCAGCTTTGCAATTTTCTACTGCTTTTTGTCCCGAATCAATTCCTCCACCTATAATTAGAGGTATGTTTATAGAAGAGCTAACCTTGTTAATCATCGATAAAGATATTGGATTTTTTGCTCCGCTTCCTCCATCCATAAAAATTAATTTTAGCCCAAGCATTTCTCCAGCCATTGCAGTACATGATGCAACATCATCTTTGTCATGAGGTATAGGAGTTGTATTGCTCATATAAGATGCTGTGGTTGGTTTACCGCTCTCAATTAACATATATCCAGTTGCTAATGTTTCTAGTTTACTTGCCTTAACAATAGGAGCTGTTATAACTTGTTTTCCTATCAGCATTTCGGCATTTCTTCCAGAAATTAACGATAAAAATAGGATGGCGTCAGCCTCACCACATACTTGCATTGCATTACCAGGAAATAATACTACAGGAATATTGCTCAATTTTTTGAGAGTACTAACACATTGATTAAGACTGTCGTTTGTTAGTAAACTGCCACCAACAAAAAAGAAGTTAACTTTGTTTTTATTGGCAGTTTCGACCAATTCAGTTAATTGATCCAGATTCTGCTTGTCTGGATCAATAAGAATAGCAAACATTTTTTGCTTTTTCTTCTTATTAATTTCTATTTGTTGGTAAATATTCATGTTTGCAAATTTAATTATTCATAGTAATAGACAAGTACATGATCGGCAAATTTTTGTAGATGAAGTTTTATTTCTTGTTTGTAAAGCCTGCAAAGTACAAAATTTTGTTCTATGAATTTCACTTCTAAATCTTTGATGAAGTTAAGGTTTCCTTTCTGATGAAGTTTATATAGACATTCTTTAGCACTCCAGCATATGGTAGTTTCAATTGGTGTATTGAATTTTTCTTGTTCTTTTAGATTTAAAAACTTTGTAACTAACCCTAGCGTTCGATCGCTTATTTTTTCAATATCTATAGCGGCTTTTTTTTTGGCCACTATAAATGAAGTATAGTTGTTTGTGTGAGAAATGGATATTGCTTTTGAGTTTATTTCAGGAGCACCATATTTATTATAATGTAGTTCGTTTTTTGGAAAGAAATTACGTAATAGAAGGCGCGTATTTATCCACTCTATTTTTTTCTTAAAGTTTGTGATATGAAATGGGATTTGGTCATCATATATTAAGTCTTGTTCAATAGATGCAATTACAACTGAAAATTGGGGTGACTTAATCTGTTTTACAATACTTTTCATTGAAAGCAAAATTACAACTAAATTTTAAGCAATTATTCGTATTTTTGTACCCTAAAATTTAAAAGATGAGTACTAAAGTGGAAAAATTATCATACAAAGTAAAAGATATGTCTCTAGCGGACTGGGGGCGAAAAGAAATTTTATTGGCAGAAGCTGAAATGCCAGGTTTAATGTCTTTGAGAGAAGAATTTGGTAAAGACAAGCCCCTTAAAGGTGCGAGAATTGCTGGTTGTTTACACATGACTATACAGACAGCAGTACTTATTGAAACTCTAACCGAATTGGGTGCTGAGGTTTCATGGTCTTCTTGTAATATTTTTTCTACTCAAGATCATGCTGCGGCAGCCATTGCAGCAACAGGAGTTCCTGTTTATGCATGGAAGGGAATGACAGAAGAAGATTTTGATTGGTGTATCGAACAAACTATTCATGCTTTCGATGGTGGAAAGCCTTTGAATATGATTTTGGATGATGGTGGTGATTTAACTAACATGGTTTTTGATAAATTTCCAGAACTTACTAAAGAAATAAAAGGTCTTTCAGAAGAGACAACTACAGGTGTCCTAAGGTTATACGAGAGAGAGAAAAATGGTACTTTGTACATACCAGCAATAAACATAAATGATTCGGTTACTAAATCTAAATTTGATAATAAGTATGGATGTAGAGAATCATTAGTAGATGGTATTCGCCGAGCAACAGATGTTATGATTGCTGGTAAAGTAGCAGTTGTAGCTGGTTTTGGTGACGTTGGTAAAGGATCCGCAGAGTCATTGAGAGGAGCAGGAGCTCGAGTTATTGTTACTGAAATTGATCCAATTTGTGCTTTACAAGCGGCAATGGAAGGATTTGAAGTAAAGAAAATGAGTGATGCTGTATTGGAAGCAGACATTGTAGTAACTGCAACTGGTAATAAAGATATTATAATGGGTGCTCACTTCGAAAAGATGAAGGATAAAGCAATTGTATGTAATATTGGTCATTTTGATAATGAAATTGATGTTAATTGGCTAAATGAAAATTGGGGGCATACAAAAGATTGCATCAAGCCTCAGGTTGATAAATACACTATCGATGGAAAAGATATTATTCTTTTAGCAGAAGGACGATTAATTAATCTTGGATGTGCTACAGGTCATCCGTCATTTGTAATGTCAGCATCTTTTACTAATCAGGTAATTGCTCAAATGGAACTTTGGGATCATTCAGACAAGTATGAGAATAAAGTGTATACTTTACCAAAACACTTAGATGAAAAAGTTGCTCGCTTGCATTTAGCAAAAATAGGAGTAGAGCTAGATGAACTCAACCAAGACCAAGCTTCCTATATTGGAGTAGAGGTTTATGGACCTTATAAACCAGAGTACTACAGATACTAATTTTGTTTTATTGAAAAAAATATCATAATCTTGTTAAACTTAACAAGATTATGATATGAAATTCTTTGTAGTTTTTTTTATAGCAATAATGCCATTTGGTATTAATGCTTTTTCGCAGTGTACTCCTGATATTACTTTTGTACCAAACTTCACTAATTATGGTTTATCGCCGGACACCTTGCCTGATGGTGAAATCTATCAAGATTACAATCAAGATTTAACCTTCTTTTTGCCTTTAGATACTATAGTTGACTTGGGTGGTGTTTTAGGAGAAACAACCATCGTATTTGAAGATTATCATATTACTTCAATTAGTTTGCCGCTTGGTTTGGATTGGCAGTGTAATAATCAAGAAACGGATTGTCATTATACTCCTACAAATTCTCAGTATGGTTGTGTTACTATATATGGTCAACCAATGGAGCAAGGATATTTTGATGTGGATGTAACTGTTATAGCAACCCACGAATTATCTGACCTTGTCGGAACAGAAACTATAGCCTTTTCCTTACCTCTATATATAGCGCCAAGTTCATCTCAAAATATTGGTTTCACTATGAATAATTTTTCTGGATGTGCTCCTTTAATAGTTGATTTTATTAATAATCAGCCTGGATTGCAAAGTTATAACTGGGATTTTGGTAATGGAATGACTAGTAATTTAGAAAACCCTATTTCACATACTTTTAATGATCCTGGAGTTTATATTATTAATTATGAATCTAACTCTGAAACTTATTATATGCTTGAGTCAGTCGAAATAGTAAATGCCTCTGGTTGGGGAAATGAATCAATTTTTGAGGAAGACATATTTACTTCACCAGACGCATATTTTTTGATGTATGATCAAAATGGTAATTTGATTTTTGAGTCTTCTCACTTTGAAGATCAAGACTTTCCAGTTTCTTGGAATATGGATAACTTTGATTTAAGTAATCAAATTTACACCATTGTTGCAATGGAAGAGGATGGAGTTTCTACAGGTGATGATAATTTAGGGTCAATTAGTTTTAATGGTTTCTCATCTTCAGCTAATTATACAAGTGGAGATTTAAGTATTAATATAGTTATCAATCAAATTGTGCCTGAGCCAATTATTGCATCTGATACTGTGTATGTTTTTGAAACTCCTCAAAATCCAATTATTGAATATGATGATCAAATACAAGTCATAACTTTCATTGGTGATTCTTTAGATATGAGTTACCATTGGTTTTTTAATGGAGAGGAAGTGATAAATGAAAATAACACTTATATGTATCCTATTCAGAGTGGTGATTATTCGTTGATGGTAAACCAAAATGGTTGTTTAGCCTATTCAGACGAAATATTTGCTATGGTTTGTATGGAAGATTTTTTAGTAGAAATAAATCAGAGTGGTAATCAACTTTCTTGCTCTAATGAAATGTCTTTCGATGTTCAATGGTATTTAGATGGAGAGCCTATTTTTGGAGCTAACAGTAATGAATTTATTGCTGTTGATCCAGGAGCTTATTCAATTGAGTTAACAGATGAATTTGGTTGTGTTTACAAATCAGATGAGTTGAGTTATTCAACAGCAGATTTATATAATTATCAAAATTTTAGTTTAAATGTTTTTCCTAATCCAGGTAAGTCGTTAGTAAATTTGACAATTGACAACCCTGATAGGTCAAAAGTTTATTTTACATTATCTGATTTGCAAGGAAGAGATGTTATTCAAAGTGTATTTGATACTGAAAGTTTTCAATTTGATGTATCTAATTTCAACTCTGGTATTTACATGATTACGGTTAGAGTAAAAAATTCATCTCAATCTCTTAGACTGTTAGTTGATTAATTATATACATTAACGTAAACACCATCGTATGAGGTGTTATATAATTTTAAAGGTAACAAGGCTGGACCCTGAATTGGAGTGCCATCGTCTAAAAAAAACGATGAACCACAACAACTGTCAATTAGTATAGTAGGATTATAAATATCATTTAATTCTACAATTGCACATGATTCAGAAGGTTCGTACGAACATGTCCTTTCAAATGCTAAATATTCGTTTATATCTTTGTGATAAATAATTATTCCATTAACTCCATAATCTTGATTAGTGTATACGGCATTGCCAACTCCTCCAATTTCTGAAGCTTGAATGGAAAAGTTTACATAAGTTTCGGGAATATAATCTTCAGAATTACAGGCAATTAGGATAAATAAAAATAAAGGATATAAATTCTTTTTAAACATATTCAAATATAGTTTTTTTAAAAAGGATGTCGTGAAGTAAATATTTTGATGTAATTTAGTGCTCAATTTTGTGGTAAATATTTATATTTACGACTTTTATTTTATTGAAGAACTAAGATAGCGTATTATGTTGAAACAAGTTTATTTTTTAATAACTGGATTTTTGCTTTTGTCAATGACATCTTTTGCACAATCTGGATCTCTTAAAGGAAAAATTACAGATAAAAATACTGGAGAGCCTATTCCTTTTGCAAATGTTATTGCAGAAAGAAATGGAAACTTAGTTTCGGGAGTAACAACCGATTTTGATGGAAACTACACCATTAAACCTCTTGATCCTGGAACTTATGATTTAAAAGTTTCTTTTGTTGGATATGGTCAGCTATCTTTAGAAGGTATTGTTGTTTCATCAAATAAAATTTCATTCAGAGATATTCAACTTTCTGAAGGTATAGATATTGAAGAGGTTGTTATAAAAGATGAAAAACCTCTATTAGATCAAGATAATCTTGGAGGTAAAACGGTTACTAGTGAAGAAATAAAAGCATTACCAACTAGAAGTGTTGCTTCAGTAGCAGCAACGGCAGCAGGAGTTTATCAAAGTGATGAGGGGCAAGGTATAAATGTTAGAGGATCTAGAGGTGATGCGACAGATTATTACGTTGATGGAATTAAGGTAAGAGGTTCATTAGCTTTACCACAAAGCGCCATTGAACAAATTACAGTAATGTCCTCTGGCTTGTCAGCAGCTTATGGTGATGCAACAGGGGGTATAATTAGTGTAACATCTAAAGGTCCATCGAATCAATTATTTGGAGGAGCTGAAATTGTTTCTTCTCAGTTATTTGATGATTATAATTATAACTTACTGGGATTCTTTTTGTCAGGTCCTATTTATAAAGAAATTAAAGATGACGGAAGTAAAGGTAGAGCTATTCTAGGATATTTTCTTGCTGGTGAAGGAAGGTCTATTGATGATAATAGCCCATCTGCTGTTGGAATTTGGAAAATCAAGGACGAAAGTTTACAAAATTTACAAAATAATTTATTTCGTCCAGTGCCTAATATTCAATCCTCAACGTTAACTCTTATAAATAATTCTGATTTCTTGAGAGCTAGTGATTTTGAAAACGTGCAAGCAAAACAAAATACTAATGAATCAGGCTATCGTCTTTCTGGAAAATTAGACTTTAAACCAACTCTAAAAACAAATCTTAGTATCGGTGGTGCATTAGATCATTCGGTTAGCAATCCATTTGTTTACACTTACTCACTACTTAACTGGAATAACAACCCAGAACAAGAAAGAAATACCTGGAGGGCTTATGCAAGATTTACGCAACGATTTGGGGCTCAAGAAGGTGATGAAGAATCAGCTTCGACTATTAAAAATGCATTTTATAATATTTCTGTTGATTATACTACAACAAATTTTGAACAAAGAAATCCAAATCATGGATCTGACCTATTTAGATATGGTCATGTTGGAAAATTCAATACTTTTCAAGAACGCTTCTATATTCCAGGAGTCGATACGGTAACTGGAAGAACAGGTTTTATACATGTAGGATTTATTGATACTTTGGTTACATTTGATCCAACTAATTCTTCTAATCCTGATTTAGCTAATTACACTCAGCAATATTATGATGCATTTAGTCAAAATGAACTGACCAGTCTGGTGAGCGGATATGGACCTGATGGAGTGATTCGAACTTTTAATGATTTTGGGACAACAGGGTTGGTAAACGGTGCTGGTCCAAGAAATCTTTATTCGTTATACTACAATTATGGTGATCAATTTGGTTCTTATGCCAAAAATCTAACAGAACAGTTTTCTATGAAAGCTACTGGTTCTGCAGATATAAAAGACCATGCTATTCAGTTTGGATTTGAGTATGAGAAAAGAACTGATAGATTTTGGCAGTCTGCTCCTAATAGCCTGTGGCCATTGGCAAGACAATTAACGAACTCACATATACAAGAATTAGATATTGCAAACCCTAATATTATTGAAAACGGTACATTTGATTTAATTTGGTATGATCGTTTAAATAATGAAGAGGCTCAGTCTACTTTTGATCGAAATTTAAGAGATAGATATAATATAGGAGAAACAGATTATATTGATATTGATTCTTTTGACCCTAGTGATCTTGACTTAAGCTTATTTAGTGCAGACGAATTATTAGAAAATGGAATAATCGCTTATTCTGGATATGACTACTTGGGAAATAAATTAAGTTCTTCAACTCCGATTGAACGATTTTTTACTGACGGTATAGATATTGACGGAGACGGTAACGTAGATCAATTTTATAGAAATATAAATGCATTCGAACCAATATACACTGCTGGGTATATTCAAGATAAATTTGCATTCGATGACCTTATATTTAATATAGGCTTAAGAGTTGATCGATATGATGCAAATCAGTCTGTTCTTGAAGATAAATATTCTCTCTATTCTACCTATAAAGCTGGAGATGAGTTAGGTATAAATGGTTATGAAAGGCCACAATCTATAGGCGATGATTATGTTGTTTATGTTGATGACTTTAATAGTCCTACACAAGTTGTAGGTTATAGAAATCAGGAAGATTGGTATAATTCAGATGGTGAGTTAATCAATGACCCAGTATCTTTAGCTCAAGCTTCAACTACTGGACAAATAACTCCATATTTAACTAACCCCTCAGATAGTATACCAGTTTTTAAAGATTATAATCCAGAAACAGTATTTTCACCAAGAATTTCTTTTTCTTTTCCAATTTCTGATGAAGCACAGTTTTTTGCACACTATGACATAGTTACTCAAAGACCACCAACTGGTAATCGTATAGAGCCTTTAGATTATTTATACATACAAGATAATGTTGGTGCTGTAATAAATAATCCTGATCTTAAACCTGAGAAGACTGTTGATTTTGAGCTTGGTTTTGCTCAAACATTAAATTTAAAGTCATCACTTACCCTTTCTGCATTTTACAGAGAAATGCGTGACATGATTCAAATTGTAAGTGCTAACTATGCATATCCGGTAAACTATTTAACTTATGGTAATATTGATTTTGGAACAGTTAAGGGTATGTCTGCAACTTACGATTTAAGAAGGACAGGAAATGTAACATTATCAGCAAACTATACATTACAATTTGCTGATGGTACAGGATCTTCGGCAACTTCTGGATTTTCTTTAGTTAATACAGGACAGCCAAACTTAAGAACGACAACGCCATTATCATATGATCAAAGACATGCCTTAAATCTTACTACTGATTTCCGATTTGATGGAGGCAAGGATTACAATGGTCCAGTTTGGTTCAATAAACAAATATTTGCAAATTCAGGAGCAAACATTGTTTTTATAGCTGGTTCTGGTACTCCATTTACTAAGCAATCAAATATAACACAAGCAGCTGCGTTTGGTATAAATAACAGATCAACTTTGGATGGTAGTTTAAATGGTTCTCGTTTGCCATGGAATGTAAGAATTAATACAAAAATTAATAAACGTTTTACTTTAGAATTAGGAGAATTGGATAATAAACGAGTTTTAGGTTTCAATGTTTATTTACAAATACAAAATTTGTTAAATACAAAAAATATTAGATCTGTGTATAGAGCTACAGGTAATCCTGATGATGATGGATTCTTAAGCGATGCTAATGCACAATCTGAGATAAATGCACAGAATGATCCTCAATCTTTCAGAGATATATATGGTTATAAAGTAGTAAACCCATTTAATTATAGCTTACCAAGATTAGCTAGATTAGGTGTAGAAATTAATTTTTAATAAATAAATGATTACGCAAATGAATAGAATCGTTTTATTTTTTCTAGTTGGAGTATGTTCGTTATCACTTACTGCAAAAGAAAACGTTGGTAACACCACAAGTACAAATTCTGCCTCTTCTTTAGCAAGAGTTGCTGCCGATTGTGTTCCATCGCAAGCTATGACAGATCTTAGTATCAACAATGTTAGGACAACCATTATGGGTGGTGGTGACATGTGGTGGAATTTAAATAGTGCTAGATATGAAATTCCAAAAGAAAGTAATAAGCATTCTATGTTTGCAGGTGCATTGTGGATTGCTGGTATTGATGCTGGTGAGCAATTAAAAGCTGCTGCAATGACTTATCGTCAGACTGGTAATGATTTTTGGACTGGTCCCCTAGATGAAACAGGTGAGATTACTGCTCAAAATTGTGAAAATTATGATCAACATTTTCAGATAACTAGACAAGAAGTTGACAATTTTATAGCATGGTATAACGATAAAGAAGCGTATCCAGAATATACTGTACCTTCTTCAATTACGAATTGGCCTGGAAATGGTATTGATGGTGAAGTACAGTTTTTAGCACCATATTACGATGCTAATGATGATGGTGAGTACAATCCAGAAGATGGAGATTATCCAAAGTATGATGTTGATGGTAATGCAGATTGCTTGAATGATGATTTAATTTATGGAGATGAGACTCTTTGGTGGGTTTTCAATGATAAAGGAAATATTCATTCAGAGACTGGTGCTGACCCAATAGGTTTAGAAATTAGAGCTCAGGCATTCGCATTTGCTACAAACGATGAAATCAATAATATGACCTTTTATAATTATACCATAATTAATAAGGCAACCATACAATTAAATGACGCATATTTTGGTCAGTGGGTTGATCCTGATTTAGGAAAGTATGATGATGATTATGTTGGTTGTGATGTTTCACGAGGTTTAGGTTATTGTTACAATGGTGACTCAGAAGATGAAGGAGCAGAAGGATATGGAACAAACCCTCCTGCTATAGGTGTTGACTTTTTCCAAGGTCCGATTGCTGATGTAGGTGATTTAATTGATAATGATAGAGACAGTATTATTGATGAGGACGGAGAGCAAGCAATTATGTCTCGTTTTGTGTATTATAATAATGACTTTACAGTAATTGGTAATCCAGAAAACGGGCAACACATATACAACTATTTAACTGGTAAATGGAAAGATGGTTTAGAAATAACTTACGGAGGTGACGGACGTGGAGGATCTACAATTGCTAATTTCATGTTCCCAGGCGATACTGACCCTTACGGTTGGGGAACTGACGGCGAAATTACAATAGATGATTGGGAAGATCCAGAAGGATGGACTGAAGAAACAGCAGGTAATGATCCTGCAGATAGACGTTTTTTACAGTCTGCAGGACCTTTTACGCTTGAACCAGGAGCAGTAAACAAAATTACTACTGGTGTTGTTTGGGCGAGAGCTACAGCAGGTGGTGCCTTTGCTTCAGTAGAATTAGTACGATTAGCTGATGATAAAGCTCAGGCTTTGTTTGATAATTGCTTCAAAGTATTGAATGGACCTGATGCACCTGATGTTGAAGTTGTGGAATTAGATAAAGAATTAGTATTTAATTTTACAAATAGTCCAACATCTAATAATTTCTTAGAACAATATATTGAGTTTGATCCTCTAATCATAAGTCCTGAAGGCGAAAATTGGGATCCATATTTCAGATTCCAGGGGTACCAGTTTTATCAAATTTTAGCACCTTATGTTAGTGTAACAGATTTAGATAATCCTGATTTAGCTAGATTAGTATTCCAAACTGATATTGAAGATACAGTATCGAATTTAATTAATTATAATTTTGATGTTTCAATAGGTGCAAATGTCCCAACTTTAGAAGTTGCAGGATCCAACACCGGAATTACTCATTCAGTAAGAATTATAAATGATGAGTTTGCTACAGGTAATTCAAGATTAATTAATCATCAGCCATATTATTTTATGGCAGTAGCTTATGGCTATAATAATTATAAAGAATACGATCCAACAAATCCAAACAATTTAGACGGTCAGCAAACTCCATATAAGTCTGGACGTAAAAACATTAGGGTTTATACTGGTATACCTCATAAGCCTTTTACTACCGAGTTAAATGCAGAAGTAGGAGATGGTGTAGAAGTTACTAGATTTTTAGGTGCAGGTAATGGAGGTAATAGATTAGAATTATCTTCACAATCTACGGATGAAATTTTATCTTCAGCTGGAATGTCAGAAAATCCCACCTATGTTGCTGGAAGCGGTCCTGTTGATATTCAAGTAATTGATCCTTTTAAGCTAACAAGATCGGAATTTGCACTTAAGTTTTACGGGAATTTATATAACGCGTCATCTTCTGATCCAAGATCAATTGTGCTAGATTCTGATGAAAGCAGATGGGAGTTAGTTAATATCTCTACAGGAGAAAGTTATTTGTCTGATGCTACAATAACAGTTGGTAATCAACAAATTTTTCCTGAGTTAGGTTTTTCAATAAATGTAGCTCAAAATAATCCACCAGACTGGGATTATTATACTAATTCCGCATTTTATGAAGACAATAACGGTTTAATTTCATCATCTATTGAGTTTAAAGATGAATATAATCCTTGGTTAACTGGTATACGAGATAGAGATGATGAAGATGGAGAAGTAACTCAAGCAAACACTTTATTTTGGGGTTACAATTGGATTCATGCAGGTAGTTATGTTGCTTCACCACCGAATTCATCTGTATTCGATGATTATAGTACTGATCCAGATGCAGTTTACGAAGATGTTGTAAATGGTACATGGGCACCATACCGATTAGTTTCATTCTACTTAGATGGTCCAGGTTATGATGCTTCTCAATCATATACTTCATTACCATTTCAACAAACTAATAATCGACTAAGAAATTTGCAGTCTGTTCAGATTGTATATACCAGCGATAAATCTTTATGGTCTAGGTGCGTTGTTTTAGAGGCACAAGATAATCCAACCTATTCTGAAGGTGGTGTTGAAAAAATGGATTTAAGATCAGGTGAATCTGTTGATAAAGATGGTATTAATGACGGCACAGGTAATGGAATGGGTTGGTTCCCAGGATATGCTATAAACAAAGAGTCAGGTGAGCGTTTAAATATAATGTTCTCTGAAGATTCTTGGTTAGAAGCAGATAACGGAAGAGATATGATTTGGAACCCTAGTACAAGAAGACAATCAACCTTACCACCATTCTTTAATGGAAGTTATTATTTAGGTGGTAAGCACTTCGTATATGTGCATTCATCTAAATATGATGAAGGAGTTGCAGCTGCAGAGGCAATTAATGGAGGAGTAATCTCAAAGCGTGAATTCTTTAGAGACATGATGTGGGTTAGTGTTCCTTTATTGGCTAATGGATATGAGTTATTATCTTCTGATGTTGAAATAAATATTGACGTTGCAAGAGAATATCGAATGGATGGAGATGTGGATGATACCTCTATATCTGAATCATTTAATATTACAAATGAAAATGCTTCATTAAAAGATTATTTCCAAAATTATGATCAATTATACGCATATGACATAGTATCTATCTCAGCTTCAGATTCTGTAAACATAGATGGAGAATGGAGGCAAGCAGGTAATTTAGGAGATGTATACTACACTAGCACAATTAGAAGCTCAAATCAAAGTGGCCCTGTTAATGTAGATGTAGTTTATAAAAAGGTAAATTACCCAAATTATAGATTTACTACTACGAATATAGCTCCTACGCAGCTTACAAACGAAGAGCAAGTAGATTCAGTAGTTGACATGATTAATGTAGTGCCTAACCCATACTATGCGTATTCTACATACGAGGGTGTTGAAAACGGAGGTCAATTAGATAACAGAGTTAGAATTACTAATCTTCCGGCTGAATGCGTGATTTCTATTTATTCATTAAATGGATCATTAGTTCAGCGACTTTATAAGGATAGTGATGGTTCTGCTTCTATTGATTGGGACTTAAAAAATCAAGAAGGTATTCCAGTTGCTAGTGGAGCTTACATTATTAATGTAAACATCCCTAATCTTGGAAAAGAAAAGAATTTAAAATGGTTTGGTGTTATGCGTCCAATTGACCTTGACACTTTTTAATATAATTTAATCAAACTTTATATGAGACGATCTCTAAAATACTTAGCGGTTTTTCTGATAGGATTAACTAGTATGAATGACCTTTCAGCAGGTAATCCTGATCGAGTTGGTTCGGCAGGAGCTGATCAGTTGCTAATCAATCCTTGGGTACGATCATCAGGTTGGGGCGGAGCAAATTCTGCATCTATAACTGGTTTAGAATCCTTATATGGTAACGTAGCTGGATTGGCATTTGTTGACAGGACAGAATTAATTTTTGCAAGAACTTCATGGATTGCAGATATTCCAATTAATTCATTTGGTTTCTCACAAAGAATGAGCGAGTCATCAGTCTTGGCAATAGGTATTACGTCAATCTCTTTAGCAGATATAGTAAGAACAAATGAATTGTTACCAGATGGCGGAATAGGAACGTTTACCATTTCAGCTACAAATCTTAATTTAGGATATGCAAAGACTTTTTCAAATAGTATCTATGGAGGTTTTGCAATTAAAACAATAATTGAAGGTACTACGGATGTTACCGCTAGTGGTATTGCTTTAGATGCTGGTATCCAATATGTAACTGGTAGTGAAGATCATGTAAACTTTGGTATTGCATTGAAAAATGTAGGACCAACAATGGTATTCAATGGAGACGGATTATCTTTTAGAGGAATTGCTCCAGATGAAGAATATACTATGACTCTAAATCAACGATCTGATAATTTCGAATTGCCATCATTGTTAAATATTGGTTTTTCATATGATTTTGCTACTTTATTACCAGAAATGCATCGAGTAACTACTGCGGCTACATTTACTTCTAACTCGTTCAGAAATGATCAATACAGATTTGGATTAGAGTATTCTTTTAGAGAGTTAGTTTCCTTGAGAGGAGGTTATATTTTAGAGTCATTAGATGATGAAGAAACTACGGCTCTTTCTGGACCATCAGCAGGTTTCACCGTAGAATTACCACTAAATGATAACACTGATTTTGGAGTAGATTATTCAATGCGTCAATCTCAAACTTTTGGATTATTTCACTCTATCGGTGTTCGAATAGATTTATAAAAAATTAAATTAATAACTTATTTGTAAGAGAAGTCCCTTTGGGTCTTCTCTTTCAATTTTTAAATAACTAACATATGTCTGAAGTTGTTTATTATACTGAAGAAGGATTAGAAAAATTAAAAGCAGAATTACATCAATTAAAATCTGTTGATCGTATTAGTATTGCAAAACAAATTTCTGAAGCAAGAGATAAAGGCGATTTGTCTGAAAATGCAGAGTACGATGCTGCTAAAGAAGCACAAGGTTTACTTGAGGCTAAGATTGCAAAATTAGAAATAGAGTTGTCTAAAGCTAGAATTTTAGATGAAAGTCAAATAGATAGCTCTAAAGTATTGATTATGTCTGTTGTAACAATAAAAAATATAAATAACGGAGCAAAAATGACTTATACTATTGTTCCTGAAAGTGAAGCGAATTTAAAAGAGAAAAAAATATCTATCAGCTCACCAATAGCTAAAGGACTTTTGGGTAAAAAAAATGGAGAAATAGCTGAAATACAAGTGCCAAATGGGCTTATGAAATTTGAAATAATAGACATAAGTAGATAATGTCAACTATTTTTTCTAAGATTATTGATGGACAAATTCCGTGCTATAAAGTTTATGAAAATGATGAGTTTTTAGCTTTTTTAGATATTTTTCCTATTGCAAAGGGTCACACACTTGTCATTCCTAAAAAAGAAACGGATTATCTTTTTGATATAAATAATGAGGAGTATTCTAGAATGTGGATGTTTGCTAAGAAAGTTGCTATAGCTCAAAAAAAAGCTATTAGCTGTTCAAGAATTGGAGTATCTGTTATTGGTTTAGAAGTTGCACATGCCCACATTCATTTATTGCCTATAGACTCTGTAAGCGATATGAATTTTAGTAAATCAAAGTTGAAGTTTACTGAAAAAGAATTCGAGGCTATTGCTAAGTCAATTTCAGATCAATTTTAGCCTTTTCTTCCTGGATTGTTTTTTAGAAATGCTCCCCAGTCACTATAATTTTTTGTTGTATTAGTTTCGGAATTATTTTTTTGAAAAAAATGACAAACTGCGGCTGCTAATCCGTCTGTAGCATCGAGTTGCTTAGGTAAATCCTTTACATTGACTAGAGTTTTTAGCATTTGAGCAACTTGTTCTTTAGATGCGTTACCATTTCCTGTAATTGACATTTTTATTTTTTTTGGGGCATATTCAAAAATAGGAATCTCTCTATACAAGCCGGATGCCATTGCAACTCCTTGAGCTCTTCCTAGCTTTAACATAGATTGTACATTTTTACCAAAAAATGGGGCTTCTAAAGCCATTTCATCAGGTTTGTATTCGTCTATTAAATGAAGAGTACGTTCAAATATTCTCTTTAGTTTGTCAGGATGACTTTTTAGTTTACTCAGGTGAATTACACCCATGTTAACTAGACTAATATTATTACCTTTTACATGAATGAGCCCATATCCCATAATGTTTGTTCCAGGATCTATTCCTAATATTATTCTGTCTGATTTAGGAGTCAATATTTTGTATTTTAGCTCAGTATGCAAAGTAGTAAAAAAATTAGCTTAATAATCAAAGTCCTAATTATCTTATTGACATTTGGATTTCTATATAAAAAGGTTTTTTCAAATGAAGATTTTAGTGGAATGAAGCTGTGGTTTCTTTCTATTTTGGAAACAAAGAATCCTTGGAAATTTATTGTAGTAATATTCTTGATGCTTTTTAATTGGTTTGTCGAAGCGATAAAATGGAAGTATTTAATTAATAAGCTAGAAAGTGTTAGTTTATGGCTTTCTATAAAAGCAATTTTTTTAGGGATAACTGTTTCTATTTTTACTCCAAATAGAGTTGGCGAATTTGGTGGCAGAGTATTCTGTTTAGAAAAAGCCGATAGAATTAAGTCAGTTTTGCTTACCGTTATCGGAAATGTTTCTCAATTAGTTGTTACTATAGTTTTTGGATTATTAGCATTATGTTATTATACATTTCAATATGAATCTTTACCATTTCCTTTTTTTAATCAATATAAATTTTTGTTGATTTCTTTTGTTTTTCTAGTAATAGGATTTGTTTTATTCATTTACTTAAATACGTCTTTTTTAACTTTTTTACTACGAAAAATACCGTATGTAAAAAGGTATCAAGATTACATTAAAGTATTCTCTTATTTTTCATTTAATGAATTACTAAACATTTTTTATTTTAGTTTTTTTAGGTACATAATATTTAGCTTTCAATTTTATTTATTGATGTGTTTTTTTGATGTAGAAATTACTTTTTTACAATCAGTTACGATGAGCTCATTAACATTTTTAAGTATGTCAATAATACCTACAATAGCTCTCACCGAAATTGGCGTAAGAGGTTCTGTTGCGGTTTTCTTTTTTGGATTACTTTCGGATAATTTATTGGGTATAACAACTGCAGCTTTTTCCTTGTGGGCCATAAATTTGGTTTTGCCTGCAATTATTGGTGTTTTCTTCGTTTATAATTTAAAATTTTTTAGATCTTGATTTACTTTTTTTGTGTTTTAATATTGTTGATTTATTTTATTTCAATAAAGAAAATGGAGTTAGGTTGGAATAAAATTATTAGACATACTAATAGTGGTTTTGCTGAAAAAGTTTCTGTTGTTATTGCTGTTAGAAACGAATCTAAAAATATTGAAACTTTAATGAACCATTTAGCCGAGCAGAGTTATGATTCACAGTTATTAGAAATAATTGTTGTGGATGATCACTCGACTGATGATACCTATCAAAAATTATTAAAGTATAAAAATATCAATGTTTTAAAGTCTAATGGTCAGGGAAAAAAAATGGCTTTAGATAGGGGAATAAATTTAGCTACTGGTTCAGTTATTCTAACAACAGATGGTGATTGTTTTTTTGGTAAACACTGGGTTCGAACAATGGTAAAATATTTTATTGACGATTCTATTAAAATGGTTGTAGGTCCTGTTTTGTTAAAAGCTACTATATCTTCTTTTTTTCAAAAAGTACAAATAATAGAATTTGCTAGTTTAATAGGTTCTGGAGCTGGTGCAATTGCAAATCAACAAGCATTTATGTGTAATGGAGCAAATTTAGCATTTAGATCAGAATATTATAAAAACACTAGAAATGATGTGCAGTCTGGAGATGATGTTTTTTTGTTACATCACATAAAAAGTAATGGAGGAAAAATAGTATTTGCTAAAGATAAAAGAGCAATAGTTAGTACAAATTGCAAGACTGATTTAAAAACTTTTTTACAGCAAAGAATTCGCTGGTCTGCAAAAAGCTCATCTTACAACGACTTGGATGCAATCAAAATAAGCTTAGCCGTATTTATAACAAATTTGACGATAGTATTTTCTGCTTTTTATGACCTATCATTGCTCGTCATATTGTTAACCATAAAGTTTCTTTCTGATTATCCATTACTTAAAAAACAAGCTTCTTTTTTTGAAATTAAAAAATGGAAATTAAATTTTCTGGCCCTACAATTAATTTACCCAGTATATATCGTTTATATTGCAATGGTTTCTCAATTTTCCACTTTTTACTGGAAGGGAAGAAAGTTTAATAAATGAAAAGTTTAGGTAAAATAGCAAAAGATAAATTTTTAAATGATAAGCTTGGGCTTTTTGGTGCTTTTATTATTTCTTTAACAATTCTTGTTTCTGTTTTTGGTATTCCTTTTTACCCAGATTCCACACCTAATTCTAATAATATGAATATTGAACTTTCTACTCTTCCCCCAGGAAGTAAAATTCAAGTCCTTTTAGTGGAAAAGGAAAATATTGCAGAGCAGGATCTTTTTTCTAAGATTTTTTTTGGCACACCATCATCATTTAACGAGTTTCCTGTTTCTAAATTTAAAATGGTAGAAGATAAAGCCTACTATATTCCTTATGGCATAAACTCAGATTGGTTGTTGATTAAAAATAAACATCAGTTAATAGAGAGAACTTATTATTTAGGGACAGATAAATTTGGTCGTGACTTACTAAGTAGAATACTCTATGGTTCCCGAGTATCGCTTTCGGTTGGGTTTATATCTGTTATCATTTCTTTGATTATTGGCTTAAGTTTGGGTTTAATCTCTGGCTATTTTGGAGGTAAGATAGATAAACTGGTAATGTGGTTTGTAAATGTAGTTTGGTCAATCCCAACACTTCTTATGGTAATCGCTATAACTTTAGCACTTGGTAAAGGATTTTGGCAAGTCTTTGTTGCTGTTGGCTTAACTATGTGGGTAGAAGTAGCTCGTATTGTAAGAGGTAAGGTTATGTCGTTGCGACAGTCCGAATTTGTAGAAGCAGGTAAAGTTTTAGGATATAGTCATTTCAGAATATTGTTTAAGCATATCCTTCCTAATGTACTTGCACCAATAATTGTTATTTCTGCAGCTAATTTTGCATCAGCAATTTTAATTGAAGCAGGATTAAGTTTTTTAGGAATAGGAGCACAGCCACCAATACCTTCTTGGGGAACTATGATAAAGGATCATTATTCATTTATTATTATGGGAAAGGGATATCTTGCAATATTCCCAGGCTTAGCAATTATGCTTTTAGTCTTATCATTTATGATGGTAGGAAATGCCTTGCGAGATGCTTTTGATGTACGATCTTAAAATAGTAAAAGTCCTAAAATAAAAATTGTTGAACCTACTAGCATTAAAATTAATGTGTAAGGTAGTATTTCTTTTGCTTTAAGACCTGTGATAGCTAATAAAGGCAGTGCCCAAAAAGGTTGTAGCATATTGGTAGTTTGATCACCATATGCTAAAGCCATAATCGTTTTCCAATAAGGTACGCCAATCTGTTGAGCAGCTTCAATAACAATAGGTCCTTGAATTGCCCACTGACCACCTCCACTGGGAACAAATATATTTACAATTCCAGCGCTTAAAAAAGTAAAAATAGGAAATGTTGTTGGATTAGATACATTTACAAAAAAATCTGAAACCATTGAAACCATTCCGCTAGACTTCATCAACCCCATTATTCCGAAATACAATGGAAATTGAATTAATATACCAGAAGCACCATTTATTGATTTAGAAATGGCACGTAGAAATTGATAAAAGTTTTTATGAACTAACAATGCACTTCCAAATAAAAATAGATTGATGAAATTAGGTGTGATAAAAGAAAGGTTAAATTTTTCGGGTAATATAACTGCTTTATAAAAACTGAAACCAATAATAATACATCCAAAAATAACTCCTATCCAATTGGAATGGTCTAGTTTTTCAGCTCCAGAAAATGAGATAGAGTGTTGTTCAATTAGTTCTTGTTTTAGCGTTAACTTAATACCTTTTGCCTTACTACCTAAATAATACATTAACAAAGGTAAAATGATTAATAAGGCGATGCTAATAGTAATATTCATAGTAGAAAAAATAGTAGCATTTTGAGAAATGATACCAATTTTTTCCTGCATAAAATGTCCTTTCTCTGCAATTTTTATAGGTGCAGATCCAGAGATTCCACCATGCCAAACCATTAAGCCAGAATAGCCAGCTGCTCCAATTAGAGGGTATGCTAATTTGATATCCTTTTTAACGGCATATTCTCCAATTTTTCGTGCGAATATAGCCCCAAATATTAGACCCAATCCCCAGTTAAATAAACTAACAATTAAGGTAAGAAAAGTAACTATTGCTGCAGCTTGAGCTGTATTATGAATCAGTGATGATAATTTTTCAATTAATCGATTGACCATTTCAGATAGTGCAACAACATGACCTAAAACTAGCATCAGCATCATTTGAAAAGCAAATACGATTAAAGGCTGATTCCACAGTCCTTCTTCCCAATACAAAAAAAGAGAAGCAATAGGCTTCTCTGAATTATTGGTATCAAAAATGTATGCTAACAAAAAGGTAAAAAAAGTAAGTATGACTGCAATGGTGAATGGTGCAGGTATGAATTTTTTAAACCATTTGGCTAACCAATTTGCCATTTATCTAGAATGGTAAATCATCTTCTTCGTTGCTAGCATCGTTGTCAAACGATTCTGTTGGTGCAGGAGCATCTACAACTGCAGCTGCAGAACGATTAATTCTCCAAGCATCAATATTGTGATAATATCTGCCATTATATTCTCTTGAAGAAATGTTGAAAGAAACTTCTATTTCGGTGCCTGGTTGAATACCATCAATCATTGCAATTTTATCATCTCCAAACAATTGAAAACAAATTTCAGGGTTATATTGTGCACCTGTATCTAAAACAAAGGATTGTTTTTTCCATTCTTTTCCTGCTTTACTTGTTCCACTTTCTACATCTAGTGTCTTTACTAATTTTCCGGTTACTGCTAAACTCATAATCTATTTAATTTATCAATCAATAATGTTTTCCAGGCATTTTCTATTTTGCCTTGACTTAATAATTCTTTTGCTCTTACATGAAGTCCTTCTCTTGCTTCTTCATCTTCACTACTAAAATTTAATATTTCATTTATAGTGTAGTTTTCTTTTTTGTATTCTTCAACCTCTTCGATAGTAGGTAAGGCTTCTATATTTCCTAGCATACCTAAATCATTTCCACTAAGAATATAGCTATTTTTAATTCGTTTAGGAATCTGATCAACACCAATACCTAAATTACGGATAGGTTTAACAACTTCAAAGATAGATTCGTTGGTAGTTTTACAATACCAGTTTCCACCCATGCGTCCGACTAATTTAATTTTATTTGGATCAATAATTCCTTCATCATCAAGAATATCTTCATTAATGTGAATCATTTTTATTTCACATACTACTAAATTTCCTGCTCCACCTTGGTCTCCAAGTTCAATAACATCATTAACAATACATTCCATTTGAACAGGAGATTCTTTAACTCTAAAAGGTGTTATGGTTTCCGATTTTATAGCAGTTAATCCAGACTTTACAAATTCGTTAATGCCATTTTCATATTCAGTACTAGACAGTGATGTTTGCTGAACAATTTCCTGACTAACTACATTTATAACCACTTCTTTATTGTTTAAAACATTATCGAGTGTATGTTTTGTGGTATTGTTGCGTACTCTTCTTGCTGGAGAAAAAATAGCAATAGGAGGGTTTGAACTGAAGACATTGAAAAAACTAAATGGACTTAAATTTGGAATACCATTTTTATCTATGGTACTTGCTAAGGCAATCGGTCTTGGTCCTACTGATCCTAATAAATAGCCATGTAGCTGAGCAACAGGAATATCTCTTGGGTTTATTTTAAGCATAATGTTAAATGTGTAGTACTTATCACAAAAGTAATATTTTGATATATACAAGCCTAAATTTTACAATAATTAAATTTTTTTTTTGATAACTAATTGTACACATTAAAAAAAATTATATTTGCATTCCAATTTTTGCGGATGTGGTGGAATTGGTAGACACGCTAGACTTAGGATCTAGTGCCGCGAGGCGTGGGGGTTCGACTCCCTTCATCCGCACCAAAAAAAGCAACTTTTTAAAAGTTGCTTTTTTTATTATTGTAGTAGATCTAAAAAATCTAATTAAAAGTTAGTTATAATACATTTACCTCTCTTTCTAGATCGATATCGTATTTTTCTTTTATTGATTTTTGTATTTTTTGTGAAAGGATTAAAATTTCTTTTCCTTTTGCATTTTGAAAGTTTACTAAAACTAATGCTTGATTTTTATGTACTCCAGCATCTCCCTCTCGATGACCCTTCCATCCAGCACGATCTATTAGCCAACCTGCAGCAACTTTAGTTTGGCTATTTGAAACTGGGTATCCAACAATATCTGGATATTTACTTTTTAATTTTTCAAAATGAGAGTTGTCAATTACTGGATTCTTAAAAAAACTTCCACCATTCCCAATTATTTTTGGATCAGGCAGTTTTGCCTGCCTAATTTCAATAATAGCATTGCTAATACTGCGAATTGAAAGAGAAGTATTATTCCTTTTTAATTTCTCTTCTAAAGCGCCATATGAAGTGTTGTAAGTGTGTTTTTTTTGTAATTCGAAACTCACATAAGTTATAATATATTTCCCTTTTAGAGGTCCTTTGAATACCGAATATCTATAGCCAAAGTCACATTCTTTTTTATGAAAAGTTTTTGTTTCTGCAGTATCAATATTTACAGCCTCCAAAGAATAAAAAACGGATTCTAATTCTACTCCATAGGCACCAATATTCTGCATCGGTGCAGCTCCAGTACTTCCAGGAATTAGAGACATGTTTTCTACTCCGCCATAGTTTTGTTCAATTGCCCATAAAACAAAATCGTGCCATGGCACTCCAGCGCCAACTTTAACTATTACCGATTCTTCTTTATCTTTAATAATTGAGATTTGATCAATTTCATTTTTTAGAACTGTACCATCAAAGTTTTTAGTAAGTAAAATATTACTCCCACCGCCTAATGTAAGAAATGGCTTAATACAACTTTTAACTAACTTTTTTAGTTCACTTTCTGATTTAAAAACCGCAAAATATTTACTTTTTGCTTTAATGGAAAAAGTGTTTAAATTACTTAAGTCATAATCTTGTAAAATCATAATTCAAATTTAGAAAATACTTATTGTTTTTGCTTATTCTATTTTATTATTTTCGTTGTTCTGATGTCAAATAAGATTATTGTATCTGTAACAAATGATTTGAGCACCGATCAGCGCGTTCATAAAGTATGTACTACTCTGTTGGATATGGGGTTTGATGTTCATTTAGTTGGATTTCTTAAAAACAATAGTAAAAAATTAAATAGAAATTATTCAACATATCGATTTAAGATGTTGTTTTCTAAAGGCCCGCTGTTCTATTTAGAATATAGTTTAAAGTTATTTACATATTTAATATTCAATAAGTCTAATTACCTGTTGAGTAATGATTTGGATACTTTACTGCCAAATTTTTTGATTGCAAAAATAAAATCGAAAAAAATAATTTTTGATGCTCACGAGATTTTTTCTGAATCACCAGAGCTTTTAAATCGTCCGAATGTAAAGAAAGTTTGGCATCTTTTAGAGACTTTTTTATTGCCAAAAGTCGATTATAGTTATACGGTATGTAATTTGCTGGCTAAATTTTATCATGAAAAATATGCAGTAGAAATGAGTGTTGTTCGAAATGTGCCTTTTCTTACGAATTACTCGACTACTACATCAAATCAGAAAATATTAATTTTTCAAGGTAATTATAATAAAGGAAGAGGCTTAGAGCTTGCTGTTGAAGGTCTTGAGTTTTTACCGGATTTTAAACTAATTATTGTTGGTGGAGGATTCGACCATTTAAAAAAAATAGCAAAGTCTAAAAATGTTTTGGATCAAATACAGTTTGTAGGAGAAGTTCCTTTTGAAAAATTAAAAATGTATACTTCTAAGGCTTCTATAGGGTTGTTATTAGAGCAGCCAATTGGACTGAGTTTTAGTTATAGTCTGCCAAATAAACTTTTTGATTATATACATTCCGATTTAAAATTTATTGCATCACCTCTTTTGGAGGTTAAAAATATAGTTGAAAAATATTCAATTGGTATGTTATTGGAGGATCGATGCCCTCAAAAATTTGCAAAGCAAATAAAGGAGTTATACCAACAAAAAATAAATCCTACTTTATATACTAAAGCTAAAGAAGAACTTAATTGGCAAAATGAGGAAAAAGTATTGAAAACAATTTTTGAAAAAGTTAGAAAATAATATTCTTTATTTTTTGTGCTTCTTCAGCATTGCTCATTGTAGTTAAGTGTAGTTTTCTTTTTTCAATTTCTAATTCGTCAAAAGGCTTTGTTTTTAGGAAGTTAATTTTTTCTTTCCATTCTTGAACTGTATTCGCAATATGACATAGTGATGTTAAACTTTTATCAGAAAGCATTAAATTGTTTAGTAAACAATGTCTACCAATAAATAGAGCTTTTAAAAGTTTGAGTTTTACTCCAGTATCTTGTTCTGTTCTCAAAACATTTATTTGAGCATTTTTAATTAGATTATCTAATTCCTCATCGCTTGGATTTTCGATTATGGTGATATGGTCGTACTTTTCACTCAAATCAATTAGAAAACTTGACGGGTTTTTACCAGCTATAATTAAAGGAAACTTAAGATCGTTAAATACTTCTTTTATGAAAAATAAAGCGGCATTTTGATTTTCTAAAACTTCTAAATTTCCATGAAAAACAGCATACTTTCCTAAACCTTTATAGTTTTCAATTTTGTGTTGTTTATGAAATGCCTTTATTAAAAAGGTATTGTTATATCTAGAAAAAAATGCTTTGTCTTTTTCAGAAATTGCAAATGTTGAATGAAAATGATTAAGCTTAACTTCAAATTTTTTAAGTTTTAGATACTCTAAAAAGTAAAAGTATTTTTTAAAAAAATGTTTTTCTGCATTGTAGAGAGCCTTGTAATAATCGTGTTCAATGTTATGACTTCTAAGGATTTTTAACCTGTTTTTAAGACGTTTGTCTTTTGACCAAAAGCTAGTATGAATTCCTTCAAAAAGAATAGGGTAATCATCTTCTAAAAGTCGACTGATCAAGTCTGAATTATTTCTTGTTTTTACGATAAATGGTAATGGAGATAATAAATATTTCCAGTGAATATTTCTTTTGTAATAATGTACTGATTCACAAAGCACATTTAATTTAGGGCTTCTTTTTCTGTTGTACTCAAAACAGTGAAGATGAATAAGTATATTAGCTTTTTTAAGTGCTTTTATTTTTTGAAATATGTCAATCACACCCCCATAATTGTCTGGGTAGGGTATATTTAAAGCAATAATATGTAAATGATTTTCTTTCAATTATGCTTAACTGACATGTATTAATTTTCCTTCTTTACATTCAATAATTTTTGAAGGGAACAAATCTAATAAGTTGTGCTCGTGAGTTGCCATAAGTACTGAGCATCCATCCTTGCATAATTGATGCAATAATTCTAGAATTTTTTTTGTTGTAGTAGGGTCTAAATTTCCAGTTGGTTCGTCTGCTAAAATAATCTCAGGGTCATTAAGTAATGCTCTTGCTATACAAATGCGTTGCTTCTCTCCTCCAGAAAGTTCGTGTGGCATTTTATTTACATGTTTGTTCATTTCAACTTTTTCCAAAACTTTTTCGATTTGACTCTGAATTTTACTATTATCTTTCCATCCAGTTGCTTTTAAAACAAAGGATAGGTTTTCAAAAACGGAACGATCAGTAAGTAGTTGAAAATCTTGGAAAACGATACCTATTTTTCTTCTTAGAAAAGGGATGTCTTTTTTCTTTAATCCAAAAATTTGATAACCAGCAATATCAATAGTTCCATTTTGTAACGGAAGTTCTCCGTACAGTGTTTTTAATAGACTACTTTTTCCACTTCCTGTGGAACCGATTAAATATACAAATTCAGATGCCTGGACAGAAAAATTTACATCGGAAAGAATTGGATGTTTTTTATGTTTTATATCAACGTGCTTTACAATAATTTGATACATGTAGAATAATCTTTTCTTGAACAAATTTAATTTTTTTTAGTAAGAGCATCAATTCTTCTTTATGCACAACTATACTGTTAATAACTTATTTTATACTTGCGATTAGTAAATTTTTTGTTTGATAAATTAGCTAAAATTTAAAAAAGCACATGAATTTTAAGTCTCATATGTTTATTTTAATTGCCTTATTGTGTAGCACAATTTCTTTTGCTTACGATTGCAATAAACAATTAGCGGATGAACTCTTTGATAAAAGGCAATACTCATTAGCTAAATCGTACTATATTGAGTTGAAGTCTTGTGATGAGATTTCGAAAAATCAGTCAGAAATGATTGATTATAAAATTGCTTTTTGTGCATTAGAATTGTTTAACAAGGATGCAGAATATCTTTTGTTAAAGTTTATTAAAGATTATTCTAGTAGTTTTTTGATCAACGATGCAAATTATCAATTGACAAGACTTTATTTTATGAATAAAGAGTATTCAAGAGTAATTGCTCGTTCTTCTCTTGTGGATGTAAATCAGTTAAATGATACCCAAAAAACTACATTTTATTTTAGGCAAGCTTATGCCAATTTTGTTGAAGAGCAATATGACCAATCAAAATTGGCTTTTTATGAAATTAGAGATGCAGACTTTAGATTTAAAGAATTAGTAAAATATTTTCCTGCTCATATTGCTTATTTAGAGGGTAATTATGCAACTGCTTTGAAAGGATTTCAACAATTATCAGGGGTTAATTCTTTAGGAAAAATAGCCAGTTATTATATAGCTCAGATTTATTATTTTCAAAAACGTTTTGACGACTTGCTAGAATATGCCATTCCTCTGGTCGATAGTGTTGAACATACTAGAAATAATGAGTTAAATAGGCTAATTGCTGATGCTTATTATTTTAAAAACGATTATAAAAAAGCTATCGAATATCTAAATAACTACAAAGAGTCTTTTGGCTTGAGTCGTTTAGAGAAATATCAGCTTGCTTATTCACATTCTAAGTTGCTACAATACGATCAGGCTATTGCCTATTTCGATGAAATATTGGATGTAAAAGATAGTTTATCACAATTTGCATCTTATCATTTAGGAGAATGTTATGTACGCATAAATAAAAAAAATTACGGAGCAAATGCATTTAAATATTGTTCTTCTTTAGACTATGATTTGAGTTTAAAAGAAGATGCTTTTTTCAATTATGTTAAATTAACAGTTGAAAACAAAGGTTCATATAACAACGCAATTGATGTCATAAAAGATTACTTACAAGCTTTTCCTGAATCTCAAAATAAAGATGAAGTTGAGGGCTTTTTGTTAAATGCTTATTCTTCATCTAGAAATTATCCTTCTGCAATTAAATTCTTACAATCTTTAGAGTCTTTGAATTACGAACAGCAATTTATGTTGCAAAGAGTATCCTTTTTTAATGGAATAAATTTGTTTAACGATAAAAAATATGAAAGAGCAATAACTAGTTTTGCTTTGTCGATTTCAAATGATGTTGGAGGAGATTTTTCTTCTTTAGCCAATTATTGGAAGGCTGAATCGTATTACAATCTTCATAAATATGAAGAAGCAATTTTGGCTTATAAAAAATTTATTTTTAATCCGAGTTCAATTTCAACTAATAAATATAATGATGGTTATTATGGATTGGCCTATTCTAATTTTAAATTAAATAATTATAAGGAAGCAATACGGTGGTTTAGAAAATTTGTAGATAATGATAAAATCTTAGATGATAAAAAAGCCGATTCTTTTTTTCGCATAGCGGATTCTTATTTTTTATCTAAAGATTATCAAAGATCAATTGAGTTTTATGCATTAGCTCAGTCTGAAAATATTTTTGATATTGATTATGCTATTTTTCAGCAAGTAATTTGTCATGGATTATTGTCGCAGAATGATTTACAAGTTTCATTATTAAAGATTTTGGTCAATGAGTATTCAGAATCTCCATATCATGATGATGCGTTATTCATTTTAGCAGAAGAAACTGATCAAGATTTCGATTACAGGATAGAATTATTTGACAGATTATTAAACGATCATCCGTCAAGCATTTTAGTCAAAAGTACATTGTTAAAATTGGGATTACATTATTACAATACAGATAATAATATAAAAGCGTTAGAGTTTTTTAGGAAAGTAATTGAAAATTACCCCTCCACCATTGAAGCTAAAGAAGCATTAACTGCGTATAAAAATATATCGATTGAAGAAGGAAACGTAAAAGATTATCTGTCATTTGTAGATGGTCTATCTAATTTCAACGTAAGTAAATCAGCACAAGATTCTATTACTTTTGAAGCTGCGGAGTCTTTGTTTTTTAATCAGGATTTTGATGCTTCAATTTCTTCACTCTCAGATTATTTGAATAATTTTTCTCAACCTATTTTTAAAAATACAGCTCAATTTTATCTTGCTGAATCTTTATATAATTTAAATAAAATCAGTGAATCTTTAGATCAGTATTTGCAATTGAATGATTTAAAGGATAGTAGATATCAAGAACGAGTATTGAGTCAAATTTCTTCAATAGAATTTAATGAAAAACAATATGGTATTGCTGCATTGCATTTTAGTGAATTAATTGAAATTGCACAGGATAAAGAGGTAATTCGTTCTGCAACTATTTCTTTATTCGAATGTAATAAGAAGCTGGAACTTAAAGATGAAATTATTAGATTGAGTAAAGTTATTCTTAAAATGGATAAAGTTGATGAGCAACTTTTACTCGAAGTGAGACTAATTTTAGCAGATGACTTATTTAGTCAGACAGAGTATTATGCTGCAAAAAAAGAATATACTTCAATATCTCAATCCACAAAAAACTCTTTTGGTGCAAAAGCTAAATATCAATTGGCTTTATTATCATTTATAGCAGAGGATTATCAATCGGTAGAAGCTATTGTTTTTGATCTTTCTGAAAACTTTAATAATAATTATTTTATTGCTAAAGGTTTTGTACTGCTTTCAGATTTGTATGTTGAACAACAAAATTATTTTCAAGCTATAGCGACTTTGGAAAGTATTATCGAAAATTATGATGAAAATGATGATGTAAGACAAGATGCTATAGAAAAGTTATCTAATGTAAGAGCTCTCGAATCTAAAAAAGCTGAAATAAAAGAAACAAGTTTAATTATTGACCTTCTGAATGATATTGAGTTTGAGGAGGAAGAAAATTTATATAAGGATGAGGAATAGACTTTTTATATTATTGCTTTTTTTTAGTTATTCATCATTTGCTCAGGATACTCTTGGGGTTCAAGAAGTTCAAGTAACAGAATCCTACATTCCTGAAGTACCTATTTCTAAAAAAATTACTGATTTTCCTGAAATTGAAGATACGTTTAAAATTCCCTTGAGTATTTCCTATTTACTAAATTCTAAACAATATATCACTTCTTTTTCAGTAGACACTATAAGTCCAGCAAAGATAAAAGGAGAATTTATTCAAAAAATATATCCTACTTACATAAAGTTAGCAATAGGAAATGATGCTGTGCCAAACTTTGATATATTTTATAGTTCAGATAGAAATAAAACTTTAAGTTATGGTGCCAGAATTGGTTACAGACAATCTTTCATGAAAGCAAATAGTGTTTATAATAATGAAAAAACGGATGCACATTCTAGTCATACAAATTTGAATCTTTTTGCTAAAAAGAATTTTGATTTTGCTACGGTATATTCCAGATTTTACCGAATAGGAGATCAATTTACTTCCTATGGAGTTGATCCAGATTTGCAACTTACAACATCTGATTTAAACCAATATTGGGGATATTCCAATTTAGATATTGGAATTTATTCTACAAAAAATAATTTAGTAAATTATAATTCAGTTGTTTCTATTTCTGATTTAAATGAGCAAACAGAATCTAGTATAAGTTTAAAATCTAATTTTGATGGAAAATACAATGATCATAATTTATCTTTAGATTTAAAGCTAGATTATTTTGTGAATAATTTTGCTAATGATGTTTCTTTTGACACGACACAAACACAAGAGTATTTTTATTCATTTGCTCCAAAATATCACTATTTATTTAATGGTATAGAAGGGAAGTATGGTGTAAATATTGTTTATAATAATAATCTTGATACTATTATAACTACGATTTATCCTGATATTTATTTAGAATATTTTAATGTTGAATCAGTTTTTAATACCTATTTTGGTATAAATGGTGGTTTAAAACATAATTCATATTGGAGCTTTAGTAAAGAAAATCCATTCGTTTTAAATGCATTAGATAATGGAAACTCTAGCTTGATTCTTAGAAATAGCGATATAAAATATAATATTTATTCTGGTTTTGATGCAAAGTTATCATCTCAAATTGAAATGACGTCTGAAATTTCTTTTGCCAAAGTCGATCAAATGCCATTTTTTGAATTAGATAATCAATCTATTTACAACAATAAATTTAAGGTAGTCTATGACAATGGATCTCATCTTCATTTTAGAACAATAATAGATTGGGATTTTGGTAATGAAGAAGGGATAATTGTAGATTTAAATTATCACAACTATACTCTTGAAAATTTAGATTCATATTCCTATAAACCAACATTTTCTGGTGCAGTGTCGGCAAAATATAATGTTGGAAATAAAATATTAACTCAAGCGAAAGTTTTTGGCGAACTAAATAGATCGGTTACGAAATCAGATATAAATAATTTAACCTCCCTAAAAGATTTCGTTGATTTAAATGTTTCTGTAGAATATCGATTTAGTAAAGTATTTTCTTCATACATAAAGGCTAATAATTTAATTGGCGGTTATCAATTGTGGCAAAATTATTATACTCTTTCGCCAAGATTACAATTTGGTTTATTGTACCGTTATTGATTTATCAACTTTTTGTTAATAAGTAAGCCGTTATTTTTTTGTCGTTTTAGTTCATTTCTAATCCCTTTTTTTATATTTGTTGTAATCTAGTAATTGAACTTAAAAAACTAATAAATAAAAATGGAAGAAAAAACTCAAGGCACGCCCGAATATGGTGCCAGTAATATTCAAGTATTAGAAGGTTTAGAAGCAGTAAGGAAAAGACCTGCTATGTATATTGGTGATATAGGCACTAAAGGTCTTCATCACCTTGTTTATGAGGTAGTTGATAACTCAATAGATGAAGCATTAGCTGGACATTGTTCGGAAATAGATGTGTTTATTAATGAAGACAATTCGATTACTGTTTCAGATAATGGTCGAGGTATTCCTACAGATCTACATGAAAAAGAAAAGAAGTCTGCTCTTGAAGTTGTAATGACTGTATTACATGCTGGTGGAAAGTTTGATAAGGATTCGTATAAAGTTTCAGGGGGTTTGCATGGAGTAGGGGTTTCTTGTGTAAATGCGTTGTCAACTAGTCTTAAGGTTGTAGTTCATCGTGGTGGAAAAATCCATCAGCAAGAATATGAAATTGGTGTTCCTAAATATGATGTTAAAGAAGTGGGTACAACTGATATAACAGGAACAATTGTTACTTTTAAACCAGATGAATCCATTTTTATAGATACAGTTTATCAGTATGAAATTTTACAAGCAAGACTAAAAGAATTAGCTTTTCTGAATAAAGGAATTCAACTTTCTATTACTGATAAAAGAGTTACTGACGATGAAGGTAATTTTATTTCTGATGTTTTTATCTCAGAAAGAGGTTTGCGTGAATTTGTTGAAATGATTGATGAAAATAGAGAAAAACTATTGGATCAAGTAATTTACATGGAGACAGAAAAAAATGGCGTTCCTGTTGAGGTAGCGATGCATTACAACACTTCATATTCAGAAAATATCCATTCTTATGTTAATAATATAAATACCTATGAGGGTGGTACTCATTTAGCAGGTTTTAGAAGAGCTCTTACGCGAACTCTAAAGAAATATGCAGATGAGTCTGGAATGTTGGATAAAGTTAAATATGAAATTGCTGGAGATGACTTTAGAGAAGGTTTAACTGCTGTAATATCTGTCAAAGTAATGGAACCACAGTTTGAGGGCCAGACTAAGACCAAATTAGGAAACAAAGAAGTTACAGGAGCTGTAGATCAAGCCGTTGGAGAAATGTTGACAAATTTTCTCGAAGAAAACCCTTCAATGGCTAAACAGATAGTTCAGAAAGTTTTACTTGCTGCTCAGGCTAGAAATGCTGCGAGGAAAGCAAGAGAAATGGTTCAAAGAAAAAATGTTTTATCGGGCTCTGGTCTGCCAGGAAAACTAGCGGATTGCTCGGATAAAGATCCTGATAATTGTGAAATTTTTCTGGTTGAGGGAGACTCTGCAGGAGGTACAGCAAAACAAGGAAGAGATCGTTTCTTTCAAGCAATTTTACCTTTGAGAGGTAAAATTTTAAATGTAGAAAAAGCAATGCAACATAAAGTTTTTGAGAATGAAGAAATCAAAAACCTTTATACTGCATTGGGTGTTACAATCGGAACTGAAGAGGATAGTTTAGAACTAAATCTTGAAAAGCTTAGGTATAAAAAAATTGTGATTATGACGGATGCCGATGTTGATGGATCCCATATTGCAACCTTAATTCTTACTTTTTTCTTTAGATACATGAAACCTCTTGTTGAAAGTGGTTATCTATATATTGCAACTCCTCCGCTTTATTTATTGAAAAAAGGAAAAGATCAAAGATATTGTTGGTCAGATGATCAGAGAGACAAAATGCTTCAAGAAATGAAAGGAGCAACTATACAAAGATATAAGGGTCTAGGAGAGATGAATGCTGAGCAATTATGGGATACAACAATGAACCCTGAATCTAGAACATTAAGGCAGATTTCAATAGAAAATGCAGTAGAAAGTGATCGAGTATTTTCAATGCTAATGGGAGATGAAGTTCCACCTAGAAGAGAGTTTATTGAGCAGAATGCTAAATATGCAAATATTGATGTGTAAAAAATGTAAATTCTTTATTAAAAAAAGACCTCAATTGAGGTCTTTTTTTTTATCTAATTAATGAGATTGTGCCCATGCAATTATAGCAATTTGTGAAATCATAGACTCTTCCTTCAAAATCTTTATAAGAAAGATTGAAAGAATAAACTCCTGTTATAAGTTCTTTGCCAGAATTTTGATGTTTGCCATCCCATTCAAAATATGGATCTGTTGTTGAGAAAATCACTGCCCCTAGTCTATCGAAAATATCTAATCTAAATGATTCTTCATCAATAGCGTGAAAATCTATTTTAAAGACATCATTCCATCCGTCAAGATCAGGAGTAAATGCATTAGGAACATACATGGTATGTTCGTCTTTTATAGATATTATACCAGTAGTAGTATCCGAACAACCAAATTCATCAGTTACTATTAGTGTTAAATCGTAATCAATACTCCCTACTTCATAAAGATTTGCTGTTAAGTCAAGTCCAATAATATCTTTTGTGGTGGAATAAAACCCATTGCTCAATTCCCAATACCAATCTACAATATTTGCTTGTGAATTGTCAAAAATATTAATAATCGGGTAGTTGATGGTTACAGTGTCGTCCATGGTTCTGTAATCTGCTATTACCTCCTCATTTTCAATAATCTCAAATTCAAGAATATTGGTACAATTATTAATATCTTCAACTTTTATTGTGTAGATACCACATTTTAAGTTTTCAATATCTTTTTCAGTTGAGTAAAAGGAATTCGGTCCAGTCCATTCATATTTTAGGTCAAAATAATTTTGAGAATATACTGGTAGGTCTGGTCCTCCCCATCCTTCAACTTGTAAAAATCCGTCGTTGTTATAGGTACAGCTTTCATGACCATAATTGGACACATCAATAGATACAGAGTCAGGCTCTGTAAGATTAAAATTAAGAACATTAGGACAATCTTCAGCATCTGTAACAGTTAGTTGATAGTTACCTGCACCAACCTGATAAAGATCTGGATTATTTGAAATAAGAATATTATTTTCATCAGTCCATTGGTATTCATAAGGCATCATTCCTCCTGTTACTTCTGTAGCTATCCAAGCATCTGTACCTTCGTAACATCTCACATTAAATCCATTATAATCGGATAAGTTTGTATTAATAGATAAGGAAGAGTTTTCGTCAACAAAAAATGAGGTATTGAAAATACATCCATTATCATCAGTAATTATCACGGAATAATTACCAGTTATCAAATTTGAAATCATATTAGTTCCATCGCCAGTAATGCTACCAGGACCCGACCATGAATAGCTGTAAGGAGCAGTTCCTCCGTTTGGTGTAATGTTAACCTGACCATCGCTAAATCCAAAACAACTAACAGGAATTATTTGATTACTAACTTGAATAGGCAGAGGAGGAGCCGAAATTGAATATGGTCCTGCAAAACTTTGACATCCTAATGCATCAGTAATAGTTAAATTATAATTTCCTGCAGGCAAATTGTATATATCCTCGTTATTTGAGGAAAAGCCATTGGAAGATGTCCAAGAAAACTGTAGTGGAGCTGTTCCGCCAACAGGATTGATTTCTATGCTTGCAGCTTCTTCGCCAGGACAAATATTATCATCAATAACTGGATTTGCAGTGATATCTGTAGAAACACTAACAGTTATTTGATCTGTAAAATTATCAGGACATTCTTCTGCTACAACAGTATAGGTTGTAGTTGATGTTGGATTTACAACAATATCTGTACCAATTCCAACTGATGCCCCAAGATCATCGAACCACTCTACATTTGCTCCAGTTGCACCAGAAGGTGTAAATCTAAATGCAATATTGTTTTGTGTTTGTTGAGTGTTATTCCATCCTGCTGCGATAACAAATTGAGTTTCATCTTCATTAATTATACCGAGTACTGATTCTCCGTTATTCCAATTAGCACATAAAGGTAATTCTTCAACGTGAATTTCTATCACATTAGTAGTTTCAAATATCTTGATTTGTCCGTTAAATTGAAGATTTCCACAGCTAAAGTAACCAAAGTCTTCAAAGGAAACCACCATTCTTCTATTTGGTGCAACACCCAAAACTTGATATTTAAGGTTGCCACCGTTGGATGGGTTAAGATCCATCCATGGCCCCATTATACTATTGAATATATCTCCACCAGTTGGAATCACCTCGGTGTTCCATGGAGAATATCCTAAAGCATCAGTAAGATCAAAGCAAATATAGTTATTTGTAGAAATGATGAATTGATCATAAACATTTCCATAAAAACAAAAATTAAATCCAATGTTGATTATATCCGTAAATGAATCATCAGTAAGATTTGGTATCGTTGTGCCATCATAAGGGTCGGTATTTATGGGGATAGATTCAATGGTATAATCATTAGTTCCAACACTAG
The DNA here is from genome assembly GCA_049890095.1 of Flavobacteriales bacterium. Classification (GTDB taxonomy): domain Bacteria; phylum Bacteroidota; class Bacteroidia; order Flavobacteriales; family UBA7312; genus JABAYQ01. Next base: position 21,453 of record JBMHCD010000003.1, on the reverse strand, counting down.
TAGGAGTGTAATCTGCCGAAAGGTTTACCGGTCCAAGTTCGCAAATAGTAATATCATCGCCAGCATCAATTTGAGCGAGCACAAAAGATGTGTATAATGATAAAAATAAAATCGATACGATTCTCATTGTTAAGGCATGTAAAGTTAAGCCTATAAATATACGAATAATTTTCCTAAATCTATAATGATACTTTGAATCTAGGTAAAGCTAGCGTTAAATTATCTTTTAAAAAGATTTTTTGATTAGTTTTGCAAAAATTTAATTTAAAAACAAAAAATATGAAAGTTACTGTTGTTGGCGCTGGAGCTGTAGGTGCAAGTTGTGCAGAATACATAGCAATCAAAAATTTCGCATCAGAAGTAGTTTTGGTTGATATAAAAGAAAATTTTGCTGAAGGTAAAGCTATGGACCTTATGCAAACAGCTTCTTTAAATGGTTTTGATACTAAAATAATTGGTAGTACTAATGATTATTCAAAAACAGCAGGTAGCGACATTGCTGTAATTACTAGCGGAATTCCTAGAAAGCCAGGAATGACAAGAGAAGAATTAATTGGTATAAATGCAGGGATAGTAAAAACGGTTTCCGAAAATCTAATAAAACATTCTCCTAATGTAATATTGATTATAGTAAGTAATCCAATGGATACAATGACTTATTTAGCTCATAAAGCAACAGGTCTTCCTAAAAATAGAATTATTGGAATGGGTGGGGCACTTGATAGTGCTAGATTTAAATATAGGCTTAGTGAGGCTTTAGATTGTCCATCTTCCGATGTTTCTGCTATGGTTATTGGAGGTCATAGTGACAAGGGTATGGTTCCATTAACAAGATTAGCAACAAGAAATAGTGTGCGTGTTTCTGCTTTTTTATCTGATGAAAGATTGGAGCAAGTTAAACAAGATACAAAGGTTGGTGGAGCAACATTAACTTCTATGCTAGGAACTTCTGCTTGGTATGCACCAGGGGCTGCGGTATCGTCATTAGTACATTCAATAGCTTGTGATCAGGGAAAAATGTTCCCGTGTTCTGTGATGCTTAACGGAGAGTATGGTTTGTCAGATTTAACTATTGGAGTTCCTGTTATTTTGGGAAAAAATGGTGTGGAGAAAATTGTTGAAATTGAACTTAATGAGGAGGAAAAATCTCAACTTAACTCTTCAGCAGAAGCTGTTAAAAAAACTAATGAAATGTTGATTGATTTAAATTTATTTTAATCGTCTAAAATAATTTATAACTTATTTAAAAAGAGAGCATAAGCTCTCTTTTTTAGTTTATAATTATTTTAAAAGTTTTAGAATAATTAACAGTGCTTGTTTTTATTAGGTAAGTTCCTTTTTGAAGATAGGAAAAATCAAAAACGGTCGATTGAGATATAAAAGATGATTGTAACTTTTCACCAATTAAGTTAAAAATCATAATTTTAGTTTCTTCTGATGTTTCAATGGTAAATACCCCATTGTTTGGATTTGGAAATATACTAACTTTTATTGGATTGTACTCTTGGCTAAATGAGCCGTTCGAAATTTCATTATTGATAAAATAGACAAGACCACCACTCTCGTTTCCTAGAAACATGTCTCTTTTACCGTCATTATCAAAATCTTCATAGACGATACTACTCTTAATCCCATCTTTGATATTTTGAAATTTGGTGTTTACTAGATTGTATGTGCCATCATAGTTATTGCTAATATTATCATACAGATATATATATCCACTTTCGCTTGCAACTAACATTTTTATACTACCATTTTCACTGAACAAAAATGGTTTGCTAAATCCATAGGTGCCTAAGTCATTGGAAACGTTTACGTTTCCTGCATTATCTATTAATTCATCAAAAATTGGTGTTTGTAAATCACCATGATTTATAGCAATAGAAAGAGTGCCATTCACTTTACCAATGATTAAGTCCAATAATTGATCATCATTTATATCAAATAAAAAAGGAGCAGCCGATTGACCTATATCTATATCAAAAAAGTTGATAGATTCTAAATTGAAATATGCTTCATTATTTTCATTTTCATTATTTTTAAAAAAATGAAGCTTTCCGTTAGAGTCGCCAACTATCAAGTCTAAATCTCCATCATTATCCAAATCCCCAACAGTAGGAAAAAGTCCAGATGCAGCAATATTTAAAGTTGTATTTAAGGGGATTTGTGAAATATTAGAAAAGTCTCTATCAATTATTTCAAAAATAGGCTGATTTTGTGAGCCTATATTTTTGAATAATGCTAACTGACTGATTTGGTCTCCCTCAGAGAAATAACCAAAATTTCCAACTAATAAGTCTTTAAGTCCATCATTATTATAATCAATTACACACGGATATGCACCAGAACCAAAATCTATAGTTGTATTTTGTAAAAAATCATTTGTTGTAAATTCAAATAAGGGTTCTTCATCCGAGTTTGTATTGAGATATAATTTTATACTTTCGAAATTTTCAGCATTATTAGCTATGTTAGGTGTAATTATTAAATCTCGATTTCCATCATTATTAACGTCTACATAAAATGAGGATGGGAAAGAATTGGTTTCGCCACTTACATCGGTATTTAATCCCACTGGAAAGTCTTGATTTACTGAATTCATATTTGCTTCCAAAATAGTACCTCCATTAATTAATAGATTTAAGTTATTAAAAGAAACATCTCCTAAAACTAGATCTTTGTCTAAATCGCCATCAATATCTATAGCTAAAATTGACGAACCTGCATGTGATGAACTTCTTTGATGGTATAATGGAAATATGCTTTGTTCGTTTTCACAATTTTCAAAATCATAAGTATTCAATCCTTCAAAAAAATTTCCCCAACAGTTAGTTTCTAATTCAAAAATTAAACTATCACATGTGCCATAAAATTCAAGACTTTGATTCTTGTGATATTCTATGTGTCCTCCACTTTGTTGAAAGGTTAGAATATCTAAATCTCCGTCGGAATCAACATCTACGATGGCTGGAATATCTTCTGAAGAAATATATATTGTTTTGGTAATGGATCCATAATCAGAACTCAATGCTTCTTTAGCCACTTCAAAGATTAAGCTGTCATTTGTAGATTTGTTCAGAAATACTTTGGCATAAGTTTGATTGTATGTGAAAATGTCTTCTTTACCATCACAGTTAAAATCTGCCATTATCACCCAGCTTTCAAGATCAGGAAAATTATCAATATATATTGGATTATAAATATAATTAGTTTGATTTCCATCCAAAGATTTAATAAATGGTAAAATTCTATTTCCAGTTCTGTCAAAAACTAATAAATCTTTTATTCCGTCTAAATTTATATCTAATTCTGAAAATTGACACGAATTTAATCCACCTGTGAATGGATTTAAATAAATATTTCCTTCTTCAGCAATAGTTAAATTTTCTCGATTTAAGAATTGTGCTTTTGCAAAGTTAAAACACAATAAAAATAAACTTAAAAACAAAACTTTCATTGCCTCAAATTTACAAATTTAAAGTAGTTAAATAAAGATGCTTTCATTCTTTATTTGTAATGACAATTTTTTTTATTTCGGACTATAAATTTTAAAATTGTTTATTATAATTTGAAATTCTATATTTGCCGATTCTAAATTAAAGATAATTATGCAAAATAAAACTTTTGTTTCACTATTTGCCGTTCTATTTTCGGCTGTTTGTTTGTATCAACTTTCCTTTACTTGGATAGCTTCAAATGTTGAAGAAGATGCTGTGATTTATGCAGCTGGAGATGAGTTAAAAGAAAAATTATACCTAGATTCAATAGGTAGCGAAGAGGTCTTTAGCATTGGTGTTAAAGGTTATACCTATGACGAATGTAAATCAAACGAAATAAACTTAGGGCTTGACCTTAAAGGTGGAATGAATGTAACTCTTGAGGTATCAATAGTGGATGTTATTCGTGCAATGTCAAACTACAGTAAAGATCAAGATTTTGTAAACGCAATAGATCTAGCTCTTGAAAAGCAAAAAAATAGTCAAGACGATTTTGTAACTTTATTCGGAACTTCTTTTGCTGAGGTGAATCCAGACGGAAAATTGGCAGCTATTTTTTATACTCCAGATTTAAAAGATAAAGTTTTCACAAACTCAACCAATCAAGAAGTGCTATCTGTCATAAGAGCAGAAGTAGAAGATGCAATAGATCGTTCTTTTAACATTCTTAGATCTAGAATAGATAGGTTTGGAGTTTCACAGCCAAATATTCAAAGATTAGATGGCTCTGGAAGAATTATTGTTGAATTGCCAGGTGTTAAGGATCCGGAAAGAGTTAGGAAATTACTTCAAGGAACAGCTCAATTAGAATTTTGGGAAACATATGAGTATGCACAAATTATTCAATCTATAGATGACATAAATACTTATTTGCGTTCTGAAGTAGAAAAAGAGCAAATAGAAAAAGAACAAGAACAAATTGATGACTCAATAGAGGAAGAGACGGATTCTTTATCTCTAACAGAACTATTGTCTGATAATGAATCTGATTCGGCCTTGACATACGAACAGTTTGCAGTAGAAAATCCATTTTATGCTTTATTAGTACCAAATTTAAATCAGTCAAATCAGCCAAACCCTGGTCCTGTTTGCGGTTTTGCAGCAACAAAGGATACTGCACAAATAAACGATTATTTATCTTCAAATGAAGTGGTCAATTTACTACCAAGAGATGTGAAGTTCGCTTGGACAGTAAAACCATATGATCCAGAAGGAAAGTTTGTACAGTTGGTAGCTTTAAAAATAACTTCAAGAGATGGTAAGGCAGCAATGGATGGAGATGTAGTTACTGATGCAAGACAAGATTTTGGTCAGTTTAACGGAGCGCCAGAAGTTTCTATGACTATGAATCCTGAAGGAGCTAGATTATGGAAGAGATTGACAGCAGAGAATATAGGTAAAAGCGTTGCAATTGTTTTAGATAATTTGGTATATTCTTTCCCAACTGTTCAAGCAGAGATTGCAGGAGGAAGGTCACAAATAACAGGTAATTTTACAATTGAAGAAGCAGGAGACCTTGCAAATATCTTGAAGTCAGGTAAACTACCAGCACCAGCAAGAATAATTGAAGAAGCTATCGTTGGTCCATCTTTGGGTAAAGAAGCTATTGATGCTGGTTTTACATCGTTTTTGATTGCACTTGTATTAGTATTGATTTACATGATTTTGTATTACAACTTTGCTGGAATGGTATCTAGTGTAGCTTTATTAGCAAACCTATTTTTTGTCTTTGGAGTATTATCTTCTATTGGAGCTGTATTGACATTGCCAGGTATTGCAGGTATAGTTCTAACTATTGGTATGTCTGTTGATGCAAATGTTCTTATATATGAACGTATTAGGGAAGAGCTTGCTAATGGAAAAGGTATAAAACTAGCTGTTGCTGATGGATATAAACAAGCATATAGTTCGATTATTGATGCCAATGTAACTACTTTGTTAACAGGTATCATACTTTATTCTTTCGGTACAGGACCAATAAAAGGTTTTGCTACAACGTTAGTTATCGGTATTTTGACGTCTCTGTTTTCGGCTATCTTCATTACAAGATTAATTTTACAGTGGAGGTTAAACAAAAAAGATACAACTAGTTTTGATAATAATGTTACGAGAGGAGCCTTTAAGAACACTGCTATCGACTTTATTTCTAAAAGAAAAATCTTTTATGTTATTTCATCTCTAATCATACTATTGGGAATTGGTTCTTTATTTACAAAAGGACTAAATTTTGGGGTAGATTTTATTGGTGGTAGAACTTTTGTAGTTCGTTTTGATGATAATATCAATAATGAAGAATTGAGAAATTCGTTAGGAAACGTATTTATTGATAAAGATGGTTTGGTTATGTACCCAGAAGTAAAAACTTTTGGTGATGTTAATCAAGTAAAAATCACTACAAAATATTTGATAAACAGTGATGATATTAACGCAGATGTTGTAGTTGATAATCAACTTCAGAAAGGTCTAGAAAATTTTGGTTCATATGAAATAATGAGTTCTCAAAAAGTTGGTCCAACAATTGCCGATGACATCAAAGATGCGGCATTGTGGTCGATTATTTTCTCTCTTTTAGTAATATTTTTATATATATTACTAAGGTTTAGAAAATGGCAGTTTAGCTTGGGAGCAGTTGCAGCAGTTTTTCATGATGTATTGATTGTTCTATCTATTTTTTCAGTTTTCTATGGAATCTTACCTTTCTCTCTTGAAATAGATCAGGCATTTATTGCGGCTATCTTAACAATTATTGGATATTCTTTGAATGATACAGTGGTTGTGTTTGATAGAATTAGAGAACATCTTGGTTTGTTCAAAAAGAAAGAAATGTCAACACTCGTTAATGATGCATTAAATAGTACATTAAGTAGAACCATTAACACTTCTTTAACAACATTTTTTGTATTGTTGATTATCTTTATTTTTGGAGGAGAAGTGATACGAGGATTTATGTTTGCTTTAATGGTTGGAGTTTTAGTAGGTACTTATTCTTCTTTATTTGTAGCTTCCCCAATAATGTTGGATACGCTTAAAAAATCATTTAAAAAGAAATAATTTTTTGTTAATTATAGAATAAAAAAAGGTCTCAAAAATGAGACCTTTTTTTATGAATTACTCTTTTTTTAATTTTTATATTTGTTGTATGATAAGTATCTTTTTTTTCATAGGAGGTCCAGAAATTTTCTTTGTAATCCTAGTAATAGTAATGCTTTTTGGATCAAAAAAAATTCCTGAAATAGCAAGAGGCTTAGGAAAGGGATTGCGTGAGTTAAAAGATGCATCTAACGAGATAAAAAGAGAGATTAAATCGAGTTCTGAAGAAGTTAAGAAAGAGGTTGAAAAGGTTAAAAAAGATATCACAGAGTAATGGATTATTTTTATTTAATCTTTGGTTTTCTTTTGCTCTTTTTTGGAGGTGAGTTTTTGGTTCGTTCTTCTATTGATTTAGCATTCAGATTCAAAGTTTCTAAGTTGGTAATTGGTGTTACAATTGTTTCTCTGGCAACCTCTGCTCCGGAATTACTTGTAAGTTTAGAATCTGTTTATTCAGGTCATTCGGATATTGCTTTCGGAAATGTTATAGGTTCAAATATTGCTAACATAGGTCTCGTATTAGCTCTAACATGTATGGTCGACCCTATTATTGCTGATCGCAACACAATAAGAACAAATTACCCATTCATGATTTTATGTTCTGTATTACTTTTTTTGAGTATGTTTTTTACAGATGGTATTCCATTATGGGTTGGAGGTGTATTTATTGTGCTTTTAACTTTATTTTTATTGTATACAATTAGAAAATCTGATAATAATTTTATTCATGAAGATATAGAAGTGGAATCAATTTCATTAACAAAATCAATTTTAACTTTAATTGGGGGCTCTTTTGGGCTTTACTTTGGAGCAGATTTGTTTATCAATGGAGCTGTTAGTATTGCTTATTCTTTTGGGGTTAGTGAAAGGATTATTTCATTAAGCTTGGTCGCTATTGGAACAAGTATTCCAGAGTTAGCAGCTTCTTTAATTGCAGCTTCAAAAAAACAAAATAGCATAGCATTAGGTAATTTAATAGGCTCTAATATATTTAATATACTAGCCGTATTAGGTGTTACATCTCTTTTTTCTGATTTGGTTGTTTTGGATCAGAAGTTGATACAAGTTGATATATTATGGATGTTAGGATTTGCCATTTTAATATTTCCTCTTTTAAAATGGGGTAAAAAAAATATGCTATCCAAGAAGGAGGGGGTGATAATCCTCGTTTCTTATCTAGCATATCTTTACTTTATATAAACTATATTGTTTAGGCTGTTTTTACAGTTTTGATAATACGAGCTGCGATTTTGTATGGATCCCCATTAGATGCAGGTCTTCTGTCTTCAAGCCATCCTTTCCATCCATTTTCAACAGTTAAAATTGGAATTCTAATGGATGCTCCTCTGTCTGAAATACCATAGCTAAAGTCGTTTATTGATGCAGTTTCATGAAGGCCAGTTAGTCTTTCGCTATTAAACTCTCCATAAACATCAATATGTTCTTTTGCAACTGGTCTAAATGCTTCACAAATTTTCTCATAGGTTTCTTTTGAGCCACATTCTCTAAGTACACTATTTGAGAAATTAGCATGCATTCCTGATCCATTCCAATCTCCTTTGATAGGTTTAGGATGGTACTCAATGTAATAGCCATAGCTTTCAGAAAGTCTGTCTAATAAATATCTAGCAATCCAAATTTCATCTCCAGCTTTTTTAGCTCCTTTAGCAAATAATTGAAATTCCCATTGACCACTTGCAACTTCTTGGTTTATACCTTCAAAATTAATTCCAGCCTCAATACAAAGATCTGAATGTTCTTCAACAAAGTCTCTTCCATGAGTGTTTTTTCCTCCAACAGAGCAGTAATACAAACCTTGTGGACCAGGGTAACCACCTAGTGGAAATCCTAGTGGTAACTGAGTTTGAGTATCCATAATAAAGTATTCTTGTTCGAATCCAAACCAAAAGTCGTTGTCATTATCGTCAATAGTTGCTCTTGCATTCGATTCGTGCGGGCTACCATCTGCATTAAGAACTTCAGTCATTACCAAAAATCCATTTGCTCTAACAGGATCAGGATAAATAGCTACAGGTTTTAGTAAGCAATCTGAAGATCCGCCAGAAGCTTGTTTAGTTGAGCTTCCGTCAAATGACCACATAGGGCAGTCTTCAAGTTTACCGCTAAAATCATTTAGAACTTTAGTTTTGCTTCTCATGTTTTGAGTAGGATGGTATCCATCTAACCATATATACTCTAGTTTACTTTTTGCCATTACAATATGTTGTTAAGTTTATTTAAACAAATATAAACAATTAGTGTATATATTACACTAAGTGTCAATAAGTTTTAATAAATTACTATGTTTTTATACAACAAATTTATTTTTTTGTCTTAAATGTTTATTATTGTAATGCTAAAAATTATGAACAACTTTTTAAGAGTAGCATCTATGCTATACAAAAACAAAATAAATCCTTATTTTAGCAAAAATTATTTATATAAAATGAAACATTTACTTTCGCTATTTTTCTTACTTATCTTTATGAGTCCTTTAGCCATTGCTCAAAAGAAAGGTAAGCCTTCAAAAGCTGAAAAAGCTTTTTTGCTTCAAAATTATTATGAAGCAGAACTATTGTATAAAGAAGAGTATTCTAAGGAAAAAAATCGAGCAAGGAAAGCTGAGTTGATATTTTTTCAAGCAGAATGTGGTCGATTAATAGGAACTCCGATACATAATAAAAAGGCAGTAAACCTTTATAAAAGAGCTATTAAAGCAAAATATCCTCATCCTATTGTTTTTTTGAGATATGCACAAGTTTTGCAAAAACAACAAAACTTTTCTGAGGCGATGATTCAATATGAAAAATATAAATCATTTAAGCCCAATGATCAACGAGCAGAAAATGGTATAAAATCATGTGTGTTTGCATTAGATGCATTAGAAAATCCAACAAGATACGAAGTTACCAGGTTTCAATATAATTCTAATGCAGCAGATTATGCTCCGAGTTTTGGTTCAAGTGACTATAAAGTACTATTCTTTACATCTTCTAGAGATGCATCTGTAGGAAAATCAACTGACGGTTTTTCAGGTGATAAATACACTGATTTGTTTAGTGTTAAACGTGATAGAAAAGGAAAGTGGACTCGTCCAGTGCCATTCCCTGAGCCTATGAATACAAAAAATCATGAAGCTGCTACAAGTCTAAATGGTAGAGGAAATGAAATGTATTTTACCCGATGTTATGAGAGCACAAAGCAAAAGCCAATTCCAACCTGTGAAATATACTACTCAAAGAAAAAAGGTAAAGGTTGGACTTCTCCTGTATTAGTCCCATTGCCTTATGATAGCATTAGTACTTTTGGTCATCCATCTATTTCTTCAAATGGTAAAGTTCTATACTTTTCTTCTGATATGAAAGGAGGGTATGGAGGAAAAGATATTTGGTTCATTAAAAAAGAAAAAAGAGATGAATGGAGTGAGCCAGTAAATATGGGTTCAGAAATTAATACTGAAGGAAATGAATTATTTCCTTTTATTCATCAGGATGGTTCTTTGTATTTTTCATCTGATGCACTAGTTGGAATGGGAGGGCATGATATTTTTAGAGCGGAATTTGATGAAGAAAATAATTTGCGATCTGTGTCAAACATGAAAAGTCCTATAAATTCTCCTAATGATGATTTTGGAATTGTTTTTGAAGGTAAAAACGAAAGAGGATATTTTTCTTCTAATAGAGTAGGTAGTAGAGGAGATGATATTTATCAGTTTAATCTTCCGCTGTTAGATTTATCAATTTCTGGTGTAGCTAGTGATGATAATAATAACAAGGCTTTAGCAGGAGCAGTGGTTACCATTTTAGGTAATGATGGTTCTAGTTCTCAAGTTGTTACAGACAATGCAGGGTTTTATAAGTTTGGAAAAGATGTTGTTAAGGAGGGTATTGCTTATGAGTTGACAGTATCAAAAGAAGGATATTTAACTAAAAATGCTACTCAAACAACTTTAGGAGTTAAACAATCAAAGAATTTTGATGTAAATATTTCATTAGTTCCAACTCAGAAGGAGATAATTTTACCAAAAATAGAATACGATTATAATAGTGCTAGTTTGAGACCACAGTCTAAAAAGGAATTAGACAATTTAGTAGAGGTTTTAAAAAATCACTTAAATGTAGTTATTCAACTTCGCTCACATACTGACAATAGAGCTGGAGATGATTTTAATTTAAAATTATCACAGCAAAGAGCTCAAGTATGTGTGGATTATATGGTGTCAAAGGGTATTAAGTCAAAACGTTTGAAGGCTGTAGGAATGGGAGAGTCAGAGCCTTATTTAATGGATGTGAAAAATGGAAGGCTTAAGAAAGGAGACATTTTAGATGAGGAGTATATAAGCAAGTTGAAGCGTAAGAAAGATATTGAAAAATCACATCAATATAATAGAAGAACAGATTTTAAGGTTTTGTCTGATTTATTCTATGATATTGAATCGGATAAAGTGATTTCAAGAAAAAAGAAATAAATTCAAATAAAAAAATATAAAGACTACTCTATTTATGGAGTAGTCTTTTTATGTATTAATATGAGCACAGAAAGATATAAATTAAGAGGAGTATCCGCTGATAAAGAAGATGTCCATTCTGCAATTAAAAATGTTGATAAAGGACTTTTCCCAAAGGCTTTTTGTAAAATCTCTGAAGATTATTTGACAAACGATGATGAATACTGTTTGGTAATGCATGCAGATGGTGCTGGTACAAAATCTTCATTAGCTTATATGTATTGGAAAGAAACAGGTGATAAGTCTGTTTGGAAGGGAATAGCACAAGACTCATTAGTTATGAATTTAGATGATTTACTTTGTGTTGGTGCTACTGATAACATCTTATTATCTTCTACTATAGGTAGAAATAAGAATCTAATAACTGGAGAAGTAATTTCAGAAATTATAAATGGTACAGAAGAGTTAATAAATGAATTACGTGAATTTGGTGTCAATATTTTTTCAACTGGAGGTGAGACAGCAGATGTTGGTGATTTAGTTCGTACGATTATAGTTGATTCGACCGTTGTTACTAGAATGAAAAGGTCGGATGTTATTACAAATTCAAATATACAAGCGGGTGATGTGATAGTGGGATTGTCTTCATATGGTACTTCAACCTATGAAAATAGCTATAATGGAGGAATGGGTAGTAATGGACTTACTTCTGCAAGACATGATGTTTTTGAAAAAGAACTGGCAAAGAAATACCCCAATAGTTATGATACATCAATACCTAGTGAGTTAATTTATTCAGGTTCTAGGAAGTTGACAGATAAAATTAAAGGAATAGAAATAGATGCTGGTAAGTTAGTGTTATCTCCTACTAGAACTTATGCACCAATAATTAATGAAATTGTTAAATCGTATAGATCAAAAATTCATGGAATGATTCATTGTTCTGGTGGTGCTCAAACTAAAATTTTACATTTTATTGATAATTTACATATAATTAAAGATAATATGTTTGATGTTCCTCCTTTATTTGAAATGATACAAGCTGAGTCTAATACAGATTGGAAAGAAATGTATAAGGTGTTTAATATGGGACACAGAATGGAGTTGTATATTCCTGAAGAAATTGCAGAAAAGGTAATAGATATTTCTAAATCTTTCAATGTTGACGCAAAAATTATTGGAAGAGTTGAAGCATGTACTTCAAAAAAATTGACAATAAAGAGCAAGTACGGAGAATTTATGTACTAATATGTTAGAAAAATTAGAAAATATAAAAATTCGCTTTGATGAAGTTTCAGAGCTTATAGTTCAACCTGATGTCATTTCAGATATGAAAAGATATATTCAGTTGAATAAAGAGTATAAAGATTTAGAGCCGATAATTATAGCTCATAAAGAATATAAAAATCTTTTATCAAATATCGAAACAGCAAAAGAAATGCTAAAGGATGACGAGATGAAAGAAATGGCTAAAATGGAGTTGGAGGAGCTTCAGCCAAAAATTGAAATTATGGAGGAAGAAATAAAAGTTTTATTGATTCCAAAAGATCCAGCTGATAGTAAAAACGCAGTAGTGGAAATTAGGGCAGGTGCAGGTGGAGATGAAGCAAGTATTTTTACTGGAGATTTGTACAGAATGTATACTAATTTTGCTTCAGCAAAGGGATGGAAGACAGAATTGGTTGATGTAGCTGATGGAACTTCTGGAGGTTACAAAGAAATAATATTCAATGTAAATGGAGAAGACGTTTATGGTACTCTAAAATTTGAGTCTGGTGTCCATCGTGTTCAACGAGTTCCACAAACTGAAACACAAGGTAGAGTGCATACATCAGCAGCTTCTGTTGTTGTTATGCCTGAAGCGGAAGAGTTTGATGTTGAAATAAAAGATAGTGACATAAGAAAAGATACTTATTGTTCTTCAGGGCCTGGTGGTCAATCGGTAAATACAACATATTCAGCAGTAAGATTAACTCACATTCCAACAGGTGTTGTTGCTCAATGTCAAGATCAAAAATCACAGCATAAAAATTATGATAAGGCTCTTAAAGTATTGAGGTCTAGAATTTATGAAATTGAACTTCAAAAAAGATTGGAAGAATTATCAGGTAAGCGTAAGTCAATGGTTGTTACAGGCGACAGATCTGCAAAAATTAGAACTTATAATTATCCGCAAGGTAGGGTAACTGATCATAGAATTGGTCTTACTCAATATAATCTACAAAACGTAATCGATGGCGATATCGATAAATTTATTGAAGAACTTCAAATTGCTGAAAATGCTGAGCGATTACAAGAAGGTACTACTAACGAAAGTTAAATGACATCAAAAGAGTTATATCAACAGATTTTAGATAAAAAATCCTTTCTATGCATTGGTTTAGATACGGACATAAATAAAATTCCAAATTTTTTGTTGGAATATGATGACCCTATTTTTGAGTTCAATAAAAGGATTATAGAAGCTACCAAAGATATTTGTGTAGCTTACAAGCCTAATATTGCTTTTTATGAATCTATGGGTTCAAAAGGTTGGGATTCCTTATCCAAAACTATGGAAATTATCCCAGATAATATTTTTACTATTGCAGATGCAAAGAGAGGTGATATTGGTAATACCTCAAAAATGTATGCAAAAGCATTCTTTGAATCCATGAATTTTAATTCAGTTACTGTTGCTCCGTATATGGGTTCTGATTCTGTGAAGCCTTTTCTTTCAGATAACAAATGGGTAATTTTATTAGCGTTAACATCTAATACAGGTGGATTAGATTTTCAGTTGTTTAAGGATGATAATGGATTAATGCTTTATCAAAAAGTATTAATTGAATCTCAAAAATGGGGTGATAATTTAATGTATGTTGTTGGTGCAACTCGTGCTGAAGCATTTAAAGATATACGATCTATAGTACCAAATCATTTTCTTTTAGTACCAGGTGTAGGTGCTCAGGGTGGTAATTTGGATGAGGTATGTAAATATGGACTAAATGATCAGTGTGGCTTATTGATAAATTCTTCAAGAGCAATTATATATGCAGATAATAGCGAAAACTTTGCGGTAGTTGCTAGACAAAAAGCAAAGGAAATGCAGCAGCAAATGCAAAAAATACTAGAAAATATGTAGCAATATTATTTAATAAATATAAAGTTTGTTAAATTTGATGAGCTATGAAAGATAAGTTTAAAGTTGGAGTTTCTGATTATTGGTTATACAATTATCATTTTAAGAAAAAGTCAATTTTTCTGTCCAAAAATATAGGCGATCAGTTTTTGAATACTATCATTATTAATACTTTAGTTCCTTTATTAGTTTTGTATGCTGACGAAAAAAAAGCGGACAAGTTCAAACAAAAAGCAATTTCACTATTTTATAATCTGAAAAATGAAAACAATTCTATTGTAGATGGTTTTAAAAAAATAGGATATAAATCAAAAAATTCGGCTCAATCACAGGCATTGTTACATTTAAAACATAGTTATTGTGATACCAAAAAATGTTTATCTTGCAATATTGGTAAACAAATTCTAAGTAATGAAAAAGTTAAAAAACTTTTTTGAAAAACAATTTTTTGGTGTTTGTGCTTGGTGGGCAAATAAGATAGGTGTCAAACCATCTTTTGTGCGACTATTTTTTATTTATTTGTCTTTTATCAATTTTGGCATCCCGTTATTGTATCTAATTATGGTATTTGTTTTGAGAGTTAATAATCATTTTAAATATCGTAAAAGACCTAGTGTATTTGACTTATAAATAACTAATAATTTTTATTTATGAAAAAAAATAAGATTTTAGGAGTATGTGAATGGTTATCTTCTAAATTCGAACTGGATGTTGGTGGGTTACGAATTTTATTTATTATTGCTACTGTTCTAGGATTGGGATCACCAATTTTAATTTATTTTTTGTTGTATTTGATAAAACCGAAATTTTAAAATGAATAAAAAAGTACTGATCACAGGAAGTAATGGTCTACTTGGTCAAAAATTAGTTAAACTTTTAAAAAGTAATTTTAATGTTTTGGCAACATCAACAGGAGAAAATTTAATTTTTGATAAAGATGGATATCTATATCAAACTATGGATATCACAAACTTTCAAGAGCTAAAATTAACTTTCGATTCTTTTAAACCCGATTATGTGATTAATACTGCTGCCATGACTAATGTTGATGGCTGTGAAGATAGCAAAAGTAAATGTGATGAGGTGAATGTCTTTGCTGTAAGAAAAATGACATCTTTATGTCAGCAGTATAATTCTCATTTTATTCATATTTCTACTGATTTTATTTTTGATGGTGAAAATGGCCCTTACAAGGAGGAAGATACTCCAAATCCCTTAAGTTATTATGGAAAATCTAAGTTTGAGTCGGAAAAGATTGTGAGCTCATCAGAAATAAATTGGACTATATTAAGGACGATTATTCTTTATGGCACCGCTGATCAATTACAAAGAAGCAATATAGTTTTATGGGGTAGGTCGGCATTAAAAGATGGTCAGAAATTAAATATTATTGACGATCAGTTCAGATCACCAACTTTAGCAGAAGATTTAGCTGAGGCATGTAAATTAGTGATAGAAAAAGATGCCTTAGGTATTTTTCATATTTCTGGTAAGGATATTATGAGTATTTTTGAGATGGTCGAGAGAATGGCAGAATTTTATAAATGTGATAAATCAAATATTAACAAAATTTCTTCAATAACTTTAAATCAAAAAGCAAAACGTCCACCTAAAACAGGATTTATTTTAGAAAAGGCAATAAGAGAGTTAGATTATAAACCGCATTCTTTCGAACAGGGATTGCAAATTTTAGAAACACAATTAATTAGAAAATAAAAATTATGAAAAAATGGTCAGTACTAACAGTTTTTTTACTAGCTGCAAGTAGTTTGTTTGCTCAACAAACATCATCGGTTAGTGATAAAATTAATGCTTTTTTTGAGCCTATTGTTAACGTCTTAGCGATGATTATTTTTTGGGATCCAATAGCAGCAGTAGGAATAGATTTAGGTGTTGATATACCAATAGTAGTTATTTGGTTAGTTTTTGGAGCTTTATTTTTTACTATAAAAATGAACTTTGTAAATATTCGAGGATTTAAGCATGCTATAGAATTAGTTCAAGGAAAATTTGATGATCCAAATGATAAAGGAGAGGTTTCTCATTTTCAGGCCTTAGCCACAGCATTATCTGCTACTGTTGGCTTAGGAAATATTGCAGGTGTTGCAGTAGCAATCACTGTTGGTGGACCTGGTGCTACTTTTTGGATGATTGTTGCTGGTTTATTAGGTATGTCTTCAAAATTTGTTGAATGTACATTAGGTGTAAAATATAGAGTTGTTAATGAAAATGGCGAAGTTTCTGGTGGGCCAATGTATTATCTTAAAAATGGATTAGCAAAGTATGGATTTAAAAATCTTGGTAAAATATTAGCTGTTATTTTTGCTGTTTTATGTGTTGGTGGATCTTTTGGGGGTGGTAACATGTTTCAAGCAAATCAGGCTTATGCTCAGTTAGCAGGGCAGTTTCCTGTATTAGATGGAAATGGTCCATTGTTTGGAGTTATTTTAGCTGTTTTAGTTGGTATTGTAATTATTGGAGGTATTAAAAGTATTGCAAAGGTTACAGAGAAAATTGTTCCATTTATGGCTGTATTGTATGTAACGGCTGCATTAATAATTATAGTTGTAAATTTTTCAGCAGTTGGTGGAGCTTTTGCATTGATTGTTAAAGGGGCTTTTGCACCTTCAGCCGCATTTGGTGGTTTTATTGGTGTTTTAATACAAGGGTTTAGAAGAGCTGCTTTTTCTAATGAGGCTGGTGTTGGATCGGCATCAATTGCACATGCCGCAGCAAAAACTAAAGAGCCAGTTAGTGAAGGAATTGTTTCTTTACTAGAGCCTTTTATTGATACTGTTGTCATATGTACAATGACCGCTCTAGTAATCATAATTACTGGATTTGCTGATGTTCAAGGGTTAGAAGGAGCACAATTAACATCCAATGCATTTGGTAGTGTAATTTCGTGGTTTCCATACGTATTGGTATTTGCAATATTTTTATTTGCTTTTTCGACGATGATTTCATGGTCATATTATGGTTTAAAATCATGGACTTATCTTTTTGGAGATTCTAAAAAATCTGAACTAGTTTATAAATTTATATTTCTTCTGTTTATAATTGTTGGATCCTCTGTAAGTTTAGGAGCCGTTATAGACTTTTCTGACATGATGATATTAGCAATGGCATTTCCTAATATTTTAGGGTTGCTAATTTTATCTAAAGAAGTTAAACTAGATATGAATTCTTATTTTGAGAGAATAAAATCAGGTACAATTAGTCGGTTCAAATAAAATTTAATAGGCCATTTTAAAAAACTTCTTTTATTACAATAAAATTATCGTTATGGCATTATAACTCTATGTGCTATAATTTTGTGTTGTTTTTTTTACAGAAATTATTTTTTGTATAAGAATGAAAGTTATGACTTTAAGCAATTCAGAAATGAAATTACTAATCTTGAAGCATTAGATTATTCAGTACCAAAATCAATCAAAAACAAGTCAGTAAGTCTAACTTCAAATAAGAGCAAAAATATTGCTAATGAAGTTAGTTATTTAAATTTAAATATTGCAGATATAACAAGTCTGAAATTGATAAAAGGAATTGGTTTGGTATTAGCAAAAAGAATTGTAAAGTTCAGAAATTCATTAGGGGGATTTTAGCATGAAAACCAATTACTACAAGTGTATGGTTTGGATAGTATGTATTTTTCAAAATTTAAACATCAACTTTTTGTAGATAGTGTTGAAATTAAAAAAATACATATTAACTTTGTAAGTGCTAAAAAACTATCGAAACATCCATACGTAAATTACAAAATTGCTAAAAACATTGTAAGTTATAGAAATCAACATGGCTACTTTAATTCTAAGCAAGATTTATATAAGCTTGTTGTTCTTGATTCGGTTTTTATAAACAAAATAGCTCCATATTTAAGTTTTGAAGATAGAAAAGAAACTAAGAAAAGCAATTAGGGAAGTAAGTGATTTTCCTAAAAAAGGTATATCTTTTAAAGATATTACACCCTTGATGAAAGATCAAAACTTAACAAATGAGATAATTGATAACTTTAAAAAATTGCTATCAAATAAAAATATAGATGCTGTTGTAGGAATAGAGAGTAGAGGTTTTTTGTTTGGAATGTTATTATCAAATGCATTAAATGTTCCTTTTGTACCGATTCGTAAAAAAGGAAAGCTACCATGCAGTATTTTGTCACAAAGCTATGAGTTAGAATACGGAGAGGCTACAATAGAAATTCATAGTGATTCACTAGAGAAAAATTGGAATGTACTTGTGCATGACGATTTATTAGCTACTGGAGGAACTGCATTAGCAGCTTCGAAACTTATTGAGCGTTTAGGTGCGAAAGTTTGTGCTTTTGCTTTTGTTGTAGAATTAGACTTTTTGAATGGAAAAGAAGACTTAAAAGAGGTTTCAAATACAATTATTTCATTAATTAAATATTAAGTTATGAATTTTAAAAAAAATGAAAATCAAATAATGATCGCTGATACGATTAAAGCTTTTGGTGCTAGAGAAATTAGTCCATTTTCTAGAGATTGGGACGATGAGCAAATATTTCCCGTTTCCGTTTTTAAGAAATTAGGAGAGATGGGTCTAATGGGAGTATTAGTTCCTCAAGAATATGGCGGTTCTGGTTTTACCTATCACGAATATGTCACAGCTATTGAAGAATTAGCAAAGATAGATCCATCTATAGGATTGTCTATGGCCGCTCATAATTCATTGTGTACTGGTCATATTCTACAATTTGGTTCTGAAGAGCAAAAGCTAAAATATTTACCAAAATTAGCTACTGCTGAATGGATAGGTGCTTGGGGTTTAACCGAGCATAATACAGGTTCTGATTCAGGGGCAATGTCAACTGTTGCTAAAAGAGATGGAGATTATTGGATAATTAATGGTGCGAAAAATTTTATAACTCATGCCATCAGTGGTGATGTTGCTGTGGTGATTGTTAGAACTGGTGAAAAAGGAGATTCACGAGGAATGTCAGCTTTTATTGTAGAAAAAGGAACCACAGGTTTTACCCATGGTAAAAAAGAAGATAAGTTGGGGATGCGAGCATCAGAAACAGCAGAATTAGTGTTTGACAACTGCAGAATACATAAAAGTCAAATGCTTGGAAATGAAGGTGAGGGATTTATTCAAGCAATGAAAGTGCTAGACGGAGGAAGAATATCTATTTCTGCTTTATCATTGGGAATAGCAAAAGGAGCTTTTGAGGCTTCTTTAAAATATTCAAAAGAAAGAAATCAGTTTGGCAAACCAATTTCAGAGCATCAAGCTATTGCCTTTAAATTGGCAGATATGGCAACGACTATACACGCTGCAGAATTGTTAACATATCAATCAGTCAATGATAAAATAAATAATGGAAATGTTACTCTCTCTGGATCGAAAGCAAAGTATTATTCTTCAGAAGTTGCTGTTAAAGTATCTACTGATGCTATTCAAATTCATGGGGGCTATGGATACACCAAAGACTTTATAGTGGAGCGATTTTACAGAGATTCTAAACTATGTACAATTGGTGAGGGAACCTCTGAAATTCAAAAAATTGTAATTGCAAAGCAAATTTTAAAGTAAAAGTTGATTTTGTTACAGATATTTGTATATTTGCAGCCCATTTAATAAATGTAAAGAATGATAATTATTCCAGTAAAAGACGGCGAGTCTATCGACAGAGCTCTAAAAAGATTCAAAAAGAAATTCACTATGACTCAAACAATGAGACAGTTGAGAGATCGTAGAGAGTATACGAAAAAATCTGTAGAGCTTAGATCGCAAAAGATTAGAGCTGCATACAAAGAAAAATTAAAAAGAGAAGAAGATTAATTATTAATTTTTCTCAAATTTAGTTAGGGATTTAATCTGACGATTCAAACTTTTTTGTTATATTCGTTGAGGGTCAAATCCTTTTTTTTATGTCTAAAAATCAGTTTTTAACATATTTAAAATCAGAAAAACGCTTCTCAAAAAACACAGTTAAATCATATTCCACTGATTTAGCCCAGCTTGAGTCTTATTTGACACTTTCTTATGAGTGTAGTTTGGACAAAGCTAATTTTCAAATGTTGAGAAGTTGGATACTAAACCTTGCTTATACTCTAGCTCCAAGGTCTATAAATAGAAAAGTTACTACCCTTAAGTCATTTTATAAATTTCTGCATCGTTCTGGAAAAATTGAAAATAATCCTACTGAGCTATTATCTTATTCTAAGGTGTCTAAACAAATCCCAGCATTCGTTGTTGAGGATCAAATTAATAATTTACTCGATAATCTAAATTTTGATAAGGGATATGATGGTATACTCAATAGATTAATTATTGAGTTATTTTATTCAACTGGAATAAGACGTAATGAGCTAATAAATATAAAGCTAACTGATGTTGATTTTAACCAAAATAGATTAAAAGTATTAGGTAAACGAAACAAAGAACGGTTTATTCCGTTAACTAAAGAGTTAATCAATGTAATGGAAAATTATATGATAGAAAGAAATAATGTCTCCTTAATTGATACTTCATATTTTTTATTGACAAAAAAAGGAAAAAAATTAAACCCTTCTTTTGTTTACCGAAGGGTAAGGAAGTGTTTGTTTTCTACTTCATCGGATAAAAAAAGCCCTCATGTTCTGCGACATACATTTGCTACTCATATGCTGAATAATGGAGCTGATTTGAACGCAATTAAAGAATTATTGGGTCATGCTAATCTTTCAGCAACTCAAATATATACTCATAACTCCATAAAAGAACTAAAATCAATATATACTAACGCTCATCCTAGAGCCTAAATCTTATTTATTATGCAAACAAATATAAATTCTATACACTTTAGTGCTGATAAAAAATTGATTAATTTTATAGAAAAGAAGATAAAAAAGATGTCTTTATTTAATAATTCGCTGTTGTCTGCCGATGTATTTTTAAAGTTTGAACCTTCTGATTCTTCAGAGAACAAATTGGTAGAAATTAAAGTTATGACTAATAATTCAGAACATTTTGCAAGTAAGCAAAGTAAGACTTTTGAGGAGGCAACTGATCTTTCAATTGAGGCTTTACGTAAGCAAATTATTAAAAATAAAGAGAAAAAAAGATCATAATATTGTTAATATAAACCTAGAAAGAAAAAAAAACATAAAAAAATTAGATTAGTTTTTGTTCAAAACAAAAATTTAATACATTTGCAGTCCCTTTTTAAGAGGGGCTGTTTTTTTATGTATTGAAATTGCCGCTATAGCTCAGCTGGCTAGAGCAGCTGATTTGTAATCAGCAGGTCGTGGGTTCGAGTCCCTCTAGCGGCTCAGTTCTTAGTTTAAGAGCTA
>JBMHCD010000002.1:0-12299 GCA_049890095.1 Flavobacteriales bacterium | reverse complement strand
AACGGTACTTCATGGGCAACTAGCTTTACACAGCCAGTATACTATACATTAGGTGCTGAGCGTTTAGCGGGTCCTGTTGCTAACTTGGAGGTATATCCTAACCCATCAAGAGACATCTTTAACGTATCGTTTGAGTCTGCAGAGGCACAAACAATGAATGTTAGAGTAGTGAACATGATTGGTGAGGAAGTTTACATAGAAGAGTTAACAGAATTTGTTGGATCTTACAACAAAGTTATTGACATGAATACTCAACCAAAAGGAGTTTATTTCTTAGAAATTACAACTACTAATGGTGGTATCAACAAAAAGATTGTTTTACAATAATCTTTGATAACTAACTCAATTAAAGGCCTGGGCAATAGCTCAGGCCTTTTTTTATGCGTTTGCTACAAACAGTACCGTTATTCTAACTTCTAGTTTTTTAAATATGGAAATACAGTTGTACATAGTTGACCCACTTGTGATGACATCATCTATAATAATGATTCGTTTCCCATTTAAGTATTTCTTTTTGGTTAGGATAAATTTATTTTCTTGATTTTCCCATCTTGCATAGAATCTTTTTCTAGTTTGACTTTCGGTTACAGTTTTTTTAAAATGAAATATTTGACTGGAATATTTATTTGATTTCCGATTTCTTTTGCTATAATGAATGACTGATTACGGCCTCTTTCCTTTTCTTTTTTCTTGTGAATTTGTAGAGGCACTATGAAATCAAATTCATTAGTTAAATTTTTATTTCTTAACATTTTTGACAATTCTTTTCAAAAGAAAATTCCAACATTTTTTTTGTTCTTGTATTTTAGATTATTAATTAGTTTTTGAATAGAATTATTTTTTTCATATTTATAAAGACAGATGATTCTTCGTAAGTGCTTAATATCATAAAAAAGAAGTTTTATATTAGATTCGTTAATGGTTGTTTTTGGCAAACGGAATTAACATTTACAACAAAGTATATCCTCTTCTTTTAAAATGGGCTTTATACATAATTGACATAATGATGGATAAACAAGATATAATAAGCCATTAAAATATTTAGTAAGTTTTATCATGACTTAAAAATAATCATTCCAATTTATTACACTAAATTTGTTATTAAAATCGTTATAGTATGGACCAACAAGACCAATTATTTTCTCAATTGTTATATTTGTTACATCATTCAGCAATGCAAGAATTAGGAAAGATAACCAATCCCGTGAATGGAGAGGTTAGTGTAAACCTCAAACAGGCAGAACAATTGGTTGAAATGTTAAAAATGTTGAAGGATAAAACAAAAGGTAACCTAAGTGATGATATGTCTAAGACGCAAAACATGATGCTTGATGAGTTAATTGTTAACTACAAGGAGGTTGCAAATAAATCAGATTATGAATCAACCCTTAAATAGTAAAGGAATTTTTAGCGACAAAAAAACTAAAAAGCTGGTAATAGGTTTATTGGCGCTAATTGCGCTATTAATAATCTCTATAGTTTGGCAAAATGTTGAGTACGAAAACCAAATGGCTCTGAAAATGGAGTACATTGAACAAAAAAATGCTCTACGCGATGATTTAGATGACTTAATTGATGAACACGAATTACTTAAAGATGAAAACTTAGAATTAAGCGATCAACTTTATTCTAAAGATTCATTAATAAAGGCCTATTCTAATGACATAAAAAAGTTACTTCGATCGGAAGTAGATTTAAATAAAGCAAGGGTCAAAATTTCTAGGCTAAAAGCAATTAGTAAAAAGTATGTTAATGCTATGGATTCGTTGCTAGTATTAAATGAGTCCTTAAAGATGGAGAATGATAGCGTTAAACAAGCTAATAAACGTATTTCTTCTAAAAACAGGGATTTGATAAAAACAAATAGAAATTTGTTTGATAAAGTATCTTTAGCTTCAGCTCTTCAGGTTTCAGATATTTCTGTTGAAGGACTATATTATAGAGCAAGTGGTAGAGAAGTAAAAACTAACAGAGCAAATAAAGTTCAAAAGTTTAAAATTTGTTATTCAATCTTGGAAAATCAAATAGCAGAAGCTGATGAAAAAGAACTTTTTGTTCGAATACTTAATTCGGGAGGACAGGTTTTAAACATATCGAATATCATTCAAGAAATAGAATTGTCAGATACAACGCTTCAATATTCCACCTCTTTTAAATTTGATTATCAAAATGAGTTACTATCAGAATGTCAGCTTTGGACTCGAGGTAATGTATTAAAAGCGGGAGTTTATACATTTGAGTTTTTGATCGATAAAAATCTGGTAGGCTTTCATCAAGTTAAATTTAGATAATTGATGGTTCGAGTTATTTCTTATAACATTAATGGAATTAGGGCGGCTTTAAAAAAACAGCTAGATTTATGGATAGATGTTGCAAAGCCAGATGTATTATGTCTCCAAGAAATTAAAGCTATTGAAGGACAGTTTGATAACAGTGTTTTTTCGGATAGAGGTTATCATACTTATTGGTATTCTGCTCAAAAAAAAGGGTACAGCGGGACTGCAATTTTAACTAAACAAAAGCCTAATCATGTGGAATATGGTATGGGAAATTCTTTATACGACAATGAAGGAAGAGTTTTAAGAGCAGACTTCGATCAGTTTTCTGTAATTTCTGTTTACATGCCTTCTGGAAGTAGTGGAGAATTACGTCAAGAGTTTAAAATTCAATTTTTAAAAGATTTTAAAGAATACATTGATAAATTAAAGAAACAGTTTCCCAAGTTGGTTATAGCTGGAGATTTTAATATTTGTCATCAACCTATAGACATTCATAATCCTCAAAGAAATCAGAAAACATCAGGATTTCTGCCTGAAGAACGAGAATGGATCACTAACTTTCTAGATTCAGGCTTTATAGATACTTTTCGCTTTTTTAATGATGAACCACACCATTATTCTTGGTGGAGTTATAGAGCTAATGCAAGAGCAAAAAATTTGGGATGGAGAATAGATTACCAAATGGCAACTAAAAATTTGGAGTCTAATTTAAAAAGAGGTAGTATTTTATCTAAAGCAGTTCATTCTGATCATTGTCCAATTTTATTGGATTTATCTTTTTAATCAAACGTTATTTGTTAATAAACTTTTTTTGCGCATCATTTTGTGTAAGATTCACTAATTATATTTGCTTATAAATTCCAATATCGTTATGATTAATCGTTTACTATCTTTTCTTTGCGTATCGATTTTTTTAGTTTCATGTGTAAGTCCAAAAGTATTCAATGAATTAAAAGATCAACAAAACTCTACTAAGCTAGAATCTCAAGCTATTAAAAAAGAAAATATTTTACTTGAAACAGAGAATACAGAGTTATTAGATAAAATTGAAAGCTCTCAAGCTTTAGTTGATCAGCTAAAAAAAGATACTACCGAAATAGGGCTCAACTATAGAAAGATATTATCTAGCTATAACGATTTAAGCAACTCATATGATTTGTTGTCTGAAAAGAATAGTAGAATAATTTCAAAAAAAGTTGAAGAAAGCAGAAGGCTTTTAGAAGAACTGCAGATTGCTAAAGATGATTTACAGCAAAAAGAAGATAAGTTGACCAATCTACAACAAAGTCTCACCGCTCAACAAAAAAGACTTTTAATAACACAAAGTGAGCTTGAGTCAAGGGAGTTAAAAGTTACAGAGTTGCAGTCTATTATAAATAAGAAAGATTCGGTATTATTAGCATTAAAAGAGCGCATTTCTGCAGCTTTATTAGGTTTTGAAGGAGATGGACTAACAATAACTCAAAAAAACGGAAAAGTATACATTTCATTAGAAGAAAAATTATTGTTTGCATCAGGAAGTTGGACTATAGATACAAGAGGTGAGGAGGCATTAAGTAAGTTAGCTAAGTCTCTTGAAAGTCAAAAAGATATTAATGTGTTAATAGAAGGACATACAGACAACATTCCGTTTGGTGGTAGAGGACAAATAAAAGATAATTGGGACTTAAGTGTAGTTCGAGCTACAGCTATTGTACGAATAATAACTTCTAACAGTAATATTAGTATGGATAGGCTTACTGCAGCAGGAAGAGGAGAATTTGTGCCTATTGCTGAAAATACTACTAAAGAAGGAAGAAGAGCTAATCGAAGAATTGAAATAATTCTTACGCCAAAGTTAGATGACCTTTATCAATTATTAGAAAATTAAGAGGCAAATAGTGCTCTGAAAACTTCTTCGATTTTTGAAACCATAACAACATCTATTTGATAATTTTTCTGACTTATGTTATTATATTTAGAAATAAATATTTTTTCAAAACCTAATTTTTCCGCTTCATGAATACGTTGTTCACATCGGTTTACAGGCCTTATTTCGCCTGAAAGACCAACTTCAGCTGCAAAGCAAAATTTATCATTTATAGACATATCTACATTTGACGATAAAATAGCACAAACAATACCTAAATCAATAGCAGGATCATCTACTTTTATTCCTCCAGTGATATTTAAAAAAACATCTTTTGCACCTAGTTTAAAACCACATCGTTTTTCTAAAACAGCAAGCAACATGGATAATCTTCTTAAATCAAATCCGGTAGCAGAGCGTTGTGGGGTTCCATATACTGCTGAACTTACCAAAGATTGTGTTTCAATCATTAGCGGTCTCATCCCTTCAAGAGTTGCACTAATTGCGATTCCGCTTAATTGCTCTTCTTTTTGTGATAAAAGAATTTCAGACGGATTATTAACTTCTCTTAGACCATTACCTAGCATTTCGTAGATGCCTAGTTCAGCCGTTGAACCA
Organism: Flavobacteriales bacterium; assembly: GCA_049890095.1. GTDB lineage: Bacteria > Bacteroidota > Bacteroidia > Flavobacteriales > UBA7312 > JABAYQ01. The sequence continues at coordinate 7,553 of JBMHCD010000002.1, read as the reverse complement.
TATCTGTTTTTATTGGCCCTTAATATTCTGTATACATGATTTCTATCTCCTTCAAATTGAAGAACGACATCTACCATATGTTCAAGAATTTTAGGCCCTGCAATATTTCCATCTTTATTAATATGACCAATAATTATAACAGGAACATTGGTTTCTTTAGCATATGCCATAAGCTCCGAGGTACACTCTCTTATTTGAGAAACACTACCGGGAGAGGACTCAATGGTATTTGATTGTAGGGTTTGAATAGAATCAATAACTAAAAGAGAGGGAGACAAGCTAACAGCTTGTTGAAATAAATTTTGTGTATTGGTTTCTGTAAGAATATGGCAGTTTGCATTTTTTAGCCCTAGACGGTCTGCTCGAAGTTTTATTTGCTTGTCACTTTCTTCTCCACTAACATATAAAACTTGTTGATTTTTGATTCTTATGGCTAATTGAAGAATTAGAGTCGATTTACCAATTCCAGGTTCACCACCCAATAATATCAAAGAACCAGCGACAATACCCCCTCCTAGAACTCTATTAAGTTCTTGATCGTTGGTATCCATTCTTGTATCTTCATCTAAAGATATTTGAGTGATAATCTGAGGAGTATTGATTTTACTTTTTTCCTGGCCGGTATATTTTTCTTTCTTTATTGTAAGTACTTCTTCAACAATTGTATTCCATTCGTTACAATTTTTGCACTTGCCCATCCATTGAGGTGTTTGATTACCACAACTTTGACAAAAAAAAGCTTTTTTAGTTTTGGCCATTTTGTATTTTGTCGATTAATAAGCTAGTAGAATATCCGCTTAAAAAGTCAAGAGAAACTACTTTACCGCCATTTTCTTTTACGATTTTATTTCCTACAATTTGGTCTATTGCATAATCCCCTCCTTTTACCAAAAAGTCAGGCTTTATTTGCGTGATTAAATCAATTGGGGTTTCTTGATCAAACAAGACAACAGCATTTACAAAGTCTAGGCTTGCTAGCATAATTTGTCGATCATTTTCATTGTTATACGGTCTTGTTGGTCCTTTAAGAACAGAAACAGATTGGTCTGAATTTAATCCAATAATTAATTTATCTCCTAGTTCGGCAGCTTTAGACAAATAATGAATATGTCCTGGATGTAAAATATCAAAACAACCATTAGAAAAAACAACTGTTCCCTGTTTTTTCCAATCTTTAGAAATGCTGATTATATCCTCTTTGGTGTAACATTTCTTTTTAATATTTTTCCATTTATTACTCAATTTGTTTTTCTTTTTTGTAAAAATACTATTAATAGCGATACTCCTCCAAAAGCAAGTGTCATTAGCGTTTGTGCAGTATGTACAATTGTGGCAAATAATAAAGATGAATCGTAGTCTATACCAAGTTCCATTAAGCCAAGAGTAACAACATAATGATAAGCTCCGATTCCTCCTTGAACAGGAGCAACCATTCCAAGCCCTCCTATAACCATAGTATACAAACCGTCAACAAGATTAAGAACTGATAACTTATCGATTGCAAAGAAACAAATGTAAGTCATTAATAAATACATGATCCAAATAACAAATGTATGAAACCAAAAACTTCTTTTATCTTGCAATTTACTAATGCTTAATAAGCCATCTTTAACTCCCTTTAAAAAATTGGAAACTTTCTTATAATAGGAGGATTTTCGAATTAATTTTTTTGAAAGAAAAAAAAGAATAATCAATGCGACAATGATTATTATAAAAACCGATAAAAGCTTGCTAATGTTGATGCTTTCAAAGTCAATTAGTTTTTGGAGAAACGCTAGAAATAAATTAAATTTTAAAATAAAAGTAATAATCAACAATGAAATTAAAAACAAGAAGTCTATAGCTCTTTCTAGAATGATTGTTCCGAAAAGTTTATCAACAGGGATTTTTTCAGTTTGATTTAAACTTGTACATCTTGTTATTTCTCCTGCTCTCGGCACTGCAATGTTGGTAAAGTAACCAATTGAAACAGCAAAAATACTATTAGATTTTTTTGCATTGTAGCCAATTCCATTTAATAAATAAACCCAACGTAATCCTCTACTAATAATTGCTAAGAAGCCGAATAAGATAGAAAGAAACACCCATATAAATTCGACTTCTTTAAGTTGGGTGATTAATTTAGATATATCGGCATTTTTAAAAGCCAAGTGCATAAGTAATATACCAATCAGAAGAAAGGCGACATACTTAAGCAATTTGACGGCTTTATTCATCTATAATTGGTTTTTAGAATTTGGAAAAACTAAAGACGGACTAAAGGACTTTGCTTTTTCAAAATCCATAATTCCGTAAGCTATAATAATTACTATATCTCCTTTTTGAACCTTTCTTGCAGCAGGGCCGTTTAGACATATTTCTCCTTTATTGCGATCTCCTTTGATAACATAAGTTTCTAACCGTTCTCCATTATTGATATTTACAATTTGAACTTTTTCTCCCTCTATTAAATTAGCAGCTTCCATAAGTGCTTCGTCAATTGTAATACTACCAATATAGTTTAAGTCGGCATCGGTTACGGTTGCCCTATGTATTTTTGATTTTACAACTTCAATATTCATAGGAACAAAATTAATCTTTTAGTAGGATATTATCTAACAGCCGAACGTTTTCGACTTTTATTGCAACTAATAGGACCATTGCTAGATTATGGTCTATTTTATCAACTTTTTTGAGGCTTTCCGTATAGGCTAGATTAACGTATTCAATTTTAGAGTTTGGTATTTTTTTGAGCATTGAAGTAATGGTTGGAATGATTTCATTAATTCTTTCTTCATGAAATAATACTTTTGCATGCTTCAAGCTTTCATAAATGGCCGAACAGTTCTGAAATGCACTTTCTGAAAGATGAACGTTTCTAGAGCTTTTTGCTAGTCCATTTGATTCCCTAATAATGGGACAAGCAACAATTTCGATGTTTAATTTTTGGATTTTGACTAAATGCTTTATAATCATTAATTGTTGAAAATCCTTTTGACCAAAATAAGCCTTGTTTGGTCTAATTAAATTAAAAAATTGATGAACTATGGTGCAAACACCGTCAAAGTGACCAGGTCTTTTTTTGCCCTCAAAATCAGAATCAAGACCCTCCAGCAAATATTTTTTGGAGACAAGCTCATCGGGATACATTGTTTTTACATTTGGTAAAAATAAAATATCACAATTAGCATCGCTAAGCATTTTTTTATCTCTGGAAATATTTGAAGGATAAATAGCTAAATCTTTTTTATTGTTGAATTGTGTAGGGTTGATAAAAATACTACACACTACTATATCGCACTCTTTTTTTGCTTTTTCAATAAGAGAGATATGTCCTTGGTGCAATGCTCCCATAGTCGGCACAAAACCAATAAGTTGATTTTTGGATCTAAATGAATCTAAAATATTTTTTAAACAATCTTTGTTTTCTTCAACTAACATTGTAACAGGTTTAACAGGGGTAAAAGTAATATTTTACTTGCTTTATCGGGCTAAAATTCGTAAATTTGCAGTTACTATTCTGAGTACTAATTTGAGTAGCTTTAAAATTTAGCAAGATGGATGTAAAGAAAAGAGTATTATTTGTATCACAAGAAATTAGTCCATATCTACCAGAGTCTGATTTATCAAATCTAGGAAGAACACTTCCTCAAGGTATAATGGAGCGTGGTAAAGATATCAGAATATTTATGCCAAAGTTTGGTTGTATCAACGAAAGAAGAAATCAACTTCATGAAGTAATTCGTCTTTCGGGTATGAATATGATTTTAGATAATCTAGATTATCCGTTAATTATAAAGGTTGCCTCTTTACAACCTGTACGAATGCAAGTTTATTTTATTGAAAATGAAGATTACTTTCCAAAGAAAACCTTTATGCATGAATTGGATGGGGAGTTTTTTGAATTTCATGATGAGCGAGTTATTTTCTTTTGCAGAGGAGTTCTGGAAACAGTTAAAAAATTAGGATGGGCTCCAGATGTTGTACATTGTAATGGATGGATGACTTCTCTTTTGCCGATGTATTTGAAAAAAGCATTTGCTGATGACCCTATTTTTGCAGACACTAAGATTGTGTACTCTGTATATGATCAGGAAATAGAAGGGGAGTTAAGTAATGATATGGCAAGAAAAACCATCGTTAATGGAGTTGAAAAAGAAGATATCTCTGTAATTGAAGAAGCAACAATAAACAACCTACATCGTTTGGCGATTGATTTTGCAGATGCCGTAATTATTGGAAGTGAAAAAATTGATCCTGAAATCGAACAATATATAATAGAATCAGGTAAAAGTTCGTTGCAATATCACGATGAAGAAGACTGTGTTGAGGTATTTGATTCTTTATATGATGAGTTGCTTGAACAAGAACCCATATTGACTTAAAAATTTACGGTTTTCCAATGAAGTTAAAATTAATACTATGGTCATTTGCAGCAATGACCTTTTTTTCTTGTACTGATCCTGATTTAATTGGTCTAGAAATACAGCCTGAAGGAGATAAAATAACACTCTCAACATACGATCAAACACCAACTTTTTCGCTTCGTTCTGAAAAAGGAGATTCAATTAGAACTGACGAAACGTTATATTCTTTATTTGGAACTTATGAATCTAGTCCCTTTCCATTGGCTATTGCAGAATTTTCAACTCAATTATTGCTACCAGAGAATGATGTTAGTTTTGGGGATGATCCAATAGTTGACTCTGCTTTTATCTATTTAAAATACGCCGATTGTTACGGAGATACTAATGTCGAATTAACAATGAATATTCAACAACTTTTAGATGGATTAGTTTTAGAGGACACGTTTTTTTCTAATCAATTCATCAATTCTGAAGATTTCTCAAACCCTGTTGATATCTCATTTTATCCGCGTCCATCCACTCTGAGTAGTAATGAAGATACAATAGCATCAGCAAAGTTAAAGCTAAGTGTTAAGGATATAGGTCAAAAAATAGTAGATGCTCAAGTAAGTGATCTAGTCAATAATGATGCTTTTCTTGATTATTTCAAAGGATTGAAGTTTAAGGTTAAATCTAGCGAATCGGCATCGATATGTTATTTTAACCTTCTTGATGAAGAATCTAAAATGATTATTTATTACAATGGTAATCAAAGTTATAGTTTAAATATTGGTAGCTCTGCTGCTAGAGTAAATCATTTTAAAATAGCTGAACAAGAGCTCAACTTTGTTGGTGTACAGTCTATGTCTGGCCCTGTTTTACAACTTTCATTTAATGATTTAACTCCTCTAAAGGATAGTCTAAAAAATAAGTTAATTAATAAAGCGACATTAACTTTTCAGGTAGATGATAATTTTGATGATAATTTCAGACCCCATCAATCTCTTTCTTTAGTAACTAAAAATGAAGAAGGAATATATGTATTTATTCCAGATTTTTTTGAAGGAGCAACTCACTATGGAGGAGTTCTAGAAAACAATTCTTATAGCTTTAATATTAGTAAATATTTACAGCAAATGATTAGTGAAGATTCTGAAGATTACATAATGTATTTACTACCTGTAGGAAACTCCATTTCTGCTAATAGAACATTATTTGATGATCAAGTTATTTTGACTATTACTTATACAAATTTTTAAATTATGTGCGGAATTGTAGGTTACATCGGAAATAAACAAGCCTATCCTATTTTAATAAAAGGACTTAAAAGGTTAGAGTACAGAGGTTATGATAGTGCAGGAATTGCATTGTATGACGAAGAATTGATGATTTACAAAAGGAAGGGAAAGGTTTCTGATTTAGAAGATTTTTGTAAAAATAAAAACATTAAAAGTACTATTGGTATAGGTCATACTCGATGGGCAACTCATGGCGTTCCAAATGACACCAATGCTCATCCCCATTTTTCTCAAAGCAGAGAAATAACAATTATTCACAATGGAATAATCGAAAATTATGATTCGATTAAAAAGGCGCTTATTAAATTAGGACATAATTTTATTAGTGAAACAGATACAGAAGTATTAGTTCATTTAATAGAAGAGATAAAAAATAAAGAGAATACGGATATTTTTGAAGCTGTTCGTTTGGCATTAAATGAAGTAGTTGGAGCTTATGCAATTGGTGTCATTTCGAATGATAACCCGGATGAAATTATTGTTGCAAAAAAAGGTTCACCTTTGGTTATTGGTATTAATGATGAGGAATATTTTATTGCTTCTGATGCTACGCCAATAATTGAGTATACAAAGGACGTTTTGTATTTAGAAGATGGTGAAATCGCTCGATTGAAGAAAGGAGAAGAACTAGAACTAAAAACGATTGACAATATTATTAAAACTCCTTACATACAGGAGTTGGAAATGAGTTTAGAGTCTATCGAAAAAGAAGGTTTTGAGCATTTTATGCTTAAAGAAATTTTTGAGCAACCTAAATCAATTCGAGATAGTTTTCGAGGAAGATTAAAGGTAGAAACTGCTGAAGTAAAATTGGGTGGGATAGCAGATTATCAAACCAAAATAATAAATGCAAATAGAATAATCATCGTTGCTTGTGGTACTTCATGGCATGCAGGATTATTAGGAGAATATTTATTAGAAGACTTAGCAAGAATTCCTGTTGAGGTTGAATATGCATCTGAATTTAGATATAGAAACCCTGTAATTACAGAAAATGATATTGTTTTAGCAATTTCTCAATCTGGAGAAACAGCCGATACTTTGGCCGCAATGCAGTTGGCAAAAGATAAAGGAGCTGTTGTTTTAGCTATTTGTAATGTGGTTGGCTCATCGATTGCCCGATTGAGTGATGCAGGTAGTTATACTCATGCTGGACCAGAAATAGGTGTAGCATCCACAAAAGCATTTACAGCTCAGGTTACTATACTTACTCTTATGGCTTTTATGCTTGCTAGAAAAAAAGGGTCAATTTCTGAAAGTTATTACCGACAATTAATAACAGAATTAGAAACTATTCCGGATAAAGTACAGAGTATGATTTCTATGAATGATTACATTAAAGAAATATCGGATAAATTCAAGAATGCTCAAAATTTCTTATATTTAGGAAGAGGGTATAATTTTCCGGTTGCTTTAGAAGGAGCGCTTAAATTAAAAGAAATTTCCTACATTCATGCTGAAGGATATCCGGCAGCCGAGATGAAACACGGACCTATTGCTCTAATTGATGAAAATATGCCAATTGTTGTAATTGCGACTAAAAAAGGACACTATGAGAAAGTTGTTAGCAATATACAAGAAGTTAAAGCAAGAGATGGGGTTGTGATTGCTGTTGTAACCAAAGGAGATACTACAGTGAAAGCAATGGCAGATTATGTAATTGAAATACCAGAAGTTTCAGAACCTTTAGTGCCTATTTTATCAAACATTCCATTACAACTATTATCCTATCATATAGCTTTAATGAGAGGATGTAACGTTGATCAACCAAGAAATTTAGCTAAATCGGTTACGGTCGAATAATTAAACACCTTATTTTTAGCTCTTATTTTTTTGTTTAGATGCTTTCTAAAGTTTACTTTTAGTTGTTTTTATTGTATATACGATTTTGAGAATAGAACAATTAACGTTTACAAGGTTTTTAGCAGCT
>JBMHCD010000001.1:0-58535 GCA_049890095.1 Flavobacteriales bacterium | reverse complement strand
TCCATTGCGCAATATTCCTCACTGCTGCCTCCCGTAGGAGTCTGGTCCGTGTCTCAGTACCAGTGTGGGGGATCACCCTTTCAGGCCCCCTACCTATCGTTGCCTTGGTAAGCCGTTACCTTACCAACTAGCTAATAGGACGCATGCTCATCTTTAACCACCGGAGTTTTAATTATTAAATGAGGTCATAAAATAATATTATGAGGTATTAATCCAAATTTCTCTGGGCTATCCCTCAGTTAAAGGTAGATTGCATACGCGTTACTCACCCGTGCGCCACTCGTCATCTGGTGCAAGCACCAATGTTACCGTTCGACTTGCATGTGTTAGGCCTGCCGCTAGCGTTCATCCTGAGCCAGGATCAAACTCTTCGTTGTATAAAAGTTTATATAATTTTCCTGGTTCATTTATAAGCTAAAAAAATTGACGTTGAATTTGTTGTTTTAAATTTCGTCTATCCCATTAATTCAAAGAACATTTTGTATTTTCCGTTAACATTTAAACGGGCGGCAAATATACAACACTTTTTGTTACCGCAAACTTTTTTTCAAAAAAAATTAAAATAATTATAATTTAATAACTTTTCAATTTTCAAATTGCTTTCTTCATTCAAAAAGCGGGTGCAAATATACTTTCTTATTTATACAAACCAAATAATTTTATTTTTTTTTATTATTCAATATAATTTCACTCTTCTATCTAGTGAAATTCAAAATTTACCGTATTTGATTTAAAAAAAATGAAATTTTTTGAGCAATTTTCAAAATACCAACTCTTAAAATCTAGCTTTATTTGTGTCGATTAAAAAAATGATGGCAAAACTTCTACTCTATTTAAATTAAACATTTTTAAATTAAAAGCAATGAAATGAATAAGATTATTGAATCAAATCAAAAGTAAAAGCCATTGTTAATTGTATTTTATCCGTTGTAATAACTAAATTATGGCGTGCTAAAAGAAACAGGCAAAACTTTACCATTAAAAAAAGCGCCTTGAAAAACAGCAAAATCATAAATAAATTTTGCCATCTTTTCAGCTGAAAGATCCGCCTTATATTCTGGAAAAGCTTGCTCAAGCATTTGAGTTTGCACAGCTCCTAGAGCTAAGCCATTAAATCGAATATCCGTATTATTAAATTCTTGTGCTAAACATTCTGTTAGTATTGTTAAGGCTCCCTTACTACTACTGTAAGCACTTAAACCAGGAAATTTTACACTGGATTGAATCCCTCCCATACTACTTATATTAACAACGTGTGCCTTTGTAGATAAGAAAGGATAAAGATCTCTTATAATTTTGAATGGAGCAAATAAATTTACATTATATACATCCAATAATTCTTTGTTAGTTATCTGTAAAAAAGGTTTATTCAGCATAGACCCTGCATTATTAATAACAATATCCAGACTTTCTTTCTGTTTTACAACATTAATAAGTTCAATATAACTATCGCTCATCAAATCAAACTCTAGAACGGTAAGGTATTCTGAATCAATGTTTAACAGATTCTTAGTAGATCGTGAAACGGCTATTACATGATGTTTTTGATTCAAGAAATGGTTAACTAATTCAAACCCTATCCCTCTACTTGCCCCTGTAACTAAAATATTCATGGTAATAAATTTATGCCATCTACTATGAGAGTTGAAAACTCCGAAACTTTTGAAAGTTCAAGAAGATACGTTTTAAGCTCTTTTTTTAACTCTTCTTTTTCGGCTATTTCTAAAATATCTAATGCACAAAGCCAATCTTGAGGATGAGATATTTTAAGTTCATCAAAAATTTGCTGTAAACTCAAACTACTTTTCTCCCCATCTCTTATTTTTTGCACACAACTATATAGATTGTTTAAGTTTTTGCGACTTTCGGATAGAGTGATTTTGTGTGTTGTTTCTTTAAATTCGAACACTTTGTCCTTGTCAAAAACATCAATATCTGCAGCTCCAGCGTAAACCGAAACTATAGAATGCCCTATTGCCATATCATACAGCCCCCATTCTGGCTTAAACAAATATTCGTTTTTGTAAGTTACTTCACAATCGCTAAAACTCATTAGCATATTAATGCCTTTTCTATTTTTCCATATATTATTGAGAAAACCTTTAACTATCACTCCACTTTCAAATTCTAACACCACACTATTACCAGAAATAATATTATTTTCCTTTAGCATATCCATAGACATTTCTTCAATGGGTATATCACTATTTTTTAATAGCCCGATTGGAGAACCAAAACCATCTTTATGATAACTTTTTCCATGTCCTACCAACTCTTTATCTTGCCATGCTAGAGCAGTAGCAGAGTTTGTAGACAAGTAGATAGGCTGTTCGTTTTTTTGGATAACTTTTGAAAAAGTACCCGAAACTTGTAGTCCTGAACTATACTCGGCAGTACATGTATTTTTAGAATCTATTGCTCTTTCTAATCCAAGCAAACCTCCAACTCGTAAAGACATTGAATAAGCATATTCTTCTAAAACTTGAGTCAAAAAACGATAGCTAGGGGTTACAAATAACTGAGGTTGTGGCTCAGTGATGTCAAAAGATTTGTGTATGGCATCTATAGAATAAGGAACCTTTTGAACTGAATCCTTCATACAGCTTTCACTTTCGCCAATAGAAGATAGTAATCCTGCACCATATATTTTGGGGTTATCAATAGAACCAATAAGTCCGTACTCAACAGTCCACCAATGTAAATTTCTAATTTTAGCCATTTCAGATGGTTCACCCATATTGGCTTGAATAATATCAATTTTTTGTTCTGCTTCTATTATTTCACTTTCTTTGGTAGTAGGATCTTCTTTAATGATGGATAAATGCCTGATTGCTTCAAATAATTCAAAATCTTTAGCAGAAGAAATAGCTTTTGATCCTATTTCTCCAAACAATCTTAAATACTCAGCATAAGTAGGATCGGCAATAATAGGAGCATGACCAGCTGCTTCATGAAGAATATCAGGTGCAGGCGTATATTCAATATGCTCTAATTGTCGGATATCGGCAGCAATTACTAAAACTTTAAAGGCTTGAAACTCCATAAATGCTGAAGGAGGTAAAAAACCATCTACGCAAACACAACCCCATCCAATTTCAGAAAGCATGTCATTCATTTCCTGAATATTGGGAATTCGATTTATAGTAATACCAGTTTTTTCTAGTCCTTTAAGATAAGAAGAATCAGCTACTTTAGACAAGTAAGCAATGTTCTTGCGCATAACGTATCTCCAAACAGCGTGATCTATCGGCGTATATTTAGAGTAATTTTGTGAAACTACAAACTGCCTCAATCTAGCAGGTAGGTTAGCTACTTGTTGGTTATTGAAATCAAAAAAATCATTCATAACTATGTAATTATTAACGTAACAAAATTAAAAAACAAACACCTGTAAAGTAGTAAATTTTATTGAAGCTTTTGTTCTAATGAATTTTGGTAAATATCATTGAATTGAGCAATTGTTCCAAATTCTTGCCCATCAATTCTGATATCTCCTTTAGTGACATGACCTAACAACATAAAGGGCACCTTATGATTTTGTAAAATATGTAAAAGATCCTCCTCTTTTGTTTCGGTTACCGTAACTACAACTCTTGAAGGGGACTCTCCAAACAGAAATGCATCTTCACGAATTTCTGAGCTTGTAGTAATATCAAAACCAACTTTATTTGGAATTGCACTTTCTAATAAATTTATAAACAATCCGCCGTCTGAAATATCATGAGCAGACTCAATTGATTGTTCTTTAATTAATTCCGCAATTAACTGTTGTAATTCAAATTCTTTATCTAAATCAAAAGGAGGAACTGAACTATGCTTACAATTGTGAAAAGATGCTAAGTATTCTGAAGAACTAATATCGTTATGAAATTCTCCAATAGCATAAATCAAATCACTCTTACCTTTGAAGTCGAGAGACATAACCTTTGATTTGTCTTCAACTACACCCAACATACCAATTGTGGGTGTAGGGAAAACAGGTATTTCTACTCCTTCTTTTGCGGTTTGGTTATAAAAACTAACGTTACCGCCTGTAACAGGGGTGTTAAATTTCTTACATGCTTCAGACATTCCTTTTATAGCACCTACAAATTGCCAATATACTTCAGGATTATATGGATTACCAAAGTTTAAACAATTTGTAATTGCACTTGGAGTTCCACCTGAACAAACGATGTTTCTGGCTGCTTCAGCTACCGCCATAGCACATCCGGCTTGAGGATCAGCATGAACCATTCTAGCATTACAATCAACCGTCATGGCAAGCGCTTTATTTGATCCTTTAATATTTACTACTCCGGCATCTTTTGGCGAATTTGTACCCATATTGATAGTTCCTACCATAGAATCGTATTGTTCGTACACCCATTTTTTTGATGCAATATTTGGATGAGCTGCTAAAAATTTAGCTACTTCCATCAAATCATTAGGTTGGTCGATACTATCGATATTAAATTTCTTGAGTTCTTGAAAATATGCAGGTTCTGTATACTCTCTATCATACACAGGTGCACCACCTCCAAGTACCAAATCTTCTGCTGGTACATCCGCAACCAATTCATCATACATATAATACTTGAGGCGTTGTTCTTTAGTTACTACACCAATCTCTTCACAACTCAAATCCCACTTATCATATATCTCTTTAACAATATTTTCTTTTCCTTTATGAACAACTATCAACATTCTTTCTTGAGATTCAGAAAGTAATATTTCCCAATCCTTCATATTCTCTTGTCGAGTAGGTACTTTGTCTAAATATATTATCATTCCATGTTTACCCGCCGCACTCATTTCGGAAGTTGAGCAAGTAATTCCGGCAGCACCCATGTCTTGCATACCAACAATGGCATCAGTCTGTCCAAGCTCTAAAGTTGCTTCCAACAAAAGTTTTTCTTGAAATGGATCACCGACCTGAACAGCTGGTAAGTCATTGGCAGAATCTTCAGTAATGTCTTTAGAAGCAAAAGCTGCACCGTGGATACCATCTTTACCAGTTCTAGAACCAACAATAAACACCGGATTTCCTTCACCTGTAGAAGTAGCTGAAATTAAACCATCAGCTTTCATAACACCAGCAGAAAAAGCATTAACTAGCGGATTTGTGTTGTAGCAATCATCAAAAAATAATTCTCCACCTACAATAGGAATACCGAATGCATTCCCGTAGTCTCCAATACCTTTTACCACTCCTTTTACTAACCATTTAGTACGATCCAAGTTAATATCACCAAATCTTAATGAGTTAAGCTGAGCAATCGGGCGTGCACCCATAGTAAATATATCTCTATTAATTCCACCAACTCCTGTAGCTGCACCTTGATATGGCTCTAAAGCCGAAGGATGATTGTGACTTTCTATTTTAAAAGCACATGCTAATCCATCTCCAATATCTACCAAACCTGCATTTTCTTCACCTGCTTTTACTAGCATATGAGGGCCATCCTTTGGCAATGTTTTCAACCAATTAATAGAATTTTTGTAAGAGCAATGTTCCGACCACATTACAGAAAAAATACTCATTTCTGTAAAGTTAGGTGTTCTTCCTAGTATGTTCTTGATTTTATCAAATTCTTCTGGTAAAAGACCAAGCTCCTGAGCTTGTTCTAAAGTAGCTAAAGTAGTGGTTGCTTGTTGTGACATTTAAAATATTTATTAAGCAACAAAACTAATTATATATTAGTAATATTTAAAAAAAAACAATGTGGTTTTTAAAAAGTTATCAAAAAGTATTTTACCAGATAATAGAATCATCACTTTCGTACCATTCAACATATTTATCTTGGTATAAACTTTCTACTTCTTTTCTTTTTATTTTCATTGATGGAGTTAACAAATTGTTTTCAATAGTCCACTCTTTTTCCAGTATTACTATTTTTTTAATGTGTTCATGGCTATTAAATTTTGGATTTACAATTTTAACAGTCTTACACAAACTATCAGCAACATCTTTTCTTGTTCTTCCTTTGCCATATTCAGAAAGAGTTATAAGTGCAATGGGCTGAGGCAAACCACTTCCAACAACACATACTTGTTCTATGTTTTTGTTTGCCGAAAGTTTCATTTCTATAGGTGCTGGAGCCACGTATTTAGCTTTCGATGTTTTAAATAAATCTTTTACTCTGCCAGTAATTTTCAAATATCCTTGTTCATCAATATAGCCTTCATCACCTGTATGAAGCCAGCCATCAACAATTGTTTCATTTGTTTGTTTTTCTTCCTTATAATAACCATCCATTAGAGCAACATGCTTAATCAAGATTTCTTTATCATCACTTAGCTTTACATCACAATGTGGTAATGCTTTACCAACGTAACCGAATTTAATTTGGTCGTTTAAGGTAACATGTGAGTAACAACAATTTTCGGTCATAGCATAGGCTTCTTGAATTTCAATACCTAAACGCTTGAACCAGTTGAGTACTGAAACAGGTGTAGGTGCAGCACCAGTAAAAACATTATCAGCATTTTGAAGACCTAAACCAGCTTTTATTTTATTTTTAATTAATGAAGAGACAAGAGGTATATTTAATAAGATATTTAATCTATTTTGTGGCAGTTTTGAAAGTATTCCTTGCTGAAATTTAGTCCAAATTCGAGGAACACCTAAAAACACTGTAGGCTTAGTGTCGCTTAGGTTTTGAGCGAAAGTATCCAAACTTTCTGCAAAAGAAACCATACCTCCCGAGTATAAACTCCCCATCTGAACTAATAAACGTTCTGCAATATGACAAAGAGGTAAATAAGAGAAAAATCGAGCTTCAGTTTTTAATTCTAACAATGGCACTGCATTAGACGTTGCAAACGAAAAATTATAAAATTTATGCATCACTCCTTTTGGCAAACCAGTAGTTCCAGAGGTATAAATAATAGTTGCTAAATCCATAGGGTCGCGCACAACATCTTCTGAAACAGGATCTATATCTTTAATTAAGTCGTCCCAAATCGGATAACCCTCCTCACTGTAAAAAGGATAAGCAATACAAGGCATATCTTTAGGTATTCCAGGACGCATATCTTCAAAGGCATCTAACTTACCAACAAAAACCAATTTAGTTTCACTATGTTCTAGTATTTGTTTTATACTTTCAGCTTTCAAATTTGGATATAATGGAACTGAAACATGACCAGACATCATAATTGCTAAATCGGTCATGATCCAATGAGCACAGTTTTTAGATAGTATAGCTATTTTACTATTAGGCTCTAAATCCAACGACTGGATGTATGCTGCCATTTTACGAACTTGAATAGCGGTTTGAGACCAAGTCCATTCATGCCACTGGTTATTAATTGGTTGACGCATATACAAAGAATCTGGGTTTTGTTTTTCCCACTTGTACAGCATTTCTAAAGGTGAAGGGTAAGTTTGCATATTGTTAAATTTTCCCAAATATAAAATTTTTATAGCTATTTAATTAATGGCTAAAAACTAGCATCAAAATTTCCATTTGATTAAACATTTTAATTGATGACTTACATCTTTGTTTGTATAAATCAATTCTGAATCTTCAAAAACCACTCTCCATTTAAAATAAGCACTTATATTATGTGGTATTTTGTATTTTAAAACAGCTACAATAGCTTTGCCAATACCATAATATGCAGGCACAGAAAAAGAATACAAAACATCAGGCTCGTAAGCATAAATACGAGATGAAAATTCGGGAGTATTAAAAACAATGTATCTTAATTTTAATGAATATGAGTTAGATAATTGACAGTATGAAAGTAAGTTGCTTGTTGTAACAACTAACAATAGTAAAATAAATTTCATAACCTTAAGAATGTATAACTCTAAATTACAAAATTTGAGCAAAAAAAAAGGGCTTCTAAAAATTAGATAGCCCTTTTAAAATTTAGATTTTAAAAAATCTATTGTACTCTGAAATCAAATTTTTCGCTTGCTAAATCTTGATTCGCTTTTACAATTTTTTGTTTCATGTTCATTTTAAACTCTATCATTTTAGCATGTAGTTCTTCGTCCGCAGTAGCTAACATCTGACCAGCTAAAATACCTGCATTGTAGGCAGCATCCAACCCTACAGTAGCAACAGGAATACCTGGAGGCATCTGAAGAATGGAAAGAATACTATCCCATCCGTCTATAGAAATAGATGAACGGCAAGGAACACCTATTACAGGAACAGTAGTAAAAGCAGCAACTACACCTGGTAAGTGAGCAGCACCCCCTGCACCAGCAATAATTACTTTTATACCTCTAGAGTGTGCATTAGTAGCAAATTCTTCTACTTTTTCCGGAACACGATGTGCCGAAAGTGCGTTAATTTCGAATGGAATACCCATACTATTTAAAAAATCTGCAGCCTTTCTCATTACAGGCATATCAGATGTACTTCCCATTATAATACTTACAATTGCTTTCATTTTTTGTTGATTTTTTAGATTGGGCTAATGTATAAAGAATTTCAAAATTGTTAAAGCAAATTCCATAAATTAAATGACTTATTTATTAATTGATAGAAAGTACAATTAAACTGAAAATTGTACCTTTGTCGCATGTTATCTGTATCGATACACAACAAAGAATTTGAGTTATATATTTCTAAGTCAGAATTGGAAAAAATAATAGATGAAATAGCTCAAGAAATGGATTTCCTAAAAAATTCAAATCCAATTTTTGTAATCGTATTAAATGGATCTTTTTTGTTCGCAGCAGATTTATTAAAAAAATTATCTTTTGATCCGCAGGTAGATTTTATAAAAGTTAAATCGTATGTTGGAATGGAAAGTAGTGGTGAAATGACACAAAGTTTAGATTTATCTTGTAATATTGAAAATAGAACTATTGTATTAATAGAAGATATTGTAGATACTGGCAATACCCTCCACTTTTTAATCAATAATCTAAAAAAGAAAAATCCTGAAAAAATTTACATCTCTAGTTTGTTGTGCAAACCTGATAGTTATAAATATCCATACAAAATTGATTTCTTAGGAAAAAATATACCAAACAAATTTGTTGTTGGATATGGTTTGGATTATGAAGAATTAGGACGTACATTACCCGAAATTTATAAACTAAAAGACAATTAAAATGTTAAACATTGTTTTATTTGGCCCTCCAGGAGCTGGAAAAGGAACACAATCGAAATTATTAATCGAAAAATATTCGCTAATTCATTTATCAACAGGCGATATTTTGAGAGGAGAAATAAAAGAAGGAACAGCTTTAGGCCTTGAAGCAAAAAAGCTGATGGATAAAGGTGATTTAGTTCCCGATTCGGTAGTTATAGGAATGATAAAATCCAAATTAAACCAAAACTTGGATGCAAAAGGATTTATCTTCGACGGCTTCCCCAGAACCTCAGCACAAGCCAAAGAATTAGATTTACTTTTAAATAATCTGGACACCTCTATCTCTTCTATGCTTTCACTTGAAGTAGAACCTCAAGAACTAATCCAAAGATTACTAGAAAGAGGTAAGCTTAGTGGAAGAGCAGATGATCAGAATGAGGATATAATTAGTAATAGAATTAAGGAGTATAATACTAAAACTGCCCCACTTAAAGATTACTATTCTAAGCAAAACAAGCTGATACAAATTGAAGGATTAGGAACAATTGAAGAAATTAATGCTAAACTTTGTTCTGCAATAGATTCCATTTAATGAAAGTTAAAAACTCCAATTTTGTAGATTATGTAAAAATCTTTTGCCGATCTGGTAAGGGAGGTGCTGGTTCAGCCCACTTTTTAAGAGATCGAAATACAGCAAAAGGTGGGCCCGATGGTGGTGATGGTGGTCGTGGTGGCCATATCATCATTAGGGGAAATAGTCAGATGTGGACCCTACTTCATCTCAAATATCAAAAACATATTTTTGCTGAACATGGCGGTAGTGGTTCGGGAAATAAAAAAATCGGAAAAGATGGAGAAAGTAAATACATCAATGTACCATTAGGTACAGTAGCAAAACATGCCGAAACAGGAGAAGTTTTATTCGAAATAACCGCCGACAAAGAAGAAAAGATACTGCTAGAGGGAGGTAAAGGAGGTAAAGGAAATGTACATTTCAAATCGTCAACCAATCAAACTCCTCGCTATGCCCAACCTGGGATTGACTATAAAGAAGATTGGTTTATACTGGAACTAAAAGTTTTAGCCGATGTTGGTTTGGTTGGTTTTCCTAATGCGGGAAAATCTACTCTTTTATCGGTTGTTTCGGCAGCAAAACCCGAAATTGCAAATTATCCGTTTACAACACTAGTCCCTAACTTAGGTATTATCTCATACAGAGATGACAAGTCATTTATTATGGCCGACATTCCGGGGATAATTGAAGGAGCATCGGAAGGAAAAGGATTAGGTTTACGATTTTTAAGACATATAGAACGAAATTCAACATTATTGTTTATGGTACCTGCTGATAGTAAAAACATCAGTGAAGAGTACGAAATTTTGTTAAACGAATTGAAAAAATTCAATCCTGAACTTTTGGATAAAGAACGCTTGTTAGCAATTAGCAAATCTGATATGCTAGATCAGGAGTTAATTGAAGAAATCGAAAAAGAACTACCATCTGATATAGATCATATTTTCATTTCTTCAGTGGCAAATATTGGCATGTTAAGTTTGAAAGATAAATTATGGCAAAAATTAACTAAATAATGGATGTTATAAAACAATTGGATATCGCTTTTTTTACTTTTGTAAATAGTAATGGAACGACCTTTTGGGATCCATTTTTTTTATTCATTACTCATAAACTCTCTTGGATTCCATTATATTTATTTCTAATCTTCCTACTGTTTAAAGAGACAAAAAAAAGAATTTTCATTCCTTTATTATCCATAATCTTACTTATAGTTGTTTGTGATCAAGGAAGCGTACATCTATTCAAAAATGTTTTTGAACGCCTTAGACCTTGTCATTTTTTAGAAAACGTTCGACTAGTTACTGAAGGATGTGGCGGTCTATATGGCTTTGTATCCTCTCATGCTTCAAATGTTTTTGGATTAGCCATATTTATAGGGGGTATTTTAGGAAAAAAAGTATTTTACAGTCTATTTTTTTGGGCTAGTTTAGTTTCCTTTAGTAGAATTTATGTAGGTGTTCATTACCCTCTCGATATATTTTTCGGTATGTTGTGGGGCAGTTGTGTTGCGTTATTATTTTTAATTTTTTATCAAAAGATAGATGACGCAATTTAACAAAAACTGGTTTTTATGGCTTACACTTATTTGTATATGGAATTTTGGTTGGCCAAATGTTCATCCACTAGCAGATGTGGTTGTAGCAGTAATTTTATCTGTTATTTTTTATCAAATTAAAAAAAAGAAAAAATGAAAAAAACTCTGATCATTTTGACGATAGCATTATCCAATATATGCTATGCACAAGAAAGTCCTAAATTAGTAGTTGGAATTGTTGTAGATCAAATGAGATACGATTATGTTTATCGATTTTGGAATCAATTTGAAGAAAATGGCTTTAAACGATTAGTTAATGAAGGCTATTTTTGTAGAAATACTCATTACAGTTATATGCCTACTTATACCGGACCAGGTCATGCAAGTATTTTTACAGGGACTAGTCCTTCTATTCATGGAATAATAGGAAATAATTGGTACGACAAAGAAAGTAAAGAATATGTTTATTGTGCTGGAGATGGTACTACCTCAACAGTGTGCGATTGCGACAACCACATAGATGTTGGTAATAGCTCTGGTAAAATGTCTCCAAGAAAAATGCTATCTACGACCATTGGTGATGAGTTAAAATTATTTAATCCTAACTCTAAAGTATTTGGAATATCTTTAAAAGATAGAGGTGCAATACTTCCTGCCGGACATGCTGCAGATGGTGCTTTCTGGATGGATAATAATGGCGATTGGATTACTAGTAGCTATTACATAAATAAATTACCACAATGGTTAAAAAATCATCAACAAGATAAACCTAGCACCAGTTATTTTAAAGGAAAATGGAAAGGAACTGATTTTAACTATTCTTTAGATAGCCTTCTTTATCAAAAAGGACCAGGAGCAATTAAGTCGACTCCTCTAGGAAACACGGTACTTAAAGATTTGGCTCTAGCTCTAATTAAAAATGAAAAATTAGGTCAACGATTACAAACTGATTTTTTAAGCGTCAGCTTTTCTTCTACTGATTATATTGGCCATCAGTTTGGTCCTCACGCAAATGAATTGGTTGATACCTACATAAAACTAGATAAAGACATTGCACAATTATTAAAAGTAATTGATAGTAAAATCGGAAAGGAAAACGTACTTATTTTTTTAACCTCCGACCATGGGGTAGTAAGTGTTCCTAATGAGCTTATTGAACGAAAAATTCCTGCAGGATACTTTGATGCAAGCGAACTTACTAATGAACTAAACGACTATCTGTCGTCCATTTATGGAAATGAAAAATGGGTGCTAAAGTATTCTAATCAGCAATTCTTCTTAGACAGAAAACTAATTCAATCTAAAAATATAGTTCATCAGGAGATACAACAAAAAAGTGCTGATTACTTAATTTCGATTAAAGCAATAAAAAATACTTTTACCGCTCATCAATTACATCACAACGAATATCAAAGTAGTTTACATTCCTTAATTCAAAAAGGATTTAACCAGAAAAGATCTGGAGATGTTATTATTGCTTTAGAACCAGGTTGGATAGAATGGGATTCTCCTACAGGAACTACTCATGGGTCACATTATAGCTATGACACCCATGTTCCACTAATTTTTTGGGGAGGAAAAATTAAACACGGACTTACGGACTCTTATAACAATATTAAAGACATTGCTCCAACAATATCTACTTTAATGGGAATATCATTTCCAAATGGTTGCACTGGTAACCCTATCACAAATATTACAGAATGATAGAAGTTACAGAAACAGATCCTACCATTTTTATTGATAATGATTCATTATCACATCTAAAGCTGGACTCCTATACCAATATTGCCATTTTGGTAGATGAAAACACCAAAAAATATTGTTTAGATAAGTTAATTTCAGATCATCCTTTTCTCAAAAAAGCCGAGCTTATTTGTCTTGGTCAAGGTGAAGAGCATAAAACCCTTGAAAGCTGTTGTCATATTTGGGATATATTGAGCGATTCACAATTTGATAGATCATCGCTGCTAATTTGTTTGGGAGGAGGTGTTATCTGTGACATTGGAGGATTTGCTGCTTCAAGCTTTAAAAGAGGTATCGATTTTATAAACATTCCGACTACTCTTTTGAGTATGGTAGATGCTTCTTTAGGAGGTAAAAATGGCGTAGATTATAAAGGACTAAAAAACCAAATCGGAAGTTTTAATAATCCGAAACAAATACTCATTCACCCCGGATTTCTAAAAACATTGGACGCTAAACAAATGAAATCTGGCTTTGCTGAAGTTATAAAACACGCCCTCATTGCCGACAAAGAATATTGGAATTTAATTACAAATACCCCTTTCGAAAAAATAAATTGGGAAGAAATTATATCTCATTCTATTAGAATAAAAAATTACTTCGTTTGTCAAGACCCTTTTGACAAATCAATAAGAAAACAACTAAACTTTGGACACACCATTGGTCATGCTATAGAAAGCTATTACCTTTCCATAAAAAAACCAATTTTACACGGAGAAGCAATTGCTATGGGAATGATAATAGAATCAAAACTTTCCAATCTTAACAATAATGAACTAAATGAAATTATCCAATTTTTGCAGTTACAGATGAATCTTCCCGAACTACCAAAATTTGATCTAATTTACCCATGGCTCGTTAATGATAAAAAAAATGAAAAAAATAAATTTTTATTTTCATTATTAAAACAAATTGGAGAGTGTCAGCATGATATTGTTAAATCAAAAGAAGAAATAAGTCAGTATTTTTAATATTTTAGATTTTTATGAGTAGTGCACGAGATTATTTAATTAAAGAAGGAATTGATTCTTATTTTGACTTAGATCAACATTCGGATTATCAAGAACAACCTCACGATTCGGTAAATGGGAAACTGTCTATTCCTTTTCCTCCAGATCTAGAGGATTTAGCAAGAATTCATCAAATAGTTCGAAAAAGAAAGTGTTTTACCATTTTAGAATTTGGGCTAGGTCTATCTTCTATTGTAATGGCAGATGCTTTAATGAAAAATAAAATGGAATTTGATAAATTAGATCAAAAACCAAAATTGAGAAATAATTTTATGTTCAAATTGTTTAGTGTTGACTCTAATAAAAAGTGGATTGAACATACTAGTAATAATTTTCCTAATGAACTAAAACAATTTATCACTATTCATCAATCGGATGTTACCATTGGTACTTTTAATGATCGTATTTGTCATTATTACGACAATCTTCCGGATATAGTTCCAGATTTTATTTATTTGGACGGTCCTTCACCTAAAGATGTTAAAGGTTCTATAAACGGCTTAAGCTTTCAATGTGATGAGCGTACTGTAATGTCTGCTGACATTCTTAAAATGGAGTCTGTTTTATTACCTGGAACATATATACTTGTAGATGGCAGAACCAATAATGCACGATTTTTACAGCATAATTTCCAACGAAATTTTGAAATAATTTGGGATAAAGAAGCAGATATTACTAGCTTTGAACTCAATGAGGAACGTTTAGGAAAATACAACATCTTAGGATACGATTTTTTATAATCATGAATTATTCTATTTTTCACCCTACTGGTATTATTAATGGTGAAATTAATTTACCTCGATCTAAAAGTCTTAGTAATCGAGCATTAATTATTCATGCATTAAACAACAAGAAATTTGAAATTGAACACCTATCTCTTTCCAATGATACAATAGTTCTTCAACGAGCACTCAATTCGAAGGAAAAACTAATTAATATTGAAGATGCTGGAACAGCAATGCGATTTCTTACTTCTTATTTTTCCATACAAAAAGGTGAAACTATTCTTACAGGAAGTGATCAAATGAAAAAAAGACCTATAGGCGAACTAGTAGACAGTCTACGCCATTTAGGAGCGGACATCGAATATCTTGAAAAGGAAAATTATCCACCAATAAAAATTATTGGAAAAGAACTAAATGGTGGAGAAATCAATATAAACTCTGAAGTGAGTAGTCAGTTTATTTCTTCGCTGCTTATGATTGCTCCTCTTCTTAAAAATGGAATAAAAATTAATTTACAAAACGATATCGTTTCTAAGCCATATATACTTATGACCCTCAAAATGTTGAATTATTTTGGTATTGAACACCTATTTAAAGATAATTCCATTAACATTTCCAACCAAACCTATCAACTAAAAAATATTAAAATTGAAAACGATTGGAGTGCAGTAGCTTTCTGGTTAGAAATGGTTAGTTTAAGTAAGAAGGCTCGTATCATACTTAAAGGTTTAAATAAAAACTCATGGCAAGGCGATAGTTTTTCTCCAAACTTTTTTAAAGACTTAGGAGTATTATCCTATTTTGAAGATAGCAATTTTATCCTCGAGAAAAAACAAAATAGTGAGCCTGCAAAAAAAAATATACACTTAATTGATTATCCAGACCTTTCATTAGCACTTATAAACACTTATGCTTTTAAAAAAATTACTGCTAATTTTACTGGTCTAAGCACTTTAAAGAGAAAAGAATCTGATCGACTAACAAGCCTTCAAACGGAGTTAAAAAAATGTGGTATAAATGCAAAAATCGATAGCGATTCATTTTCTATCAATGCAGTAAATATTACAAACATTACTCCCTCTTTTTCTACTTACAAAGACCATAGAATAGCAATGTGTTTGGCTCCGCTAGCCTTACAAAAAACCGTTGTTGTAGAAGATGTAGAAGTAGTAAAAAAGTCATACCCAAATTATTGGGAAGATCTTAAAAAAGTTGGTTTTACAATAACTCCTTTAACTCACTAAGACAAGAAATTTGAATCGTTGCTTTTTGTTTAGTTAAATATTTATTGGGGTTAAAAAAAACTTGATCCATACCAATATTTTTAGCACCTAAAATATCAACAGGAAAATCATCTCCAATCATTAAACTTTCTTGCACACTAGCACCTGCTTTTTCCAAAGCCAATTTAAAAATTTTAGGGTTTGGTTTTTTTGCACCTACCAATTCGGACGTTATTACATGATTAAAAAACCTTTTCAGTTTTGAATATTTAAGTTTTATATGCTGCACTTCTTCAAATCCATTGGTAATGATATGCAACTTATACTTTTTACTTAAATAGTGTAACACCTCAAAAGTGTAAGGAAACAAATTGGTTTTTAAGGGCGATTCTTGTATGTATTTTTCACCCATTTTAACAGCCAAATTTCGATCATTAATGTCAAAATCTGCTAAACAAAGCTGAAAACGACTAGAACGTAAATATTCTTTGGTAATAATTTCCTTCCTATACAATTCCCAAAGGGTTTCGTTGTGGTGTTGGTAAGATTTCAAAAAAGCTTCAAAACTTGAAATCCCTCGATCTTTAAGTTTGAAATCATTGTATATTTCATGTAATGCTTCTCTAGAATTAGATTCAAAATCCCAAAGGGTTCTATCCAAATCAAAGAAAATGTGCTTATAATGCATTTTAAACAAAAAAGTAAATTGCTAAAGAAATAGAAAATGACCAACCCAAAACAGAAGCGAATAAAACAGGTAATGTTTTCATTTTATTTGGGAAAAACTTTAATGCAATAAAAGTACCTACAGGAATAGATAAGAAAAGTGGTGTTAAAAATGCAATTCCAAATAAACCATATTTATCCATTGCTTTTTTGGCAACTCTCATTTTTAAATTATCCTTTTTTTCTTCTTTATTCTTTTTGGAAGGAAATAATTTAAAATAAAAATCTAGAAGTACTTTTGTAAAAAAAGTAAATATTACTACACCAAAGACACCTCCCAAACAAGAAATCATGAAGGTTTGCCAAAAAGACAAATCATTACTCAAAGCCAGTGGAAAAGCTAACGAAAACTTTACCATACTCACTAAAAAAACAGAAAGATAGCTAATGATTATACTTAACATTAAAATTATATATTGAAGGTACAAAGATCGTGATTTTAAAATTGAATATGAAACATATAACTTTATTTTACGTTCTTATATTTTGAATACAGCTTGAAATTTAATTATTTTAGCAAATATTTATAAAACATAAAACCATGAAAATTTTAGCTATTACGCTTTCTCTTGTTATATCTTTGACTGTTTTTAGTCAAAATAACAACAATCATTTAAATTTAAATAGTTCCAAATTAGCTGTAGATGGATATGATCTAACTACCTATTTTACAAAAAATAAAGCAGTTGAAGGATCAAAAAAGTATACTACTACTTACAAAGGCGCGGTTTATCGCTTTGTTTCCTCAGAAAATAAAAATTTATTTGACAAAAACCCTACTTATTATTTGCCTCAATATGGAGGTTGGTGTGCTTATGCAATGGGAGAAAAAAACGAAGAAGTAGGAATAAATCCAGAAAGTTTTTTGATTACAAACAATCAACTATTTTTATTTTACAAAACTTATTTTAATGACACCAAAGAGAAATGGAACAAAGACCCTAAAAATTTAAAATCAAAGGCAGATATTAACTGGAAAAATAGAACAAAAAAAAATACAAATCATGAAGAAATTACTTTTACTTATGCAAGGCATCGTTGCATTTATATTATTGCAATCCCTATTCTATAAGTTTACGGCTCATCCACAAGCAACGTATATTTTTACAACTTTAGGAATAGAACCTTATGGAAGAATTGGCATAGGAATTGCCGAACTTATTGTTTCAGTGCTATTATTTTTTCCAAAAACAAAAATTTTATCGACTTTATCAATCATAGGAATTATGATAGGAGCTATTTTTTCTCACCTATTCACCGATTTAGGCATAGTTGTTAAATGGACACAAGTGGACTCTGATGGTGGCTTACTTTTTGGAATGGCAGTTGTTTGCTTACTTTTTTCGACTATTATTTTATTTTTACATTACAAAAAAAATTATCCAATAAACTCAATAAAAAAAGCAATTGGTTTATAATATGTCTGGTTTAAAGAGAATACTTTATTATGAATATTGGCCATTTTGGATTTTTTATATCCCTGTTTTGTTTTATGGATTATTTTTAGCGTTTAGAGCTAGATCTATCACTTATTTTACAACCGTTAACCCATGTATGAAATATAGTGGAAGCTTAGAAAACTCAAAATCGGACTATCTTAAATATATCCCTAATGAATATGTTCCCAAAACCTATTTAATACATAAAAATATTTCAAGACAAGAACTTGAAAAGGTTATTAAAGAAAATCAATTTTATTTTCCGCTATTAGTAAAGCCCGACTCTGGGCAACGCGGTGTGGAGGTAGAAAAAATTGCTGATTTTTCACAACTATTTGAATTTCTAAAAAAAGCCTCCAGACCTTACTTTTTAGTTCAGGAATTTATTGATTTCCCTGTAGAAATGGGAATTTTAATTGCTCAAATTCCAGAAACAAATCAACGAAAAATCACATCCATAACACTTAAAAAATTCTTAACTATAAAGGGAGATGGAAAATCTACTTACGAAAAACTCATAAAAAATAACATCAGAGCGTGTAAGAGAAGTAAAGAGTTCCGCAAAAAGTTTCAAAAAGAGTGGAACACTATACTCAAAAAAGATAAAGAAATATTACTAGAGCCAATTGGCAATCATAATAGAGGTACAGAATTTATTGATGGTTCATATCTAAACAACGAACAATTATTGAGCGTTGTAAATAAAATAGTATCACATATTCCAAACTTTTTTTATGGACGAATTGACTTGAAAGTAAAGTCCTTAGAAAAGTTAATGAAAGGAGAGGATATTAAAATATTAGAAATTAACGGAGTAAACTCTGAACCTGCACATATTTACGATAAAAACTTTTCCATATTTCAAGCATACAGAGATTTGTTTTTGCATATGGAGATCATATATGATATTAGTCAAGATAACAGAATCAAAGGAGTTAAAATGACTCCTTTCAAAGAAATTTTAAAAGGGATTTACAAGTTGTATAATCATTAGATTATATAGACATTTTCAAAAAAATCTACATTAACTATTTCATTAAATTAAAAGGAAATCGTCGAACTTCCAACGTTAGATAAAATGTTTCCTTAGCACCAAAGCCAATATTTCTTTTTGCTACACCTTTCAATACAGACCCTTCAAAATCTAAAGTAAAATTATTGTATTCTTCGAGTTTAATAATATGATCTAGAAGTAAGAAGAAAGCTCCATTTTTTTTACCAATTTCATTAGTATATGAAGATTGTAAGATTAAGCGATTATTATGAATCATAATAAAAATAGAACAGCAATTTTTATTTTGATAAGAAACTGAAAAAATTTTACCCATTCGATTTTTAAGACAATGATCTATAATCTTTTCTTGAGCAACCAAAAGCCTCTTATTCATGTAAGATTTACCAAGTTTTGCTTTATGCTCACAAAACTTAATAGAACTATCAACTAGAGAAGAAATAGCAAATCCTTTTTCTAATGCTTTATTGATATTTTTAATCGTACTATTGGAATAATTATTTTGAATTCTAGATTTATCTTCATCCAAAAACAAAATATGATTTACTTTTTTTTCTTTAAAGAATGAATAGTTATTATGTCTATTTAAATTGATATTTATATATCTATATTTTTTGGGGATAGACTCAATAAATTTAAGAACATCTATGTTTGTGTTTATAGAAAAAACACCCAACTGCTGACAATAAAGTGGCTGTCGAATAGTTGGCACTCCCCATTTTATTCTTTCATACAATGGCATAACTGCTTCATAATCGTTTAGAATTAGAGCATGCCATTTCTCACAGACAATATTTAAATACCAACTTTGAACATAAATGTTGCTATTAAAACAATTGCTTATGCAATTGTCCCACTTATCAAAATCAATATTTTCGTATGTTACGAAATTTATCATTGGTAAATATAATCAGCCATTTTAGAAAACAATTCTTTCCAACCTTTCCATTCTTTATAATCACTCCACGTCTCATTATGCCAAACAGAAATTAAAGTACCGTCAACCTTTTTTACTTGATCTATAATTCCTTTAATCAATTCTAAACTTTCGTCTGGATTTTTGTTTAGGTAATAACGAAAAGTAGCATCCATAATAGAAAAAGGATGTATTCGAAGAGATGTTATTTTTTCTTGCTCTAGATCATAAAAATTGAAGGAATTACAAATGGAAGCTCTAAAACCAGGAAACTCGGCATAACCCATTGTATAATCATTAAAAATATCTAAATCTATTAAATTTCTGTAAGTCGATGGTAAAGAGAGTTTCAAAAAATGTTGTCTGCTATACATTACTTCAGATTTAGTGATATTAGCTAAACGCTCGCTTTCTATTTTGAGTTTTGTTTTATAGCTATTGGAGTTAAATGACGGATGCAAACCTACTTTGGCAAAATCGGATAAGTTTTTGATTAACAACTGAAATTTCCTACTGGTAGGCAAAACATTTTTATCATTTAGTCCATAATCCCCCAATAAGACAAAGTATATAACGTCCAAATTATATTTTCTTTGTAGGTTTAGCTGGTAAGTGTAAGTGTCGTATGGATCTTTATTGTTACTTAGTAGCACATTTAATCGCGTAACTATTTCATGTTTTTCTAACTTTAAACTATGTTTTACGAAAGACGCTAAATTTCTTGCAAAACCTTTTTCTAAATAATAATAAGCATTATCAATGTCTATGGTAGAAAGAAATTTAAACTCTTTTTTAGGAAAATTAAAATGAGGGTATTTCTTTATTATCTGTTCTTTAAGTTTATCAGCCCAAAGATTTATTAGTGGTAAATGTAAAAAGTCATTTTGATAAGCTAAACTTTCTTTTGCCATAAATCGATCGTAATGATCTTTAAAATGGGGTAAATATTCTTCATACCTGCTAACTAAATAAAAGCTAGCAGAAAAGAAATCAAAAGGAAGAGTATGTTTATTTGTTGAAGAAAAGAAAATAGGTAAATCGTCCCATTTCAAAAAATTAATTTCTTGATCTATTATTTCAATTTCAGTTAACAATCCATGACTTTCTATAAAAAGTTCATCATCAAATTGTTGCATGGAATAATTTATTTTTTCCTTTTCACAAGCTAAAAAATAATTTTTATCCTCTGTAATTTCATAATTAATTCGAAAAACATCCTTAAAAATTAAATTAAATATATATTCTATTCTACTTGTTTTTTTAGGAGTGTAAATTACCATAGTCGACTAATCAATCCTTCTACTTTATGGCTAAAATAAAGTTTTAACTATATAATTCACAAAATATTAAAACAAAAAAAAGTTCTTACTTGCGCAAGAACCTTTTATTCAAAAATACTTTTTGTATTATAAGCTATTGGTATGCTTAGCTAACTTTGATTTTAAGTTAGCTGCTTTATTTTTATGTATAATATTTCTCTTTGTAAGTTTATCTAACATCGATTCTATAGCTGGAAGTAATTTTTCCGCTTCTTTTTTGTCGGTAGTCGCTCTTAACTTACGCATTGCATTTCTGGTAGTTTTATGGAAGTAACTATTTGCAATGTTTCTTTTTGCAGTCTGTCTAATTCTCTTCTTTGCTGACTTGTGATTAGCCATATTTCTTAATTTTTCTGATTAAAATAGGTTTGCAAATTTATTAAATTTTTGATTACATCCTATTTATTAATTAAAAGAATTTTTTTATCCAATTTTAATCGCCTGAGTCATTTCTCTTTTACCTGGTGGACCTGGTAAAGACTTGACATTAAAACCAACTCTTTTTAATATTCGTTTAACTTCTCCTTTTGCACAATAAGTAACCAAAACTCCCTCTTCATTCATACTATTAAATATTTTTAAAAAAAGTTCTTCAGTCCATAATTCTGGCTGAACTCTTGGTCCAAAAGCATCGTAGTAAACTAGGTCATACTGTTCAGTAAAAGAAACCTCTTGCATAGTAGTTTTCCATTTAATGAAATTAAAAGAGTGGTCTAAGAAATGTTTTTCATCCCAGCTACAATGATGAATTTCAGAAAAAAAATCTTTCAATTTTTCTATTTTAAGCTGCTCTATATAGTTCAATTTTAGAGCCATTGCACTATCAATTGGATCACTTTCAATAGAATGATAATTTATTTGCTTACACTTATTCTTGTGGATAAAAGTTAAAAGCGTATTCAATCCTGTTCCAAATCCCATTTCTAAAATTGATATCTTTTTTTTATGGATTTGCAATAGTCCGTTTTGAATAAAAACATGTAATGATTCAGACAATGCACCATGTACTGAATGGTAATGCTCGTTTTCAAATTTTGACGATAACGTAGAACTTCCATCATTGGTAATCCTAATTTTAAGCTTATCATTTGCCATATCCTAAATATGGATATATTTTTTTAAATTTGCACTCTATTTTTCAACAAAAAAATCCGTAAAAATTATGAACGTTATCGACAAAAAATCAGAACAGTTTTTAGAAAAATACCTAAATAATCCATCGCCAACTGGTTTTGAATCCGAAGGTCAAAAATTATGGTTAGACTACCTAAAACCGTACATAGATGATTATTTTGTAGATACTTACGGAACCGTTGTAGGCGTTATAAACCCTGAAGCAAAATACAAAGTAGTAATAGAAGCTCATGCCGATGAAATATCGTGGTTTGTTCATTATATTACCAAAGATGGTTTTATTTACCTTAGAAGAAATGGAGGATCAGATCATCAAATTGCACCATCAAAAAAAGTAAATATACATACCGAAAATGGATTAGTAGAAGCTATTTTCGGATGGCCAGCTATTCATACTAGAAGAGGAAAAGATGAGAAAACTCCTCAGATGGACAATATATTTTTAGATTGTGGATGCCAAACAAAAGAAGAAGTTGAAGAGCTAGGTATTCATGTAGGATGTGTTGTAACTTATCAAGATACTTTTTCTATCCTGAATAATAAATTTTATGTTGCCAGAGCAATAGACAACAGAATTGGAGGATTTATGATTGCTCAAGTGGCTAAAATGTTAAAAGAAAATAAGGTAAATCTTCCTTTCGGATTGTACATTACCAATTCAGTTCAAGAAGAAGTGGGTTTGCGTGGTGCTCAGATGATTACCGAAACTATTAAACCTAATGTTGCAATAGTTACCGATGTATGTCATGACACGCAAACTCCTATGATCAACAAAATTAATCAGGGAGATCTGTTTTGTGGAAAAGGCCCAGTTCTAACTTATGGTCCTGCTGTTCAAAACAACTTATTAAAACTAATCATTGATCAGGCAAAGTCGGGAAAAATCCCTTTTCAAAGAGCTGCTGCATCCAGAGCAACAGGAACCGACACTGATGCCTTTGCATACTCCACTGGTGGGGTTGCCTCTGCACTAATATCTTTACCATTACGCTACATGCACACCACTGTAGAAAGTGTACACAAAGAGGATGTAGAAAATGTTATTAAACTAATCTATCAAACATTGTTGAAAATAGAAGATGGCCATGATTTTAGATATTTAAAATAATTGATTAAAAACTAATTGCATGAAAATTACCCTAAATCAAAACTCAAAATTCGACAAAATTGATTTTGATAATTTAAAGTTTGGTCGTGTTTTTAGTGACCACATGGCCATTTGTAAGTTTAGCAATGGAAAGTGGAGCGAGGCAGAAATTAAACCCTATCAATCCTTAGGTTTTAATCCTGGAACACATGTTTTTCATTACGGTCAGGCAGTGTTTGAAGGAATGAAAGCCTACAAAGATAGTAACGACAATACACTGTTGTTTCGACCCATCGAAAACTTCAAACGATTGAATAGATCAGCTCAAAGATTATGTATGCCTTCAATCGATCAAGATATTTTTATGGATTGTCTTACTCAATTAATTAAGATAGACGACAAATGGATCCCTAGAAAAGAAAATCAATCGCTATATATCCGACCGTTTATGATTGCAAGCAGCGAATTTATCCGAGCTACTCCTGCCGATGAGTTCATTTTTTGCATTATAACTTCTCCTACCGACAAGTATTATGCTGGTGAAA
The DNA here is from genome assembly GCA_049890095.1 of Flavobacteriales bacterium. Classification (GTDB taxonomy): domain Bacteria; phylum Bacteroidota; class Bacteroidia; order Flavobacteriales; family UBA7312; genus JABAYQ01. The sequence continues at coordinate 34,503 of JBMHCD010000001.1, read as the reverse complement.
CAAATCTAATAATCGAAGAAAATTATTCTAGGGCTTCTGAAGGAGGAACAGGTTTTGCCAAAGCTGCCGGAAACTATGCAGCTGCTTTTGCTCCTACTAAAAATGCACAAAAGAAAGGCTACACTCAAGTTATTTGGACAGATGCGTATTCTCATAAATACATTGAGGAATCTGGAACCATGAACATAATGTTTGTTATTGATAATAAAATAGTAACTCCTTTATTAAACAATAACATACTTCCTGGAATAACACGCGACAGCATTCTTCGCTTAGCAAAACAAAAAAATATAGTTGTAGAAGAGAGAAAGGTTTCAATATATGAACTAACAGAAGCCTATAAAAATAATTCCTTAACTGAAGTTTTTGGAGTTGGAACTGCTGTAACCATTAATCCAGTAAACTCCATTACTTACAAAGATTTCAAAATGGAATTTGATGCTAACAAAGATACTTTAGCTAAAGAATTAAAAGAGGGATTACTCAACATACAATATGGTAAAGTAGAAGACCAAAATAATTGGGTTACTGTTCTATAAATTCCATTTTATAGTGCAAAATATTGGCTTCATAAAATGGTTTTCCAACTATTTTAAAACCAGTTTTCAAATAAAAATCTACTGCTTGATCTTGAGAATTTAGATAAAGTTTGTATCCTAATTTTATATCGGGCTCTAAAAGTTTAGACACGAATAAACTTCCTAAGCCTTTTTTTCGGAAAGAAGATATAATTGCAAACCGTTCTAATTTAATTCCTTGTTCAGTACATCTTTTTCTTGCTACACCAACATACTGACCATCGAACGAGAGTAAAAAATGAGATGCTTCCTCATCATATTTATCGTATTCTAATTCTGGATCTACCCCCTGTTCTAAAACAAAAACTTCTTTTCTAATCCTACGTGCTATCTCAAATTTTTTATCGACAAAATCTACTTTACTTACCAATATTTGAGCCATGTTTTTCTAGTATTGCCTTAATATTCGGTTTAAAATAATCTTTACCTTTCAACACCTTTCCGTCTTCTCTGAAAATAGGTTTTCCATTTTCATCCAGTTTAGACATATTACTTCGTTGAATTTCGTCAAAAATTTCACCAATTACTTCTTGCATGCCATGTTTAAGAACAGTACCACACCATATGTACAGCAAATCGCCCAAAGCATCAGCAATTTCTACCATATCACCATCCTTGCAAGCCTGAAGATACTCTTCATTTTCTTCTTTCATCAAGTTATACCTCAACTCATATGTTTTTTGCTGTACATTAGCTTTTGGCTGTGTTTCATTTCCTATCAAAAACACTTCATGAAATTTTTTTACCTTTTCTATTTTATCCTTCATTTACTTTTTTGTTTTAAAACGTTAAATGTAATGGTTTTGTAAGATTTTCATAACTTTGTACTCTAATTAAAAAAACAACAAATTATGAAAAAATTCGCATTTTTATTATCACTTTCTTTTTTGATTTTCTCTTTTACAAATCCACATATCGTTAGTTTTAAAGTAGATACAGAAAAAAGCAACTTAAAATGGACAGGCTCTAAAATAACGGCAAGCCACTACGGAAATATTGACATTTCTAAAGGTATTATTATGATGGACCATGGAAAACTAGCTGCTGCTAATTTTACTATTGATATGACATCCATTACCAACACCGACATAAAAGATAAAGGCAAAAGTGATTACCTGGTATCGCATCTAAAAAATGAAGACTTTTTTGATGTTGAAAAATTTCCGAAAGCAGATTTTAAAATGATTACGGCTTCCAAATTACCAAATGGAAAACACAAAGTAATTGGCGAGTTAAATATCAAAAACTTTAAAGATGTAATTACTTTCGAACTAGATTTAACAGAAAGAAATAACACGGTTGCTGCTTCAGGAAAATTTTCTTTCGACAGAACAAAATTTGACATCATCTATGGTTCGGGAACATTTTTCGACAACTTAGGTGACAAAGCAATCGACAACGAAGTAATCGTTGAATTCAACATTGTTGCAACTAAATAAATGGAATACGTAACTAAAGGACATTGGATCTTTGCTGGATGCTTTGCTGTAGCTTTCATATCGTATTTGATATGGTCTTACAAAAAAGATTTTAAACTAAACAAACTTTACTATTCGGGAAGCTCCTATTTTATTTTGGTAATTATTGTTCTAATGTTTCTTTTGTACGTTTTCAGAGGTAACCTAAACTAGGGTAAGAAAATTTTCTTACCTTAGTTTTATAAATCACAAATCATGAAAATTCTAAAAGCTCTTTTGTATGCCCTTCTAGGTTTTATTTTTATCTTCTTAGTTGCAAATGTATTTTTCCCTTCTACATTTTCTGTAGAAAAAAACATCACTATTAATAGTTCTCCATCTTTTGTTTTTCATCAAGTTAACAGTTTTAAAAATTGGGAAAACTGGAATCCTTGGCTAGAGGATGACCCAAATATGACTTTCGAATACAACACTACCGAATACGGTGTTGGAGCCATAAAGAATTGGAAAAGCGAAAAATCTTCTAACGGGAAAATGGAAATTTATGAATCTTCATTTGTAAATTATATAAAATTCAAAATATCTATTGAAGGATGGAATTCTTTTGATGGAACCTTTAACTTTCAACCATTAGAAAATGGTGTTTTAGTAAGTTGGAAAGATCAGGGAGAATTGCCGTTTTTAATGAAAGTAATGGGGCCACTATTAAGTAAAATGATTGGTCAAGATTTAGAAAAAGGATTGAACAATTTAAAAAGATATTGTGAGAGTTTACCAGCACAAAGTGGTGAAATTAACATGAATGAATTTTCTTCTAAAATAGAACTTTTCACCTCCGATAGTTGTACTTATAAAGACTTAACAAGCACTCTAGAAAAAAGTTTACAAGCAGTGGTTTCGTATTGCAAAAGCAACAATATAAAAGTAGAATCTCCCCCTTTTGTGCAGTATTTGGTTTTTCCTAAACATAAAGGAGATGACGATAAAATTGTGTTTAAAGCAGGAACTTTTATCAACCAAGAAGTAGAACTTTTTTCCAATCAAATTAAGCAACAAAAAATAAAAGATAGCAAAACCCTTGAATGTATTCATAAAGGAGCTTATTCTTTGGTAGATCAAACTCATCAGAAGATTTTGGACTATGCCAAAAGCAATAACTTAACACTAATATTACCTGCTTACGAATTTTATAAATCCAATCCTTTAGTAACCACCAAAATGGAAGATCGAAAAACTAAAGTTGTATATATGCTTGAATAAAATAATCTACTATATTTAAAGCAATTACATATTTCTTCTGTACTGTCCTCCTACTTCAAACAAAGCATCGGTTACTTGACCAAGAGAACAATATTTGGCAGCATCCATTAACACATTAAATATATTTTGGTTTTGAATAGCCGAATTCTGCAATTTTTCCAACCACTCTTTAGTATTCTTAGAATGATTAACTATCAAATTTTCTAAAGTGTCAATTTGCATTTGTTTTTCTTGTTCCGTTGCTCGAATTACTTCCGATGGCACAATAGTAGGCGATCCTTTTTTATTTAAGAAAGTATTAACTCCTATTATAGGGAAATCTCCGTTGTGTTTAAGAGTTTCATAATACAAGGATTCTTCTTGTATTTTCGATCTTTGATACATCGTTTCCATAGCGCCTAACACACCTCCTCTTTCGGTTATTCTATCAAATTCGGAAAGTACTGCTTCTTCTACTAAATCGGTAAGTTCTTCAATAATAAATGATCCTTGAATAGGGTTTTCATTTTTTGCAAGACCTAATTCCTTATTAATAATCAACTGGATAGCCATAGCTCTACGAACAGAATCTTCGGTTGGAGTAGTTATGGCCTCGTCGTAAGCGTTGGTATGCAAAGAATTACAATTATCATAAATAGCGTACAATGCTTGAAGGGTTGTACGAATATCATTAAAATCAATCTCTTGAGCGTGTAAAGATCTACCTGAAGTCTGAATATGATACTTTAATTTTTGTGCACGTTCATCAGCACCATATTTTAACTTTAACGCTTTTGCCCAGATTCTTCTGGCAACACGCCCGATAACTGCATATTCTGGGTCAATACCATTAGAAAAGAAGAAAGATAAATTAGGACCAAATTTATTTATGTCCATTCCCCTACTCAAATAATACTCTACATAAGTAAATCCATTTGCTAGAGTAAATGCAAGTTGAGAAATCGGGTTTGCCCCAGCTTCAGCTATATGATATCCTGAAATGGAAACAGAATAAAAGTTTCGAATTTCATTATGAATAAAATACTCTTGAACATCGCCCATCATACGCAAGGCAAATTCTGTAGAAAAAATACAGGTATTTTGAGCCTGATCTTCTTTTAAAATATCAGCCTGAACCGTTCCTCTTACCTGCTTCAAAGTCGCTACCTTTATATCGTTATACACCTTTTGGGGCAGTACTTGATCTCCAGAAACTCCCAATAAAAACAAACCTAATCCGTCATTACCTTCTGGTAATTCTTCGTTATAGCTTGGACGCTTTTTACCTTTATATATTTTTTTGATTTTTGCCTCAACTTCTGCTTCTAAATTATTTTCTTGAATATAAATTTCGCATTGCTGATCAATAGCTGCATTCATAAAAAATGCTAATAGCATAGGAGCTGGTCCGTTGATTGTCATGGAAACAGATGTAGTAGGATGACATAAATTAAAACCTGAATATAACTTCTTGGCATCATCAACACAACAAACTGAAACACCCGAATTCCCTATTTTCCCATAAATATCTGGTCTGTGATCTGGATCATTACCATAAAGAGTAACCGAATCAAAAGCAGTAGATAATCTTTTTGCTGGCATTCCCAAACTTACATAATGAAAGCGTTTGTTGGTTCTTTCAGGACTACCCTCTCCTGCAAACATTCTAGTTGGGTCTTCTCCTTCTCTTTTAAAAGGAAACAATCCGGCCGTAAAAGGAAATTTGCCTGGAACATTTTCTTGCAACTGCCAATTTAAAAGATCGCCCCATGCCGAATATTTTGGCAGTGCCACTTTAGGAATATCCGAATGAGACAAAGATTTAGTATGTGTTTTTATTACTATTTGTTTGTCTCTAACATTAAAAATAAAATCTTCATTTTTATACGATTCTTTAAGCTTGTCCCAATTATCAATCAACAATTTATTCTTAGGATCTAAATCCATTAATTTTTCATCAAAAGCCGATTGTAAGCTAGACTTCAGAGTATTGTCTTTGGACTTGTTAAGCGTCTGCATAGAAAGATCTAAGGCATACAATTCTTGTGCAACTACAGACTGCTTTTTTACCCAATTATCATAAGCTCTATTATTTTCTGAAATCTCTGACAAATATCTTGACCTATTTGGGGGTATTACAAATATTTTTTCTGACATCTCAGAAGTAATCTGGTAACTGGACTCTAAATTTGCACCTGTTTTTTCAACAATTTTATCAATAATTGCTCTATACAAAGAGTTTACTCCAGGATCATTAAACTGCGATGCAATTGTTCCAAAAACTGGCATTTTTTCTAAATCAGTTTCAAATAAAACATGATTTCGTTGGTATTGTTTTTTAACATCTCTCAAGGCATCAAGTGCACCTCTTTTGTCAAATTTATTGAGAGCAATTAAGTCGGCAAAGTCCAACATATCAATCTTTTCTAATTGAGTTGCTGCACCATATTCGGGAGTCATTACATACAAGGATGCATCCGAATGCTCTAAAATTTCTGTATCTGATTGACCAATCCCCGAAGTTTCTAATATAATGAGATCAAAATTAGCCGCTTTTAAAATATTAAGTGCTTCATTTACATGTGCTGAAAGAGCTAAATTAGCCTGACGAGTAGCCAATGATCGCATGTAAACTCTATCGCTTTTGATAGCATTCATTCTAATTCTATCACCAAGCAATGCTCCTCCTGTTTTTCTTTTTGAAGGATCTACCGAAATAATAGCCATCTTTTTGTTATTAAAATCAATCAAGAATCGCCTTACTAACTCATCAACCAAAGATGATTTACCAGCCCCCCCTGTTCCAGTAATTCCTAAAATTGGAGTAGTTGATTTTTGTGCTTTTTTCTTAATAATATCCAGCTCAGACTTTGCTTGTTCCGGGAAGTTTTCTGCTGCCGATATTAGGCGTGCAATATTTTTATAAGACGATAAATCCGAGGAACAACCTTTAACATTTTTGCCTGTTTCAAAATCTGATTTTTCTACTAAATCATTAATCATACCCTGAAGACCCATTTTACGACCATCATCCGGATGATATATTCTTGTTATTCCGTATTCGTGAAGTTCATCTATTTCTTGTGGCAAAATAGTTCCACCACCACCAGCAAATATTTTAATGTGTTGTGATTTTTTTTGCACCAACAAATCGTACATATATTTGAGGTATTCGGTGTGCCCACCCTGGTATGAAGTCATTGCAATTGCATTTGCATCCTCCTCAATGGCACAGTTAACAACCTCTTCCACCGACCTATCATGACCTAAATGAATAACCTCACAACCAGTTGCCTGAATTATTCTTCGCATTATGTTAATCGCTGCATCATGTCCATCAAATAAACTTGCTGCAGTAACAATTCTTACCTTGTTCTTCGGTTGATATTTTTTAGAATCAATCATATTTAGTTTTGTTAGCGAATGCAAATATAACATAAGTCATTATTTTTTAGCTAAATTTGTTGTTTCCAATTATGAAAGTTCAAACATTAATTATTGGCGCAGGTATTTCTGGCTTGAGTACTGCACATTTTTTATCTAAAAAAAACAGTGATTTTATTGTTATTGAATCTGATAAAAGTGTTGGAGGAGTAATTAGCACTAAAATTAAATCGGGGTTTATTTGTGAAAATGGACCAAATACTGTTTTAATTAATAATGATGCAATTAAAGAGTTACTAAACGACTATAATTTAGGAGAATCCATCATATATCCGAGTAAATTAGCTGAGAAAAACCGCTTTGTTATTAAAAATGGAAAAGCAGTAGCACTGCCTAGTCATCCCATTCAAATTTTTACCACAAATTTGTTATCTTCATACGACAAGCTTAAAATTTTACTCGAGCCTTTCAAAAAAAAGCATCATAAAAACACATCTGTAAAATCATTTTTTGATCATCGATTCGGAGTCAATTTTACCAACACTTTTGTTGTTCCATTCACTACCGGAATTTATGCCGGAAACATTGAAAAAATGAGTATGAAACATGCTTTATCAAAAGTATGGAAACTTGAACAAGATTTTGGAAGTGTTCTTAAAGGGTTGATTAAAAGCCGAAAATCTTCCTCTCAAAAAAATCAGATTTTTAGTCTTAAAAAAGGATTATCCGACCTCAACAATAAAATCTATAATCGTATCCAAAAAAATATTTTATTAGATACTAGAGTAAAATCGATCAAAAAAAATGACTCTGGATATGTGGTTGAAACAAATCGTCAAACAATAAAATGTACCAAAATTGTTTCTACAATACCGGCTTTTTGTCTTTCTGAACTAATAGAAGATGATGATTTAATACAGCAACTTAATAACATTGAGTATGTACCAGCAAATGTTTTACATTTTGGTTTCGAAAAAAAATCCATTAAAAATCCATTAAACGGATTTGGAGTACTTACCAAGCCAAGCGATAATAAATCTTTTCTAGGAATCTTGTTCAATAGTCAAATTTTTGAGCACGTTAGTCCAAAAGATAAAAACTTATATACTGTAATTGTGGGAGGTGATCGACAAAAAGAACTTTGTGAGTTGCCGAAAAAAGAATTAGAATCTATAATACTAAAAGAGCTGACCGATTTTATAAAAACAGATTCTGAACCAATCTTTAAAAATCATTATGTGTACAAAAAAGGTATTCCACAATATAGGATGAAACACCAAGAATTAGTAAAAAGTATCGAACGCTTTCAATCTAATAATCCTAATTTTTATATAAGTGGAAATTACATAAATGGTGTATCTGTAAGCGATTGTATAAAAAACGCAAAAAAATTGAATAATAATCTATAATTTAGCAACATACCAAATTATATAAAATGAGATATATTTACTCAATAGCACTAATTGCTGCCATATCCTTTTCCTGTTTTTATGCTATTAACAAGAAACAATCCCCTATTAATTTCAATAAAATTTACAAAGCACCATCTGAAGGGCCAAAAGCCAGAAAAGAATGGGATAGAAAAAGACTCGTTAATCCTGAAACTGGCATTATGCCAAAAAGCATTCGAAACAGAGAATTAGCATTTTCTCAAGAAATGCCTAACGATCTAAACAATTCTAATCTAAATTGGACTGCAAACGGACCATTTAACGTTGGTGGGCGAACCAGAGCTCTTGCAATGGATGTTCAAGACGAAAATATTTTAATTGCTGGAGGTGCTTCGGGAGGAATTTGGAGAAGTACTAATTTAGGTCAAAATTGGTCTAAAATGACTAAGTCTTTTCAACTTCATAATGTTACTTGTGTAAAACAAGATATCAGAGAAGGAAAAAATAATATTTGGTATCACGGAACTGGAGAATTAACAGGCTCTTCTGCTAGTGGAGGTGACGCATACTTCGATGGAAATGGTATTTACAAATCGGAAGATGGCGGATTAAGCTGGAATGCTATTTCTGGAGTATTAGTTGAAGCTAACGGAGACACCATTCAAACATCCGACAATAACCCTGCAGGTTCATTCAATGAATTTGACTTTATATGGAATATTGCATTAGATCATACTAATTTAAATGAGGACGTAATTTATGCTGCTACTTATGGATCTATACACAAATCGACGGACGGAGGATTAAACTGGGAAAGACAACTAGGTGGAGGAAGTGCATACTACAATAATGTAGAAATTACCTCTAACGGAGTCGTATATGCAACATTAAGCTCAGATGGTACCGACAAAGGAATTTGGAGAAGTAGCAATGGTAATGATTGGACAAATATTAAACCAGACGAATTTCCTGATGTGTATGGTAGAACAGCAATAGGCATAAACCCTTCTAATGAAAATGAAGTTTATTTTTTGACTTCCGAAACAGAAGGTCAAGGTCAGTTTACCAATACATTTTTTGAAGGACAAACATGGACCTCTCTTTGGAAATATACCTATTTATGTGATAATGGTCAAGATAGTTGTGGTACTTGGGTTGATCTTTCAGAAAATATTCCTGCAAACAGACCAACAACCTTTGATAATTTTAATTCACAAGGAGGTTATGATTTATTAATAAAAGTAAAACCTGATGAGCCAAATGTAGTATTTATTGGTGGTACAAATTTATGGCGATCTACAGATGGCTTTACTTCTGATGAAAACACTTCTCAAATAGGAGGATATTATGAAGGATCTGATCATGGATATGATAATTGGGATATTTATAACAACCATCATCCTGACCAACACGAATTACTTTTTTTGCCTTCCGATCCCAATAAAATATTGAGCGGAAACGATGGCGGTGTATATATTTCTCAAAATTGTTTGAGTACACCTCATATTTGGCAAAGATTAAATAACGGATATCAAACTACCCAACTATATTCTGTTGTTATGGGAAAAGACACAAGTGATTTAATTATTGGAGGATTTCAAGATAATGGTAATTTTTTAACTAATTCTCAAGATCCTACTTCCGATTGGGTTATGCCATTTAATGGTGATGGTTCTTACAATGCTGTTTCTGACAACGAAGAAGACTTCTATTTACAAATACAAAGAGGAGTTTTGTTTAAAATGAAACTAAATGAAAACGGTGAGGTTATAGCTTACAATAGAATGGATCCGCTAGGCGCAGATACAAACAGATACGAGTTTATCAATTATCTATGTATGGATCCTAATGAAGATGACATCCTTTATTATCCAAATGGAACTAAATTATGGAGAAACAACACTGCATCCAGTTTTGAATATAATAATTCTCAAATTAGGACAAACCAAGGTTGGGAATTATTTTCCGATTCAACAAAAAGAGAAATTACATGTATAGATGTTTCAACAAGTCCAGCAAATACCGTTTACTTAGGAACATCAGGGAAATATATTTACAAAATTGAAAATGCAAATAGCGGAGATGCTAGCTTTACCGAAATTAATAATTTACCAACAGGTTATAATACCAATATTTCTGCAATAGAAATTGACCCAACAAACGATGAAAGAATTCTGGTTGTATCTTCTAATTATAATACCTACAGTTTATTTTTTAGTCAAAATGGAGGTGAAAATTGGACTAGAGTTGCTGGTAATTTAGAAGAAAACTTAAGTGGAGGTGGTAATGGCCCTTCTCTAAGAACTGCAGAGATTGCTGTATTAGGATCTGATACTCTTTATCTTGTTGGAGGTAGTACTGGATTGTATGCTACGAAAAATTTAAGGGGATTAGACACAGAATGGACTATAATTGGCGCAGAACAATTTGGTGGTGTTGTTGTCGAAAATATTAGATTTAGAGATAGTGATGGTAAATTGGTAGTAGGAACACACGGAACAGGTATTTATTCTACCAAAATAAATAGTGTTTATGATGTTTTTCCGATTTGGTCTTACGATTGTAACGAAGGAGATTGTATAACAATTGTTGATGGAAGTGCAGAATATGCCAGTCGCGAAGATTGTCAAGAAAACTGCCTTGAACCTCTAAAAGAAAATAGAATTTATCCAAACCCAAGTTCTAATTTTAGTACTATTGAATGGAACTCAAGTCTATTATTAGAAACGGCAACATTGTCAAATTCTGAGGGTAAGATATTACAAAAGTGGAATATAGAAGGAACAGATTTGTTAAACATCAAAACAAGTCATCTTAGCTCAGGATTATATTTTATAACATTAACTGGTCAAGAAAACAAAGTAGTTCAAAAGTTAATTATTAGCAATTAAGAAAAAGATTTAATTTGACTTTCTAGCATTTCTATTTTAGATTTCGCGTCCGATTGTTTCTTCTTTTCTAAATCTACTACTTGTTGTGGAGCATTTTCCACAAATCTTGTGTTTGATAATTTTTTATTCACTGAATTTAAAAAACCAAGGGTATAATCTAATTCTTGCTTTAATTTTTGTAATTCTGCATCTACATCTATATTTTGTGAAAGAGGCACAAAGTATTCTGCATTAGCAACTCTAAAAGAAAACGCTCCCTCTGGCTTATCTTTCACATAATTTATCTCTGACAAATTAGCTAACTTTGAAATAACAGAATCCATTTCTTTGTTTACAGATTGATTAGACATAATCGATAAACTTAATTTTTCTTTATTAGGTATTTGCTTACTTTTTCTAATATTCCTTACTCCTGAAATAACTTCTTTGGCAATGTTAAATTTATCTAACAAATCCAAATCATTGACTTTTGCTTGAGGCCATTCAGACACTATTAAATCTTCATTTTTCTTCTCAATTAAATGCCAAATTTCTTCAGAAATAAAAGGCATAAATGGATGTAGAACTTTTAAAATACTTTCCAAAAAGTATATGGTCGTATCATATGTTTTTTTGTCAATAGGCATTTGATATGCAGGTTTGACTGCCTCTAAATACCAAGAACAAAAATCGTCCCATACCAATCGATAAGAAGTCATCAATGCTTCGGAAATTCTAAATTTATCATACGAACTATTGATATCATTTATTGCTTGGGATAATTTAGTGTCGAACCACAGAATTGAAGCTTCAGAATATTCTGGTTGATCAATATCCTTTACCTCCCAACCTTTAATTAGTCTAAAAGCATTCCAAATTTTGTTAGTAAAATTTCGACCTTGCTCACAAAGTGACTCGTCAAATGGAAGGTCATTACCAGCAGGTGAAGTTAATAGCATTCCTACACGAACTCCATCTGCGCTATAATTATTTATCAATTCAATAGGGTCAGGCGAATTACCTAATGATTTTGACATTTTTCTGCCTAATTTATCTCGTACAATACCTGTAAGATAAACATTTTTGAATGGGATTTCATTTTTATACTCTTTACCAGCCATAATCATCCTAGCTACCCAAAAGAATAAAATTTCTGGAGCCGTAACTAAATCATTGGTGGGATAGTAATAATTTATTTCTTTATTGTCAGGATTTCTAATACCATCAAATACAGAAACGGGCCACAACCAAGAAGAGAACCAAGTATCAAGCACATCCTCATCTTGTCTTAAGTCCTCAAATTTAACATCAGTTTTTTTAGCTTTTGCAAGCTCAAAAGCTTGCTCTTTGGTAGTTGCAACAACGTAATTATTCCCATCATAATAGTAGGCTGGAATTTGTTGACCCCACCACAATTGTCTGGACAAACACCAATCTTTAATATTTTCCATCCAATGTTTATAAGTATTTTTAAATTTCTCAGGATAAAATTTAATATCACTATTCATCACACATTCTAATGCAGGTTTAGAAAATTCTTCCATTTTTAAAAACCATTGCATAGAAAGTTTAGGCTCAATAACCGCATCTGTCCGTTCTGAAAAACCAACATTATTTACTAATTCTTCAACTTTTATCAACATTTCGTTGTCTTTCAATTGTTCTGCGATCAACGAACGTACTTCAAAGCGATCTTTGCCTTGAAACAAAATTCCTGAAGAATTAATTGTACCATCATCATTGAAAATATCAATAACTTCCAGTCCATGCTTATCACCAAGTTGATAGTCGTTTATGTCGTGTGCTGGTGTAACTTTAAGAGCTCCTGTTCCAAACTCCATATCTACATACTCATCAAAAATGATTGGAATTTTTCTATCAATTAAAGGGACAATAGCTTTTTTTCCTTTTAAGTGAGTATATCTTTTATCGTTAGGATTAACACAAATAGCAGTATCACCAAGTATAGTTTCTGGTCTAGTGGTTGCAATAGTCAAAACATCATTACTTTCCTCTAATTTATAATTGATATAGTATAACTTAGAATTCACTTGCTTGTGAATTACTTCTTCATCCGAAAGAGCTGTTTGAGCTGATGGATCCCAATTAACCATTCGAACACCTCTGTAAACCAAGCCTTTATTATATAAATCTACAAAGACAGAGATTACCGATTCACTCATATCCGTATCCATTGTAAATTTTGTTCTATCCCAATCACAGGATGCTCCCAACTTTTTTAGCTGCTCTAAAATGATACCACCATGTTTTTCTTTCCATTGCCAGGCATGTTTCATGAACTCTTCTCTGGTTAGCTTATTTTTGTCGATACCTTCGTTAGCTAATTTTTGAACTACTTTAGCTTCTGTAGCAATAGAAGCATGGTCTGTTCCAGGTACCCAACAAGCATTATAACCCATCATTCTTGCTCTTCTAATCAAAACATCTTGAATAGTATTATTTAGCATATGTCCCATATGTAATACTCCTGTAACATTTGGAGGAGGAATTACGATAGTATAAGGGTCTCTCTGATCTGGTTTTGAGGAAAAATAATTGTTATTTTGCCAATAATCATACCATTTTGATTCGGCCTTATTAGAATTATATGTTTTTGGAATATCCATCTGAGTATTTTCTTTAGTCGCCAAATTTAATAAATAAAACAGCAAAAAAGATAAGATTTTTTAGATGACAACAACATAATAATTTATTACATTTGTTGTTATTAAATTGATAATCAAAACAAATTAAAAATGAAAAAAATATTTTTATTTCTAAGTTTAAGCTTTAGCATAATTTATAGTCATGCACAAGATAAAGTTAATGTTCCTGAAACTAAAGTGGCAAATGGTCCGGTTATGAATTTTGAGACTACAGTTTTAGATTATGGTCTAATTGAACATAACTCAGACGGAAATAGAGAATTTGTTTTAACAAATACTGGAAATGCTCCATTGATCATTTCAAATGCAAAAGGAAGTTGTGGATGTACTGTTCCTTCCTGGTCTAGAGATCCTCTGGCTCCAGGTGAGACAACTAAAATTGGCGTTAAGTATGCAACAAATAGAATTGGTAAGTTTACCAAAACAATTACGTTAACCACTAACAGTTCTGAAAAAACTAAAATTTTAACAATTAAAGGAGAGGTTAAAAAACCAGCAGAAAAATCTTCTGCTCCATCAAAACCAGTTGCGTCTCCTATGGAAGTACGTTAAAAACTATAAATAAATAATAAATTTACCTCCATAATGTGGGGGTATTTTTTTGGATTATGCCGAAAATTTCTATAAAAGGACAGAAAATGCCTGAATCACCAATTAGGAAATTGGTGCCATATGCAGAACAAGCAAAAAAAAATGGGAAACAAGTTTTCCATTTAAATATTGGACAACCCGATATTGAATCTCCTGAAAGTGCTCTTCAAGCAGTTAAATCTTTTGACAAAAATGTAATTGAGTATAGTCATTCTGCAGGAAATGAAAACTATAGAAAAAAATTAGCTAGCTACTATCAAAGTTTAGGTATAGATATAAATTATGATGAGTTAATGATAACTACAGGTGGTTCTGAAGCATTATTATTTGGGCTTAATAGTTGTCTAGATCAAGGTGATGAAATAATTATACCAGAACCTTTTTATGCTAACTATAACGGATTCTCAACATCTACAGGAATAACAGTAAAACCAATTGCGACTAGCATTGAAAATGGTTTTGCTCTCCCAAAAATTGAAGAATTTGAAGCTTTAATTTCAGAAAAAACTAAAGCAATTTTAATCTGCAATCCCGGAAATCCTACAGGCTATTTGTATTCAAAGCAAGAGCTTGAAGTATTAAAAGATATTGTTTTAAAACATGATTTATTTTTATTTGCTGATGAAGTGTATAGAGAGTTTTGCTATGATAGCCATGATCACTACTCAATTCTAAACCTTGAAGGACTAGAACAGAACGCTGTTGTAATTGACTCTACTTCTAAAAGATATAGCATGTGCGGTATTAGAATTGGGTGTATTATTTCGAGGAATAAAGAACTAATGAACACCTCTTTAAAATTTGCACAGGCAAGACTCTCTCCTCCTACATTTGGACAAATAGCAGGAGAAGGAGCTTTAGATACTCCCAAATCATACTTTACTAAAGTTAGTGCAGAATATGTCGAACGTAGAGATTTATTAATTGATGGATTAAATAAAATCGAAGGAGTAGTATGCCCAAAACCAAAAGGTGCTTTTTATTGTATTGCTCAACTACCTATTGATAATGCAGATAAATTTGCTCAATGGCTATTAGAAGAATTTGATTTTCAAGGCTCAACACTAATGGTTGCTCCTGCAGCCGGATTCTATTCAACTCCAAACACAGGAATTAATCAGGTAAGAATTGCCTATGTACTAAATAAAGAATCACTTTTAAAAGCGGTAGAGTGTTTGAAACACGCTCTTAAAATTTACCCAGGTTCTACATTATGATAGATTTAGAACTACACAAACAAAAAGTTCAAAAAAAATCGAAAGAACACAATAATCTTTTCAAAAGGCTCAAAAAAATCAAGTCCAAAGAATTAGATCAAAAAATTAATCAAGCACACGATAAAGTTTTTGAAAATATGAATTGTTTAAATTGTGCTAATTGTTGCAAAACAACTAGCCCAATTTTTTCTGACAAAGACATCCAAAGAATATCCAAATTTTTAAGAATAAAACCTTCTGAACTAACTCATAAATATCTAAAAATAGACAAGGACAATGACTTTGTTTTAAAGTCATCTCCTTGCTTGTTTTTACAAGACGACAACAAGTGTAGCATTTATGAGGTTAGACCAAAAGCTTGTAAAGGATATCCTCATACAGACAGAGTAAAACAATCTTCTATTTTAAATCTGACAAAAAAGAACGTAGAAGTTTGTCCTGCAGTTTTTAATATAGTAGAAAAATTAAATTCTTCTTTTTAATATTAATCATACAACAAGTATTTTTTTCTGATTTTTCTAAAATGGCTTAATTCATTTTTCCAAGTCATCTTAATTTCTTCAGAAGTATAATTTGCTTCAATCTGCTCTCTTAATTTAGAACTTCCAGCTAGTTTATCAAAAAAAGTGTTAAAAAACTGCTCTTTATTATTGCAATTTGAATACGCAGAAATTAACCACTTTAATTCTAGACTACTAACTATTTCGCTTGTTAAATTCTCTCCAAAACACTCTACATTTTGATGTTTTGGATTTGTGGCTCCCTCTTTACTTTTGGGTGTAAACGAATAGTTACTTTTTAAATATGGAGCTCCATAATGCTGAAATGGAATCTCGGTTCCACGCCCTACGCTTACATTCGTACCTTCAAACAAACAAAGTGATGGGTATAAAGCTATAGATTTAGCATTAGGCAAATTAGGAGATGGCTTAATTGGTAAATCATAAGGCTGCTTGCGGTTATAATTATCCATTTCAATAACAATTAAGTCACAAGTTAACTCGTCCTTTAACCACTTTTCACCATTAATCATTTTGGCATATTCCCCTATAGTCATGCCATGCACTATAGGAATAGGATGCATACCTACAAATGAACGAAATACCGTATCTAATACTGGTCCATCAATATAATGTCCATTAGGGTTTGGTCTATCCAAAACAATTAATCTAACATTATTTTCAGCACTAGCTTCCATTACATAATGTAAAGTAGATATATAAGTATAAAAACGAGCCCCTACATCCTGAATATCAAAAATAATTACATCTAAACTCTCCATCTGTTTAGTGGTCGGTTTTTTGTTTTTACCATACAACGAAACAATAGGTAATGCTGTTTTCGAATCAAGACCATTCTCTATATATGCTCCTGCATCAGCCTTACCTCTGAAACCATGTTCTGGGCTAAATACTTTTTTTATATTAAAACGACTAGAAACCAAACTGTCAACTAAATGTGTTTGATTAAAAACAGACGTTTGGTTAGAAACAACTGCTATATTTTTATCTATTAATAATGGAAAATAAAATTCTGTTTTTTCAATGCCTAATTTTAATTCGGTAGATGAACAAGATAGCTGGAAAGTTAAGATGAATAAAATAAATAAATGTGTAACTTTATATTTCATAATATGAATTTATCCTTTTTTTTAGCAAAACGATTAATTGGCAAGTCAAACCATAGGTATTCACGACCTGTGATAAACATTGCAATATTTGCAGTTTGCCTTAGCTTGTCGGTTATGATTATTTCTTTAGGTATCATTAACGGTTTCCAAAAAGAAATACGTGACAAAATAATTGGTTTCGACTCACATATTCAAGTTACTCATATTTCTGATGATAAATCGTTCGAGCAAAATATTTTACCAAATCAAAACCAGCTCAAAAATAAAATATCTAAAATAAATGGAGTTACATCCGTCCAAAAATTTGCAACAAAAGCTGGACTAATAAAAACTGAACAAGAATTTTTAGGAATTGTTTTAAAAGGAGTAGATGAAAATTATTCTTTCAATTCTTTTTTCAATAAGCATTTAAAAGATGGAAACGCTCCAAATATAAAATCTAGTAACCTTTGTAACGAAGTAATAATATCGAAATCTATTGCAAATAAGTTAAGCTTAAATGTTAATGATACTATTACAACCTATTTTATTCAAAAACCAACAAGAGTCCGAAAGTTTTACATAAGTGGTATTTACGATACTGGACTTTCAGAATTTGACGACCTTTATATAATAGGCGACATAAAACATATTCAAAGACTTAACAAGTGGAATAAAGATGAATGTGGAGGACTCCAAATTAAAATAAATTCATTTGATATAATCAATCAGTTAACTAACCATATTAATAATGAAATAGGATACGATCTTGAAACTAAAAATATTGTAGAACTTAATTCACAATTATTTGACTGGCTTAGACTACAAGATATTAATGTTATAATTATTATTGTACTAATGATAATGGTTGCATTGATAAATGTTGGCACATTACTATTTATAATAATATTAGAAAAAGTACAATTTATAGGAACATTAAAAGCTTTAGGATTTTCAAATTGGGGTATTAGAAAAATATTTCTCTATTATTCGTTCTACATACTTTCTAGAGGAATGGTATTTGGAAATTTATTAGGTTTAGGTTTACTTCTAACACAAAAAGTTTTTAAAATCATAAAACTAGATAAAGAAACATATTACATGAGTGAATTACCTATTTTCTTAGATCTAGAGAACATTTTTTTACTTAATATAGGAACAATAATTATCTCTATTGTTGTACTTATACTGCCTACCTATTTAATTAGCAAAATTAATCCAATAAAAACGATTCGTTTTGAATAATCCTCATCAATTATTGATAAATTTGTGACATGGAATATTTTGATCATATTGTAGATACTATTGGAAACACTCCTCTTGTAAAAGTAAAAAACACCGTAGAAACTGATGCGTTAATTTTAGCAAAAGTTGAAAGTTTTAATCCTGGTCATTCAACCAAAGATAGAATGGCAATTAAAATGATAGAAGACGCTGAAAAAGCTGGTATTTTAAAAAAAGGCGGTACTATTATTGAAGGGACTTCAGGTAATACAGGAATGGGCTTAGCTCTTGGATGTATTAAAAAGGGCTATAAACTAATTTGTACAATTTCAGACAAACAGTCAAAAGAAAAAATTGATATACTAAAAGCAATGGGAGCTGAAATTTATGTTTGCCCTACAAATGTTACTCCTGATGATCCTCGATCATATTATTCCGTTGCTAAACGATTAAATAAAGAAATTCCTAATTCTTTTTACCCCAATCAATACGACAATTTATCCAACAGGCAAGCTCACTACGAAACTACTGGACCAGAAATTTGGAGGCAAACAGACGGAAAAATAACACATTTTGTTGTTGGTGTAGGTACTGGTGGAACAATTTCTGGTATTGGAAAATTTTTAAAAGAAAAAAATCCTAATATCAAAATATGGGGTGTAGACTCTTATGGTTCAGTCTATAAAAAATATCATGAAACAGGAATCTTTGATGAAAAAGAAATTTATTCTTATATCACCGAAGGAATAGGAGAAGATATCTTACCAAAAAATGTCGACTTTGATATAATTGATCACTTTGAAAAAGTTACCGACAAAGACGGTGCCATTTTTGCTAGGAAACTTGCCCAAAAGGAAGGAATTTTTGCAGGATATTCTTGTGGTAGTGCAATTGCAGCTATTGATCAATTAAAAGATCAATTAGGAAAAGATGACGTTGTTGTAGTTCTCTTACACGATCATGGATCCAGATATGTTGGTAAAATTTTTAATGATGATTGGATGAAGGAGCAAGGGTTTATTTAATAATGATTTTTATAGATCAAATGAATCGATCCATTTTTTTGGATCAACCTCCAAAACGTATTATATCTCTCGTACCATCTCAAACTGAACTACTTATTGATCTTGGCTTAACCAATAATATTGTTGGAATTACTAAGTTTTGTATTCATCCTAAAAATATCACAGACAAAATAACAAAAGTTGGCGGCACTAAAAATTTTAGTTTAGAACGTATAAAAATGTTACAGCCAGACTTAATCATTGCTAATAAAGAAGAAAATGATGAAGTAAATTTAACGAAACTTTCAAAAGAATATCCTGTTTGGATTAGCGACGTTAAAAATCTTAATGACTGTACAGAAATGATTAAACAATTAGGTGCTATTACACTTAAGACTAGTGAGTCAAATAATATTGTCAAAAAAATAAATGAAAAATTTAATTCCTTAACTTCTTTATCGAAAAACACAAAAGCCGTTATTTACCTAATATGGAATAACCCATATATGTCAATTAATAAAGATACATTCATAAATGATATGATTGAAAAATGTGGGTATAAAAATTTGTGTTCTCATTTGTCTGATCGATATCCGATAATTAGTATTGAAAAAATCAAAGAGCTCAATCCCGAACTCATTTTTCTTTCTTCAGAACCTTTTCCCTTTAAAGAAAAACACCAAAAAGAACTAAAAAATATATTTCCAAATACAAATATATATATCGTTGATGGAGAAATGTTTAGTTGGTATGGAAGCAGAATTTTAAAAAGCGTTGATTACTTTACAAAACACATAATTGAGGATTAAATTCCGTATCTTTATACCTGCAAAAAAAAATTAAATGAAAAAAGCAAAATTTGATAAAAATCATTCAAAAGAATTTATAACAGATTTAAGACAATCAGTTGACGAATATTTTAAATCTAATAAAATTACAAGGTTTGGAAATACAAATATGATATTAAAAAGTATTTTTATGATATCATTATATGCAATTCCTTACATTATCATGATTTCTGGTGTGGTCACAAACTCATGGTTATTTTGGATGCTTTGGTTATTAATGGGGGTTGGTATGGCAGGCATTGGCTTATCAGTGATGCATGATGCTAATCACGGAGCTTTTTCAAAACATAAATTTTTAAACACTTTATTTGGTCTTAGTTTAAATTTTTTAGGTGGTTCTGCCAAAAATTGGAAAATACAACACAATAGACTACATCATACTTTTACAAATATTGATGGCCTTGATCCTGATGTTACACCAGTTCCTCTTTTAAGATTTTCTCCAACTGCACCAATCAAAAAAATTCACAAATTTCAACATATTTATGCTTGGTTTTTTTATTGTCTTATGACCATTTCATGGGCAACAAATAAAGAGTTTAAGCAATTAAATGATTTCAGAAGAGATAATGTAATTACAAAAAAAGAATACCTTCCACTTATGTTAGAAATGATCGCATGGAAAATCGTTTATTACTTGTATATGTTAGTTATTCCAATGATGTTAATTGATTCATTAACGTTTGGTTTTTGGTTAGTTTGTTTTGTTTCTTTACACTTTGTAGCTGGTTTTATACTAGCAACTATTTTTCAAACTGCTCATATTATGCCGGATTGCGAATATCCAACAGTTAACAATGAAGGAACAATTGAAAATAACTGGGCTATTCACCAATTACAAACTACATCCAACTATGCTCCACAAAGCAAGTTCTTTTCCTGGTTTATTGGAGGTCTTAACTTTCAAGTTGAACATCACCTATTTCCAAATATTTGTCATGTACATTATCAAGATATTTCAAAAATTGTCAAAGCGAAAGCAAAAAAATATAATCTTCCTTATTACACTCAAAAAAACTATGCGACAGCATTAGGTGAACATTTTAAGATGTTAAAAAAGCTAGGAGAAAAGTAGTAAAACAAAAAAAGCCACTCAAATGAGTGGCTTTTTTTTATGCTTCGGCTGTAGGCCCTCCAAAATTAAGCGGGATTGATGCTTGTTCAACATTTTTAATTTCTCCATGTTGCTGTTCGAATTTATTTACATTTTCTACTAACGCTTTCATGAATCTTTTAGCATGTTGAGGCGTCAAAACAACTCTCGATTTAACTTTAGCTTTAGGAACACCAGGCATAACTTTTATAAAGTCAACTACAAACTCGCTAGGCGAATGATTGATTATAGCTAAATTACTGTAAATACCTTCAGCAATTTCTTCAGTCAGCTCAATATTAAGCCCTTTTTTCTTATTTTCTTCAGCCATTAAACTTCAGTTATTATTTCGGTTTCATCTTCTAGTGAATTCGAATCTACTGAAAGTCTATCATACTCTTCTTGAGAGCCTACAACAAGATTGTCATATAACTTCAGACCTGTTCCTGCTGGAATCTTATGTCCAACAATTACATTTTCTTTTAACCCATCAAGAGAATCACGCTTACCATTAATCGCAGCAGCATTCAATACTTTGGTAGTTTCTTGGAACGATGCAGCCGACACCCAACTATTAGTTTGAAGAGCTGCACGAGTAATACCCTGAATAATTTGCTCACTAGTTGCAGGAACAGTATCACGTGCTGTGACCGGTTTTAAATCCTTACGCTTCAATCTTGAATTTTCTTCTCTTAGCTTACGAGCAGATACAATTTGACCTAATTTAAGAACATCAGAGTCTCCTGTATCTTCAACTACCTTAGTTCCGTAAATTCGATCGTTCTCTTCCATAAATTCTAACTTAGTTACAGTCTGACCATCCAAGAAAACAGTATCTCCTGCATCAATGATATTCATCTTTCTCATCATTTGTCTTACAATAACTTCAAAGTGTTTATCATTAATTTTCATTCCTTGTAAACGATAAACCTCTTGTATTTCGTTTACAATATATTCTTGAACAGCAGTAGGCCCTTTAATTCTAAGTATATCAGAAGGAGTAATAGCTCCATCACATAATGGCATTCCTGATTTAACAAAATCATTTTCTTGAACTAAAATATGTTTTGATAGAGGAATCAAATACTTTTTAATCTCTCCAGACTTAGAAGTAACAATAATCTCTTTATTACCTCTCTTAATCTTAGGTCCGAAAGTTATAATTCCATCAATTTCTGTTACTACCGCTGGATTCGATGGATTACGAGCTTCAAACAACTCTGTAACTCTTGGAAGACCACCAGTAATATCACCTAACGAACTTGCAAGTCGAGGAATTTTTGCAATAATCTTACCTGGGTTAATTTCATCTCCGTCATTTACAGTTAAATGTGCTTTAACAGGAACGCTATAATTTCGAAGTACAACACCTTTTTTATCAACAACTTTTATAGTTGGATTCAAAGTTTTGTCCTTACGCTCAATCATTACTTTCTCCTCAAAACCTGTTTGTTCATCAGATTCTACTCTATAAGAAAGTCCTTCCTTAATATCACTAAATGAAATTTTTCCTCCAAGTTCAGAAATAATTACTGCGTTATAAGGATCCCAATTACAAATTAAAGTTCCTTTTTTAACTTTCTTTCCAGATTTCACATATAAAACTGAACCATAAGGAATATTAGTTGTAGTTAAAACCACTCCTTGCTTTTCATCAATTACCCTAGCCTCAGAAGTTCTACTTATCACTAATTCTATCTCTTTACCTTCATCATCTACGCTAGAAATAGTTTTCAAATCATCAATTTCTAATTTACCATCAAATTTTGAAACTACACTTGATTCAGAGGCAATTTTTGATGCGGTTCCACCAAAGTGGAATGTTCTTAGTGTAAGTTGTGTTCCTGGCTCTCCAATAGATTGTGCTGCAACAACACCAACAGTATCTCCAGGAACTGCCATGTTTGCAGTAGATAGATTTCTACCATAACACTTTGCACAAATTCCTTTTTTAGATTCGCATGTCAATGCAGACCTGATCTCAACAGATTCAATTTGAGCAGCTTCAATTTGAGCGGCAATATCTTCTGTAATTAGCTCAGAAGAAGAAACAATGATATTATTGTCTTGATCTACCACATCATGTAACGAAACCCTACCAACAATACGGTCAGATAAAGGCTCGATAATTTCATCATTTTTCTTTAAGGCAGAAATCTCAAGACCTCTTAAGGTTCCACAGTCATCAATAGTAACAACAACATCCTGAGAAGAATCTACTAGTCTTCTTGTCAAATAGCCAGCATCTGCTGTTTTTAATGCCGTATCAGCAAGACCTTTTCTTGCACCGTGAGTAGAAATAAAATACTCAAGTATGGATAAGCCTTCTTTAAAATTGGCAATAATTGGGTTTTCAATAATCGCAGCACCACTTTTATCTCCCGATTTTTGTGGTTTTGCCATTAGACCTCTCATTCCTCCAAGTTGCTTAATTTGTTCTTTAGAACCCCTAGCACCAGAGTCTAACATCATGTATACAGAGTTAAACCCTTCTTTATCAGAACTTAATTGTCTCATTACTTTCTCAGTAAGATGAGCATTAGTATTTGACCAAATATCAATAACTTGATTATAACGTTCATTATTAGTTATGAATCCCATGTTATAGTTAGCTGAAACCTCATCAACTTGATTATAAGCATCACTAACCATACTATCTTTTTCATCAGGAATAATAACATCTCCAAGATTAAACGATAATCCACCTTTAAATGCCATTGAATAACCAATACCTTTAATATTATCTAAAAATTCTGCTGTTTTTGCTATACCAGAAACTTTTAAAATTTCGCCAATAATATCTCTTAATGCTTTCTTAGTCAATAAATGATCTAAATATCCTACTTCTGTTGGAACAAATTCATTAAATAAAACTCTTCCAGTAGTTGTTTCAATTAATTTTGATACCAGCTTATTATTTTCTAAAACATTTGCCTTAACTTTAATTACAGCATGAAGATCAACTCTTTTTTCATTATAAGCTATTTTAACTTCTTCAGACGAATAGAAAGTCAGGCCTTCACCTTTAGCATTTTTTAAAGGTTTAGTCATATAATACAATCCTAGTACCATATCTTGAGAAGGTACTGTTATCGGAGCACCATTTGCTGGATTAAGTATATTATGCGACGCCAACATTAACAACTGAGCTTCAAGAACAGCTGCTTCACCAAGTGGTAAATGAACTGCCATTTGATCACCATCAAAATCGGCATTAAATGCTGTACAAACTAAAGGATGTAGACGAATTGCTTTACCTTCAATCATTACAGGTTGAAATGCCTGAATACCTAAACGGTGAAGAGTAGGAGCTCTGTTCAAAAGAACAGGATGACCTTTCATCACATTTTCAAGAATATCCCAAACAACAGGCTCTCTCTTGTCTATGATTTTTTTAGCAGATTTTACAGTTTTTACAATACCTCTATCAATCATTTTTCTAATGATGAATGGTTTGTAAAGTTCGGCTGCCATATTCTTAGGAAGACCACATTCATGCATTTTTAGCTCAGGTCCAACAACAATTACAGAACGAGCTGAATAATCTACACGCTTACCTAATAAATTTTGACGAAAACGACCTTGCTTTCCTTTAAGACTATCGGATAATGATTTTAATGCTCTGTTTGACTCTGTTTTTACAGCACTAGACTTTCTTGAGTTATCAAATAATGAATCAACAGATTCCTGAAGCATTCTCTTTTCATTTCTAAGTATTACTTCTGGAGCCTTAATTTCAATCAATCGTTTTAAACGATTATTTCTAATTATTACTCTTCTGTACAAATCATTTAAATCAGAAGTAGCAAATCTTCCTCCATCTAATGGAACTAAAGGTCTTAATTCTGGCGGAATAACTGGTATAACTTTAACAATCATCCACTCAGGCTTATTTTCTACTCTAGAGTTTGCATCTCTAAATGCTTCTATAACTTGTAAGCGTTTTAAAGCTTCAGCTTTTCTTTGTTGAGAAGTTTCTGTATTTGCTTTATGACGCAAATCATAAGAAAGTTGATCTAAATCTAAACGATTTAATAACTCAATTAGAGCTTCAGCTCCCATTTTTGCAATAAATTTATTTGGGTCTTCTTCATCCAAATATCTATTTTCAGCAGGTATTCTTTCCAAAGCATTAAGATACTCGTCTTCTGTCAAGAAATCCATAAACTTCAAAGGATTACCTTCATCATCTACTGCATTTCCTTCTTGAATAACTACATAACGCTCATAATAAATAATCATATCCAATTTCTTACCAGGTAACCCTAATAAATATCCAATTTTATTTGGATTTGATTTTGAATACCAAATATGAGCGACAGGAACAACAAGCTGAATATGACCAGTACGTTCTCTACGAACTTTCTTTTCAGTAACTTCTACACCACATCTATCACATACAATTCCTTTGTATCTGATTCTCTTATACTTACCACAATGACATTCATAGTCTTTTGTTGGTCCGAAAATACGTTCACAAAAAAGACCATCTCTTTCTGGTTTGTAAGTTCTGTAGTTTATCGTTTCTGGTTTAGTTACCTCTCCACTAGATTTAGCCAAAATGTCTTCCGGAGAAGCAAGACTAATTGTAATGTTAGAAAAACTATTGTTAACTTCTTTTTTACCTTTTCTTATTGCCATGTCTATTTATTATAGAATATTAAGATTTTATTGTTAGTCTAAAGTTACTTTTAATCCGAGACCCATTAACTCATGCATTAGTACATTGAATGATTCTGGGATGCCTGGATTTGGCATAGGATTACCTTTAACAATAGATTCATAAGCTTTTGCTCTTCCGATAACATCATCAGATTTTACTGTTAACATTTCTTGAAGAATATTTGCTGCACCATAGCCTTCCAGAGCCCAAACTTCCATTTCTCCAAGTCTCTGACCACCAAATTGAGCTTTACCACCAAGAGGTTGTTGAGTTATTAGAGAGTAAGGTCCGATGGATCTAGCATGCATTTTATCATCAACCATATGACCTAATTTAAGCATGTAAATAATTCCTACAGTTGCAGGTTGGTCAAATCGCTCTCCTGTACCTCCATCATATAAATATGTTTGTCCGTACCTTGGTAATCCTGCTGCATCTGTCTCGGCATTTATGTCATTTATAGATGCGCCATCAAATACTGGAGTAAAGTATTTTTTATC
Organism: Flavobacteriales bacterium; assembly: GCA_049890095.1. Lineage (GTDB taxonomy): Bacteria > Bacteroidota > Bacteroidia > Flavobacteriales > UBA7312 > JABAYQ01. The sequence continues at coordinate 8,208 of JBMHCD010000001.1, read as the reverse complement.
GAGTTTTTGCCCAGCCCATGCAAGTACAGTTTCATAAATTTGACCTAAGTTCATTCTTGATGGTACACCAAGTGGATTTAGAACAATATCAACTGTTGAACCATCTTCAAGGAAAGGCATATCTTCATCTCTAACGATTTTAGCAACAATCCCTTTATTACCATGACGACCAGCAAGCTTATCTCCTACTTGAACTTTACGTTTTTTAGCAACATAAACTTTTGCAAGTTTAAGAACCCCAGCAGGAAGTTCATCACCAACAGTAATTGCAAACTTTTCACGTCTAAATTCACCATCTAACTCACTATTTTTAGTAAGGTAGTTATTTAAAAGTGTCTGAACATCAACATTTAAATTCTTATCAACAACCCATTTAGACCCATTGTAATTGATACTCTGAAAATCAAGTGCTTGTAACGACTTTAGAGTATATTTTACCCCTTTAGAAATAGCCTCTTCTCCCAAATTATTAAAAATCCCTTGGGATGTTTTACCGGAAAGCAAGGAGAATAATTTTGAAACAAGTTTTGATTTTAATTCAGCACCTAACTTATCGTATTCTTTTTGCAGCAATTCAACAGATTCTTTATCCATTACTCTTGCCCTCTTATCTTTAACAGATTTTGAAAATAATTTTTTATCAATTACAACACCTTTAAAAGATGGTCTTGCTTTTAAAGAAGCATCTTTTACATCTCCTGCTTTATCACCGAAAATTGCTTTCAATAATTTTTCTTCAGGTGTTGGATCAGATTCACCTTTTGGAGTGATTTTACCAATGATTATGTCACCAGCTTTAACTTCCGCTCCAACACGAATCATTCCATTTTCATCGAGATCTTTAGTTGCTTCTTCGCTTACATTTGGAATGTCTGCGGTTAATTCTTCAGCACCTCTTTTAGTATCTCTAACATTGACAACCATTTCTTCAATGTGTATAGAGGTAAACAAGTCTTCACGAACTACACGCTCACTTAATACAATTGCATCCTCAAAATTATATCCCTTCCAAGGCATAAATGCTACTTTAAGGTTTCTACCTATTGCTAGTTCGCCATTTTGAGTTGCATAACCCTCACATAAAACTTGTCCTTTGGTAACTTTATCTCCAATTTTAACAATCGGCTTTAAGTTTATACAAGTATTTTGATTGGTTTTTTTAAATTTCGTTAGTGAATAAATCTTAACATCCTCATCAAAAGTTAATACCTTTTCTTCTTCAGGAATATCATAACGAATATGAATTTCATTAGCATCAACATATTCTACAGTACCATTACCTTCTGCATTTACCAATACACGAGAATCCTTTGCGACATGAGGTTCTAAACCTGTACCTACAATAGGTGCATCAGATTGCAATAATGGAACTGCTTGACGCATCATGTTTGAACCCATCAAAGCTCTGTTTGCATCATCATGCTCCAAAAACGGAATTAAAGACGCTGCTATTGAGGCAATTTGATTTGGAGCAACATCCATTAAATTAATATTGGTTGGCTCTGTAAGAGGGTAATCTCCTTCAAATCTTGATTTGATTCTATCATCTTCAAACTCACCTTTAGGATTGATTGTTGCATTAGCTTGAGCAATAGTCATATTGTCTTCTTCTTCTGCACTTAAATAAACCGGATTTGCCTCTAAGTCAACTACTCCATCTTTTACAGGACGATATGGAGTTTCGATAAAACCTAAATTATTAACTTTTGCAAACACACATAATGAAGAAATTAATCCAATATTAGGTCCTTCAGGAGTTTCTATTGGACATAAACGACCATAGTGTGTGTAATGAACATCTCTCACCTCAAAACCTGCACGTTCTCTTGATAATCCACCAGGTCCTAGAGCTGACATTCTTCTTTTGTGAGTAACCTCTGCTAATGGATTTGTTTGATCCATAAACTGAGAAAGCTGATTTGTTCCAAAAAATGAATTAATGACTGAAGATAAAGTCTTGGCATTAATTAAATCGACTGGTGTAAACACCTCATTATCTCGAACATTCATTCGCTCACGAATTGTTCTGGCCATTCTAGAAAGACCTAAACTAAATTGATTGGATAATTGTTCTCCCACTGTTCTAACTCTTCGGTTACTTAAGTGATCAATATCATCAACGTTAGTCTTAGAGTTAGCCAGCTCTATTAGATTCTTGATAATTGAGATAATATCTTCTTTAGTTAAGATTTGAATATCTGAATCTACATCCAAACCTAACTTCTTATTTATTCTAAATCTACCAACTTCTCCTAAACTATACCTTTGGTCTGAGAAGAAAAGTTTATCAATTATTCCTCTAGCTGTTTCTTCGTCTGGTGGCTCAGCATTTCTTAATTGTCTGTATATATATATTACCGCTTCTTTTTCCGAGTTAGTTGGGTCTTTTTGAAGGGTATTATAAATAATTGCATACTCAGAAGTACTTACATCTTCTTTATGCAATAAAACAGTTTTAGAGCCTGACTCAATGATATCCTCAATATGCTCCTTTTCAATAACAGTTTCACGATCAATAATCACTTCATTTCTTTCAATAGAAACAACCTCACCAGTATCTTCATCAACAAAATCTTCTATCCATGTTTTTAGGATACGAGCAGCAAGTTTTCTACCAACAACTCTTTTTAAAGCAGCTTTACTAACTCTTACTTCATCAGCAAGATTAAAAATTTCAAGAATATCTTTATCGTTCTCAAAACCAATAGACCTTAAAAGAGTTGTTACTGGTAACTTCTTCTTTCGATCAATATAGGCATACATTACATTGTGTATGTCTGTTGCAAATTCAATCCAAGAACCTTTAAAAGGAATAACACGAGCAGAATATAACTTAGCACCATTTGCATGAAAACTATGCCCAAAAAATACACCAGGAGAACGATGCAATTGCGATACTACAACACGCTCAGCACCATTTACAACAAACGAACCTTTTGGAGTAACATAAGGAACTGAACCTAAGAAGACCTCTTGTTCTATTGTTTCAAAATCCTCATGATCAGGATCTGTACAATACAATTTTAACTTTGCCTTTAAAGGTACTTTATAAGTTAACCCTCTTTCTATACACTCATCAATAGTATATCTAGGAGGGTCAATGTTATAATCTATAAATTCTAAAACAAAATTATTTCGGGAATCAGAAATTGGGAAGTGATCATTGAATACTTGCCATAAACCTTCTTCTTTTCTTCTTTCAGACGAAACTCCAATTTGGAAGAAGTCTCTAAATGCACCTATTTGAATATCCAAAAAATCAGGATAACTCATCTGATTTTTAATTGACGCAAAATTTATTCTATTAGACATACTTTTTTGATTCAGTTTACTTTAATTGTGAGTAGATACAACTACATTAATTTTTAAACACAAAATGGTTTAAGCATAATTCTATAGAATTACGCTTAAACCTATGTGAAATTTTTATAAGCTTACTTAAGCTCTACTTCAGCACCAGCTTCTTCTAATTGAGCTTTAAGCGCTTCAGCTTCGTCTTTAGCAACACCTTCTTTTACTGCTTTTGGTGCACTATCAACAATTTCTTTTGCTTCTTTAAGACCAAGACCTGTTAATTCTTTAACAAGTTTTACTACTGCAAGCTTAGAACCACCTGCTGCCTTAAGGATTACATCGAACTCTGACTTCTCATCAGCAGCGTCACCGCCACCTCCTGCAGCAGGTCCAGCAACAGCTACAGCAGCTGCTGCAGGTTCTATTCCGTACTCGTCTTTTAAGATATCAGCTAATTCACTTACTTCTTTTACAGTTAAGTTTACTAACTGTTCTGCGAAAGCTTTTAAATCTGCCATTTTAATTTTAGTTTAATATTGTTTATAATTTGTTTAATGTGGAAGCATTAAATTTTTAGTGGTGCGTAATCACTAAAGTTGTTATTCTGATCGCTCAGATAAAGTTTTAATTATACCAGATAATGTACTACCAGCCGATTGAAGCGAAGAAATAACATTCTTTGGTGGTGACTGAAGCAATCCTATTATTTCACCAATCAATTCTTCTTTCGATTTAAGTGAGCATAAAACTTCAACCTGATCATCACCGAAGTAAAAACTTTCCTCAATAAATGCTGATTTTAAAACTGGTTTATCTTGTTTTTTTCTAAATTCCTTAATAATTTTTGCTGGAGCATTCGTAGTCTCTGAAAACATTATAGCAGTATTGCCTTTCAAAGAATCGTACATTTCAGCAAAATCGATATCGTTTTTCTCCATTGCTTTCCTTAGCAATGTATTTTTAATCACCTGAATAGTCACATCACTCTTGTAACAAAGACGTCTTAAGTCACTATTACTTGCTGCTGTAAGACCAGAAATATCTGTAAGGTAAAAATTCTTATTTTCAACTAATTGAGCACCTAACTGCTCGATTGCTTCATTTTTTTCTTCTCTTGTCATAATTTGGTATGATTAGATTGATTTTTCATCAATTCGGATACTTGGACTCATTGTGCTCGACATATAAACACTTTGCATGTAAACACCTTTAGCAGCCGATGGTTTAAGTTTAACAATAGTTTGAAGTAATTCTTTAGCATTGTCTGCAATCTTTGATGCTTCAAAAGACGCTTTTCCAACTGCACAATGAATAATTCCAAACTTATCTACTTTGAAGTCAATTTTTCCTTTCTTAACATCAGAAACTGCTTTTCCTATATCCATAGTAACAGTTCCAGTTTTTGGGTTAGGCATTAATCCTCTTGGACCTAATACACGTCCTAATGCACCTAGCTTACCCATTACAGAAGGCATAGTAATAATAACATCCACATCTGTCCAACCTTCTTTGATTTTAGTGATGTAATCATCAAGTCCAACATAATCTGCTCCAGCATCTTTTGCTTCTGCTTCTTTATCTGCAGTTACTAATGCTAAAACTTTTACATCTTTTCCTGTACCGTGAGGTAATGTAACTACACCACGAACCATTTGATTAGCTTGTCTAGGATCCACACCCAACTTGATTGCTAAATCAACAGAAGGATCAAAATTAGTATTAGACACTTCTTTAACTAAACCTGCAGCATCGTCAATTGAATAGAAACTATTCTTATCAATTTTTGCAATTGCCTCCTTTGTTTTTTTACTTAATTTTGACATAGTAATTTAGTTTTTCTGTGGAGCAGTTCCACCTTTAACAGTAATTCCCATACTTCTTGCAGTTCCTGCAATCATTAACATAGCTGAATCTATACTGAATGCATTCAAATCAGCCATTTTATCTTCAGCAATTGCTTTTATTTGATCCCAAGAAACAGATGCTACTTTTACTCTGTTAGGTTCTCCAGATCCACTTTTTTTCTTTGCAGCTTCAAGCAACTGAACAGCAGCAGGAGCAGTTTTAATAATAAACTCAAATGATTTATCAGAAAATACAGTTATAACAACTGGTAATACTTTTCCCTGCTTATCCTGAGTACGTGCATTAAATTGCTTGCAAAAATCCATAATATTCACTCCCGCAGCACCTAAAGCAGGTCCAACTGGAGGAGATGGATTCGCAGCGCCTCCTCTGACTTGTAATTTTACAACTTTACTTATTTCTTTTGCCATTCTAAATTTGTTTTAAAGTTCTAAAAGGATTTGTGGAAGCAATAAACACTTTTAAAACTAGTTTGCAATTAATACTATTCTTTTTCAACCTGTAAAAAACTTAACTCCACAGGTGTTTTACGACCAAAAATCTTGACAGTAACTTTTAACTTTTTCTTTTGTTCATCAATTTCTTCAATAAAGCCACTAAACGAATTGAATGGACCATCAATAACTTTTACAGATTCTCCCACTACATATGGAATAATCATTTCTTCATCATTGAGAGCTAATTCATCAACTTTACCTAAAATTCTATTAACCTCAGACTGTCGCATTGGAACAGGATCCCCACCTTTAGTTGCACCTAAAAACCCAATCACTCCAGGAACAGACTTTATTATGTGAGGAATTTCTCCTACCAAATTAGCTTCAATCATTATATAACCAGGAAAAAAATTACGTTCTTTACTTATTTTTTTACCATTTCTAATTTGAAAGACTTTTTCAGTAGGAACAAGAATTTGAGAAATAAAATCATCTAATTTCAGTCTAGATATTTCATTTTCAATGTAAGAGCAGACTTTTTTCTCTTGCCCACCTATTGCTCGAACTACATACCAGTGCTTTTCAGTCATTATTATTTATGTATTAAAATAATCCGTAGAAAAATTCCATTACATTACGGAATGTTAAGTCCATAATATAAACAATTAGTGCAATAATAAGAGAAGCAACAGCCACTACAATAGAACTACTCTGCAACTCTTTCCAAGTAGGCCAAGATACTTTATTCAACAAATCATCTTTTGATTCTTTTATGTAATCTACAAACTTTGCCATCTTAAATATTAAATTATATGCACGGGTGGAGAGACTCGAACTCCCAACCAATGGTTTTGGAGACCACTACTCTACCAATTGAGCTACACCCGTAAAATAGCAATAGGAAAGATCGAAAACGATCTCTCCTTAAAGCTATAAAATTATTAAACTAAACTTACGAAACGATCTCCGTAATCTGACCAGCACCTACAGTTCTACCACCCTCACGGATAGCAAATCTTAGACCTACGCTCATCGCTACTTTGTTGATCAATTCTACAGTTATAGTTAAGTTATCACCTGGCATAACCATCTCTGTTCCATCAGGCAAGTGAATTTCACCAGTAACGTCTGTTGTTCTTAAATAGAACTGTGGACGATATTTGTTATGGAATGGAGTATGACGTCCACCTTCTTCTTTTTTCAAGATATAAACCTCAGCCTTAAATTTAGTGTGAGGAGTAACAGAACCAGGCTTACAAATAACCATACCTCTTTTAATATCTGATTTTTCAATACCACGTAGTAAGATACCAACATTGTCTCCCGCTTCACCTCTATCTAAGATTTTACGGAACATCTCAACACCAGTAACAGTAGAACCTAATTTTTCAGCACCCATACCAATGATATCTACAGCATCACCTGTGTTTGCAACACCAGTCTCGATACGACCAGTTGCTACAGTTCCACGACCTGTGATAGTAAATACATCTTCAATCGGCATCAAGAAGTCTTTCGCATTATCACGAACAGGCTCAGGAATGTGAGAGTCTACAGCTTCCATTAATTTCATAACAGTATCAACCCATTTACCTTCTCCGTTCAAAGCACCTAGTGCAGATCCAGAAACAACAGGAGCGTTATCACCATCATAATCATAGAAAGAAAGTAATTCTCTTACTTCCATTTCAACTAATTCAAGAAGTTCTTCATCATCAACCATGTCAACTTTGTTCAAGAAAACAACAACAGCAGGAACACCAACTTGTCTTGCTAATAAGATATGCTCTCTTGTTTGAGGCATTGGTCCATCAGTTGCAGCACATACCAAAATTGCACCATCCATTTGGGCAGCACCAGTTACCATGTTTTTTACATAGTCGGCGTGACCTGGACAGTCAACGTGTGCATAGTGACGATTAGCTGTTTCATACTCTACGTGAGCAGTGTTAATTGTAATACCTCTTTCTTTTTCTTCTGGAGCGTTATCGATAGAGTCAAACGCTTGAGCTTCACACAATCCAGCGTCCGCCAATACCTTAGTAATAGCGGCAGTCAAGGTAGTTTTTCCGTGGTCAACATGACCAATTGTACCAATATTCAAGTGAGGCTTGGTACGATTAAAATTCTCTTTTGCCATAGCTAGCTATTTTTATAAATTAATTAATTGTTAGTTCCTTTTTTTAAAAAGGCTGTTTTTTTATTTATTGAGCCAATGACGGGAATTGAACCCGTGACCTCTTCCTTACCAAGGAAACGCTCTACCTCTGAGCTACATCGGCTTAGTTGTAAGAGCGGGAGACGGGATTCGAACCCGCGACCCTCAGCTTGGAAGGCTGATGCTCTGGCCAGCTGAGCTACTCCCGCTTAATTGTTTAGTGGGGGGAGAAGGATTCGAACCTTCGAAGGCTAAGCCAACAGATTTACAGTCTGCCCTCGTTGACCGCTTGAGTATCCCCCCATAACAATATAGCTCTTAAACTAAGAACTGAGCCGCTAGAGGGACTCGAACCCACGACCTGCTGATTACAAATCAGCTGCTCTAGCCAGCTGAGCTATAGCGGCAATTTCAATACATAAAAAAACAGCCCCTCTTAAAAAGGGACTGCAA